>CAVWZM010000034.1:0-186646 GCA_963759425.1 uncultured Alphaproteobacteria bacterium
CGGCACCAGACGTCACCTTCTTGACGAATGGCAGACCCCAGACGAAGTTGCCGGTGTTCCGGTCGACCGCGTAGGCGAAGCCGTTGCGATCCGCCTCGAGGACCAGGTTCATCGGCCGGCCGTTCACCGGGGCATCGACCAGCACATTCTCGGCCACGCTGTCGTAGTTGAACGCGTCGTTCGGCGTATGCTGATAATGCCACTTGATCTTCCCGGTATCGAGATCGAGGGCCAGGGTGCTGTCGGTATAGAGATTGTCGCCGGGACGATATTGCGGGTCCCAGTCGGGGCCAGGGTTGCCAACGCCCCAAACAAAGTGTTTGTCTTGGGATCGTAGCTGCCGGTCACCCAGGTCGACCACCGCCCATTGCGGCAGCATCGTAGCTGTCCTTCCAGGTTTCGCTGCCGGCCTCGCCTTTCGCCGGAATGGTATAAGTGCGCCAGACCTCTTTTTGCGTCGTCAGGTCGGTTGCCGCAATCCATCCACGTATCCCATATTCAGCACCCGAGGTGCCGGAGATGAAAGGTTCTCACCACCAACGGGGCTCCGGTGATCACCTCGCCCTTATCGGGATTGGCCACCTGGCGCTGCCACAGGTATTGCCGGTGTCCTTGTCGGTCGCGATCAAACGCCCGTCGAGCGAGTGCGACAGCACCATGTTTCCGGCCAGCGCCACGCCGCGGTTGTCCACTCCGCAGCAGGCCACCGCGCCGGCCCAGTCATGATCGGTCTTCGGGTCCATCGACCACAGGACCTTGGCCTCGCCGCCGCGGGCGTCGATCTTTGTCACCGATCCCCAGCCATCCGTCACGTACAGAAAGCCATCCGCCGCAAGCGGCGTGCCCTCTAGGCCGCCATGCGACCAGATGCCGCCGCCTTCAATCCCACCAAGTTGCAACGTCCAGGCGACATGCAGATTTTTGACGTTGCCCTTGTTGATCTGGTTCAGCGGGGAGAACCGTTGCGCGGAGTAGTCCTTGTGGTGAGTAAGCCCTTCCCCGCATCGGAATCGGCCTTAAGCAGCCGGTCCGGCGTCACCTCATCAGCCGCGAATGCGCTCGACTGACCACCAAGAAGCAGCGCGAGCACCGCCGCCGCATAAGACCTTTCGACATTTTTATTTCCCTCCCACGCTTGAAACAGCTACTTGCCGGTGGCCTCGACTTTCGCCTTCTCGTTACTGTTCATCGACTTGACTGTCTTGTCCTGATCGGTGGCGCCCGTGGTCTGCTTCGTCGTTGCCGCCGGCGCGGAAGAGGGCAGCGACTTTTCGACCGCTGGTCCATTGCCCATGTTTGGTTTCGTGCTGCTCGTTGTCGCGGGTTTGGCCGGTGTTGCAGTGTCATCCGCCACTGCAACACCACCGCTCAACATCGCAACGACCAGTGCCACAGAGGCACCGATCGCCACCAATTTTCTCATGACTTCCTCCCGGTCATAAGACCAGTGTGCCACGTTCTGAGTCGCCGTCTCGAACTTCAAGGCTGTGCGGCGCACGTATCGGATCGGCGGGCCAACGAAGCAAAACGCGCAGCGCAAAACCGAGGTCCGCCCTGTCACGGCGGACCCCAGATTTAGAGCATTAGGCTGATTTAAGCTGTTTGCCGATCGGCAGGCTGCGGATACGCTTGCCGGTCGCCGCAAAGATCGCGTTGCAAAGTGCCGGCGCGAACGGCGGCACCCCCGGTTCGCCCACCCCGCTCGGCGGAACATCGGGACCCGAGCCGTGATATAGACATTCGTCACCAGGGGCGCCTCGTCGATCCGCGCGACCTTGAAGTCGTCGAAATTGCTCTGCACCACCCGGCCATCCTTGAACGTGACCTCGCCATATTTGGCAAGGCTCAGACCCATGATCGCGGCGCCCTCGATCTGCGATGGATTCGCTCAGGATTGACGAAGGTGCCGCAATCGATCGCCGTATCGACACGCGGGATCGTCAGCTTGCCCTTGTCGTCCACCGCGACCTCGACGACCGTGGCGATGTAGCTGACGAAGCTGCGGTGCACGGCGATGCCGAGCCCGTGGCCTTTCGGCACCGAGCGGCCCCATTCGCCCTTTTCAGCGACCAGCTCGACGACCTTGCGCAGCCGCCCGGCATCGATCGGATAGCTGTCATAGGGTTCGCCGTAATCCCACAGATCTTTCTGCCCCTCGCCGATATTGACGATGCGGGCTGGGCCGATCAGTTCGAGCAGCATGTCCTTCGGGTCGCGCCCCGTCTGCTGCGCGATCTCGGCCGACCATCGTCTGCACCGCGAAGCCGTGCGGAATGTTCGAGACCGAGCGGAACCAGCCGATCCTGGTGTGCGCCGCGGCTTCCGGATTCTCGCAGCGGATGTTGGCGATATCGAAGGGCATGTCGATCAGGCCCATGCCAAGCTCGAACGGAGCCTGGTGCTTGGCGCCGGCGGCGAAGGTCGACATGATGGTCGGCGCGGCGCTGCGGTGCCGCCAAGCGACGACCTTGCCGCTCTTGTCCAGCCCCGCCTCGATCCGTTCGGCCGAAACGGTATGCATGAAATCGTGACGGATATCGTCCTCACGCGTCCACTGCAGCTTCACCGGCGCGCCGATCGCCTTCGACAGGAGCGCGGCCTCCAGCACAAAGTCGCACTTCGACTTGCGGCCAAACCCGCCACCCAGCAAGGTCACGTTGACCGTAACATTCTCCGGCGAAATGCCGAGTGTCTTGGCGACATCGTCGCGGGTGCCCTGCGGACTTTGCACCGGCGCCCAGATCTCCGCCTTGCCGTCCGCCACACGCGCCGTCGCCACCGGCGGCTCCATGCTCGACATGGGCGAAATGCGGCAGGTAGTACTCGCCGACGATCACCTTGTCCGCGACTGCCAGGGCTGCCTCGGGTCACCGTTGTTGCGCACCACCATGCCAGGCTTCCGCGCCGCGTCTTCCAGCTCAGCGCGATACGCGACGAATCGTATTGGCGTTCGGCCCGTCGTCCCAGACGACCTTCAGCGCGTCGCGGCCCATGATCGCGGCGCCGGTGTTGCGCGCGATGACAGCGACGCCGCCCAGCGGCTGGAACTTGGAGGGCCAGGGCCAGCCCTGCACCTCGATCACCTTCTCCACGCCGGGAACCTTCAGCGCCTCGTTGGCGTCGAACGAGACCAGCTTGCCAGCCGACACCGGCGGCCGCGCGATAACCGCGTATTTCATGCCGGGCAGGCGTGTGTCGCTGCCGTACATCGCCTTGCCCGTGGTGATGTCGCGCAGATCGACAATGCCGATCCGGCCCTTGCCGATGTAGCGGAAATCTTTCGGATCCTTGAGCTGCAGCTTGCGCAACGTCGACCACCGGCTGCGCCGCGGCGGCTGTCGCCAGTTCGCCGTAGCCCAGTTTGCGCCCGGTTTTGCCGTGCACGACCTCGTGGTTTATCGCCTTCACCTCGGTGACCGGGACATTCCACTGCTTGGCGGCCGCGGCCTCCAGCATCATGCGGGCGGCGGCGCCGACCTGGCGCATCGGGATCAGGAAGTGCCGCGTGCTGCGCGAGCCGTCGGTGTCCTGATTGCCGTACTTCACTTCGTCGCCCGGCGCCTGCCGGACATGCACCCGGCTCCAGTCCGCTTCCATCTCGTCGGCGACCACCATCGGCAGGCTGGTGCGCACGCCAGTACCCATCTCCGAGCGATGCGCGATGATCGTCACGGTGCCGTCCGGCGCGATAGCAACAAAGACCTTCGGATCGTTGACCGTGCCGTGCGGCATCCCGCCGGCGCCGGTGTATAGGCCGCCATGCCGCGACGCGACATCACGCGGCACGGCGAGAACCAGACCGGCGGTCACCCCCAGCCCCCGCAGCACGGTGCGCCGGGAAACATTCTCGATGGCGTGCCCGATTTTGTGCGTCATGGCTCAGGTCCCTGTCGCTGCGAGTCGCACCGCCGCCTCGATCCGCTGGTAGCATCCGCAGCGACAGATGTTGCCCGACATCGACGTCACGGATGTCCGCGTCGGACGGATGGGGATTTTCCTTCAGCAGCGCGGCCGCCTGCATGATCTGCCCGGCCTGACAGAAGCCACATTGCGGCACGTTGGCTTCGCGCCAGGCCTTCTGCACCGGATGGTCGCCGGCCGGGTCGAGCCCCTCGATCGTAACGATCGTGCGATCCGTCACGTCCGACATCGCGGTGATGCAGGAGCGCGTCGCCGTGCCGTCGATATGCACCGTGCACGCGCCGCAGAGCGCACGCCCACAGCCGAACTTGGTGCCCGTCAGACCGGCCTCGTCACGCAAATACCACAACAGCGGCAATGACGGGTCGCCATCCCAACTGTGCTGCTGTCCGTTTACTGTTACTTTGATCATGAGTTCACTCATCCCTTTCCGCGAATGCAGGAAGTCGTTCGACTAACACGCGCTCCGGTAGTCTGGTCAGGTCGTAGGATGGCTCGATGACGGAGCTGCAATTTTCATCGGCCATGGGAACGATATGCCTTGGTGAAAGCGGTTTGCGAACTACCAAGGCATTCATGCTGACGCCACGCCACGAGCCGCCCGCGCATTCGGCTGGCACCGACCGGGCCATGGACAACGCGCGAGCGCGTTCGTGCCACGCCGTGACATGAGTGGCCTCCCATTCCTGTGTTGGCATTCTTCTGACGTCATCCCGGGGCGCGGTCTTCGGCCGCGTTGGGACGAGGGCACGGTAGGCTCAGTTAGGCAATGGTGTCAACCGGATAGGCCTCGGTCGTCGGCCTGTCCTTGCGGCGCGCCAGGGGTAGCGATCTCCCCGCCGGGCCGCTTGCGCAATACGGCGTTCCGCGGCTGTGGTCGCTCGCAGCGCAAGGGTTACCGAGCGTGACCTGATGGCGGGCGGGCGGGAATGTTCGTAGCCTCGCCGGGGATCGGATTGAGGGAGTGCGCCGCATGGCTTGCCTCGTGCTCGCCGCCGCCAAGGCCACCCGGCTGCTGTTCGATCTCCAGCCCAATACGGCGGCAGAACGTCACGTGACCAGGACGCCGCGCCGTCCGCAACTTCCCAGCTGGCGGCTTCCCCATTTTCAGGATGTTCTCGCCACCACTCTCGCCCTGCTGCTCGGCTCGATGTGCGGGCCATCATGGGCGGCGGATGGACTCGATCTGAACCTGCCACCTTCGAGCATCCCCGAGGAGCTAAGTTTTCATTCCCCCAGCGGCCCCGACACGACACAGAAGCCCTTGACAGGTGCGGGCGGTTTCGCAAGCGCGCTCGCCGTGTGGGAGGCTTGGGTCGCGCGGGCGCGGGCGACCCAGCCAAGCTGGAGCACCCCCCTGGTCACCACAACCGGCCTGCTGGAACAGCGGCTACGTTTCGACGTCGACCTGCAGCATTCCGGCAACGGCACCGCCACTACCGACATCGACGGCGGCCGGGGCCTGGACCTGATCGTGAGCGAGACCAACGAGGTGCAGTTCGCGGCGGCCCCGTATTACATCCGTTCCGGGGTCGCCGGCACCGGTCCGAACAACAAAGGCGCCATCGAGCCGCTGGCCGGGTTCAACGACTGGCCGTTCCTCCGTATCAAGCAACGGCTCGCAAGCAGCCCCGCCAGCGACCGCGACTATGTGCTGACGGTCCTTCTGCAGATCCAGGCCCCGTCGGGCATCGCCCGGCTGACCAGCAACTCCTGGCAGTACCTGCCGACGCTGGCATTCGGCAAGGGATGGGGGGCGTTCGACATCCAGGGCACGGTCGGCGGCGTCGTGCCGGCCTCCCATGCCAATATCATCGGCTATCAGGTGCAGACCAATCTCGCCTTCCAGTATCATGTGCTGGGCGTGCTCTGGCCGGAACTGGAGGTGAACTGGACGTATTATGCGAACGGTCAGCGGGGCGGACTGAACCAGGTGTATCTGACACCGGGTCTGCTGATCGGCCGGTTTGCGCTGCCCAGCGGTCAAGAAACTAACCTTTGCGGTCGGTTATCAAACCGCGGTCTCACCGGAGTTCAGGGCCCGGCCGCCGACGCCCGCCTTCAACCACGCCTGGCTGTTCAGCACGCGTGTGAATTTCTGAGCTGCCCGCCCGACTGAGGAGGTCACACCCTGCGGCGCCTATGTGGCGGCGTTTGATTGTCAGGCTGAATGTCGCCGCGGCAAACGCGTTGCGTTGGGCTCTGATATGTCATACTGAAATCGGCGACTCCGCGTCGACCACAGCGCGCTGCACAGAGGCCCGCGATACTTCTTGACCCAACCGATTTGACCCGGGCGACGGCTACGGCCTCCGTTCGCAGGCGATGACCGAACGCGCGGACCCGCTGGCCGGCGCACGCGTCCTGCTGATCGATCCGTCCGAGAAAGGCGCGCTGCCGCTGTACACCGGCATGGTCGCAGAGGGTCTGGTCGCGGTTGGCCTGGAACCGGTGCTGCTGGCGAGCCGCCATTTTTTGCCGCCGGACCTTGCCATCTCCTGGACCGTCCACCGCTGGCTGCCCGCGGAGCGCTGGCCACCTCCGCCCGGCACCGCAGCCGCTCCGGCATGGCGGCAGGCGATCAATTGGCTGGCATGTGCCGTGGCGATCCTGGCCGCGACCATCGCCCTGCGGCCGAGAATCGTTCATTTCCAGCATCCGATCCATCCCCGCCTCGACCCGGTGCTACTGCGTATCCTCACCCGCCTGGTGCCCGTGGTTTGGACGGCTCACGACGTATTGCCGCACGATCCCAGCAGCAACGCGGTGGAACGTGCCGGCCGCCTCTACGCGCTGCCACAGGCCGTACTGGTGCACAGCGCATCCGCGGCGGCGGAGGTAGCGCGGATCGCCGGGGTCTCGGCCGTGGTCATTCAGCATCCCGCGCGCAGACTGGACGCGGTGCCGGATCGGGTGAGCGCGCGGCAAAGGCTGGGCCTTGACCCGCGACGTCGGCTCGCCGTCGCTGTCGGCTTCATCCGCGCCTACAAAGGCTACGACCTGATCGCCGACACCTGGCGCCTGCTCGGTGACCGTTCCCCCGACCTTTTGATACTCGGCGAATTGGTCGACGAGAGCGAGCGGGAGGTGATCGGCCGGTTGCAGTCCCATCCGCGTGTCCAGGTGCGCCCTGGCTACGCCAGCGATGGCGATATCATCGACGCGATGGCGGCGGCGGACATCATATTGTTGCCGCATAAGCGAGGCAGCGACAGCGGCAGCCTGCATATGGCCCGTGCCGTCGGCACACCGGTGCTGTCGTCGGACATGGAGCAACTGGCGTCGGTGGTCGCGGCGACAAAGGCAGGCCGCGTGCTGCCCCGCGATCCCGCCCAGTGGGCCGAGGCACTGACCGGTGACCTTCCCGCACCTCCACTCGCGCCACCGCTGCCGGCCGCGACCGGCGAGGAGCATCTGAATGCCTACCACCAGGCGCTTCGGCTCTGGCGCTCCCGGTGAACTCCGACCAGCGCAGATGACGGAACCCTCATGATCCGGGCCAGCGTGGTCATCCCGGCCTTCAACGCCGGAGATTATATCGAAGCCGCGGTCGCGTCCGCCGCAGGCCAGGAACTGGAGGGGCTGGAGGTCATCGTGGTCGACGATCATTCCACGGATGATACGCGCGAGCGTGTCGGTCGCATCGCCGCCAGCAACGCAAAAGTGTCGCTTGTGGCGTTGCCGGTGAACGGCGGCCCGTCGGTGGCGCGCAACGCCGGCATCGCCGCGGCGCGCGGCAAATGGATCGCGCTGCTCGACGCCGATGATGAGTTCCTACCCGGCCGGCTCGCGACGTTGATCGCACTCGGGGAGACGGTCGGCGCCGACCTCGTCGCCGACAATCTCATGCTCGTCGAGGAGGAAGACGGCGCGATGGAGCCGATGATGCCGCCGGGTTTCCTGGCGGAGCCGCGCGCGATCGACCTGTGCGAGTTCATCGCCCGCAATGTCTCCTCCTCCGGCGCGCCGCGCACCAATTTCGGGTTCCTGAAACCACTGATGCGCCGAGACTTTCTGAGCGAGCACGGCATCCGCTACGACGAGCGGGTGCGGTTCGCGGAAGACTTCTCGCTCTACGTGGAATGCCTGAAGGCAGGTGCGCGCTGGTGGCTGCACCCTGCGCCGATGTATCGGTACCTTGTCCGACAGGGTTCCCTGACAAATGTCCAGACCACCGACGATCTCGATCGGTTGCGTCAGCGCCTGCGCCGCTTGCTCGCGGAAGCGGTGGACGAACGCGACGGTGCTCTCGCGACCCAGATCAGGCGCCGTTTGCGCGTGGTCGATCGCTGCTACTATTATCGCGGCTTTACCGACGAGGTGAAGGCCAAACGTCCCAGGGAGGCTCTCGCCTATCTGTTCGCGAGCCGCGACAGTGTTCCCCTGATTGGACTGGAGGCAACGCGTCAGTTGCCCATCATTCTGCGCAAGGCATGGCGTGAGAGGCTACAACCGGCCGGCCCCAGACCCTGCCGGCAGGTAAAGTCGTTCCACCGGGACAGTGTCCCCTCCGGGCGTGGTCCGGCAGGAAGCGTTCCTCGACAGAACTGTCCCGCTGCGGTCGCGCACCGGCATGGCGGGTTGGCCATCCCATCCTCTTTTAGTTCAACAGACGCGGTTTCAGCTTGGCACTGGCCTGTCGGATGGGCAACAAGGAATGCCTCTCCTGGTTCAGGTCATGATGACACAGCGCATTGTCCCCGTAATACTCTCTGGCGGCTCAGGTACCCGGTTGTGGCCGGTGTCGCGAGACAGCTTTCCTAAGCAGCTCTGGCCGCTGCTCTCCGACCGGACGCTGATGCAGGAGACCGCGCGGCGGGCCGCCGGACCCGAGTTCGCTCCGCCTGTCGTCGTGTGCAACCACGAGCATCGGTTCCTTATCGCCGAACAGTTGCGCGCCGCGGGTGTCCATGACGCGCGCATCGTGCTCGAGCCGGTGGGCCGCAACAGCGCGCCGGCGATCGCCGCTGCTGCCCTCCTGGTGGCCGAATCCGACCCTGACGCGGTGCTGTGGATGATGCCCGCTGACGCCTCGATCGCCGACGAGGCGGCGTTGCGAACCGCGCTGCAGCTTGCCGCCACCGCCGCCCGCGGGGGCCATGTCGTGACGTTTGGCATGAAGCCGACCGCGACGGAAACGGGCTATGGTTATATCGAGATTGGCTCGCCGTTGCGGGAAGCCACGGGGGTGCATGCGGTTGCCCGTTTCCGGGAAAAACCCGATGCCGAGACAGCGGCCCGGTTTGTTGCCGACGGACGCCACCTGTGGAACTCCGGGATGTTCGTGTTCACGGTCGACACGCTGTTGCAGGAACTGGAGACCCACGCGCCCGACGTGCTTCCCGCGGTGCGGCAGGCGGTGGCCGATCGCACCGGCGACCTGGATTTCATCCGTTTGGGTGTCACGGCGTTCTCTGCCTGCCCGTCGATCAGCCTCGACTACGCCGTGGCGGAGCGGTCGAGCCGAGCGGCGGTGGTGCCGGCGGACCTGGGGTGGTCGGATGTGGGCAGTTGGAGCGCGCTGTGGGAACTGGGCGCCAAGGACGCCGCGGGTAACGTCGCGGTAGGCGATGTGGTGCTCGAAGGAGCAACAAACTGCTATGTCCGGAGCGACGGAATGCTCGCCGCGGTGGTCGGGCTGCAGGACGCCGTGGTGGTGGTGACCGAGGACGCGGTGCTGGCGATGCATCGTGGCCACGCCCAGGACGTGAAAAAGATCGTGGAACGGTTAAAAGCCGTGGGCCGCCCGGAGGCAGTGGCGCACAATCGCTGCTACAGGCCCTGGGGCTACTATGAGAGTTTGATCCAGGGTGACCGATTCCAGGTCAAGCGGATCGTGGTGATGCCAGGCCGGCAGCTCTCGCTGCAGAGTCATTACCACCGGGCTGAACATTGGGTGGTGGTGAATGGCACCGCTCGAGTGACCCGCGACCAGGACACCCTGATCGTACGAGAAAACGAGAGTGTCTACCTACCGCTCGGCTGCGTGCACCGATTGGAGAACCCGGGCCGCATTCCACTGACCTTGATAGAAGTGCAGTCGGGCGCTTACCTCGGTGAGGATGACATCGTCCGGCTGCAGGATACCTACGGCCGGGCATAGCTTGCGAACCGCGCGGTTACCCCGTGGGACGCGCGGCGCTTTGGGTCGCTTTGGTGTCACGACCGGCGCGGGCCGGTCACCCATGTCTATGGTCGAACAAACCAAATCGAGCGGCGGCGGCCAGGCGTGGCGCAGGCGGCATCCGGAGTGGAGAATATCTTTCCTCACTGACCGGAAGCAGGCTACATCGCCGGCCGTGACGGAGAGCAGTGCAGTGACCTGGACGCGTATTACCGAGGCCGACGAGGCCATCGACTTGCTGCCGGCATGGTTCGGTAGCCGGATGGTCGGCCTTCGTGGTAGGTTTGGTCTGCTGCTGGCGACGGGCGACATCATGAAGATCACGTCCATCGCCGCGGTCAGTCAGTCATCGCACGGCGTCGTGCTGGTGGATGTGCTGCTCGATCACGCTGGTGTCCCTGACGGTGTCGACCTGGCTTGGGAACCGAAGCATTACCTCGGCGCCCCGGTTCCGGGCGCGACAGTGGCGACCGTGAACCTCGCACACGTCGTCGCGGTGATCGAGTTCGTGGCGGAGGAAATGGTCGATTTGCCGAGTGACGCGGCGATCCCCGGCGGAGACGAAATCGAGGCGGACCGACCTCGTATCGGTTCTCTGTCCGACACCATAGAGCGAGCGAACGAAGTGGGCGCTGCATAATATTGGCTGCCACTCGGACTGGCCGATATACAAGTGAGTTGGCGCGGCGAACGCGAAATTGGATACCAGCGGCGCTCGGCTGGGCTGAGGGTCGAGATCAGCGGCTGCTCGTAGTCTCTACGCACCGCCGCGACGGGCCAACGGTTCGATGAACTGAGGCTCGGTGTCCCAGGGGAACAGTATCCAGGTGTCCTGCGACACCTCGGTGATGAAGCTGTCCACCATCTCTCGCCCGGCTGGCTTTGCGTAGATACAGGCGAAGTGCGCCTTCGGCAGCAGGCCGCGGACGATCCGAGCGGTAGTGCCGGTATCGACGAGGTCGTCGATGATCAGGAACCCGCTGCCATCACCGGCGGCGGCCGGCGGCTTGATGATGTGCGGCGCGCCACGCTCCTCCTCGTGATAGGTGACCACACACACGCTCTCGACCAGCCTTAGGTCGAGTTCCCGGGCGACAATCGCGGCCGGGATCAGTCCGCCTCGGGTCACGGCGACAATGCCGGTATACGGACCGTCGTTGATCAGCCGCCATGCCAGGGCGCGCGCATCGCGATGCAGCTGGTCCCAAGTGACGGTGTAGTAATGCGTGGCCATGGCGCTTCTTGGGCGAAATCCGGCGGTCGATGCAAGTAGGTTGGTGCGGTCCATTACCGGAAGGTTCCGAAGGCCAGGTGCCGGATGGGAGTCCATTGCCGACGGCATCGGCCACCGATACGCTGCGCCCCGAACGCGGGAGGTCGGCCATGACCGAGGTGACTGTGGAGCGTGCCGGCCCGGTGCTGGAAATCACGCTCAACCGGCCGGAGAAGAAGAACGCGCTGACCCGGGCGATGTACCAGGCGGTGGAGACGGCGTTCAGAGGCGCTGACGCCGACCCCGCGATCCGCGTCGTGCTGCTGACCGGAACCGGCGATACATTCACCTCCGGCAACGACATCAAGGATTTCCAGGATCGCGCGGCGACCAGCGTCGCGGCGCACACCTCGCCGTTTCTAACCGCGTTGTCGTCGCTGACGAAGCCGGTGGTGGCGGCGGTGAACGGCGCGGCGATCGGTGTCGGCACCACCATGCTGGCGCACTGCGACTTGGTGATCGCGGCACGGTCGGCACGGTTCGTCATGCCGTTCACCAGCCTGGGACTGGTGCCCGAAGCGGCGAGTTCGTTGCTGTTTCCGAGGCTGCTTGGGCACCAGCGGGCCAGCGCAATGCTGTTGCTGGGTGATCCGATCGACGCCGCCACGGCGCACCAGTGGGGCCTGGTCAATCAGATCGTTGCCGACGCGGAACTGCTGGCCGTGGCGCGAAGTGTCGCGTCGCGACTGGCCAGCTTGCCGCCGGAAGCGGTGCGACAGACCAAGGATCTGATCAAACACGGGCGGCCCGACGTGGCCGGACGGATCGAGCAGGAGCTGGCGCTGTTTCGCGACCGGTTGCGTTCGCCCGAGGCGATGGAAGCCTTCCAGGCGTTCGTGGACAAGCGCAAGCCTGATTTTTCGCGATTTACATGACTGGCGGCCCGATGGCCGCCGTCGCAAACGGGGAAAAGTCGCCGTGAGAACGGAACGGGATCGAGACATGCAATGGCGCCGTTCTTGCTTCATGGTCACTGGTCGGCTCGACGTCCCAGGAGAATGGCTGGCGTGAAAATCGGCGTATTCATCCCCATCGGCAACAATGGCTGGCTGATCTCGGAGAACTCGCCTCAGTACATGCCGACCTTTGCGCTCAACAAGCAGATCACTGTCACAGCCGAGAAGCATGGGGTCGATTTCGTGCTGTCGATGATCAAGCTGCGCGGCTTTGGCGGAAAGACCGGGTTCTGGGATCACAATCTGGAATCCTTCACCCTGATGGCCGGATTGGCGGCCGTCACTTCGCGCATCAAGCTGTACGCGACCTGCGCCACCCTGGTCATCCCGCCGGCCATCGCCGCGCGCATGGCCTCGACGATCGATTCGATCTCCGACGGACGCTTCGGACTGAACCTGATCACCGGCTGGCAGAAGCCTGAATACTCGCAGATGGGACTGTGGCCCGGCGACGAGTATTTCGGCCGCCGCTACCAATACGTCTCGGAGTATATCCAGATCATGCGGGAGCTGTGGACCACCGGCCGTTCCGACTTCAAGGGAGAATTCTTTCAGATGGAGGATTGCCGGCTCAGCCCGCGGCCAGCGGCGGAAATGAAAATCATCTGCGCCGGACAGAGCGAGGCCGGTATGGCGTTCTCCGCGCAATATGCCGACTACAATTTCTGTTTCGGCAAGGGCGTCAATACACCCGTGGCTTTCGCCCCGACCGTGACCAAACTGAACGAGGCCAGCGCCAGGACCGGCCGGGATGTGACCGCCTACGCGCTGTTCATGATCATTGCCGATGCAACCGACGAAGCCGCGCGCGCGAAGTGGGAAGTCCTACAAGGCGGGAACAGACCAGGAGGCGGTCAAATGGCTGGTCGATCAATCCGCTGTCGACAAGGCCTCGGGTGGCGACACCAATGTGCGGCAAATGGCCGACCCGGTGTCGGCGGTGAACATCAATATGGGCACCCTGGTTGGTTCATATGAAACCGTTGCCCGCCTGCTGGATCAGGTCGCGACGGTGCCAGGATGCGAGGGCGTGCTGCTGACCTTCGACGACTTCATCCAGGGCGTGGAGGATTTCGGCGCTCGCATTCAGCCGCTGATGCAATCTCGAAAACATGTGCTTCAGACTGTGGAGGCCGCCCGATGAATGCTCCCTTGCCTGCCGGATATGCCGCGCCCGATATCCGAAGCGATAGCGTCACCTTGCCGGCCCGCCCGGAGCCGCTCCGACTGAATCCAAGCGAAACGGCGGTGATCGTGGTTGACATGCAGAACGCCTATGCCTCCGAGGGTGGCTATATCGACATCGCCGGGTTCAGCGTGGCTGGCGCCCCTTCCGCCATCACGCAGACGAAACGGGTGCTCGACGCCGCCCGTGCCGCCGGCCTGACGGTGATCTTTTTCCAGAACGGGTGGGACAAGGACTACGTCGAGGCCGGCACCGCCGGTTCCCCCAATTATCACAAGTCCAACGCCCTCAAGACCATGCGCGCTCGGCCTGAACTGAAGGGCACGCTGCTGGCCAAGGGAACCTGGGACTATGCCATCGTCGATGCGTTGCAGCCGCAGTCAGGCGATATCGTCATTCCCAAGACCCGCTACAGCGGTTTCTTCAACACGAACATCGACAGCGTGCTGCGCGCCCGCGGCATCCGCAACCTGGTGTTTACGGGTATCGCGACGAATGTCTGTGTCGAGTCGTCGTTGCGCGACGCGTTCCATCTGGAATATTTCGCGGTCGTGCTGGAAGACGCCACGCACCATGCCGGGCCGGACTTCGTGCGGCAGGCGGCGCTGTACAACATCGAGAAATTCTTCGGCTGGGTGTCCACCGTCGCTGACTTCTGTGGCGCGATCTCCCAGGCTGCGCCGGCCTCCGCCCGCTGACCAGATCAGGTTGAGCGAGCCGCAGAGAGGTTGAAAGGTCTGATCGCGCGCTTCAGCCACTCTGACTTTCTGCCTGGTGCGATCACGCTGCTTTGCAACCTCCAACCGTAGGTTTCTTTCGATGCCCAAGACAACCATCGTGCCGCCTGGCACCAGCACGCCCATCGCGCCATTCTCGCCCGGAACATTGGCCGACGGGATCGTTTACGTCTCCGGCACTCTGGCATTCGACAAGGACAACAATGTCGTCCATGTCGGTGATGTGGCGGCGCAGACCCGGCACGTGCTCGAGGCCATAAAGTCAGTGATCGAGACCGCGGGCGGCACCATGGCGGACGTGACGTTCAACTCGATCTTCATTCGAGACTGGGCGGACTATGCCGCGCTCAACAGTGTCTACGCCGAGTATTTTCCGGGCGACAAACCGGCGCGCTTCTGCATCCAGTGCGGACTGGTGAAACCGGACGCGTTGGTGGAGATTGCGTCGGTCGCGCACGTTGGAAAGAAGTAGCCACAAGCGTGCATTACGAAATCCATGGTAGCCAGGATGCCGCGGCCAGGACTGTGGTGCTGTCGTCAGGCCTGGGCGGCGCGGCGCATTACTGGACGCCGCAGATCGCCGAACTGGGCCGCCACTTCCGGGTCATCGCCTATGATCAGCTTGGCACCGGCAAAAGTCCTGGCGCACTGCCGGCTGGATATTCCATTGCCGATATGGCGTCGGAAGTTGCCTGCCTGCTCGACGAAACTTGCGGTCGGGACATGCCATTTCATCGGCCACGCTCTAGGCGGCCTGATCGGACTGCAAATAGCACTCGATCGGCCGGACCTGATCGACCGTATGGTGCTCGTGAACGCCTGGGCGAAGACGCATCCTCACACCGTGCGCTGCTTTGCGGCCCGCAAGAGCCTGTTGCTGCAGAGCGGGGTGGCTGCCTACGTGGCCGCGCAACCGCTGTTCCTGTATCCGGCCGACTGGCTGGCCGACCGGCAGGCGTGGCTGGCGGAGCAGGATGCCGCCGGCGTCGCCCATTTTCCGCCGGTCGAGACAGTGCTGCGCCGCATAGACGCCATCCTGGCATTCGATCTGCAAAGCCGAATTCCCGCCATCGATGTCCCAACCTTGGTGGTGTCGGCGCGAGACGATGTGCTGGTGCCGAGCGCCTGCTCAACGGATCTGGCAAGGTTGCTGTCCCGAGGCCGGCTGCTTCTGGTCGATCATGGCGGCCACGCGTGCAACATTACGGACCCGGATGCGTTCAACGCGGGAACGGTTGCGTTCCTGCTGGAGCATGAGCGCGAACTCGTCCCGTAACGCCGGCACGATTTGGTCGCGGCAACGCGGAAGTGCCCCGAACCGTCGCGCCCGGATGCGGATTATAGTCAACTATTGCATGTAATCCGGTACCGGCTGCCTAAAGAGTGGACATGCGATCCTGGGAGACGAGCGTAGCAGAGCTCGTCGCCGGCAGTTTCGCATTGGGCGGATATTTGTGGCCGCCGGGGCTCGGGACCTGGCTCGCCAAGCCGGGCCGTTAATCGGTCCTTAAAACTTGTAGGCGTAAGGTTCGTGGTGCGGGCGAGACCCCGCAAATGCCCTTGGCCTCATAAATCGTGTCCTTCATGGCGCTTCGGCGTGGAACGTGGTTCGTCAGGGGCAGAATGATACCGGCAGGTGGTAACTGACGGCACTTGTATTCGGGGTTGCCCTGGCGTGCGGTCGCATTGCCGGGGCCCTCCCGTTATCCCGGAGGAAGAACCGCCGGGTCAACTTTACGCCGGCGCCGTTTCTGGCGGACACGGAATAGCGCCGGTCCGTCCGCGCGGCCGAGCGCATCCAATCAGTCGGCCTCTGCCGCTGCTTCGTGCAGATCCATCGCCACGGGATGAAACTCGGCGTATTTCGACAGGAAGAACAGGATCCCCGCGACCCCGAGATAGGCGACCGCGACCGTCGGCAACTGATCCGATGCCGATCGCCTCCGCCATGGATGAAGCCGAAGAACGTGAAGACCGTTCCGGCGAGCGCGAACGCCGCGGCTTTGTCGAACTCCCGGTCGATGATGAACACCGTGATGGCGCCCAGGATGATGCCCGCCAGCGTGGCGCCGCCGCCCAGCGTCTCCAGGCCCTGATACAGCACGCCGACCTGCGCGAGTTTGGCGTGGACCCACCGCCGCCGCGTTGGTGCCCGCCGCGCCAAGCGCGTTGTCGATCTGCACTTTGCCCCAGGCGGCGATCTGCGGCAGCAGCGCCAGCACGATCGCGGGCGCGTGGCGGTGCGGCGATTCCTGGAACGCCTGCGAACCGATCAGCATGCCGATGTAAAGCAGGATCGGCAGGATCGCCACGACCGGAATGACCGCGCTACATCAGCGCGATGATGCCGAACCATGTCAGCACCAGAACGGTGATGCCGGTCACGGCGGAATAGCCGATCCGCCCGCCCATCGCCTTCCAACCGGGATGGCCGATATAGACCGCGTTGATGAACGGATTGCCCAACAGGCAGCCGATCAGGCTGATCACGCCGTCGGCGGTCAGCACGCGCGTGGTCGGAAAGCGAGTCGCCCGCGGCGGCGGCGCTCTCGACATTGTCCAGCGCCTCGATCAGATCGTAAATGCCGAACGGGATCGCGGTGACCAGGATCACGCCGAGATATTTGAACCCGCCGAACACGTGATCGATGGCCGGAAGCGGCAACGAGAAACCGAAATTCGCCACCGACGCGCCAAGCTTGGCGACGGCTCAGATCGCCGTAGCCCAGCCCGAGCGCGGTCGAGACCCAGGCGATCAGGGTGCCGACCGCGATCGCCACCAGGCCGCCCGGCACGCCGCCGAAATATTTCACGCCGCCGAACCAGTTGGCCAGGATCACCGCGAAACAGACCACGCCGATGACCGGCGTCGAGAACACCTGCGCCGCCGGGCTCATCGAAATGAAGGTGATGGAGATGCCCGCGAGCGAGCCAAGCAACGCGGCCCGCGGCGTGATCTTGCGGATATAGGGACCGATGAAACCGCCCGCCATCAGCACGAAACTTTGCACGAACACCCAGGTCAGGCCGGCTTCCCACGCCTGCACCGGATCCTTGGTGGCGATCGCGATCGGCAGCATCACAACGAACGTAACGACAAACATATGCGGCACGCTGATGCCCGGAGGGCAGCGCGCACACATCGGTGCGCCCGGTGTCTTTCGCCAGGTTCCAGGCCAGGAACGCGTAGTATCCGGTGCTCAGGCACAGCATCAGGCCGAGCGCGGGCAGGATGCGGCCGAACACCAGCGCGTCCGGCATCTTCAGCACAAAGCGCAACAGGCCGGTCAGCACCAGCACATTGACGAGGATATTGGTGCCGAAGCCAAACAACGCATTCCAGTCGCCGGGCACCCAGAATTTGGGCCTGCTCAGCATGCGTCGCACTCATCCCGGCTGTTCCTTGTTCCGGTATGTTATTGTTTCAGCGCCGGCTGATCACCGTCCTCAGCTCGTTCCCGACCCAGCCGAAAATTCCGCCCTGGGCTTTGATCATCTTCAGCCCCATCTCCTGGAACTCCGGGAAATAGGACCCGACGCAGTCGCGACGGCACGAAGCAGTCGTAGCCGCGATCGTTGGCTTCCCGGACCGTCGTGTTGACGCAGACTTCGGTGGTGACGCCGGTCACGATGAGGCTGCGTGATGCCGCGGTTCTGCAGGATGGCGTGCAGGTCGGTGGCGAAGAACGCGCCCTTGCCCGGCTTGTCGATCACCGGTTCGCCGGGCGCCGGATAAAGCTCGGGGATGATGTCGTGGCCCGCCTCGCCGCGCACCAGGATGCGGCCCATGGGCCCGGCGTCGCCGATGCAGGTGGCGCTCCGGCCGCGGATCTTCTTGGCCGGCGGCAGATCGGCGAGATCCGGCCGATGGCCCTCGCGCGTGTGCATGACCATCAGTCCCGGCCTCGCGCCATGCCGCCAGCAGACGCCGGTTCGGCTCGATCGTGCGGCGCAGTTGGGAGACGTCGTTGCCCAGCATCTCGCCGAAGCCGCCGGGCTCGAGAAAGTCGCGCTGCATGTCGATGATCAGCAGCGCGGCTGAACTCAGCTCCAGGTCGTATTCGTACGGCTCCGCCTCGACCAACATGCCGCCCCCGCTCGAGGTTTTTTCAAGGCGAATGGCATGCAATCGCGATGCCAGCGGAACTGGATATGGGCGGCGACCTCCTGCGTCGGGTCGGGCGTTGCGCGCGGAGGCCGGCCGAACGGACCCGGGCCAAAGCTTTCCGTGTGCGGCGGCCGGATTGTCGCCTCGTATCGCGCGGGCCGCCCCGGCTGCCACGCGATGCAACTCATCCCCTCTACCGGGCTCGTCAGGCGGCTGTCCATCGACGCCCGCCAACGGCTGGGGCACCATCGCCGCATGCACTTCGACCTGAAGCTGTGGCGGATGACCGCCGGCCTGCGTGGCCGGATCGCCCTTTCCGCCGCCATCGGCCTGCTCGCCCTGAGTGTCGGCATCGCCCGCTTCGCTTTTCTCGGCCGCTTCCTGGCGGGGGTGTTTCGCGGCGAGGATGCGCGGCATCTGATGCTGCCGCTGCTGGCCGCCGCTGGCGCCATCCTGTTGCGGGCCTGGCTCGACCATCACCGCGCCATGATCGCCCAACGCAGCGCCGCGCGGGTGCAGGAACGGCTGCGGGGCCGGCTGTTCGACAAGATCGTCGCGCTCGGTCCCGCCTGGTTCGGAGCGGAACGCACCGGCGGCGTCGATGCTGTCGATGGTCGACGGCGTGGAGCAGTTGCAATCGTTCTTCGGTCAGTACCTGCCGCAGGTCACCATCGCCGTCTTCGCGCCGTTGGCGATCTTCGCCTTCATCGCCTGGTGGGACGTGCCGGTTGCCGCGTGATGCTGGCCGCGGCGCTCGTTCACCCTGGTCCTGCCCGCCATCGTGCATCGCAGACCGCCCTCGCATCCCGCGCTCGGCAGGCCGCATTCAAGTCGTTCGGCGAGGAGTTCCTCGACGCGGTGCAGGGCCTGCCGACACTCAAAGCGTTCGGCCAGAGCGCCGCCTATGGCGCAAACCCTCGCTGCCCGGGCGCGGGCGCTGTCTGACAGCACGTTCTGGGTGCTGTCGCTCAATGTCGCAACGCGCGGGCTGACCGACCTCGGCACCGCCCTGGGTTCGGCCGCCGCACTCGCACTGGGCGCCTGCCGGGTACAGCACGGCGCCATGAGCATCGAGGCGCTGCTGATCGTGCTGATGGCCGGCACCGAGATCTTTCGTCCGCTGCGCGATCTGCGCACCGTGCTGCACCAGGGAATGAACGGCCAGTCGGCGGCGACCGGGATCATCACGTTGCTTGGCACCGAGACGCCGCGCCAGCGACCTCGCGCGGCCGTCGGACCAGCGGTGCCGACAGCCGAGCATCGCCTTCGACGACGTCGGCTTTCGCCTATCCGGGTGGCCGCCGGGCCGCGCATGCGGGGCTGACCTTCACATGTCGGCGCCGGGGAGCGGGTCGGGCATCGTCGGGCCGAGCGGGGCAGGGAAGTCAACCATCGTGCGCCTGCTGCTGCGCCTGCACGATCCGCGACAGCCGGCGCCATCAGGATCGGCGGCCATGACCTGCGGGCGCTGAATCCGGAGCAGGTGCGCGGCATGATCGCGGTCGTGGCGCAGGACACCTACCTGTTCCACGGCTCGGTCGAGGACAACCTTCGCCTCGGCCGCCCGAATGCCACAACAGCCGAAATGGTCGCCGCGGCCACCGCGGCGAACGCGCACGGCTTCATCAGCGCGCTGCCTGACGGCTACCGGACGATCATCGGCGAACGGGGTACCAGGTTATCCGGTGGCCAGCGACAGCGCCTGGCGATCGCCCGGGCGCTGCTGCGGGACGCGCCGATCCTGATCCTCGATGAAGCGCTGTCGTCCGTCGACACAGAGAACGAGTCGATCATCCAGCAGGCGCTGGACCGGCTGATGGCGGGCCGCACGACGCTGATCCTGGCGCACCGGCTGTCCAGCGTGATCGGCGCCGATCGCATCCTGGTGCTGGGCGATGGGGCGGTGGTGCAATCGGGCCGCCACCAGGACCTGATCACGGCAGGACGGCCGTATCGGCGCTGATGGGACCGCAGTTGGCGGAGCGCGACGTCGTGCCGCTACCGCGAGCCGCCCTCGCCGTATGGACGGGCCAGCCGGGGACGAGGCCGACGGGTCGCCAGATCCGCGGCCTCGGAAGCGGCAGTGAGCAGTCTCGCCGAGGACGCCGCGGAGGTCGGATGGCCCGCCACGATTCGCACCCTGCTGCGCGTCGTGCGGCCCTATCGGCGGGCAGTTGGCCATCACCGTGCTGTGCGGCATCGGCCGTGTCATCGCGCTTCATCGGGGTCAGCGTGCTGGGCGCGCTGGTGCTGGGGGCGGTGCGCGACCACGCGCCGACTGCCACCCTGATTGCCGCGCTGCTCGTCGTCGCGCCGCTCGCCGGAGTGCTGCACTGGCTGGAATCCTGGATCGCGCACGCCATGGCCTACGCGCTGCTGGCGGAGATGCGTATCGACTTGTTCCGCAAACTCGATGCGCTTGCGCCCGCGTATCTGCTGCGCCGCCGTTCCGGCGACCTCGTGGCGCTGGCCACTCAGGACGTCGAAACCGTCGAATATTTCTTCGCCCACACCATCGCGCCGGCCATCGTCGCGGTGCTGGTGCCGGGTGTGGTGATGGCCGCCCTGGCGTGGATCGCCTGGCCGCTGGCCGCTGGTTCTGGCGCCCTTCCTGCTGTACGCGGCCGCCTCGCCGATCCTCGGGCGCCAGCGGATCGACCGGCTGGGATCGGCCGCGCGCGGCGCGCTGGGGATGATCAGCGCCTATACGACCGAGACCATCCAGGGACTGGCTGAACTGGTTGTGTTCGGCGCCACCGGCCGCCGGCGGGATGGTTTCGTTCGTGCCGTCAGGGAGTACCAGGACCTTCGGCTCGCGCTGCTGGCCGACCTGTCGTTCCAGGCGAGCGCGCTGGACGTCGCCACCGGCCTCGGCAGCCTGGCGGTCGCGGCGCTGGGGGCGGTCTTGGTCACCCACGGCTCGCTCGCCGCCACGGCCCTGCCGCTGGTCACGCTGATCTCGGTCGCGGCGTTCCTGCCCGGTGTCGGAGATCGCCCAGGTGGGACGCCAGCTTGCGGACACGATCGCCTCGACGCGACGGCTGCATGTGGTGCATGCGGAACCGGTGGTCGTCACCGACGGCCCGCGACGACCCGGCGCCGCGGGCGGGCGGTTCGGCCATCTGCTTTGACCGTGTCGGCTTCACTTATCCCGGACGCGCCGTGCCGGCATTGGAAAAGGTGGCGTTCGATGTGCCGGCGGGGTCGACTGTCGCGCTGGTGGGGCCGTCGGGCGCCGGCAAGACCACGGTCGCCAATCTGATGCTGCGGTTCTGGGACCCGGCCGGCGGCGCGATCCGCCTCGACGGGGTCGATCTGCGGGCGCTGAAGCTGGACGGGCTGCGCGGGCGTATCGCGCTGGTCGCTCAGGACACCTATCTGTTCAACGACACGCTGGAGGCGAACGTTCGTCTTGCCCGCCCCGAGGCGACGGCCGAGCAGATTGGGCTGGCGCTGTCGCGGGCGGCGCTGGCGGAGTTCGTGGCCGGGCTTCCGGAGGGCCTGTCGACCCGCGTCGGTGAGCGCGGTGTGCAGCTATCCGGCGGGCAGCGGCAACGCATCGCCATCGCCCGGGCCTTCCTGAAGGATGCGCCGCTGCTGATCCTGGACGAGGCGACCTCGCATCTGGATTCGGTCAGTGAGCAGGCGGTGCGGCGGGCGCTGGATGCATTGATGACCGATCGAACGACGATCGTCGTCGCGCACCGCCTGTCGACCATCCAGGCAGCGGACCTGATCCTGGTGCTGGAGGCTGGCGAGTTGTCGAATCCGGCACTCATTCGGCGCTCCTGGCCCGGCGAGGTGCCTACTGCCCGGCTGGTCGGGCACCAAATGGCCGAGAGTCGCCGCGTAGGAGGCACCCGGCGAAAATGTCAAGTTGGGATTTACCGGCCAGGTGCTGACCGGCCCAAATTGAGGCAAGTCGTGGGTCACCGGCCTGCGCCGGCATGACACGGGGGCGGGGTCGACACGCGCCGGTGTCCGCCCGGCGCGGTGGAGAAGTCGCCGGTCGTCGCCCTGTGCCGGCGATCACGCTGAGCGGGGGCGGGAGACTGTCGCTAGGCTGGTGACAGATCGGCCGCCACCGCGGGCGTGGTGCCGCGCAGCAACGCCTTGCGGACCTGCCACTGGGTCGCGGCGTCCAGAGTCTCGTAGAATCGCACCTCCCCGCCGGCCAGCGCGGCGACCGGCACGCCCGTCGCGGTACAGCACGCGGTTTCCGGTCATCGCGGCGAGTTTGGCGCCGGGGGTCAGGACACCAACCAGATTGAGCGGATCGGCGCCGGACAGCGAAACCCAGTCGCCCGAACCGCGCCGGCGTCTGGTCTCACGCAACAGCCCGATAGCGTCCGGCAGGGCGAACTGCTCGCCCGAGAAGCCGGCGACGAAGCGCCCGCCTCTGATCTCGCCACGTGCCTCCAGCCGGCGATAGACACGCAACAGGTCCCGCCATGGCGGCAGCCAGTCGGCCTCGCGCTCGACCGCGCGCCAGAACACCACGCCATAGCGGAGCAGCAGCGTGCGAGCGGCGTGCTCGACCGCCTCGGTGCCGACCTCCGGCGCCGTCTGGCCCCGTCGGACAAGCGCCCAGCGGCCGGCGTCATCCATGCTGCACACGGCGGTGCGTCGTCTGCGTCGCCCTCCCGCAGCCAGCAGCCCGGCGGTCGGATGGCACCAGCAGGATGCGCAATCCGCTGAAGCTGTCCGAGGTTACCAGGCCGTTGGCGACGAGTTCGGCCAGTGCCTCCTCCGCCTGCGCGCGCAGCAGGCCCGTGCCGGCCACGATCTCGTCGAAAAACGACGCGCCGTGCTCGCGGATAAATTCGCCGACCGCCTGCGCGCGCCCGCTCGGCAAGGCCGCCTCCGTCGTTTGCCGACAGGGCATGCCATAGCCGTGCGTGTCGCCGCGCGAGCAGGGTGATCGGCGTGGTGCGGACCGGGCTGACACCGCGTTCGGTCCCGTTAAGCCGCGCGTTGCGCGGCTTCAAACGCGCCCAGGCGACGCGACCCGATAGGCACTCATCGTCGAGCCAGGCGGGCTCGTAGTCGGCGACCCGTGACGGCAGGATCTCGCTCTCCCAGGCGCCAGCGGCTGCCTCGAATCCCTCGAGCTGCGCCACGGTCGCGGCCAGCGCATCCGGGCCTTCCATCCGCGTGTCCGGGGTCACGTGCTGCCACGCAAACAGGAAGCGCAGGAAGTCGCGGGCGGCGACCGGTTCGATCTCGGCGCGCAGGCGCTTGATGGTGTACTGGTGGATGCGCGCGAGCAGCCGCCGGGCGCACCACTCCTCCTCGTTGGCGCCAGGGGTGAACCGCCCGCGCATGGCGAAGCCTTCGACCTCCAGCGCCGTCAGCGCCGAGGCGATTTCCTCCGGATCGAGCCCCAGCGGTCCTGCCAGCGCGGACGCGGTCACGGGTGCCAGACCTTCCAGACGCCCACGCAGTATTTCGACCAACGCGGCTTCCGGCGGACCAGTCGTCGCTGGCGTGGCCGTCGGGTGCGACGATCGCCGGCTCCAGCCGCGTGTCCGGATGCAGCGCCTGGAACTGCGCGAGCCGTTCGGCGGCGATCCAGATGTCCAACCGCGGCCCCCGCAGCCGCGTCACGCGGTTCTGCCGCACGAGTTCGCCCAGCTGGTCACTCCAGGCGGTCGCCTCCTCGGCCGTGAGATAGCCGATCCACACCAGCGCGTCGTGCAGTTCGTCGGCATTCGCCGGATCGGGCCAGGCCTCTGCGCGGACGCGGGCGATCGCCTCGGGATCCAGCCGGCCGATGTCGGCGGCGGACGCAGGTGTCAGCCAGCGCCGGTTCATCACCGCCTGGGTCCGGCGCTCCTCCAGCGGCGCGTCGTCGAGGTAGGCATAAGGTTTCGCCGCCAGCACTTCGAGCGCCAGTGGCGACGGCTGCGTCAGGTCGCAGGCGACAACGCGTATCTCGCCGGCTTCCAGCCGGTGCAGCAGCTGCTCCAGGCCCGCCACGTCCATGGCATCGGTCAGGCAGTCGGCGATGGTCTGATTGACCAGCGGGTGGTCGGGGATCTCGCGTTCGCCGACCAGGTTCTCTGCGCAGGCGAGTTGGTCTGGAAACACCGTCCCGATCAGGTCCTCGGCCTCCATGCGCGCCAGCTGCGGGGCCAGCTTCTTGCCGCCCCGACGCCTCGGCAGCGCCAACGCGGTGCCGGCAACCCAGCGCCAGCGCGTGGCGAACATCGGCGCATCGAGCAGCGCCTCGGTCAGGATCGTTCGCACGCTCGCGGAATGCAGATAGCGCGCCGCGTCACCCAGCTCGAAACTGTGAGCTGTGGTCAGGGACAGCACGATATTGTCCTCGGTCGCCGCGGCCTGCAGCTCGAAGTTGAATTTGCGACAGAACCGCTTGCGCAGCGCAAGGCCCCAGGCGCGGTTGATCCGGCTGCCGAAGGGCGAGTGAATGACAAGTTGCATGCCCCCGGCCTCGTCGAAGAAACGTTCGAAGACGATCGTTTCCTGCGTCGGGAGGCAGCCAAGGGCGGCGTGCGAGGCTGCCAGGTATTCCCCGAGTTGTTCCGCTGCCGGCGCGCCGATACCCGGCTGTTCGACGAGCCAGTCAACAACCGCCACCGCATCACCGCCCTCCCTCAATCGCTCGGCGACATCGCCGCGCAGCCGCGATACCGAGTGCGACAGTTCGTTGCTGCGGCCGGGCGCCTCACCGAGCCAGAACGGGATCGTCGGCGCCAGGCCACGCGCATCTTCCACCCGGACGGTGCCTCGCTCGACCCGCATGATACGATAGGCGCTGTTGCCGAGCTGAAAGACGTCGCCGGCCATGCTTTCGACGGCGAAGTCCTCGTTCACCGAGCCGATCGACTGATTCTCCGGCTCCAGCACGACCTGGTAGTCGGCGGTGTCGGGGATGGTGCCGCCGGCTGAAAGGGCGGTCAGGCGAGCACCCCGTCGCTCCCGTAGTTTGTGATTTACCGCGTCATGATGCAGCAGCGCGCCGCGCCGGCCGCGCCGCGTGGTAAAGCCTTCGGCCAGCATGCGCACCACGTCGGAAAACTCGTCCCGCCGCAGGGCGCGGTAAGGCCACGCCCGGCGACACAGCGCCAACAGGGCGTCCTCGTCCCACTCCCGGGTCGCGACCTCGGCGACGATCTGCTGTGCCAGGACATCCATCGGCTGATCGGGGATCGTCAGCCGGTCGAGTTCGCCGCGGCGGACGCTGTCGAGCAACGCCACGCACTCGACCAGTTCGTCGCGCGACAACGGGAACAGCCGCCCCTTGGGGGTGCCGCCGACGGCATGGCCGGAACGCCCGACCCGTTGCAGAAAGCTCGCGATGGATCGCGGTGAGCCGAGCTGGCAGACCAGGTCGACGTCGCCGATATCGATACCGAGTTCCAGCGAGGCGGTCGCGACCAACAACTTAAGCGCGCCGCGTTTCAGCCGCTGTTCGGCGTCGAGCCGCAGTTCCTTGGCCATGCTGCCGTGGTGCGCGGCAACCTGATCCTCGCCGAGGCGCTCCGACAACTGCCTGGCGACACGCTCCGCCATCCTTCGCGTGTTGACAAAAACCAGGGTGGTGCGGTGCGCCTTTGCCAGCTCGGCC
The DNA here is from genome assembly GCA_963759425.1 of uncultured Alphaproteobacteria bacterium. Lineage (GTDB taxonomy): Bacteria > Pseudomonadota > Alphaproteobacteria > Acetobacterales > Acetobacteraceae > Rhodopila. The sequence goes on from CAVWZM010000034.1 coordinate 25,897, forward strand.
AGCCGGTCATAGTTCTGCACCCAGACCTCGCCCGACATCACCGCCTCCAGCGGCGAGGAAGGGACCTCCAGGGCAATATCGCGAGGCCGGATGTGGCCGCTGTCGACGATTGCGCAGTCCGCCGTGCCGCCGGCGCCGGCTCCGACCAGGAAGCTCGCCATCGTCTCGATCGGCTTTTGAGTGGCCGACAGACCGATGCGCAACAGCCGCCGGCCGCACAGCGCCTCAAGGCGCTCCAGCGACAGGGCAAGGTGGGCACCGCGCTTGTTCGGCGCCAGAGCGTGGATCTCGTCCACGATGACGGTTCGCGTGGTCGCCAGCATCTTGCGACCGGACTCGGAGCCCAGCAGGATGTAGAGCGATTCCGGCGTCGTTACCACTATATGTGGTGGCCGGCGCCGCATCCGGGCTCGCTCGGTCGAGGGCGTGTCGCCGGTCCGCACCCAGGCGCGGATGTCGACATCCGGCAGGCCCTGCTCGCGCAGAGCCGCGAGGATTCCGGCCAGCGGCTCCTCCAGGTTGCGCTGAACATCGTTCGACAGGGCCTTCAGGGGCGAGACATAGACGATCTGGGTTTCGTCCGGGAGGCCGCCGTCCACCCCTTGCCGCACCAGCAGGTCGATCACTGCGAGGAACGCCGCCAGCGTCTTGCCGGAGCCGGTCGGGGCGGCGATCAGCGTATGGCGGCCTGCCTGGATGGCCGGCCAGGCATGCATCTGTGCCGGCGTGGGCGTGTCAAAGCGCCGGTTGAACCAGGCTTCGACCGCCGGGTGAAAAGGCGTGGCAAGCGCCGGCTCGGGTGTCCGCGTGGCCGAGGACAAGATTGCGCCAGTTCGGTTGCTTCCCGGATCATAGTTGCGCTCCCCTTGCTTAGCGGGAAGCGCGCGAGATCTCGGTGACAGGAAGTGACACACAAAAATAGGCCGGATGCAGCCCTGGAACAACATTCCTCCTAGACCTAGAGGGATTTTCATCGGGCGCCGGCCTAGCTGCCGCTGGCGGTTCAGTACAAGTAAACCAGAACGGTCTACTGCCATCGCTCACCGGCTGCCTTTGGACGGGGAAGCCTAGGCCAGGGAGGATTGCGATGGAGACCTTGTTAACTCTGCCATGCGTCATATCAGAAGCGTGGTTGCGTCATGTCGGACCAAGGCCCGGGGAAGACTGCAATAATTGCGCGAACTTCGACCGCGGGCCGCTACTCATTTGGGCGGAGGAAGCAGCCTGAAGCGCGCGTGGCAGGCGCGCGTGCCTGCCAGATGGGGTGCCCCCAAGTCGTTCGTCAACGATTTACGTTTCCTTAGCTACTGCCCGGCATCGAAAACGGGCTTGCAATTCATTTGCCGATAGCTATTTGGTGGCATGTCCGCCGGTGACATAGAAGATAATCTGGGGATGGTCCGAACCAGGCACCCCTCAACCGAACTTTCCTTAGGAGGCGTATATGAGGTTCCAAAGCTTTTCCCTGGCCGTGATGATGGGCTGCATGGTTGCTGCTCCCCTCGCGATGGCGCAGTCCGACAACTCGGCGACAAAGCCGAGCACCGAGAAGTCCGACAAGATGGCGCAGAAGCAGCACACTGCTGGCGTGCCGGAGAGCATGACCCCTGACCAGGGCACTGCGATGAAGCAGCACACCGCTGGCGTGCCGGCGGGCCTGCTCCCGGACCAAGGCAACGCCTACAAGGGCGCTTCCAAGAACCAGTAATCGATCCGCCGGGAGAGCCGCCTAGCAATACGTAAGGCTGCGACGCGGCTCTCCCAGTGCGAGTTTCCTCGGGTTCTGGCTCGATCAGGCTTAATCAAGCGTTCGGCGTCGAGTGATTGTGGCCCGACCAGATCCAACTTTGAGACGAACTAGGCGGTAAGTCGCTGAGACTTGCCGTCGAGTGCTGTACACGGCGCGTCCGGGCACGTGCGTCGGCGTGGCGCGCTCCTTATTGGCCATACGCCCTAGGACCAGCGCCGCAGCCCCTGGTCGGCGCTGCGACATCTCCATGAAAAGGGTTCAACCCGTCAGGTAGCCGCTATCCCCGCGCGAGCAGGTCTGGACGGGCTTGGACACGGAGCCCGCACCACTGAGTGCTATCCAGGGGCGGTGAACCTTACGCTTCGAATTTCCAACATGCTTGAGAATCGGCCACGAACCGGGTTGGTATCGCGGCAAAAAGATGGTCTAAACGACCCATTGCTCGGTCCCAGGTTGTCGTTGATGTCATTTTTGCCCTTTCGGCACGCTGGGCTAGGTCGCGAGCGCAGGGCTGCCAACGGGGGAACAAACAGACATGACGAAATGGATGTTCGCGGCGCTGACACTGGCGATAACGCGCCATGACCTTCGGCGACGCCCGCGCGGACGGGCTCGACTATTTCGAAGCCCAGCTCAAGCCATTCCGAGACAAACCAAGCTTTGTCGCCGCCGGTCCCGCGTTCGATGCCAAAGCCTGCATGGCCGGCAAGTCGATCTTCAGCATTCCGGTCTCGTCGGCGAACCCTTTCACCGCGAATATTGAAAAGGCCATGGCCGCGGCGGCGGCGAAGGTGGGGTTCAAGTTCACCACCTGGGAGAATCAGGGTCAGAGCTCGCAGTGGGTGCAGGGCATGAACGCCGCGATGAACCAGAAGGCGAACCTGATCGACCTGCTGGCGGGAACCGACCCCAGAGTTCTCGTGCCGCAGGTCCGTGAGGCGCGCGCCGCGGGTGTCCCGGTCGTGCCCTCACACTATAACGGCAAGGAGCAGTCCGAACTCGTCCGCAAGAGCGCCGACGCCGATATTCCGATCGATTACTTCAAGGCGGGCGCATTGCTCGTCGATTGGGCGGTGGTCCAGACCAAGGGCGACATGAACGCGCTGGTGCTGATCTCCACCGGGCCGCTGTCGACCGACAGCATGATGGACGGCATCAACACGGAACTGAAGCATTGCGACCACTGCAAGACCAAGGTGATGAACTTCCCAGTGGTCGACTGGGGCACGCGCATTACCCCCAATGTACAATCCGCGTTACTGAGCGATCCCACGGTGAATTACATCATCGTCATCTATGACAGCATGTCGCAGTTCGTGGTCCCGGCGGTGATCGGGGCGAATGCGACAGAGCGGGTCAAGGTGGACGCCTTCAACGGCACGCCCTTCGTCCTAGGCCTGATCCAGGAGGGCAAGATCCAGATGGACATCGGCGAGAACCTCGACTGGATCGGTGACGCCATCATCGATGCCGAGATGCGCATGCTGTGCGGTCTGCCGCAGGTCAGCGACCCGAAAATCCCCTTCTACATCTTCGACAGCCACAACGCCGACGAGGCGGGCAAGCCGCCGCAACTGTCTCAGGGATACGGCGCCGCCTATATCGATGGCTATGAGAAGCTCTGGAAGCTGAAGTGACCGCACCGGCGCTGGAGTTTGCCGGGCTGTCCAAGACCTTTGGCGGCCAGCAGGCCTTGCGCGCGGTGGATTTCTCCGTTGCTGCCGGCGAGGTGCACGGCCTGCTGGGCCAGAACGGTTCCGGCAAGTCGACGCTGATCAAGATCCTGGCCGGGTTTCACGCGCCTGACCCTGGCGCCACGCTGCGAATCGGCGACCAGGACGTGCCGTTGCCGCTGCCCCCTGGCGGAGTTCGGCCGTTCGGCGTGTCGTTTGTGCACCAGCACCTTGGTCTGATACCGCCGGTCACCGTGCTGGAGAACCTGCTGCTGACCCGACTTTCGGGGCGTGGCGGGATCGCGCGTCGCTGGGCGATCGATTGGGCGAAGGAGAGAACGGCGGCGCGGCGCCTGTTCGAACGATACGGCCTCAATATAGATCCGGGCGTGCCGGTGTCGCGACTTTCCTCGGTGGAACGCGCCCTCGTGGCCATCGTGCGCGCGGTGGAGGAGATCGCGGTGGTTCACGCCCGGAGCGGCCCCAGAGCGGGCGGCCCCAGCGGGGGCCATGGCGTCCTGGTGCTGGATGAGCCCACGCCGTTCCTGCCGCGTGCCGACGTGGATCGTCTGTTCACGCTTGGTGCGGCGCGTGGTCGCCAACGGCGCCAGCGTCGTCTTCGTGTCACACGACATCGACGAGGTGCTGGAAATCACCGATCGCGCAACGGTATTGCGTGATGGCCAGGTCGCGGGCGTCATGACGACGGCGAGTGCCACGCGCGATTCGGTGGTGGGTATGATCGTCGGCCGCCAGCTCCAGCCTGGACAGTCGCGATCCGTTTCGATTGGCGGTGCTCCGGGAGCGGTCACGGTCGAGAACCTCGCCGGCGGTCAGGTGGCGGATTTGTCGCTGTCCATCCGCGCCGGAGAGATCGTCGGACTGACCGGTCTGCTTGGTTCCGGCTACGAGCAGGTCCCTTATCTGCTTTACGGTGCGACGCAGGCGGACAGCGGCACGCTGATGCTCGGGGAGCGAGCGGATCGAGCTCGCAACGTTCACACCCGCGGCGGCGATCAAGGCGGGTCTCGTGCTGATCCCGGGTGACCGGCCGGTCGCAGGCGGCGTGGGCGCGCTGCCTATCGTGGACAACGTGACCCTGCCGGCGCTGGCGACCCGGTTCCGTCCCTTCCTGCTGCGGCGCGGCGCGATGCTGGCGGCCAGCCGCTCGCTCGGGGAGCGGTTCGGAGTCGTTCCGAACAGACCGGCGCTGCCGCTCGCGTCATTGAGCGGCGGCAATCAGCAGAAGGTCATCCTGGCGAAGTGGTTGCAATTGAGCCCTAAGCTCATCCTGTTGGATGAACCGACCCAAGGGGTTGACGTCGGCGCCAGGCAGACCGTTTACCAGGCGATCCGCGACGCCGCCGCGACCGGCGCGTGCGTGGTGTGCGCCAGTTCGGACGCCGAGCAACTGGCGGAGATATGCGATCGGGTGGTGGTGCTGGGGCGCGGCCGGATCGCCGCCGAACTGACCCAGCCGGGGCTGTCAAAGCACGCCATCACCGAATGCTGCTACGGACTCGCGGCATGACCGAAAGCTCCGCCGGCACCGCCAAGATCAGCCGCCGCCAAGGGGGCGCCCACACACGAGCCGCGCTTCATCGATCTGGCGGAACGTTACGGACTGATCGTGGCGCTGGCGATCCTGGTTGTCGTGTTCAGCGTGCTGCGGCCGGAGACGTTCTTTACGTGGTCGAACCTGTCGACCATTCTCGGCTCACAGGCCGTGCTCGTCGTCGTCACGATTGGGCCTGATCGTGCCGTTGACGGCGAACGACTTCGACGTCTCGATCGCCTACGTCATGACGCTGTCGGCGATGATGATCGCGATACTGAACGGGCAGCTTGGATGGCCGATCGGCGCGGCCGTGCTGGCGGCGCTGGCGATGGGGATCGCGGTCGGCGCGGTCAATGCGTTCTTCATCACCGTCTTCCGCATTCATTCACTTATAGTGACGCTTGGCACCGGAACGTTCCTGCACGGCCTGACGCTGTATGTCAGCGATTCGATGACGATCAGCGGCATTTCCGATCGGTTGATGAATTTGGTCATCGTCGACCGGCTGCTGGGGATTCCGCTCGAGTTCTACTATGCGTTGCTGCTGTGCATCCTGGTCTGGTACGTGTTCGAGTTCACCGCGATCGGCCGGCAGATGCTGTTCGTTGGCCGCGGACGCGAGGTGGCGCGGCTTGTCGGGCATCAACACCGATCGCGTCCGCCGTGGCTGCCTCATGGTGTCCAGCTTCATGGGCGCGCTCGCCGGCGTGTTGTACGCGGGCACCCAGGGCGCGGCCGATCCGGTTTCCGGTGTATCGTATCTGCTGCCGGCTTTCGCCGCCGCTTTCCTCGGGTCCACCAGCATCACGCCCGGTCGGTTCAACGCCTGGGGTTCGGCGATCGCGGTTTACTTCCTGGTCGTGGGCATCACAGGGCTGGTGTTCATGGGCGGCAGCAGTTTCGTCCAGGACATGTTCTACGGCGGCGCCTTGGTGCTGGCGGTGACCTTGTCGCAGTTGGTCCGCGGGCCGCGAGGAGCAGCAGTTCTAGCCGCTCAACGAAGGGAGGATTCGGCATGTATCCAGCAAACGGTGTTCGCGATCTGGTTGGCTACGGCCGCAATCCCGCCCAACCCCCAATGGCCCAAACGGCGCTCGGCTGGCGCTGAATTTCGTGCTGAACATCGAGGAAGGGTCCGAGTACACCATCGACAACGGGGACGGCCGTTCCGAGGCCACGCTGACCGAAATGGCCGACAGTCCCGTGCCGCATGGTGAGCGAGACCTCGCCGCTGAATCGATGTTCGAGTACGGCAGCCGCGTCGGCATCTGGCGCGTTCTGCATCAGTTCGCCAGCCGCAAGTTGCCGTTGACCGCCTTTGCCTGCGCCATGGTGCTCGAACGCCAACCCGATATCGCCGCGGCGCTGCGCGAAGCGGGCCACGACATCTGTTGCCACGGCTGGCGCTGGGTGGAGCATTTCCGCCTGTCCGAGGACGAGGAACGCCGGCACATCGCGATGGCCGTCGAAAGTCTGAAACGCACCATGGGAGCCGCGCCGGCGGGCTGGTATTGCCGCTATGGGCCGAGCGTCAACACGCGACGTCTGTTGCACGAGCAAGGCGGATTTCTGTACGACAGCGACACGTACAACGATGAACTGCCGTACTACGTGACTGTCGCCGACAAACCGCATCTGGTGGTGCCGTATTCGCTGTCGACCAATGACGTTAAGTTTCACCGCGGCAACATCGGCACCGCAACGGATTTTGCCGCATTCCTGCAGGACGGTTTCGATCAACTGTACGAGGAGGGGGCGACGGCGCCGAAGATGATGTCGGTCGGCATGCATGCCCGTCTGTTGGGCCATCCGGCGCGGACGCGGGGCCTTGCGCGCTTCCTTGACTACGTCAAGGGACATCCGGGGGTATGGATCTGCCGGCGCGAGGATATCGCGCGCCACTGGCTTTCGGTGCACCCCCCGGCTGCCGGGTAAGCCAGTCCATTACTGTAGACAACTGATACGGTCGCAAGCCGGACGATGTCAGGCTGACCGGGTCGCCAGAAATATTCTCGGCATCAGGTCTCGGTCAGCATGCCATACGCCACCGCCGGGTTCGGCGCCTTGCGCAGGCTGCCCGCGAGACCGCGGTCGCGGAACCGCCGCGATATCGCCGCCAGGGCCCCGACATGGTCCTGTGGCGTCGCCCGGGTATCAGCAACAGGAACAGCAGATCGACCGGCCTGCCGTCGATGGCGTCGAACTCGATCGGCCGGCTCAGGCGGACGAACAGGCCGACGAACCGGGCAAGGCCCTCGACCCGGGCGTGCGGCAGGGCGAAGCCGGCACCCAGACCGGTCGACCCGAGGCGTTCCCGGGCCAGCAATGCGGCCTCGATGGCGGCGGGTGGGACAGACGGTGTCTGGCCGGCGGCGATCCGCGACAGGTCGGTGATGAGGTGAGCCTTGTCGCGAGCCCGGACGTCGAGCAGGACTCCAGCGGGTGCAATCAGTTCAGTGAGTTCCATGCTTCGCCAAGATCCGTGCCGCGAGCGACCCTACTCGTTAATTCGCAGCCTGTAACCAACCCCGGTTTCCGTCAGGATATGGCTCGGCCGTTCCGGATCAGGCTCGATCTTCTGCCGCAGCGCGCGGATGTAGATACGCAGGTACTGCACGTCGGTGTCGCCGCCCCAAACCTCCCGCAGGATCATCTTGTGCGTCAGCACCTTTCCCGCGTGCTGCACCAGCAGCCGCAGCACCGCGTATTCGCGCGGCGAGAATTTCACTTCCTTGCCGCGCACCGTAACGATCCGGCGCACCAGGTCGACCATGAGATCGCCGCTGTGGAACACCGGCGCCTCGCCTTCGCGCTGCAGCCGGTGGCGCTGCGCGGCCCGGATCCGCGCCAGCAATTCGTCGATGCCGAACGGTTTGGTGACGTAGTCGTCGGCGCCGAGGTCGAGCGCATCGACCTTCGCCGCCTCGTCGTTGCGGCTGGACAGCACGATGATCGGTATCGTCGACCCGGCGGCGCGGATACGGCCGATGACCTCGAGGCCGTCGATGTCGGGCAGACCCAGGTCCAGCACGATCAGGTCGGTGCCCTTGCGGCGGGCGACGTCGACCGGCGAGAAGACCTTCCTCCAGTTCGGTGACGACATAGCCCTGACTGGACAGGCCGGCGCGCAGGAAGCGGCGGATCGCCGGCTCGTCATCGACCACCAGCATGCGCAGCGGACCGGACGGCGGCGCTCATGTCTCGGTCGCCATCGGGCGGTTTCCTCGGGCAGCGGCGCATTGGGCAGGGGCGCGTTGACCGGGACGGGCAGCCGTATGACGAAGACGGCGCCGGGCCGGTCGGAGCGGTTCTCCGCCGTGATGGTTCCCCCCATGGCCTCGACGAAGCCGCGGCAGATCGCCAGCCCAAGGCCGGTGCCGGCGCGGCGATGATCAGAACTGAAAGTCGTGGGTCCCCGGCCTTCGCCGGGGATGACACCGGAAGGGGGCGCGGGGCTGACACGGGAATGGCGGCTGCCGCAAGGGGCATCGACCTCACCGGAAGGGGCGGGGGTGAGAAGGGACAGGGACTCGGAGGTGAGATCGGGAGCAGCGGTGGCGTCGGCGCGGGACACCGGTCCCGTCGGCCCCGTGGCGCGGTAGAACTTGTCGAAGATACGCTCGAGATCGGCGCGGGGGGATGCCCTCGCCTTCATCGCTGATCCGCAACGTCACGTGATCACCTGTGCGCTCGTTCCCTGCCGGATCATCCCCTGGCCGTCGCGGCGCGCCTGCATGCGGATCAGCGAGCCAGGCGGCGCGTATTTGGCCGCGTTGTCCAGCAGATTGAACAGCACCTGCTCGAACAGCACCATATCCAGCGTCAGCATCGGCAGGTCGGCGGGCAGATCGACCTCGATCCGGTACCCCTGCGAGAATGTTCGTCGCCCGCTGCAGCGCCGCCCCGACCACGTCCGACAGCTCGATCAGACTGCTGCGCGGCTGCAGCGCGCCGGATTCCAGCCGCGTCATGTCCAGCAGATTGCCGATGAAGCGATTGAGCCGATCCGCCTCCTCGACGATCGGTGCCGAGCAGCGCCTCCCGCGTCGCCTCGTCCAGGATGGCGTGCTGCGACCGCAGGCTGGTGGCGGACCCGAGGATGGAGGCCAGCGGCGTGCGCAGATCGTGCGAGATCGAGGTCAGCAGGGCGGAACGCAGCCGGTCGGTCTCGGCCTGCAGCCGCGTGACGTGCAGGTCGCGGGCCAGGTTGACCCGCTCGATCGCCAGCGCCGCCTGGTCGGCCAGCGCATCCAGCAGCCGCTGCTGGTCCGGGCTGAGCAGCGGACCGGGCTCGTCGCGGATGATGCCGACGACGCCGAGCGGGCCGCGGCCGGTGCGCATCGGCAGGAACAGCCATTTGGCGCCGGGCAAGGTATCGGAGCCGCGGCCGGCGACGTGGTTCTTCTCCCAGCACCATTTGGCGGCGGCGAGGTCGGCTTCGTCCAGCATGTCCTCGGGCGGAAAGCCGGCACGCACCGAGAGGCTGCCGCGGTCCGCGGCATTGCCCTCGGGCAGCAGCAGCACCACGCGCACCTTCAGCATCAGCGCGATCTGGTGCGCGGTGGCCCAGAGCAGGTCGTCGAGCGTGACCGCGACGGCGAGCTTGCGGCTGAACTGGTACAGATCGTCGGTGGTCTTGGCGCGCAGCCGCGCGGCGACCGCCTGGCCGCGCACCCGGGCCGCCAGGTCGCTGGCGATCAGGGCGACGATGGCGAAGAAGAACAGCGCGACCACGTTTTCCGGGTCGGCGATGGTGAAGGTGTAGAGCGGCGGCAGAAAGAAGAAGTTGTAGGCGAGCACGGCGCCAGGCAGGCGAGCAGCGACGGGCCGAGGCCGAACAGCACCGCGCCGAACAGGATCGCGGTGAGGAACACCAGCGCGACGTTGGCGATGCTCATGGCGTGCAGCGCCGATCGCGAACGCCGTCGCGAGCGCCACCACAAGCGTCGCGATGAGATAGGGTTTCGCGTCGGCCGGCGGTTTGGTCTCGGCCGTCGACGGCCGCGGCGGCGTTTCCGGGCTTCCGCTCGACCGGAGCTTCGATGACATGAATGTTGATGCCGCCGGCGCGGTTGATCACCTGTCGCGTGACCGACCCGGTCAACCATTCCCGCCACGCCGGCCGCTCGACTTGCCGACGATGACGTGGGTGACGTTGTTGGCGCGCGCGTAGTCGATGATCGTGATCGGCGACGTCCTGGCCCGGGATCAGCACCGGCTCGCCGCCCAGTTGCTGGGCCAGGCGCAACGCCTCGGCCACGCTGTCCTGTTCCGCCGGCGCCGGCGCTTGCCGGCACCTGCCGTCTCGACGTTGAGCGCGGTCCAGGGCGCGCGAAGCTGGTCGGCCAGCCGCTTGGCATGGCGCACGGTGGCGGTGGCATGCGGGCCGCCCTGCGACGCAGACCAGCACGCGCTCGCCGGCCGGCCAGGGGCCCTCGATCGCGTGGCTGCGCATGTAGTCGACCATCTGGTCGTCGACCCGCTGCGCGGTGCGCCGCAGCGCCAGTTCGCGCAGCGCGGTCAGGTTGCCGGGGGCGAAATAGTGCCGCACCGCGCGCTCGGCCTGCGGCGGGACATAAACCTTGCCGTCCCTCAGCCGCTGGATCAGGTCGTCGGGTGTCAGGTCGATCAGCTCGATGTCGTCGGCGCGGTCGATCACCGAGTCCGGCACGGTCTCGCGCACCCGGATGCGGGTGATGCGCGCGACGACGTCATTCAGGCTCTCGACGTGCTGGATGTTGAGCGTCGTGTAGACGTCGATGCCGGCGGCCAGCAGTTCCTCGACATCCAGGTAGCGCTTCGGGATGGCGGCTGCCGGGCGCGTTGGTGTGGGCCAGTTCGTCGACCAGCACCAGCCGCGGCCGGCGCGCCAGGATCGCGTCGAGATCCATTTCCGTCAGGGTCTGGCCGCGATAGGCGATCTGCCGCCGCGGCACCGTCTCCAGCCCCGCGGTCAGCGCCTCGGTTTCCTCTCGGCCGTGGGTTTCGACCACGCCGATCACGACGTCGATGCCCTCGCGCTCGCCTGGCCTGGGCGGCGGAGAGCATCTCGTAGGTCTTGCCGACGCCGGGCGCGGCGCCGAGGAAGATCTTCAGGCGGCCGCGGCCGGTCTTTTGCGCCTCCCGCAGCAGGGCGTCCGGTGATGGCCGGCGGTCCGCGTTGCCGTTTTCGCCCATGGGTCTCGTCAGATGCGGTGTAGGTCCGTCAGCTCCGGCCGATCGCGTCCAGCGCCAGATTCAACTGTAGCACGTTGACGTGCGGCTCGCCGATGAGGCCGGCGAGGCGGCCGGTGGTGTGATCCTGCACCAATTGGCGGACCTGCTCCTCGTCAGGCTGCGCGCCTTGGCGACGCGCGGCACCTGGAACAGCGCGGCGGCCGGCGAGATGTCGGGGTCCAGGCCGCTGGCCGAGGTGGTCGCCAGGTCGACCGGCACCGGCGTGCCCGGGTTCTCCGCGGCCAGCGTGCCGTATCCTCTCACCCGGTCGACCAGCGCTTTCGAGGTCGGGCCGAGGTTGGAGCCGGCGAGTTGCCGGCGTTGTAGGGTGCCGGCACGGTCTTGGTGGCGTCGTTCGGATCGGTGTCGGTCGTCGCCGACGGGCGGGGATGGAAGTAGTTCTCCTTGGCGAAGTTCTGGCCGATCAGCGCGGAGCCGATCACCTGCCCGTCATGCTCGATCAGGCTGCCGTTGGCCTGGTGGGAAAGATCGCCTGGGCGATGCCGGTCATCGCCAGCGGATAGGCCAGTCCGGTGAGGACGGTCATGTCGACGATCATCATGATCGCCGGACGGATTTGTTGGAGCATGGAGGTCATGACTCCTGGGTGCACGTGACGGAGGTCGAAGGCGGGGGATCGGCGGCTGGACGCCGCCGAGGGCTTGCCCTGGGACCAGTTCATTAGTCGGGTTGGTGAATGACCGGGCTTGGCCCGGTTGCGATCCACACGGTCGCGGCCTTACACAAACGCACAAGAGTCGGGGTCCGAGGGGCAAGCCCCTTCGCCGGGGATGACACGGGCGGTTGTCTGACCATGGCTTACACCAGCCCCAGCGCGTGACGCCCATGTCGATCAGCTTGATGCCGACGAACGGCACGATGATGCCGCCGACGCCATAGATCAGCAGGTTGCGGCGCAGCAGGGCCGCGCGCCGATCGGCCGGTAGGGGATGCCGCTGGAGCGCCAGCGGGATCAGCGCCACGATGATCAGCGCGTTGAAGATGATCGCCGACAGGATCGCGCTCTGCGGGCTGCCCAGATGCATGATGTTGAGCGCCTGCAGTTGCGGGTAGAAGGCGATGAACATGGCCGGGATCATGGCGAAATACTTCGCCACGTCGTTGGCGATGGAGAACGTGGTCAGCGCGCCGCGGGTCATCAGCAACTGTTTGCCGATCTCGACGATCTCGATCAGCTTGGTCGGGTCGCTGTCGAGGTCGACCATGTTGCCGGCCTCGCGCGCCGCCATGGTGCCGGTGTTCATGGCCACGCCGACATCGGCCTGGGCCAGCGCCGGGGCGTCGTTGGTGCCGTCGCCGCACATCGCCACCAGCTTGCCCTGCGCCTGCTCATCGCGGATCAGGTGCAGCTTGTCCTCCGGCGTCGCCTGGGCGAGGAAGTCGTCGACCCCCGCCTCGGCGGCGATCGCCGCGGCGGTCAGCGGATTGTCGCCGGTGATCATCACCGTGCGGATGCCCATGCGGCGCAGTTCGGAGAAACGCTCGCGGATGCCGCCTTTGACGATGTCCTTCAGGTAGATGACGCCAAGCAGCTTGCCGTCGCTGGGCGACCGCCAGGGGCGTGCCGCCGGCCTTGGCGATCTTCTCGGCGATCGCGCTCAGCTCGCTGACCGCCGCGTCGGAGACGATGGAGCGCAGCGCGGTCGCGACGCCGCCGGTAATCCGTGGCCCGCCGTCCCGGCCGGCTTCAGCCCGGCGTGCGCGCCCAGTTCAGCACCGCGTCGACCGCGCCCTTGCGGATGGACGAACCGTCGAAGTCGATGCCGGACAGCCGCGTCTGCGCCGAGAACGGGAACGAAGTGCGCCCATCGGCGCCATTCGCGGCCGCGGATGTCGTATTTCTCCTTTGCCAGCACGACGATGGAGCGGCCCTCGGCGTCTCGTCCGGCAGCGAGGACAGCTGCGCGGCGTCGGCCAGGTCGCCGGGCTGACGCCCGGTCAGCGGGAAGAACTCGGTCGCCTGCGGTTGCCGAGGGTGATCGTGCCGGTCTTGTCCAGCAGCAGCGTATCGACGTCGCCCGCCGCCTCCACCGCGCGGCCGGACATCGCCAGCACGTTGAAGCGCACCAGCCGGTCCATGCCGGCGATGCCGATCGCCGACAGCAGCGCGCCGATGGTGGTGGGGATCAGCGCGATGAACAGCGCCACCAGGATCACCACGGACATCGAGCCGCCGGCATAAGTGGCGAAGCTCGGGATGGTGACGACCGCGAACACGAAGATGATGGTCAGGCCGGCGAGCAGGATGTTCAGCGCGATCTCGTTCGGCGTCTTCTGCCGTTCGGCGCCCTCGACCAGGGCGATCATCCGGTCGAGGAAGGTCGAACCCTGGGCCGCGGTGATGCGCACCTTGATCCAGTCGGACAGCACCCTCGTGCCGCCGGTGACGGCCGAGCGGTCGCCGCCGCTTTCGCGGATCACCGGGGCCGATTCGCCGGTGATGGCGGACTCATCGACCGAGGCGATGCCCTCGACGACCTCGCCGTCGCTCGGGATCAGGTCGCCGGCCTCGACCAGCACGATGTCGCCCAGCTTCAGGTCGGCGGCGGCGCACCTCCATCGGTGCCGGTCGCCGTAGCAGGCGCTTGCGCCATGGTCTCGGTGCGGGTGCGCCGCAGGGTGGCGGCCTGCGCCTTGCCACGGCCCTCGGCGACGGCTTCGGCGAAGTTGGCGAACAGCACGGTGATCCAGAGCCAGAGGACGATCTGGAAGGTGAAGCCGAGTGCTCCCCGCCGGTCACGAGGTCACGCAGGAAGATGACCGTGGTGAGCGCGGCGACGATCTCCACCACGAACATCACCGGGTTGCGGATCATCATCCGCGGATCGAGTTTCCGCACCGCCTGGCCTGATCGCCGGCAGCAGGATGGACGGGTCCAGCAGACTGGATCTTTCGCCGCGCGAGCGGGCTCTGGTTTCCATGGTCATCAACCTCAGTAGGTGGTGCCGGCGTGCATCGCGAGGTGCTCGACGATCGGCCCGAGGGCGAGGGAGGGAAGGAAGGTCAGTCCGCCGGTGATCAGGATCACGCCGACCACCAGGCCGACGAACAGGCCGCCATCGGTCGGGAAGGTGCCGGCCGAGGTCGGCACGATCTTCTTGGCCGCCAGCGAGCCGGCGATGGCCAGCATCGGAATGATCATCAGGAAGCGGCCGATGAACATCGCCAGGCCCAGCGTCGAGTTCCAGAACGGCATGTTGGCGGACAGGCCGGCGAAGGCGCTGCCGTTGTTGCCGGTGGCGGAGACGTAGGCATAGAGGGCCTCGGAGAAGCCGTGCGGCCCGGCGTTGGCCAGACCGGTCAGGCCCGACCGGCATCACCACCGCCACGGCGGTGAAGCCCAGGATCGACAGCGGCAGGATCAGGATGCCCAGCATGGCCATCTTGACCTCCTTCGCCTCCAGCTTCTTGCCGAGGTACTCCGGCGTGCGCCCGACCATCAGGCCGGCGACGAACATCGCCACGATGACGAACAGCAGCATGCCGTAGAGGCCGGAGCCGACGCCGCCGAAGATGATCTCGCCCAGCATGATGTTGACCATCGGCATCATGCCGGCGAGCGGCATGAGGCTGTCATGCATGGTGTTGACGCCGCCGCAGGAGGCGTCGGTGGTGATCGTCGTGAACAGCGCCGAGTTGGCGATGCCGAAACGAACCTCCTTGCCTTCCATGTTGCCGCCGGCCTGCAGCGCGCGGCGGTCTGATCGATCGGCAGGCTCGCGTACAGCGGGTTGCCGGCGGCTTCCGACGACGTAGGTGACGGTGGTTCCGGCAAGAAACAGCACCGCCATCACGGCGAAGATCGCCCAGCCCTGGCGCTGGTCACCGACCATGCGGCCGAACACGTTGGTCAGCGCCGCGCCGATCGAGAAGATCAGCAGGATCTGGATCAGGTTGGTCATCGCGGTCGGGTTCTCGAACGGGTGCGCCGAGTTGGCGTTGAAGAAGCCGCCGCCGTTGGTGCCGAGCATCTTGATCACTTCCTGCGAGGCGACCGGGCCCTGGGCGATGGTCTGCTTGGCGCCTTCGAGTGTGGTGACGTCTGGTATAGGCAGACAGGTTCTGCGGCACGCCCTGCCAGACCATCACCAGACCGACGACGACGCAGATCGGCAGCAGGATGTAGAGGACTGTGCGGGTCAGATCGACCCAGAAATTGCCGACGGTGCGGGCCGAGCGGCGGGTGAAGCCGCGGATCAGGGCGATGGCGAGCGCGATGCCGGTGGCGGCGCTGACGAAGTTGTGCACGGTCAGCCCGGCCATCTGCACAAGGTAGCTCATGGTGGTTTCCGGCACATAGGACTGCCAGTTCGTGTTGGTGACGAAACTGACCGAGGTGTTGAACGCCAGGTCGGGCGACACCGGGTCGAGGTGCTGCGGGTTGAACGGCAGCAGGCTTTGCAGCCGCTGCAGAGCGTACAGCACGATGAAGCCGGCGAAGGTGAACGCCAGCATGGCAATGGCGTAGGTGACCCAGTGCTGCTCCTCGGCTTCATCGACGCCGGAGAGCCGGTACAGCAGCCGCTCGACCGGGCGCAGCACCGGCGACAGCGGCGTGCGTTCGCCGGCGAACACCCGGGTCATGTAGCCGCCAAGTGGTTTGGTCAGTAGAATGAGCAGAGCGCAATAAAGCGCGATCTGCAGCCAGCCATTGACTGTCATGGGTTACGGTTCCCAACGGGAAGGGCGGGTCATGCGGAGCATGGATACGCGGCACGAGGGGTGCATCAGGGGACGCACGGAGGCGGCGATTTAGAAACGTTCCGGCCGGATCAGGGCAAAGATCAGGTAGGCCAGGATGAACAAGGTCACGCCGCCGCCGAGGATGTAGTCCAGGGTCATCCGTCCGCTCCTACAGATGGTCGCAGGCGAAGGCATACAGGACGCAGGCGTAAAGAAAGACTGCTCCCGTGGCGATGAAGACCAGATCGAGCATTGCCGATACTCCGTTACCCGGCGGACGCGATGCCCGACCGGTTGATGGTTTGGTTCGGTGCTGGAAGTAGTCTGGCTGGGGTATATAAACCATGCGCCTTGGATCGCGCCCGTATATGATTTTATATATAAGGCGGCAGATACGAGTGCTCTTGCACGTATCGATCACGCGTTTCCCGTTTTGCGCCAGCTGAGGTGTGCGTTCTGACTTGTGCCAGGACTCTGGCTGAACCTGCCGTGGTGACTCCGACGGTTTTCCGGCGACGCCGCCGAGTGGTGCCAACAGGCCGATCGCCTGACCCGTCTTGCGGTGGCCTGCCGGTTGGTATCCTATTGCTCGTGCGCGCGTCGCCGCCTCTGCGCGAAGCCGGCCGACCGCGCGCGACCTTGGCCTGCTTCGCGGTCCGAGGGGCCTCCCTCCAACCCCGCGCGCACATACCGGTTGGCCCCGTGGACCGCCGGTATTACCGTTACGACACCAATTCTGGAGCCAGAGATGATCGTCGCACGCCTTTCCAGCCGCCTTCGTTGCGGTCCTGCTCGCCACGGCACCAGTCCGGGCACAGGATGACAATACCCCGGAGCAACTCGTCGACACGATGAACACCCTGTGGGGCAAGCATCCCGGCATTCGTGCCAACCACGCCAAGGGCGTCGTCGTCGACGGAATTTTCACCGCGACGCCGGCCGCGTCCGGGCTGAGCAAGGCAGCGATATTCGCCGGCAAGCCGGTGCCGGTGACGGTGCGGTTTTCCGACGCGACCGGTCTGCCGACGCTGCCGGACGGCTCGGAGGGCGCCAATCCGCACGGCATGGCGATCAAGTTTCAGCCGGCCAACGACGATCCAGTGGATGTGGTAACGAATTCGCTGCCGTTCTTTCCGGTCGCCACCAGCGAGGATTTTCTCACCTTGCTGCAGGCGGTCGCGGCAAGCGGGCCGAATGCCCCGAAGCCCACAAAGGTCGAGCAGTTCGTTTCAACCCACCCAAGCGTGGCCAAGGCATCCGCCGCGGTCAGCACGCCGACCAGCTTTGCGCGCGAGGTCTACAACGGGGTGAACGCCTTCATCCTGGTCAATGCCGCGGGCAGCAGGCAGCCGTTCCGGTTTCAGTTCCAGCCGGTCGCCGGCGTCGAGCATCTGGCCAAGGCGGAGGCGGCGAAAATGCCGCCGAATTTCCTGGTCGATGAACTGCCACAGCGTCTGGCCAAGGCGCCGGTGGCTTTCCACGTGATGGCGCAACTCGCCAATCCGGGAGACCAGACCAGCGACCCAAGCCAGCCCTGGCCGGCGGACCGCCGGATGGTCGATCTGGGAACGATCACCCTGACCAAGGCGGCCAGCGACAACGCGGCGGCGGAGAAGGAACTGGTGTTCTGGCCGAATCGGCTGGAGGACGGGATCGAAGTATCCGATGATCCCATGATAACCACACGCTTTCAGGCCTATGTCATCTCGTTCGGCCGCCGCAGCCAGTAGGCCGTTCCACCGAGCCGGGTAACATCATCCGGCTCGGCGTGCCATTCGGGCCTGTGAGACGTCCCGATGATGGCTCAGGCGACGTGGAACTGATGTGCTTGCGCAGCCGCGGGCAGATCACCGCCAAAGTCGTCTCGCAGTATCGGCACCGCATCGATCTTTGCCGACAGCAACAACTGGAACACCATGTTGCTGCCGTTGGAGAAACCAACGTCAACGGCGGCCAGGTAGTACTCCCACATGCGACAGAAGCGCTCGTCATAAAGCTCTGCCGCGCGCGCCCGGTTGGCGGCGAAGCGCTGGCGCCAGTGCCGCAGCGTGTAGTGATAGTGCAGCCGCAGCACCTCCATGTCGGCGACCCACATGCCGGATCGCTCGGTCGAGGCAAACACCTCGGACAACGATGGCACGTAGGCGCCCGGGAAAATGTATTTGCGGATGAACGGGCCCGTGCTGCCCGGCGGGCGCATGCGGCCGATGCAGTGTACGAAGGCAAAGCCATCATCGGTCAGCAGGTCGCGGATCTTGCCAAAATAGGCGTCGAAATGACCAACGCCAACATGCTCCATCATGCCGACCGAAACCACCCGGTCGAAGCGGCCTTGGAGGGCGCGGTAGTCAAGTTCCCGGAACTCGACCAGCCGCTCGACGCCCGCGGCTGCGGCGTTTTCGCGCGCGATGCGGATCTGCTCGGGCGAGACATTGATGGCGGTCACCCGGGCGCCGGTGGTGGCGGCGATGTGGATGGCGAAGGCACCCCAGCCGGAGCCGATCTCGGCCACCGTCATGCCCGGACGGAGCCGCAGCTTCGCGGTCGCGCGCCGCAGCTTTTGCAGTTGCGCCTGTTCGAGGGTGTCCGTCTCCGGATGTTCGAAGACCGCGCACGAGTAATTCAGGCCGTCGTCGAGGAACAGCCGATAGAGGTCGGTCGAGAGATCGTAGTGGTGGCGGGCATTGACCGCCGCGGTCGCCGCGCGATTGTTCTGGTGCCAGCCCTTGGCGGCGCGCCAAATGCGCCGCAACAAAAGCTGCCCCGGGTGGGCCGCGAGCCCGCCGCGGTTGACGGCGAACAACTGCATGAAATCGCCGACGTCCGAGCCGCCCTCGAAGGTGAGGGTGCCATCCATATAGGCTTCGCCGGCGTGCAGCTCCGGGTTGAGGAACAGCCTGGTATAGAGCCTGGGATCGTGCAGACGAGCAGTGACGGCTGGGCCTGGACCCTGCCCGCCGAACGAGTGCAGCGAGCCGTCAGCGGCGATCAGGCGCAGTTCGCCGTTACGGATGAAGCGGTTGAGCAGGTGGGCCAGCAGCCGCATCGACATTGCTCTTCTCCGGCCTCGATGGGGCCCGCGGTAACAGTGGCAAACTGGCCGATCGGCTTGTTTCCCGCGGTTGCCCCAGGCCGGTGCCCTGCCGCTTGGTTTGGCCGCTTTTCATGATTTTGGCAAGACGCCCGCCGCCAGGCACCCCGTCCGTACGCCGGCATCGGGACGAGCGCCGCGGGCGGTGGAGCGCTGTGATCCCAAGGTCAGAGACCCCCATCTCCCCGAGACGCTCGACGAAAACGTTCCTTGGCAATTCCCAGTATTCGAACTGGTCAGAACACGGATCGGAAAATGCCTGGGTCCCGTCTAGTTAGGCTGGCGCGGCGGACCATGCGGCGATGGCCGGGCCGGAGCCGATGCGATAGAACATCGTGCTCACGACACCCGAATGGTCGACGTTTATCGATGCCGAGAACCGGCCATTTGATTGGATGTCTGCCTGAACCCAATCGCCTGAGCTGGGCGGAGGCGTTCCGTTCGTGAACCACGCTAGTGACACTGCCTGGGACGGGTCGGTTTCCGTGCCGGTGATGGTCTGTATCGCCGCTTGCAAATTGCTCGGATGATCGACCGTGACCGTGTCCGAAACCGGCGATGGTAGTTGGCGCCGTTGCCCGGCGGCGGGGCGGCGGTGCCGTTGCCCGGATCGATGAAGCTGAAACTTTGTGGGCCGGAAACAAACTCACTGAGAGTCGCTGCCGAAACTGTGCTGTTGTCGATGGTTGCGCCAGTAACGTACAGGTTACGATCCGCGTCGTGCGTGCCGCCCCAGCCGTCGTTGAGGAAGTTGACTGTCGCGGTGTGTTTGCCCGCGGCGAACGTGCCCTTCACGTCGAAGAGCTGCGTCTGGCCCGCGGCGTGCGAGGCGGTGGCGGTCTGTGTACCACCGATCTGTTGGCCGTCGACCGAGACGGTAAACTGCGCGTTGCCTTGGTAAGCATCCTCCGAAACGCTCAGCTCCAAGGTATCGGAGCCGCTGCCGATCGTCACGGTGCCGCTGGGGATGGAGGGAGGGGTTGGCGGAGGTGGCGCGGAACCGACAGAAGAGGTTGGCGGAGGTGGCGCGGAGCCGACAGTTCCCGCGGATCCCGCATCGAGGGCGGTATAGCCTGAGGGAAGGCCCTCCGCGAACCCGTTGGAGCCGCCGTTTATCGTGGCTACCGGTCCCGACTTGTACCAGGAGTCAACGAACGGATAGACTGTCTTGCTGCCGAGGCCACTGATATCGAACTGACCACCTTGCACTGCGCCGTTCAGGGTGAATGTCGACCTTCTCATTGATCCGGTCAACCATGAACGCCGATTACGCTGCCATCGGACCACTTGTTGGGGGCCGGTCCTTGCGCGGCGCTTCTGGTCGCATTGCCTTGCGGATCATAGATGACGTTACCGCTGTTCGTGACTGTCTGATTGTATGAGACGCCGAGGAATGTCGCATTCGAAATAGTTGCTTCCCTTCGGCCGCGATATTCTTGTTGCTGGGATCAAAGCCGTGCACGCCAAAACCTACGGTAAAGGCGGTCTGAATTGCTGCGCCCAGAACCTTATACTCGAAATAGGTCTTCGCCTGATCAGGAATGGCCTTGTTGCCATAGCCCACGAAGATACTTTGCATCGTATTGTTGTCAGGACTGGTCGCGGTGAGATTGGCGTTCGAAAGTCTCCACCCACCAGTATTGGAGTGATCCCAAGTTGTTATGCTCATCGATGCGCTCCAGCTGATAGGGCGGATTTCAGGACAGATTTTCGCGACCGCCGGAACCAGGCTCTGCGCAAGAGCCAAGAATCATTTGACGGTAGTTTCGAGTGGCCGTGAACAATAGTTTTAGGGCAAACTATCTACAGACACACTCTACCGGAGCGAGTGAAGTCCGGCAGGCTATGGTCACGCTGAGGTTGAATTGGGCTGCTGCACCCGATCCTTAAGGTTACATTTGTCAGGTAATCGAGCCGTTCCGCTTTTCTCGGTCAACCCGTTGTATGGACAAAATGCCAAATGTGCATCTATTGCCCGATTGAAGAAGCAACTCTTGGGACAGATTTCCCAATTCCGAGTTCAAGTGGACGGAATCGTTCGGAACGATACCGTCAAACCGGCTGCGAAGATGCATTTCACCTTTTGCAAGGCATTACCTGCGAACCTTCCGCTTCCGACAATTAGTGAAGGGACAATAGCGCCGGGGCGGGAAGTTCCAGATGAAATGTATCGGCCTCGGATCCCTGATCCACCCCCGACGATCGTCAGTTGAGCAGTGAGGCAAATTGTAGGGTGCGACGTGGCCCGCTCGTCAACTCGCAGCAGAGGAAGAGGTCATCCCTGGAACAGGAAGCCGCGTGATCTCGTCGTGTTCCACATCCGTGGTGCCGTCACATCCCGGCCCCTTGTTCCACCGGAACGCTCGCAAACGTCGCGCGACCCCCAACCCATCCCTTTAGTCCGGACGATCACCATATCCCCCTGAACATAGCGCGATAGCGACGCCACTCTCCAGATCAGGGATAAATCGTGTGGATTGCAACCATAAGTAATCCAATATCCATAACAAATTCAACCGTGTAAAAACTTCCTATCAGCCACCGCCATAGCTCCGAATTGGCGCAGCCATTCTGTCAGTCAATCGACCGATATACTTATCAAACGATTTTGAGAATTTTTCACACATTCTGTGTGACTCTAAGTGCTTGGAAATGAAACCAAGTGTTTTGCAAGGATACAGAATAGATCGCACCAGGTCGCGCTCAGTACCGGCACGCCCTATTCCGTGGGAGATGAATAATTCGAGGCTTGCGCGCCACGGACGTAACTGGGATGATGTGTCATTCTCTTGGCGGGTCGGCGTAATTCAAAACCGCCGCGGCGGCAGCGTCATGAGGGGACTGCACACTCGACCCACGCAGTATTCGCACGGCTTGGAGGCATTGCTGGCGTTGCTCCAACATGCTGGCCGGCTGGGCAAGACGGGTCAACTCCCGCGCGAGACAGGCCGGAGTGCATTGCTCCTGCAACAGTTCGGGAAGGATCTCCTTCTTTGCCGCGATGTTGACGAGGCTCACGAAGGGGATCAGCGCCATGCGCCGTATCAGCCAGGCAGAAAGCGCGCCCACCTTGTGGGCCACCACGGTCGGCACTCCAGCCATGGCAAGCTCGAGCGTGATGGTGCCTGATTTGCTCAGCGCGATCGTCGCCGCGGCGAATGCATCCTGCTTCTCGCTTATGTCGACGACCAGAACGCGCGGAGAAACCGCGTTCTCAATTCGCTTACGGACCTGCGGGCTGGCGAGGATGACGACCTTGTAGTCGGGCAGGGCGTTCGCCGTTTGCAGAAATATCGGCAGATGTCGCGCGATCTCGCCAGTTCGGCTGCCGGGCAGCGTCAGCAGCAGTCGGGTATCGAAGCCGATGGAGTGGCGCGCGCGGAACCGGTCCGCGTCGCCCTGCTCGGATTGCCATAGCACGGGATGGCCAACGAAAATGGTTCTGAGGCCCTCTTTCTCGAAATAGGGCGGCTCGAACGGCAGCAACGCGAGCAGCGCGTCGAACAGCCGAGCGGTCTTGCGCGCGCGCCCCGCTTTGTAGGCCCAGACGCTGGGCGCGACATAGTGGATGCGTTTGATGCGGGCCGTATCGGCATTTGTCTTCAGCGCTCGCGCCAGGCGGAAGTTGAAGCCAGGGGAGTCGATGGTGATCACGGCCGTTGGTTGTCTGGTCAGTATATCAAACGTTGTTTCACGCAACCTTTTCAGCAACGCCGGGATGTGCGGGATCACCTCCAGAAATCCCATGATGGACAGATCGGAATAAGGAAATAAACTCCTGAGACCCTCGCGCTGCATTGCTTCGCCGCCGATGCCGGCAAACCGGATGTCCGGCCGCCTCGCCCGCAGGGACCGTATCAGGCCAGCTCCAAGCGCATCTCCCGACGCCTCGCCTGCGATGAGATAGATAAGCGGTGGCTTCATCTGCCCGGCGGAGACCAGGCAACAACGAGGTTGACCGCGTTGGCGGACATTGCCCCGACGCGGTCATCACGATCGCCATTTCGCAACCCGCACCGGTCGACGCGCGCAAGCCCTGCCGCTCGCGGGCACAGTGCAATGCGGCCGGTGTCCGGACTTCTGGCCCGCACTATGCCGCGCGGCATGGCCAAGCCGAAAGCGCGTTCTGTTTCGCGTTCAGCTGTGTTCGGGCCGGGCCTCAATCCGACAGATTGGCCGACTTGGCTTGCAGGCTCTGAGCCAGGGCAGGTGCCCCGCCCCGCCTGATCAACTGGCGGAAGTCGGAGCGTTGCACCGCGACGCGGCTAACCGATCCGTCCGCCAATACATCCGCCACACGCCAACCCTCCGGATCCTCACGCATGACATAGTCCAGCTTATGTCCTTCTCCCGATGGAGGAATGATCTGGGTCCGAACTATTTGGTCGTTACCGACGGTCCTGGGTTCAGGATTGATAAGAAACTTCTGCCCGTTGTACTCGTCGAAGCTGTTGATGTACGATGCGATCGTATACTTCCGGAAGGCATCCAGCAACATTGCCTGTTGATCATGGGGCAGGGATTGCCAGTTCGAGCCCACCGATTCCTTCAGTATCGCCGTTAGGTCGAAAGTCCGATCGATCACCGGCGCCAGTATATCGAAGCGATGGGAGAATGGCGTGCCGTGCCCCGCCTTCATCACCTGAAGCAATCCATCATTCAGTTGATGGATTGGCGCAAGGACATTGTCCGCGAATGCACGTGGCGGAAGGATAACGGGGATCAAGAGCGCCGCGGTCATTGTCAGAATGCCGCGTCTGCCCAAAAGAGATGTTGTCATGAGTTCAAACCCCTTAGTATTCAGTGCACGGCGGATCCGCTCGCTTGATCGCGCTACGAAGTGGTGTCGGCACGTTGTTCTTGCAACCACGCGCGATAGGTTCGGTCTCCCGACGGTGGGGGATCAGAGGGTTACCGCCTTCTCCCGCCGGCCGCCGATGGCATGGTCCCCGACTGAACTCGATCGGCATTTGCTCCTCCGGCCTGCGGGACCCCGCGGACACCGCAAAACGTTCGTGCTCCCGCCGCGCCTCCGGGTGGACCGCGACCCCGGCGATCCGGTAAAAAGCCTCCACCGAGCCTAATGCATTCGCGACACGTTGCAAATCCACGGGCGCTGGGATCCGGAATACGCTGGTTCGACCGCGTGCTGAGCTCAACCGGGGTGGATGCCGATTTCGATTGAGACGCCGGAGGCACATGCCAGCCATGCCGGCGCGTCGAGGCCGCCCAGCTCGACAAACCCATGGTAGTCGAGTTTTGCAACGGCCGCGTTCCAATGGTCAGCGCCACGAGCGGACCGCGGCGCACGGCGGCCTTGTCTCTGTCCGCCGCTACCCTCAGCCTCGCCCCTCCTCGACAGCGTGGCACGCCACGACGACCTCGCCGGCTCGCGTGGGTCCGGGCTTTTCAACCCGGCAGCGATCGTTGGCGAGCGGACATCGCGGGTGGAAAGGACAGCCGGGCGGAGGCGCGATCGGGTTGGGCACCTCGCCTGCCGACGGCGTTCGGCGACGGCCGATCTGGTCGAGATCGGGGATCGCCTCCAGCAGCAGCCGCGTGTAGGGGTGCAGCGGTGTGCGAAAGATCGCCTCCGCCGGACCGAGTTCGACGATCCGACCCAGATACATCACCCCCAGCCGGTCCGCCATATGCCTCACCACGGCCAGGTTGTGGCTGATGAAAAGATAGCTCAGCCCCAGCCGCCGCTGCAGGTCGCGCATCAGGTTCAGAATCTGCGCCTGAACCGAGACATCCAGGGCACTGGTTGGTTCGTCGCACACCAGGAACTCGGGCATGCTTGCCAGGGCGCGGGCGATCGAGATGCGCTGGCGCTGGCCGCCGGAAAACTCATGCGGATATTTTTCACCGTCGCGCACGCTCAGCCCGACCTGCGCGAGCAAGGCGCCGACGCGCCCGCGGACCTCGTTCGGAGCGTGTCGCGAGACGGAAAACCCGGATCGGTTCCGCGACGATGTCGCGCACCCTCCAGCGCGGATTGAGCGAAGCATAGGGGTCCTGAAAAATCATGTTCATCCGCCGCCGCATGTCCGGCTGCGCCCGGGCGGCGGACAAGGTCTTGTTCGCGAACCTGATCTCTCCCTCGCTGGCGGCAAGCAAGCCGACAGCCAGGCGGGCGATGGTGGATTTGCCACAGCCGGATTTGCCCACCAGCGCCATCGTTGTGCCTGCGTCGATGGCGAACGACACGTCGTCCACCGCGCGCAGCCACCGCCGGGGTTCCCGCGCCGCGAGTCGTTGCAGGAAAGGACGGGAAACATCGAAGCAGTGCGATACGCCGATCGCCTCCAGTATGACCTGTTCAGGCATCCACGCCGGCCGCTGCATGCAGCCAGCACGCGGCGCGTGTGGCACCCGCCGGCAGCAGATCGGGCTGCTGTTCGGCACAGCGAGCGAAGGCCCGCGGGCAGCGTGGATGAAACCGGCAGCCGGTTGGCAGCGCATCCAGCCGCGGCATGGCGCCGTCGATCTGCCGCAGCCGCTCGACCCGTTGCTCGAGCAATGGAATGCTTGCCATCAGGCCTTCGCTGTAGGGATGCGCCGGGCGATGGATCACCGCCTCCACGGGCCCGATTTCGGCCACCCGCCCGGCATACATGACCGCCACCCGGTCGGCGGCCTCGGCGATCACGCCCATGTCGTGGGTCACCAGCATCACGGCGGTGCCGTGGTCGCGGGCGATTTGCTTGATCAGGGTAATGATCTGGGCCTGGACCGAAACGTCCAGCGCGGTGGTCGGCTCATCGGCGATGACCAGCACGGGTTCGCCGCACAACGCCAGCGCAATGACCACGCGCTGGCGCTGGCCGCCGGAGAATTCGTGCGGATACGCATCGATCCGCTCGGCCGCCGCCGGCAATGCCGACCCGTTCCAGCCAAGCGACCGCTTTCGCCCGCGCCTCCGCATTGGACAGGCGCAGATGCGTCTGCATCGTTTCGGTCAATTGACGGCCGATCGTCAGCAGCGGGTTCAGCGTCGTCAGCGGATCCTGGAAGATCATGCCGATGCGGCGCCCGCGGATGCGCCGGAGCGGTTCGGCGCCCAGGTTGTCGATCCGCTGTCCCTCGCAGCCGGATCTCGCCGGATGCGATGCGGCCAGGATGTTCCAGCAGCCCGACGATCGCGGCTCCGGTCAGCGATTTGCCGGCGCCCGATTCGCCCACGACGCCCAGGATTTCGCCCTCGTCGATATCGAACGAGACGCGATCCAACGCTCGCAGCACGCCCCGCCGGGTGGGAAATTCGACGCTGAGGTCCACGACCTCCAGCAGCTTCATCAGCGCAGCCTCGGGTTCAGCGCGTCGCGCAGCCAGTCACCCAGCAGGTTGATAGCCAGCACCATGAGGATCAGCGTCAGGCCGGGAAAAACGGTGACCCACCACTGGCCGGAGAACAGAAAATCGTTGCCTAGGGCGATCAGGGTGCCGAGCGAGGGTTGGGTCGGCGGCAGGCCGACGCCGAGGAATGAAAGGGTCGCCTCGACGATGATGGCAAGTCCCAGGCCCAGCGTGCCGATGACCATGACGGGCCCGATGACGTTGGGCAGGACGTGGGTCAGCATGATCCGCCAGGGCGGCACGCCGATCACCCGCGCGGCCATGACGTAGTCCTTTTCGCGTTCCACCAGCGTGGAGCCTCGCACGGTGCGCGCGAAGCTGGGCCACATGCTGATGCCGATGGCGAAGATGATGACGTAGAGTCTGCATCGCGTCGCGAACAGCGCGGGGCAGGGCGGCGCTGATCACGCCATCGACCAGCAGCGCTGTCAGGATCGAGGGGAAGGTGAGCTGCACATCGGCGATCCGCATCAGCACCGCGTCCGGCACACCGCCCGCGTAGCCGGCGAGCAGGCCGATTGTGACGCCGACGAAGATGGCGAGGAGGACGGCGCCGATGCCGACCAGCAGGCTGATCCGCATGCCATACATGATCGCTGACAGGATGTCGCGACCCTGGTTGTCGGTGCCCAGCGGGTTTGACCAGTCGGCGTCGGGCCAGCCGAGCGGCGGCTTGAAACTGTCGAGCAGCGAGAGCGACGCGAGGTCCATCGGGTTATGTGGCGCGAGAAATGGCGCGAACACCGCCGCCACGAGCAGAACCAGCAGGATACCAGCGGAGATAACGGCGACCGGCGAGTGGCGGAATCCATGGGCCAGGTCGCTGTCCCAGCCGCGTGCCAGCCATTCCGTCATCAGCGGCTCATCCGCAGCCGCGGGTCAACGGCGTAGTAAAGCAAATCGACCACGAGGTTGATGCCGACGAACACCAGCGCGATCAGCAGCAGATAGGCCGACATGACCGGAATGTCGGCGACCGCGACCGACTGCACCAGCAG
Source organism: uncultured Alphaproteobacteria bacterium (assembly GCA_963759425.1). Lineage (GTDB taxonomy): Bacteria > Pseudomonadota > Alphaproteobacteria > Acetobacterales > Acetobacteraceae > Rhodopila. Next base: position 53,246 of record CAVWZM010000034.1, read on the forward strand.
CAGTCCCATGCCGGGCCACTGGAACACGGTCTCGGTCACCAGCGAGAAGGCAACGATGCCGCCGAACTGCAGGCCGATGACGGTGATCACCGGCACCAGCGTGTTCTTCAGCGCGTGGCCGAAATTGATCGCCCGGTTGGTCAGGCCGCGGGCGCGGGCGAACCTGATGTAGTCGGTGCGCAGCACTTCCAGCATCTCGGCCCGCACCAGGCGCATGATCAGTGTCATCTGAAACAGCCCGAGGGTGATCGACGGCAGGATCAGTGCGCGAATACCGGCCCACGAGGTCAGGCCGGTGGTCCACCAAGGCCCCAGATGCACCACCGGGCCGCGGCCGAAGCTCGGCAGCCAGCCCAGCCAGACGGAGAACAGCAGGATCAGCAGAATGCCCAGCAGGAAGGTCGGCAGCGACACGCCCGACCAGGCTGACCACCATGAACAACCTGTGACAGTATCGTGTGGCGATGGATGCCGGTATAGACGCCCATCGGCACGCCAACGACGAACGCCAGCACCGACGCCGTCAGCGCCAGTTCCAGCGTCGCCGGCAGCCGCTCGACGAGCAGGCTGGAAACCGGTTGCGCGAGCCGGTAGCTGATGCCGAAATTACCGTGCAGCGCGTTCCAGAGGAAATGACCGGTACTGAACAAGGAACGATTTATCCAAGCCGAGCTGGCGGATCAGTTCGAGTCGTTGCGCCTCGGTATGGTCCTGGCCCAGCAGAATACTGACAGGATCGCCGACATAGTCGAACAGCGCGAAGGCGATGAAGCCGACGACGAGAAGCACCGGGACAGCCTGGAGGACGCGGGACAGGACAAAGCCGAACATGGGCTGTCACATTGCGTGACCCATCGCGGGGTTGCCAAGGGGCTATCGGCGCCGGCGGTGTGAGGTGGAGCGAATTTCATCGGCGGTCTCGATGGCCGACGGGTCGCCGATGGCGGAGCCTGTCGGACACCGGGATCGGTTCCGGTGCGGTCGGCATGGGACGAAGCAGCGGTTTCGCGGCAATATGGCGCCCAGGATCGGCTGCGCCCCCGACCCCGAAGTCAGCCTGTCGATCCGCCTTGCTACTGCGGCGTCAACTCGCCGGTTGCCGCACGCTTTTTGGTCTCGTCACGCAGGAAAGCGATGATGTCCCACACGTCGTCTGCCGACAGCGTCATCCCGAACGCTCCCATCTGAGTACCGGGCCGGCCGGCCACGATTGTGCTGAACAGCGTCGCGTCAGTGCCGCTGCGCTTGAAGTGACCGGCCGTGAGCGCCGGTCCTTTGCCGCCCTTGCCACGCCCTCCATGGCAGAACGAACAGCGTTCGGAAAACAGCTCCTCGCCCTTCGCGATCGCCGCGGGATCGCCCTCAAAGGGATTCTTGATCTCCTCGGTGTCATCCGCTGCCGTTGCCGGGCGAAGTCCCACGGGCCCAAGCACGCTTCCCAGCACGACCAGGACAGCTGCCGTCCGCACGAAACGTGGTGCTGTCCGTCGTTGTTTCACTGCAACTTGCTCCCCAGAGCATGACTGCGCTGAGCGGAACGTCCCAACCGCGCGAATCATGCGATCAAACAACGCGATAGGCCCTCCACAGCCGGTGAACCCAGGTCGATGCGGTCTAGTGTATCGGACCCAGGAATGGAATGCCGTAGCTCTCGACGATCTTCTGGATCTCGCCGCTCTTCAGGAGTTCTCCGATTTGATCGTCAAGGAACTGCTTCAGGCCAGTATCGTCCGCCGGCACGGCAATGGCCACGTCCCACCGAGGCGCCGGTTCGGGCAAATACCCGGCAACCGGGTGGAATTTGACCCCGTTCGGAAAATCTCGCTGCACATAGGCGAGGTCGCTCGACCACACCAGCGCCGCATTGATCTCGCCCGCATTCAGTGCCTTGAGCAGGATCCGGTCGCGGAAGAATAAACTGCGGTCGAGCTTATTGTCGATGAGGTAGCCATCGGCCGGCGTCGACATCGCGACGCCAAGCTTGATACCCTTGAAGTCGCTGATCTTGGTCTTGCCCTCGGCGGGACCCTGCACCACGAGTATGAAACCTAGGCTCATATAGGGCCGGGTGAACACGAGGTGCTTTTCCTGCATCTCCTCCACCGACTCAGGTCCAACGCCCAAGCCCATAAACAGGCTACATTTCTGCTGGGAGATCGACCCGCGAAGCGCCCGCCCCAGGCCGCCGCGCGTCCCGGTGTCCGGATAAACATAGTCCAGCTGCAGTTTCGCCCGTTTGGCGATCGTACGAAGAATCTCAATGTCGTAGCCGGGCGGGTCGGCGTCCTTCACCGAGGCGGGAAAATTATAGGCGTCAACGCATACGTTCAGGACACCGCCTGCCTTCGCACGCGCGATCGCGCTGTTCTGCGCGAATGCCGACGACGCCATGGACGCACATCAGGCAGACGGCGCACGTTGCGATCATGAATAGTCTGTTCAATCAAACCTTCCTTTGTGGGCTTCTGACCACAAAAAGCAGGCAAGGCGGACCTGCCGCCTTGCCGTTGTTCGTCTCTCGATACGATACCTCAGTCGCTGAGGCCGAAGACAATCATTCCGCCGCCCTTTGACTGCTTCTGGAACCAGTCCTTGTAGGTCAGCGGCCAGATGCCGCCACCGCCAGGCCCAATCACGACGGCGACGTATTGCTTGCCGTCGACGGTGTAGCTGGTCGGATTGCCGTGGATGCCGGTGCCCGCGTTGTACGACCAGAGCGACTCGCCGGTGTCGTCACGCACTGCCTGGAAGTGTCCTTCCGGGTCGCCGTAGAACACCAGGCCGCCTGCCGTGGCGAGCAGGCCACCGGTTGCCGGCGTGCTCTGCGGCCGGATCCAGGCCAGCTTGCCGGTCGCCGCATCGAACGCCTTGACCGCCCCGTTGCCCGGATTGAAGTGGATGACCTTGGCGCCCAGGTACCACTGGCCGCGCTTCCATTCCATCTGCTTGGCTTGCAGGTCCATCGAGAAATTATAGGTCGGCACATAGACCATCTTGGTCTTCGGGCTGTACGCCATCGGATGCCACTCCTTGCCGCCGTCGAGCGAAGGAGCGATGTCCTTGGTGACCTTGTCGTAGGTCACGTCCTTTTCAGGATTGTATATCGGACGGCAGTTCGGTCCGAACTCCTTGACCCAGTTGACGCGCCCGAGGGGCACGACCCAGTTGCACTTGCCGGTCGTCCGGTCGATCGAATACAGATGACCGTTGCGGCTGCCGTGCAGCCAGATCTTCGAACCGCCGACATCGGCGAGGATCACCTCGTTGACGCCGTCGTAATCATACGGATCGTTGGGCGTGTACTGAAAGTAGTACTTCATCTTGCCGGTGTCAGGGTCGAGCGCCAGCGTGCTGTTCGAATAGAGATTGTCGCCCGGGCGGACATGGCGGTCGAAGTCTGGTCCCGGATTGCCCACCGGCCAGAAGATCGTGTTGAGTTGCGCATCGTAGGAGCCGGTGATCCAGGCGGAGCCGCCGCCGGTACTTGTACGATTCGCCTCCCCAGGTCTCGGAACCCGGTTCGCCCGCGGCCGGGATGGTGTAGGTCTTCCACACCTGCTCGCCGGTGTCGGCATTGACCGCCTCGATCCAGCCGCGGACGCCATATTCGGCGCCTGAAGTGCCCAGAATGATCTTGCCGCGCAGGGCCATCGGCATGATGGTGAACGTCTCGGCATAGGTGTAGTCGCCGAGTTGCTTGTCCCAGACGACCTTGCCGGTGGCATTGTCGAGCGCCACGAGATGGGCGTCCAGCGTGGCCAGATAGACCTTGTTGCCGTACACCGCGACACCACGGTTGACCACGTCGCAGCACAGCTCGGGGAACACGTCAGCCGGCAGTTCGCGTTCGTACTTCCACTTGATCTCGCCGGTGCGGCCGTCCAACGCCCAAACGCGGTTGTATGACGACGTGACGTAGACCGTGCCATTGACCACGACCGCCTGGCTGTCCTGGCCGTCAAGCACGCCGAACGACAGCTCCCATTTTGGCACCAGTTTCTTGACGTTGTCCTGGTTGATCTGGGTTGGCAATGCGTATCGCGTGGTTGCGTAGTCGCGGCCATAGAGCAGCCAGTTCGACGCGTCCTTGTCCGCGTTGAGCAGCATGTCGTCGGTGACATAGTTGGGTGTTTGCTTGGGTGCGCTCGCGTCATCGAGGCCCTGAGCCCGGGCGCCCGCGGCAAAACCCAGGCAGGAAACACTTGCGCAGAGTGCGATCAATCGAGGTAGTTTTGCTTGTGAAACCCAATGCTTGAACATGTTGACGGCCTCCTTCCCCTTCTCGGCTTATTATTGCATTTCTTAGGCGTGCCTACCGTAACGTTAACAGCCGGCAATGTCAATGCAGCCTTGGCTAGGCAAATGGGAGCGGCCACGCAAGGATATTATCCGCAGACCTGCGCCAGAGGAGAAATTTATGTCGGAAGCAGGTGGCATTGTCAGACCTTGAAAAGCGCGAAATTGTCGCCGGTCATCGCCCGCGGCTCGCGGCCACCCATCCTGATCGTGCTGGGATCACACGGCGTTGGCGAAGTACTCTCGTTTAATATCAGCCAGCTTCTTGGACGCCTTCGCGCTTTCCGTTTCCGAGCCGTTGGGGGTAACGCGGGAAGCGGCGGCGTCCGCAGCGGTCACTCGCTCCGCGACGAGGGCGGCCCTCCGGCGATCGTCGGGAAGTTCGGCCTTGTGCGAAAGCCTCGATGCTGCTCGGGCGGCTGGCCGATTGGCCGTCAAACCGTGCATTTAGGTTGCGCGCTTCCATATGCTGCCATCGCGGTCGCAACGGCCTGGCAAGGTTTTTCGCCGCCGAGTCACGGCGACGACGGTCCACGATCGGCTGGACGAGCTATTCCCATTCCGGCTACCGCGGAAGGCGGGTCTGGACTGGCTCAACTTCATCTGCGTTCAAGGTTTGCGCGCCGCCCGACACGAGCCAGATCGGAATACGGACAAGGCGAGGGAATTCCGACTGTAGGGTCGCGCTCAATGCGCCGCTCCGGCTCAAGCGATGCGGCGTCGAAATTTCGCGCGGTCTCCGGTGGGCGGGGCGGCTGTAATGGCGTTGCAGTTCGACAAACTGTCATTGGGCGCCAAGATTCTGAGGTCACGGTCTCGACGGTGATCCTCTGCCGTCTCGGCTTTAACTCGGCTAGGGCTGGGCGATGTTGTTCATGGACGACCAGGCCGCCTGCCGCGCGCCCGGCCCCGAGGTCAGGCTCGGCATCTTCGAGGGCGTCGATCCATTCTCACGGCGCGCGACGTGACGTGTTGGTGTGAGCGTCCATCAAACCATTTACGCGCATCCCGCGGCTAGCGCAACGCCGTCTAAAACGCCAAATGTGCACGGTCGACCAAGTTTCGCGCGCAGTAAAGCTATTCGTTTTGCTCCGGCGGGCATCAATCCTGCTCGAGGTCGCGGCGTGCGACCGTCGCCTAGGACCGACTTACATAGCATCCCTCTGAGTAACATCGAATAAACAACACGCATACTATCCCGCTGTTACCCCTACTAGGAGCAGCCACGCAACGCAGCAGCCAGGAGTAAGTCAAACCCCGCCCGATGCCCTTAAGCTTCATCCGCGACGAGCGAAGCTGATTGGGTCGTCGAGCATAAAAACTGTATCGGGAACAACGACCAGAGCAAGTGCAAGCACGGCGACGAATATTGCCAGCAAGAAGTATACTGTGACGTCGCTGATTAGCACGTCCGTCCTGCACTCGCTGTGGACCGTGCTGTCGACCTCATTTCTGCGAGCTATCTCGACGATCCTGACAGGGTCGTTCAGCAGCGGCAGATAGATGTCATCCTTAATGAAGGCGGGACTGGCGACACTGCTTCGATACAAGATCAGCCCGGGGCTGGCGCTATTGAGCCTGATGACACCGCTGCTCTCTTGGCCAGATCCAACCGTGGCGATTGCCATAACCAGCTCCTCGTTGTGAAGGCCCCGGAAGCGATCAGAAACTTGACACTGTGATCACCTCTTCGATCGGTCAAGTATTATTAATCAACTACACTTGCATTCATTTCCGTACGAGCACTTCCGGAATCGGCCCGCTCATGTGGTTAGACAATAACAACGATACACGCTTTACTTTCTAGAAGTCGTTCTCCCAAGCATCGGACTTCTTTTAAATCCACAGGTCAACATCGGCAACTTATCACCCCGGCTTGTACCGGGCAAGAATTTGTTTCACAGGAAACGTCGACCGACGATGTAGAGATCGTCTTCGCTAGCGCGCTTATACGTGACGCGAGAATGGCTCCCTAAAATGTTGAAAGGCAGGGTTCGGGTGCTCGGGGCAGGTCAACTGAAGCTGTAAACCTACCCTTATGGCAGTCCGTTTCGAACGCAACGAAATGGAGAGGGTGTTGCCTCGGTACAACGAAGTTAGTCAGTCCTCGGAAACGGTGAACGTTATTGCGAGGCATTTTCATCTAAGTCGGCCTCTGACCCGTGGCCGGCATGCCCGCGCTGATTACGACGCTCCTCACCTTACTCACTGCGTTTGGACTCGCGCAAGCCGGCATTTATATCCGATCACTGACGATCTCGAACCCGACATACGCTGGGAGCTCGATGTGATGCTAACCCTTATGAAAAACATTAGGTTTGAGCCGACGATCAACATTTTTGAACCTGCGATGTGCGTCGTGCTAGTCGGTATTTCTGTTTATCTTTGGTAGCCTGATCTAGGCGGACCTCCGTTCACAGCGCCCCGCGCGGCGACCATTCTTACGGGTCAGTGTCCCTGCAACAACATGTAGCTGTCGCCGTCAGACGATCCGAATGCCTCAGTCAGACGACCATTTGTCAGATCACTCTGGGCGTATCCAGAAAGCGTCGCTGCCGCAAACTGATCGCTGCCCGGCTGCTGTGCGTATAGTGTGAGACCGGTGTAGCCAACCGCGCCTTGGTTGTCCTGCATTAGAAGAGTTTGCTGAGGCGTCAGCCCCCAAATCGTCAATTGATCGTAACATTCGAAAATATACGCGCTGAAGGCCAACTCGGGCCGCTACTGAGCAGTGGCTGCCGAATACTGTGGGCCGCGGCCCCTGTACCGGGCGCCAGCCTTTCACCACCCGCAGCACCCATGTGGCGGAGCATCCCACCGTATGAGCCTCGAGGCCGGCGAGTGTATTTAGTGCGCACGACCTCCGTTCCGCCTTTTCGAACTGGCCGGACTGTCGCCTTGAATCGCATTGCTGCCGAGGGCAGTCGATATTGCCGGCGCGCTTGCTGCTTCGGGACCATGGCGATCGAACCTTCGCCCGGGTGCTTGCGAAGCTGCGGTGCACGAGGTGCCGGAAGCCGCCGGAGCCCGCCGGACACCGTGAGCACACCATGGGAGGGCCGCCGGATTGGGCGACTGAGCTGGTGCCGTTGCCGCCTTATCCCGCCGGAAGGCCGGTGCGGCGGTCGGGAACAAACCCTGCGGGGTACGAGGCGCCGTGACTAGTGGGCGCCGGTTGGAGCCTCCGGGCGTTACCCCGATGTCACCCGAAGCGGATGCTCAAAACGGCTATTAACCGCTAAGCATTTGATTCCCTGGTGAGCCCGGTGGGATTCGAACCCACGGCCCCAAGATTAAAAGTCTCGTGCTCTACCAACTGAGCTACGGGCTCGACCGCGCGCTTTGAACGCCAAGCAGGGCCAACGGTCAAGCACCACCAGCGCTGATCCAACACTGGAAAACCTCACTCAGCTCCGCCGGCACGTTGCGCAGGGTCGAATTTCTGCGCACACTGAGGCGCGACTGGTGCGCCAGGGTAGGATCGTCTCAAGATATTGTTGAAAATCGCCGCACACCAGCGTGAGTTATCGCGCCCTGGCTGACCAACGACCGCCTGACCGACAATTGTGCAGACAGGGTGCGCTGTCCGTGCTTGACCAGTCCACGTGGCGAAAACCTGCGCTGTGGCGCAACGTTATGAAGCGCTGGACGTCCATTGAAGGAGCCTCCTCCGTGCTGATCCGTGCCGGCTATGACATCACCTACGAGTGCCCCCAGCCGACGCCGATGCTGCTTTCGCTCAGCGTCCATCCGTCGCGCATGAACGATATCGTCGAGCCGGACCGGATCAACTTCGATCCGCCGATCGCCGTCAGCGAATACCTCGACGGCTTCGGCAACCTGTGCCACCGCATCGTTGCCCCGGCCGGACGGTTGCGCATCTCAACCAACTTCCTGATCCAGGATCCAGGCACCCCGGATCAGCAAAATCCTAACGCGCAGCAGCACCCGGTGCAGGACCTGCCGGACGATTTGCTGGTCTTTCTTCTGGGCAGCCGGTATTGCGAGACCGACCGTCTGAGCCAGCTCGCCTGGTCGCTGTTCGGCAATGGCCCGACCGGTTGGGCCAGGGTACAGGCGATCTGCGACTACGTGCACAACCGGATCGAATTCGGCTACCACCACGCCGATGCCACGCGCGGCGCCGCCTCCGGCAATGTGGAGCAGCGCGGGGTGTGTCGTGACTTCGCGCATCTGGCCGTTACGCTCTGCCGCTGCATGAACATCCCCGCTCGTTACTGCACCGGCTATCTAGGCGACATCGGTGTCCCGGTGGCCGACGCGCCGATGGATTTCAGCGCCTGGTTCGAGGCTTACCTCGGTGGCCATTGGCACACCTTCGACGCTCGGCATAATTTCCCGCGCATCGGCCGGGTGCTGATGGCCCGGGGCCGCGACGCCACCGACGTGGCGCTGTCAACCATCTTCGGGCCGAGCATGCTGGTGGGGTTCGACATCGTGACGGATGAGGTTGTGTAGCGTGCGCCGGCGCCTCTGAAGCGAACGCCGCCGACCCGGGCGGTCGGCAAACATAGGCGGACGCTGGACCCACTGGGTTCACCTACCGAGGCGGAAGTGCAGGACCCGGCGCCACGAGCCATCACGATCAGGCCATATACGGCCCGCGTCGACTGCGCCATAAAGCAGCATCACGGATCGAAGTCCCCGGCTTGAAACCAGCCAACCTGAACACTGCGAACAGAAGACGCGCGGATCAAACCGAGTTGGTGCCACGTTGGCAGCTTCGCCGGACCGGAGATCACAATGTTCTCGCCTTCTCGGGCGATTGGATCGCGCTGTCGGGGCTTGTTCCAGGATTTCCGCCGGATACGCTGGCCGCGGTCCCGGCCGGCGAGACGCTCGCCTTCGACATGGGCGAAGTCGGCCGCTGGGATACCGGGCTGATCGCCTTCCTCTGGGATGCCAGGCGCGCCGCGGTCACAGCCGGGCTGGACATCGACACCGCCACGCTGCCGAACTCGGCTCGCAAGCTGCTGGGTCTGCTGCCTGACCGGTCAGCCGAACCCGCGCCATCCTCTCGTCGGCGTCCTGGCCTGCTCGGCTGGATTGGCGGCGGCACCATCGGCCTACTGACCGAACTTGGCGTGCTGAGTACCCTGCTGGCGACGACCGGACGGGGCGGCGTCCTGGCGTTGGCCGGCCGCGCGCGAATGCGGGCGGTCGATCTGATGGGAAATATCCGCGATGCGGGGCCATCCGCACTGATCATCGTCAGCGTGGTCAACTTTCTGATCGGCGCCATTCTGGCCTTCGTCGGCGCGGTGCAGTTGCGCAAATTCGCCGCCGACGTCTACGTCGCAAATCTGGTCGGCCTCGCCCTGGTGCGTGAAATGGCTGCCGTCATGACCGCGATCGTGATGGCGGGGCGCACCGGAGGTGCTTATGCCGCTCGCATCGCGACCATGCAGGGCAACGAGGAGATCGATGCGCTGACGGTGATTGGCATACCGGTGGCCGACTACATTCTGCTGCCGTCGATCCTCGCGCTGGTTTTCACCATGCCGCTGTTGTATCTCTACGGCTGCCTGGTCGGGATGCTGGGCGGTTTCGTGGTCTCCATCGCCATGCTGAACATTACCGGGGCCGGGTTCCTGCATCAGACGCTCGACGCGGTGCCGTTTGCCCAGTTCGTGTTCGGCTTCGGCAAGAGCATCACATTCGCCGTGCTCATCGGGGTAACGAGTTGCCGCATCGGTCTCAAGGCGGGGCGCAGCGCCGCGGATGTCGGCGTGGCGGCGACGCGGGCGGTGGTCACCGGGATTGTTGGCGTTATCGCGCTGGACGCGGTCTTCGCGGTCATCGCCGATGTGGCCGGCATCTAGTGCGGTGGTTCCGAAGTCTGCCACATTTTCCATTGGCCGCCTTTGCGGACTTCGGCACCATGACTCGCGCTAGAATACAATGCTTTGCTAGTGTCTTCATCAATTCGAAAGCTCGAAAAGTAAAAATACCAAGTATGACGAACTCTCGGTTCCAGACACTAGCCATGACCGGTCGCTGACGGCCGATGAGCGATCCACGCATCCGCGGTTCGGGCAACAGCCCGCTGCTGGCGCTGCACGACGTAACGCTCGCCTTTGGGCCGAAGGTGATCCAGCACGATCTGGCCTTCGACGTCCACCGCGGCAGCATTTTCGCCATCATGGGCGGCAGCGGCTGTGGCAAGAGCACCGTGCTGAAGTCGATGATCGGTCTGTTGCGTCCTCGCACCGGTAACATTTTGGTCGAGGGAGAGGACTACTGGGGCGGCACCGAGGCGCGCCGCACCGAGATCGGTCGGCGTTTCGGCGTGCTGTTCCAAAGTTCGGCGCTCTGGAGTGCTCTGACGGTGGGCGAGAACGTGGCCCTGCCGATGCAGATGTTCACCCGGCTGAAAGCCGCCGCGATCAGCCGAATGGTGCGGCTCAAACTCAGCCTGGTCGGCATGGAGCACGCGATCGACCAGTTGCCCTCCGAACTCAGTGGGGGGATGCGTAAGCGGGCTGGCCTGGCGCGGGCCCTCGCGCTCGATCCGGACGTGCTGTTCTTCGATGAGCCGTCCGCCGGACTTGACCCGATTACCTCGAGCCGGCTCGATGACCTGATTCTCAATCTGCGCGCTGGGCTTGGCGCCACCATTGTTATCGTCAGCCACGAGCTGCCCAGTCTGTTCGCGATCGCCGACGACGGGGTATTCCTGGACGCCGAGACCAGGAGGCCGATCGCACATGGGTCCCCGTCTGCGCTGCGGGACGGTTGCGCCGACCCGCAGGTGGCGGCGTTCATGCGGCGCGAACAACCTGAGGCGCTCGCGGCCGAAAAGGATCTGGTGACCATGACAAGCGGCAGCGCCGATGACCGGCGGCAGATCATGAGGGGCAACGGTCCGACCGTGGTCGGCGCATTCGTGCTGGGCGGTGCCGTGCTTGCGCTCAGCGCCATCGTCCTGTTCGGTAAGTTCAGTCTGTTCCATCCTCCGACGCGCGCGACCGTGGTCGTGTTCAGGATTCGATCGCCGGCCTGTCGGTGGGCTCTCCGGTTACGTTCCGCGGCGTGCGGGTCGGGGCCGTGGAGGCGATCGAGATCTTGTTCGATCCCACGTCTCACAGCGCTTTCATTCCCGTCACGGTGACGCGGAGCAGAGCCCGACAGCGCCCAGGTCCCCCGAAACAATGGCCGAACTCGGTCAAGCTGCCGCTGCTGATCAGGCAGGGTCTGCGGGCTGAACTGAACATCCAGAGCTTTGTCACCGGTCAGTCGGCGATCAATCTCGATTTCGATCCCAGTTCGCCGGCGGTGCTGCATCCGGACCTCACAAATCTGCCGGAAATCCCAGCGAAGCAGTCCACCATACAGCGCGCCAAGGAACAGCTCAGTCAGCTTCCGTTGCGGGAGCTGGCGGACAACACCAATGCGACATTGCAGAGCCTGCGGGGGCTGTCGGAGAAGCTGGATACGGGTTTGCCACCGTTGGTCGACAGCCTGAGGTCAACCTCGGACCGGTCGGCGCAGTTGCTCGACACGGCGAGCCAGACCATCGGGGCGCTACAGACCAAGCTTGATACCACTTTGGCCAGTGTCACTCAGTTGGCGACTTCCGGCGACCGCCAGCTCAACGAGCGCGGGGCGGAGCTACACACCTTGCTGACCGACGCCACTCAAACCATCGAGCAGGCGCACGAGGTTCTCGGCGATTTAAGAAGTGTGACCTCGAGCCGAGCGACCACCCGCGTGAACATCGAATCCACTCTTCGCGATCTCTCGGCGGCGGCGGCGTCGCTGCGAGGCTTTGCCAACGACGTCGAGCACAATCCACAGCTTCTGCTGACCGGGCGTCGGCCGTGACCGGCGTTTCAACGGTTCGAGGCTGCCTCGTTGCCTGCGCGGTTGCCTTGATGGCGGTCGGCTGCGGCGCGCCGCCACTCACCCTTTACACCCTGCACGGCGCCCCCGCCGCGTCGGACACGTTGCCGCCCCGGCCGCCGCTTGGCCGCAAGCCTACGGTGATCGAGATCGTGCGGGTTACCCTTCCGGACGAAATCGATACCGAGGACATTGTCGTGCGTGACGGCAGCACGCTGCGCCGAAGCGAGCGGGGACGCTGGGCCAGCCGCCTGTCACTCGGCGTCACCGACCGGCTGACCGCGCTTCTGGCGGCCAGCCGGCCGGACGCCCTGGTCATCGACCGGCTGCAGGGCGAGGTGCCGTCCTATCGTGTCCTCGTCAATATCAGCCGGCTAGATGTGACGAACCGAGGCGTTGCGACTCTTGAAGCGGATTGGCTAATCGCGCCGCACGATCCGGCTACTCCCACGCGTCGCAACCGAGCGCGATTCGTCGAGACCGGTCCGGTCGCGACCGACCAGCAGGTCGTGACATTGGAAGAGAAACTTCTGGATCGCCTCGCCGCTGCGATCGATCTTTCAGCACTGCGGTAGTTGCGTTGCCAGCCCGCTTGCCTGTGGAACCCGCCCTGCATTGCGGACCGTTCAGTCTCGGGAAGAATGATGACGAGTGGCAACCAGGGCCAACGAACCGTCTACTTTGCGACGCTCGCCGGCGGCGCGGTTCACCGAGGCGGGTCGAGAGCGGCGCGCAGGCGGTTGAGTTTGTCCAGCGCCCCCGTGGATGCCACCGGATCGGCTACCGCCAAGCCCAGGACGATCGCCTCCAACGCGGCAAGGGTCGGACCATGCAAGGCCACGTGGCGGGTTTGGCCGCGCGGCACCGGCAATACCACGCTAGCGAGTTTGCCGAGTTCACCAGCTGTGGCCTGGGTCAGAAGAACGGATGGCAGGCCGAGCCTGGCGGCTTCACCAAGGGTCGTCGTGGCCTCGCGGTAGGGGGTTCCATAGGCCATCATCAGCAATCCGTCGCCGCCGCCCATATCGAGTAGCTGGTCGGCGAGCGCTCGTCCTCGAGAGTCAAGGAGTTTGGTGCGCCGGCCGTTCCGGGCAAGGATGGCAGCGGCGTACTGCGCGACCGAGGCTGTCGGACCCAGACCGAACACAAGTATCCGTTGCACCGGAAACAACACCTGAACGGCGCGGAGCAGGATCCGCTGCTTGGTCAGCAGATCGTCGAGCGATGTCCGAACGGTCGTCAATACCAAATGGATAGCGGATTCAACATCTTCGCCACTGGCCGCGATAGTGCGGCGCAGGTTGTCCGCCGGCGTCTGGGAATTCTGCAGGCTGCGCGCCAATTCCTGACGTAGCGCGGCCAGACCGGTAAACCCGAGTGCGCGGGCGGCGCGGATCACGGTCGCATCCGATGTCCCGGCGGTGGCGGCTATTTCCGCCGCTGAAGACGCCAACGCCGACGCGGGGTTGTTCAGGATGAAACCGGCCACCTTGCGCTCGGCGCCGGTAAGCGAGGCGTGTGCTTCCATGAACCTCCGTGTCAGCGGGTCTACCTGTGCGTCGTTCATGGGCGGTCCTCTTTGCGCGTCTTGCGACACTTTGAGTTAGACTTAATAGCGACTAGCCGAGACGTTGACCTGTCTGCCGACGGTCGACGTATTGGAACACTGTTGACGCACGTGCGGCCGCCCCACCAACCCCGCACGCGCACCCGTCAGCCCCAAGGGCCGCTGGTATTACTACAAAACCGTAAATGCGACCGAATCGCAACAACGGAATTCGCCAGTGGCCTGGTAGTTTCATTGCGATGCGCGCTGCTCCAGGAGACCACTGATTGCCTACCGCTGGGCTGGATGCCCTGGACCTCGCCAATGCACCGACCCGGTAGTCGTCGCATTTGGCGCCTTTTGGCTTAGGAAACGCTGGCTGACAACTGTCTTGCGCCGAACACATCGCAGGTCGCTGCGCACTGGCCATTCCAGTCCCAGGACGACGCCTGAAAGGGGCTTGTTGGCCCCAGTCTTATTACAAACCTAAACGTTAGCTGCTACGATCACCATGTCTCCGACCCGATGAACGTCACAATTCGCCGAAGGACGACATGCAGGATAGTGGACTTCTCACCTGCAGCCCTTGGGTCCCGCGCCGCAAACTGAGCGTCTCGGACTACCACCGGATGGCTGGGGCCGGCATTTTTGACCAGAAAGAACGGATCGAACTCATTGAAGGGGAAATCGTCGTCATGACGCCGATCGGCAGTCGGTATTTCGGGGCCGTCAACCGTGGTTGCTTGAAACCATTCGTGCCTCAGAAACGGTCCAAGGAGAGCGTCCCATGCTAGCCATCGTCAATACACCAGACGGCGCTGCGCCGGTCGAACTGCGCGAGGTGGCGGAGCCTCGGCCCGCGCCCAACGAAGCGCTGGTGGAGGTGCATGCATTCTCGCTTAACCGCGGCGAATTGCGGTCGTTTCGCAACAACGAGGAAGGCTGGGTGCCCGGTCAGGATGTCGCGGGGGTAGTCGTGCGGCAGGCGGCCAACGGCGAAGGTCCGCCATCCGGGTCCAGGGTTGTGGCGTTGACCGACGAGTTCGGCTGGGCGCGGCGCGTGGCGGTGCCCGGGCATCGCATGGCGGTTTTGCCCGACGCAGTCGGTTTCGTCGCCGCCGCCGACATTGCCGGTGGCCGGGCTCACCGCACTTCGCACCCTGCGGCTCGGCGGACCATTGATCGGGCGATCCGTGCTGATCACCGGCGCCGCCGGTGGCGTGGGAACGCTGGCGGTGCAACTCGCGGCACAGCTCCGGAGCGCGGGTGACCGCAGTGGTGGGAGCGCCAGAACGTGCCGCAGGACTGCGGGAACTTGGCGCGACGCACGTGGTCCATCGGCATCGACGACTGCACAGGGCCGCTTCGCGCTGATCCTGGAATTGGCGGGCGGTGCGTCGCTGGCACGAAGGCGATCCAACTGGTCGAGGCGGGGGAACCGTCGTGGTTTACGGCAATTCGTCCGGCGAGCCCACGGCGATTGAGCTTTGCCGAGTTTCGGGACTTCGCAGAACGCGCGGGTGCAGAGCTTCTTTTACTTTCACGTCGGAGCCGGAGGAACGGTTCGCGCCGGACCTGTCGCTGCTGGCGTCGCTGGTCGCCGATGGGTCGTTGCACCACGTATCGGCGTGGAGCGGTCGTGGCGTGAGATCGCCGCGGTGGCGGAGGCAGTTGCGTGACAGGCGTATGGCGGGCAAAGCCGTGCTGCTGGTTGACGCGGCGTAGTATCCCGGACATGCCGGCGGGGTGCTTTGGCGCCGCGTTGTTGGCCGGCCGCCGGGGAGGGACCGTACGGCCGGGGGTGCGCTGCGCCGAACTACCCCTCGCCACAGGCACGGAATCAGCCTATCAAGCGCCGATCGAAGCGCGCGTGTCCCGGCCGGTTAGCCGGACCGGCGTGAACCAGGAACCGAGCCAGATTTGAGCGACATTCCCGATCCGCCCGTGGACCCGACCGGACCATACGGCGATATGCAGCCGGTCAATCTGGAACAGGAGATGCGCCGCTCCTACCTCGATTACGCGATGAGCGTGATCGTTTCGCGCGCGCTGCCGGACGCCCGTGACGGGTTGAAGCCGGTGCATCGCCGCATCCTGTACGGCATGCACGAGGCCGGGCTACACGCCGGACCGGCCGTACCGCAAATCGGCCCGCGTGGTCGGCGACGTCATGGGTAAGTATCACCCGCACGGCGATGCCGCGATCTACGACGCCATGGTGCGGATGGCGCAGAGCTTCTCGCATGCGGCTGCCGCTGATCGACGGGCAGGGCAATTTCGGCTCGGTCGACGGCGACAATCCGGCGGCGATGCGCTATACGGAGGTGCGGCTGGCCAAGGCGGCGGCGTTGCTGCTGGAGGACATCGACCGGGATACCGTCGACTTCCAGCCGAACTACGACGAAGTCGGAGAAAGAACCGCTGCGTCCTTCCGGCGAAATTCCCCAATCTGATGATCAACGGCGCCAACGGCATCGCCGTCGGGCATGGCGACCAACATTCCGCCGCACAACCCGGGCGAGATCATCGACGCCACGCTGGCACTGATCGCCGACCCGGAGATCGTCGCTGGACGAACTGATGAAGATCGTTCCGGGGCCGGATTTCCCGACCGGCGGCATCATCATCGGCCGCTCGGGCATCCGTCAGCGCGTTCGAGACCGGGCGGGAAAGCATCACCATCCGCGCGCGCACCGAATTCGAGGAAATCCGCAAGGACCGTCAGGCGATCATCGTCACCGAGATCCCCTATCAGGTGAACAAGAAGACCGCTGATCGAGAAGATCGCCGAACTGGTGCGCGGCAAAGCAGATCGAGGGCATCGGCGAGATGCGCGACGAGAGCGACCGCTCCGGTATGCGCATCGTGATGGAGCTGAAGCGCGACGCCACGCCCGAGGTGGTGCTGAACCAGTTGTTCCGCTTCACTCAGTTGCAGACCAGCTTCGGCATCAACGTGCTGGCGCTGGACGACGGGCAGCCGAGGCAGATGGGGCTGCGCGAGGCGCTGCTGTGCTTCATCCGGTTCCGCGAGGACGTGATCCTCCGGCGGTCCCGGTTCGAGCTGGGCAAGGCGAGGGACCGGGCGCACAACCTGGTGGGTCTGGCCATCGCCGTCGCCAACATCGATGACGTGATCCGGCTGATCCGCGCCAGCCCCGACGCGGCGGCGGCCCGGGTGGCGCTGATGGACCGCGACTGGCCGGCCGAGGATATCGGCGCGCTGCTGGCGCTGATAGACGAGCCGGGCAACATCATCGCCGCCGACGGCACGGTGCGGCTGACCGAGGAGCAGGCGCGGGGCATCCTGGAACTGCGGCTGCAGCGGCTGACCGGGCTGGAACGGGAGAAGATCCAGGCCGAGATGACCGAGGTGGCGGGGAAAATCCGCGAGCTGCTGGACATCCTGGGCTCGCGTATCCGCCGCATGGAGGTGATGACCGAGGAGCTGACCGCCGCGCGCAAGGAGATCGCCTCGCCGCGGATGACCGATATCGTCGACGCGCTGGCGGATCAGGACGACGAGAGCTTGATCGAGCCGGGCCAGATGGTGGTGACCATCACCCGCGACGGCTTCATCAAGCGCACGACACTGGAAACTTTCCGGGCGCAGAACCGTGGCGGCCGCGGGCGTTCCGGGGCATCCACGCGCGGCGACGACATCGTCACCCGCAGCTTCAACGGCCATACGCATCAGTGGGTGCTGTTCTTCTCCTCGGGTGGCAAGGCGTTCCGGGAAAAGGTCTGGAAGTTGCCGGAGGCTGGCCCGACGGCGAAAGGCCGGGCGCTGGTCAACATGCTGCCGGAGCTCGGATCCGACACCATCACTACGGTGCTGCCGCTGCCGCAGGATGAGACGCTGTGGGAGAACCTGCATCTGGTCTTCGCCACCGCCTCGGGCAATGTCCGGCGCAACCGGCTGTCGGATTTCCGCAATGTCCGCGCGTCCGGCCTGATCGCGATGAAGCTGGACGAGGGCGACCGGCTGATCGGCGTCGCGACCTGCCGCGAGGGTGACGACGCGCTGCTCGCGACACGCAAGGGCCGTTGCATCCGCTTCCAGTTGTCCGACGACACGGTGCGGGTGTTCGCCGGCCGCGACAGCTCCGGCGTGCGCGGCATCAGGTTGCAGGCTGGCGATGAAGTGATCAACCTGTCGGTGCTGCGTCATGTCGAAGCCACGCATGGCGGAACGAGCGGCCTATGTGCGCGCCGCCAACGCCAAGCGCCGCGGCAATGGCGAGGACGAGGCGGATGTGCCGTCGGCCGCGGACCGCGCTGCCGTTGGAGTCGGAAGAGCCGGTCGCCGAGGAAAATCTGACGCCGGAGCGCTTCGCCGAACTGGAGGCGGCGGAGGAAATGCTGCTGGCGGTGACCGATATCGGCTTCGGCAAGCGCTCATCGGCTTATGAATATCGGGTGACCGGACGGGGCGGCCAGGGCATCGCCAACATCACGTTGTCGGCACGCAACGGCCGTGCGGTGGCGGCGACGTTCCCGGTGCGCCAGGGGGACGACGTGATGATGGTCACCGACGCCGGCCGCCTGATCCGCGTGCCGGCCGACCAGGTCCGCATCACCGGCCGGCAGGCGATGGGCGTCACCTTGTTCCGCGTCGTCGCCGGCGAGCATGTGACCAGCGTCTTCCCGGTGCTGGAGGAGGAGACGGACGACGCAGGTCCGGACGCCGATGCGGCAGATGCGGACCTGGGGAAGGGCCGATGCCCGACGCTTCGGGCGACGGAAGAGCCCAAGGCCGAAGGCACATCGCCGCGATCCGAAGGACGCAGCCCGGGGAGTACAGCCCGGGGAAGGCAGCCCGAGGAAGGAAGCGATGGCTAAGCAGGCTGCGCGGCACGGTTCGGCGCGCATCGGGCTGTACCCGGGGACATTCGATCCGGTCACCAACGGCCATCTCGACGTTATCGGCCGAGCGGCGCGTCTGCTCGACAAGCTGGTGGTGGGGGTGGCTATCAACACCGGCAAGGGGCCGTTGTTCACGCTGGAGGAGCGGGTCGAACTGGTGCGGGCCGAGATCGACGGCGATCGCCAGCCGCAACGGCATGGTGATCGAGGTGGTCCCGTTCGATACCTTGCTGGTCGATTTCGCCCGCAAGGTCGGCGCCTCGATGATCGTGCGCGGCCTGCGCGCGGTGTCCGATTTCGACAATGAGTTCCAGATGGCCGGTATGAACTATCGCATGGCCCCCGACATCGAGACGGTGTTCCTGATGGCGAGCGAACGCCACCAGTTCATTGCCTCGCGGCTGGTGAAGGAGGTCGCGAAGCTGGGCGGTGATATTTCGTCTTTCGTTCCGCCCTTCACGCTTGAACGGGTAATGAAGCGCATCCGAGGCTGAACCATCGGCCGTTTCCCCGTTTCCACATCAGGAGGGCGTATGCGCCGCCGTACCATGATCTGCGATTGCGTCGCGCTGACATCCGCCGCTATCGTCCTTTTCCGCGGGGCTCGGGCGCAGAGCCAGGCATCGGTCCGACGATCCGGAGAACACGCTCTACATGGACCTGAAGCAGGGGCGGGTGGTGATCGCGCTGCTGCCGGACGTCGCGCCGAAGCACGTCGAGCGGATCAAGAACACTGGCGCGTCAGGGATTCTACGACGGGACGCCGTTTCATCGCGTGATCGAGGGGTTCATGGCGCAGGGCGGCGATCCCACCGGGCACCGGAACCGGTGGCAGCCCACTGCCCAATCTGCCGCCGGAGTTCAGCCAGCGGCACTTCCTGCGCGGCGTGTGCGGGATGGCGCGGGCCGCCTCCGAGAACAGTGCCAACAGCCAGTTCTTCATCATGTTTGCGCCGGCTCCTTCGCTCGACGGGAAGTACACGATCTGGGGCCAGTGTCGTCCGCGGCATGGAATTCGTCGATCAGATCAAACGTGGCGGGCCGAACGGCCTGGTGGCGGGTGAACCCGACCGAATCGTCCACCTGCGCGTCGCCGCGGATGTGAAATAACCCATAAAGGAGATGATCGTCATGAGCGACACGAAGCCGACCCCTGACCCCGAAAATACGCTTTACCTCGATCTGAAGCAGGGCCGGGTGGTGATCGAATTGCTGCCGGACATCGCGCCGATGCATGTGACGCAGATCAAGACGCTGGTGCGGAGGGGATTTTACGATGGCACGCCGTTTCACCGCGTGATCGAAGGCTTCATGGCGCAGGGCGGTGATCCCACCGGCACCGGCACCGGCGGCAGCGACCTGGACAACATCCGCGCCGAGTTCAGCGACAAGGCAAAGTTCCAGCGCGGCACGTGCGGCATGGCCCGCTCCCAAAGCCCCCACAGCGCCAATAGCCAGTTCTTCATCATGTTCGAGCCGGCTTCGCATCTGAACGGGCAGTACACGATCTGGGGCCAGGTGGTCGAGGGGATGGAGCTGGTCGACCAGATCAAGCGCGGCAGCGGTGGTGGCGGGACGGTGGCCGATCCCGACAAGATAGAGAAGATGTCGATCGCCGCCGACGCGGGGTGATCCACGCAGCGCCGCCCCGGGGCCGCACATGCGGCCGTCCCTGCTCGGCATAGTCGTGAAGAGTGGCATGCGACGCCAGCGGATGCTCTCTTTGGCCTCGGTTGGCTGGTTCGTCGTCGCAATCTGTGCCGGCGTCAAAATGCCGGCGGCGGCCGATCAGAATGACCCACGGCTCGCACCGCTGTTCACCGCCCTCAAATCGGCCCCGACGACCGAGGCGGCACGGCCGATCGAGGAAACGATCTGGGAGGTCTGGGCCAAATCGGGGGACCCGACGGTCGACACGCTCATGGCGGAGGGTGTTGCCCGTTTGAACATTGGCGACAACGATGCGGCACTCGCGCTGTTCGATCAGGTCGTGAAACTGACGCCCGCCTTTGCCGAGGGTTGGAACAAGCGTGCGACGACGCTCTACACGATGGGTCGGTTCGAGGAGTCGGTCGGGGATATCGACAAGGTCCTCGCTCTGGAGCCTCGGCATTTCGGAGCGCTGTCGGGCCTGGGAATGTGCGACATCCGGCTGGGCAAGGAGCGAGAGGCGTTTGCCGCCTTTCAGCGCGCGGCGTCGGTCGATCCGAAATCTGCCAGGCGTGCAGGCCAATATCGAGGCGCTGAAAAAGCGGCTGGTCAAGGACTCGATTTAGGCTAAGCGCCCCGGCCGTGTGGGAACCGATCTGGGGCACGGGGATACCGGGCGGTTCTGGACGGGGTCCAGCAAACTGGCTAGATAATACAACGTCCTGGAAACAATGGGATCAAACGTTCATGAAGGAATTCTCAGGCAGGATCGCGGTCGTCACCGGGGGCGGTACCGGCATGGGGCGCGAACTGGTGCGTCAACTCGTGGCCGAGGGCTGCAGCGTCGCGATGTGCGATGTCTCCGCCCAGAACATGGCCGAAACGAAACGACTATGCGAGGAAGCGCGGCCGCGGCAGGGCCTGAGGATCACAACGCACGTCGCTGATGTATCCGACGAAGCGCAGGTGCACGGTTTTCGTGACGCGGTCGCGGCGCAACAGGCCACGGACAAGATCCACCTGCTGTTCAACAATGCCGGGATCAGTGGCGGCGGCAGCATGATCGCCAACAGTCGCGAGGAATGGGAGAGGACGTTCAACATCTGCTGGGGCGGGGTTTATCTCAACACGCGCGCCTTCCTGCCCATGCTGCAAGAGGCTGAGGAAGGCCACATCGTCAACACCAGCAGCGTCAACGGTTTTTGGGCATCGGTCGGGCCGCTGGTGCCGCACACCTCGTATTCCGCCGCGAAGTTCGCGGTCAAAGGATTCAGTGAGGCGCTGATTGCCGATCTTCGCATCAACGCTCCTCATATCAGCGTTTCCGTCGTCATGCCGGGCCACATCGGAACGTCCATCCGCACCAATTCGCTCAAGATCCAGGCCCGCAACGATTCGGACGTTCTGAGCCCGGCGCAGATCGCCCAGGCCCGTGCGTGGCTCACCTCACTGGGCCGGGACGGTGTCGGGCCGTCGGATGACGAGATCCGGGCCATCGTCGCCGAACGGGCGCGACGCTTCATCGACGAGGCGCCGACGACCGCGGCCGCCGCCGCGACAACCATTCTCGATGGGGTCAAGGCCGGCCGCTGGCGTATTCTTGTTGGACCAGACGCGCATCTGATCGATGAGGAGGTTCGGCAATCTCCGGAGCGGGCGTACGACGTCGACTTTTTCGAGGCTTTCGCGGTCAAGGCCGGTTGGCGTCTTGGTCGCTGAGGTTGCATGCGAAACCACTAAACGTCAGGAAGACGCCACTCGACGGCGCCTCCAGTGTCGTCCCCGGCACAGTCCGGGATCTACGACTTATCGTAAGGTCATCGTCATCGGACCAGGTCAGACGAGGTCCGACGATGACATTCCGAGGGCAGCCGGTCAGCGTCGATGGCGGCTGGTATCGTGCAAGCCAGAGACAGTGACTACCGTAACGCAGTGGAGACATTGTGATGATCGAGATCAACGGCATGGCGCATGTCATCCTGACGGTCAGCGATTTCGACGCGTCGCGCGCATTCTACTGCGAGCTTCTGCCGTTCCTCGGCCTGAAGAAGGTCTACGACGGCAACAATTTCGTCTATCACGTCGGCGGTCGCACGGCGCTCGGGATACAGCGATGCGCGAAGGAGTATGAGGGCGAACGTTTCCAGCAAAACCGCATCGGGCTTCACCACCTGTGTCTGCGGGCCCGGTCGCGCGATGATGTGGACAGGGCGGCCGCCAAGCTTCGCGAAATGGGGGCCATGATCGATCGGGGCCCGATGGAGCGCGAGTGGGCCGAGGGCTACTACTTTTTTGTTTTCGAGGATCCGGACGGCATCAGGCTCGAGATCAACCACATTCCCGGAAAGGGGCTGTTGACCGAGGGAGGACGACAAAGCCCCAGTGCCGATCCCGACTGGGACCAGAACGCGTGAGCGACCCGCGATTCGCAGAGACGCCAACCAACCTCACGACTCAGGGGCGAATCCGCGCGGAGAAGCAGGCGAAGCAGGACCCAAGGCCCGACGCGCATGATCTCGGGGCCGCAGCTTGCGACGAGCCGCAACGCCCTCGCCGGGGTGGTCAGCAGGAATGAAACGTTGAAGGCGTGGGCGCCCGGGCCACAGCCCTGCTCGAACACGGCGCGGCGCAGTTCGATGCGGCGATACCAGGTGATCAGGTCAGCATCGTTGGTGGGGGCGAATTTCCACATCACCAGCGTCGGGCGCCCGGTGCGGCGCTCGAAGTCGAGCAACTGCATTTCCGCGTCCGGATCGATCAGCACCACGTCGCCAGCGGGAACGACGCGTGTCACTTCCGCCACCAGGGGTCGCTTGTCATGCTCCAGCGCCGCGTTCGCAGCGATATCGTGCGCCAGCCGCTCGCCCTGGAAATACAGGAAGGCCGGGCCGATCAGCGCCAGCAGACGACCCGCGCAGGACCCAGGCCCGGCCGCCGACCGCCGCGACCGAGGCCGCCAGCACCAGCATCAGCCACAACAGCAGGATCAGCGACGAGGGACGGAACAGGTAGAATTTGCCGAGTGCGCCACTGTTACGGTCAAGGAATTTTGGCAGTAGAATAAGGAACAGGTATGCCAGCAGGCCGGCCAGCCAGACTGCCACCACACGCAACGGCCGGCTTTGCCCGCGCCAGGCGATCCAGAGGCAGGCAAGCAGCATCGGCACGGCCATAAGATAGCCTGGCAGCCAAAGATCGAGAAAGTAGTTCCATGAAAGAAATGGTGACTGGTGATGCGGCTCGCGAATAACGGAATAGATCAGGTCGGGTGACGGCACATCGGTTGCTGATTCGGAGAGCGCAGATCGCGACCACGCTATGACCGCCAGCAATGGCGCGACCAGCAGCGTGTAGAGCATGATTGCGGCAGCGACCCGTTGCGCGCCCCGTGGCCGGTCGGGGCCGGTCAAGCAGCCGCAGCGCCATTGCGGCGGCGAACCAGAACCCGCCGACCAGGAAATGGAAATATGTCGCCACCGCGAACAAAATCGTGGCGGCGGTCAGTCGTTCGCCGATCAGTACGATTCTGAGAGCGGCGAGTACCAGAATGTAGGCGGCCACCTTGGCCTCGTAGCCCCCAAACAGCCACTCGCCGCCGATGATGTCCTGGCCGATCGTCGCCATGATCATGACGGCCAGCACCGCGTCCAGCGCCGACAGTCCAAATGCGGTGAACAGGGCGGAAAGGGTCAGAGCATAGCCCGCGACCGTCAACAGCCGGGTGACGACCTGCGCTTGCTCGTAGCCAACAGCCGCAACCAGTGAGCCGAGCGTCAGATCACTGACTATCCGGTGTCGGGATGCATCGAACAATGCGGTTTGCCGGCGGCCAGGCGCCGCCGTCGACGAACCTTTCGGCGAGCGCGAAGTAATTCTCCTCGTTGTCGGAGAGGATGCCGTGTGGCGGGATCAGCAGGAGCAGGGTGAGGACCAGGACGATGGTGCCGGCGACCGGGCCAGTGCCGGCCAATCTCCACCTCGGCCGCGGGCCTTGAATTTCTCCGAATTCTGTCATGTCGGCCTCTCGACCTGGAACGAGGCGGCTTTGTCGCCAGCTGCGAAATATACCAGTACCCCTTTGGGCTGATCGGTATGCGGTGCGGGGTCGGTGGGGCGAGCAAGCACGCGAGTGAGGGGGCCGCGCTCGAAATCAATACGATAACAACGGGCTGACGGTGGCAAGACAGGTCAACGTTCCGGCCCATTGATATCACATCCGGTCGCGCGCGGCACCCCGACGGTGCCGAACAACCGCCGGGCACAGCCATACCCAACCGGTTCACGGTCGGGCGTCGCGAGCCTATAGATGTGGCATGACCAGCGAGACGCCGACCTCCCCGGGCTCGCATCGCCCCCTTGCGTATTGGAGAAACCGATGAACCTGTTCCGCCTGTTGCAAAAGCGTGCCGCCGCAGGGACGCCCGGTGCGGGTCGGTCTGATCGGCGCCGGCAAGTTCGGGTCGATGTTCCTCTCCCAGGTCCCGACCACGCCCGGGCTGGAGGTGGCCGCGATCGCCGACCTGTCCCCGATCGCGCCCGAGCGGCCTGCCGGGGGGTCGGGTGGACGGAGGAGCGGATCGCCGCCACCCGCATTCTCGACGATGCCGCCGGCATGATCGCGCTGCCGGAGGTCGAGGTGGTGATCGAGGCAACCGGACATGCCCCCGCCGGCATCGCCCATGCGAGACACGCGATCCGCCATGGCAAGCACATCGTCATGGTGAATGTGGAGGCCGATGTGCTCGCCGGCCCGCTGCTGGCGCGCGAGGCCGAAGCGGCCGGTGTGGTCTACAGTCTGGCCTATGGCGATCAGCCGGCGCTGATCTGCGAACTGGTGGACTGGGCGCGATCCTGCGGCTTTCCGGTCATCGCCGCCGGCAAGGGCACCAAGTACATGCCGGAGTATCATGCCTCCACGCCCGACACGGTCTGGGGCTACTACGGGCTGACAGCGGAACAGGCGCGGATCGGCGGAATGAACCCGCAGATGTTCAACTCATTCCTTGACGGCACCAAATCTGGCATCGAGATGGCGGCGGTCGCCAATGCATCGGGGCTGACGCCACCGCCGGACGGGCTCGCGTTTCCGCCGTGCGGCACGCATGAGATGGCGGAAATGCTGCGTCCGGGCAACGCTGGCGCGCTGCACCACAGTGGGCAGGTGGAGGTGGTCTCCAGCGTCCACCGCGACGGCACTGGGGTGACAAACGACCTGCGCTGGGGCGTGTTCGTGGTGTTCGAGGCGCCCAACGACTATGCCGCCCGCTGTTTCCAGGAATATGGCGTGGTGACCGACGCCGGCGGGCCGGGTGTCGGCGCTGTACCGGCCGTTCCATCTGATCGGGCTGGAACTGAACGTTTCGATCCTGTCGGCGGCGTTGCGCGGAGAGCCGACCGGCGCGCCCTCGGGCTTCCGCGGCGATGTGGTCTCGACCGCCAAGCGCGACCTGCGGGCGGGCGAAATGCTGGATGGCGAGGGTGGCGCCTGCGTCTGGGGCAAGCTGATGACCGCGGCGGACAGTCTGCGTGTCGGCGGCCTGCCGATCGGTCTGGCGAACCGGGTTGCTTCTGCTGCGCGACGTGCCGATCGGGCAGCCGGTGACCTGGGAGGACGTCAAGATCGATACGACGGATGACACCTACCGCTACCGGCGGGCGATGGAAGCGGCGTTTCCGGTGGCATAGCGGAACGAGACGGCGAGCGACGCGCAGCCGATCAACACGACGGACGGCAGGGTGGCCCAGGTCCGTTCGGACGGCTGAGACCGGAGTTCAGGGCCGGGCCACGGCTATGCCAGCAGCCCTTGATTTCCACACTCAGCCAATGTGTCCGCTGCTGGCATCATATTCTTTCGCGCGCGGCCCCCTCACCTGCGTGCTTGTTGGCCCCGCCGACCCCGTGATGATACCGGTCAGCCTCAAGGGCGCCTCAAGGGCTGCCGGTATTCAACCTCGTTCGGGTGTCGCGGCTGTTCGCGACCGGAACACTCGTGCGGCAAAACCAAGGGCACCTTCCCCGGCGACATTTGGCCTGCTCAAATATCCGATGGGGAAAGCGGGGGAGGATCCGGCCAGTCCAGGGGTTTCATTTGTCAGCCAGCAAGTCAGCCGTCGAACTAACCGTTCCTTAAAGTTTTTCGTGGAACATGCGGCAGGCAGAAATGGCAAATGGTCGATCGTGTTCAACCGGATACAGAGCCCAGTCGCGGAGATGTCGCCAGGGATCAGCCTGCGCGACCCGCGTCGCACGTTGCGATCCCGGTTGCCGGGTTGGTTGAAGCCCCTGGTGGCAATCGGCCTGTTGGGGACTGGCGGCGCCGCGCTGCTGGCCAATTCAAACTATGTAACCACGGACAATGCCGTCGTCACCGCTCATGTGGTTTCATTGCGTGCCCCGATTGAAGGCCTTGTGAAGACAGGGGCCGGCGAGGTCGGAGAACCGGTAACAGCCGGCGCGCCGCTCGCGACAATCGTCAATCCTTTGATCGACGGCCGTCGCGTCGGGAGTTTGCGCGCGCACCGAGGCCGGATTGACGCCGATCTGGCCGCTGCGCAGCGAGAACGGGCGGCGCTGACCGGCATGCTGACCGATCTGACCGGACGCGCCACGCGGCATCGCCTGATGAAAGTCGCACAATTTAACACTGACATAGATCGAATAAAATTCGATCAGGCAGCGAAAACGCATGAGATGGCACAGCTGGTGCGGGATTTGCAGCGCAATCTGTCGTTGCAGGGTACCGTGTTCTCAAGTCGCGATCGAGCTGGCTGAGACCGCGGTCCGGGTTGCATCGCAGCAGGTGGCCTCGTTTGAACGGCAGATTGAAGCGACGCAGGCGCAGGCTCGGGCGGCCGAACAGGGTGTTCTGGTCGAGGTCAACAGCGCGAACGATGTCACCTATTCAGCACAACGGGCCGATGAAGTGCGGGAGAGGCTGATCGATCTGGACCGGACAATCGTCGGCATGGAAGCCGAGATCGCCGAAACCGAAGAGCAACTGATGGGCGAGTTCCGGCATGGTTCAACTGCTGCGGGCAGCAACCGTGACGGCACCCAGCGCCGGCATGATCTGGCGACTGGGAGCGGTGTCCGGCGAACGGGTGGCGCCCGGCGATCTTCTGGCGCAGACGGTCGATTGCGGCGCGGCCTTCCTGGCTGTCGCGGTCGCGCAGGATCGCCTATCGGAAATTGACGTAACCGGTATCGCAACATTCCGGCTGGCTGGCGAGACTCGGGACCGCGCCGGCTCCATCATGGCGGTCACCGGGGAAGCGGCAGTCCGCGGCGATGCAGCGCTGGCAACTGTTCCGGCAGCGGAAACGCGTCCTGTGGCGTCGGTACTCGTCGCTGTGCCGCCTTCGCCCAACCGGAAGGGTGATTGTCTGGTGGGACGGACGGCGCGGGTGCTGTTACCGACGGCTGGCACCGGCTGGATGGACTGGGCCAGGCGGTTGCGGCCATTGCGGCCGGTCATCGCGTTGTCGGAATAAGGCCCTTGGCGAAATTCGATGCCGTATGACGGCCTCGCGGCTTGGGGGCCGGCATTGGCAACAATGGGCGCTTTTCTCTGCGTCAAGTGGCTGCCGCCGAGCGATGCTACGCGGACGGCTGCGAGGGTGGTGAGGATAGGCGCCGCCGGACTCGCGGGCATTCTGATGCTGCGCTACCTGATCTGGCGCATCGGCGCTCTGCCACCGCAGCAGTCTTGGCTGCAGAACGCCTGGGCAGTGACGTTTCTGGTCATGGAGGTATTGAACGCGGTCAGTGGCCTGATCATCCTGCTTTTCATGTCGCGCACTCTCGGACGGTCGGCTGAGGCCGATGCGACGCAGGATTTGCCGCTTCGCGCTGCCCCGACCGACGTGCTCATCCCCACCTACAACGAGCCGAAAACTGTTTTGGAACGGACCATCGTCTGCGCGTTGGATATCGACCATCCGGACCTCCGCGTCTGGGTGCTGGATGATCACGCCAGGCCGTGGGTGCGAGAGTTGGCCGAGGAGTTGGGTGCCAGGTATCTTTCTCGGTCCGGAGGCGCACACGCCAAAGCGGGCAACATCAATGATGGGTTGAAACAGATCCTGGTGACTGGACGGCGACCAGAATTTCTTTTGGTCCTGGACGCGGACTTCGTTGTCAGCCGCCATTTCCTGACACTACCCTGGACTCTTCGAAACGCCTGACGTCGGCATAGGTACAAACGCCGCAACATTTCTTCAACCCTGACCCGATACAGATCAACCTGGCCTGCGGCCACGTCTGGCCTGATGAGCAACGATTCTTTTTCAATGTGCTGCTGCCCTGCAAGGACGCCTGGGGAGCCGCGTTCTGCTGCGGCACCTCGGCGGTGCTGCGGGTCGCGGCATTAGAGGCGGTCGGCGGAATGGCGACCGAAACCGTAACAGAAGATACACTGACCAGCACCAAGATGAATGAGATCGGCTGGCGCACCGTGTTCCTCAATGAACGGCTCAGTTTGGGCCTCGCTCCCGAGGGACTGGGTGACTACGTTTCGCAGCGAGGCCGCTGGTGCCTTGGTGCGGTTCAGCAGTTGCACACGCGTTGGTCGTTCTTCGGCGGTGGACGGATCAGTCTGATCAATCGTCTGTCGGGATTTGACGTCTCGCTGTTCTGGATTGTCACTTTCCCGTTTCGGCTGCTGGTGTTGGCCGGTCCAGCGGTATTCTGGTGGACCGGTACCGCGGTGATCGCCGCGACTGGTATCGACATGGTGTACTGGCTGTTGCCGGCGGTTATCGGGTCGATCATGTTCATGTCGATCTACAGCCGCAACCTGATCATTCCCGTCATGAGCGACATCGCACAGTTGCCGGCCACCGTCGTGGTGATCGGCAACGCGATTGCGGGACTGTTCCGGCCGCATGGGCACGCCTTCAAGGTGACGCCCAAAGGTATCTTGCGTGACGGTACGACTGTGCAATGGACGCTGATGTGGCCGTTTGTGGCGATCGGCGCGGCGACAATCGCTGGCCTGGCCTTCCATGTGTCCGCCAACAGCAGCCTGGCCGGGACCTCAGGTTTCAATTTGAATGTATTCTGGAGCTTGTTCAACATTGCCACAGTCGCGTTGGTCTGTCTGGCGTGCGTGGAGTTGCCGCGGCGGCGTACCGACGAGCGCTTTACGATCAACGAGCGCGGCGTTGTGATCTGGCCCGGAAGCGCAGGCAGCGAATGCACGATACTTGACATCTCGATGGGTGGCGCTCGCTTGGGCGCCTTCCGAGGGAATGTCATTGCCGGTGCTCTTCGGCCTACCGAGCCGGACAGTGGGTTGCTGGCACTGGGAGACGGAAGCCTCAAAGTTCCGTTCCACAGCTTAAGACGGCAGGGCGGCGATCTGGTGGTCAAGTTTGACAGCCCGCCGACCGTGAGACGGGCGTTGATCCGCCGAACTTTTCGGTGGCAATTACGCAGCCGAACTGGACTCGGTCGCCGTGCACAGGATCCTGGGAATACTGGCCGCTCGGCTGCTGAGATAGCAGGCATCGTGCTCGAACCGGCTCCATCCAGCGGCGCCCGCCGGGCGTGTGGCGCGCCAACCGTCACCAAGGGACGTCAGCGGCTCAGGCGATCCCGCCGAACCTCCCCGGGTCGACCACGGGCAGCAGCTCCGCCGCCTCGCCGGGATCCCGCCGCATTACCAGATCGGCAACGAAACGCCCCGCCGCTGGGGCCGTCTGAATGCCGTAGCCGCCTTGCCCGACGCACCAGAACAATCCGTCGACGCGGGGATCCCACCCGAACGCAAGGCTGCCGTCCGGCGTAAAGGTGCGCAGCCCGGCCCAGCTGTGCTCGACCCGTTTTACCGGTATATCCAACGCCTGCTGCATGCGGTCGATGCCCAAGGCGATATCGAACTCCTCGGGCTGCACGTCATGGGGATGGCTCGGCGTTGCATCCGCGGGGGAAACCATAAGGCGGGTTCTTGCCTCGGGCCGAGCGTACCAGGCCTCGTCGACATCGACGATCATTGGCCAGTTGGAAACGTCAAACGGGGAGGGATCGACGATCGCCGCGGTCCGACGGCGCGGCTCGAGACCGAGCGGCACCGCGCCGGCGATGCGGCCGACCTCGTCGCCCCAGGCGCCGGCGGCATTGACCACCGCCGCGGCACGAACCACCTCGCCGCCGACGGCTTCGAGTTCCCACAAGCCGCCTCGCCGCTCGATCCGTCCTACCCGGTTGCGCAGGCCGAGCACACCGCCATGGGAGCGGAGCATGCGGAGAAAGCCCTGGTGGGTCGCCGCGACGTCGATGTCGAAGGCGTCCTCCTCCAGCGCGGCGCCGCCCAGATAGCCGGGTCGCAGCGCCGGAACCATTGCTTCGGCCTGCCCACATCAATGCGCCGGATGCCCACACCGCCGGCGATCGCGTTTTCCAGCCTCGGAAGCTGTGAGGGGGCAGCGAGCGTCAGCACCGACCGGCGGCTGACCAAGCTGCCGTCCACGAAGCCCGGGGGCGGGCTGACGTAGAACGAGCGCGACAGACGGGTGAGGCTACGCACATCCGGCGGCCCGTAGTTCTGGATCCATATCGCGGCGGAGCGGCCGGTGGTGTGGTAGCCAGCGACGTCCTCGGCCTCGAGCAAGGCGACGCGGTTATCGGCGGACAGGTTGGCTGCCGCGGAGGCGCCGGCCATGCCCGCGCCGATGATGGCGATGTCGAAATTGCGGGCGCTGGTCAACGTGGTCTCCATGGCAAGTGGCAGCGGGCGGTGGACCTGGTGGCCCGAAACAGGTCCGTCGCTGACCGAACCCGGCCTTGTCTACGATGGTGATGCCGGTGGGGGCACGGCAAGAGGGTGAGGCGTTTTGTTGATTGATTCCGCCGTTCCCGCCACCACGACACTGGGGCCGCTGTATAGGCAACTCGTCCACCAATCGGTGCTGAGCGTGAACGCCGAGCAGGTTGCCAGCTTCCTCGGCCGCCACGTCACGGCGCAACTGGCACAGGAGATCGGCTCACAGTTCGCAGTCCAACGTCTGACCGCAGCCACCAATCATACCGACACCGATCTGATCGATTTTTTGATTCCGAAGGTGCCGGGAGTCGAGTGGTGAGGGACCAATCGTATCCGGGTGATTGTTCTACGGTTTGGGTGCTACGCCGGAGCCGTCGGTTTGTATCAGCCACGCCGAGCCCTGCCGAACGAAGATGTCGATGTAGGGGCCGGTGACATGCAAGGTCGGGCCGCTCTTTTGGGGAATGTCGAGGCCCCATACCCCGGCATCGAGTAGCCGATCAGCACCCAGCGAGCGGGTCTCGGTTGAGGTAAGCGTCAGATTCTCCGATGGTTGCGAGAATTCGGCCTGGAAGAGTTTCAGGATATTGTCCGAACCAACTACCGGTTTCGCCGTGTCAGAGGTGAATCTTCACGGCGTCCTTCGTGTAAAGCGCCGTCAATGCCGCGGCATCCCTTTTCTTATATGCCGCTATAAACTTTTGGTTTTCCGTGTCAGCGATTGACTTGGCGTCCTGCGCCAGGACCGGAGCAGTCAGAGCAAGGAAAAATACGATAGCTGATGTTGTCGTTCTCACATTCATCACATGCACTCCCGTTTGAGTTTTTCTCAAAAGTTTTTAAGTTGACGCTCGGCGGGCCGTGGTAAGTATGTCACCAGCGAAACGTAAAATCAACCGACTTACTTGTCCGTGTTGCAGAGGTCGGTGTCCAGTTTCGACGAGCCATACTGGGCCCTCCATATTCCCACCCATTTTGCGCCTTCCATGGGTCGCAAGGGAGGGCGTGCGACAACAACTCCGAAACCTCACCACCCTAGCCGATGTTGTCAGGGGCAAGGGCTAAATTCAAAACACCGGTCTTTCGCCTTCCGACCGCCAGTCTCGGTTTCCTGCCCCGCCGCAAAGGTCATGGAGTTTTTGCGCAACATTACCCCAAATTTCTTTTTTAAGCATAGCCGGACTATGTGGTCTCTTCAAAAATTGTCAAGAGTCAATCGTCGTGGAAGCTTCACTTAGGCACAGCCACGCCAGCCAGCCTGTGCGCGCCATCGGGAAGCATGCAGGGCTAGGCTCTCTACAACCGCCAGCGCATTAATGCACCAACGCGGGCTTTAGTTGCTGGGGTCTTCAGCGGATGGGTTTAAGAGCACGCTGCGCCGTCGGCTCGTGGCGTGGTGCCGCGAATATATTTCATGGCGCGCTCGGCGAGGTAGCGATAGGTTGCTGGAATCGCCCGGCACACAGGGCTGATGTCCAGGGAGGAATATGTGCAATGCTGAAACGGCGCTCACTGCTGACGACCGCCACGGCGGCGGGTTTTGTTCCTGCCGCTCCAGCGATCCTTCGAGCGGAGGAGTGGCCTGGCGTCACGGCGACCGAAATCCGTATCGGCAATACCATGCCGTACAGTGGCCCGGCCTCGGCATACGGAACGATCGGCAAGGCGATCGCGGCGGTGTTCCGCAGAGCCAACGACGATGGCGGTTTCGCTGGCCGCAAGGTCAACTTTATTTCTTATGACGACGCCTACAGCCCGCCCAAAACAGTGGAACAGACCCGCCGGTTGGTCGAGGAAGATAAGGTCGCGGCAACATTCGCGCAGTTGGGAACGCCAACGAATTCGGCAATCGTCCGCTACCTTAACCAGAAAAAGGTGCCGCAATTATTCGTGGCCACCGGCGCGGACAAATGGGGCAACTACCAGGGGTACCCTTGGACTATCGGCTGGCAACCAAGCTACGTCACCGAATCTCAGGTCTATGCCAAGTATATCCTGGCAAAGCAGCCAGACGCCAAGGTCGGCATCCTGTATCAGAATGATGATTTCGGCAAAGACTATCTACGTGGGGTCCGTGACGTCCTAAAGGATCGTTACAACAGCCAGGTCATCGCGGTCTCGTACGAGACCTCGGACGCGACGATCGACAGTCAGCTCGTCAGTCTGCAATCCGCCGGTATCGATGTGCTGATGACGATTGCCACGCCGAAATTCGCCGCCCAGACGATCCGCAGAGTCGCGGATATGAAATGGAAGCCGATGCATGTGCTGTCCAACGTATCCAGCTCCGTTGGGACCGTAATGATCCCGGCCGGGCCGGAGAACGGGATCGGCATCATCAGTTCAAGTTACGGGAAGGATCCGACAGACCCACACTGGGACGACGACGCCGGAATGAAGGAATGGCGGGCGTTCATGGCGAAATACTATCCCGACGGCGATCTGAAGGACGCTGGCAACGGCGTCGCATACGGCCTGGCGCACACCATGATGAAGGTGTTGAGGAATTGCGGTGAGGATCTGTCGCGCGAGAATATGATGAAACAGGCAACCAACCTGCACGACGTAGAAAACCCGATACTTCTGCCGGGCATCAAGATCAACACCAGCCCGACCAACTATCACCCGATCCGACAACTTCAGCTTGAGCGCTGGACCGGCAAAACCTGGGAACTGTTCGGTGACATCATCGCCGGTGCGTCAGCTTGAGCTCCAGGCTGGGCTTCTCCGCCTGAGCGCCGGAGAGATAGGGCCGTCATGGATTGGGTGACCCGGGTCGCGACGGTGGCGCAGGCCGCTCGCGCGGCCGACAACAACCTGCCTTGGGCCCGGTGCACTTACGCGTAGCCGAACGCGCCGGTGGGAGCTGGCGTTGCCTAAGGGTTAGTTAGGCTGTTCGGTGACACGGCGGGACGTTCCTGCAACCTCCCGCATTATTTTCCCGCGTCCGATGGGCGGGAGCATGGTCATGTTGAACGTCTCCATGCGGATCTTCCATGTATCGCCATCGCGTACGTCGGTCGTCCCCCAATACCCCTTTACACCCATTGGCCCATTTGGACCCTGAAAGACGCCCGACCAACTCCCGGTCCTCAATCTCACGGTGTCACCGATCATTGCTACACGGTCGAGCTTAGCGGGCTCCGGAGTGAAAAATTTGAAGTCTTCCGCAAAATGCATCTGAATCGCCGCTCGGCCAAATATCGGCCCGTCGGGCGTGACGTAAACGGCTTCCTCGGAATAGAGGGCGGCTACTCCAGCGGCATCCTTTGCTTGGCTCGCCTTGCTGAACGCCTGGGCCATGCTTTGGCCCGAACTCCATGCGTCCTGGTCAGAGACGTGCTGTGCCACTGCCGGAACGACAAGTCTCGTCGTTAACACGGCGATGATAGTGAAACTCCGTAACATTGATATCTCCCTGCGTATAAGTATTACGTTGCTGCGCCCATTCGGGCTCCGGCTGGTGGTGGCTCTAACTCCTGCCTCCGCCACGATCTTAACCGCTGGATGTAACATGGAGTTGTCACGCGATCGGCCCACCGGTATCATTCAACAAAATATCCCGATCCCGCAGTTGCCATGGTTTTGCAGTAAAAATTGGCAACAGGTGCTCGGGCTGCCCGACCAGAGCCTTCGCGACCGACGGTAAATCCGAGGAGCGTTGTATGGGTGATCGGAATTTTGTTTGGGTGCCGGGGAAGAAAGCGGCTGCGGCCCCCCATCGTTATCTCGGTTGCGGATGCTTTGTGCTCGACTTGGAGGGCCGAACCCTGATCGATCCGTGCGGTCGCGAGGTCACGTTGCGACGGCGAGAATTCGATCTGCTCCTGACACTTGCGCGTAGTCCGGGGCGGGTGATGAGCCGTGCCACCCTCTTGGATGCTATCGCCGGCCGCGAGGCCGAGGCGTTCGATCGCACGATCGACGTCTATATCGGTCGCCTGCGCCGAAAGATCGAAGCAGACCCTGAGCAGCCCCGGTTGATCGTCACCGTTCCCGGGGTTGGATATCGGCTGGCAGGTAAGCAGACGCGAGGCGCGGACATCAATCGACTCTGATGGACAGCGTATGGACGCGGCGGCAAGTCGCATCGGATTCGACATTCTGGCGGCCGTGAACAAGGCGAACGCCGAACGCGACATCGGGGCAATGTCCTCTCTCTATGCGGTGGACGCAACGATGATCAAGACCGGCCGACTACTGTCGGGTCGATCGACCATCGTCGATAGCTACGCGCGATTTTACGAAAAGTACCATCCGGACCCATCCAGGCTCGAACATGTCACGGCGATCGGGGCCGAGATGATGCTTCGGGCTGGCAGTTGGTCCGGCACGTATCAAGGACCGCATGGTCCGGTTCCTCTGGCAGGTTCTTGGACAACGACCGATGTGTGCGACGACGGCGCCTGGAAAATCCACACTGAGACCATCTTTATCCACCCCGGATCATATCGTCCCAGCAGTTCCGTTACGGACCCCCGATGGAATACGCCCGCCGCACCGGGTTGCCGCGACTGCTGAGGACCCGACCCGCGTTGGCGGAATCCGTCTAGCCACCAGGCCAGGTGCCCCACCACCGGGCCAAGGACCAGTCTGACGAATGATGCTTGCGCTTAACCTGGTCGGCAACGACCCTTTCAATCTGTTGCCGACACGTTGGGTTGAGGTCCGGTAACGGCCGCCGCCATCAGGCCAGGGTCAGGTCGGCGACCATCTGCTTGCCCTTGGTTTCGGGGCCGAGCAACAGCGCCAGGATGAAGCTGACGAGCCCAACCCATGTGCCGATGAGCATCGGAATGGCGAAGCCCAGGTTCCAGGTGATGGCGGCATAGGCGATGATTGGTCCCATCAGCCCGCCGAATATGGCGCCCTGATGATAGCAGAAGCCGCTCGCCGTCGCCCGCACCTCGGTGGGGAATCGTTCCGTCATATAGCTTGCGTTCTGGCCGAAGATGCCACCGGCGCCGAAACATCCCTGCAGGGCGAAAAACACCACGATCATGGTGTAGTTGTCGGTCAGCAGATACAGCGGCGTGACCGGAATGGCCAAAAGCGCCGGAAGGATCATCGCCCAGCGGCGCCCGATGTGATCAGCCAGCCAACCCCAGCAGCAGCATGACAGGAAGAACAACAGATTTTGCAGCATGATCGGCAGCGCCACCAACCCAGGGCTGAGGTGCAGATCGCTTTGCAGATGCGTCGCGAACAACGTGCCGATCGAGTAACCAACAACAAAGCTGCTCGCCATCCACCAGCACGCGGTAAGGGTGTTGGCAAGCACGCCACGCTTGAAGATGGACATCAGCGGCAGGTGGACCTCGCGGCTCTGCATGCGTTGCAGGCGCCGGTTTTCGACCCAGACCTCCGGCTCATTGACGAACTTGCGCACATAGATGATTGCCAGCGCCGGCAGGACACCGATCCACAATAGTCCGCGCCAGCCGATCCAGTCGTACAACAGTCCATAGGCGGCGGCCGACAACAGACCACCCAGGCCCCATGACCCTTGCATCACGCCGGCCATAAAGCCGCGCGAGCGGATCGGCCAGCTTTCCATTGCAAGCGATGCGCCGACCGGCCACTCCGCACCCATGCCGATACCCAGCAGTGCGCGAAAGAAGAACAGGAACGCAAAGCTCGGGGAGAAACCGGCGATGAAGTTGCAGGCGGAGAACCAGGCGATGGAGATCATCAGCGGCTTCTTGCGACCGATACGATCGGCGAGCCATCCCGCGCCGGTGGCACCGAGCAGCCGCAACCACAACGTTACAGTAAAGACCGCTGTCACCGCGGTCAGCGGTACTCGAACGTCTTTGCGATCGGCAACATAATGAACACGAAGATCGTGAAGTCGAAGGAGTCCAGCGTCCACCCAAGCCATGCCGCGACCCACGCGTGCCACTGCTCGCGCGTCGGCTCCCGCCACCACGCGACCCGCAGTCCGTCATGAACCGATGTCTCCACGGCCCGACCCTCCCACAGTCCTTCAAAACGGGACCTGGCAGAATCGTATACAGGTCATCCCCGGGCTGGCAAGTCTGGCTCGGCCCAGCCAACACCGCGACGATCGTGGTGCGAAACACGCCCAGAGGGCGTAACGACGCCTCAGTCCCCGGCCGCCGGACGGTCCCAGCGTTCTAGCGCTGCGTGATCTCGAACTCGACGCGCCGGTTCTTGGCGTAGGCCGCCGGCGTGTTTGCGGCGTCGAGCGGCTGGGTGTCGCCAAAGCCGGCCGCGACCAACTGGCCCGGCGGAACACCCTCCGCCTCCAGCGCCTTGACGACGGTCATCGCGCGAGCGGCCGAAAGGTCGCGGTTGGAGATCCGCCCCGGCTGCTTGTCGGCGTGGCCACCCACCTGCAGTATCCAGGCGGCGTCGGGTGGCAGCGAGGCGGTGACCGCCTTCAGAGTGACCGCGATCTGGTGCAGCATCTGCTTCCCGGCGGCGCTGATGTTGGTGCCCCCCGGGGCGAACAGCGTGTCGCTCTGCACGATCACACGGTCGCCCGCCACAGTCACGCCCGGCTTGCCGGACAGCGCCTCGCCGGCCTTGCTGTCGAAGTCATTGCGTAGGTTTGGTACCGTCGCCGCCTGGATGGCCTGCTCCGCCTGGCCCTGCGCCTCAGACAGTTGCTGCTGCGCCGTCTTCAGATCGGCCAGCGCCTTGTCGCGGGCGGCCGAGCTGTCAGCGATCTGCTTCTGCTGGTCTTCGGCCTGCTTTTGCAGATCAGTCAGCTTAGCCTGGGCCGCCTTCAGTGCCTCAGCGGTCTGATCGGCCTGCGCCTGTGCGTCGCTCGCCTGCTTGGCCGCGGTCTCCTGCTGCTGCCTTGCCTGATCGGCGGCCGCGGATGCAGATTGCTGCTTGGCCTGATCGTCGGCGACGGCCTGCTCCAACTGCTTGCGCTGAGCGTCCAGCTTGGTCGACGCGTCGGTGGCCTCGGTCAGCTGCTTCTGAGCATCGGCAATCTGGCCCTGCATCTGCTGCAACCGCCCGCCTAGCTCCGTCTCGGACGCCGTAGCGGTGGTCAATGTCAGCTTGGTCTGGTCAAGCTGCTCCTGGACCGACTTCAGTTCCTGCTGGGCGGTTTCGCGCTGCTGCGTGGCCTGTTCGAGCTTGGTGTTGGTATCGGCCAGTTTTTCCTGGGTATCGGCAACGTCCTGCCGCGCTTGTTTGGCCTGGGCGTCGAGGTCCGCCACCTGCTTGGTACCGGCATCCACGTTCCGCCGCGTCTCGGCCAGTTGCTGCGCCGCGTCCTTGGCCTCACTCTTGGCCTGGTCGGCCGCCTGCTGCGCCGCATCGCGCGCCTTGTTGGCGTCCTCGGCCGCGCTCTTTGCCTCGACGATATGCTTTTCGCAGCGCCTCGAGCTGATCCCGGGCGGCGTCGCGCTGCTGGATGGCCTGCTCAAGCGCGGCCCGCGTGGCGGCGAGCTGGGTCTGCAACCCGGCACCAGCCTCCAGCGCGGTCTGCAGTCCGGCCTCGGCTTCGCTCTGCGCCGCGAGCAGCTTTTGATGTGCATCATCGATTGCCGGGGCGGTTTCGGGCAACGCGGCCTCCGCCTGCTGCTGGTCATCGGCGGCGGCGGTCAGCGTGTCGGCCAACTTGGCAAACTGAGCCATGTCGTCCTGAGCACGCTGCTGTGTCAGTTGCAGGTCGGTCTGGGCCTGGTCACGGCTGGCGGTCGCGGCATCCAGCTCGGTCTTTGCCTGATCCACCTGGCCCTGCAGGTCTGCACGTTGCTTGTCAGCCGCCTCGTAGGCCTGCGTCGCGGTGGCGAGCTGCGTCTGAGCTTCCGCCACCTTCTGCCGCGCCGTATCGACCGCCTGTTCGGCATCCTTTGAGTCGACGTCGGCCTGCGCGGCTGCTTCCGCCTGACCAGTCTGCGTCAGCGTCTGGTTTGCCGCCTCAAGCTTCCCCTGGGCATCCTGCGCCGTCTGCTGGCTGGCCTTCAGATCGTCCGCGGCCTTGCCCTCCGCGGTCCGCAGTTCACCGATGTGCGATTGCGCTTCCGTTACGGTCTGCTGTGCCGCGTCCCGCGCCGCGGTGGCCTCCTGCAGTGCTGCCTGCGCCGGGGTAACCTGCTGGTCCGCCGCCGCGGCCGCCTGCCGGGCGTCGTCGAGCCGGGTGTTGATCTGATCGAGCGCGTTTTGCGCCTCGGTGACCTTGGCCTCCAGGTCGGCTCGCGCCGTGGACGAATCCGGCGCGGGCGACGTTTCCGTATTCGCGGTGGCAGCGGTTCCGGTGTCAGGCGCGGGAGAATTGTCCGCGTTTCCAGCGGGAGGTGTCGCTCCGTCCGGCGCAGGCGAGGTTTCGGCATTCGGCGTGGGAGGTGTCCCGGCGTCGGGAGCAGCCGGCGTTGCGGCCTCAGGCGAAGCCTGGGGTGGGGCGGCTGCCTGCTGTTTGGCGGCCTCGAGCGCGCTGGTGGCGTCTGTCTGCCGGGTTTGCAGATCGGAGAGGGTCTGTGCGGCCGAGCTTTGCTGACTTTGAGCCGTGTCAAGGTCACGTTGGCGGCCGGTGACCGCATCGTTGGTTTCGGCCAGTTTCTGTTCGCCCGTCTGCGCCGCCTGCTCGGCCTGTTGCAGCTCGGTCTGCGCTGTATCGTGTGTCTGACTGGCCTCGGTTGCCGCCTTGCCGGCATCGTCCGCCTGCTGCCGAGCGAGTTGCAATGTCTGCTCGGCGTCGGTTTTGGCCTGAGCGGCCTTTTGCAACGCCGCACCGGCGTCGGTCCGGTGTTGCTCGAGAGCGTCTGTCGCGGCCTGCAGCGCTCTGGCGTCGGCATCGGCGGCCTGCTGCGCTGTCGCCAGATCGGATTTGGCCGCGTCTGCCCGCTGCTGGGTCGACTGCAATTGCTGCTGCAGATCGGAAAATTCGGTGGTTCGCTGGTTGACCGTCGCCGCGAGAACCGTGATCGCGTCAGGCAGCCCGGCAGCGTGTTGCTCGGCGTCCTGCGCCTCCGCCTGTAGCCTGGTTCGGTCGGCGGTCGCCTGAGCGATGGTCGCCTTGGCCTGGTCCAGTTTCTGCTGCGCCGCCTTCTGCCGGTCCTGCGCGTCGGACAGCACTTTCGCCGCCGCCGCCATCGCGTCGCGGCCCTCGGTCAGCGTCTGCTCCGCCTTGGCGCCGCCGACCTGCGCCTGCTTCAGGTTGTCCGCCTGCTGCTGCGCCAGTTCCTGCGCCTGCTTGCGCGCCGTTTCCAGGGCCTGCTGGGCCTGCACCAGCGCCGTCTGCGTGCTGTCGCGCTGGGCCGAGAGGTCGGCCAACTGGCTGCGGGTCTGCTCGGCTTGGGCCTGAAGTGCCTTCTGTTGCTGATCGGCGTCCGCCAGGTCGTGCGTGGCCTTGTCCAGAACCTGCTGCTGGGCCGAAACCTTGCCGTTGAGGTCGGTCAGCGTGCCTTCGGTCTTGGTGTGCTGCTCCAGTTGGTCCGAGAGCGAGCGCTCCTGCTGCTTGTCGGTGGAATAGACATACCCCGCGGTACCCCAGCCGAGCAGCGCCACGACGCCAAGCGCGGCGGGGAGGGCTTGGGACTTCGGCTTTGGGCGCTCGATCTCGGGCACGGGGCATTTTCCTGTTCAATCGCGGGCTTTATTGCAGGTGCGCCACCTAGCCTGATCCTCAAACCGCTGCAAGGAGCAGCTTGCTGTGGCGGACCGGAGGGACGCTCTGTCTTGTGGGGGCTATGAATATACGGGTGTTGGACAGAAATATATCGTGCCTTGTAGGTAAGGTGAGGGTCTGAAATTGCCGCCGGGGTCCTGCGTCTGGCACCTTGTGGCGGCTCGGATGGCCAAAGGTAGCGATCCGGTTTGGCGTTGGCGGTGCTTGGCTGTGTGATGCCGGGACCGATAATTGTTCGATGGGAGCCAAGGTTGCAGGCGGCGGTGAAATCAGCCGGGGTATCGTCCCAAAAGCTTCCTTCCGTTCCGACCCGGTGTGGGCAGCCGCCGGTGTAGCAGGCCTCAGGGCACGCCAAGCCAACCTGCCGAACGTAGTGATCGACCATGCTGACGCATTGAAACTGTTCGAGAAGGCAACGAAGTGACGTGGATACTAGTGGCAGATAACTGTTGATAGTTGTCAGGCCTCGTAATTCTGGATCTCGTGTGCAATTGACTGAAATAGTTGCTTGGACAGTTTCATCTCGCAGCGTTACGGCTCTCGTTGTTCCCGGCCCAGGGTCAGGTTCGACAATCTGTAGTTATCCGACCGAGGCGCGGATTTCGCCCACCGTAACAAGGGCGCGGAGCCGCGCGACAGCTTCGGGCTTTTCGTGCCGATACCTGCACCCGCCTTCGCCGCATGTTCGGTTCAATCAAACGCCGACTTGTTTTCAGCGACATCCAAAGCCCTCATGTCCTCGTTGGTCATTTTGAGGAATGTGCATTTCAAAATCCAATTCTGAGCGTGCAGTATAAAACGTTTCCTTGTTATGGGTGAGAGTGACCTTGCACGCTATCGCACAACGAATCGGGGAGTTTATCACGCGACCAGGCAGCAAAATGACCTATCGTATCACAAGACCAAAGAGTTTGGCGGACAAAGGCCGGGCGGCACAGCGGCAGGGCATTGCTTATCATTTCGATAGCGTGCTAGACGCGAATGCGCGAATGCCTACGTGTCGCACCAACGCCTTCCCCGGTCATTATCGTCGCGATACCGATCTCCACGTAAAAGGGCGGCGCGAAACCGGTCACGCTACGGATAGTTTTGCACGGCGATGATCTGACAACACCTGAATCTGTACGAAATCTACCTGGTGGAGGGGGTTGGATTCGAACCAACGTAGGCGCACGCCAGCGGATTTACAGTCCGCCCCCTTTAGCCACTCGGGCACCCCTCCGCGCCGGAAACGGGGGACTAGAGCCAAATCCCCGGCGCTGTCAACGCGCGTCCTCGCATCCCTGACAAGGCCGCCGGCGCCACGTTGTCGCAGAACCCGACGGGCGGACCAACGCCCGAACATGGACTCGGGACCCTCCTGTATGAGGTGCGTGCAACCGACACCGCGTGGTCCCGCTCGGAATGAGCGCTCCCCGAACCCTCGCCCCTGACCGGCCCACGCCGTCCTGGCTGCCCTCCTTTCTTGGGCTGTTCATCGCCGTGGGGCCAGCCGCCACGGACATCTACCTGCCGGCGTTCCCCGCCGTGGAGGCATCCTTCGGCACCGCGCCGGGCACCGCTCAGCTTACCCTCGCCGCCTGGTTCGCCGGACTGTCGATCGGTCAGATCACCCAGGGCACCCTGTCGGACCGCTTTGGTCGTCGCCTGCCGCTGGGGGCCGGGTTTGCCGTTTTCGCCGTCAGCACCATCGGTTGCGCGCTGGCCCCAACCCTGGGTTGGCTGGCGCTGTTCCGGGCGCTCGCGGCGTTCGGCGCCTCCGCCGGCATGGTTGTCACCCGCGCCGTGGTCCGTGACCTCGCCGAAGGTCAGGCCGCCGCGATCATGATGTCCCGTCTGGTCCTGGTGATGGGGGTCGCGCCGATCCTTGCGCCCACTGTCGGCGGCGCCATTCTGACCTTCGCCCACTGGCGGGGCATCTTCTGGCTGCTGGCGGTCTACGGGGCGGTCTGCGTCGTTTCGGCCTGGCGCGTGCTGCCCGAAACTCTGCCGCCCGAGCGCCGCACGCGGCTGGGTCCAGGCCGCCAGGCGGCGCGCTACCTGGAAATCCTGCGCGAGCCGACCTTTCTGACCCACGCAATCATGGGGGCCAGCGCCACCTTCTGCATGTTCGCCTATCTGGCGGGATCGTCCCCGGTGTTCATTCAGGGATTCGGCCTCAGCCCTGCAGGTTTCGCATTCATCTTCGGCCTCGGTTCCTGTGGGCTGATCATCGGCTCTCAGCTCAACGCCCAACTGCTGCCGCGGGTCGGGCTGTTCCGCATGTTGCGGATCGTCACCCGCATCTCGCTGGCAGCAGCCGTTGTGCTGGTGCTGGTCGCCTTCAGCGGCGTGCACGCGCTGGCGCTGATCGTCGCGCCGCTGCTGGTGATCCTGGGCTGCCAGGGGTTCAACAACGCCAATACATCGGCGGGTGCGCTGTCACGCCACGCCGCGCATGCCGGCAGCGCCGCGGCATTGCTGGGGACGCTCCAGTTCGGGCTCGGCGCCGGCGCGGGTCTGCTGGTCGGGCTGCTCACCGATGGTACGCCGCGCGGCATGGCGGCGATGATGTTCCTCGGTGCGAGCGGCGCGGTGATTGCCGACCACCTCCGCCCTCGCACATAATGCGCCCGGTCCCCGATGCGCCCAGCCAAGGTCAGCCGCGAGTTTTCTTGACCTGCCTGGTGCGGTCGCGACATCCCTCATCGCCATCTGGCATTGGCAACTCGACCGAGGGGTGAACGGTGTCGTGACAAAGCCGCAAAGATGCATTGCGGGGATCGGGGTTGATACTCGGCGCGGCATCCGCCGTATTGTCCGTTTGGCGACAGCTGCGGGACTGAACAAACCGGCGGTCCGTCATTTCGCCTCGTTCGCGTGAGGCCTTCGTCAGGGATCCGGCGTCATGAGTCTGGTTG
This sequence comes from uncultured Alphaproteobacteria bacterium, assembly GCA_963759425.1. GTDB lineage: Bacteria > Pseudomonadota > Alphaproteobacteria > Acetobacterales > Acetobacteraceae > Rhodopila. Next base: position 96,739 of record CAVWZM010000034.1, read on the forward strand.
TTGGCATTCCCGCCTGCGCAAAGCTGGTCAACGACATGCCGATGCATTAGACGCCGGCTCGCTACGCCGCCGCGGTGCTGGGCGGTGTCGGGGCGCTGCCGGTCATGATCCCTCCCGTGGGGGAGATGCAACTCGGCCTGCTGGACCATCTGCATGGCTTGCTGGTGCCCGGCAGTCCGAGCAACGTGCACCCGACGCACTATGCCGGCGGTGAAAGCGAGACGCCCGAGTATCATGACCTGGAGCGGGATCACACCACGCTGCCGCTGATCCGCGCCGCGGTCGCCCGGGGTGTGCCGGTGCTGGCCATCTGTCGTGGCATTCAGGAGCTGAACGTCGCGCTCGGCGGCTCGCTGATCCAGCGCGTGCATGAGCGGCCGGGGCGGCTGGACCATCGCGGCGGCTCCGGCTCGCTGGAGCAGCGCTACGGCCCGAAGCATTGCTGTCACTGTCACCGGCGGGCTGGCACGGATTGTCGGCGCCGAGAGGCTGACGGTGAATTCGGTGCACGGTCAGGCGATCGACCGGCTGGGCGAGGGACTGGTGGTGGAGGCACTGGCGCCAGACGGCACCGTCGAGGCGGTGCGGCTCGCACCTACTGCATCCGATTGCATGGCCGGCTCGTATGGGCCTGGCTGCGAGGAGCAGATCGCGCGCGGAGGGAACTGCACATGGGTCCTGGGGGTGCAATGGCATCCCGAGTGGCGCTATGCGGAAAACCCCGACAGCGTTGCCATTTTCCGCGCATTCGGCCATGCCTGTCGCAGCCTCGAGCGGGAGCGATCGTCATCGTCCGGCCGTCCGCGTGACAGGGGTCAGGCGGCGGCGCGGTCAGGCGAACGGCTGGACCGGTCGGGGTAGCGTGGTCCGCTCCGCGTTGCTGCAAACGTCCAACGAAAGGCGACATGACCATGGACCTTCAACTGGCAGGAAAAACGGTTCTGATCACCGGCGGCTCGAAAGGCATCGGCCGGGCGACGGCGGAGGTGCTGGCGGAGGAGGGGTGCAATCTGATCCTCGTGGCCCGGAACGCGGACCTGCTGGATGCGGCGGCCGCCGGTATCCGCGCCAAGCGGCAGGTCAACGTGCGAACCATTGCCGCCGATCTGTCGAGCGACCAGTCGGTGCACAAGGTGGCGCTGGAGGCGGGTGAGCTCGATATCCTGGTGAATAACGCCGGCGCCATTCCCCCGGGAGACCTGCTGTCGATCGATGATGCGAGGTGGCGGCAGGCGTGGGACCTGAAGGTGTTCGGCTACATCTCGTTCTGCCGCCTGATCTACGCGCAGATGAAGGCGCGCAGGGCGGGCGTGATCATCAACGTGATCGGCGCGGCGGGGGAGAGGTTTCCCACCAATTACATCGCCGGTGCCGCCGGCAATGCATCGCTGATGGCGTTCACCCGGGCGCTCGGCAAGGGGGCGCCGGCGGACGGGCTGCGCGTGGTGGCGATCAATCCCGGTCCGGTGGAGACCGACCGGCTGATCATGCTGCGGCGGGCGGAGGCGCAGGAGAAATTCGGCGATCCGGAGCGGTGGCGGGAGCTCACCGCCAGCATGCCGTTCGGCCGCGCCGCAACCCCCAGGGAGATCGGCAACGCGGTGGCGTTCCTGGCGAGTTCGGTGTCGGCCTACACCACCGGGACGGTGGTGACGATCGACGGCGGTGGTTGAAGTCCGCGGCGCTGCTCGCTGGTGAGTGTCTCGGTCGCGCAACAATACGATGTCCTGTACCGGAGAATCGAGTTCGTCTCGTGTGGTCGTGAGCGTCGCGGGATGAGCGACCGTCGGCTCGGGCATAATGGCGGACCGCCGCTGGAGCCGGAGGAGACCGATCCAGCGACGGCGGGCTGGCGTGGCTACTGCTGGCGGAAGGCGTATCGCTCGGCCTGGAAGACACCGCCCCGGGAAATCGCGCTACGGCGGCTCGAACGGGCAGAGGCGCTGGGGATGGGCTACCGCGAATACACCATCGAGATCAAGGAGCGGGGCCGGCATCTGTAACGCTACAAGAACCACTTGACGCAACCGACCGCGGTCCCCGCATTTGTAAAACCAACATTTTTGCGTGGGATGTTGCCGTGCCTGACCGCGTCTGCACTCGGGGCAGATCCGAGTATCGTCGTGGCTGGACGCCGCGCCAGGCATCATCCGACCACCGCCGTCAGCAGACCCCTGTCAGTGCTTGGCAAAGTCGACGATCGCGGCGAAGCCGGTCTCGGTGCCAAGCGCCAGCCGCGTGCCATCGGCATTCCAGGCCAGTGTCGAAACCGCACCATGCCCCGGAGGCGATACCGGCAGCACACGGGAGGACGCGATGTCGGACACCACCACCAGCCCGTCGGCGAATCCGCCGGCCACCAGTTCCTCCTTCGGATGGCAGGCAACCTGATTGCAGATGATACCATCGCCGCCGGACAGTTCCAACGGCGCCTTGCCCATCGGACCACCGCCGAAGAACGGCCACAGCACCATCGCGTCGGCGCCGCTGCTGGCCATCCATCTGCCGTTGCGGGTGAACGACAGGCTGGTGGTCTTGGCGGGATAGCCGCTCATGCGCATGTGCTGGCCGTCCGGCAGCTTCCAGCCGTGCAGGGCGTTTTCCTGCATCGCGGTCACCACCGCCTCGCCTTCCGGGTGAATGACGATGGCGGTGTGGCTGCCCTTCCACTCCAACTGACGGGGCGTGTCGGTCTTCGCGGCGACGAACCAAAGCGAGGCGCCGTTGTAGTGCGAGGCCCCGATCCGCTTGCCCTTGGCGTCGAACACCAGGCCGGTGACGGTGGACGGGTGCGTCAGTTCCTTCAGCACGCTCGCCGGACTGGTCGAGCAGCCGCATCAGTCTGCCGGCACTGGCGGCGATCAGGCCGCGCGTCCGGTCGATTGTGTAGGTCGCGACATGTTCCACCCACTTGCCGCCAAACCTGCTGATCTCCGACACCGTGCCATCGGTGGCGACACGACGGAGTGTGCCATCGTCGCCGCCGGAGACGAAGCCATTGCCGGCAGCATCCGGCGCGAACGCGAGCACCGCGCCATCGTGCACCGTCGCGCTGCGCCAGTCCGACAGATCGCCGAGATGCGCGATTCGCACCGTTCCATCGCCCAGCGCGAAGCCGACCGCGCGTCCGTCCGGGGAAAACCGGGCGGCGACGACAAATGCCCCAAGGTCCTTCGATACGCCACGCGTCTCCAGCAGGAAGTGCGACCCGGTGGCCTGGCTCATGCTCGTGTGTCTTGGCTCATGCGAATACCCAGGCAGGCGACTCAGTCGACCGCGCAACTCTCAAAACCTCGGCGAAGTTGCGGGCGGTTCAGGTTACGGCCGATGAACACCAGCCGGCTCACCCGGGGCTCGGCTTCCCTCCAGGGGCCGATAAAGTCGCCGTCGGCGATCATATGCACGGCCTGAAAGGCGAAGCGGCGATCCTCATTGGCGTAATTCAGGATGCCTTTGGTGCGCAGCAGGTCCGGGCCCTTGTCCTGCAGCAGCACGCCGATCCAGGCGTTGAATTTTTCCGGGTCGATCGGGCGTTCGACCTCGAAGCTGACCGACGCCACGTCTTCGTTATGTTCGTGATCGTCGTCGCCGTCGAGGAAATCCGGGTGCATGGCGAGGATGCGCTGCAGGTCGAAGGCGCCGCGATTGAGCACCTGCTCGATCGGCACCGCGGCACGCTCGGTGCGATGGATGACGGCGAAGCGGTTGATCGTGCGGATCGTCGCTTCCACCGCCGTCGAGTTCCTCGGGCGTCACCAGGTCGGTCTTGTTCAGGACGATGACGTCGGCGAAGGCGATCTGATCCGCCGCCTCGTGGCTGTCAGCGAGACGCGCCGGCAGATGCTTGGCGTCCACCACGGTGACGATCGCGTCCAGCCGGGTCTTCGCCTTTACCGTGTCGTCGACGAAGAAGGTCTGTGCGACCGGCGCGGGATTGGCCAGGCCGGTGGTCTCGATGATGATGCCGTCAAATTTTTCCCGACGCTTCATCAGGCCGCCGACGATGCGGATCAGGTCGCCGCGCACGGTGCAGCAGATGCAGCCGTTGTTCATCTCGAAGACTTCCTCGTCGGAGTCCACGACAAGGTCGTTGTCGACGCCGAGTTCGCCGAATTCGTTGATGACGACGGCGTATTTGCGGCCGTGCTGCTCGGTCAGGATGCGGTTCAGCAACGTCGTCTTGCCGGCGCCCAGGTAGCCCGTCAGCACCGTCACCGGTACCTGGGTTCCAGGCTCGGCGCCGGGTGCGCCCTCCGTTGCCACGTTCGTGTCAGCCATATTCAACATGCTCCCGTCGGGCCCGGTCACCGGGCTGGTCCGGTCGTTGGGTCATCGAGTTCTCATCGGGCCAGCAATATAGGTATCGCGGCGGCGGTCAACCAGCGGCCCCGGGCCGGCATCCTCTCCCGGGCAGCCTCATTGGGCGTGGCTGGGCTGCCCAGCGCTGGCGCGTGCCGGCGTCAGTTCACTCCGTCGCCGGGGCATCCGGCGCGGCGGCGATCCCCAGGATGGTTCGGCGCAGGCTGGCCAGTTGTTTGGCGACGACGGTCGCGTCGAACTGGCGGGCTCTGTGGCGGCCGGCCTCAGCCAGTACGGAACGACGGGCCTCGTCGCCGGCGAGGTCGCAAATAGCCGCGGCGATCTCGTCCGGGCGGTCCGGGTCGGCGTACACCGCGGCGTCTCCGGCTACCTCCGGCAGCCCGCCCCGCGGTGAGCAGATCAGCGCGGCACCGCTCGCCAGTGCCTCCAGTGCAACCAGGCCGAACGGTTCGGGCCAGCGGCTGGGCACCACGACGATCGCGGCCCGCGCCATGGCGGCCAGCACGTCCGGGTGGTCGCGATATCCCAGCATGCGCACGTTCGCGGCTTGAGCCGCGGCGCGGACGGTCTGCACGAAGGCGGTGTCGGGGCTGTCGACGCGGAAGCGGTCGGCCCCGATGATGCTTGCCTCCCAGCCGGGCAGCCGTGGCAAGGCCAGGGCACAGGCGGCGACGAAGGCGTCGGGCGCCTTGTCGGCGACGACCCGGCCGGCGAACAGGATCAGCCTGTCACGTGGGCCCGGAGCAGGCAGTTCCGTCAGGTCCAGGCAGTTCGGCAGAACCACCGGGGACGGGAGCGAGCGGCTGACACCCTCCTTAACGCGGAGGCGCAGATAGTCGGATGAGGTCATCACCAAAGCGAGGCGGCGGGCCATCTCGCTTCGCTGGGCGGGGGTCGTCGCGTCGCGCATGGCCTGCGGGTCATTGTTGAGGATGACGGTCACCGGGATATGTGGAAGGCGCGAGGCCAGCGCGAGGGCGATCTCCGGCCGGTTGTGCACCTCGATCAATGAGGGGTTGAGGTCCTTCAGTGCGCCCGCGGCGGCAGCGGCGTAGCGGATGTTGATGTTGCCGAAGGTCCAACGGGACGGTTTCACCGGGCGGAATTCGATACCGGGGAACACCGGACCATCCTGCCTGCCGCCGAGGATGACGGTGCTGAAGCCGGGGGTCTGCACCAGGCGGCGGGCGAGCAGGCCGATAGCCCCGGTGCGTCCGGGTCCGAAACCCTCGCGCGGCGGCAACACCACGGCGACGAGGGGGGCGGGGAGGGATGTCATCGCGGCCGGCTATACAGGCCGTCAGGGTGGCGCGCCACCGGCGGGTCACCGGATGCACTGCCGTGCCTGAGGGGAACAACGTCACAGACCAGATGCGTCGCAACGCCGACCATCGGGCGTCGTGGCGACACCGGTGCTAAAATCGTTGATCGATTCTTAAACGGCGCTTCGTATAGTGCTGCCGGAGCCACGCGTGGATGCATTTGTAGGCTTCGATTCAGCATGGAAGGGGCCGGTCGAAAAGAGTTGCAGCCCCACTGGTTTCATGGCTCGGGGGCGGGATTCAACCGGCCAACCGAGGCAAAAAAAGGGATGCTCTGTGACGCGGCGCCGAATTTGGAATTTCTGAACGCGTTGGACGCCAGGGAGGATCCGGAGCAAGCGCGGATCGCAACTCAAGCGGCAGGTACCTCGTGGAGGTCCGGCGCCCGCGCTTGCCTGTCCGAGCTCCGCTAGTGACTGCGGCCCGGGAAAGAATTGCTCATGCCGGGCGGCTTTTGTTGCGGGTACATGATGCTGCGGGACCGCATCGGTTCGTGACAGATTGAGCTGCGCCGCGGCAATGCTTTCGGTGTGCGTGGATGGCCGCGTACCGGGCGCAGGGCGCGAAGAGGTTTCGATAACGCTGAGCCCGAGTGAGCATGGCAGCCTTGGTCGCGAAACGACCTCGATTGTTACGCCGGCTTGACGCCCCGACGGATCGGCCTACCACCCAGCCGGGTTGTGGGTGCGCGTCCTGCGCCTACCGTGACTGCAATCTTTGCCGGGGGAACGCACATGGGTATCGGCCTGGCTGTCGTGGCGGTCATCGTCCTGGTGATCCTGGCGCGATCGGTGCGTGTCGCCTCCGAGTGGCAGCGGGCGGTGATCCTGCGGCTGGGCCGCTTCCACAAGGTGAAGGGACCGGGTCTCTATCTGCTGTTCCCGGTCATCGACACGGTGGCACAGGTGGTCGATCTGCGCATCCAGACCACGATCATCACCGCCGAACAGGCCCTGACCCGCGACACTGTGGCAGTAGGGGTGGATGCCATCGTGTTCTGGGAGGTGGACAATGCCGAGGCCGCGGCTATCCGTATCGCCAACTATCGGGAGGCGATCGAGCGTGTGGCGCAGACCAGCCTGCGGGAGATGATCGGTGCAACGGAGTTGTCGCGACTGCTGTCGGACCGGCGCGCAGCGGACGAGGAACTGCGCAAGACCATCACCGGCAAAACCGCCAACTGGGGCGTCACGGCGCGCAGCGTCGAGATCAAGGACGTGTCGATCCCGCGCGAGCTGCAGGACGCCATGAGCATGCAGGCGCAAGCGGAGCGGGAAAAGGACGCGCGCGTGATCCTGGCATCGGCGGAACGGGAAATCGCGCATCAGGTGGTCGAGGCGGCGAAACTGTACGGCAGCGACCCGAACGCGTTGCGGCTGCGGCAGATGAATTTGCTATATGAGATGAACAAGGACCGCGGGACGACGGTGCTCATTCCGACCGACATGGCGAACAGCCTGGGCTCGGTGGTGGCCCTGACCCGCGCCGCTCGCGACCAGCCCGAGACGCCGGGTTAGACCGAGCGCGCGGCGCGCTTTCATTCGGCATGGAGCCGCTCTAAGTATGTCCGTGCCGTAAATGCCGCGGCGCCGACCGGCCCTACCGCACGATGGGTGGTGACCGAGTGTCCAGGTTCGTCACCTTGGCCGAACCAGGCTATTGCGGCGGCAATCAAAGGAACGAGACATGTTTCCCAGTCCAGACCGCATGTTTCTGACCAAAGGCGTGGGCGTCCACCGCCATGCCCTTACCGCGTTCGAATTCGCGCTGCGCGACGCCGATATCGAGCAGCAGAATCTGGTCCATGTGTCATCCATCCTGCCGCCCCGCTGCGAGGTCATTACCCGCGAAGCCGGGGAGAAATTACTTAGGCCGGGGGATATCACCTTCTGCGTTCTGGCCCGGTCGGAGACCAATGAGCTCGGTCGGCGTGTTTACGCCAGCCTGGGTCTCGCCAGGCCCGCGGATGCCGACATGTATGGCTACATTTCGGAGCTACATGGCTATGGCATGACGGCCGAGGCGAGCGGTGAACAGGCCGAGGACCTCGCGGCAACGATGCTGGCCTCGACACTCGGCCTGGATTTTGATCCGGAAGCGGCATGGAACGAGCGCAGGCAGATTTACGAACACAGCAATCTGATCATCGACAGCACGTCAATCACGGCTGCGGCGGTCTGCGGCCCGGGCGATCAGTGGACCTGTGTGATCGCCGCCGCTGTATTCCTGTTCTCGTGACGGCCCAGCCAATTTCCGGTTCGGCCACGTGCCATCGGGAGGCGGACTGCTCGGCCGTCGCCGCGTCGTATGCTGGCCATGGAGACACAGGGAAGCAGGCCGTAGTCAGCGGACGCAAGGCGAGGGCCTTCGTGCTGGCGATCGCGGTAGGGACTCGGGAGACGGTTTGCGGATGCGCCGCCCATACGCCCGCCAACCTCGATCAGAAAGAGGACGGGGCAGGGGTTCGACCGGACGGCACATTAAGCAACGGTCTCCTGCCCGAGCCGTGGGGCGAAACGAACTAGCTAAGAGGGTGAGTATGGCACTTAGGCTCAAGGCTATGTTAGCCCAGCCGGGCCATGCAGAGCTTATCGATAGCTGCAAAGAACGAGCTGCGTAACCGTGGTTTGGCCGGTCCGACTTTATGAGGATGTCAACTTCAGCGTCGAGTGGCATTGATTGGCGATCCCGCCAATGGCGGAATCCGTTTCGCTTGCCACGCGATGATCGGGCCGGTAGGCGAATGACGAAAGACTGCCCGTCGACCCAAATTCGGAAACCGTGCGCGGCCTGCAGGCGGTTTCTTATGCCTGTAGTCATCACGCTTGCGGCTCGGCGGGCGAACATGGTAACTTGATTGTAAGAAACCAAACCTATTCTCGAACCTAACCGGCAGCACCGAATAACATACGTCGGTTTTTTGTCAGCCCCGCTGGGAAGCCGCTACGCGGCCTCGTCCGATCGGCCCCTCCCAGGCGCCTAGTCCCGCCCACGCTGTCTGCGGTGATCGGCGGCCATTGCGCCGGCATCTGGTTTGCCGAGTAGCCTCGCTACCTCACGTGGTAGGATAGGGTCCGCTGCTAGACGATAATGGCGGGCCTTCGACCTCAGGCGGCCGGTGCGCAACCGGCCTACTATAATGCCGTTGGCGCTGAGTGAGCGGCGGCCCTATGATGTTAGTCAATCCCGGACATAGCATCGCGTCCGCTCGACTTCGCCAAGATGAGTTCACTTTTCGGGTGCCATGATCCGGCTATTGGGAAAAAAGGGGAGACATGCCATGCCGATCGTACAACGCCGACGCCGGTTCCTGGCTAACCTCGCATTTTCCGGCGCGGCAGGCCTAGGAGCGCTGGGCGGAGCCAGCCTCGGCGGGCGGGAAAAATCGCTTGCCGCCGAGCTGCCACCCGAAACCACCATCTTTCGTACCGAGAAGGCTCCCGTTCTCTGCCCTGCGCCCCTATACGTTGCGGAAGAGCTGCTCCGGACCGAAGGATTTACCGAAATCCGCTACGTGGATCTCGCCGACGAAGATATCGACGCCAACGGACACTACACCACAAGCGGCTACAGCAAGATAGATTTCAGCACCGCCTTCGCGGCAGATATCATAGCATTCATAGAGGCCGGTGAACCTATTACGCCCTTGGCTGGCTTGCACCTCGGATGCACTGAGGTGGTCGCAAAGGAAAGTATCCGCAACGTCACTGATCTCAAGGGCAAGACCCTCGGCATTCGAGCTCATGGTTATACATCGAGGCGTCTGCTGGAGATCCTGGTCGCATACGTGGGGCTGGACCCAGAAAAGGATATCCGCTGGATCGAGGCCAGCGAGTTGGTGAACCCCAAAGCTCTGTTCCTTGAGGGAAAAATCGATGCATTTCTCGCGGGCCCCCCGCAAGCTCAGGAACTGCGCGCACAAAACATCGGCCACGTGATTGCAAACAGCACCACCGACCATCCGTGGTCCAATTATTTTTGCTGCATGGTGTGGGGAAAAACAGACTATATTAAGAGGTTTCCTATTGCCACCAAGCGGGCGCTGCGGGCGATCCTGAAGGCTGCGGATCTCTGCGTGTCCAACCCAGAGCGAATAGCGCGACTGATGGTCGATGAAGGATATACCAAAAGTTACGATTATGCGCTGCAGTCGCTGAACGAGCTGCCTTACGGTGTTTGGCGGAACTACGATCCCGAGGACACGCTGCGTTTTTTTGCATTGCGAATGCACGAAACAGGAATGATCAAATCCACCCCGCAACAAATCATAAAGACTGCTGACTGGCAATTCCTCAACGACCTGAAGCGCCAGCTGAAGGCCTGAGTCTCACGGCCCTGCGCCTCGAAATCATGGTTGCTAACAAGACTATTGTCGGGCGAACCACTTACGCCCGACCGGTCGCTGTGATGAGGCCACCGCCACTTCCGTAAACGGAATGAATTCGTCGCCCGTAACCAGTTCGCGCAGGGTTGGAGGGATGCCTTATTTCGATTGCGTGGAGTTTATACTGAAGATCGGTTACAGTATCGGCGCCAGGCGACCGATGCATCTAGCGCTGAAGTCCGCTTCGCACGCTGGCGCATGCCATACTCACGTCATGGCCCGATTCCACATGTCTTTGCAGGGAGGCGGCACGTCATAAATCGGCGGCCGGCCTTCAAGCGGCGGCCTCCGCGTCGATCTTGCGCTCGTTCCGCTTGCGCTGGTTCGGGTCGAGGAACCGCTTGCGCAGCCGGATCGCGACCGGGCGTCACTTCCACCAGTTCATCGTCCTCGACGTAAGCGATCGCCTGCTCCAGGCTCATTTTCCGCGGCGGGATCAGCAGCATCGCGTCATCCTTGCCGGCGGCGCGGATGTTGGTCAGCTTCTTTTCCTTGATCGGGTTCACTTCCAGATCGTTGTCGCGAGCGGTCTCGCCCAGGATCATGCCCTGGTAGACCTTGTCGCCGGGGGAGACGAACAGGGTACGCCGCGCTCCTGGATGTAGAACAGCGCGTAGTGCACCGCCTCGCCGGGCTCGGTGGAGATCAGCGCGCCGGCGCGGCGGCCCTCGATCGTGCCCTTCCAGGGACCGTAGCCGGCGAACAGCCGGTTCATGATGCCGGTGCCGCGCGTGTCGGTCAGGAACTCGCCGTGGTAGCCGATCAGGCCGCGGGTCGGGATGTTGAACGTCAGCCGGACCTTGCCGCCGCCCGACGGCCGCATGTCGCTGCATCTCGCCCTTGCGGCGGCTGAGTTTCTCCACGACCACGCCGGAGTAGGGCTCGTCGACGTCGACCAGCACCTCCTCCATCGGCTCCTCGCGGTCGCCGGTTTCAGGGTTGCGCCGGGTCAGCACCCGCGGCCGGCCGATGGTGAGTTCGAAGCCCTCGCGGCGCATCTGCTCGATCAGCACGCCAAGCTGCAGTTCGCCGCGGCCGGCGACCTCGAACGCCTCGGTCTCGTTCGAGTTGGTGACCTTGATCGCGACATTGCCCTCGGCCTCGCGGAACAGCCGCTCGCGGATTTGCCGGGAGGTGACCTTCTTGCCCTCGCGGCCGGCCAGCGGGCCGTCGTTGATGCGGAAGGTCATCGCCAGGGTCGGCGGATCGACCGGGATCGCGGGCAGCGGCGCGGCCAGTTCAGGGCGCGCCGATGGTGTCCGGGATGGTGGCGTCGGACAGTCCGGCCACCGCGATGATGTCGCCGGCCTCGGCCTCATCGACCGGCACGCGGTCCAGGCCGCGGAACGATCAGCAGCTTGGTCAGCCGGCCGGTCTCGACCACGGAGCCGTCGCCGCGCAGCACCTTGACCGGCATGTTGATCTTGGCCGACGCCTTGCTCGATCCGGCCGGTCAGCACGCGGCCGAGGAAGTTGTCGTATTCCAGAATGCTGGCGACCATGGCGAACGGCGCGTCGGGGTCGACCGTCGGCGGCGGCACGTGGCTGACAGCACCAGGTCGAACAGCGCGTTCAGGTTCTTGCGCGGCCCGTCCAGGGTCGCGTCCGCCCAGCCGTGCCGGCCCGAGGCATACAGCATCGGAAAATCGAGCTGGCTGTCGGACGCGTCCAGCGCGGCGAACAGGTCGAACACTTCGGTGTGGACCTCGTCCGGGCGCGCGTCCTGGCGATCGATCTTGTTGACCACGACGATCGGATGAATGCCGCGCGCGAGCGCCTTGCCGACGACGAATTTGGTCTGCGGCAGCACGCCCTCGGCCGCATCGACCAGCACGATGGCGCCGTCGACCATGTTCAGGATGCGCTCGACCTCACCGCCGAAATCGGCGTGGCCGGGGGTGTCGACGATGTTGATCCGCACGTCCTTCCACAGCACCGAGGTGCATTTGGCGAGGATGGTGATGCCGCGTTCCTTCTCCAGTTCGTTGCGGTCCATCGCGCGCTCGGCGACATGCTGATGGTCGCGGAAGGTGCCGGACTGCGAGAGCAGCTTATCGACGAGGGTGGTCTTGCCATGATCGACATGGGCGATGATGGCGACGTTGCGGATTTGCATACGAGCCTGGCTTTCCGGGGATATTGCGGCGCACACATAGGCTGGAACTCCGGCGGTTACGAGGGAAAACGTGCCGGAACGCCGCTGCGCAGCCATGCCTGGAGCAGGACCGCATTCCGGGGCATGTTTGAGCGCGTAAATCATCCGGCCGTACGATGCGCCGGCCCAACGCTTTTTCCGGGTCAGGCGGACGTTGACCAGTCGTGCAGGAAGGCCTCCACCACCGACAGGAAGCCCGCGGGGTTATCCGCGTGAACCCAGTGGCCGGCGTGTTTCACGGTCACGAAGCGGGCCTTGGGAAACTGGTGTCTGATGATCGGCCTGTGCTCGGGCCGCAGGTAGTCGGAATTGGCTCCGGCGACGAACAGCGCCGGCCCTGTGTAGGTGTCGAGGCCCGCCTCATTCCCCCGTCTTGTCTGGCGCGAAGTCGTGGAGTCCCCGGCCTTCAGCGGGGACGGCATCGGCGGCCGGCGTGACGCCGGTGGGGGCCGCGGGCACCACCTCCCATCCCTCGAGATCGGGAACCGCGGCGGCGATCTCCGCCAGGCCGATGCGCCACCGCGGTTCGGCGCCGAAGCGCAGGTTCTGCAGCAGGAACGCCCGGATATCCTGCCGCGGCACCGCCTGGGCAAGCGCCGCGTCGGCAGCCTGACGGGTCAGGCCGGGGGTCAACGGCACCTCCTGCAGCGCTTCGGCGATGGCTGTGTTGCCATGCTGGTAGACGACCGGCGCGATGTCGGACACCAGCAGCCGCGCGACGACCTCCGGGGACCGCAGCGCCAGCGCCATCCCGGCCTTGCCGCCCATCGAGTGCCCGATGATGGCCGCCCGCTCGATGCCGAGTGAGCAAAGCGTCTCCCGCACATCCTCCGCCTGGGTGGGATAGCGCATGTCCGGATCGTGCGGGCTGTCGCCGTGATTGCGCATGTCCAGCGCGATCACCCTGAACCGGGGCGTCAGTGCACGCTGCACGGCGCCGAAATTGCGTGCCGCGCCGAACAGGCCGTGCAGCAGCACGACGGGCGGCCCCTCGCCGGACTGGATCGCGTGCAGGATCATGCGTGCCGCCGCCTCGGCCAGACGGCGAAAGCGACGCCGGCCATGATCAGCGCCGACCCGAGCAGCAGGTCAGGGGTGATCGGCTCGCCCAGCAGCAAATTGGCCATGATCAGGGCCACGGCGGGGGCCGTCAGCAACCCCACCGAGGACACCAGGGCCGGCAGACTGGCCGTCGCCTGCATGACGCACCAGGTCCCAAGCGGGCCGGCGATCAGACCGATATAGGCCAGCGCACACCATGAGAGCGGCCGAGCGCCCAGCGTGCCGGCGGGGGCGTGCCACCACACCATCGGCGCCAGCACCAGCGAGCCTACGAGGAAGCACCACGGCAACAGGGCGAACATCGACATCGACGGCCTGGCCGCACGAGTTACGATGATCGCCACCGACCAGGCCAGCGCGGCGGCGAGGAGGAAGGCGTGGCCAATGACGACGCTGCCCGAGGACCAGTCGATGACATGCGGATTGATGAGGACCAGGACACCGGCCAGCCCGGTGCCGGCCGCAAGCCAACGACGGGGCGAGATTTTCTCCCGCAGGATCAATAGTGACAGCGGCACCACCCAGATCGTCGTTGTGTTCGCCAGGATGGCGGTGCGGCCCGCAGGCACCCATGCGACCGCCTCGTGCGCCAGGGCGAAGTAGGCGCCGAGTTGCAGCCCGCCCACCGCCAGCACGGTCGGCCAGTCGGCCTTTCGGGGCAATCTCACCCGGCCCAGCGCCCCGACCAGCAGGAAAGCCGTCAGCCCGGAGAGCACGGCGCGGCCCTCGGCGAACCAGAGCGGAGTCGAACCTGCGGCGATCGCGACCTTGGTCAGCGGCCAGGCGCTGGACAGCAGCAGCACGGAAGCGAGAAGCTGCTGCAGCCCGCGCACCGACACCGGACCACCCGTTGCCGCGGGAAGCGTTATAGCCGCTCGCTCGCCGATCATTCGCCCTCGGCTACCCCCGAGGCATTCGGCCGCGCAGGTCGGCCTCCAGCCGGGCGCCGTAGTGGCTGATCACCTCGGCCGCCGCAATGCTGGCCATCTGGCCGCATGCCTCCAATGTCCTGCCTGAGGTCAGCCCGGTCAGGAACCCGGCGGCATAAGCGTCCCCGGCGCCGGTGGTGTCGACCACCTTGGTGTTCTCAGCCTTCACCACCACGGCCTGATGCCCGCTCAGGATCACGCTCCCGGCCTCGCTGCGGGTCAGCACCGCCAGTCCGACATCCTGGCGCGCCAGCCTGGCCGCATCCTCGAAGGCGTTCTGTTCGTAAAGACTGGTGACTTCGCGCCTCGTTGGCGAACAGGATGTCGACGTGGCCGGCGACCAGTTCTCGGAACGCGTCACGGTGGCGGTTGACGCAGAAAGCGTCCGACAGCGACAGAGCGACTTGCCGTCCCGCCTGATGCGCCGCCGCGGCCGCCTTGTAGAAAGCCGCCTGAGCCGCCGGCGGGTCAAACAGATATCCCTCCAGATAGGTGATCGTCGCTGCAGCCACGAGCGCCGGATCGACGTCCGACTCGTCCAACGTCACGCAGGCGCCGAGGAAGGTGTTCATCGTCCGCTGACCATCCGGTGTGACCAGGATCAGGCAGCGCGCGGTGGGCGCGCCGCCGGCCAACGGTGTCGTGGGGAAATGCACTCCCACCGCCTTGATGTCATGGCGAAACACCGCGCCAAGCTCGTCTGCCGCCACCTTGCCGATATAGGCGACCCGCGCGCCGAGGGCGGAGGCAACCGCGCAGGTGTTGGCAGCCGATCCGCCGCTGCTCTCCTTACCGGGCGGCATGGCGGCATACACCGCATCCGCGGCTGCGGCGTCCACCAGGATCATCGCCCCCTTGTGCATGTCGTGGCGAGAGAGGAACTGATCGTCCGCTGTCGCTACCACGTCGACAATGGCGTTGCCGATGCCCAGGATATCGTAGGTCGCCGGCGCGGTGGTCGCCGGTGTGCGGGCGGAACTCGTTTTTGCCACGTGCTATTTTCCCTTTGGCGGATGCGCCCTGACCGCCGCCTCGTTGACATCGACACCCCAGCCAGGGCGGTTGGGGAGCAGGAGTTCCCCGTTTTCCACGATGGGGGCGTTGATGAAAAGCTCATCCCGCCAGGCGACGCTGTCGATGTCGATCTCCATCACGCGAAAGTTCGGCACCACGGCGCAGAAATGCGCGCTGACCGCGGAGCAGAGATGGCCGTAGTAGTTGTGCGGCGCGACGTTCACCTCGTACGCCTCGGCCATGGCGGCGATCTTGATCGATTCGAGGAAGCCGTTCCAGATCACGTCAATGATGGCAACGTCGGTGGAGTAGGCGTCCAGGAACGGGCGGAAGGCGCGCCGGCCGCAAACCGATTCGAGCGAGGCGATCGGGCACGGCGCTCTGCTCCGGATCAGCGCAAGCGATTGCGGGTCCCAGGTATCGATTTCCAGCCAGGTCATGTCGAAAGGTTCGACCGCCTTGGCGATCTGAAGATACCCCTCGGTCTTGAAATGGTAGTTGACATCCAGATGCAGACCCATATCGGGCCCGGCGCCGGCGCGGAACGCCGCGAGCTGGTCGTGCAGCGACCGCAGGATGTGGCGATCGACGTTGAGCTCAGGGTAGCCGGGGGTGCGGCCGAAGCCTGGGCTGAAATTGGTCAGCTTCTCGCCGTCGAACGGCAGGATGTTGGTCTTCAGCGCCTTGAAGCCGCGCCGCTTCACCTCGGCGCCGAGCGCCGCGATGTCGTCGTAGGTGCGCAGCGCCGGCACCCCGACGAGTTCGTGATTGCGTACCCGGTAGGAGCCGCAGTGCGACCAGTAGACCGGGATCCGGGTGCGCACCGGGCCACCGAACAATTCATACACCGGGACGCCGAGGGCTTTGCCTTTCAGGTCGAGCAGGGCGTTGCCGATGGCGGCGATGGCGCGCTGGTTGACCCCGTTGGGGGCCTGCACCTGCTTGACGTAGAGAGTTGAGTCTATGGCCTGTACCGGCCGCGGATCCTGTCCGATCAGCGCCTCCGCCATGCCGTGGATGACTGCGGTCAGGCCGCGGCTGCCGTCGGCCTCGGTGTATTCCGACCAGCCGATCAGGCCATCATCGGTGGTGACCTTCAGGAAGGAAAAGGTGCGCCATCCGGCGTCGCAGTGAAGGTCTTCGATCCTGGCGATTTTCATGCCGCGATTCCTCCGATTGCGGTGTCCCGGCGCAGGCTACCTGCCGCGGCCTGCCCGGTGGAGTCCTTGCAGCCGGTGCTCGGTTCCGGCGTCTCGACCGCTCGCCGCCCAGCCGTAGCGAATGGCTGAAGTCTTGCCGGAGCGCACGAAATTCGTCACGCTCCACCGCGAGAAGCCGGCCCCACGGAAAACGTCGGATCATCATCGGAGGATGTTCATGACAAATATCAAGGTGCGCGAACTCGCATATGCTCGGCTTCGGTCTCCCGATCTGGACGCCGAGGAGGAATTCCTAACCGCGTTCGGCATGGTGCGAGCGGCCCGGACCCCGACGGCACTCTATATGCGTGGCACCGACCCGGTGCATCATATCCATGTCACCGAAAAAGGTGATCCGAAGTTCATCGGCTTTGCCTGGGCAGTGAGTAACGAGGACGATCTCGCTCCAATCTCGAAGCTGCCCGGCGCGTCGGCATCGAGACCATCGACGAGCCCGGCGGCGGCAAGCGTGTCCGTCTGACAGAACCCAACGGCTACACGATCGAGATCGTCCACGGCATCGAGGCCGCGCAGCCGATTCAGGTCGTGCGTCAGCCGATCAATTCCGGCGTCGCGCCCTTGAATCGCGCCGGCGAGGTCATTCGGTTCGCCACCGGGCCGTCCAGTGTCAAGCGCATTGGCCACGCGGTTCTTGGCTCTCCGAAGAACCAGGAGACCGTTCGTTGGTTCCGCGAGACACTCGGTCTGGTTTGCTCGGACGACGTCTATGCCGGCGACAAGGACAACATCATCGGCCAATTCAGCCGGATCGATGCCGGCGATGATTATGTCGATCACCATGCCTTCTTCTGCATGAAGAACGAACGCGCCGGCCTCAATCATTTTTCGTTCGAGGTGCAGGATATCGACGACGTGTTCATCGGCCACGACTATCTGAACGGTCTTGGCAAGTATGAGCACATGTGGGGCATCGGCCGCCATCTGCTGGGCAGTCAGGTGTACGATTACTGGGCTGATCCCTGGCGCCGCGTCCACGAACACTGGGCCGACACCGACCGATTGAACCGGGAGAACGGTGGTAACCTCATTCCGGCCGAGGAAGGGCTTCGCTCGCAGTGGGGAACCAGACCACCAGAGAAATTCGTTGGTCACGTCAGCCCGTAGGCGAGATCAACCATAGCCGGTCGTTCCTGCCGGAACATCCTGCCGCCGGCGGCTGTTCGTGACGAACAGAGATGACGCCTTGTGGGTGAGCGCTGGCGCCCGTCGGAATACAGGCCGGGGGGAACGTTATTCGGTCAGATCGTCCAGCCCCTGGTAGATATCCGCCAGCGGAAGCTCGATGCCGACGCTCTCCAGCCGCAACACCGCATCGAGACCGCCGATCGAGGTGAACATCCATGCGCCATCGTCAGCCCGGCGATAGACGTGCACGGCGGCCTCAGCCTGATAGACCTCGACGATCTCCCGCACGCCCTCGACGTCCTGCAGGTCGCGCCGCTTCCGATCCCGATCCCGCCAGTGGCGCAGCTCCGAAGGTGATATGACCTCGAAGACCACACGAAGGTGCTCACCGCACCGAATTGATACGTCCGGAATACGGGCGGTGTTGCGCTGCTGACGCCTGGGGCGCGGCACCGCTGCCCACCTCGGGGCGGCACCCGCCCGGACGCCCGCGCAGAGCAACGAACAAAACGCCAGCCAGATTTGCGGCGATCGCCCCATGGTCGGGCGATGGCGCCGCATGCGCCACGATCCGCCCATCGACGAGTTCGTAGCGCCAAGCCGGACCGAACTCGCGCTGGTCGGTCAGAAGAAATTCGTCAGCCAGCCAGATGCGGCCCGCTGGTTCCGCGATCGTCATCAGACGATCCCCTCAGCCACGCTCACGCGTCCCATCGGATCACTTCAGACATCCGCCGGCTCCCCGGCGATCGGCACCTTGCCCAATTTTATGATCAGTTCCGTCACCTCGGCGATCGCCGCTTCGGCCGCCGCACCATCCGGCCCCTTCGCGACCAGCGCCACGCCGTTGCCACTCGGCCGGTAGAACGGATAGCTCCCCAGATCGAGGTCGGGGTAGCGTTGCTGCACCGCGCCGAGCCCTTCGGCGATGATGCCCTCGGGCAGGCCGATCGCATGCACCGCGCGGGACTCGATCCTGGCGCCACCTTGCAGCCGCGGCGCCAGCCATTCGAACATCGACTGCATCACCCGCGGCACGCCAGCCATCACGTAGACGTTCCCCATTTGAAATCCGGGCGCCACGCTGATGCTGTTCTCGATCAGCGCCGCCCCGCGTGGCATGGTCGCCATGCGCTGCCGGGCGGCATTGAATTCGCCGGGCCTGTAGCTGGCCTCCATGCGCGCCCAGGCGACCGGATGCGGCTCCCACGGCACACCAAACGCCGCCGCGATGCACTCGCTGGTGATGTCGTCATGCGTCGGGCCGATGCCACCCGTGGTAAAGACGTAGTCGAACATCTGGCCGCACCGCGTTCACCGTGCCGATAATGGTCTCCGCGACATCCGGGATCACGCGAACCTCCCGCAGCGGGATACCCAGGTTGCCGAGGTTGGTCGCCAGGAAGCGGATATTGGCGTCCTGGGTCCGCCCCGACAGCACTTCGTTGCCGATCACCAGCAGGCAGGCGGTGGGATTTTTCGCGGTCATCGACGAGTTCCCTCAGAGACGTTTCACCCGTACCTTCGCTCCCCAGGCTTCGCCCCGCACCGGCTTTCGGGGGCGGCATCCGATGCGGCATTCTCTCTCCGCCGACACTGGTTCCCTAGAGGAAATCGCGCAACAGCGGAATCAGCGGCTTGTCCGCCGGCGGCATCTCGTACTCGGTCAGCTTCTGCGCTCTCACCCACGCCAGTGTCTGGTTTTCCCGCGGCTTCGGCGTACCTTTCCAGCGCCGGCAGAGATACAACGGCATCAGCAGATGAAAATGGTCATAGGCGTGCGAGGCGAAGGCGAACGGCGCCAGGCACGCGGCCGTCACGTCGATGTCGATTTCCTCCTTCAGCTCGCGGATCAGCGCCGCCTCGGGGGTTTCACCAGGGTCAAGCTTGCCGCCGGGAAACTCCCACAGGCCGGCCATCTTCTTGCCCTCGGGCCGGCGCGTCAGCAGCACCCGCCCATCGGTATCGACCAGCGCGCACGCGGCAACCAGCAGCAGCGGTTTGGCGCCCGGCGGGGTGGCGATGACATCTGCCTCGGGCACCTCGGTCCGGCCGAAAATATCTTCGCGCGTGGCTTCGAACACCAGCACCTCATGATCGGCCTCCAGGATCTTGGAGCGACGGATGGCGGTGCCGGTCTGGCGGAAGCCGATGCGGCGGAGCACCGCGCGAGATGCCTCGTTGTCCTCGGTGACTTCGGCGACGATGTGGTCCAGCGCCAGATTGGCGAACGCCCACCTTGTCAGCCGCCCGGCCGCTTCGGTGGCGACGCCATGGCGCCAGTACGCCCGCCCGACCCAGTAACCCAGCCGTCCGGCCCGCGCCGGCCGATCGAGCGTGAGACCAACGACCCCGACCAGTGTCTCGCGCTCGCCTTCATGGCCGGTGATTGCGAGATGGTAGCCGGTGCCTTCGGCAATCCGCCGGATCGTGGCGCCGATCCACTCGTCCGCCAGTTCGCGAGGATACGGGTATGGCAACTCCGCCAGGGTTCGCGTCACTTCCCAGTCATTGACCAGCCGATGCAGCGCCTCCGCGTCGGCCGGCTGCAGCGGACGCAAGGTCAGCCGCTCGGTCGTGAGCGGTGTGAAAGCCCCGGTTTGGCCTGCTCGCGACTTTGCGCGGCCGGCGTGGGCGGCGCGGCGCCTTGCGCTTCGACTTCGCCAGTTCAGAGGTGGGAATCGGTTCGACCCTGTCAGGTTGCCGGTGCGGCAGGTTGGCGCAGACCGTGCCGGCGACGCAAGGCCCGGCCGGACGCGATTGCCGGCAGCGCAATAAGATGAAAATCTGTTCCCGGTATCCTCCGCGGGCGACCCGAAGCCGCCAGCGGCAACGACGCGACAGGGTGGGGCAGACGCAAATGAAATTCAGCCATGACCGCATCCTGACCAGTCATGCCGGCAGCCTGCCGCGTCCGGACGCACTGATCGAAGCCAACCGGGCGCGTGCCACGGACTCGGGTGCAGACGAAGCACAATTCCAGGCGCAGCTCAGCGCCGCCGTCAACGACGTGGTGCGCCGCCAGATGGAAGCCGGCATCGACCTTCCCGGCGATGGCGAATTCGGCAAGTCGATGGGACACCGGGTCAACTATGGCGCGTGGTGGAGCTATTCGTTCCAGCGCCTGGGCGGCCTCGAACTGTCCGGCCCCGGCCTCTACGAGACGCCCGCCCGGCGGTCACGTCCCGGCGAGATCGTGCTCACCGGCTTTGGCGACCGACGTGACCGCACCCGTTTCGCAGCCGCCTACAACGATCCGGACTCGGGCATCACCACCGGACCGCGGGCACCCAACTTTCCCGTCTGTGTCGGGCCGCTAAGTCTATACCGGCCACGCCGCGATCCGCGCCGACATCGACAATTTCAAGACAGCGCTCGCGGCGCACGGAATCGAGGAAGGTTTCATGACATCGGTGGCGCCGGGCAGCGCCTCGCGCATCGGCAACAGCCACTACAACAGCGACGACGAGTTCCTGTTCGCCTGCGCCGATGCCATGCGCGAGGAGTACAAGGCGATCATCGACGCCGGACTGATCCTGCAGCTCGACGATCCGTCCATCGCCGAGAACTGGGACATGATCAATCCCGAGCCAACGGTCGAGGACTACCGGAAATTCTCCATGCGCCGGGTGGAGGCACTCAACCACGCCATCAGGGGGCTGCCCGAGGACCGCATCCGCTTCCATCTGTGCTGGGGAAGCTGGCACGGCCCCCACACCACCGACATCCCGATGCGTGACATCGTCGACGTCATGCTGGCGATCAACTGCCAGGCCTATTCGTTTGAGGCAGGCAACGTCCGCCACGAGCACGAGTGGAGTGTATGGCGCGACGTCAAGCTGCCCGACGACAAGCTGATCCTGCCCGGCGTGGTCAGCCACGCCACCAACGTGGTCGAGCATCCTGATCTGGTGGCGGAACGGATTGTTCGCTTCGCCGGTCTGGTGGGGCGCGAGCGCGTCATCGCTGCCACCGATTGTGGCCTCGGCGGACGGGTGCATCCCGATATCGCCTGGGCAAAGCTCACGTCACTGGCGCAGGGGGCCGAACTGGCCAGCCGGCGACTGTGGGGGCGATAAGTTCTGCATCCGCGGCCGCGCCCCCGGGTGGACGTCGCCCCGCCTACGCGTCAGGCTCGGAGCGGGTCCAAGCTTGGCGTGAATCGGCAAACTCAGGAGGAACCCATGAAACTCGGTGTCCATCTGCCGCATATCGGCCGCAAGGCCGGCGCCGACGCGATTCGCCGCGCCGCCATCCAGGCCGAGGAACTCGGCTTCGACGACGTCTGGGTCAGCGAGCACATAATAATCCCGCAGGATGCCAGCTACCCGCCTACGCCGAATTTCTGGGACCCGGTGCTGACCCTGACATGGGCCGCCGCGGCGACCACCCGGGTGCGTCTCGGCACCTCCGTCCTGGTGCTGCCTTTGCGTCACCCGCTGCCGCTGGCCAAGGAACTTGCGACGCTGCAGAACCTGTCGAATGGGCGCCTCATACTGGGCGCCGGAGTTGGTTGGCTGGAAGCGGAGTTCGACGCTCTGGGCGTGCCCTTCAGGCAGCGCGGGCGGCGCACGGACGAGGGTATCGCCATGATGCGCGCGGTCTGGACCGAGGATCCGGTCACCTTCGAGGCCAAGTGGATCCCGGCGACCATCAACGCGATGCGCGCACAGCCGCAGCCGATCCAGCCGATCCCGATCTGGATCGGCGGTTCCTCGGACGCGGCGATCCGGCGGGCGGTGCGGCTCGACGGCTGGCACGGCAGCAGGGTGTCGCCCGGCGAGGCCGCCGCCTTGGTGAAGCGCCTGCGCGCGGAGCGTCCGGACCCGGAGTTCGTGATCTCGGTGCGGGTGTCGGCCAATGCCGACAATGTGCGGTCGATGCGGGATGCACTCGCGATCTACCGCGACGCCGGCGTTCAGCATGTGCTGGTGGCACCCGACGATCGCGATCTCGACGCCTATCTCGCGACCGCCGAGGCGTTCTATCGTGGCGCCGAGGGCCTGTAAGCGCGGCGCGGCTTCTATCCTGACAGTCCTCCGGTAACGTCGATCGTCAATCCAGTAACGAAATCCGCATCGGAGGACGCCAGGAAGCAGATCACCTTGGCCTGGTCCGAGGCCTCGGCTACCCGGCGCAGCGGCGTGCTCTCGATCTGTGCGGTCTGAGCCTCGGGGGAGCGCTGGTTCCAATGCGGCCGAATTCGTTCCGTTAGCGTGAGACTGGGCGCAATTGCGTTTATGTTGATGCCGAACGGCCCCAGTTCGAACGAAAGCTTGCGGGTGAACGCGATGATGCCACCCTTCGCGGCAGCGTAGGCGGCCCCACTGGCGACGCTCGTGCCGCGTCCGGCGATCGAGGCAAGATTGACGATCTTTCCCGACTTCTGCAGCTTCATGATCGGAACGACAGCGTGCGTGAACAGGAACGTACCGTCCAGGTTGAACGCGATGACACGTTGCCAGTCGTCCAGCGAGTGTTCCTCGACCGTTGCCGACGGTTTCGCAATGATCGTGCTGCCGCCGACGGCGTTCACCAGAATGTCGATATGACCGAACTCCTGAACCGTGGAGTTGACGACGGCGTCCACCTGCTCCTGATCCAGCGCATCGCAAAGGCGAGGATGAGCCCGTCCGCCGGCGGCGGTCAGCGCGGCGATCGCCGCGTCCAGACCGTTCCGGGTGATTATCGACGCACACCACGATCGCCCCCTCCCGCGCCATGATCTCCGCCGTCGCTCGGCCGATCCCGTTGGCCGAGGCGGTGATCAGTGCCACTTTGTCCTTGAAGCCGCATTGTTGGCCCTCACGTTATCGAGTTGAGCCGAGCGGCTTGCGCCATGACCTCGATTGCTTCGGGTTGGAGGGACCGGACGGTGAGGCCGGTGGCCCCGGATCCCTCCCAGGCGCGAAAGCGTTCGCGGATGCGGTTCACCGGGCCGACAAGTGATTTCATATCGACCCATTCGTCGGGCACGGCGGCGATGGCTTCTTCCTTGCGATGCGCCAGATAAAGTTCCTGTATCCGGTCGGCTGCCTCCGCGAAGCCGCGGCGGATCATCTGATCCTTGTGGAAGTTCTTGTCCCGGTGGCCCATGCCGCCGACATACAGCGCGACCTCCGGCTTCAGCCTTGCCAGCGCGGCCTTGACGTCGTCGGCAACCTCCACATGAACCGAGGCCTGGATCTCGAAATTCTTCAGGCTCTTGCCGTTGCCGGCGCGTTGGAAGCCGGCTTCCAGCCAGGGGCCATATTCCGCCATGCAGCCCGGCACAAATCCCATCGGCAGCCAGCCATCGGCAATTTCCGCTGTCAGCTTGACGGTCAATTCGCTGCCGGTCGCCAGATAGATGGGAATGTTTGGATTCATATGCAGGATCGACTTCAGCGGCTTGCCCACACCGGACGCCCCGTCTCCGGTATAGGGAAGACTGATCTCCCGCCCCTCATGGGTGACCGGTTCGATACGCTCGAAGATCTTCCGCATGATCGTGACATAGTCCTTCAGCCGGTAGTAGGGGCGTCCCCACGGCTGTCCATACCAGCCTTCGACGATCTGCGGGCCGGACACGCCCAGGCCGGCGATAAATCGCCCGCCGCCCGCCAGCGCGTCGACGGTGCCCGCACACATCGCGGCATTGGCCGGGGTGCGGGCGGCCAACTGCATGATCCCGGTGCCCAGGCGAATCCGTTTGGTCACCGCAGCCAGGAACGCCAGCGGGGTGACCGCGTCGGATCCATAGGCCTCGGCTGACCACACGGAGTCATAGCCAAGTTCCTCGGCGCGCCGCACCAGCGCGACCGGCAGGTCCAGCCGCGCCTTGGAATAGCCGATCGACAGCCCGAGTTTCATGCGACGGCTCCAGTCGATATGCGGTCAGTTGCAGTCTTTCACGTGCTGGCCGCGAGCAGCTTTTCCTTCTCCGCCATGCGCTGTTTGAGCTGTTCCGGGGTCAGGCGGACGATGTCCTCGTTCTGGTGCGCATACAGATCGTATCGTTCCGGTATCTAGATCATCCAGCACGATCCGCCCCGCCAGCACGTCCTGCTTCCATGCATCCTGCGCCGGCTGCCGCTGATGGAACTCCGGCATCACCTCCCGAGCGAACAGTTCCAGGCTCTCGCAGATGTCCTGATGCGATGTCTTGCCGGCCTGGTTCAGCAGGATCACCTGATCGACATGGGCATCGGCGAACTGGCGTAGCCGGTTGCGGATCGTCTCAGGTGATCCGATCAGCCCGTTGCGAAGGGCGGCCTGGGCCTTCTCGGTATGCCGCCAGTCCTGATACTCACGCCAGAGATCGCCTTTGCCGGGCGCATCGACGCCCTTCCGCCCATAGTAGCCGAGAGCAAAGATGAAGAAGGTCCAGCCAGCGGCTTTTTCCAGCGCTTCCTCATCGGTCGGCGCACACATGAAGCCGTTGACGATCGCCACGTTCGGATTGATCTCGTAATCAGTCAGCCGGCGCGGCTGATGCAGCAGCATGTTGTAGTATTTGTGCACCCAGGCCTTCGCCGCGTCTGGCGAAACGAAGCTGAAGCCAAGCGCGCCCATGCCCCACTGCCCGGCCTCGCCAATGGTGCGGATGTTGGAGCAAGCGACCCACAGCGGCGGATGCGGTTTCTGATACGGCTTCGGCACGACATTGCGGGCGGGAAAGTCATGGAATTTGCCGTGAAACTCCCAGCTATCCTTGGTGAACATCGGGATGATGGCCTGCACCGCCTCCTCCCACCGGTCGCGCTTGTCGCGCACCCGCACGCCGAACGGGTGCAGTTCCGCCGGGCCGGCGCCCTCGCCCATCCCCATCTCGACCCGGCCGCCAGAGATCTGATCCAGCGTCGCTATCCGCTCGGCCACCCGATGCGGCTGATTGGTGGTCAACTGGACAATACCATGTCCGAGACGAATGCGCTTGGTGCGTTGGCTGGCCGCTGCGAGAAACACCTCCGGCGCTGAGGAATGAGAGTATTCCTCGAGGAAATGATGCTCGACTTCCCACATGTAGTCGTAGCCCAGCCGGTCGGCGAGTTCGACCTGAGCAAGGGAGTTCTGGAACAGCTCATACTCGCTCGTCGCGGTCCACGGGCGCGGCAACTGATGCTCGTAGAAGACACCGAATTTCATCGACCTGGTCCTCGCTGTTCCGTTGGTCACGCCGGCGGCGACGACGGTCGCATTGGCCCTCGGCACGTCAAGCTGTCACTGCCGTCAAGCTTGCGGCGCCTTCCGGACGCCTAGCCTGTCCGCAACGAAGAGCCGGGGAGAGATGCCATGACCGTGCGAGCCACGCTGCTGACGCTTCTGACGATCGCACCGATGGCGACGCCTGTCATGGCCGAGCACGAACGATATTTTGATCGGGCTCGACGAGAAAGTCGCCCTCGGCCCCAACGGCCAGGTGATCGGCGCGCCGGGCCGTGATGCTGTGCTGGTCATGGATATCTCGAACCCAGCCAAACCCCGCATCCGCGCCTCGCTGCCGCTGATGAACTCCCTCGCTCGGACCGCCGACAAACCTGCAGATCACGCCCGACGGCGCGCTCGGCCTGGTGGCGAATTCGGTGGTGATGAACCAGGACGGCGATGCGTGGAAGACCGCGCCGGACAACAAACTGTTCGTCATCGATTTGAATGTCGAACCGCCGAAACTGGTCGATACCGTGGCGGTCGGAGCGCAGCCGTCGGGCATGGCGATCTCGCACAACGGGCGACCTCGCGCTGATCGCCAACCGCGCTGGCAAAAGCGTATCTGTCGTTTCGATTCAGAATGGTGGGTCAAGTCGCTGGGCGAGGTGCCGCTGGAGCAGGAGGCCGCCGCGGTCGTCATCGCGCCGGACGGCAAGCGCGCTTTCGTCTGCATGAACCTGGCCAATCGCATCGGCGTGCTGAATATCGAAGGGCAGAAGGTGACCTACGACAAGTCGCTGGATATTCCCGCGGCGTTCAATCCTTACAACATCGACATCACGCCTGACGGCAAATACGTCATCGCGTCCAACACCGGAGCGATGAAGAACAATGCCGACGCCGAGGTGGTGATCGAGGCCACCGGCCCGCATCCGCACGTGGTCGACCTTATGACACCGGGCATCGGACCGGAGGGGTTCGCGATTTCGCCGGATGGCAAGTGGGCGGCGGCGCCGTTGCTCAGGGTTCCACCGCGAAGCAGAGTGACTGGTTCAGGACCCCCTCGGGCGAACTGGCATTCATGTCGATCGGGCCCGACGGCAAACTGGCGGTCACGGGCCGGGCGAAGCTCGGTGCCGTGCCGGAGGGAGTCGCGTTCAGCCCGCGGAGCGATTACCTTTATGTTGCAACTATAGTCGACAAGACACTGCAGGTGTTCCAGGTCAATGGCGGCCGGCCGGCGCAAGTTGGCGAGACAATCACGTTGCCGGGACAGCCAGCCTCGATGCGCGGGCCGGCACGGTAGTCCGGCACCCTCGACGGTGCCCTCGAAGATGCTGCAGTTCGTGGCGACGCAGTTCTCAAACCGTGCGGTAGCGGGCGACCGCCGCTGAATCGGTTTCGAGACGTAACGTCCCTCGCGCGAGCATATGGTTGACGTGCGCCAGCACTTCGCCAAAAGCGAACCCGGTCTGATGCGCGTCCAGCGCCCGGGGGAAGATGAGGGCAAGATCTGCGCGACTGAGAGCGGCGTCTGCCTGCACGCGGCCGCAATCTCCGCGCAACGGGCCGCATGGTGATCGATCAGCGCGTCGATCCGCTCATGCAGCCCATGAAACGGCAGCCCATGGCCGGGAAGCACGAGCACATCCGCCGCGACCGTCGCTTTGATGTCGGCCAGCGAGCGCAAATAAATGCCGAGTGCGTCGAGGTCAGGCTCCATCGGGTGAACACTGACATTGGGGGAGATTTTCGCGATGACCTGATCGGCCGCGAGGAACAGCTTCTCTGCCGGCCGGTAGAGCATTGCCTGCTCCAGCGAATGGCCGCCGCCGGTCAGCACCTGGAAGTCGCGCCCGCCAACCGCCAGCGTGTCGCCATGCTTGATGCGATGATAGGAGGCCGGCACACCGGTCGTGAGGCGCAGATATTCGTGGCCCGCGGCTCAGCACGATCTCGGTCGCTTCGGCCGAGAGACCATGGGTTTGATAGAAGGGCCGGAACACGTCCGCCCCGAGATCGGCCGGTGCATATTGCAGCAGCAGGCTGTGCAGGTATTCGGGCCGCGGCATGGCCAGGTCCAGACCAAAACGTCTGGTCAGCCAGCCGGCGAGACCGACATGGTCCGGATGGAAATGCGTTACGATCAGCGACGCCAGGCCCTGGCCCCGCAGCGGACCGGCGATCACGGTCTCCCACGCATCCTTGCTGTCATCGGTCCCCAGGCCGGTATCGACCGCGGTCCAGCGCAGCGCCGTTTTCAATCAGATAGATGTTCACGTGATCCAGGCGAAATGGCAGGGGCAGGCGCAGCCAGTGAACGCCCGGCGCGACCTCGGTGAGGCGTCCGGGACCGGGCGGCTGGTCGAACGGGAAGGTCACGCTGACGAAGGATCGTGCTGCATCGCACCTTGCTAGCAAATGCAGGTGTGGCTGGATACGTGATAGCATGACTCATGCGCTCGCCAGGACCATCAGCATCGCTTTTTTGGCACGAGGGCAGATCCCGACACACCGCTCACCAGCGCAACCATAACGTCCAGTTATCGAACGTGTCGCCCGCGACGTAGCGCTACTTGGATCGCGGCCAGAGCGATGTCGTGCTCGCTGACGCGGCGCCTGACAGTAAATAACGCGTGCACGTGCGTCCTCCGGATCCGGCCGGACCTCATCAGACTGGTGAGCGCCGGCGCTAACCAGGGTTCCCTATCTGCCGCTTGGCAACCCATTTTACCGTATCCATCCGGCGTATTTCGTAGTAAATCGCGGCAATCTGCCGGCTTTGGTCAAGCGCTTCCCAGATCTCCCGCGAATATCGCCGGTTCGCCGCTTCGAAGGCCGGCTGAATAGTCACAGTCATCGCGGACTTGGGCCGGCCACGGCAGTCGAAAGCTTTTTATGGAATTGACGAATGACAAGTAATTTTAGCTGACCTAAGACGCGACAATCCATCAGAGGCTACGAATTTACGGCATTATCACGGAAATGCCACGGTTATAGCTCAAGTCCTGCGGCAGGAACGCGACCGGGGAAGTCACAATGAACCATATTCTCGCGTGGCTGTCAGATCCGTCCGGGGTGAACTCAGATAATTCTTGCTCGATTTGGGATGCCGGGCGCGTTTGGATGCGTGGCGTTGTCGATGTTGTAACCGGGCTGAGCTATTTTTGCGTCTCGCTGGTGTTCACCCGGTTCGCGCGTCGTCGGCACAACCTTGCTCTAACCCCCGTCTTCTGGATGCCAGCCGCGTTTATACTTCTTTGTGGCGCTGGGTATTGGCTCGATCTCATCACCCTGTGGGTGCCGGTGTACGGGGCACAGGCAGGTGCAGGGGCAGCCATCACGCTTGCTCCGGTGTTGACCGCGGCGGCACTTTGGCAACTGCTGCCGCGCGCGACGCTCGCGCCGTTACCTTCCCGAATGCATGTGGCGGACGGGACGTCGCGGAACCTGGTTGCCGATCGCGGCCAGACGATCGCGTCGCTGCATCGCGATCTGGCGGCGTTGCGCCAGATGAACGACACGCTGGAGGGACGTGTGGCCGACCGCACCGCGACCTTGACGAAGGCGGTGGCAGCGCTCCACACCGAGGCGCGGCAGCGCGAGCGGGCCGAAGCGGCGCTGCGCCAGAGCCAGACGATGGAGGCGGTCGGCCGATTGACCGTGTGCGTGGCGCACGACTTCAGCGACTTGCTTAAGCGGATGTTGCAAGGATTGGACCTGCTACGGGATCAGGTCGGGATAAATCCTTCCAACGACCGACTCCTGGTCTTGGCGACCCGCGCGGCGGAACGTGGAGCGCGGCTGACGGATCGTCTGCTGGCTCTTTCACGTCAGCAGGTGCTGCGGCCGAGCGAGATCGACATCGTATCGTTGCTGCGCAAGTCAGCGATGATGCTGGAAAACACGCTAGGATCCGATATCACAATCCACGTCGGCGAGGACGAGACCAGGCTGCATGTGTTCGTCGATCCGCCGCAACTCGAGTGCTGCATTCTCAATCTTGCGTTGAACGCGCGCGACGCCATGCCGCATCGAGGCACCCTGACCCTTCGTGCATACCGGACGTATGTGGACCAATCCGCGTCCTCGGCGACGCTGGCACCGGGCGAGTATGTCGTGGTGGCCGTGCAGGACACGGGCGAAGGCATCGACGGCTGCATCCTCGACAGGGTGCTTGAGCCATTCTTCTCGACCAGGCGCGGAGACAACGGCGAGGGCGCGGGCCTCGGCTTGGCGATGGTGCTGGCCTTTGCCCGACAATCCGGCGGTGATGTCCGCATCACAAGCATCACGGGCGAGGGAACCCGAGTTGAGGTGTTCCTGCCGCTTGCCGGTCATGCCGAGCCGCGCGTTGCGACGGCAATCGAGCAGATGCCTTCGCCGAGTGGTGCCGCCGGGCATATTCTGGTGGTGGACGACGTTCCCGGATGTCCTGGTCACGCTGGGCGCGTTTCTCCAGGGTGGTGGCTTTGAGGTTACCACCGCCGGCAGTGCCGACGACGCCCTGCGAATCGTCGCCAGCCCGCTGGCGCTCAGCGCGATCGTGACCGACTTTGCCATGCCAGGCATGTCCGGTGCGGAGCTGATCAGGCAGGTCGCCCAGATCCGGCCGACGCTGCCGGGCCTCGTGGTGACAGGCTATCCAGGTGTCGAAGGGCTGAACGACCTGCCGAAGCGTGTCCATGTACTGCACAAGCCGTTTCCCCGCGCGGCGTTGCTGGAAGAAGTGATAACGTTGCTAGACCAGAACGGACGCCGACTGTCCATGACGCATCGGAATTCTCGGTTCCCGAAAGTTGTTGAGCGCGAAGCGGTGACGGCCGCTAATGAGGAACGCCTCGGCCGGGCCGTGTTGCACGCCATCGCCGACATTGCCCGCCATAGTTCGCGACGACAGGCCGAGGTTGGGGCGGCATTGTACCGAGGCGGCATACTGCTGAATCGGCAGCAGCGTGCGAAAGTTCTTGATCGTCTGAGTGATGCTGGCTTGATCGAGCAAATTATCCAATTGAGCGACGGCGGCGTGTTCGTTACTGTTACCCCGGCTGGTCTGCGAGCAAGTTTGACCTAGCGTGACTGCTTCTCGGATAAGTCCAGATTCTTGCTTGGCTCGGGTCAGTCTCGATCCGGTAGGCGAAGACGTGCCTGTCAGGGTCAGAAGCCTTACCAGCTAAACTCTACGCTAACAGCCGATCCACTTCGCCTCGACTGCGCGCTGGTTATACCAGCAGCCCATGGGGCGGCGCGCAGGGTTGGCTGGGCGGCCGCGGCGTGCGAAATCAATACGATACTAACGGCTGACCGTGGCAAGACAGGTCAACGTTCCGGCCCGTTGGTATTAGTCGTCGACAGGCAAGTGAAGGGTCGCGCAGGTGCCAACGTTCGGCTTGCTGTGCAGGCAAACATGGCCGCCTGACTGGCGCGCGAAACCGATCACCTGAGACAGGCCGAGCCCGCTTCCCTTGCCGACCTCCTTAGTGGTAAAGAACGGCTCGAAGGCATGGGCGAGGTCATCTTCGCTCATACCTAAGCCGCTGTCCTGCACCGAGATCGCTACGAAACGACCCGGTTTGGCATCGGCATTCGCGATCAACTCCTCTTCTCCGAGAGTAACGACACCGGTGGTGATCGACAACGGCCCGCCGTCAGGCATGGCGTCGCGTGCATTGATGACGAGATTGAGAATTGCAGACTGGAAATGGGCTCGGTCGACCCGGCATGTCGGCAGATCGGTAGCATAAGTGACTTGAAATCGGATCGTTTCGCCAAGTGCTCGCAGCAGGATCGTCTCAAATTCCTGCATCACTGCGTTCAGATCGACGCGCTCGGCGTGCAGTGACTGGCGTCGCGCAAAGGCGAGAAGACTGCTGGTGAGCCGCGCTCCTCGCCCCGCCGCCAGTTGCGCAGCCGACGCGTAACCAAGAACCCGGGTATCGGCGCTCGCTGACTGGCGGATTAGCTCCATGTTTCCGATCACGACCTGCAGAATATTGTTGAAGTCATGGGCGATGCCGCCAGTCAGGTGGCCGATTGCCTCCATCTTCTGCGCCTGTTGAAGCGTTGCTTCAACATTCCGACGCTGCGCGACCTCCTCGCGCAACCTCTCATTAGCTTCACTCAATTTACGCCGCTGTCGGTTGAGTGCGAGCTGGAGCCGGATGCGCGCGCCAAAGTCGTTATGGTCTCGCCAACTGGTGCAAGACAGCGCCACCGCGAAGACGATGATCATAATCGCCTGCACCAGTTGCGGCCCCGAGGCATCGACGAGAAAGCTGGCGGCCAGCGGCAAGCTCGCTGGCAGAATGAAGGCAAGCACCGTTGGTAGGTGAGCCGAGTTGACAGTGGTGGCGCCGGCGCACATTCCCGCCACGACGAAAGCAAGAAAGAGCTGATGAATGCCGGCAGAAGGGAAGAGGACAACCGCACCGCCTCCCCACAGCGCGCCCGTCGTCAGCGAGCCGAGGACACTGAGAGCCGCCCACGGCCGGCAATGGGCGCCCTCTGGCAGCCGGCGCAAGAAGCGCCATCGCACAATCCACCGGGCCATGGAGACCGCTACAACCAGGGACGCCCAGATCGAAACGATTCGGTAGCCTACGGCCGATCCGAGAACGATTGCTGTTAAGATCGCGTTGACGACGGTCACTGACAGGGTCACCGGCGCGTGGCGGACGACTGATCTTATCCGCTCGCCCTCGACCAGTGATCTGTCCGGGTCGGACGTCATTGCGCGCTCCACCCACGGTTGAGCGGCAATAGCCCGGTACGACGAAAGCAAGCCAGTTAATTCGCTGCCCAGAGCCGAGCGGCCCCCGAAAGCAAATCCGAGATGGAACGATACGACCTCATATGGATCTGCTTGATCCCAGCCGCGATCGCCCTTCCGTTGCGGCACGGAGCGCGTTGCGTGACTATCTGGCTCGTGATCGACGACACCCTGAGCCCCGCCGGAAAGGGATTTGCGTCGATCCAGATCGTGAGGTTGACGCGGGGCTGTCAACACTCACAGTGGCACCCGGTCCCACGATCAGTGAATTCGCCAACGGATGCAAGCAAGAGGGGTAATCGTCCCCCGTCACCAGCCGGGGGGCCCCTCGCAAAATTCCGCACTCGTGGCGAAACAAGCGGATTGCCCCTGTACCAGACCATCCGCCTCGCTATTCGGGGACCGATTCGCCCGAACCACCGAACTCGGACGGGAAATCCCGCAGTTTCGGTAGCCCATCACGTATCTGCAGCACCGACTCGGCGTAGTTGACGTGAACCTGGGGTACGAACTCGAGCCCCGGAATGGTCGCGGTGAAAACGTCGATCATTTTCAACGGCGGGTGGCTCGTCATAAGGTGGCCGCCACAAATTTTGCAGTACTGGCGATGGCTCATATCGGTCTTATGGTAGGTCGCCACATTTTCCGCGCCCTTGACCACCTTGACGGCCTCCGGCGGCCAGAGGGAGAACGCGTTCACAGGACCGCCTGACCAGGACCGGCACGACCGACAATGACAATAGCCCATTGCATTCGGTTGTCCCGTGACCTCGATCTCGACAGCACCGCAAAAGCAGGCTCCCGAATACGAATCGCTCATTCTTGTCCTTGCCTTTTATCTTCGCCCGCGGCCCAATCCATCATCCAAGCACGATTCCACAACAAGTGGAATCCGCCGCCGATTTACTCGAGGGGAGGGGTGTGCGGCAGGATGTCAGCCGCGAATGCCGCAGGCTGCCGCCAAACCGCCACCTGCCCGGTTCGATCATTGGACATTCACAAAACGGTCAAGGATCGCGCATACTTGGCTGGCACGGTGGTGATTGCGACGATGTCAGGCTTCGTGCCCGTGGCCAAACCAGACGACACATCGGGAAGTAGTATCATGTACGCCCTATCGCTTCGGTTCCTCGTCCGGTTTGCCGCGGTTGCGTTCGTCTCGACGGCGTTGTCCGGATTGCAAGCCGGTCCGTTGCGCGCAGAACTGCTGGTGCATCACGACCTGTCTTACGCGGCCGCACTGGCCATCGCACGGGAGGCTGTCGAAAATTGTGCGGCGAAGGGCTACGGGGTGTCCGCCGTGGTGGTGGACCGCGACGGCGAAACCATCGTCGCGATCCGTGGGGACAACGCCAGCCCTCACACCAGTGAAAACGCTCGGCGCAAGGCCTATACCGCGATGAGCTTTCGCACCTCGACAACGGACTACGCGCAAACGCTTCGCCGACAACAATCCGGTGGTGCGTCAGCAGGTGACGTTGCCAAACGTGATCGCCATCCCTGGCGGACTGCCGATCAAGGTGGGCGAGGAGATTGTCGGCGGCGTTGGCGCCTCGGGCTCGCCAGGCCAGGATGAGCCATGCGTTCAGGCGGGTCTGGACAAGGCCGCGGAACAGCTGAAGTAAGCGACACCAAGGCACTTGGATGGCCGTCTGAATTCTTTGTCGATCATTTCGGACTAAATCATTCGGAGGATGATCGCACAGACCGGTTCAAGAGCGGCGACATGTCGGGAACACGAAGGCCCGTGGACTGAAGGCGTGGATGGCCGCTCAGCTTTCATGCCTGATCGTCACGGTGCCCGCGCTGGCCGGTCAAATCGAAATCCGTGACGGCCGGGTGCCCGTTGTCAGCGTCGGAGGACGCATCGATCGCGGCGACGAGATCGCTTTTCCACCGCATCGTCACGAACGTATCCAACGCGCTGGTGGTCCTGACCGGCCCGGTGGAGACGTGGCGGCCGCGCTTGCGATCGCACGCGAGGTTCGGGCCCCGAGGCTGGCAAACCCTGGTGCCAGCCGGAGCCTCCTCCGCATCCGCCTGTGCACTTATCTGGCTGGCTGGGACGCGGCGAATGCTTGGGGCGAACGCGCGCATCGGGTTCCACGCTATCGTCGTCAAAAACGATGATGGAACCGCGGTCGAAACGCACGAAGCCGATGCCACGCTGGTAAATTACCTTACCGGGCTCGGCTATGTGTTCGATGTGACGGCCACGATCGTGAACACCCCATCAACGTTGGTGCGCTGGCTTGACGGGCTGGAACTGAACGCCAACGGAATAGCCACCCGAAGCTATCCATAACCGGGCGACTGATCGTGCGTTTCCCGCCCGGAACACTTTCGCGCGTTCCCCGAACGACCGCCCGGCGACGGCGCCTCCGGTCGGCTCGGCATCGTTACGCCGCCAGTGCGGCCTGCGGCCCACGCACCAGCTTGCCCGGCAGCGCGCCGGTCGGCTGGCCTTCGCGGAACGACACGTGGCCGGATACGATCGTCGCGTCATAGCCGTGCACTGCCTGCAGCAGCCGCTTGCCGCCGGCCGGCAGATCGCTGCGCCACGTACGGCGCGTCGGCCCCCAGCCGGTCCCAGTCGATGACGTTCACGTCGGCCTTCATGCCGGACTGCGAGAATGCCGCTGATCATGCAACCCGGCCGCGCTGCGCGGTGTCGGAGGTCAGGCGACGGATCAGTTCGGGGACGTCCAACGCTTCTGGTCGCGGCCCCAATGCGTCAGCAGCCAGGTCTGGTAGCCGGCATCCAGGATGAACGCGACGTGTGCCCCGCCGTCGCCCAGGCCCATGATGCAGTTGCGGTTGGCCAAGGTCGTTTCGGCCATCGGACAGGTCGCCGATAGGCGTAATTGCCGAGTGGTCGTGTAGATGAAGTCCGTGCCGTCGTTTTCGAACAGCAGTCGTAAGTGACCTCCTGCGGCGTGCGTCCCTCGCGCGCCGCGATCGCCGCGAAGCTGTCCTCTTTCTTCGGCGGGTAGTTCGGCGGGTTGCCGAAGCGGAACATGAAATCGAACGCCAGCCGATGGAACAGCGGGAAGTTGTTGAACTTCTTCGGGTCCTCGCTGAGGATGCGCCGACGCATCTCCGGATCGACGCATTCGCCGGGCCCGCTCGGCGAGCGGCAGATGCGCGATTTCTTGTAGGTCGCGGTGCCGGAGAACGGGTTCTGACTGCCGGACAGGCCCAGCAAGCACGCCGATGGCGCGCGGAGCCACCACCGGACGGATCGACAGGCCGTCACGCGCCGCCTTGTCGGCGTGCGGCCAGCAGGTCGCGCCACACCTCGGGCCGCGCGTGCCGCTGCGTCAGCGTGAAGACC
This sequence comes from uncultured Alphaproteobacteria bacterium, assembly GCA_963759425.1. Lineage (GTDB taxonomy): Bacteria > Pseudomonadota > Alphaproteobacteria > Acetobacterales > Acetobacteraceae > Rhodopila. The sequence continues at coordinate 132,503 of CAVWZM010000034.1, forward strand.
GCGGGCCGGCCGCTGGCCTCGGTGATCCGGCGCAGCATGGCGAATTCGGCGTTGTGGTCCGGCGCCCATTCCGACACGATCTCCAGCATGCCGGACCGGCGTCCTTCATGCCCAGCGCGATGCCGCGCAACTCGTCTTCCTGGGCGTGCAACGTCGGGGTGGGATCGCCGCGCAGCGTCTTGTGCGAGATACTGCGGGAGGTGGAGAAGCCGAATGCGCCGGCCTGCATGGCTTCGCGCGCGATTTCGCGCATCTGCGCGATGTCGGCCTGGTTGGCGTTCTCCAGGTTGATGGCGCGATCGCCCATGACGAACACGCGGACCGCGGCGTGCGGCAGCAGGGCGCAGATATCGACGTCGCGCGGCTTCCGTTCGAGCGCGTCAAGATATTCGCCGAACGATTCCCATTCCCACTTCAGGCCCTCGTGCATGACGGCGCCGGGAATGTCCTCGACGCCTTCCATCAATTCGATCAGGCGTTCCCGGTCGTCCGGCTTGCACGGAGCGAAGCCGACGCCGCAATTGCCCATGACGGCGGTGGTCACGCCATGCCACGCGGTCGGCGCCATATGCTTGTCCCACACCGCCTGGGCGTCATAATGCGTGTGGATATCGACGAATCCCGGCGTGACCAGCTTGCCCTTCGCGTCGATCTCCTCGGTGCCGCCGCCGGTCAACACGCCAACCTCGGCGATGCGGTTGCCGATGATGCCGACATCCGCCTCACGGGTCGGCGCCGCCGGTGCCGTCGACGACAGTGCCGCCTCGTATAACCAGATCGAATGCCGGCATGGCAGTTTCTCCTGAATGATTGGCGCCATACTGATCCAGGCCGGCGCTGCTGGCAAGTTTTGGCGTGCCCCTGGCATCGGCGATGAGATCACACGCGGAACAAGCATCGCCCCGCTTGGCTATGTCACCGATATGATATTACATCATCACCCGGTGCCGCCCGGCCGAGACGTTCCTGTCCGGGTCCGGGCTGATTACTGATTCTGAAACGTTGTTCCTCGGTCTGGCAGTCTGGCGGCAACGACCAGTTTTCGTCGATCTTCGGCATCCCGGCCTGGCCAGAGGTGAGTATGGCTTGCGGCCGCGAACAGGTCATCATCGGACAGCGTCCAGGCTCGTCCTGTCTGATCGAGTGCCGGAGCGCGCCTTCCCAGGTTTTCGTCTTTCATCTGCCAAAGCGGTTGTCCCTGAAGGTTGCGTCCGTGACAGGCGGCGCAGCGGCTCTGGTATATTTGTTTGCCTTGTCGCACCTTGGCCAGATCTTCGGTATCGGCAAAGTGCTTCGGACGACCGATGGACATCGACCGGTATTCAGTCACTCCGGCGAATGCCAGGGAACCGACAAACAGAGACGCGGCAAACAAACCGCACCCCTGCAGCCTGATCACGCTCCCGATCCCGGCAGAACCCGAATGATCGCCATCATGCCGTTATCCTCGTGTCCCAGGATGTGGCAGTGGTAGACAAAGTCACCGGTATACGGTCCGCGGAAGTCCATCCGGACTGTTACGCTCGGATAGGCGCCTTTGCCGTCCCAATAGGGCACCTGGATTGTGTCCAACATCTGTTGCTGGTCTCCCGGAACGGGAATGCCATTCGCCGCAAGCAGCTTGAAGTGAACCTGGTGGATGTGGAACTCGTGGTTCTCGCCGCTGCGGTTCTCGATCGTCCAGTCCTCGACCGATCCCTGCCTGGTGGTGATCGCGGGCGGATTGACTGCGTCAAACAGTATTGGTTGCGCTCCGTCTACTGGAATGAAGAAATTGGTCGGGCTCGCCGGGTTGCTCGGGTCGGAGACCACTTCGGAAAAAACAGCTTTCGGCGCTGGCCCACGGGTTCGGTGTCGAGCCCTGTGAACCGTTTGGTGGCGGCAGGTATTTGATCGGGCTCCACCGTTGGCAGTGACGAGGGTATCCCCGGAGTGGATGGCTTGACGACCGCGAGGACGCGTTCGGGATCCAGATCGCCCAGCGGCCCGGTATCGATCGCCCGAGTCACCAGTTCGGCCCTCCGCACGGCTGCGTCAGGCGTAACGACAATGAACTCGGCACGCCCCGCAGGCGGGATCAGGATATGATCCATCGTAATGACCTTCTTGTCCGCTGAACCGGCGGTCGATGTCGGAACACCGTCGAGGCCGACCAGGCGCAGGGGTTGAGCCCGGCCGTCGAAGCGCAGCTGAAGATCAGCGATCGTGTCGGCCGAAGCGTTCACGACGCGCCACACTTCCTGGGTGCCCGGAACGGCAGATATGATCGAGGGAATGTAGCTGGGATAGGACACTGGAACGAAGTTCAGCGAGATGTCCCAGGCGGGAACGTTCGGGTCACTGCCGGCGGGGGCCGCGGCCACTTGATCCCTTACCATCAGCAGACGCTCTGGAAGCCCCGAGACCGCGGGCTGTTCGTTCGCCAGGCCCTCAACGATGATCGCGCCCGACGCACCCCCCTGCACGGCCGCTTCGGCGATCCCATGAATGTGCGGGGTGATACCAGTAAAGTCCGGGCGGTTCATCCGCCGGGATATTGACGACATAGCGGAACGTCTCACCCGAGTTGACCAGCGTGTGGAGTACATCGTCGCTATGACACGTCGGCGAGACGTTCATGCCGTGAAAGTGTATGTTGACCGAAGTGCCCGTCATTACGGCCGCGCCGCATTTATTCCCTGCGTTTGAAACCGTCTCGGTGGGCGCCCCCGCGGGCAACGATGGGATCTTGTTCTTTATGGTGATCGCAAGTGTGTCGCCGGGATGGACACGCAACGTGGGAGACTGTTCACCCGCGGCGGTCTTGAAGCAGAAAAGCGTTCGTCCTGCATCATCCAAGCCGGTGAGAAAGTTGAATGACACTTGCAGGATCCCATCTTCGCTCGCCAGCTCGGGCGGCGCCGTAACGGTCGAGCCTGATTCTCGGCCGGGAACAAGGCGACGCGACACCTTGTGCGAAGGTCGCAGGCGCCGTCAGCATTGCCGTCGTTACGATCGTGATGCTCAGCAAGAGGGCGAATGAAAACCGCTTCATTTGGGTCCCTTGATTTTGCCAATAAAGAACGGATTACTGAACTACGTGGTTGCTCTGGGCAACTCGGGTAGTACGAATACAATTGCGCATTTTAGCCGACACCACCCGAGGGTAAGTCTGCTCGAGCAAAGCGCCTGGGCCGACAAAAGTGCCGGACGGACGGCTACCGAGCCGTTCCGCTTGGGTCAACAGCTGGATCTTCGAAAAGCTGAATGGCTATCAATCGCACAACTCCCCGAATAAATCTTGCGAGATATTTCCTAAATTTAACGTGGGCAATGATCTATCGGGCCGTCGGTTCGTTGGAGCGGTGTGATCAACCCGTGGGTTGTCCGTCTCAAGAATTTTACCTCTGGACCACGACCCCCCACGGGCTGCATGGATTGGGCATGATTCTCGGGCCAGACTCGGCCGACTGGCAGATTTTCAGGAGACTGAGCGATGCAAATCGATCGGGCAATGCGCGTGCGGATGGAGCGGGCGCACGTGCTGGCCTGGCCGGCCCTGAGCACTGCACGCATCGATGGATGGTTGTGGCGCTATTCGGGTGGTGGGTCACAGCGGGCCAATTCTGTTTCGACTGTCGACTATTACGGTAAAGACATAGAATCGACGGTGCGCGAGGTCGAGACGCGGTACACCGCGCGGGGTGCATCGGCGCGTTTTCACAGCTACGACGAAACCTCTCCCTCCGGGTTGGCTGAGACGCTACGAGCCCGCGGCTACCGCGAGGGCGAGGCAACCACGACGATGTTCAAACGTATCGAACGGCGAGATGTCGTGGTGGATGTCGAGCAGCGGGACGGTCCCTCGGCGGAATGGCTCGAGGTTTATCTGGGCGAAATTTCGGAGAGCAGGCGGGCGGTCAACGCACTGATCCTAGATCGTATACCGGCGCAGCGCGCTTTCTTCGGATGCCATCGGGACGGGCGCATCGTTTCGACGGCACTCTGCGTGGTGGGCTTTGGCTGCGCCGTCATCGAGTGCGTGACAACCCGTGGCCGGGACCGTCGCCGGGGCGCGGCCCTCGCGGTGCTGGCGGCGCTTGAGGCATGGGCGGCGCGGCAAGAGGCCGATCTGATAGGTCTGCAGGTGGTGAGCGACAATACGCCCGCGGTTGCGCTTTACCAGCGGCTGGGTTTCGTTTCGGGCGCCACGAACCGCTTCTGGATAAGACCTTAACGACCATCCAGTGGTGGCGCCCCCAGGCCTGGAGCCGGTGACCTCATCGTTTTGACAACGTACGGATGGCGCTGGATGAACGAAACCCGCCAGGCTCCTCGACGTGCGGTTGCCTGCCGATCATCGATCCCACGTCACCGCGGGTCCGCCACCCGCTGGGCGGCGCCGTGCGGATTGGACCGCTACCGTGACGCCGATGTTGTAGCTGCTGTCGGCGCTCCAGGTGGCAGCCACGCATCGGTCCAGCCGGTATCTTCGCCCTTCGAGGTGGTCATCCTGACCTCGGTCCGGCCCGATCCATTCCGCTGCATGATGGAGACCGCGGTCGGATCGTGGATCACTCGACAGTCGACCGGCCCCGCGACCACCTCACCGTGGCGCCGAGCTGCCAGACGGTCGAGGTCATCGCGGGTTCGGCACAGCACCGCCCCCGGGTCCAGACGGAGCCAAGCGGCGTGTGGCTGCGGCTTGACCTCCGGCACGTCGGGTTTGGCCGGCGTTCGCGTCAGCCCAGAGTCGAACTTCACATTGTTGCTTTGCCCATGCACAGCCGCGGTGAACAACCCGGTCACGAGGAACAGGGTTCCGGTGCGGGCAGCCGCCAACAGAGTTCGTTGCGTCGCAGTCATCAAATCAATGTCTCCGGCCTTTTAGGCCGACGATCCTATCGACCAACCCACCGCCGGAGCAAGCCGTTCCGCAGGCCTTCTTCGCCGACCTGCCCGGCGAGAAGGCCTTTGATCAGTGAACTCGCCAATCGCACGAAACGCACGGCTCCCCATAGACGCTGGTTGACACATTTCAGCACCCGGTGCCTCTCCTGGAGGGTAGCGGTTCGATATCTCATGGAGCAGAAGGAGACGCGTGTGGGCGTCGAACTGCCACCTCACGACGGCCGATTAGAAGCCCAGTCCGCCCTTCGGCCCCGATCAAACCGGCTTCACAAGCCGGTGGTGCTTTCGCCCGGCGGATAATTTGACCGCTCCGTCGCGCAGCATTCTCGTCGTGATCAGAGCGGCCTCATCGGCCAGGGTCGCGTCATTGACCTTGGCTCCGCCGCCTCGGATCAGGCGTCGCGCATCCCCATTGCTGGCGGCGAGGCCGGTGATCGCGAACAGCCGAAAGGCAGGAATGCCGGCCTCCAGGTCGGTGGCGGGCACATCCGCGCTGGGTAGCGTGGCCGCCGCTTCGCCTTCCTCGAATGCGAGGCGGGCAGTCTCAGCGGCCACCGCCGCCTGCTGCCCGCCGTGCGCGAGCGCGGTCGCCTCGGTCGCGAGCACTTTCTTGGCTTCGTTGATCTCCGCGCCGCCGAGTGCCTCCAGGCGGCCGATCTCATCCAGCGGGAGGTCGGTGAACAGCCGAAGAAACCGCCCCACGTCGGCATCCTCGGTGTTGCGCCAAAACTGCCAGTACTCGTACGGCGACACACGATCCGCCGTCAACCAGACCGCGCCTTGAGCCGTCTTCCCCATTTTGGCGCCCGACGCGGCGGAGATCAGCGGTGTGGTCAGGCCGAACACCGCCTTCGCGTCGGTTCGCCGCGTCAGCTCCATGCCGGCGACAATGTTGCCCCATTGGTCGGAGCCGCCGATCTGCAGGATGACACCGAATCTGCGGGAAAGTTCGCGGAAGTCGTAGCTCTGCAGGATCATGTAGTTGAATTCCAGGAATGTCAGCGGCTGCTCCCTGTCCAGTCGCGATCGCACCGCCTCGAAGCCCAACATGCGGTTGATGGTGAAGTGGGTGCCGAGGTCGCGGAGCAACGGGATGTAGCCCAGACCATCCAGCCAGTCGGCGTTGTTGGCGAACACGGCGTCGGCTGGCCCATCTCCGAAGCGGAGGAATGGCGAAAAGCAGCGACGGATGCCCGCCATGTTGGCGGCGATCATCTCGTCCGAGAGCATCTGCCGGGACGTGTCCTTGCCGGATGGATCGCCGATCCGGGTGGTGCCGCCGCCCATCAGGACAATCGGCCGGTGCCCGTGCTTCTGCAGCAGCCTCATGATCATGATCTGCACCAGGCTGCCGACGTGCAGGCTGTCGGCGGTGCAGTCGAAGCCGATATAGGCGGCGGTCGGTTGGGCGGCCATCGCCGCACGCAGCGCATCCGCATCGGTGCATTGGAAGACGAAGCCGCGCGCGATGGCTTCGTCCAGGAAACTGCTGGTGGACATGATGGCTGACCCGTGGTTTGCGGACGACGACGCGGGTTAACATACAGCACGGCGAGGGAAAATGCCGCGAACGATAGGCCTGATGAGTGGCACGTCGCTGGACGGCGTGGACGCCGCCTGGCTGGAAACGGATGGCCGGACAGTCGGCGCCTTCGGGCCATCGATCACGCTGCCGTACGATCCTGGGCTGCGGACCCGGCTGCGGGATCTGCTGGAGCTCGCTCCCGGATTGGCCCAGGACGATGACCGCCTGGCCGATATCGTCGAGCGCCTGACGCTGTACCATGTCCGCGCGGTCGAAGCCATCGGGCGTCCCGCCGATCTGCTGGGTTTCCACGGCCAGACTATCCTGCATCAGCCAAATCTGCGGCGCACCTGGCAGATCGGCGATGCGGGGCTGTTGGCTGCCCGAACCGGAATTCCGGTAGCTTTCGATTTCCGGTCGGCGGATGTAGCGAACGGCGGCCAAGGGGCGCCGTTGGCCCCGGTCTATCACGCCGCGCTGGCGCAGGACCAGGCAAAGCCTCTGGTCGTGCTGAATATCGGTGGCGTCGCCAACGTCACCTGGATTGGAGCCGACGGATCGCTTTTGGCGTTCGATACCGGCCCGGGAAACGGACCGCTGGACGATTGGACCTCCCGGTACGGCGACGGCCCGTTTGACCGCGACGGCGTCCTGGCACGGTCGGGGCGGAGTGATCCGGCGGTGCTGGGCCGCCTGCTGTCGCACCCTTACTTTGATCTCCCGGCACCAAAGTCGCTCGACCGCCTGGATTTCGCCGCGGCCCTGGCCACCAGCGGGCTGAATGATCTCTCGGTCGCGGATGGCGCGGCTACGCTCGCCGCGTTCACCGTCGCATCGATCGCCCGGGTGTCGCTGCCGGACCGGCCCAAACGCTGGCTTGTCTGCGGCGGCGGCCGTCACAATCCGGCACTAATGGACGGCCTGAGAGGTTCTCTCGACGTGCCGGTCGATCCGGTCGAGGTCATGGGGTGGGATGGGGATGGGCTTGAAGCCCAATGTTTCGGCTTTCTCGCGGCCCGCGTGGCGGCCGGTTTGCCGCTGAGCTTTCCTGGAACGACGGGAACGCCTTATCCGCTTAAGGGCGGCCGGGTTGTCGAGCCGAGCGGAAAATTGTTGGGCTGAGCAGTGGGCCGTCAGTGGCAGACCGGGAAGGCGGCGCGAGCGGGGGATGAACTACCTCCGCCCGCCGCATGTCAGCCGTTCAGTCGGCGGCCAGAGCGAGCTGCTTCCTGGCGATGGCTTTGCCACAATAGTCTTCGATTGAGTCCGCGACGGTTTCGGCATGGCTGGCGAACACATGGTCGGCGCCGGCAAATACGCGATAGTCCACGTGGACGCCCTTTTGTGTGTTCAGCTTGTCCACCAGCTTTCGCACCGCGCCTTCGGGCACCAGTTCATCGGCGTCGCCGTGAAGCATCAAGCCACCGCATGGACACGGTGCCAGGAAGCCAAAGTCATAATGGTTGGCCGGCGGTGCGACGCTCACCCAACCGGAGATTTCCGGCCGGCGCATCAGCAGCTGCATGCCGATAAAGGCCCCGAACGAATACCCTGCGATCCAAAGCCCCCCGTGCCCGGGATTGACTGCCTGCATCCAATCCAGCGCGGCCGCGGCATCGCCGATCTCGCCTATGCCGCCGTCGTAACGTCCCTGGCTGCGGCCGATGCCGCGGAAGTTAAAACGCATGACCGAGCAGCCAAGCTTCTGAAAAGCCTGATACATCGAGTAGGTAATGCGATTGTTCATGGTCCCGCCATGGAGCGGGTGCGGATGCAGGATAAGGGCAACTGGTGCCCCGGTGTCCTTTGAGTGGTGATAACGACCTTCAAGCCGACCATCCGGACCGGCAAACATTACCTCGGGCATCTAACCTGTTTCCTGTCCCATCGACAGCACCTGCCTAGAAGTCACCGCGACCCCTGGCCCATCGCTGTGCCTGTCTTTTGTTACCAATAACGCTTCTGACCCGCATCACGACGCCATATGCCGAACTGAGAAAATAGGAACGCAACCCCCCGATTACAGTTCCGTCTCATTGGATTTAACCATTCTGGACCGACGCAGTCCTGAATTCACTTGGTTGAAGCTCGGTAGAAGTCCGTCTATGAGCCCCGGCTCGCTGCTCCCTTCATCGTCCGTCGATATCCGTTGTCCAACTCCCGATGCAGCTCGGCCGGGAGAAATTCCTTATAGGACAAGTCGGATGCTCTTTCATAATGGAAATGTCGCTTCGCGTTCATCTTCCTTGATGAGACAATCAAAGCATACAAAGACTTAAATTGACGCAGATTTGTCTTTGAGATGTGTCTTATGCTACCATAACGTGTATGAAGGGCAGGCCTGGAAACTTATACACGTATTGTGAGGCCAATCTTTGTAACTTCTAGTGCGAGCGCGGTTCGTCAACGTCTTGATAGTTGCCGGCGACAAACTTACTGCATGATTTGACGCGGCTGGACGCGCCGCCCGTCTGCACCCAAAAGACCCGCCCCGCCGCGAGCCGAGTGACCCCGGGAGCCGACCATGCCGTACCTTGATGCCAACGCGACACAGCCTTTGCGCCCGGAGGCCAAAGTCGTGATTGAACAGGCGCTGGGCATGACCGGCAATCCGTCATCGGTGCATGCCGCCGGAAGGCAAATGCGGCGGCAGCTCGAGGAGGCGCGGGACACACTGGCGGAACGGTTCGGCGGCCGGGCGGACGGGCTGGTCTTCACTTCCGGCGGCACCGAGGCGGATGCCCTTGCGATCCGCGCGCTGTCAGCTGGCCGCTGTGTCGTCGTCAGCGCGATCGAGCATGATGCCATCCGCACCGCGGTCCCCGATCCGACCGTGCTCCCGGTGGCAGTCGACGGTATCGCCGATCTCGACGTGCTTGCGTCCTTGCTGGCCGAGTGTGGGCCCGCACTCGTCTGCCTCATGCTAGCGAACAATGAGACCGGGGTAATCCAGCCCGTGGCGCAGGCGGCCGAGCTTTGCCGCCGGCACGGCGCCTTGCTGCACGTGGACGCGGTGCAGGCAGCCAGCCGGATGGAGGTGGGACTGGATGCGCTGGGCGCACACAGCCTTGCCGTTTCCTCCCATAAGGTCGGCGGCCCTTCCGGGATCGGCGCGCTCCTGCTGGCCGAGGATGCGCCGTTCGCAGCGCCACTCATCGCGGGTGGCGGACAGGAGCGCGGACGACGTGGCGGCACCCAGTCCGTCGCCTCGGCCCTGGGGTTTGCGGCGGCAGCCACCGCATCCGCCGCAGACGATCTGGATAGCCTGGCCTCCCTGCGCGATATCGCCGAAGCGGCGGCGGTGCAGGCAGGGGCGGTCGTTTGCGGCAATCGGGATCGACGCCTGCCGAATACCACCTGCCTCGCGCTTCCGGGGGTAGCGGCCATCGCACAGGTGATCGGCCTGGACCTGGAGGGCGTTGCGGTCAGCGCGGGGGCTGCGTGCAGTTCCGGGAAGGTCGCCACCAGCCATGTTCTGCAGGCCATGGGTTTGGGACCTCTCGCCGGCTGCGCCATACGCGTGTCACTGCCATGGAATGTCACGCGGGCAGATGTGGACGCCTTCACCGCAGCCTACGCGCGCACGGCAGATCGGCTGCGGCAGGCCCTGGTGCCGCACGCCGCGTAACCCTACCTCAGTGCTATGACCGAAGCATTGTCCACGCCCAACCGGCCCGTGTACTTGGATAACCAGGCAACGACACGCTGCGACCCGCGGGTGCTGCAGGCCATGTTGCCCTACTTCGCCGACGAGTACGGCAACCCGCACAGCGCCGAACATGTCGTGGGCCAGCGGGCGGAGCAGGCGGTGGAGCAGGCACGCGCGCAGGTGGCGGCACTGGTGGGTGCTGATGAGAAGGAGATCGTGTTCACCTCTGGCGCCACCGAAGCGAACAACATCGCGATCAAGGGCGCTGCCCGCTTTGCCGCCCGGATGGGCAACGAGCGGCGTCGCATCATCACTGTCGCGACCGAACACAAATGCGTTCTGGAATTGGTCGCCGACCTGGAAGCCGAAGGTTTCGAGGCGGTGTTTCTCCCGGTCCGGCCGGATGGGGTGCTCGATCCGGAGACGCTGCGCCGGGCGTTGGCGACACCGGCGCTGCTGGTCAGCGTCATGGCCGTGAACAACGAGACTGGGGTGGTGCAGGACATTACCGGCCTGGCGACGATCGCTAAGCAGGAAGGCGCCTTGTTCCATACCGACCTGGCACAGGCTGCCGGCAAGGTGCCGGTGGACCTCGCCGGCTGGCAGGTCGATCTCGCATCCCTCAGTGGCCATAAGCTGTATGGACCGAAAGGGGTTGGCGCTCTGTTTGTCCGCCGTCGTCCCCGCGTGCGCCTGGCGCCGCTGTTTTCCGGGGGCGGACAGGAGCGGGGACTGCGATCGGGCACCTTGCCTACGCCCCTGATCGTGGGCTTCGGCGAGGCCTGCCGCCTTGCCGCGGCCGAAATGGGCAGCGAAATCGAACGTCTCGCCGCGCTGCGCGACAGGCTGCTGAACGATTTGCACGCCGCGATCCCGGGGCTGCAGGTCAATGGCACGATGAAGCAGCGCATCGCCGGCAACCTCAACCTGACATTTCCCACTGTTGCCGCGGTCGATCTGATGCGGGCGACGCCCGACCTTTGTATCTCCACCGGTTCGGCGTGTTCGTCCGCAACGATTGAACCATCTTATGTGCTGCGCGCGTTGGGGTTGTCGGATGAGGCCGCGTCACGCACCTTGCGGATAGGCATTGGACGCTTTACCTCGACTGCGGATATCGACTATGCCGCCGCCGCGCTTGCTGCGGCTCATGCACGCGGAACCGCGGCCCACCCCGATCCGAACAAGCTGGCCGAGGCCTGACCTGGATGCCGAAGATGACCTTTATCGAACGGGACGGCACGCGCCGTGAGGTTGACGCGCCGGTCGGCTTTTCGGTGCTTGAGATCGCCCACAAGCATGGTGTCGACATCGAGGGTGCCTGCGAGGGTTCGCTTGCCTGTTCGACCTGCCATGTGATCGTCGATACCGCCTGGTTCAAAAAGCTGGCCGAACCGACCGAGGACGAGGAGGACATGCTCGACCTCGCGTTCGGCCTGACCAAGACCTCCCGCCTCGGCTGCCAGATCGTCATGACCGAAGCGCTCGACGGGCTGGTGGTCAAACTGCCGGCAGCGACCCGCAACGCCATGGGCTGACCGATGCGGATCGTGGTCGCCATGTCCGGCGGAGTAGACAGCAGCGTGGTCGCCGGTTTGCTGCACGAGGCCGGCCACGAAGTCATCGGCGTTACCTTGCAGCTTTACAATCATGCCGCCGGCCCGCTGGCTCCCGGTGTCGGCCGCAAGGGAACCTGCTGCGCCGGCCAGGACATCCACGATGCCCGCCGGGTCGCCGACCGGTTGGGCATTTCTCACTATGTCATCGATGCCGAGGATCGTTTCACACGGGCGGTCATCGCGCCATTCGCCGACAGCTTTGCCAACGGCGAGACACCGGTGCCCTGCATCGCCTGCAATCAGACGGTGAAATTCGCCGATCTGTCGGCTCTGGCGAACGGTTTGGGAGCGGAACGGCTGGCGACCGGTCACTACGTGCGTCGTGTCGACGGTCTGGACGGCGCGGAGTTGCACCGGGCTTCGGACCTGTCACGCGACCAGAGCTGGTTTTTGTTCGCGACGACGCGGCGGCAACTGGACATGTGCCTGTTTCCCGCTTGGTGATATGGCCAACAAGCGCGCGGTTCGCGACATCGGGCAGCGGCTCAGCCTCGGGATCGCGGAAAAGCCCGACAGCCAGGACATCTGCTTCGTTCCCGCGGGCAGCTACGCGGATGTCGTTGGCCGCCTGCGTCCGGATGCGCTGGAGCCCGGCGATATCGTAACAAGGGATGGAAATCGTGTCGGCCACCACGACGGGATCGCCAGATATACCGTGGGACAGGGCAAGCGCCTCGGCCAGGCCGCCGTGATTGACAGTCGCCGCCAGGTGGTCGTTGCCACCGACCCTGGACGCCGGCGCATCGTGGTGGGACCCCGCGACGAGGGCACCCGCTCGATACCGCTCCGTGACGTGAACTGGCTGATCGACGTGCCACCGCGGACGCTTCGCTGCATGGTCAAACTGCGTGCCCGCGATGAGATGCGACTGGCCGTCATCCATCCTGGATCCGAGGGCGCGACCGTGGAACTGGACGAGCCGACGTTGCCCGCCCCTGGTCAAGCCTGCGTCTTCTATGACGGGGAACGCGTTCTAGGCGGCGGCATCATCCGCCGTCCCTGAAACTGCCCTCCATAACTCCCATTCCTCGCGAATGGCTCCGGGCCGCACGCGCACTCCTTGACCTGACTGGCTGCCCGGGGGCACATCTGCGCCCGCCAGACAGCTGGACGGCCGCTGCCGGCGGAGCGATCCGCTGGTAGAGGAAAGTCCGGGCTCCACGGGAACACGGTGCCGGCTAACCGCCGGCGGGGGCGACCCCAGGGACAGTGCCACAGAAAACAAACCGCCTGTGCAAGATCGGTTCGCGCGAGCGGACCGGTCCCGCGGGCAAGGGCGAAACGGTGCGGCAAGAGCGCACCGCGCCTCTGGCAACAGGGGCGGCAAGGTAAACCCCACCGGGAGCAAGACCGAATAGGGGCGGCAGCGAGCGTCCGGGTGTTTGCCCGTGACAGGTCGCAGGGATGTTCTCGTCCCGCCGTCCGGGTTGGTCGCGAGAGGCGCATCGTGAGATGCGTTCAAGACGAATGGCCGTCCAGTCTCGCAAGAGATGGACAGAACCCGGCTTACAGGCTGTCTGGCAGTTTTCTACCCGCGGCCGGCCCGTCCACCAGCAATCTGCCCTGTGGCAACTGTTCTTATCAGCGGGTTTCGTTCCGCTTTCCGCGTTAATGGACTGATAATCCCCACCGCCCGGCTCCGCCGCAAAGTCCAATCCACAGCATTGTCCACAGGAACGAAACACGAATATTTATACCCGCCAGAATTGGCTTGGGGTGAATCGGAGGCGCGCGGTTAAGTCCTTGAGGAAACCGTGAATTTCAAGGGTGCCCCGGTGAAAATCTTTGACGCCCAACTATTCCCATGTTATCCCAAATTCGCCCATGCGGGACCACACGATGGACCAATCGTCCACCGCCGGTTCTCACCAGGCACGGCTGAATACGCCGACGGCGGAACTGCGTGGTCGAGACGGCTCCGCCGTATCGATCCGCCACGGAAACACCATGCAGGAAAGGCAGACGGGTCCCGATGGCCCAGTTTATTGGCACGCACCAGAACAGGCTGGACGCCAAGGGGCGCGTGTCGATTCCTGCCCAGTTCCGTACTGTGCTCAAGCAGATGAGCCACGCCGGCGATACCGCCTCCGTGGCTCCCCTTGTGTTGCGTCCGTCGCACCACTTCCCCTGCATTGAAGGCTGGACCCAGAAGGGCTTCGAGGCGCTCGGCGCACCACTCGAAAACTACGATCAATTCAGCCCGGAACACGATGATTTGGCGATGGCGCTGTTCGGTGACGCGTGCCCGATGGAAACCGACAAGGAGGGGCGGATCGTGTTGCCGGCCCAGCTCGTCGAGCATGCCAGGCTCACCGAGCATGTCGTGTTCATCGGCACCAGCAAAACCTTTCAAATATGGGAACCCGCCGCCGGTGCGAGCCGCCTCGCCGAAGCCCGGGAAAAGGTGCGCGCCGCGCAATTGACCTTGCGGACGGCCCCGGCATGAGCGGCCATGTTCCCGTCATGCTGGATGAGGTCATCGCGCACCTCAATCCACGGGATGGCGGCTGCTACCTCGATGGCACCTTCGGCGGCGGCGGATACGCCCGAGCCATTCTTGAGTCCGCAAGCTGCACCCTTTGGGCGATCGACCGCGATCCGGAAGCGATCAGGCGCGGCGCCGATCTCGCGGCTCGCTTCCTCGGGCGTCTGCATCTGTTGCACGGCCAGTTCGGCGACATGGTTGAACTGCTCGCCGCCGTCGGTGTTGCGGCGCTGGACGGCGTGGTGCTCGACCTGGGCGTCTCCTCGTATCAGCTCGACGAACCGGCCCGCGGCTTTTCCTTCCGCTCCGACGGCCCGCTCGACATGCGCATGGGACAGCATGGGACGAGCGCCGCCGATTTGGTGAACGCGCTGTCAGAACCAGCCTTGGCGGATCTTTTATTTGAGTTCGGTGAGGAGCGTGCCTCCCGCCGCATTGCGCGCGCCATCGTGGCCGCCCGTCAGCAGGCGCCGATCGAGACCACCGGCCGTCTGGCTTCGATCATCCGCTCGGTATTGCCGCCCGATCGAAGCGGCATCGATCCCGCGACCAGAAGCTTCCAGGCGCTGCGGATCAAGGTCAACGATGAACTGCGGCAAATCGAGCAGGCGCTGGAGCAGGCGGTGCGGTTGTTGTCACCCGGCGGCAGGCTCGTCGTGGTCGCATTCCACAGTCTGGAGGACCGCATCGTGAAGCGCTTCATGACCGAGGTCTCCGGGCGGACGGCGGCGCCATCGCGCCATGATCCGCGCGGGTTGCTTGCCCGTGAGCGAGCGGATTTCAGCATGCTGACGACCCGCGCGATGCGACCCTCGGCCGGGGAGACGCAGCGAAACCCCCGTGCCCGGAGCGCACGGCTGCGGGCATTGCAGCGCAGCGCGGCCACCGTTGGACAAGGCGCCAATCCATGATCAGACCATTGACGATCGTCACCTTCATGATGGCATGCGGCTCCGGCCTGTACCTCTATCAGTCGAAGCACGAGGCGCAGGTGCTCGACCGGACGATCGAGAGGACGCTGCGCGAGACCGCCACCTTCCGCGAGCAAAGCCGTTTGCTGGCCGCCGAGTGGACGATGCTGAACGATCCTGAAAGTCTCCGTCGCTTCTCCGATACCCATCTCGCTCTGAAGACGATCGCGCCGTCGCAGTTCACCAGCCTTGCCGACCTCGACAACCGCCTGCCGCCGGTGCCGATGCCGGCGTCCGCCGCTGACACGCCCGAGGAGGCGGGAGAACCGGTGGCCGCGGTGGCGCCTCCGCCATCGCCCTCCGCCGACATTCCGCCGGCGGACATTGCCGGCGATGGGGTTCATGTTGCTTCCCGGCCGTTGCCTCCGCTGTCCGCCTCCAACACACCCGTCGCCAGCGTCCCCGCCGTCGCGCGCCCCGCGGAGCGCAAGGTGGCGGTTTCCCGGCCTGCGCCGACGGACCTTGCCTATAGACCTGCCGCGACGGATCCTGCTCCGCCTTCCCGGGTCTCGGCCAGTCTCAGAGTCCGGGCCAGCGGGCCAGCATGCCGCCGATCCTCGTCCTGGCGATCGGCGCGTGTCGCAACCGGCCGAGACGAACGTGACCGAAACCCGGGTTGGGGACACCCGAGCTCCGGTGCCGGTGCCTCAATCCCGTCCGATGGTCGTTGCGGCTACATCACGTCCCTTGGTGAACAGCCCGCCGGTCGCCAGCCCCCAGCCGGCAGGCATGACCGCAGTGCCCCAGGCTCCGGTCCAGACCCCGCGCGGCGGATCGCTGCTCGGCATGGCGCGTGGGCCCGTCGCTTCGCCGCTCCCACGTCCGACGCCGATCAACGCGGCGCAATCGTACAGCACCAACTGAGTCCAGTCTCGATGACCAACCCGACCGATCACGTTCCGCCGCCCGACCCCGCGTCGCCAGGTCGGTTCGGCCGTCCCATGCCCCGGGTCGGTGCCAGCCGAGCGGACGCGGTGCCGCGGATGGAACATGTTCGCGTCACCGCTCCAGATCTGGCCAGGCGAGCCGCCATGGAGCGGACCCGCTCGCGCCTCGTTATCGCGGCGGCCGGCTTTTGTGTGCTGTTCGCCGCTGTACTGGGGAGGCTCGCCGTAGCCACAATCGTCACGCCGCTGGCGCCGCACCGGGTGGAACGGCCGGTTGCCGAGATTGTCGCCAGCGTCCCCCGCGGCCCCATCGAAACGACGCTGCCCGGCCAGCGCGCCATGATCACTGATCGTAACGGTCAGCCGATGGCGATCTCTCTCAACACCGTGTCGCTGTTCGCCGATCCGCGCCAGATCGCCGATCCGGAAGACGTGGCGCAGAAACTCAAGCAGGTGCTGCCGAGGCTCGATCTGGCCGAGACGGTCGACCGCCTGAAGCGCGACAAGAAGTTCATCTATCTGGCCCGCGAAATCACCCCGCGGGAGGAGCAGACGGTCAACAATCTGGGCATTCCGGGTGTCGATTTTCGACCCACCCAGCACCGGCAATATCCGCTCGGCCGCACCGCCGCCCAGGTGCTCGGCGGCGTCGATGCGGACCAGAGCGGTTTCGCCGGTGTCGAGAAATATTTCGACGCTCGTCTGAAAACCAATCCGGAGCCGCTGCGACTGTCGATCGATCTGCAGGTCCAGGCAGCGGTCCGGGAGGAACTTCTGGCCGCCATGCAGACCTTCGAGGCGATCGGCGGCTGTGGCATCGTCATGGACGTGCACACCGGCGAACTGCTCGCGATGGTCAGCCTGCCGGACTACGATGCCAACTCGGTTCGCACGGCACCGGGAGACGACCGATTCAATCGCGCGGTCGAAGGACGCTACGAGCCAGGCAGCACGTTCAAGCTGCAAACCGCGTCGATGGCGCTCGACGGCGGCATCGTCCATATCTGGGACGAGTTCGACGCCTCCCGCAACATTTCCATCGGCCGGTATCACGATCACCGATTTCGAGGGTAAGCACCGCTGGCTATATTTGCCCGAGGTGCTGGCCTATTCCTCAAACCTCGGCGCCGCACATATCGCCCAGACGGTCGGCGCGCGAGCGTCAGCAGGCGTGGCTCAGGAACATGGGCATGTTCGACCGCATTCCGGTCGAGCTGCCCGAGGCCAATCGCCCGATCATCCAGCCGGCCGCCGAGTGGAAGGAAATCGTCACCATGACCGTGGGCTTCGGCCACGGCATCTCGGTCACGCCGCTGCACATCGTGCGCGGCACCGCCGCCATCGCCAATGGCGGTCTGCTGGTGCGGCCCACGATGTTGGCTGCGCAACCGGATCAGCA
Source organism: uncultured Alphaproteobacteria bacterium (assembly GCA_963759425.1). Lineage (GTDB taxonomy): Bacteria > Pseudomonadota > Alphaproteobacteria > Acetobacterales > Acetobacteraceae > Rhodopila. Next base: position 149,928 of record CAVWZM010000034.1, read on the forward strand.
GCCGGAGGCGGTCCGCGTGATGCAGGGCTCGACTTCCGACCTGATGCGCCGGCTGATGCGCCTTGTGGTCACCGACGGGTTCGGCAAGTCGGCCGAGGTGCCGGGCTATTATCCGGGGGGCAAGACCGGCACGGCCGAGAAGGTCGCCGCGCACGGTGGCTATCGCAAGCACGCCAACGTCGCCGCCTTCATGAGCGTATTCCCGATGAACGCCCCGCGCTACGCCGTCTACATGATGCTGGACGAACCACACGGCAACAAGAAAACCTACGGCTATGCGACCGCCGGCTGGGTGGTTGCGCCGGCCGCCGGCAAGGTGATCGCCCGCATCGGGCCGATGCTGGGGATGTTGCCCGACCTCCAGGACATGCCGGCGATCAACCAGGCACTGGCAATTCCGCTACGGCCCGCCCGGCCGCCCGGCACAGCGGCGCGTGGCCCTGTCGTGGCAGGTACCCCACCCGGAGCAACGGCTCGGCCTGCCGCGAGCGAGACCGAACTGACCCAGAACCACCCCGGCCACGATCCCTCTGGCCAAAACCTCTCTGGGCCAAACCACGCCGGACAGGACAAGACCCCGTCAGCGCGAAACGAGCCTCGCCTGACGGTCACCCCGACCGTTCTGCCGCCGGCAATCACCCGGGAAGCGCCGGCTATCAGGCGGGATACCAGATGGCAGCCATACCGTCCGGCGGCACCGGTGGTGCCGGTCTCGGCGGCGGCCGCCGATGTTGATCGCTGAGATCATGCGAGCCCTCGCGCAGTCATCCGGCGACGTAGTCCGCGGGGATGCAGAGCACGGTCGACCAGGCGCTGGCGCAGCTCGACATCGTGGGCGTCACCGCCGACAGTCGCGAAGTCGTCCCGGGCGATCTGTTCGCGGCTCTGCCCGGCACGCGCGTCGATGGCAGCAGCTTTATCGCCGAGGCCGTCGGGCGCGGCGCGGTAGCCGTTCTTGCACCGCCGGACATCGTCGTGGCCACGCGGCATTCCGCCCCGGCCGGTCATCTCCGATCCCGAGCCCCGCCGCTGTCTTGCCCGTATCGCCGCGGTGCTTGCCGGTCCGCAGCCCGAGACGGTGGTCGCGGTGACCGGCACCAACGGCAAGACCAGCACCGTCGAATTCATTCGCCAGCTCTGGGCTTCGGCGGCGTCCTCGGATCAGGCGGGACACCGCCAGCCCGAGCCGGCCGCCAGCCTCGGCACACTCGGCCTCATCGCCCCCGGGTTCGATCCCGGTCCGGGCCTCACGACCCCCGATCCGGTCAGTCTGGCGGAAACGCTGGCCGCGCTCGCGCGCCATGGCATTCGCCGGGTTGCGCTGGAGGCGTCGTCGCACGGGCTGGATCAGTTTCGGCTGGACGGGGTTCGTCTCGCGGCCGGAGGCTGCACCAATCTGACCCGAGACCACCTGGACTATCACGGCACGCTCGGATGCCTATCGGCGCGCCAAGCTGCGGCTGTTCGAGACGCTGCTGCCGCGAGGCGCGCCGGTCGTCGCCCACTCCGAGATGGATCCTGCCACCCTCGATGTGCTGCGGGAGATCGCCGGGCGGCGCGGGCTCGATCTGTCGACCGTCGGCGATAATGGCAGCCGATTCCGCCTGATCCGATCCGAGCCGCGCCCGGACGGACAGGAACTGACGCTGGCGGCCAACGGGCGCCGTATGGCAGGTGGCGCTGAACCTGCCCGGGCGCTTTCAGGCGGACAATGCGCTGCTCGCCGCCGCGCTGACCGAGGCGCTGGGTCTGTCCGGTGCCGTCGATCACCTGGCGCGTGCTGCAAGGGGTGCGCGGACGCATGGAACTGGCCGCCCGCCTGCCCAACGGCGCCGCCGCCTATGTCGATTACGCGCACACGCCAGATGCGCTGGAACGCCTGCTGACCGCGTTGCGTCCCCATACCGGAGGCCGCCTGCACGTGGTGTTCGGCGCCGGCGGCGACCGCGACCGGGGCAAGCGTCCGCTGATGGGTCAGGCCGCTGCGCGGCTTGCCGACGCCGTGATCGTAACCGACGACAATCCGCGCGGCGAGGATCCGGCCGCGATCCGTTCCGCCATCCTGGCCGCGTGCCCGGGGCGCGATGGAGATCGGTGACCGGGCCAAGGCGATCGAGACCGCGCTGAACGGTCTCGCGCCCCGGCGATGTTCTGGTGGTTGCCGGCAAGGGTCATGAGCAGGGTCAGATCGTCGGTGCCTCGGTGCTGCCGTTCGACGATGCCGCCGTCATCCGCGGCCTGACCGCCAATCAGGGGGCAGCCACTTGACCCCGCCCCTCTGGACCGCACACGAACTGGTCGAGGCAACCGGGGGCGCCTTGTCGGTTCCGTTCGACGCGACCGGCGTGTCGATCGACACCCGCACCTTGGCGCCCGGCGACCTTTTCGTCGCGTTGCTCGGCGAAGGCCGTGACGGACACGCCTTCGTCGCCGAGGCGCTTGGCAAGGGTGCCGCGGGGGCAATGGTGCACACCCCCGCCTCGTCGGATCAGCCGGTGATCCTGGTCGACGATACGCTGGCCGGCCTCACACGCCTGGGCGGTTTCGCCCGTGCCAGGTTCGGCGCAGCCAATCCCGCCGGGAAGCTGGTCGCCATCACCGGCAGCGTCGGCAAGACCACGACCAAGGAGATGTTGCGGGCGACGCTGGCCGCGTTCGGCGTCACGCCACGCCTCGGTTGCGTCCTACAACAACCACTGGGGCGTGCCGCTGACGCTTGCCCGCATGCCCCGCGATGCCGGCTTCTGCGTGGCCGAGATCGGCATGAACCACGCCGGTGAGATTGCCCCGCTCTGCCCGCCTGGCGCTGCCCGCACGTCGCGGTCATCACGACGATCGCCAAGGCACATGTCGGCTATCTGGGCGGCATCGACGCGATCGCCGAGGAGAAGGCCAGCATCATGCGCGGCCTGACCCACGATGGCGTCGCGGTGCTGCCGATCGACTCGCCGCACTTTCCCCGCCTGCGCGCGGCCGCCGGACGTGCCGAAATCATCAGCTTCGGCGCCGATGCGGCCGCCGATGTCCGGCTGCTGCACACCGACCCCGATGCCGATGGTTCGCTCATCCACGTCAGCGCTGGCGGCCAAACCTTGTCCCTGCGCCTGAACGCGCCTGGCCGGCACATGGTCATGAACGCGCTCGCCTGCCTCGCCGCCGTGGTGGCACTTCGTCTGGACCCGGTCCGGGCGATCGGTTCGCTGGAGGCCTTCGAGCCGCTGGCGGGCCGCGGGGCTCGCCGCCGCCTGGCCGTCGGTCGTGGCACTGCCTTGCTGCTGGACGAAAGCTACAACGGCAACGGTGCTTCGATGCGGGCCGCGCTCGATGTGCTGCGGCTGCAAGCCGCCAAGCGACGGATCGCGGTGCTGGGCGACATGCTGGAGCTTGGCGACGAAGGGCCGGCGGAGCACGCGGCCTTGGCCGAGGCAGTGGCCAGCTCGGCCGATCGCCTGTTCACCTGCGGCCCACTGATGCGGCATCTGTTCGAGCAATGTCCCGCTGGGCCTGCGTGGAGCCCATGCCGTTGATTCGCTCGCCCTGGCGCCGGTCGTCGCCGCCGGCATCGCCGAGGGCGACGCCATCCTGGTCAAGGGCAGCCTGGGCAGCCGGATGAAACGCGTGGTCGAGGCGATCGACGCCGTCGCCTCGCGGGCGCCACCCGAAGCGGTGAGCACCGGCTGATGCTCTACAATATATTCCGGCCGCTGGCGGACCAGTTCATCCTGTTCAACCTGTTCCGCTACATCACGTTTCGAGCGGGTGCGGCGTGCCTGACCGCGCTGATCGTCAGCTTCCTGCTGGGGCCGTTCGTCATCCGGCGGTTGACGTCGCTGCAGCGAAATGGCCAGCCGATCCGGCTCGACGGGCCGGAACGGCATCTGATCGAGAAAAAGGGCACGCCGACGATGGGCGGTCTGCTGATCCTGGGCGCGCTGACCATTTCCACCCTGCTCTGGGCCGATCTGCGCAACGGCTACCTGTCTGGGCCGTGCTGTTCGTGACCCTGGGATACGGCGCGCTGGGATTCTGGGACGACTACCTGAAGGTCACCAAGCCGCAACGTCCGGGGCGTGTCCGGACGGACGAAGTTGTTAGTTCAGGCGCTCCTCGGTCTGGTCGCCGCAATCTGGATCACCACCCTGGCACGCGGACCGCTGGGCACCGCACTGACCATTCCCGTCTTCAAGGAAGTGGCGATCCAGCTTGGCTGGGGCTTCCCGGTCTTCGGCATGCTGGTGATGATGGGCGCGTCCAACGCGGTCAACCTGACCGACGGCCTCGATGGCCTGGCGATCGTGCCGACCATGATCGCCGCCGGCGTCTTCACCCTGATCGCCTATCTGGTCGGCAACCGCATCTTCGCTGACTACCTGCAACTCAACCCCGTAGTGGGCGCCGGCGAGCTTGCGGTGTTCTGCTCGGCCTTGGTCGGTGCGGGCATGGGCTTTCTCTGGTTCAACGCGCCCCCGGCGGCGGTGTTCATGGGCGACATCGGCAGCCTCGCCATCGGCGGCGCGCTGGGCGCCGTCGCGGTCGCCACCAAGCATGAGATCGTGCTGATGATCGTCGGCGGCCTGTTCGTCGTCGAGACGGTATCGGTCATCGTCCAGGTCTTCTGGTACAAGCGCACCGGCCAGCGGGTCTTCCTCATGGCGCCGCTGCACCACCATTTCGAGAAGAAGGGCTGGGCGGAGCCGACGATCGTCATCCGATTCTGGATCATTTCGATGATCCTGGCGCTGGTCGGCCTGGCGACCCTGAAGATCCGATGAGCAGGTTTCCCGCCATCCTCTTCAGCGGCAAGCGCTTCGCCGTGGTCGGTCTGGGCAAGAACGGCTTGCCCGCGGCCCACGCCTGCGCCGCGATGGGAGCCAGTGTCGTCGCCTGGGACGACGGCCCGGCCGCCCGCGCGGCCGCCCGCGCGGAGGACGCACACCTCGAACTGCGCGACCTCGCGAACGGACCGTTCGATTTCGACGCCCTCGTGCTGTCGCCCGGCATCCCGCATCGTCTGCCGAAGCCGCATCCGGTCGCGCGCGCGGGCGATCGAGGCCGGAGTCCCGATCCTGTCGGATACCGAACTGCTGTTTCGGGCGGTCCGCGCGCCGGTTCGCGGGCGCGTTTCGCCGGCATCACCGGCACCAACGGCAAATCCACCACGACCGCGTTGCTGGCGCACATCCTGGAAACCGCTGGAATCCCCGTCGCGGCCGGCGCGAATCTCGGCCCCGCCGCCCTGTCGCTGCCGCTGCTGCCACATCATGGAGTGTACGTGCTGGAAATGTCCTCCTACATGTTGGAGCGAACTCGACACCCTGCGCTTTGATGCCGCGGCGATGCTCAATCTCAGCGCGGATCATATCGAGCGTCACTGGCGACATGGCCGGATACGCCCTGGCGAAGCGCGCGATTTTCGATCGGCAGATCGCGACGGACCTCGCGGTGATCGGCGTTGACGACGCGGACTCGCGCGCCGATGGCGGAGTGGCTGGCGATGCGCGGCCGCCCGGGTGGTCACGCGTGTCGCGGCGACGACATCTGCGCACGCTGCCCGCTGCGGATCGCCGCGCTGCCCGGCGCGCACAACGCCCAGAACGCCGCGGCGGCCACCGCCATGGCGCGGTTCCTGGGGCCTCGGATGCGGCGATCGCGTCCGGCCTGCTCAGCTATCCCGGACTGCCGCATCGCCAGCAGCGCATCGTCACCGTCGACGGCGTCACCTTCATCAACGACAGCAAGGCCACCAACGCCGACGCCGCCGAGCGCGCGCTGGTCTGCTACGACCGGCTGATCTGGATCGCCGGCGGCATGGCGAAGGAGGGCGGGATCGAGCCGCTGGTGCCGCTGTTTCCCCGCATCGCCCGCGCCTTGCTGATCGGCCGTGACGCGCCGGATTTCGCGGCCACGCTGCACGCCATCACGGTGTCCCTTCGATATGGTCGGAACCCTGGAAGCCGCGGTGCCCGCCGCCTTCGCCGCGGCGCAGACGCGATCGGGCGCCCGTCGTCCTGCTGTCGCCGGCCTGCGCGAGTTGGGACCAGTTCACCGGCTACGATCAACGCGGTGACCGCTTCGCCGCCCTCGCGCGCGCCTCGTCAGTTGACATCGGCGTCTCCTCGACCGGCGCCCCACCTGAGACGGCCGCATGATCCCCACCTTGCCGCACGTCGACAACTCGCTGCTGGGCCGCTGGTGGTGGAGCGTCGACCGCTGGACGCTGGGCGCGCTCGGCATGCTGATCGGTTTCGGCTACATCATGATGCTGGCCGCCAGCCCGGCGGTCGCCGAGCGGATCGGCACGTCGCGCGATATCTTCATCTTGAAGCAGGTGCGTTCCTGGCCCTGGCCGGCGCCGTGATCGTCCTGGTGTCCCTGTTGTCGCCGCGATCCGTCAAGCGGCTGGCCATCGTCGGATGCCTGATCGCACTGGCGCTGACCGCGCGCGACCCTGGTCATCGGCGTGGAGATCAAGGGCGCCCGGCGGTGGATCTCCCTGCCGGGCATGACCGATCCAGCCGAGCGAATTTCTCAAGCCATGCTTCGCCGTGGTCGCCGCTTGGCTGATCGGCGAGGCCGAAGGTCGCCGCGTTTCCCCGGCCGGCTCCTGGCTTTCGGCATTTTCGCCGTAGTCCTGTTGCTGCTGAAGTCGCAGCCTGACATCGGCATGCTGGCGGTCATCACCGTCGTGTTCCTGGCGCAGCTTTACGTCGATGGCCTGCCGCTCCTGTTGGTCGGCGTGGCTCTGGGAATGATCGGCGGCGGCTCGGTCGTCGCCTATACGCATGTTCCCGCATGTGCGCAGCCGTGTGACCCGGTTCTGGGACGGCACCGGCGACAACTACCAGGTGACCACCGCGCTGGAGGCATTCGGCAACGGCGGACTGCTTGGCCGCGGTCCGGGTGAGGGTCACGTCAAGGACGTCCTGCCCGACGCCCACGCCGACTTCGTCTTCGCCGTCGCCGGCGAGGAGTTCGGCATGCTCATCTGCGTGGTCATCCTGTCGGTCTTTCGCCTTCATCGTGATGCGCGGCCTGCTGCGGCTGCTGCGCGAGCAGGATCTGTTCATCGTGCTGTCCTGCACCGGCCTGATCACCGGGTTTGGCCTGCAGGCCTTCGTCAACATGGCCTCGACGCTGAAGCTGATCCCGACCAAAGGCATGACGCTGCCGTTCATTTCCTATGGCGGGTCCTCGGTGGTCGCCGTCGGCTCTGGGCATGGGCATGCTGCTTGCCCTGACCGCGCCGGCGCGAGCCGGGAGGAGCCGCGATGAGAGGGCCGGCGGTGCAGATCGATCGTCATCGCGGCAGGCGGGACGGGCGGCCATTTCTTCCCCGCCGAGGCGCTCGGCGGCCGAACTGGTGACGCGCGGGCACCGGATCGTGCTGATGACCGATGCCCGGTCCGGCAGCCAGACCAGCGGGATATTCGCCGGGCACGAGCAGTATGTGTTGCGAGGCGCCGGGATTGCCGGCCGGGCGTCGTGCGAGGCGGCAAGGCTGTGGTCGCGCTGGCCGCCGGGTCTGCGTCCGGCGCGCGCGGCATTCTGGCCCGCATCGGCGCGGCAAGCGTTGTCGGTTTCGGCGGCTATCCCTGTGTCGCGCCGGTCCTTGCGTCGCGGCTCATGCGGCGACCGGCCGAGCTGTGATCCTGCACGAACAGAATGCGGTGCTGGGGCGGGCAAATCGCTTCCTGGTGCGCACGCCGATGTGCTGGCGCTGAGTTTCGCCGGGACCGAGCGCGTCGCTGGCGAGGTGCCGACGGTCGTGACCGGCAATCCGGTTCGCCCGGAAATCGGCGCGCTGGCGCGGTCGCAATTATGTGCCGCCGGGTGATCGGGATCAAACTGCTGGTGCTGGGCGGATCGCTGGGCGCGCGGGTATTCAGCGAAGTCGTGCCGCCGGCACTGAAGCTTCTGCCCGAAAGATTGCGGAGCCGCCTCACGGTCGTTCAGCAATGCCGGGCGGAGGATTGGAGCAGGGTGCGGCAGGCATACGCCGAGTCTGGAATGACGGCGGAGCTTTCTCCGTTCTTTCCCGACGTGCGCCGAACGCCTGCGCGGCGGCGCATCTGGTGATCGCGCGCGCCGGGGCCTCGACGCTCGCGGAACTGGCGGTGGCGGGCCGTCCGGCGATCCTGGTGCCGCTGCCCGGTGCGATCGACGATCATCAGTCGGCCAACGCCCGGCGCTGGCCGCCGCGGGCGGCGCCTGGGTCATGCCACAGTCCGCAGTTCACTCCGGTGTCACTGTCGGAACGGTTGTCCGACCCTGTTCACCGACCCGGCGGGTACTGGCCGCCGCGGCGGCCGGGGCGCGAAGCCAGGGTCGGGCAGATGCGGCCGCACGGCTGGCCGACCTGGTAGAGAGCGGTTGCGTCAGGACACCATCCGCCCCGGAGAGCACGGCATGAGGGCCCTGCCGCTATCCATCGGGACGATCCACTTCGTCGGTATCGGCGGCATCGGCATGTCCGGCATCGCCGAGGTCCTGCACACGCTGGGATACGTCGTGCAGGGCAGCGATATCGCCGAGTCCGCCAACGTGCAGCGCCTGCGTGAGGCGGGCATCCCGGTCTCGATCGGCCATGATGCGGCTAACCTGGGCCCGGCCCAGGTCGTCGTGGTCTCCACCGCGGTCACGCGGGACAATCCCGAGGTCGCCGCCGCCCGGGCGCGGCTCATTCCGGTGGTGCGGCGGGCAGAGATGCTGGCCGAATTGATGCGGCTGAAGTGGGCGGTCGCTGTCGGCGGCACCCACGGCAAGACGACGACCACCAGCCTGATCGCCTGCGTGCTCGAGGCCGCTCATCTCGATCCGACGGTGATCAACGGCGGCATCATCAACGCCTATGGAACGAATACGCGGCTGGGCGGCGGCGACTGGATGGTGGTCGAGGCGGACGAGAGCGACGGATCGTTTCTGCGCCTGCCGGCGATCATAGCCGTGGTAACCAATATGGACCCGGAACATCTCGATCACTGGGGAACCGCCGAGGCGATGGTCGCCGGCTACGACCAGTTCGTCGCGAATATTCCGTTCTACGGTTTCGCGGTGCTGTGCATCGACCATCCGGCGGTGCAGCAGATGATCCCCCGGCTGTCCGATCATCGCATCATAACCTACGGCTTCTCGCCCCAGGCCGACGTCCGGGCGGAACGCGTCGTTCCCGACAAGCTCGGTTCCTCGTTCGAGGTCGTCGTCACCGACCGGGCGAGAAACCGCTCGCGCCGCACCGCCCCGTTCCGCCTGCCGATGCTCGGCGCGCACAATGTGCAGAATGCGCTCGCGGCGATCGCTGTCGGTATCGAAATGGAAATCGACGACAGCACGTTGCGCACTGCCTTCCTCGGCTTCAAGGGTGTCAAGCGGCGCTTCACCAAGACCGGCGAGGCGGGCGGCATCACCGTGATCGACGACTACGGCCATCACCCGGTCGAGATCGCGGCGGTTCTGAAGGCGGCGCGTCAGGCCGGTGCCCGGGATGTCGTCGCGGTCGTGCAGCCGCATCGCTATACCCGGCTGAGCTCCTTGTTCAACGAATTCTGCACCTGCATGAACGACGCCGGAACGGTGATCGTGGCCGATGTTTATGCCGCCGGGGAGCAGCCGATCGCCGGCGTGACGCGCGATGCCCTGGTTGAAGGTTTGCGCGCGCGGGGCCACCGCAGTGTCGTTGCGCTGCCGAACCCGGGGCGGCTGGCCGAAATGGTGCACGCGATCGCTCGTCCCGGCGACTATGTCGTGTGCCTCGGCGCCGGATCGATCACGCAATGGGCGGCGGTTCTGCCAACCGACCTCGCGGCGCTGCAGGCCGGTGGCCTGAAGCGGGCGGTCGGAGGTGGGACATGATGGCCGCCCCGCGCATTCCCGGATTCGTCGAATCGCTGCCGAAACTTCGCGGCCGGCTGCAGGCGAATGTCCCGCTGGCGCCATTCACCTGGTTCCGCGCGGGCGGTGCGGCCGAAGCGCTGGTCCGGCCCGCCGACGTTGACGACCTGACGCAATTTCTCGCGGCGCTTCCGCACGACGTGCCGGTGCACGTGATCGGGGCATGTTCCAATCTGATCGTGCGTGATGGCGGATTGCCAGGGGTGACCATCAGGCTGGCACGGGGTTTCTCGACCATCAGCCCGGACGCCGACGGCATCGTTGCGGGCGCGGCGGCGTTGGATGTGACGGTAGCGGAACATGCCGCGGTGGCGCGCCTGACCGGTCTGGAGTTTCTTTCGGGCATCCCCGGTTCGATCGGTGGCGCGGTCGCGATGAACGCCGGAGCCTATGGCGGCGAGATGGCGACGGTCGTGGATTGGGTCGAGATCGTGACCCGTTCCGGCGAGCCGCGTCGCCTTACGGCGGCACAGGTGGTGTTCACCTACCGACACGCGGCACTTCCGGCCGGCGCCGTGGTGACACGGGTTCGGCTGCACGCGATGCCGGGTTCGCCCGGACTGATCGCCGCTCGCATGGCCGAGATCAAGGCAGCGCGCGAGGCCTCTCAGCCGGTCCGGGCCCGCACCGGCGGGTCGACATTCCGTAACCCGGACGGCATGCGGGCATGGGAGCTGATCGAAGCCGCCGGCTGTCGTGGTCTTTCCCGCGGCGGTGCAATGGTTTCTGAAAAGCACTGCAACTTTCTGATCAACACCGGAACCGCGACCGCTGCCGATATCGAGGGCTTGGCCGAGGAGGTCCGCCGCCGGGTGCTGGCCGCGACCGGGGTCACCCTGGATTGGGAAATTCGCCGCATCGGCGTCCCAGCGGGCAAGCCGGAGATCGTTGCATGACCCGCGTCGCGGTGCTCTACGGCGGCATCTCCGCCGAACGCGAGGTGAGCCTGTCAACCGGCGTGCAGGTGATCTCGGCACTGCGTCAGTCCGGTTTCGAGGTCGATCCGATCGACGTTGGCGCCGACCTGTCCGCGGTGATCGCCGCGCTGACGCCGAAGCCCGATGTCGTGTTCAACGCCCTGCACGGACGCTTCGGCGAGGATGGCGCGATTCAGGGCGTACTCGACTGGCTCGCCATTCCCTACACGCATTCCGGCGTTCGCGCCTCCGCTCTGGCGATGGACAAGGAGGCCGCCAAGGCGCTGTTCACTTTGGCCGGGCTGCCGGTCGCCCGTGGTCGCACGGTGCCCGTCGCCGATCTGGAGGAATTCGATCCGCTGCCGCTGCCCTACGTCATCAAACCGATCAACGAAGGGTCGTCGGTCGGGGTCGAGATCGTTCGGAGCGGCGACAACCGGCGCGCCGAGATCGCTCGCGCCTGGCGGTTCGGACCCTGTGCCCTGGTCGAGGAGTATGTGCCCGGTCGCGAACTGACCGTCGGTGTGATGGGCGGCCGAGCTCTGGCGGTGACCGAGATCCTTGCGGTCGCCAACGATTTCTACGACTACGAGTCGAAGTACGCCGACCAAGGATCGCGCCATATCATTCCGGCGGCGGTGCATCCCGAGGCCTACGCGCAGGCCATGGAGGTGGCGGTCGCGGCGCACCAGGCACTGGGCTGCCGCGGCGCCTCGCGCTGCGACTTTCGTTACGATGACACCGGCGGCGAGCCCGGCCGTCTGGTGCTGCTGGAAATCAATACCCAGCCGGGCCTTACCCCGACGTCTTTGCTGCCTGAACAGGCGGCGCATCTGGGTATCAGTTTCTCGCAGTTGTGCGCCTGGATGGTGGAGAACGCCGCATGCCGCGCGTGAGGCACAGTCCGCGCAATTCGGTGAATGACCGGCCGCCCGGCTGGCGCCTGCTGCTGCGCCGGCAGCGTGGTCTGATCAAGCCCTTGGCCGCGATTGCCGATCGTTTCGCTCGCCGTCGTGCTTGTCGTCTTGGCGGTTCGTTCCGCGTTGCCGGGTGGTGCTCCGGGTCACACGCTTGCCACTGTGCGTGAACGCATCGGCAGCGCAACGGCGGCGTCTGGCCTGCGGGTGTCGCAGGTGGTCATCGACGGCCGTGCGAACACGCCGGAACTGCTGTTACGCGCTGCCATCGGGGCCAGCCGGGGAGACCCCATCCTTGGATTTTCACTTGAGCAGGCTCGCGCGCGAATCGAAACGTTGTCCTGGGTGGAGCACGCGACGGTGGAACGCCGACTGCCCGACACCCTGGTGGTTTCATTGCAGGAGAGACGGCCGTTCGCGATCTGGCAGAACCAGGGAAAGTATTTGTTGGTGGATCGTTCCGGCCAGGTCGTGGCCGACCAGGACGTCGCGCAATTTCGCCACCTGCCGCTGATCGTCGGGCGAGGTGCGCCCGGGGCCGCCGCTGAACTGCTGGATGCATTGACCGATCGTCCGGCCCTGGCCGAAAAGGTCTTGGCCAGTGTCCGGGTCGGTGAACGCCGTTGGAACCTGCGCATGGCCGGTGGCGGCGACGTCATGTTGCCCGAGGGCCACGAAGCCGCCGCGATCGATCGGTTGGTTCAGTTACAGCAGGATCATGCCGTGCTCGACCGGCCCTTGGTCGCGATCGATCTGCGGCTGCCGGACCGGCTGGTGTTGCGTCCGAAACCCGGTTCGACCGACCTCGACGTCACACCGCCTGTGCCGCCCCCCGCTCCCTGTCCCCCATCGTTTCGCCCCCCTCCGCCTCGCCCCCGACCGCCGCACCGCACGTCGCATCGCCCCCGGCCACGGTCCCCGTGGTCGCGAAGAAACCCACCTAGGAGCACGAGCGATGGCCGACAATCCACGTCGTGTTCTGCCGCCTTCCGAAACCGGTCCTCCGGACATTGAAACGCATCGGCAACATCGTGCCGGACCGTTCGGCGTGGTCGACATCGGTTCCACGAAAATCGCCTGCCTGATCGGACGCACGGAACCCGACGGCACGTTGCGCGTGCTCGGCTTTGGCTGGCAGAAGGGCAGGGGTCTCAACTGCGGCGACATCACCGACCTCGATGCGGCCGAGAGGGCAATTCGTGCCTGCGTCGGACAGGCCGAGGACATGGCTGATACCCGCCTGCGCGCGGTCACGGTCAACCTGACCTGCGGTCAACCGGAATCCCGGCTGTTCAACGTGCAATGGCCGGTCGGTGGCCGAGCGATCAGCGAGCACGATATTCGTGGCGTGGTGGCCGAGGGTGGTGCGCGCGCGGAGGTCGATGGGCGCGAGGCGGTCCACGTCCTGCCGTTGAATTTCGCCGTCGACGCCACCGACCATGTAGTGGACCCGCGCGGCTTGTTCTGCACCGCACTGAACGCGCGTCTGCATGTGATCGATGCGGCCTCCACCGCTTTGCGCTCGCTCGAAGCCTGCATCGGACGTTGCGATCTTGATATCGAGGATCTGGTTTCGGCTCCGCTGGTCGCGGGCCTGTCGACTTTGGTTCCGGAAGAGCGAGACCTCGGCGCCACTATTATTGATATGGGCGGCGGCACCACAAGCATGGCGGTGTTCGCCGACAATCAGATCATGCACACCGCTCAGCTTGCCATCGGCGGACTGCACGTCACGCGAGACCTGGCCATCGGACTTTCGACGACCGTGATTCATGCGGAACGATTGAAGACGCTGTACGGCAACGTCGAGGCCAGCCCGGACGATGATACGGGAACTCCTGCCGGTCCCGCTGGTAGGTGAAGAGGACCATCAGCTTGCGAAAGTCCCACGCAGCATGGTGGTGAACATCATCCGCCCCCGACTCGAAGAAACCTTTGAGTATATCAAGGACCGGCTCGACAGCGCCGGCCTTGCGAGGGCGGCGGGAAATCGCGTGGTGCTGACGGGCGGCGCCTGTCAGCTGCCGGGGTGCGTGAAATGGCGGCACGAATGCTCAGTCGGCAAGTACGTCTCGGGCGACCCGCGAGTCTGCGTGGCTTGCCGGAACTTGCTTCAGGCCCCGCCTTTGCGACCGCCGCCGGTCTGCTGTGCTGGGCAGCCGGAGACGGACGTGTGTTCCAGGACATCAACCTGGACGGTGAACCGCCAGTCGGACTGTTCCGACGCCTGGTGAATTTTTTAAAGGAACGTGTCTGATTTGCCGCGAATCGATGCCGGCGTAGTAATACCTGCTCTCATAGTGATCCCGTGAACGGGGGGAGATCGAAATGACCCTGAACCTTACTGTCCCGAATATCACCCACACAGATTTTTCACCCCGCATCACAGTGATCGGGGTCGGCGGCGGCGGAACGAATGCCGTCGACAACATGATCTCCGCGAACCTGCAGGGGGTCGAATTCGTAGTCGCCAACACCGACGCGCAGCAACTCATGCACAGCCGCGCGGATCGCCGCATCCAGCTCGGCCCGCACATCACGCAGGGGCTGGGTGCCGGCGCCAAGCCGGAAATCGGCAAGGCCGCGGCGGAAGAAGCAGCGGATGAGCTGTATCGCCATCTGGATGGCGCGCACATGGTGTTCATCACCGCGGGAATGGGAGGCGGCACCGGTACCGGGGCTGCCCCGGTGATCGCCCGCATGGCACGCGAGCGTAACATACTGACCGTCGGCGTCGTCACCAAGCCGTTCGGTTTCGAGGGCGTGCGACGTGCCCGCTCGGCCGATCAGGGGATCGACGAACTGCAACAATATGTCGACACGCTGATCGTTATTCCCAATCAGAACCTGTTCCGTATGGCCAATGAGCGCACCACCTGGCGTGACGCTTTCAAGATGGCCGACCAGGTGCTCTACATGGGCGTCCGTGGCGTAACGGACCTGATGATGGTGCACGGCCTCGTCAATCTCGACTTCGCCGATATCCGCACGGTCATGGCCGAAATGGGCAAGGCCATGATGGGCACCGGCGAAGCCGAAGGTGAGAACCGTGCCATCGTCGCGGCCGAGGCGGCGATCAACAACCCGCTGCTGGAAGATACCAGCATGTCTGGCGCCCGAGGCCTGTTGATCAACATCACCGGTGGCGAGGACCTCACGTTGTTCGAGGTCGATCAGGCCGCCAACCGCATCCGCGCGGAGGTCGACGAAGAAGCCAACGTGATCTTCGGGTCGGCGGTGGACGAGACGCTCACCGGGCGGATCCGTGTGTCGGTGGTCGCGACCGGCATCGATTCGCGCAAGCCCGTCGAGCAGCCGCGGCCGAAACTCGTTGCCGTCGGCGGCGGTGGCGCGCCCGCGCCGCAGCCGATCCACATGCGGAACGTGGCCGCAGCGGGACCGACCGTTTCCCACTCCGCACTCCCCCTGAGGCAGGTGTCACCGCACCTGGAGGCGGCGGATCCGATGGCCATGATGGGCGAGGCACAATTGACGGCCGTCGGTGCGCCGGTGCGTGCACCTCAGTCCCGCCAATCTCAGGTGCAGGCTTCGCCGGGTCACCATGCCGGCGGCCGTCCGGGTCTGTTTGCAAATCAGCAGCGATCGATCCCGATCGTGGCCCCCACCGGCTTTCATCAAGGCGAACCGGAACCGGTGAGACAGAGCCTTTTCAATACGGTGACCGGTGCATTCCGTCGACGGGTGGCGCCGCAATACGCGTCTGAGGAGGCACAACCGGAACCGCTTCGCAGGGAGCCTCCGCTGGAACACGCCGTCCATCCCGATGGGCCACGGGTATCGGTTCGTCAGACGTTCGCTGCAGACGAAGCAGGCCTCGAGATTCCCGCGTTTCTGCGCCGCCAGTCTTCCTGAAAAAGGAGGGGCTGCCTTAGATAACGGATAGGAGTCGGTCCAGCGCGCCGGCTCCTCGCCGTCCCTCGTGCCACCACTGGTGACCCACGACTTTCCTGTGTGGTCAAAATTGTGGGTGACGGAGCCAACCGGCCCTTTCGGGCCGCTTTGATTAGACCGCGACGTCGCAGTCCAGGAGCTGGATGCATCCAGACATCTACGATTGATCCCCGTAGTAGGGATCGAATCTCCAGAAACCGCGCCAAGTTTTTCGGCGACGCGCCGGGACCGATAGTTTTCGGCGACTATGAAGCTGACTAGTCTGTCCCAGCCGAATTCATTGAACGCCCAATCCCGCGCGCAGCGGGCTGCGTCGGTAGCCAGGCCTCGCCCCCAAAAAGGCGGGGCCATGGTCCAGGCCAGTTCGGGTTCCGGCCAGTCGACCGGGTGGAGCACCCCAACCCGGCCGGCAAAGCGGCCAGCGACCTCAACAGCGAACATGCCATAGCCGCGCAGCGCCCACTGGCCGAGGATGATCTCCATCTGCGTCCAGGTTCGTGACCGGCTGATGGTCGTTCCACCGAGCCACTCTCGCACGAGAGGATCGGCGTTCATCGCGGCAAGGTCATCCCAATCGCCAGGATGGAAGCCACGTAAGGTGAGGCGTTCGGTGGTGATGGTCGGGATCGGCATTTGCGACCCTGTTCTACTGCCGTCGCCGGATGCGACAAACGATACGCTGGTTCAGGTTCCGGCTATGCCGCCACAATCGGTCACAAAATTGTGATCAGTCCCGCTTACCGACCCGGGCAGCCCCGCTCGACAGCTTCGATGCCGCGTGGCGAAAGCGTCTCGACCGACCACCTCCGCTGATCGCCCCCAGTGTGGGTCGTCCATCGGGAACCGTAATAGATCCGCCAGCGGCCGACGGCCTGAGTACGCAGGTGTGCTAATGCCGGCGCAAGATTTTCGCTAACCAACGGCAGCGACGACAAAAGGAAAGCGGCCTCGGTGAGTTGTCTGGACCGAAGTAGATGTCAGAGCCGCGGACCGATCAGTTCGCTTCGACTACGGTTCGCATTTGCCAAATCCGCAGAATTTGCCACTATTCTTGGTGTGACATCAACGCAACGGTGTGTCGCGATCAAGCGAGTGCCTCTCGCCAATCGTGATCCGGCCCATTATGGTTCCTCCAGCGGAAAGGCGGGATCGGCTATCGACTGTCCGCCCCGTTTCGCCAGGTAGTTAAGACCTAAGGAGAGAATGGATGAAATTCCGCAGTGCACTGGCCGCTGCCACGATCTTGGCGCTGCCGATCGGGGCGACGGCCCAGCCGGTCACAGGCATCTACCTGGGTGGTGGCGCCGGCATAAATCTTATGCAGGACGAGGGTGCGCAGATCACCGGCCCCACCAATTCCAACGGCACTGCTGGATTTTCCGGCGGTGGCTGGCTCGGCACTCGGGCAGGGCCGGCATTCGTGATGTCGCTTGGCTATGGTCTCGGCAACGGCCTCCGGGCGGAAATCGAAGGAAACTTCCGGTACAATAACTTCGTCAATCCCACCAATAATTCCGGCACCTCTATAGGTGGGTCGGAACAGAAGTACGGCGGCATGGTCAACGTGCTGTACAGACTTTGTCGGCATGGTTCCCTATGTCCAACCCTATATCGGCGCAGGCGTGGGGTATGAGTGGGCGCAGGAACGCAGCATCGCTTTTGACCCGCCGGGCGGCCCGAATGCGCTTTCCAGCACCTCGGCGAAGGGCAGTTTCGCCTATCAAGGGATTCTCGGCGCAGCAGTCCCAATCGTCGGCGTGCCGGGTCTCGCGGTGACCGCCGACTATCGTTTCATGGGCCTGCAGGGCAATCGCAATTACGGTGGCACGCTCACGGCGGTCGACGGGACCACCACATCCGCGAATTTCAAGCTTGGTAACAACTTCAACCACACCTTCATGGTCGGCTTCCGGTACAATTTCGGCCAGGAGGCGCCCCCGCCGATGGCTCCGCCTGTCGCCGCGGTGCCGGCATCCCCTGTCTCCCGCTCTTATCTTGTTTTCTTCGACTGGGATAAGGCTGTCCTGACCGACCGTGCTCGCCAGATAGTCTCGGAGGCGGCCGCCAATTCAACCAAGGTGCAGTACACTCGGATCGAGGTGAACGGCTACACCGACACCTCGGGCACGCCGAAGTACAACCAGGGTCTGTCAGTTAGGCGGGCGCAGGCGGTTGCCGCCGAACTCGTGAAGGATGGCGTCCCCAAGGATGCGATTTCGATCCAAGGGTTTGGCGACACCCATCTTCTTGTGCAGACGGGACCCGGCGTGCGTGAGCCGCAGAACAGGCGCGTCGAAATCATTATCCGATAAAGGTATTAGCCAGTTACTGAAATGAATTGGGGCGCCTCGGCGTCCCTTTTCGTTTGTGCCAACCCGCGCTGACCAGCTGAGTGAATTCACGCGCTTAATCGTTCCGAGGAGCGCGGTTGTGTTCTACCCGAATACCCGTCTACCGCGCTTCCAGGTTCCCACCACAACGCCCTCGAGCGGCCGGCCGTCAAACGGACTGTTTTGCGCCTTGCCCGGAAGTTTGCCGG
Organism: uncultured Alphaproteobacteria bacterium; assembly: GCA_963759425.1. Lineage (GTDB taxonomy): Bacteria > Pseudomonadota > Alphaproteobacteria > Acetobacterales > Acetobacteraceae > Rhodopila. The sequence continues at coordinate 168,101 of CAVWZM010000034.1, forward strand.
ATTCAACCTTCCAGATCCGATCCGGCTCGAATAGGCACAGATCGGCGACCAATCCTTTGGCTATCCGGCCCGCATCAACGCCGAGCAGCGAGGCGGGTCGCGCGGTCAGGAGTTCGATTGCGACCGACAGCGGAAGGCTGCCGTTGTGTACCTGGACCAAGGTTACCGCGAGTAATGTCGCTAAGCCGCAGCCCCCAGCCGAGGCCAGCGCGAACGGGAGGCGCTTGTCATCCACGTCCCGGGGTTGGTGATCCGACGCAACCGCATCGATGGTGCCATCCGCAAGCGCTGCCGCAACCGCGCGTCGATCATGGTCCTTTCGCAACGGTGGCGATAGTTTCGAATAAGTCCTGAAATCACCGATAGAGGTCTCGTTCAGGTCAAATACGGCGGCGCGGTATCGCACGTCACGGTCAGCCCCATTTCCTTCGCACGACGTATCAGGCATCAGTGCCTCGCCCGTCGAGACATGCGCGAAGTGGATCTCTCCACCGGTCAACTCGGCGAGTCTGATATCGCGCGCAACCATGATCGCCTCCGCCGCGGCCGGAATACCAGGCAGCCCCAGGCGGGTCGCCTGTTCACTTTCAGTGGCGGACCCGCCTGCCGCGAGGGATGGTTCCTCAGGGTGCTGGATGATACGGGCGCCAAATCCACGCGCGTAGGCCAAGGCCAATCGCATAAGTCTGGCGCGACCGATCGCACGAGACCCGTCCGTAAAGGCGACGGCGCCAGCCTCGCTCAATAGTCCAAGCTCTGCCAGTTCTTCGCCGCGGCAGCCTCGAGTTACCGCGCCGTATGGCAAAATCGTCAGGCTGCCGGTGGCATCGCCTTTGGCTCGCAGCAGTTGCACCAGCGCAGGATCGTCGATCGCTGGGTTGGTATCGGGCAGGGCGGCAAGCGTGGTGATCCCGCCTGCTGACGGCGCGATAGAGGCCGATGCGATTGTTTCGCGATATTCAAACCCAGGTTCGCCGAGCGAAACCCGCATGTCGACAAGGCCCGGGCACAGAATCGTGTTTTCCGCCGGAATGATGGCGGCGCCGTCCGGTCGACCAAGCGAGTGCCCGAAATCGGCGATCAGCCCGTCACGCACCAACAGATCGCCGACAATATCGACGCCGGCACTTAGGATGCGAGCGCCCATAAAGATCGTATCAGGGATCCATCAGGCCTCAGGGCTCATTCCGGCCATGTCCGCGCGACAGAGTGTCCAGCACCGCCATCCGAACGGCGACGCCCATCTCGACCTGTTCGCGAATCACGCTGCGCAGCGGATCGTCAGCCACTGCGCTATCAATTTCGACACCGCGGTTCATCGGGCCCGGATGCATCACGAGGGCATCGGGTTTCGCGTAGGCGAGCTTCTCCCGGTCAAGGCCGAAAAACCGGAAGTACTCTCGAGCGCTGGGAACTTGTCCGCCCGACATCCGCTCGCGTTGAAGCCGCAGCATCATTACGATATCGACGCCGGCCAGGCCGGGTGCCATATCATGGAAAACGGTCACGCCCAGATTGGCCACTTCAGCCGGGATCAGGGTCGGCGGTCCGACCACGCGAACCTGACACCCCATCGTCGTCAGCAGGTGGATGTTCGATCGGGCGACGCGGGAGTGGGCGATATCGCCACAGATAACCACCGTCAGCCCCGCAATGCGTCCCTTGTGCCGCTTGATCGTCAGTGCATCGAGCAATGCCTGGGTCGGATGCTCGTGGGTGCCATCGCCAGCGTTGATTACGGAAGCATCGACGATCTGCGCCAGCAAATTCGGTGCGCCGGACTGGTCGTGCCGCACCACCAGCAGGTCGCAGTGCATCGCGTTCAGCGTTGTGGCGGTGTCGATCAGCGTCTCGCCCTTGTTCACCGAGGACGTCGAGACCGACATGTTGATCACGTCCGCCCCCAATCGCTTGCCGGCCAATTCGAAGCTGGTACGCGTGCGGGTACTGTCTTCGAAGAATAGGTTTATAAGTGTGCGACCGCGCAACAGATCACGTTGCGTCTTGCCCGATCTGTTGAGAAGCACATAGCTTTCGGCAAGCTCGATCAAGTGGGTAATCGCGGGCGGCGGGAGCCCCTCAATTGCCAGTAGATGCTTCTGCCGATAGTTCACGTGGTCTCGTTGAAGCAACTTGCTCGGCGCGTCAACGCCGCGCAAACACCCCTGTGTTCGAACGGCGCTGAACCTACTGAAACTACTGAAACCTTATCCTGGCTGCGGGGCCGGTGCCGCGCCACCTGCCGGCGATGTCGGGGCCGCAGGCCGTCCCGCTGTCGGCACCGACGCGCGACGGGATTCGGGTGCCGGCTCGTCCACAACCTTGCGGATGACAGGCTCACCACGCAACACGGTGCGGATTTCATCGCCGGAGAGTGTTTCGTGCTCCAGCAGTCCACGCGCCAGACGGTGCAGTTCCTCGACATTCTCCGTCAACAGTCGCCGCGCCTTGTTGTACGCGCGGTCGATAATATCCTTGATCTCGCCGTCGATTTCCCGCGCCGTGGCTTCCGAAACATTCTTGTTCTGCGTAACGGAATGGCCGAGGAAAACTTCCTGGCTGTTGTCGCCGTAAGCGATCATGCCGAGCTTATCTGACATGCCCCATTCGGTGATCATCCGCCGCGCCTGGTCGGTCGCCATCTTGATGTCGCCGGCCGCACCATTAGAGACCTTGTCAGGCCCGAAAATGATTTCCTCCGCCGCGCGCCCGCCCATCGCCATGGTCAGTTCCGACAGCAGCTTTGATTTCGACTTGGAGTAGCGATCGCCTTCCGGCAAACTCATGACCAGCCCCAGCGCTCGGCCACGCGGAATGATCGTCGCCTTATGGACCGGATCGCATTCGGGCTCGTGCATGGCGCACAACGCATGGCCGGACTTCGTGATAAGCGGTCATCCGCTTCTCGGCCTCGGACATTACCAGTGACCGCCGTTCGGCGCCCATCATGACCTTGTCCTTGGCCGCCTCGAACTCCGACATCGCAACGACCCGCTTGCCGAGCCGCGCCGCAAGAAGCGCTCCCTCGTTCACCAGATTTGCCAGATCCGCGCCCGAGAACCCCGGCGTGCCGCGGGCAATCACCTTCGGATCGACGTCGGATGCCAGCGGCACCTTTCGCATATGCACGCGCAAGATCTTCTCGCGCCCGTTAACGTCCGGGTTTGGCACCACCACCTGGCGGTCGAAGCGGCCGGGCCGCAACAGCGCCGGGTCCAGAACATCCGGCCTGTTCGTGGCGGCGATCAGGATGACGCCTTCGTTGGACTCGAAGCCATCCATCTCGACCAGCATCTGGTTCAGCGTCTGCTCGCGCTCGTCATTGCCGCCGCCTAGACCGGCGCCGCGATGGCGGCCAACCGCGTCGATTTCGTCGATGAAGATGATGCACGGCGCGTTCTTCTTGCCTTGCTCAAACATGTCGCGGACCCGCGACGCGCCGACACCGACGAACATCTCCACGAAGTCGGAACCCGAAATGGTAAAGAACGGAACATTCGCCTCGCCCGCTATGGCGCGGGCCAGCAAGCGTCTTTCCGGTGCCCGGAGGACCGACCAGCAGAACGCCCTTGGGGATCTTGCCGCCCAAGCCGCTGGAATTTCTGCGGGTCTTTCAGGAACTCGACGATTTCCTGCAGTTCGCCCTTGGCTTCATCAATGCCGGCGACGTCCTCAAATGTCACCCGGCCCTGCTTTTCCGTCAGCATGCGCGCCCGGCTCTTGCCAAAGCCCATCGCTCGGCCGCCGCCCGACTGCATCTGGCGCATGAAAAAGACCCAGACGCCGATCAGCAGCAGCATCGGGAACCAGCGACAGCAGGTAGTGCAGCAGCGGATTGACGTCGCTGTCTTCCGGCTTGGCGATCACCCGCACGTTCTTGTCGGTCAGCGTCTTCACCAGCGCCGGATCTTCAGGCGTGTAGGTCTGGAAGGTCCGGCCGTCGTTGAGCTGACCGGAAACCGTACGGCCCTGGATCACCACGTCGCGAACTCGTCCAGAGTTAACCTCCGAAATGAAGTCCGAATAGGCGATCTGCGTGGAGTTGGTGTGGCTGACGCCCGGCTGGAACAGGTTGAAAAGCACCACGAGCAGCAGGGCGATGATCACCCACAGCGCGAGGTTGCGGCCGAAATTGCTCATATGATTTTGCTCACGTTCTCAGTCCGTATAGGGGCGTGTCGTGCTCTCGTCCACTGCACAAGGCCCAGCATGACACCGCTAACATGGTGTGCAAATTCGCAACCTTCATCCCCACCTGTTCAGCATGTCCGACAATCCCGGAAAAATCATCGCCTTCGCGGCGGAATACCGCTGCGTAATCACCAGGGTCATAAAGCAATGACCCAGCCAGCGGGTTGCGCGGACTGAACAAAAGCGTCATGCGCGCCCAACTAGTGTCGCAAATATAGCCCAAATGGGGCACCGCCGCCAGTTCTTTGCCAGCTCGAACAGCCGGCAAGGTCCGGAGTATGGCCGAAGGCAGCGGGGACAGCCGTCTGAAGCGTGCCGCATCCGGTCCCAGCTTACCGATAAACGAGCCTGCCGGCTGTGGGGCGCATCGGCGACGAGCCGGAAGCGTCCATCCCAGACAACATCTGGAGCGGCGCTCAATGGGCGATGCCATTGCCGCTTCCTCGCGCACCAGCAGCAATCCGTCTCCCGTCCGCCCGGCGCTCAGGAGACGCACTCCGGCTATGGTCGTTGGCCGTGGCCTGGCGGCGAGATCGGATATTTGTGCGCGGACCGGGGCCATAGGCAGCACCCGAGATCGTTCGGATGAGGGCAGCAAGGGCCGGGACGCTGATCCGGCCGGGCGACAACAGCGCGAAACCCTCCGGTCGGACGATGACCCGGCCTGCCAGTTCCGCGGCGACCGCGACCTCCTCCGGCGCGCAGATCGCCGACCGCGCGGCGTGGCCTGCGCTCAGTTTGGATATGCTTTCGTCCGAAAGGTGCCGGGCGGCACGATGCCGAAGCCTTGCTCGCAGCGTTTTTCGGTCGTGGTTCGAAGGATCTTCCACCCATTCGATACCGCGGTCTCTCAATAGCGTCCGCAACGTCGAGGGATGGAACGTCAAAAATGGCCGCAGCAGACGAATGTCCGCTGGTTTCGGCCAAAGCCGGCATCGCCGCCAGGCCATGTGTCAGGCTATCTCTCAGCGCCCGCATCATCACGGTTTCGATCTGATCCAGCGCATGGTGGCCTACCAGGAGATGCAATGAACCGGTGGAACGGCAGGCCGCCGAAAGCGCCGCGTAGCGCATGATCCGCGCTCGTTCCGCAAGCGCCGGGCCTCGCGGGAGGGCCAAGGTCAAGCCGGTCGCGGTGATGCCGAGGAGATCAAGCCGACGACGGGTTGTCAGCGCTTCCTCCACCGACTCTGGCCTCAGCCCATGGTCAACGACAAGCGCATGCAGCGTTCCCTGACGCTTGCTGACCCACTCATGCGCGAGAAGCGCGAGAGCCATGCTATCGGCGCCTCCCGACACCGCGGCTGTAAGAGCTGGGCGCGGTTCGAACGGACCAAGTCCGGCCATCGCTCTGGCGAACGGGACATCGAGGGGCGTCGCCCTGGTCACGGCGAAATCAGCGGCAGCCGGCTTTGTCTCCGGTTGCGGCGGCGCTTTCCCTTATGTCGGGACGCGGCTGTGGGAATTCGGTCCGCAACCGCGACAGTGTGTCACAGGCGGCTTTTTTCTCGTTGATCGCGGCGAGCGACCCGGCGAGCCCGACCAGGGCATCCTGAGCGTGAGAGCCTTTTTTGGACCGGTTGTAGGCGTCATCGAACGCAATGGCGGCCTGCGCGTATTGCCGCTCGCCCGACAACGCCTGGGCCAGCAACAACTGAGCGTCGTAGGCGCGCGGCGACGTTCGGTTGGCCAATACTTCCCGTGCCGCCGCCTCGGCTGACTGGTAGTCGTGCCGGGCCAATGCCGCATTGCCGTCCTGCAACGCAACCTCAGGTGTCCGAGGACCCGCCGGGCGCTCCGGTGATGCAGGCGGGGCAACTAGAACGGGCGCCGGGGCCGGGCCTTGAGGTGGAGGCCCGGGAGGTGACCTCACCGGCGGTCCCGGGGGCGACCTTCCTACGCCACCCGCCGCACCGCTGCTCGAGCCGGAGCTCGTGAACGGAGAATTGCCCCCCTGCGTAGCCCCGCCCTGCGGGTTGAGCTGAAAAGCCAGGTCATCGACCCGCTTGTTCAGGTCAGAGCTCAGGCGCTGAAGCTGATTCTGCGTTTCATCAACCTGTCCCCGCAGCCGGCGCACCTGGTCCTCCAGAGCGTCCACCCGGGTCAGCAGTTGGGCCACGATATCGCCGCTGTATTGCGGCGGTGACGGGCTCGGGGACGGTTGGCGCGGGCCGCCGGCGCGGGCGTTCTGATCCTCCAGCGCTTTCAGTTCCTGACGCAGTTGGTAAATTTCATTGCGCAACGCAATGCCTTCACGGCTGTCGACCTGGGCGCGCGCCGACGGCACGATGCCTGGTGTAGCGAGCAGAAAGGTGGCCAGCAGGGCGGGCCGAACAAGCAACCGCATCACGGACTTTCCTCGAGAGAGGGATGAAACGGCGGAGACCCAGCATTTTCGGCTGGGTTGCCGATCCTTTTGAGAAAGCGTCACCACCGGGCCGGCGGATATCGAGCCCATGAACCCCGTTGCTGATTCGTTCTCGCTTCCACGGAGGCCTCGTCGAGCCCGGGACGCTTTCACAGCTGCGGAAGATGACGGGCGATAAAAGGCGGCAAATGGAACGCTGCGACATGAATTTCGGGTGTCCAATAGTCGGTTTTGCCGAGGATGCCGGCCGCGGCCGCCCGAGCGCGAATCAGATCAACCGAGGTCGCGCTGAGCGAGGCGTCCTTGGCCGCCCAGCCGAGGGTCATGAATCCGCCTACGTAGGTCGGGACGGCGGCCACGTACGCCGTCACGTAAGGGAAAAAGTCGCGCCGCCGCGCACTGGTGTCTCGCAGTTCGCCAGCTTGCATGAATGGTACGCCGCACTGATTGACCACGATACCGCGTGCGGTCAGAATACGCTCGCAGTCCCGGTAGAATTCATCCGTGAACAACACCTCGCCGACCCCGATGGGATCGGTGGAGTCGACGATGATGATGTCGAACGCGGCATCCGGGGCACGTCTTACATAGTCGATGCCGTCGCCGATAATGACCTCTGCCCGCGGATCAGTCCAGGCATCCCCGGCGATCCTCGGCAAAAATTCCTTCGCCAGGCGGATCACCTCGCCGTCGATCTCGACCATCACGACGTGCTTTACGCCGTCATGCAACAATACCCGCCGCAAGACGCCGCCGTCACCGGCACCAATGACGAGAACATTCTGAGCCGATCCATGAGCCAGCAATGGAACGTGGGCGAGCATCTCCTGGTAGACGAACTCATCGGCCTCGGTGATCTGGATCACGCCGTCCAGCACCATCACCCGGCCGTGCGTTTCGCTTTCGAAAATCACGATGTCCTGGAATTCGCTTTGCACGCGGGCCAATTCCCGCTTTACGCGGAATCGCTGCCCCCAGTTGGGATAGAGCGTTTCGTTCAACCAGCAATCTGTTGCAGTCGCCATCACGGCCTCCCGCCATCGACACAGGAAGGTGGCGACCCGGGTTTACGCCCAGGCCGCGCACTTATAACTCGACCAATCAGGCGATCAGACCGCGGCGCTGTTCACCGAGGTCAACTGATACAGGCTGGAATGCTGCCCGCAACGCGGGAAGGCTTTGGTAGGGATCACATGCACCGCACATGAAAATATCAATCGCGGCGAAGTCGCGCTCCGGCCATGTGTGAATGGAGATATGATTCTCCGCCAACACCAACACGCCACTGACACCGCCGTTCGGCGAGAAGTGATGAAAATGACCGTGCAAGATCGTCGCGCCGGCCGCTTCCGCCGCTTCCCGCAAGGCGCGATCTATATGCTCGGGATCACAAAGATTGGAGGCGCCCCAGAGGTCTATCAGCAGATGCATTCCGGCAAATTTCATGCCGTCTTTCTGGACGAAATAGTCCTTCTGGGTTTCCGAGCCCTCGGCTTCCATGACTTCCACGCCTGTCCGCCCAGCGTCGGACTTTATCTGGTTGCTGCTCGGAAGTTCCGAGACCATCCCCAGCGGGCTGAGTGCGTTCATCGCGTACCCCTTCCTACCAGTAGACGGCCTGTTGGATCGTACGCGCGAAAACACCCACGATCCCCTGGGGCCAAGGTCGCGAAACATGATCACTGGGGGCGGTTCGCGCAAGCCCCCTTACTGCGAAATCAGCGAGAAAACCAACCCCCGCAGTCTCGCCCTCATCGTGCCGGCGTGGTGCCGTCCAGCGCCTTCAGGTTCGCCTGGAGCGACCCCACCAGGGTCGCCTCCCGCTTGGCCCGCTCGAGATCGCTCGGTTCCACGCACCGGTTCAGCGGTGAGCAGGCGGAACATGTCGGCGAATGCCCCAGTGCCGATCCGGCCGGCATACTTAGCGCGCAACGTCCCCAGGGCGGCGTCGTCTGTCGCCCGGGCCGTGGCGGTGGCCAAACGCAGCACAATGCGGGACTGGTCTTCGTTCAGGTCGCCGGTTTCGGGCAGTGTCGAGGATGCATAGTCCGACCATGCCCTCTCCGCGTTAGGCCAGTCCTGAGCCTGCTCCAGTATCGTGGCGCGAGCCAGCTTCGCCGCCGGCGTCCCGACCGCACCCAACACCACCGCCGCGCCGGCTGGATCGCCACCGTGAGCCATAGCGTCAGCGCGCAGCATCGCCCGCTTTTCAATCAGGTCAGAGGGCAGGCTGTGTCCCTCGGATGCATCAAGCGCCGCGAGGGCACTGACGTCATCCTTTTCTCGCAATTCAAGTGCCGCTAGATTGGTTCCGAAGCGGGCCTTCCCAGCCGCTGAGGCGGTGGTCTTCATCAACTTCTGCAGCACCGGCCTGGCACGGTCTGGCAGATCGAGCGCCAGCAACCGGTCGGACAACTGTTCTTCCAGCGCGGGATCGCCACCATCGGCGGGCATCAGGTCGGCGTTCTCATCGATAGTTGCAACGACGTCGATGGGGGTCATCAGTCCCAGATCATGGGCCGCGACCATGCGGGCAAAGGTATCCTTCACGCGCTCATGCAACACGGCGGCCTGCTCGGGAAAATCGGTCTCCGTCTGTCGAATGCCCGATAGCGCCACCCGCCACGCCCCTGATTGCGCCCGCAGGTCGGCGATGCGCTCTCGAAGCGCCACTTCCCGCTGATCACCTCGCCAGACGTAGATCAGTTTGTCCAAGGCATCCGCGGCCTGTGCGGGATCGATCTTGCCTTTCGCCAGCCGCAATTCCACCGCCCGCGCCGACGCTCGTGCTCGATCGAAACGATCATGCCCTGCCGCCAATGCGTCAAGCGATTCGAGCGCCTTGTCGGTGTCGCCCTCCGATTGTCGTAGCAACGCGCGAGCGTAATCCAGACCTGGATCGCTCTTGCGCTCGGCCAGCAACAGGGCCGCCTGAACCGCCTCACCCCCCTGGATCATGGTCTCGATCATCAGTGGCAGAATTCGATCCCGGATCGGCTTTGGATACAGCAGAGCCAGCGGTGCGGTACTTGCGAACACCGCCGCGGCGGCAGGCGATCCCTCGTCCTGCATCGCCAGCCGCACCGCGCGCCACAACACAATATCATCAGTCCCGGTCAGTCCGGGATCGGCGATGCCATCCGCATCCGCCACGCGTCCAGCGAGCAAGGCCGCGATCGCGGTCAAGCCCTTGACATCGGCCGAAGCGGCCTGCCGAGGATCTTGTTCGGCGGCCACGCGGAGCAGGCCTTCCGCCTCACTGGCGAGCCCGAGAGCCATCATTGTCTGTGCCACCGTCCGGCGCTTCGGGCCTTTCGCCTGCGGCGGTGCCAGTGCCGCATCCATCATCTGCCTGGACATCAACTGCACCAGTGATTCCGCCGGCATGGTGGAGAAATCGAGGCGGCGGGTCAGATGCGCCGCCTCTGTCAGGGCGTCGCTGGCTTCGGTCCGAGGTGACGCGGCCAAGCCCCCGGTCCCACCCGACAGGCTGAAGCCGGCCTCGACGACCTTGAGACCAATTGCGTCGGACAACGGTTCGACAACGACGCCGAGGCCGGTCGTGCGCAGGACGAACTCCGTCGTGGAACGATTGATCGCCACGCCCTGTCCGGGACGACGCTGGGTTCCGACGAGAAGCGTTGCCCCGGTGTCGGGGTCGGCCATGGTTATCACGTCGCTCGACTGCTCGGCGCCAAAGGTCAAGCTGCCGTCCACCAATGTCGCGACGATGGGCTGCAACTTCGGCACCGCCGCCAGCCCCGCGATCCGCCAGCCCTGCGGCGTCTGGGACAAGGCAATGGATACGCCGCTCGGCACCGGAAGTCGCAGCAGCGTGCCGCCCGGCAATAGTTGCACGCTCGCTTGCCCGAAAACCGGATCGAGGTGCAGCGCAGCCATGTCGATCGGCCGTCGTTCATCGAACACGACGAAGGTCGCGCCGCGGCACTCAAAAACCGCGGCACCCGTGGTGGTGGCAAATGGCACGATAAAGGCCGAGCCCTCGATACCCTTCGGTGGCCTGGCGGGGCGCGCAAGCAAGCCGACCGGTCCAGTATTCTCGGGCAAGACATCCCGTCCGGGAGACGTCGGTGCCACAAGCGCCAGCGGGTGCCCATCTCGCGTATCGGCAGCCGTAACCGGCGCTGCCGTAGCAGCCGGCGTCGGGACTGACTGCGCCACCGTCCCGCCGCTGAATCGCCCCATTGGTCGGCGGCGGTGCTGGAGCATACGAAGCCGCGGGCGAGGTGGCTGGCTGGGGACCGGCAAGAGCCGGTTCCGCAGGAGTACGCCCGCCAAGCTCAGGCGACCGGGTCATCGTCGAATATCTGACGGGCCTGGGCGCGCGGCCGGTCCCCTTTGCCGGGGCCTTACCCGACAGGGCCGCGGCTGATGTGGGCAGAGATCGCGACCGGAGGGTCCAGAATGTCTAGGACGATTTGGTTCGCAATGGTTGCCGGGTGAACCGAGGCGCCGGCTACGACAGTGAAGGCCGCCGTCGCACCATCGGTAGTCAGTGTCAGCACGTTTCGTGGCGATGACGGTGCCGGTCCAGCACGGTCAGATCCAGCGAAGCGCACGACGACATGGTTGCCGATTTGATCCAGCTTGAACGTCTTTGCGCCCCGGACGTCAACGACGATCCGTCCAAAGCCGGGATGATCCCCTGAACGGACAGCGGTAAGATCCCGCTCGGTTGCAAATGAAACATGCTGCGAGCCAACTAGGACAGCCAGGACCGTGCCGATCATCACTCCTCGGATCGGTCCTGAACATATCATTCGAAACTAGCCATCAGCTTGTCGATGTCCGACTGATCCATCGCGTGCGCTGGTAGCTGCGGGCCGTTGAGCAGGGCAGCCTCAGCCGTTCCCGGCCCGGCCGCACGCTCCGAGGTGGCGGTGACACCCGGGCCGAAGGTCCTGATGATGTGGGCGACTTTCCCTCGATCGTTTTCAGCGTCGCGACGATCTTGGTGATTCGCTGGCCGGTGATGTCTTGGAAACTGCACGCCTCATAAATACGGGTCGTGGCGTCTTGCAGTTTCGCGGCTGCGTCTCCCACGACCGTAGCGCTGACCTCATCCAGCGTCTCGCAGCTTTCCAGGATCGCATTGGTGGCTTGTGCCGTATGGCCAACGATCGCATCCAGTTCATCTGTTGCGAACGGAATGTCATGGCCGGTTATGTCGTCCACGCGCAAAGCCGCGATTTCGGTTTTGGCACTCGCGATAGTCCGGGCGAGCTCCTCCACCTCCTGCAGCAAGGAGGCCTCTTTAGCCGTGAGTTCATCGCTCATGGTTGTCAACACAGCACGTACTACCTCCGAGATCATTCCGGGCTCCAGATCAGGCTGTCGGGCCCTGATTACGCCAAGCCATCGTTTTAAGGCTGCGGCGCCATGCCCACCGGCGTCGTCGGATCCCTCAAGCATGACCGAGGACTTTCTCGATCTTTCCCTTGAGCGTTTCGGCGTTGAATGGCTTCACGATGTAGTTGGACACACCGGCGGCTTTCGCGGCCACGACATTTTCCGTCTTGCTCTCGGCAGTTATCATGATGAACGGAACGTGCTTTCAAGCGATTGTCGGCGCGGACCTCCTGCAGCAGTTGCAGCCCCGTCATCGGCGCCATATTCCAGTCGCTGATGACCAGACCGAAGTTCCCGCCTCGCAGTTTCGACAAAGCCTCGGCGCCGTCCGACGCTTCCTCCACGTTGTTGAACTCTATCTGCTTCAGCAAATTGCGGATAATCCGCAGCATCGTCTTGTAGTCGTCCACAATAAGGACGTTCATGGATTTATCGATCGCCATCCTTAACTCTCCTTTCTCATAACAGTCATCCGCCAAGTGGATCGGGCTTTGCGCCCGGCTCGGGCGTGGCGGACGAAGCATCGTGACCGGTTCGCATCTGCGCCAACTCGAACGTGACGTCGCGCGCCTTTTCCGGCGTCATCGCCTCCATGACCGCGGCAGCCTTGGCGGTCTTCATGTGATCCATCAGCGGCAGCAGAACCGGCATTGGCAGATCGTTGAGGATTGCCGCCGCCTCTTTCGGTTTCATTGCTTCGTAGAGTTTCACCATTGCCTGCCATCCGACGTCTTGCTTCTGTTTCTGCGCAGCGAACATCCCGTCGAGTTTTTGTTGCAGCGCCTGCAGTTCGGAGACGCGCCCGGACAACTTCTGTTCCGCGGCGGCCAGCAAGGATTCGCGGGCGAGGATGACGCTCTCTCGCGTATCAATTGCCTTCCGGCGCAGTCGCAGTTCCTGCAGGATGGCCCGTTCGCTGTCGCTTACGGGTGGCGGCGCATCGGCTGCCACGGGCTGTTCAGATGCAGAGGCAACGCCTGACGGTGGATGGACCCGGCGCTTGGAGGGCATGGGCCGCATCGCTCTTGGGCGGATCGGCGGGCGGCGCGGACAAGGGCGGAGACCGCACCGGTGATGGTTTGGCCGCTTCCTTGTCCGCACCCGCAGCGTTTGCCGCGGCGACCATTCCCCCTTGCGCGGAACCTGGTCCGTCGGTCACGGCCGCCTGCACCAGCTGGCCACATTTTACCGTCAGCAGCAGTGCCATCACCGCGATGGTGACGGGCAGCAAACGCGGGGCTGGAAACTTTATCATCATCGCACCATTCGAAGTGCCTGTAGCAGTCCGCTTTCGGCCTGACTGCGATTTGCGGCGGTCCGGTTGGCGGCGGGGTAGGGGATGGTCCCAGCGACCGGCGCAGAGGCCATGCTCGTCGCGGGTGCCGGGGGCGTCACTGTCGGCTCGGTCGCCAGCGGGCGCGCCGTCCTTACCAAGGTATCCAATCTGTCGGCCAGTCGATCGCCCCGCTCCGTCAGGTATGACAGATCGTCCTTCAATGGTTGCGAGGCGGCGATCTGTCGCTCGAGCTGCCGCCCCGCCCCGTCCGCCGCGGCACGCAGCCTTTCCACCCCGTTTTCGGCCTGACGCGTGCTGGCGTTGAAGCCAGCCACCAGTGCCTCCAGTTCGCCCCGGTCACGTTTCAGAACCCCCAGCGCGCGTTCCAGTCGGAGTGCCTGGAACAACGTGGCCAGCAGCAGCACCACCAGCACGAGCTCGAGTATCCATTCCATGCGGGCATAGTGCCGACCAAAAAGTTAAGGAATCGTGAGGAGGTTAGGGGCGATCAGCCTGGGGCACGCGGGCGATCGTGTTCTCGATCTTTACCGCGACATTGTTGTTTTTTTGCCCGATACGGCCTTCGAACATCACGACGGAGCCGCAGCGCACCTGTACCGGCGCGCCCTGCGCGGTGCTCAGCATCAAGCGGTGGCCTGGCCGTAGGGCGATCACGTCCGACAAACGCATCGTGTGTTCATCCAGCACAACCGAGAGTTCCACGTCGGTTGTCCACAGCTGTTCGGCCAGGTGAGTTTCCCAGATTGAATCGCGGCCGAACTTCTCGCCCATGAACTGTTGCAGCAATAACTCACGCACGGGTTCAAGCGTGGCGTATGGCAGCAGTAGCTCGAGGCGTCCGCCCCGGTCCTCCATGTCGATCCGAAGCCGAGCGAGAATCGCAGCGTTGGAGAGGCGGCTGATGGTCGCGAAGCGAGGATTGACCTCCAGTCGCTCGAACCGAAACGTCACCGGACACAGGGGGTCGAAGCTGGTGGAAAGATCTGCAAGCACCACCTGGATCAATCGCTCCACCAGGGTGCGCTCGATGGTGGTGTAGGGACGTCCCTCAATACGCATTGCCGCGGTGCCGCGCCGCCCGCCCAGAAGCACGTCAACGATTGAGTAGATCATCGCCGAGTCGATGACCATCAAACCCTGGTTGTCCCATTCCTCGGCTTTGAATACGGCGAGCATGGCGGGCAGCGGGATCGAATTTAGATAGTCACCAAATCGCAACGAAATGATGTTGTCAATGCCGACCTCAACGTTGTCGGAGGTGAAGTTGCGCAGGCTGGTCGACATGATACGGACCAGGCGATCGAACACGATCTCCAACATCGGCAGGCGTTCGTAGGAGATCAGGCCCGAGCTGATGATTTTCTGCATGCCGCTGCGGGCTTCGCCTGACGCCGGGCCGGCATCGAAACCCAGGAGGCTGTCAATCTCCGCCTGGTTCAGTTCGCGAGCGGGCGGACCGCCTTCCGTCTCGGACCCGGTTTCCGTGTCCGCACCCCAGGCAGCGGCAAGTTCTTCCTCGGTCTGTGCTGGGGTGTCGCTCATTGTACCAGCATCTGGGTGAACAGGATGTCACTGACTTTTGCCGGCGCGACCGCGGTGTTGGCACGTATCAGCAGCTCCTCTCGCAGGCGGTAGGTGCCGGCCGAGCCTCGCAGCTCCTCAGGCCGCATTTCGCGCAGGTAGGTCTGCAGAATGTCTTGCATCCGTGGCATGGCCGCTTTGACCTTTTCCCCATCCTCGGGCGTCGGCACCTCTACCCGGGCCGCGAGCTTGATGTAGCTGGGCTTGCGCGGACCATTTAGATTGGCGATCATTTCCGGAATATCGATGTAACTTGGGAGCACCGGCTTCGTAACTTCAGCCGCCTGATCCTCGTGCTTGTCCATGCCGAACAAATGCGGCAGGATACCGGTGAACCAGAGTCCGGCGCCGGCCAGCATCAGGACGATCGGAACGGCAATCAAAATGAGCTTGCCTTTGCCGGACTTCTTCTTCGGCTCTTCGATCGCTTTGTCGTCTGCGGGCTTGGGCGCGTCGGAACTCATGACCGCTAAACTGGCAGACAACCGTTAAGGAAGGGTTATCAGGCCTTTCCGCCATGTCGCACGGCCAATTCTGCCGGTCGGCAAGTCCTGCCGAGTTATTCGCGCCGGTTGAATCTGGGCATATTTGATTTTGTCAGGTCCTGCCGGGTTGTGCGCACGGGGCATGAAACTTGCGTGTCGGAGTCCAGGTTTATTGCCATTGCCCGGACAGACTTATGGACATCACCACATCCCTCGCCGCTTCGCGCCTTATCGCACAACAGCGTGCGATGGACGTGACGGCCAACAACATCGCCAACGCCGACACGCCAGGATACCGGACCGAGCGCGTGCAATTCAGCGACTGGATCGACAAGCAGCCCGCGACGGGGGGGGCACCGGCAGGCGGGACGTCGATTACCTACACTCAGGACCGTGCGACGTGGCGAGAACAACAGCCTGGCACGCTGGTGCATACCGCCAACACGTTCGATCTGGCGCTCACCGGGACCGGCTACTTCACTGTCAGCACCAAGGCGGGCCCTCGCCTGACACGCGACGGTCGCTTTGGTCCCACGCCCGACGGCACGTTGGCGGACGGCAACGGCAATGCGGTGCTCGACACCGCCGGCAAGCCGATACAGCTCGCTGCCGGGGATGTTCAGTTTACCGTGGCGAGCGATGGCTCAATATCCTCAGAGAGCGGACAAATCGGTAAAATCGGCGTGGTTCAGCCAACCGATCCGATGAAGCTTAAGGCCGAAGGCGGAACAAATTTCGCGTCCGATGCCGCTACAAAGCCCGTCGCGGTGCCGGGGATCGTGCAAGGCGCGATAGAACAATCGAGTGTTCAGCCTGTGATGGAAGTCACGCGCATGATGAACGATCTAAGGCAATTCCAATTCGTAACCCAGCTGGTTCAGGCGGAGAGTGACCGGCAGCAGAACGCCATCGACAAGATATTGCCCCCAGGGTCATGACATAAGTAGTGATGACGTCAGGGTGACGGACAGAAATGCGATCACGTGGGCCGTCGGCCGTGACAGCGGCGAACCCGCCACAGGAGATTTAAGCAGATGCGCTCGCTTGATATTGCAGGCACCGGGATGCAGGCCCAGCAGACAAATGTCGAGGTCATCTCGAACAACATGGCCAATATGACAACCACGGGCTTCAAGCGCCGTCGGGCCGAGTTTCAGGATCTGATTTATCAGGACTCGAGCAGTATAAGATCTGATAAGACATAGTATATCCTGAGAGTTAGCGGATGTCTGACAGGACATTGACAGGACACAGGGACGAAAGGCTGGCGGTCGCGGCGGTGGCTTCAACTGCATCGCCATCTAGTGTGCCGACTTGCAATTATCTTCACAAAACGACCGGCGGTCGAACATCATGGAGAAGCAGGTATTTGCGGCGGCGGGGCGGCTGCGGCGACCCGCTTTCCGTCTCTGCGGCAGCGGTGGTTTTATGAAGCGGATTGGAGACGCCACACTAGCAAGGGCTGAGTTCTCCGGGTGACAATCGCGGGGCCGTCTACACTATACTCATGATTTGGCGGGATAGGCTGATCGCCGAACGTCCGACTCCGCACGGACCTCCCGCCGGTCTTCCCCATGCGGGTGCGCTGCGGAGGGGCTATGGCAGACCGCTTACCCTGCTTTCTCAGCCCATATATTGATCTGCCCGAAGCCATGGCACTGCTGACTTACGACCGGCCAGACGGTTTCAATGCCGTGCCAGACACCGCAGCCATACTCGCAGCGCGGTGGGGCAGAAGATTGACGCCAATCAAATGGTAGCGGGTGTGCGGCACCCGTTGGTTGTGGCGCTTCGCCAAACTGCTCTACGGGTGCTCTGGTGGCGTCACCAAAAGAGGTTGGCGCGCCTAGACGTGAGTGTCCAACGGTCCATGGGCGGGAGCGAAATAAGTCGAACAGGATGGCTTTAGAAATGCATGGCATGAGCAAGGTCGGCCTGCATGGCCAGATCTGTATCGGGCGCTTCGTCGCGACGTGGCGGCGCACAAGGCTGCGATAGATGCGCAGTTGGCTGCGTGGAGCACTACCCGCATGCGTCTTGCTGCTGAACACGTGGCAGGCAACATCACTATCATTGGGTGTCCTGGCCGATATACCAAAAAGAGGCTGAGTTCCGACGATCCCGCATCTGTCCCCGCCATGTTTTTTGCCAGCGACGAATGGGAGTTCACCGATGATGGTTGGCTAATCGTTCTAACCGAGCCGACGTTTCGGGGGCGCGAACCTGTCCGATCAGGTCCCGATTACGGCCAACTCAAATTGCTTCGTTCAGACCTAGATAAATTGCGGAACGAGCAAGTCATTTATACTGCACCTGTCGGCCGGGAGAGGGTGATCGATATCGAGGATGGCCGCCGCCCCGGACGTCCCGAATCGCAGACATTGCACACCGTTTGTTTTCGGAACGTCGTGAGGCCGGAATTCCCCTGAAATTAAAACAGCTAGATGAGGCAAAGGCGATACGGGATACTTGGCCGAAGGAAAGCTCGAAGCCGGAGGCCAAGACGATTTCTCAGCACATCTCTTCTCTATGGACGCCAGCCGCCAGGGCGCCAAAGTGAGCGATAAACTATAAACTCCTGGCAATTTATAGCGGTAATTAATCGCTGACGCCGGCCTTACATTCGTTTCCGCACGCTAATGTGCATTACGGAGTGTCAGATGCCGCGTCCCGCTTCCAGGCCCCAAGCCGTCGAATTGCCACCGGAGCCGAACCCCGATCGACTGCCCCGGTTTGGCGATCGCTCGCTACTTGCGTCTATCCCTCCGGCGGGGACCGTCTGGGGTAAACCGCTCGACACCTTAAGTTGCGACTTAAGTTGTTGCTTGAGGTGTAGCGATGGATGGCGTGATGGAGGTGATCACCGGCCGCGAACGACGGCGGCGGTGGAGCACTTCGGACAAGCTGCGCATTGTTGCCGAGACGCGCGAACCGGGTGCTCGGATTGGCGCCGTGGCGGCCCGCCACGACGTCTGCGAGAGTTTGGTGTTCACTTGGCGGCGTCAGGCCCGAGAGGGTGTATTGGTCGCGCCCGAGATGCCGGTCTTCATGCCGGTGACGATGTCCGAGACGCCGCTACCGACGTCGACCATGCGGCCAGATTCCTCACCGCCGCCGGTTCGACCGCCATCGGGTTTGATCGAGATTGAACTCGCCGATGGTCGGCAAGTGCGGGTCGGTAGCGATGTGAACCTAGCCGCTTTACGTCGGGTGCTGGCGGCGTTGCGCGGTTGATACCGGTCCCGACCTGCGTG
>CAVWZM010000035.1:0-62976 GCA_963759425.1 uncultured Alphaproteobacteria bacterium
CGCCCATCACCGAGCAATACGTCGTCGGGGCCGCAGGCAGGGCACGTATTGCTCCTCAGCCCGGTGCTGATCGCTGCCTCCAACTCCTCGGGCGGGGTGATGGGCAAAATGATCTCGCCACAGAATATCGCCACCGGCGTCTCGGTGACCGCCCTGAAGGGACAGGAGGGAGTGGTGTTCGCCCGTACCTTCAAGCACAGCATCGTGCTGACATTGTTGCTAGGGCTGCTCGTGGTCCTGCAGCAGTATGTCGTGCCGTGGATGATTCCCTGAGTTTCAGAGGCCGTCGGTTATTCCGCCCGGGTGATGAGTTGGGCGACCAGCTTCGTCGCCGCCGATGCCGTCATCATGTTTCCATCGGCCACCGCAGACTCACTTCACTTTCCACGCCGCGGCTGTGTTCAGCCAGTTCGAAACTGCCTGACCGAACGCTCCCATCCATACGGCGGCTAGGTGATCGCGAATGCTGAGGGAACCCGTCGAGGGACTGGACAATGCCGGGGTGGATTGATGCGCCGTAAGCGGCGAAGCCGTCGATCAGCAGGCCAATGATCCAAACCAGCGCGCGGTGGATCGGATGCCATGATGCATCAGGCTCCTCTGATGGCAAAGGCGAGGGGGCTCCCGGTGTCCACCGAACAGCCGCGTCTGGTGCGGACGGCGGTGCAGGGAGAAAATACCGGCGACGCGTGATCGAGCGCCCATCGGGCATCTGGCGGACCGCGGAAAGGGCAAATCGGGGCATAGGTTTCTCTGAGTGCACCGGACAGGTGGCGGCAAACGTAGGCGACCAAGTCCACCGCTTCTGTGAGCCGCTTCACATCTTTTAAAAAACGACAAGCCGGGATCGCTCCGCGGACTGAGAGCTGACATTTGATGTTCAATTGTCGCCGTCACCTCGTCCAATGGCGGCATTCGCCCACCACGCCCTGGGTAGTGCCACGGACTGAGATACCAGCGGCACTTGGGCCGACTGGTATGCTGACGGGGTTGGTGGGGCGAGCGAGCACGCGAGTGAGGGGCCGCGGGAACAATGGGTCCGCGCGTAACAGGTCAACGCGGGCCGTTGGAATGGCTAACCCTTAGCCGGTGGCGGCATCACTCCGAGTTCCAAGGGTAGATTTCGCGGATCGATTATTCTCTGCCGGCAAGATAGGTTTCGATCTGTTCGCCAGTCAGGCTGACCTGAGCCGCGATCGATTGTTTCGATCTGCCCTCTGTGGCCAGCCGCCGCACCAGCGCGCCGTGTGTCTCGGAGATATCGATGATGTGGCCGTCTGGATCGTAGACCCGAAAGCCGCGCTGGCCCCAGGGCAGTTCGCGCAACTCGTGGGCGAAACGAGCGCCGGCTTCCTTTAATCTGACGTAGATTTCGTCGAATTGCGGCGTCTCGAAGGTGTTCTCCCAATTGCCGTGGCCCAGAACGGATGGCGCGGATTCTGTTGCGCCAAAAATCGACCAATACGCGTGCGTGGCCAGCCAGATCGAGATACCGACAGTGTATGCGACGGCAATATCGGCATCCTCGTGCCGCATCACGCGGCCGACCTCGAATTTCAAGAGCCCCTCATAGAAGCCGCGAGAGCGATTTAGATCAGATACATATGCGGCAGGGCCTTTGAACCGGATGGCTTGCATGCCATTCCCCTTGCTCGGATCCCGGGCAACATAATGGAGGGTTATGGCGGGTCAATCCTTGCGCCGAACGCCCTGAGGTCACGTTCGGAGGCGGAGATGCCTACCCCTTACCCGGGTCGTCCAGGCCGATAGCGCGGAGCCGGGCGCCCTCCTCGTCCCATCCGGCGCGCTGCTTGACGTTGAGGAACAAATGCACCGGCCGCTCCAGCAATGCCATCAGGTCCTGCCGCGCGCGGGCGCCGATCGCCTTGATCTTGCTGCCTTTCTCGCCGATCAGGATCGCCTTGTGGCCGGGCCGGGACACATAAACGGTGGCATCGATCCGGACCGCGCCATCCTTGCGTTCATGAAATGTCTCGGTCTCGACCGTGGTGCCGTACGGCACTTCCTCATGCGTCTGCATGAAAATCTGTTCGCGCACGATTTCCGCCGCCAGGAGCCTGTCCGGCAGGTCAGTCAGGTCATCGTCAGGATAAAGGTGCGGACCATTCGGAACAGCGATCGCAAGGGCATCAGCCAGCGCACCGATGCCGTCGCCGGTCACGGCGCTGACCATGAAGGTTTCCTCAAACGTCGCCAGGGCCCCCAAAGCCTCGATCAGCGGCAGCAGGGACGGCGGCGAGACCAGATCGGTCTTGTTCAGCACCAGCCAACACCGCCGCCCCGACGCGGCCAGTTTCGTGGCGATCGTCTGGACACCTCTCGTGCGCCCGAGCGAGCATCGACCAGCAGCATCGCCAGATCAGCGTCGGCCGCGCCGGTCCAGGCGGCGGCAACCATGGCGCGGTCCAACTTGCGGCGCGGCCGGAAAATGCCCGGCGTATCCACCAGAAGGACCTGAGCAGGCCCGCGCATCAGAATTCCCAGCACCCGGAATCGCGTCGTCTGCGCCTTTGGAGAGACGATCGACAGTTTGGCGCCAGTCAGGCGGTTGAGCAGGGTCGACTTGCCGGCATTCGGCGCGCCGACGATCGCGACGAACCCGCAGCGCGACTCGGCCGGGGAGGTCACGACAACAGCCGGGGCAACAGAGCCTCGGCCGCGAGCTGTTCGGCGGCGCGCTTGTTGCCCGCGGTACCGCTGCCAGACATCGCGCCGACGCTGACGGTGACCATGAACTCGGGTGCATGTGGCGGGCCGGAGCGACCTGTCACCTCATAAACCGGTAGTTCCAGCCCGCGCTTCTGTGCCCATTCCTGCAGCGCCGTTTTGGCGTCCTTCGGCGGCTCGGCCTGTCCCGTCATCGCGTCGTGCCACGCCCTGCGGACAAATTCCCGGGCGACGTCCAGGCCGCCATCCAGGTAGAGCGCTCCAAGGGCGGCTTCCAACGCATCGGCCATGACCGTGGCGCGTTTGGTAACCCCGGCCTTGGCCTCTCCCGGCGCGACCGACAAAGCGGCGGCCAGACCAATGGTCTCGGCCACCGTCGCCAGCACCGGCTGGGAGACCAGGTAAGCGAGGCGGCGGCCAAGCTCGCCTTCCTGCTCCCGGGGGAAGCGTTCCGCCAGCCATTCCGCCACGGCCAACCCAAGCACACGGTCGCCAATGAACTCCAGCCGTTCATTCGATCCGCGTGTCCGGCCATGCCCATGCAGCGCGGAGCGGTGGGTGAGAGCTTCCCGCAGCAGGGACGGGTGCCTGAACGTATGGCCGAGGATGGATTCGAGGACTCGCTCATGCCGTGAGTGGCAGCGCCCGGTTCAATGCACCGGCTTCAGCAGCCGATTCCAGCGGATCTCGAACGGCCATTCCCAGAACTGCCACCACGGATATTCGGCATCGATCGAGAAGAACAGGATTTCGGCGCGACCCACCAGGTTTTCCAACGGCACGAACCCGACGCCATCCATGAAGCGGCTGTCCGCGCTGTTGTCGCGATTGTCCCCCATCGCAAAGACATGGCCCGCGGGCACGACATAGTCCTGCGTATTGTTTACCCAGGTATCGTCGCGTTCCTTCAGGATTTCGTGCTTGACGCCGTTGGGCAGCGTTTCCTGATACAGCCGCCGCATCATCTTTATGCCGTTGTCATCGCCCGCCAGGTAATCGCCTTCCGGCTGGCGCGGGCACAGGTCACCATTGATGTAGAGCTGTCCCTGGCGAACCTGGATATGATCACCAGGCAAACCGACGATCCGTTTGATGTAGTCCACCGAGGTATCGCGCGGATACTTGAACACGACCACGTCGCCACGTTTGGGCAAGGATCCGAAAATTCGTCCGGAGAACAGGGGTGGCGCGAACGGAATGGAGTATCGGGAGTAGCCGTAGCTGTACTTCGATACGAACAGATAGTCGCCGACCAGCAAGGTCGGGATCATGCTGCCCAGAGGGAATGTTGAACGGCTCGAACGCCACGGTCCGCACGCCAACCGCGATCAGCCCGGCATAGACGATCGTCTTGATGTTCTCGACCCAGCCGCTGGCCTGACGTCTGGGTTTCGCCTTCGTGGTCGCCATTGGCCGACGGACTTTCAAATCATCGTTGTGCGGCAGCGGCCGCCCGAAGCGGGCGGATCAAGCCCATGCCGCACAAGGCTGTCAAGGAACCGGCGCCGTCGGCGCGCGATCGGCGCCAGCCCTTGTCACCCCAACGCCGGCACAGCGGAGATGATGACCTGGGCATAGGCGTAAGGATATTCGTCAGTCATCGTCAGATCGACCTGCGCGGTCATGCCGGGCGGCGTGAGCGCACGCAGCCGGTCCGCTGAACCGCCCGTCATTGCCAGGGTGGGTTTGCCACTCGGCAGGTTGACCACGCCGAGGTCAGAGAAAAATACTCCCTGGCGGAAACCGGTGCCCAGCGCCTTGGCGGCCGCTTCCTTGGCGGCGAAACGCTTGGCGAAGGTGGCGGCCTGGATCCTTTCCGCCCGGCGCATCGCCCGCGCCCGCTCGGTTTCGGTGAAGACCCGCTCCAGAAAGCGAGCACCGTGCCGCCCGATTGCCGACTCGATCCGCCGGATGTCGCAGATATCGGAACCAATCCCCAGGATCATCCGCCGACCGTCCGCTCCACGCCCTTGATCTCCCGCAAGCCTCGCAGCCCGACGATCACCTTCGACAGATGCGCGAGGTCACGCACGTCGACGTCTACCAGCACTTCCATGAAGTCCTGCTGGCGATTGACGATCTTCAGGTTGGCGATGGCTCCTTCCTGTTTTGCGATGGCATTGGCCATGTCGGCCAGCGAAGTCTGCTCGTTGCCGGCGATAACGCTGATCCGCGCGGTATGCCCGGCAGCGGCACCGTTGGCGCCCTTCTTGGCGACAGCTTCGTAGTTCCAGTCCACATCGATGAACCGCTCGGGCGTGGCGGCGAAGCCGGTGAGCGTCTGGCACTCCCGGCTGTGGATGGTCACACCTTTGCCTGTCGTCACGATGCCGACGATCTCGTCACCTGGCACCGGATGGCAGCAGCCGGCGAAGCTGAACGCCATACCCGGAACCAGACCGGTCACCGGCATGTCATGGTCCTGGCGGGTCGGTCGGACGACCGCCACGCAGCAGCGTCGGGATCATCCTTGGCGTGCGGGGAGCCTGGCGCAGCTCGGGATAGGCTGCGTGAACCACATCCTTGGCGGTCAGGTTGCCGTTGCCGACGGCGATGTAGAGGTCGTCGAGCGCCGCGATCTTCAGGGCCTTGATCGCCGGTTCCAGCGCCTTTTCCGTGCCATCGACGCCAGCTTGGCGAAACGCCTTCGTCAACTCCGCCCGGCCAGCGTCGCGGCTTTGCTGGCGCTGTTCTTGATGGATGAACCGCCGGATTCGGGCACGAGCCTTGCCGGTGACGACAAAACGCTCCCACTGCGGCGATGGGGTGCCGCCTCGGGCCGTCATCACCTCGACCTGGTCGCCATTCTGCAGGTGGTGCCGCAGCGGCATGAGACGGCCGTTTATTTTCGCGCCGACGCAGGTGTCGCCGACCTGGCTGTGCACCGCGTAGGCAAAATCGACCGGCGTGGCGCCCCGCGGCAACTGGATAAGCTGCCCCTTCGGGGTAAAGCAGAACACCTGGTCGGCGTAGAGCTCGAGCTTGGTGTTGTCGAGAAACTCGTCCGGCGCGTCGGAATTGTCCAGGATTTCCAGCAGATCCTGCACCCAGCGGTAGCGTTGGACCTCCTTGCCGTCGACCTTCTTGTCCGGCGCCTTGTAGACCCAGTGTGACGCGACGCCGTTCTCCGCCACGTCGTTCATCTCAGCGGTCCGGATCTGCACTTCGATCTTCTGGTTGCGCGGTTCGCGCAAAGTGACGCCGGTGTGCAGCGACTGGTAGCCATTCGACTTCGGTGTCGAGATGTAGTCCTTGAACCGTCCGGCGATTACCGGATAAGCCGAGTGGACCGCCCCCAACGCCGCATAGCAATCACCTTTTGTCTCAACGACGATCCGAAACGCCATGATATCAGACAATTGCTCGAAGGCGACATTGCGGCGATGCATCTTCTCCCAGATCGAGAACGGAGACTTTTCCCGGCCGTTCAAATCGATCACGTCGACGCCGGCCTGTTTGCAGACGCGGATCAGGTCGCGCCGCACCTCATCGATCACGTCGGCGCCCTGGCCGCGAAGGAAGTTCAGCCGAGCCTGGATGGTCGCGTAGGCTTCGGGCTCCAACTGTGTGAATGAGAGGGTCTGAAGCTCGACCTTGAGTGCATCCATGCCGATGCGCTCGGCGAGGGGCGCGTAGATTTCCATGGTCTCACTGGCGATCCGCTTGCGCCGGTCCGGGTCGCGGACGAAATGCAAAGTGCGCATGTTGTGCAGACGGTCGGCGAGCTTGACCAACAGGACGCGGATATCGCGGCTCATGGCAAGCACGAGCTTGCGGAAGTTCTCCGCCTGCTTGGTCCGGTCGGACTGAAGCTCCAATCGGGTCAGTTTGGTCACGCCGTCGACAAGTCCGGCGATTTCCTTGCCGAACCGGGCATCGATCTCCGGCAGCTTGACCGGGGTGTCCTCGATGACGTCGTGCAGCAGGCCGGTGACGATCGAAGCTACATCGAGCCGGTAGCCCGCCAGGATTTCGGCAACGGCGACAGGGTGGGTGATGTAGGGATCGCCGTTATCGCGCCGCTGAGTGCCATGCGCCCTGGTCGCAAGATCGTATGCGGCGTCGATCAGTCCGGTATCGGCTTTGGGATCGTAGGCCAGGACCTTCTTGGTCAGATCGCACTGCCGAATGACGTCGGGGCCTGGCAGTATGGGCCGTTCGGCGACGCGCGACCCCGGCGTTCAGGCGCTGCGGGGCCGATGGTCCGAACGACGCTCCGGCACCGGAGACTGTGTCCAAGCCGCAGGCAGGCGCTAGCGACCGCGCGGGGGAGGGCGCGGAGCGATTTCCGTCACCGCCAAAACCCCCGCCTCTCATCGAAGGTTACCGCGGGGGCCGAACGCCAAGTTCCGCGGCGATGGCGGCTTCCATATCCTCGGGCGAGAGTTCGTCGGCCTCGGCGGGCAGACCGGCAACCTCTTCCTCCTCCTCGGTGATGTCCTGCAGGCCGAAGATGTTCTGGTCGGTCGGGATAAGGTCGAGGACCTCCTCGTCGGCGGGCTCCGGTTCCGGCGCACGGGACAGCGATTTGATCAGGTCCTGTTCGATGCGGGGCAACTCGATCGTCTCGTCGGCGATTTCGCGCAGGGCGACGACCGGGTTCTTGTCATTGTCCCGATCGACGGTCAGCTCCTCACCACGGCTGATGTTGCGCGCGCGCTGGGCGGCCAGCAGAACAAGCTCGAACCGGTTGGGAACTTTTTGGACGCAATCTTCAACAGTGACGCGCGCCATGCGCTCATGCTCCGGGTTTTGGTGCTGGGAAACAGACCATTTAAGTGAGCTGCCCGGTATTGGCAAGTTATTAGGCCGCGCTGTCCCGTATGTGCTGAGATGCGGCCGTCGCAGGCGGGGCTGGCTGAGAGTTTTTGCTGCCCTGAGCGTCCTCGTCGAAATCTCGATCCCGCTGAAACTGATCTGGAAAATCCCGCCGATACTCTCACAAAGCGCCAGGTGGGGGCGGTGACCAACCGGGGCCTGATCCGATCCGCGACAGTTGCCCCCTGCGTTCAGTGCGAGTCCGGCCCGGATGCTGCGCGTCATCCAGGCCGGGATTGCTGTAACCCCAACCAGGCGTAGTTCTGGTCGGGCCGTCGGTATTGCTGGCGGTCGGCCTACTGGGTGAGCTTGACGCCAGACGCCGTATAGGGAGGAGGTGTCTTGCCCTTCATCTTCGGGTCGAACAGATATTTCAGCGGAACGTCGAGCACATAGACGGTGTCGCCGACCTGGGCGAGCGATACCGGTCCTTCAAAACCACCCTTGACGGTCTCGATCTTCGCGTTGTCGCCGCTCAGCGAGATGACATCGAGAGTGCCTTTCGTCTCGCCCTCGACCATGAGCAACCGATCCGAGCCGTACGGGCGCAGGCCATCGGAGTGGTAGAGCGGGCGCGACGTCTGTAGTTTGGTGACGGCGCCCGCGCTGCCGTCGGGATTGACCGCGACGCGATACAGCCCGTCGCCTTCGAAGATGTTCGAATAGACGTTGTTCCCGACCACCGCGATGCCGTCGAGCTGCGGCGATCCGGCGACGTCCCAGCGCGGGTCATGCGCCCAGATCTCCAGTTCCTTCGCGCCCGGCTTCATCCGCAGGATATGGCCGGAGAACGAATCGGTGACATAGACCGTGCCGTCCGGACCCACCGCGATGTCATTGCAGAGCGCGGTTGATTTCGGCAGCGGCGAGGGCGGCAGGGCCACGCTGCCCTTCGGCGCGCCGGTCTTGAGGTCGAACATTTTCAGCGCGCCAGGTGTTGCACCGGTCGGAATGACGATGCCGGCGCCCGACAAATCCACCGAGCAGACATAGAGCGTGCCGGTCTTCTCGTCGGCGAGCACACCAAGCGTCGAGTCCAGTCCGTTGGTGCCTTGCTTGATCCACTCGGTTGCTTCCGTCGCTCCCGGAGCGGAGCGGAAGACGCGCCCACCGGCCAGGCTGCTGAAAAACATCGTGCCGTCAGCCGTCGCGGTCATGCTCTCGGGGAAATCGGTGGAGCCCGGTATAGTTACATTGGCCGCATAGGCGGCGGCGCCGGTGCACAGCAAACCCAGGGCGCAAGCGCCCAGCGTATGCGCGAAATGCCATAGCCCGAGCTTTCGTTTGACGTATCGCATGTATTCCTCCCTGTGGGTCCCGTTCGGGCGATCGGCAGCAGCCCATCACGCCGGCCGCGTTATACACACCTGTGCACAACGATGGGAAGACAGCGTGCGGCCGGCCCGTCGCGGCTATATCGGACCGGCGTCCATGCCGAACGCGAGCGGCCGCGAAACTTTTCACACCGTCTGCCGCCTCGATGCGCTTCACGGACAGACGGACCAGGTTGGGGCTTGACCATCAGGGTGCGCCCGCCACGAATGTGCCCTCAGGTCCGGTTCGGCGGCAGGGGAGATCCGCATGGAGGTGCTGATCGTCGGCGGTGGGATCGGCGGCATGGCGGCGGCGTTGTCGCTGCATGCGGCCGGCATCGGCTGCACCGTCTTCGAGCAAGTGCGGCAGCCGCGCGAGCTGGGTGTCGGGATCAACACGTTGCCGCATGCGATCAAGGAACTCGCGGCACTGGGACTACTGCCGGAACTTGACCGCGCCGGGATCCGCACGCGCGAACTGATCTACGCCAATCGCTTCGGGCAGGTCGTTTGGCGCGAGCCACGCGGCATCGACGCCGGCCTTGACACACCGCAATTCTCCATCCACCGCGGCCGGCTGCACGGTGTGCTGGTGGATGCGGTGCGCCAACGGCTCGGTGCCGACGCGATACAGACCGGCTGCCGCCTGGTCTCCTTCACCGAACGTGACGAAGGGGTGCGCGCCTGCTTCGAACGGCGTGACAGCGACGAAACGTTCACCGTCACCGGCGACGCGCTAATTGGGGCCGACGGAATTCACTCTGCCACGCGCGCTGCATTTTATCCCGACGAGGGCCCGCCGGTCTGGAACGGCACCATGCTATGGCGTGGAGCCGCTGACTGGCCGGTGCACGGGGATGGCCGGACTATGGTGATTGCCGGCGGCATGTCGGCGAAGTTCGTGTTCTATCCAATCCATTTCGACCCCGGCGCACCGGCGCGCCGGCTGACCAACTGGGCGGTGATGGCACGTGTAGCGGACACGGCCGGCGCGCCGCCACGGCGGGAGGACTGGAACCGGCCGGGCCAGTGGCACGAGGTCGAGCCCTTCCTGCGCGACCGGTTCCGCCTGGATTTCGTTGATCCGGTCGCGCTCGTCTCTGCCTCCGGCACGTTCTACGAATATCCGCTGTGCGACCGTGATCCGCTGCCCCGCTGGTCGTTCGGGCGAGCCACGCTGCTCGGCGACGCGGCACATCCGATGTATCCGGTGGGCTCGAACGGCGCCAGTCAGGCCGTGCTGGACGCCGCTGCCCTGGCGCGGCATCTGGCGAGCGGTGCGCCCGTAGCGCAAGCATTGGCCGCCTATGACGCCGAGCGCCGGCCGGTAACGTCGGAGATCGTTTTGAACAACCGCAAGGGTGGTCCGGAGCGCGTCATCGACCTGCTCGAGGCGCGCTCACCGGACGGCTTCGACAACGTGGACGAAGTGGCGTCGTACGCCGAACGGGAGGCGATCGTGCGCGGCTATGCCTCGATGGCAGGGTTCGCGCGCGATCAGGTCAATCGCGAGGCGGTGACGGTTCAATTTGGCGGCGGCAGGAAATTCACCTCGTGCAAGCGCGGCGAGACGCACCACCTCGGCCGGGTCAGGGACATTGTCGATCGCCTGGAACAGGTCCCACAGAAGGCGGGTCGGAGATACCCAGAACAGGCAGGTGATATTCGTCTGTCCTTTATTGAACAGGCCGTGCGGTATGCCACGCGGCAGGCGGATCAGGTCGCCGGTGGTCGCCGTCGCCGACTGACCGTCGAGCAGCAGGTCGAATTTCCCTTCAAAGACGTAGATGAACTCTTCCTGCGTCGGATGGATGTGCGGCGGCACGAACGTGCCCGGCGGCAGCAGGGCGTGCCAGGAAAAGCTGCTCTCCGTGACATGCAAGGGCCGGTAGGTCTGGCCAAGGATGTTCCAGACGCGGCCGTCGACGGTGCTGCCCTGTTGCGTGACACCGGCGATCATCACTGGCGGCATGGGCATGACGAAGCTCCTGGTCAGGGTGACGGGGCAACCAATCAGTCCAAGTCCTCGAAATCGGGCGCTGCTCTGTGGAGTTTGGACCGGTCAATTGCGAAGATGACGGCGTTGCCATTGCGCGGCGCCACGACACCATGACCGCCGGTCCGCCGCAAGGGCAGGTCCGCCGCATGGATATCAGGGTGCCTCCGCGAATACCGGGCGCGGCGGCCTGTTTGCCAGAACAAGCAATGGGCGATCGCCGCTGTTTGCCTTCGATCCCGATTGGTCCCAGCGATCGGGCGACATTTTAATTGCTCCGTTCGTGCCCAATGACTCCTCCCGACTCGGACATCGCGCCTATCAGGCAGGTTCGCAAGGCGGGAGGCAGATAGATGATCCGGTACCTGGGAATAGTCGCGCTGGCGCTGTTGTCGTTGCTGCCGGCGGGCTGCGGACCGGGTGCTTCGGGCGACCAGCAGACCCTCGTGGATCGTGCCACGCTCACTGTGCAGGACATGATGAACCAGCGGGTCTCCCAAGACCCGAAGTCCTTGCTGCGCCGGGCGAAGGGGGTGATGGTCTGCCCGCGCATTTTCAAAGCCGGGTTCTTTTTTGGCGGCGAGGGTGGAAGGTGCGTCCTGCTGGGACGTGCCGGCAACGGAACCTGGTCCTATCCTGCCTTCTACACTATCGGCAGCGGCAGCTTCGGCTTGCAGATTGGCATCGAGGACAACGAACTTCTGATGTTGATCATGACGGAAAAGGGCCTGAACGCGGTGCTGGACAATCAGGTCAAGCTGGGGGGAAATGCCTCGATCGCAGTGGCGACATTCGGCGCCGGCATTCAAGGATCAACCACCACCGCCGTGGGCGCGGATATCGTCGCGTTTGCCGCTTCACGCGGGTTGTTCGTCGGCATGACGCTCGAGGGCAGCGTGATGTCCCCCGACACGCAGTGGAACCAAGCCTATTATGGCCAGCGCCTCGCCGGCCGACAGCTCGTGCTGCAGATGCAGGGCACCAACGCGGGTGCCGATCCGCTGCGGGATATTCTGACGCGCTTTGGAGCGCCTCCTGGCCCCCCTCCGGCAGCCCCACCGCCGCAACAGTCGCCCGGCAGCGCATCCGCGTCTCCTCAACCGGGCTCGTCACCGCCAGTTCAGGCTGGTCCCCCGCCGTCGCAGCCGTATAGCTCGCCGGCGCCGTCCCGGGATTATTCGGCACCCACGCCCAGTTCGGCAAGTCACGGTCCGATCCAGGAGCAGACGCTGCCGCCACCAACGCGATAGGCGTCGCCGACGCCGGGCCGACCGCCGTGATTGTCACAGCACGATGTGACGCTCCAGCGATCTCGGACCCTCATGGCAGACCCGCGGTCAGGGCTGCGGCGAACGGCATGCGCGCTTCAGTCGTCTGTTGTTTTGCGTTAGGCTGACCCGGCATGGACAGCGAAGTGCCGTTTTGGAAGACCAAGCGCCTCGAGGAGATGACCGCGGACGAGTGGGAATCCCTCTGCGACGGCTGCGGCCGCTGCTGCCTGCACAAGCTGCGCGACGAAGACACCGAGGCGCTGTCCTTCACCAATGTCGCCTGTCGACTGCTTGATCTGGAGTCGTGCCGCTGCCGCGACTACACCCACCGACAGCGCCGGGTGCCCGATTGCGTCGGCCTGACTCCGCAATCGCTGCAGCAGATCGACTGGCTGCCGCCATCCTGCGCCTATCGCCGGCTGCGAGACGGGCAGGACCTGGATTGGTGGCACCCGCTGGTCTCGGGCGATCCGGACACGGTGCACCAAGCGGGAGTATCGGTGCGAGGTCGGGCGGTCAGCGAAAGACGAGCCGGTGCGCTCGATGACCACATTGTGCAATGGCCTGGCAAGTCACCCCGGACGAGGCGCCCGGACGACAAAACCTGAACTATGAAAGGTGCCGCGTTGTGAACGATGCTCTGTACGGCGGGGTGAATGCGGCGGTGCTGACGCCGATGAACAGCGATCTGTCGATCGACCTGGACCGCATGTCTGGCCACTGTCGATGGCTGCTCGCGAACGGCTGCAATGGTCTGGGCGTCCTCGGCACCACAGGCGAAGCCAACAGCCTAGGTGTCAGTGAGCAAATCGCGGTGCTGGAAGGCCTGGTCGAGCGCGGGATTCCGGCTGCACGGATGATGCCGGGTACGGGCACCACCGCGATCACCGACACCGTGTTGCTCACGCGCGAGGCCGAGGCGCTTGGGTGCCCCGGAGCGCTGCTGCTGCCGCCGTTCTACTACAAGAATCCGACCGAGGACGGCTTGCTGGCGTATTTCAACGAGGTGATCCAGCGGGTCGGCGGCGACATCAAGCTCTATTTGTACAACTTCCCGCAACAGTCCGCCGTGCCGTTCACAGTGCAGTTTATCGACCGGTTGCGGTCGACCAATCCAGGCAAGGTGAAGGGCCTGAAGGACAGCAGCGGCAGCTACGAGAACGGCGCGGCTTATGTAGACGCATTCGCCCGTGATGGTTTCGAGGTCTATGCCGGCGATGATTCGCTGATGCGGCCGCTGTTGGAGAAAGGCAGCGCGGGCTGTATCACCGCTGCGTCCAACGTGAACTGCGCTGTCGGTGCGCAGGTCTACGCCGGGTGGAACTCCGCGGCCGGCGCGGCGGCGCAGCAGGTACTGACGGCGACGCGCAAGGCGGTGACCTCGGTGCCGCTGATCTCCGGTCTGAAAGCGCTGGTGGCGCGCAATACCGGCGACGCGCGCTGGCACAATATCCGCCCGCCGCACATGAGGCTGACCGACGCGCAGCAGACCGCGCTGTTCACCGCGTTCGATGCCAGCGGCGCTCGGTTGCCCAGAGCCGGGTGAGAAGCCCAAGCTGTTCTATTCCGTCGCGGCCTTCGCCTCACCTCCGCCCACAGCCGGCTTCTCCGCCTTCGGCTGTTGGTCCGAAACCGTTTCGGGGCGCACCGGCGCGTTCTTCTGGATCGCCCCGGTCATCGGAATGAAAAACACGCCGATGTCGCGGCGCGAATGGATCTTGCCCTCGGCATCCTTGGTGTAGACATACAGGACCTGGCCGCGCTTGAACGGCTGGCCGATCGGGATCACCAGCCTGCCCCTGGCTTGAGCTGCTTGAACAGATCGGGTGGCGCGAAGGTTGCCGCGCAGGTGACGATGATGATGTCGAAGCCGCCCTGCACCTCGGGCCATCCGTAGTAGCCGTCGCCGACCCTGGTGTGCACGTTGTCGTAGCCGAGGGGCGCGAAGATGTGTCCGACGGCTTTTCCGAGCGGCTCGATGATTTCGATCGAGTAGGCGGTCTTGACGATGCGCGACAGCAGGCTGCTCTGGAAGCCGCTGCCGGTGCCGATCTCGAGCGTGACTTCGCCGGCCAGCGGCTTGCAGACCTGGGTCATGTAGGCTTGGCCCAGGTAGTCGGAGAGGGCGGACCCATAGCCGAGTGCCCAGGGTTTCGGAGGGTCTTCATAGGCATCGCCGGGCGTCGCCCGATGCTCGGGGTATTCGTAGTGGAAATACTCGCGCGGCACCGCCTGGAATGCGGCCAGCACCGCCGGATCGGCGGTTCCCAGATGATCCTTCAGATACGCCTCGATCCGCTTCATCGCGGCCGGCTTACGCGCCTGGATCGCGTCGAACTGAGCGTCGGTCAGACTGACCGGGCGTCCGGACTCGCGCATCGCCCGCTCGTAGGCGGCCTTGGTCCAGGCCGTGGCGGCGACCCCCGTGGGGGCTATCCCCGACTGGGCGACCATGACGGACGCGGCGGCGGAAATTACTCCGCGGCGGGTGATGGTGCGGTGATATCGTGCCAAGCGGAGCGGTTCCTCATCGCCGGAAATGTAACTACGGCGATGCCATACAGGATCGCCGCGCACAAAAGAACCCGGCTCCATCCGGCTTCTCGCGCGATCAGGTTCGCCAGCGGCGTCGCCAATACCGAGAATGCCCCGTTCAGCCCCCAGGCCCAGGGCAGGAAGCCGCCAGTTCCCGCCGTTCCGAGACCCAGCGGGAACGGCAGGCCAAGGGCGATGGACACCGGGGCGATGACGCAGAGAAGCAGGCAGGCGCGCGGCGGGGTAGGTCCAGTCCAGGGTGGCCAGGATCAGCGGCTGCAAGAAAACCAGCGTGCCAATGCACCAGCCGATGATCACCGCCGAAGCCAGCGCAAGGCCCCGGTGTGGCACAGCAACGATCCGGCCACTCAGCAGGCTGCCGAGACCGGAAAACACCAGCATCCCGGTCAGCACGAGAGCAAAACCACTGGTCCGGTCGGTCAGCCAGAAGCTTGCCTTCTCGATCAGATAGATCTCGATGAACAGGAAGCCGAGGGCCAGGGCCGGAAAGTAGACCACGGATCGCAGCAATCCGGCGCGCGGCGCGGCCAGGCGGCGTGGCGCGGCGAGCGGCACCAGCAGCACCAGGGCCGCGATCACCACCGCCTGCGCCAGCACGGCGAGATTGACCAGACCGCCGACCTCCGCCTGCGGCAGGATTTCCAGCCGCTTCAGGATGGTGCCGATCCGGTCCAACCGCAGCACCGCGTAGAAGAACGGCTTGTCCAAGGTGATCGGCGCCAGGTCGAACTGCTCGCGGGAGGGCGAGGCTCGGCCGGACAGAACCGCCTCCGCCTCATCGGCGATGGCATCGTCCGGGCCACCCGTTTCGACCTCGCCGCGGTCGAAAGACACGGCGGGCAAGTCGTTGTAAATGCTTCCGCGGGATCCGGCGACGTCGATCCCCGGGTACCATGACATGTCAAACGAGCGCTCATCGGCGAACTTGCGAGCGGCGGCGATCTGGCCCGGACTCCAGCCGTCGCGGGAAATCAGGATGCGGACGTTCCACGCTGACCGGTAGACCATGACATGCCGCGGCGGATCATCGACGCCGGCTGCCAGCAGCGCCGAGCGGACGGTTGCCAACATGCGCAGGGCATAGACCGGGAAATCGCGGATCGAGACCGGGATCGACACGATGCCGCCCGGCGCCAGCATGCCGAGGTAGCCAATCAGCGCCTCCCGCGTGAAGGCCGTCGCGTTGATGTCGGCCGCATCCAGGAAGTCAGCCGAAACGTCGACGATGTCGAAACTGCCGTGCCCGGCGGCGGCGAGCTGGACCGGCGTCGGTGATATCGACACCGGTGCCAACCGCGAGTGGCGGCACCGGGCCGAGCCCATCGCGCAGCGCGCCGAACAGCACCGGTTCGGGTTCCAGCACTCGGACCTGGCTGGCGCCAAGCCGCAGCACCTCGGCGATGCGGAATCCTCCGGAGGCGCCGGCGAGCAACGTTCGGGCGTGCGGAACGAGGGAATAGGGCAGGGCGTCCAAGCGCCGCGGCAGCATACCCGCTATCCGCGTCGACGGCTGGCTTCGGCAGGGCGGCGATCCGATTGCCGTCACGATACAGGCCGTAAGATCGCGGCGGGTCCGTCCAGTCCCAGCATGCCGGCATTGTTGGACACATCGGTGTCCACCCGTTCGGTGAAGTCGTCCAGCAAGGCGTAATCGCCGCGGGGTGAGGTCACCCGCGCGACGATCTTTGCATCTGGCGTGTTAAGCGGGGCGTAGATCGCTTTGAAATCATTATAGGCAGCCCGGTCGTCGAGCAGCAGCACCGCCTCGGCCGCGCCCAGCGCCAGAACGCGCGCCCAGCACCGCCCGGGTGCGGTATCGGCCTCCGGCGAAAATGGCGCTGAGTGCGAGTGGCACCAGGAGCAGCGGCACCAGGGAAAAGGCATGAACCAGATACATCGCCGCCAGAACAAATGCGGCGCCGGCTCCGGCCCCGGTCAGGTCGAAGCCGTAGACCAGTCCGATGCGGTCGGCATTGCGGACGAAACTCAGGCTGATGAACAGACCGGCCAGGAAAAAGAACGGCAGCAGGGCGGCATAGTAGCCGGCGATATTCCAGAGCTGCGGCTGCCAGGTGGCTGGATTCTGCAATTGCAACGGGTTGAACGGATTGGTGGTGGTGAAGTGGTAGCCGGCCGCCGCGCATCACCACCATCATCGCCGGCAACGCGGCCATCAGCGGCCCGGCCCGGCGAACGAACCCATCCCGCCACAGCGCCAGGACAACGCCGCTGAGTGCGAAGCCGACCATGACGATGGAGATGACCCAGTAGCCATATTCCGACCATTTCGCGACCGCGAAGTAGCGGGTCAGCGCCGTTTCGTAGCCGACCGCCGCCAACGAGACGAGAAACAGCGCGATCAGGTTCACGGCCAGACGCGCCGGTGCAGGAAGCTGTCCATCACGCGATCGAACCGGGCCGGCTCGTCGAGAAACAGCGCGTGGCCGGCGTCACTGAACACTTCCATCTCGGTGTCGGGCCGGTTTCGCACGAGGTTCTCGCCCTGTGCAACCCAGCGCGGGCGAACCACGTAAAGGACCGGCACCCGCGTCGCGTAGATCGCCTCCTTCCAGTAGGACCGAGGAACCGGATAGGCCAGCAACGAGCGGCTGGCCGCTTCCGGGGTTCGCAGGCAGGATGCGGTGAGCTGATCCAGATAGGAGGCAGGCGGTGCGTGGCGAAACATCGCGCGAACGAACTGTTCCATCGCCCGGGTGCGGGACGGTGGCGGGCCTCTATGGCGGGGCACCGGGTGATAGGGCGGCGGCGGGTCCTCTCCCACGGAGTTGTCCACCAGCACCAGTCCAGCCAGCAAATGGTCACCCCGGCCGTGGATGGACGCCAGGGTGTCCAACACCCCCAACGACCACGCGACGACGACGACAGGTCCGGCGTCCAAATGGGCGATCAGCTCGGCGATGTCCCGGCCGCGCCGAACCGGTTCGTAGCCGTTGATGGGAACGCCAGAATCGCCCTGACCGCGGGGATCGAAAGCAACCACGTGGTATCGCCGGGCGAAAGCCTGAAGCTGTGGCGCCCAGATCCAGGCGGGCATCGTCCAGCCGGGAACAAAGACCAGAGTGTGGCCGTTGACCGGTCCAGCTTCAAGGTAGTGTAGCCGGACGCCGTCGCTGGACAGAAAGAAGTGGTCGGTCGTCTCCCCATGCACACCGGGGACGAACCCCAGCAGCGCCAGCGCCAGACCGGTGATGAAGAAAAGAAAACGCATGCCGACCTGAGGGTAGCAACCTCTGGCAATGATTCGGCCGATTCGCGGAATCAGTTCACCGATGCTTGATGGCGACGCCGGCCGATGTCCAGGGGCATGCTTCCAAGCCTCTTGGCGGTGCGTGCGCGCAGGGCGTGCTCCTCGGGGTGAACGCCGAGGCTTGATTTGGGCACGCAAAGAATAGGCTCGCTCGGCATTTGCCAAATTGGACAGAGCGGAGGTGTGAGGGCCATTCCGTTGAAGCGATTGCGGCCGCTCCGCTTTCACGGGCCGACGGACCACCGGAGGGATGCGAGCCGGCCGCGGGCTACATCCACCATGCACCAAGCACCGCGCCGTATCGTCCGTTGGTGAAGGCCGCGCAGTCATCGCCGGCGGAGGAGGCGCACCCGCCCAGTCGACCAGACACCAGTCAACCCGAGGGTGTCACCCCGAAGCGCCGCAACCAATCCAGAGCACGTTTCCATGCATCCTCGGCGTCCGCCTGCCGGTAGCTCGGTCGGTAGTCGGCGTGAAACCCGTGCGGCGCCTCCGGGTAGACCACGATCTCGACGGTCTTGTGCCCGGCTTTCGCCTTTGCCTCCGCCTGCCGCACAATATCCGCCGGGATGCCCGGAATCCTTTCCGGCATAGAGACCCAGCAAAGGGCACTTGATCTGATCGGCCAGGTCCAATGCTGTCTGCGGCTGAATGGTGCTGGGCGTGCCACCCAATCGGACCGTAAAACGCCACGGCCGCCTTGAGATCGGGGTTATGCGCGGCATAGAGCCAGGTCTGTCGGCCGCCTCGGCAGAAACCGATTACGCCAATCCGTGCCTGATCGCCTTCATTCCTCTCCGCCCATGCGACGGTCGCGTCCGCATCAGCCATGTATTGCGAGTCCGGCGCCTTGGAGATGACTTCGGCAATGATCTGGGGGATGTCGGTCATTTTCGACAGATCGCCGATACGCGCGTAGATACTCGGTCGCGACCGCCAAATAGCCCAGTTTCGCCAATCGCCGGCAGACATCCTTAATGTATTCGTGAACGCCGAATATTTCCTCGTTCACCAGGATGATCGGGAATGGGCCCGGCTTCGTTGGGCGGGCGAAATAAGCAGGCAAACTCGCGTCGCCGGTGGGTATCTCGGACCTCCCCGGCTTGCAATCCGTCAGTGTCGGTGTGGATTGCCTGAGCCTCGACGCGCTGCGTAGCCAGGGTAAACCCGCTGATCAGCCCGGTCATCAGCACGCCACGCCGAGCTAACGGATAGTGCCGCAGCCCGGCCAGTTCGTTCAGATCGTTCATATGGTTACCATCTCCACGCGTGAGGTCCGTCGCCGTGACGGCGACGATTGCGCCGAGAAAGTCGATTACCATTGCCTTGTGCAGATTGCCGTCCAGCTTCGCCAGGAACGCCTGGGTGCTCAGCCAAGGCTGGTCAGGGCTGATCAGGCTGGCGAGGTCGCGTGTCATGGCGCCGGACTCTACCGTCTCGATGCAGACTTTCTCAAGCGTTTCCGCGAACCCGGTGACATCGGGCGTGTTGTCGAACCTGCCGCGGTAAATCAGGCCGCGCGTCCACGCGAAGATCGAGGCGATCGGGTTGGTCGAGGTCTCCTTGCCCTGCTGGTGCTGACGGTAGTGCCGGGTGACGGTGCCGTGCGCCGCCTCGCCTCGACCTTGGTGCCATCCGGGACTGAGCAGCACGCGAGGTCATCAGGCCAAGCGAGCCAAAACCCTGCGCGACGGTGTCGGATTGCACATCGCCGTCGTAGTTCTTGCACGCCCACACATAGGCGCCGTTCCACTTCAGCGCGCAGGCCACCATGTCATCGATCAGCCGGTGCTCGTAGGTCAGGCTGTGTTTGTCGAATGCCGCCTTGAACTCGTTCTGGTAGATGCGTTTCGAAGATGTCCTTGAAGAAGCCGTCATAGGTTTTCAGGATGGTGTTCTTGGTGGAGAAGTACAGCGGCCAGCCACGCATCAGCGCGTAGTTGAAGCTGGCGCGGGCAAATCCCTCGATGGAAACGCGGGTGTTGTGCATCGCCATCGAGACGCCGCCGCCTTCGCCGAAACCGTGCACCTCGAGCGTCTGCGCCGGGCCGCCGTCGGCCGGCTGGTAGGTCATGGTAACCTTGCCGGGGCCGGGGATCTTCATCTCCACCGCCCGATAGACGTCGCCATAGGCATGGCGGCCGATGACGATCGGCTGGGTCCAGTGCGGCACCAGGCGCGGCACATTCTGGCAGATGATCGGCTCGCGGAAGATCGTGCCGTCGAGGATGTTGCGTAACGTTCCGTTCGGGCTGCGATACATCCGCTTGAGGCCGAAATTCTCCACCCGCGCCTCGTCGGGTGTGATGGTCGCGCACTTCACGCCCACGCCATACTGCGCGATGGCGTTGG
The DNA here is from genome assembly GCA_963759425.1 of uncultured Alphaproteobacteria bacterium. Taxonomy (GTDB): domain Bacteria; phylum Pseudomonadota; class Alphaproteobacteria; order Acetobacterales; family Acetobacteraceae; genus Rhodopila. The sequence continues at coordinate 20,263 of CAVWZM010000035.1, forward strand.
CCGCGTCCACGGTCACCTGGTCGTCTGTCTGGTCGCGGTATTCGATTCCGAGATCGATAGTATTTAAGGTCGATGTCCAAATAAGGCAGGATCAGCTTGTCCTTGATGAAACCCCAGATGATCCGGGTCATTTCATCGCCGTCGAGCTCGACCACCGGGGTCTTCACCTTGATTTTTGCCATTAGATCCTCATAGCCACCACTAACTCCGGGGCTCGATACCGCCCGTTCACCACCAGCAAACCATCGCACCCAGCGTTGTTCGCGGCAAGCTAAGATGGCGGGCCGGCAACCGGCGGATCGACCGGCCACGCGGTCGGCGGTACTGCCTGGTGACGCCCATCCCCTTCCCCCCATGTTGTATTTGACACTGGTTCGGCGCTAGAAAACGCGCGGTCACACGCGCCGCGACCGCGTCGAGCCTCCTTCATCCTCCAACCGTCGGGAACATGAAGCCGTACAAGCAATTTCTTGGTGTTGCCGGAATCGTCTTGGCAACTGGCTGCCTCATTGTGCTGACATGGCTCGGCACGCAGAGGGAAATCCGCACCGAACGGCGGGAGAACGAGGCAAGGGTCGAAGCCACGCTCGACAACCAGACACTTGGCTTCAGCGAGCAAATCAATCGGCAAATCCTGGCGCTGGATGTTACCCTGCGTATCCTCGTCAAGGCATACGAAACCGACCCTCGCAGCTTCAACCTGGCGGATTGGCGCAGCCAGATGGTCGCGCTCAACGGCCTTAGTCACAATGTGGTCGTGGCGGGCGAGGACGGCACGGTTCGCCAGTCGTCGGGCGCCGGCCTGGTCAACCGAAACGTCTCCGGTGAAGACTACTTTCAGGCCTTGAAAGACCAGCTTGATCCGGCTGACCACTTGTATTTCGGGCCGGCAATACTCGACACCGACCAGCGGCAATGGCACATGAATGTCGCCCGCTCGCTGCATCATCCCGATGGCAGTTTTGCCGGCGTCATCAACGTCGAATATCGCACCGCGGCAATCGCCGACATATTCAGCCAGACCCAACTCGGTCCGGGTTCCTTCGAGGCGGTTCTCGGCCTGAATGATGCCAAACTGCGGGCCACAGCCGGGCCCGGAGCAATGGTCCCTGGCGCCTCCATCGGGGACACGCCGTTATTCGCGGCAATCGAGGGCCGCAACCATGGCATCTGGGTGGGAGCTTCGCCGATCGACGGGGTGACCCGAGTTCCACGCCTTTCGCTATTTGCCAGACCGCGCGCTCGCCGTGATCGTCGGGATCAACGAAGCCATTGCGACGCGTCCCGCCGTCCTGTGGCGAAAGCAGGCCAATTTGTTCGCCGGCTGCATCTCCCTGCTGCTGGCGGGGACGGCGATGTTGCTGCTGCAAATCCTTCGCCAGGGACGCCTGCGGGAGGCCACGTTGGCTCGGGACAAGGCGGTGCTGGCGTCCGCCAACGCGCAACTCGAAGCCGCGCGTTCCGTCGCGACCGGGAAAGCGGAACAGCTGGCGGCAACCCTGAGCGGAATGACGGATGGCGTCTGCATGATCGACGCCCGAATGTGCCTGGTGGAATGGAATGCCATCTTCCCCGACGTGGCCGGCATTCCGCCCGAGATACTCCGCGTTGGTCTGCCGCTGGAGGATATCGTCCGCGCTCAGATCACAAGTGGTCAGTTCGGCCCGATCGACAACATCGAGGTTGAGGTCGCGCGCCGGATGGTTCCCTTACGCAGCGGTCAGAACAGCGTCGTTCAACGCCGAAGATCGGACGGCCACACGCTCGAACTGCGTCGCAAAAGCCTCCCCGATGGCGGTTTCGTCACCCTCTACGCCGACATAACGGAACATAAACGGGCCGAGGCGGAGTTGCGCGAGGCAAGGGCGTCGGCTGAAGCAGCGACTGCCGCCAAGTCCCGCTTCGTAGCGATCGTCAGCCACGAGATCCGCACCCCGCTCAACGTGCTGCTTAACACTCTGAAACTGCTGGCGAACAGCGTATTGGCGCCGGCACAACTTTCGCTGTTGGCAACCGCACGCCAGTCAGGCGACGCCTTGTCGGCCTTGGTCAGCGACATCCTCGAAATGTCGCAAATCGAGGCGGGCAGGCTGATTATCCGGCCGCTTCACTTCGATCTGCACGCGCTGATGGCAAGTTCGGCCGAGATGTTCCAGGCCGCGGCCGCCGAACGTGGGATCGGCTTGCGGATCTCGATCGCCGAGAGCGTTGGTCCCACCCTCAATGCAGATGCGGGGCGACTACGCCAGGTGCTGCTCAATCTGTTGTCGAACGCGGTAAAGTATGCAGGTGGCGGCGATGTCTGGCTGCAAGCGGAGCCCGGACCCAATGCCGATCAGCCGGTCAGGCTGCTGATCAAGGATTGCGGCCCGGTAATCGAGCCCGTCGCGCGACGGCGCCTGTTTCTACCCTTCTCCCGCCTCGAACGATCGGACGGCGATCGGTTGCTCGGCTCGGGCCTCGGCTTGTCGATCTGTCAGGAACTGGTGACCCTGATGGGAGGGACGATCGGCTGCGAGCCTTGGACAGCGCCGCACGGAGGGCAGGGGAACGCCTTCTGGCTAACCCTGCCGGCGTCGGCGCTCACTGTTCAATCGTCCTCGGCTTTCACGCCATCGGCGGCGCGTGAGGCATTGCTCGATGTGCCCCCGCGCCAGCTGCCCCGCACCCGTATTCTGCTGGTCGAAGACGTCGCGGCCAACCAGATCGTCATCGCCACAATGCTGCGACGCGAAGGCCATATGGTGGACATCGCTGCGACCGGCGAGGCCTCCATCGATGCGATGCGTCGGTATACCTATGACCTCGTCTTCATGGACATCTTTTTGCCGGGAATGAGTGGCCAGGACGCCGCGATGGTGATCCGTTCACTGCCCGAGCCCGCCCGTTCGGTGCCGATCATCGCGTTGACTGCGGACGCCTCGCCTCACCATGAGGTGGTTGTCAGGGCGGTCGGAATGGATGGCATGCTGGGTAAGCCAGTGTTACTGGCTGACCTCCTGGACGCACTGAGAGATCAGGTCTGGTCGCGAAAACGCACCCCGACTGGTGCCGGGGCCGCCGTCAAGGCCAGCTCGCCGAGAGTCTACGCCAACCGGTTGGAACGGTTCGGGCCCGATAATCTGCAACCAATATTGGCCGCTGATCGGATTCATAACCTTCGCAGCAATTTGCCGACGCAGGGTTTCGCGGCACTTGTCGAGGCATGCCTCGTCGATCTGCGCAATCGCTCGCGTGACCTCGGCCGAGCGGTCGCGGCCGGGTCAACCGGCGCTGTTGCCGATCATTGCCACGCCATGGTCGGCATGGCGAGTGGATACGGCATGGTCGCACTGGAACAAACGCTGCGTGCGATCATGGCGGCGGCACGGATCGGCGACACCTCGATCCTAGGTCTGGATGCCCTGGACAAGATTGACTCCGACCTCGCCCTTGCCAGTGGGGCGTTTCGCGAAATGCTGCAGGATGCGGGCCGCGTGACCGGCGGGGTTACCTAAAATCACACCAGACCCTCGCGCTTTTAATCCGGCGTTTACCAACCCCTGTTAGACTGTCGCCCATGCTCTCCCCGGTCACCCTCGCAGGCATTTCCAGCGGCAGCAGCCGGATCGGGCCGTCGGTGCCAGGGCCTGGCGCAGCAGCGGCGGCGGGACATGCGTCAGCAGGCCTGCCAGGTCGTGCGCAACACGTGAATATCCCCGCGGTCGGATCTGGCGCCACGCCAATGGCGGTAGCTCCGACATCCCACAAACCAGCCGCGGCCGCTCCGGCGGGATCGACTGCGGCCCCACCCCGGGGGCTGCCACGCGGGTCGCTGCTGGACCTGTCGGTATGACACCAGCGCCTCGAGGCGGTTGATGCCTGCTTGAAATGGTGGTCGGGATTGGCACGCCCGAAAACGCGTGTCCGTCCGGAGAGCCGCCGGCCGCCCGACTGCGATCAAAATGTGCTGCGGCCTTGAACCTGACCGGCCAACGCGCCACGATCAAAGTCATGGCTCGATTCGTCCGACGCGTCCCTGAGGGCGACGATCGCGAACGCATGATGTGCGCGGACTGCGGACATGTGGCGTACGAGAACCCAAAGATCATCGTTGGATCAGTGGTTCTGGCAGCTGACGGGATACTGATGTGCCGCCGGGCCATTGAGCCGCGGCGTGGTTACTGGACCCTTCCGGCGGGCTATCTGGAAATGGGCGAAACCCTCGAGGAGGGAGCTGTCCGCGAGGCCTTGGAGGAAGCCGAAGCCGCAATCGCCATCGAGGGTATCCTCGGCGTCTTCAATGTTGCCAGGATCGGTCAGGTGCAGATCATTTTTCGTGCCCACTTCGCGGACCCGGCCCGGCCGATATTCAGCCCCGGTCCGGAAAGTCTGGATGTGCGGCTCTTCGGCTGGGACGGTATCCCCTGGGACCAAATTGCTTTCCCGTCTGTCAACTGGGCGCTGGAGGCCTGGAGAGCGACAGGTTCGGGACCGATCGGCGCACCGGTGGGCAATCCGGTGTATGATGCCCGTGGCGTTCTTGGCCTGGCGGGACCACCCGTCGGGCTTCAATCGAGCGATCAGCCTTGACCCCGTCCGTGCCCGTGTTCTCGATCGCACTCGCGGTGTTCTCGATCGCATACGGCCTCGGCGCATCTGCGGCCGATCTGCCGATCCCGCCAATACCTCCGCCACAGCCACGGATAACCCAGGTCGCCCCGGTGCCTGATCCCGATGCCGAGGCGCCGAGCGCTTCCGGCCCGAAGCAAACCAGCCTCAACCTGAAGTTCTACCGGGTGGAGATGTTCGATCCAAGTCTCGGCTTTGCGCCCGGCTCGCAGTACCAGCCTACCCAGGACCGCAAGCCAATGCAGACCCCCGGTTTCACCCTCAGTGTTCCAATCCAATAGCTTCCCGGCCGGAACCGTTGCGTTAACTTGGCGTTCAGGCATCTCGGTGTAGGCTGCCGGCCCGCACGCGCATCTTGCACGTGTCCTGCCTGCAGGGAGCCCGAGATGGGGAAGGCCAACAGCATATCCGGCGAACAGCGGGAAGAGAGAGTCTTCGCTGCCGAGGTGGTGGTGGTCGATTTCCCCCGCGAGCGGATCGCGCGTGCAACGACGACCTCGTGGCAACGACCATCGGAAGCCGCCTCGGCGACATTATTCCTCAAGCCTGGAAATGACGCGACCCTGTCCGGCAGTCGCAGCCCTCCTGCGGAACCTGCCACGACGCGCCGTCATGCTCGACGGACCGTTTCGTTGTCCGATGGCACGCAAATAACCTTCGTAACTGCTGGACAATTCGCCGTCGTTGAGACCGCCTGACCAGATTTGCGAATGTCCACGAAAATGCTAGTGTTGCCATGAACACATCACCGCACCTGAAGGCGGTGATTGCAGGATCGTGGTGTGACCCCGGCGGCCCAACGGCAGAGTTGGCTTAGTGGTGGGACGGAAAACCTGGGCCGCGAGGCGGGCCGGTCATTCTGGCCGGCTGGCACGTGTCGCTGAACGGGACCGCGAAGCAGATCAATAAGATACCGACGCCCACTATCGCAGCAAAAGGTCAGCATTTTTCGGATCGTTGGTATGAATTCGCGGTAAAATGCCCTCGCATCTCAGCATACTGTCACGAACTGTTCGAGGTTGGGCCTCGCTCCACCGAGTATTGGCTCGGGCCGCGGGCGAGACCCGGATCCGCGGTCAGGTCCGCGACGATCGATCGGTGGCAGGGGCTGTTGTCTGGAGCCGTCCCCGCGTCCGGGTCCTTCCGACGGCGGCCGCTAGCTGCTTCGTCACTGTCCAAAGAGGCGGTGGATGAAGCTGTCGACTCGACTGGTGCTGCTGGTCCTGGGATGTCTGATGCCGATTCTGGCTGCCCAGACCTATCTTCAGTTGCGGCTGGGCGACGTAAAAAGGGCGCAGGTGAGCGCCCTGGTGCTGCGGCAAGCCGAGTCCGCAAGTGCGAACCTGGACACCGTCATCGATTCGGTTGTCCAGTTTGGCACGTCGATCGTGCGGTTCCCGGACCTGACAAAGGCCGGACCGGAATGCGGTGCACGCCTTGCATCCTTGCGGCAGGACCTTCCCCAGTATCGTTTTCTGGCGATCTACAAACCGGACGGTGAACTGGTATGTGGGTCCATGGCCGAACCCGGCGGATCGCGCAGCGACCGCTCGCGATGGATTCCAGATTTCGCCGCCATCAGGGACGTTCAGGTGGGCCCGCTGGTATCGGGTGACGGCGGAGAAATGGCATCTCTTCCGATCGCCATCCGTATCCCTGGCGTTGCCCCCGGGCTCTCCTCTTACGTAGTGTTGGCCGGGGTCGACACGGATTGGTTGACGACGCGGCTGAAACCGGCGCTGTCTGGTGATGAGGGGCCGCTCACCGCCGCCACCTTTGTCGTCGTTGATCGCAGAGGTGCCATACTGGCACGCTTGAGCGACGGCAAGGACGGCGGGTGGCCAGCAACTTCCGGATTTGGTGACAGGGGCACTCTCCGGAGGACAAACGCGAGGGGTCACGATCGTGACCGACCCGTCAGGCGGCGCCCGCATTGCGGCTTCTGCGCCAGTCGCGGCGGCCTCGACGGGCATGGCCGTGATCGGGACAGTGGCACCGTCAAACCTTGCCTCCAAGGTCGATTATCCGGCCTACCGCGATGCCGCGCTCATCGGCGCCGCCGCGGTCATCGCCTTGATCCTCGCCTGGGTGGCCGGCCGACGGTTCATTTACCGGCCCACCGGGGCACTGCTGCTCGCGGCGCGGCGGTGGCGGGACGGCGACCTCAGCGCGCGCGCCAGACCAAGCAACGCCATCACTGAATTCTCCGCGCTCGCCCGTTCCTTCAACGCCATGGCGGCCGGCCTCGAGGCACGCGAGATGGAGCGGCAGGCTGCAATCGAGCTTTCTCGAAGCACAGGTCGCCGAACGCACCCGAGAGCTTTCGGAAAGTAACAATCGGCTTCAGGTGGAGATTGCCGGACGCGAGAAGACCGAAGCGGCCTTGCATCAGGCCCAGAAACTTCAGGCCGTGGGACAACTTGCCGGCGGCATAGCTCATGATTTCAACAACATGCTGGCCACCGTTCTAGGTAATCTTGAACTTATGGAGCGGCGCGTTTCTCAGACCGAGAAGGCATGGACGGGCAGCGACACCGAACGACTGCTGCGGTTGATCGGGCGAGCGACCGGCGCGGTGCAGCGGGGCAGCCAGTTGACCTCACGATTGCTGGCTTTCTCGCGCCGCCAACGCCTGGCGGCTCGATCAACGGACGTGAACGCACTGCTGCGGGAGCTGATCACCCTGGCGACCAGCACACTCGGCCGGCGCGTGGAGGTCGCGTCCGAACTCGCGGAGGAGCTATGGCCGGCGATGGTGGATCCCAGCCAGGTCGAGGCGGCGATCTTGAACCTTTGCCTCAACGCCCGCGATGCCATGCCGGACGGCGGCCGTCTGACCATCGGTCACGGCGAACCTGCCGCACGACAGCGATCGGGCCGACGACACCCACGACAGCGGCCGGCCGCCTGGCAAATACGTGAAGATCTCTATTTCCGACACCGGGGTCGGCATGACGGCGGAGGTGAAGGCTCGCGCTTTCGATCCGTTCTTCACCACGAAAGGTCCCCACGGTTCTGGTCTCGGCCTCAGCCAGGTTTACGGCATGGCGCGACAGTCCGGCGGGGACGCAGTCATAGAAAGCGCACCGGGACAGGGTACGCGCGTGACGCTGTTCCTGCCGCAGGCCACGCCTAGCGAGCAACCTGAGATCGCTCACACCGGCAGGGCGTTGACTCAGGTCTCCCGGGAGCCGATGGCGGCCGACCTAGTTCTGGTTGTCGATGATGATGCGGCGGTCCGCCAGGTTACCGTCGAAATGGCGCGGGACTTGGGTTGCGAGGTGGCGCAAGCCGCCAGCGGGGAGCAGGCGCTCGCGTTGATCGCGGACCTGACCCCGCCGCCCACGTTTATCCTGCTCGATTATGCAATGCCCGGGATGAACGGCCTGCAGCTTGCCGGCGTGCTTCGAGAACGAGGGACGAGCGCGCCGATCGCCTTGGTCACAGGCTATGCCGAATTGTCCGAAGCCGACATCGCCGAGGCGAAGCTTGCCGGCGTCCTGCGCAAGCCATTCACCATCGGAGAATTACATCGCCTGCTGCTCCGACTGCGGGCAGCCGCCATCGAACAGCGATCCGAGCGTTGCTTCGAGCCCGGCCTGACCGATAGCTGATCTAGATCAAGGCGGTCGCCGGCGATAGAGCTATGATCGGGCCATGCCCAACGGTCAGAAGGAGCCCGTCATGTCCCTGAAAGATATCCTCGTGCATCTCGATGCGGACCCGCGCAGTGCTGTCAGGCTGGAGATCGCGGCCGGCCTCGCACGCGGGCAGGGGGCGCACCTGACGGGGCTGTTCGTCGTCGACATCCCCAACGCGGACTACCTCTATGGTAGTGGCCTTCTCGCGGTCGGCATGGGTGCGGACAGGATGCTCGACGTTATGGTTGCCCAGGCGCGAGCCGTCGCGGACCCAGTGGAGGCGAGCTTCCAGGAGGCGCTCCGGGTTCATGGCCTGCAAGGCGAATGGCGAATCGTTGAGGGCCATACGCCTTCGGTCATCGGAACGGCGGCGCGGTACGTTGACCTGGTCGTGGTGGGACAGGCGGACGATCCGCGGCGTGAGGGCAATCGCGGCCGCGCCACCGTGGAAACAGTGCTGATGACCTCCGGCCGGCCGATGCTGACGATCCCGTTCGCCGGCGATTTTCCGGTCTTGACGGACCACGTCCTGGTAGCGTGGAACGCCGGGCGGGAGGCAACGCGCGCGGTTCACGATGCGCTGCCACTGCTGCGTCAGGCGCGTCAGGTCACTGTCCTGATGATCAACCCGCGCGGCGCCCGTAGCGCCGAGGACGCTCGCGACGCGCACCACGACATCGGTAGGCATTTGGTTCGGCATGGCGTGCCGGCCGAGACGCACAGCACCGTCGCTGATGGCATTGCGGGCGGCGAAGCGCTGTTGTCATACGCGTCGGATATCAGCGCTACGATGATCGTGGCCGGCGGCTATGGTCACTCGCGCGCGCGCGAACTGGTGTTTGGCGGCGTGACCCGCACATTGCTCGCGGAGATGACGGTCCCGGTCCTGTTCTCCCACTAGACATCGCCAGCCTGATTAACCCCGGCCGAAAACGGCCTATCTCTCCTGTTTGATCGCGTAATTCAGCCGCCGGCCGCCTCCGCGGTCGCAGACTGGGAACGGTCCGCCATCCTACCAGGCAAACCAAGGCACCGCGGCGACCGGGGCCAGGCCGGCGGCCCGTGCATCCGCTTCCGCCGCGAGCGTATCGAAGCCCCCTGCGCCGTCGGCCAGGGCGCCGCCATGAATACCGCTCAGGACCCAGCAGGAAGCCAGATCGACGCCCGACGCGCCGGCGATATCGGTGTGCAGCGAGTCGCCCACTGCCAGAACCCGCTGTGGCGGCAAGTCAAGCCGTTCCAGCACCGGTTGGTAAATCGCCGGGTCGGGTTTGCCGAGCGAGCGGACGTCGCCGCCCAGCTCCCGATAACGCACCGCCAGCGAGCCGGCGCACAGCACCCGCACGCCGCCCCGGATCACCTCCAGATCCGGATTGGCGCAGATCATCTTCAGACGATGCCGAGCACAATCCTGCAGCACCGGTTCGAATTCATCCATGTCGCTCGGATTGCGATGATCGTCCGGCCCGGTGTTCAGCACGAAATGGGCTTCCGCCGGAGTGTCGGCGATGGTCGAGGGGCAGCCCATCCAGCACCGGCCGGTCGCGCTCGGGTCCGAGATGAAACACCCGCTCGCCCGAGCTCCGCCCACCAGAGATCGGGCGGCGATTGCAGCGCGTGCCGCACCGCCTCGCCGCTGGTCAGGATGTCGGTGTAGAGCGAATCCTCGATCCCCATCCGCCGCATCATGGTCTGCACCGCGTCATTCGGCCGTGGCACGTTCGACAGCAGCAGCGTCCGCTTTCCCATAGCATGAAGCTGTCGCAGGCAATCCACCGCGTGCGGGAAAGCGTTGACCCCGTCATGGATGACGCCCCAAAGATCCAGCACGAAGCCATCGTAGCGCTCGGCCAGTGGTGCGAAGCCGGATAAATGTTCCATTCATGCTGCTCCGCCGCATAGTTGCACCCTATGACCGCGCCTGGGAGATCCGCCACGATGTCATGTCCGGCGAACTCTGTCACAGCGTCGATGCCAGCGATGGCGCCCGGTGCCTACCGCTTCCTGCACCGTTCCAAACCCCTCACGCAGCAGCGCTGACAGCAGCTCGCCTTCAGCCGCGGGATCAGCGCCGGACCGTGAAAGGCGAAGCCGGTGTAAAGCTGGACCAACGACGCGCCGGCCTGGATTTTGGTCAAGCGCGTCCTGCCCGGTGAACACGCCTCCCGCGCCGATCAGGACCAGTCGCCCGCGCGCCAGCAAAAAGGCCCGCGCCAGCATGGCGGTCGACAGAGCCTGCAGCGGCATGCCGGACAGACCGCCAGCTTCGCTGGCGTGAGGAGATCTCAGGCCCGGCGGGGCGGGTGATCGTCGTGTTGCCGACGATGAGGCCCTGGACCTCCTGTGCGACGCAGGTTTCCACCACCGACGCCAGGCCGTCGAGCGACAGGTCGGGTGCGATCTTCACCAGGATCGGCGGCCGCTCGGTAACGGCACGGACCGCTTGCAGGATGGCCCGCAACCGCGCCTCGGTCTGCAGATCGCGCAGCCCGGGCGTGTTGGGCGAGGAGACATTGATGACGGCGTAGTCCACCAGCGTGCGCGACCGCCTCGATCAGGGCCGGATAGTCGCGTACCGGGTCGGCGCCCTTCCTTGTTGATGCCGACATTGGCGCCCAGCGGGACCGAGCGCGACGCCAGGCGCTGGAGATTTCGCGAGATAGACGGCCAGGCCCTGGTTGTTGAAGCCCAGCCGGTTGATGACGGCGTGGTCCTCGGTACAGGCGGAAGATACGCGGCCGGGGATTGCCGGGCTGCGGGCGGGGCGTCACCGTACCGGTCTCGACGAAGCCGAAGCCCAGCCGCATGAGGGCACGGACCGACGGCCGCGTCCTTGTCGAAGCCGGCCGCCAGTCCGATCGGGTTGCCGAACTGGCGCCCAAGGACAGCTGATTGCCAGCGCGGGGTGGTCAGGCGGCTGGGCAGCCCCAGGTCAACCCCCAGCGCAGCGCCTGGATCGCCAGGGCATGCGCTCGCTCGGGATCGATATGCCGCAGAACGGGCAGCGCGGCGGACGCGAGGATTGACAACATGCGAACGCACTTATGCCGCCGACCGCGACGTTATCGGAAGAACGAACCGTCGGTCGCTTCTCGGCGCACCCTCGACGCCGGAGCTTGCCGCCTGCACACCGCATGCATCGGTCTACGGTTCGGCACACCACGCTCATTTCCCGGCGGCCACCCAGTCGTTCAATCTGGCCAGTCGAGCCGCGCATTCGGCGCGGGCCCGTTCGGTCGCCACCAAGGCGCCGTGGACCTGCGCGGTCCAATCGATCAGTTGTTGCACCGTCCGTGGTGGAGGCGGCCCTACCGGTGAGGCTCGCCCGGGTGGGCATCGCTGGAGTTCAGGTGGCACCAACCTGGCTTGAGGTGGTGCGCTTCGGGGCGGCGGCGGTTGCGGGGTGCAGGCGACCAGAAGCACTCCGACCGCGAGCGCGAAGGCCTTCACCCTATCGGCTGACCGAGGGCCGCCTACACCGTAGCCCCCCCCTGCCAGGAGCGCCCGAGCCAAATACAGCGGGTGGACCATGGCGACTTTCTCGCGAACTCGTCTGGCAGTTGGAATCGTGTCATGGCCGGTTTGATTTCCCAGTAAGAGGCAACAGTGGAGCGTTCGCGGCGCGCATCAGGATGTTGACGTCGGCGCGCAATTCGATCGTCGACCGCTCGAGCAGGCCCAGGTGCTGGTCCCCGGCGTTGAGCTTGTTCTCAAGCTCCGTCAGCCGGCGCTCGACCTGCTCCAGCTTCGCCCGCTGGTCCGGAAGGGTGCTGATCTGCTGGTGGACATCCACCAATCCGGTTGAGATCACGTTGCGCAGGTCGGATGATCTGCGCGGATACGGTATTCTGCACGGTGGCAAGGTCGTGCACGCTCCGCTCATCGCGGGCATAGGCCGTGAGAAGCCATGCCGCGAGGCTGCACATGACAGCGCTGGTGGTCACCAGGGAACCGACGTCAATTTGCGGGTTGAATTTCAAAGCGTGCAACTCATTACGATGAATCTCTGATATCGGTCCGTCCAACGAATGACCTGTCAGACTGAAATGGTTGTGTCATGGCGAGGCGGTCAGGCACGAACGCACGGAAGAAATGGTCACCCTGGCATTGTCCATGAGGCCAAAGTCGTTGGCGGCCCGACCCCGCTCGTTCATCGTGTGCTCGGCGTCCGTCCATGGCCCTGTGGCTTGCCACGCCGCTATCGTTGTTTGCAGCCAATGACCGGGCACGGCGTCGCCAGCCATACCGGAGCCGAACTGAGAACCCGCTGCCGTCAGCCGATGCTGTCGAGGTCCGGGGAGTGAACTCCGGCACGGGCCTCCGACGTGGTTCGGTCCTTGAAGAACGTGACCCAGCGCGTCATGATTTCATTTGAAGCCTTGAGCACGAGGATTTGTCCCTCAGCCGAGTTAACTCGCTCACGCAGTGCTTCTTTTTCCTCGCCGCATTCCTTCAACATTGCGCGCAGGCCGGTAAGCTCGGACATCAACGACTCCCGAAACGCTGCGCGCTCGGCGCCCTCGCTCACCGCTGCCTCAGCGACCATCTTCATCCGTGCGCGTTCGATCGAAGCGTTGATTTTCCAGAAGCCGACCACCCAGGCGCCGACGCCGCTCAGCGCGCCAGAAGCGGCAGCCCATACCGAAGCCGGGACATTGGAAAAAACGGACAGCGCGTCCGTCACGTTCTACCGGCGGCTCGAAGAGTTGACCAGGGTCTGCGCCGGATCCGCGGGGCAAGACTGCACGCCAGGAAGCGGAGCGAGCGGTGTTTTCTCGAGGCCCGAGACAGGCCTTGGTGCGACCAACCTCGGGTAGCCTCGATCGCCCCGCCGCCGGGTTGATAGCGCGGGGCGCCCATTTCAGCAGCGTCGTCGCGCCGCGGGGCGTCATCGTCATGGGGGTCCAAGGTCATGATCCATTCTGCCGGCGGTTGCGTTGGCGACAATGCAGTTTTTCGCGGCGGTCAGGGCCGCCTGAGCAAGCGGCGGCTTCGTCCGCCCCGCGCGTTTGCGTCGTCTCTTGCCTAGGGGTTGGACTCGGCGAGGGCGGTCTCGGATCGCGCCCCGCGTCGCGAATCGGACCTGTTCGCACCGGCGCGAACAGCGGCGGCAGAGCAGACGGCCGGGGGTGAACACATCGCGGGCTTGCGTTGCGCCGGGGCGTGTGGCTGATCGTCTCACCGTGTGGAATCAGCCCTATCTTGAGACGTGCTGCCGCGCGGCACTGCACCGGCTTTACCTCTGCGGCGAGGTTGGCCGTCCGCCCGGCCAGATGGATGCACCCTGCCAGTCAAGGCTTGAGGCCATGGGTCTTTGCCACGCCGGCAGCGACGGGTATTTCATGATCAGTGAGGCGGGGCTGCAGCGGCACGCCGTCGAAATTCTCAAACGACCCTCTGCCTCAAGGATGCGGACCGGCTGAAGGAATTAGGAGTGCCGCGGGAGTTGGCAGTCCATTTCCAGGAGCTCGCCTAGGACAGTGGCGCGGTTACAACGGTCTCCACGTCGGCCAGAGTGACGCACAGAATCCGCGCACCGTCGGCAGCGGTCGTCATGATCAGGTCGCCCCCCGACAGCATATCAGCGGCATCGCCAAGGTAGTTGCCGCTGCTGACCGTCTCCAGGCGATCCTTGCCCGACTTGTAGTGCCAGAGGGTGAAGCCGTTGGCGTAGGCCAGCACGGACAGATTGCGGACGGCGAAAGCCATGACGACATTCCTTACAAAAAAAGGCCGCGGTCCGGGGGGACAGCGGCCTTGGGAGTTCAGGGAAGAAACTTCACGCCAGGCGCAGGTCGCCTGTTGACAAAAAGAACATTACGAGAAAATGCGCCGCCAAGTCAACGATAATTTTCCTATGTCTGAACCAGTCACACGACAATTCCTTTGATCCGCAAAGGCCATTCCAATCGCCCGAGGGCCTCCGTCCACAACTTGTAGTCGAACCTCTCAACCGCGACCACGCAACTAGGCGTGATCTGCCGTTCGCCCCAAATCGCAGGATCCGCGCGTGGGAGAGGTCGATGCGCCGCCGCCGATAGAGCCCGTCCAGGCATTTCACCACGTCATCCGGGTCACAGGGGCGGCTGACCAAGCCCTTCCCCGCAGTGTATCGGGCCCCCTCACGGCGAGCGATCAGCGCCGCCATGGTCCACATCCATGCCTCCTCGGCACTACTGAACGGAAAGGTCTGCCGTCCAGAAATGTGGCTGCCGCAAGCCAATCGGCCGGATTTTGGACAACAGTCGGCATAAAATGGCATCCCCGAATAAAATATGAGAGCGATAGAAATTCTCCGATTTGATGTAACCATAGGTTGCATACAATTGCAAGTAAATACGGTTGGTTTTCCTATTCACATTGGCACTAATTCCTAGGATACTAAGACAATTCGAGTGTGCCCCGCGAATGGTATCTCACCACCGGTCAAACCGGGGTCGTGGCCGACGCGAAGGAGGTGATTGATGAAACACGACGATGTCTGGCGTGCGATCGATACCCTCGCCGCCGAGAGCGGTCTGTCGGCGTCCGGCCTTGCAAAGCGATCTGGTCTGGATGCGACCACATTCAATCCGTCGAAGCGCCGCATGCCGGACGGGCGCGCGCGTTGGCCAAGCACTGAGAGCCTGGCGAAGGTGCTGGACGCGACGGGTGCCTCGCTGGAAAGCTTCACCGCCCTGGTATCAGGCGCCCGAGCGCTCGCTACCGGCGCAGGGGCGCGCAATCCGGGTCGGCGGGTGCCGCTGATCGGCTTGGCGCAAGCAGGCGGCGAGGGCTTTTTCGACGATGGCGGCTTTCCAGTCGGCGGCGGCTGGGACGAGGTCGGCCTGCCGGAAATCGCCGATCCCAATGCCTACGCGCTGGAAATCAGCGGCGATTCCATGGAACCGGTGTTCCGCGACGGCGATCTCGTGATCGTTTCACCTTCAGCACCTATCCGCCGCGGTGACCGGGTGGTGGTGCGAACCGTCGCGGGCGAGGTCATGGCCAAGCAGTTGGCCCGCCGGTCGGCGCGCCGCGTTGAGTTGAAAAGCCTGAACCCGGTACATCCCGACTACAGCTTCGATCTGATCGACGTCGGCTGGATCCATCGTATCGTTTGGGCAAGCCAATAAAAACGCGCCACTCGGGGTCGCCGCGGCCGCCACCGATCGACGGTCGCCGCTTCGGGGCGTTCCGGTCGGACGGCGCCGCGCTCGATCGGCGATTTTGATTCCGTTTGACCGGCAGGCCCGCAGCGCGTCAAATCGAAGCCAGGAGGGCTGCCACCGATGAGTCCGATGGTCTCGGTTCCCGTGATTGTGACGCTGTTATCGGTGCTCGCCGGCACTCCGGCACAGGCTTCGGACGTCGACGTCGACTTGGTTCTGGTGACCGACGTCTCGCGCAGTGTCGACGACAGTGAATACAAGCTCGAGAAGGACGGCTACACCGCCGCCTTCAACAATCCCCGTGTTCTCGAGGCCATCAAGGGGGGCCCGTTTGGCCAGATCGCCATTGCATACGTGGAGTTCGCCAGCAGCTTCGAGGTCCGCACCGTCCTCGACTGGACCATCATCCACGACCAGGCCTCAGCCCGCGCATTCGCCGAACAGCTCGCCGCGGCGCCGCGATCCTTCTGGGGCCGTACCGCGATCAGCGCCGGCATCGACCAGGCCGTGCAACTACTGGCCGAAACCGGTCCCGGCGCCGCGCGCCACATCATCGATGTGTGCGGCGACGGCACCAACAATGCCGGACGGGAGGTCGCGGAAGCGCGGGATGATGCGCTGAAGGCCGGGATCACCATTAACGGTCTGACCATCATCAACGATCATCCCGTCTCATGGACCTACGCCCATGTGCAGCCGCCCGGCGGCCTCGCTAACTACTATCGCGAGAATGTCACCGGCGGCCCGGGGAGCTTCGTGCTGGAGATCCACGACTTCGCAAGCTTTGGTGATGCAATGACCCGAAAATTGGTCAATGAGATCGCGACCCGCCCCGACGGCGAGCGATACGCGGCGAACCGCTAGGCCGTCGTGCCGGCGAACTTCTCGTCCCGCAGGTAACCAAAAAATCAAACGGGGTCTAGGCACGATCGCCCGCTGCCTGTGGCAGACTTCGGAGTTGGAGCGCTAGATCGGCTCCGGACGGATACGGAGATACGCGATGGGTTTGCTGGTCAACGGCGTGTGGCAGGAGCATGAGGGCGACCTCACCAAGGATGGGCGCTTCGAGCGTCGCGAGACGTCCTTCCGCAACTGGGTGACTCCGGACGGCCATCCAGGACCATCTGGTACTGACGGGTTCCAGGCGTCGGCGGGACGGTATCATCTCTACGTGTCACTCGCCTGTCCCTGGGCGCACCGCACCCTGATCGTGCGCGCACTCAAAGGGCTCGAGGCGATCATCCCGATCTCCGTCACGCATTGGCTGATGGGGGACCAGGGCTGGACCTTTGCCCCGGGCGCGGGCGTGATCCCCGATCCGCTCTATAACAGCCGCTTCGTGCACGAGCTCTACGCCCGGGCGGACAATGAATATACTGGCCGCGCGTCAGTTCCCGTGCTGTGGGATCACCACACGCAGACGATCGTCAACAACGAATTGTCGGATATCATACGGATGCTGGGTAGTGCCTTTGATGCGGTGGGCGCCAGACCGGGCGACTTCTACCCAAAGGCGCTGCGCGACGACATCGACGCGATCAATGAGAGGGTCTACGACACCGTCAACAACGGGGTCTACAAGGCAGGGTTCGCGACCACCCAGGTGGCCTACGAAGAAGCAGTCGGTCCGCTGTTCGACACGCTGGACTGGCTGGAGGACCGGCTCTCGCGGTCACGCTATCTGTGCGGTGACTCGCTGACCGAGGCCGACATCCGACTGTTCACGACGCTGGTGCGGTTCGATTCGGTCTATCACGGCCACTTCAAGTGCAACCTGCGCCGCATCGTCGACTACCGGAACCTCTGGGCATTCACGCGGGATGTCTTTCAGGTGCCGGGAGTTGCCGCCACCGTCGATCTGGGCCACATCAAGCGCCACTACTACATGAGCCATCGCCGCATCAATCCGAGCGGCGTGGTGCCGGTGGGTCCCGCGCTCGATTTCGACGCGCCGGCGGAACGCAGCCGCGACGTCGATAAGCTGATCGTCTTCTGACCGGTTTGACGCGACCCGACCGGGCGACGAAACTGTTGTCGGATCGTGGCGAGGCCGGACATAATGGAAATTCGTAATCTGGGCCGCTCGGGCCTGCGCGTGTCGACGATCGGCCTCGGATGCAACAATTTCGGCGGCCGCATCGATGAGGCCGCGACCAAGGCGGTGGTCCACAAGGCGCTCGATCTGGGGATCACCCTGTTCGACACCGCCGACATCTACGGCGATCGCGGCGGCTCCGAAACCTTGATCGGGCGGATACTGGGCGATGACCGCAAGCGGATCGTGCTGGCGACCAAATTCGCCATGCCGATGGACGACGCCGGCGAGAAGCTCGGCGGTTCGCGGCGCTATATCATGACAGCGGTCGAGGACAGCCTGCGCCGCCTGCGCACCGACTACATCGACCTGTATCAGATGCACCAGACCGATCCACGCACGCCGATCGAGGAAACCCTGCGCGCCCTCGACGACCTCGTGCGCCAGGGGAAGGTGCGCTATATCGGCTGCTCCAACTTCCCGGCCTGGCAGATGACCGAGGCGGCCTGGACCGCGCGCTCGTCTGGGCTGAACGGTTTCGTCAGTTGCCAGGACGAATATTCGCTGGTTCATCGCCAACCCGAGGCCGAGTTGCTGCCCGCGGCCCGGCATCTCGGCTTTGGTCTGCTGCCTTATTTCCCGCTGGCCAGTGGCCTGCTGACGGGCAAGTACCGCCGCAACGCTAGTATGCCTGCCGGAACCCGGCTGGCCAGTACGCAGCGTCTGGCGGACCGCTACCTCACCGAGCGCAACTGGGCGATCGCCGAGGCGCTGGGCGATTTCGTGGCGCAGCGGGGTCGGACGATGCTGGAACTCGCGTTCTCCTGGCTGCTGGCGCAGTCTCCGGTGGCGAGCGTGATCGCCGGCGCGACACGCCCCGAACAGCTTGAGCAGAACGTCAAGGCCGGGGGTTGGACGCTGAGCGCCGAGGAGCTGGCGGAAATCGACCGGATCGCGGGTTAGAGCACCATGAAACCCGATCCGGGGTACGACGCAAATCGGGCGACGAGGATGCCACCCCTCGCCGCCTCCGCACTCCAAGGATGGTCCCGATGGTTGGCTGGACCCTCGCGATGATCAGGCCCGGATGAATGCCAGCAGATCGCGGTTCACCTGATCGATATGAGTGAGAAACAGGCCGTGCGGCGCGCCCTCGTAGACCTTCAGCACCGCGCCCTTGATCCCGGCCGCCGTCGGCCGCCCGGTGAGTTCAAGCGGTGCCGATGCGTCCTTGTCGCCATGCAGAACGAGGACGGGACGATCGACCTTGGCCAGGGCCGGCCGAACATCGGACTGCACCAGGGCACGGTTGGTCGCGATGGCCACCGGCAGGTTCGTGCGCAGCAACATCGCCACCAGCCAGTCGATCATCTGCGGCGAGGTTTCGGCGGTGAAGAAAGGACGCTTGTTCTCCTCCACCCATTTCGGAAAATCGACCATCCACGCAGCGCGCATCTGCGCAAACGCGGCGGCGGGCACGCCATGCGGGTTGTCCTCGGTCTGGAGCAGGAAAGGGGTCGCTGGCGCCAGCATGGCGATCTTGGCCACACGGCCGGTTCCATGCCGGCTCACATAGCGCAGAATTTCAGCGCCACCGATCGAGTGACCGACCAGAACCACGTCCCGGAGGTCCAGGGTCTCGATGACCGCGGCCAGGTCGTCCGCCAGAGTGTCCATGTCGAAATCCCTGGCCGTGGTGTCGGATCGCCCATGGCCCCTTCGGTCGTAGGCGATGCAGCGCAGACCTTGGTCGCTGAGAGGCGCGATCTGATAGGCCCACATGTCGCTGTTGAGCGCCCAGGAATGCAGGAACAGCACGGGCCGACCATCGCCCCAGTCGGAGTGGAAAAGCTGCACGCCGTCGCCGGCGCGGATGGTCACGGCCTGGCGTCGGACTTGCTGGCTGGGTGCCGCCGTCGAGCCCCGGGTCACCGCCGCAACCGCGCCCGCGGTCGCGCCCGAAAGAAGAATGTTTCGCCTTTGCATGATGCAGACCTCCTTTTGCGTGGCTAGACACTGAGGAGGCCAACGCCCCGGCGCCATTACGCGACAGGTAATATAAAACAGTCGATTTCGCGGCCAGGCGCGGTTACCGGTCGCATGAGGCCCAGGCCAGCGATCCGCGGCAAGATTGAAACCGCGTTGTCGCCGCCAGCGAAACCAACCCACGCTATCCCGGGCGGAGAATTCGTGCTTTTTCGGAGCGCCATTGGGTGTCTTTTGGAACTCACCTGCGCGTGGAGCTTTCCTCTATCATGTCGCGGTTTTCAACATCGCCCGTTCCGCACTCCCGGGAGTGCTTTGACAGACAACAGCAAGCCTCTCGCGCTGATCATGACCGCCTTGAATTGGTCCTATGATCACGCGTCCGCGGCCATCCCCGGGCTCGGGAGCGCGGAGGCCCTCGCAAACAGCCATCTCGCCAGTTGTGGCAGGCGATGCCGAGAAGGCCATCGACCATCTCATCAAGTGGCAGACACGGTTCGCATTTTCGGCCGGATTCGTCTCCAACCTGGGTGGCATCCTCACCATGCCCATTGGCATCCCGGGAAACCTCGCCTCGGTTCTCCTCATCCAGCTTCGAATGATAGCGGCGATCGCCCATCTCAGGGGCTACGACATCAGTGACGAGCGGGTGAAAACTCTTGCCTTCATATCGCTGACCGGGAGCGCATCGGCTTCCCTCCTGGAGGAATTCAGCGTCAATCTCGGCATCAGGCTCGGCACACAGGCGCTGCGGGCGTTACCTGCGGCCATGCTGATCAAGATCAACCAGGCCGTGGGCTTTCAGTTGGTCACGAAGGCAGGGACGGCGGGCCTCCTCAATCTCACCAAGATCGTTCCCATAGTCGGCGGTGTGTTCGGCGGCGGCTTCGATGCGGGCGTAACGAAGATCATCGGGCGGACGGCGAAAAGTATTTTCAAACCCGGTCAGGGCGGCACCATCGCCCCAGACGAGGCACTGCAGGTGCCGCCCGGTGCACAACCGTCCGCCGGTCCTCTGCTCGAGGGCGAAGCCGTGAATACCCCGGACACTGAGGTGTCTCCGCGTTGATTCTTGCGTCCTCGGAGCGTCATCCGCAATGACGGTTACCGGCACGCCCACACGATGGCACCCAGCGAAATTCGCCGCGCGCCGCCGCCGCTCGGACACCCCATCGCTCAGATCACGCCGTGCTGCCTGAGCTGTTCGATGTCCTCCGACCCCAGCCCCAGCCAGCCGCCGTAGACATCCACATTGTGCTGGCCGAGCGAAGGGCTGGGTATCGGTAGGACCTGATCCGCGCCATGCAGCCGCAACGGTGAGTTCGGCACCACGATCGAGCCGAGCGACGGATGCTCGATCCGCTGCAGCATGCCACGCTCATGCATGTGGGGATCATGCATCACCTCGACCGCGTTGCGCACCGGCGCGACCGGTATCCTGTGCTGCTTTGCCGCCGCCACGACCTCGGCGTTGGCGAGGCCCATGGTCCAGGCGGTGACCAGCGCCTCGGTCGCCGCCATGTTCTCGGCCCGCGCGCGGCTGGAACTGAACCGCGGATCGTCCTTCAAATCCTCCCGCCCCATCGCCTGCAGCAGGTTCCGCCAGTGGCCCTCGGTCACCACATTCATCGCGACCCAGCCGTCCTTGGTCCGGAAGGCATTGTAAGGGGCGCTCGCCAAACCGGACTGCCGGTTGCCGGTGCGCGGTGGCACCTTGCCGGTGCGCAGGTGATAGTCGTAGCTGCTGGCAAGCGTCGAATAGGCGGTTTCCTGCATCGCGACCTCGACCAGTTGTCCCTGTCCGCTGCTGACCCGCTGCAGCAGCGCGGTCACCACCGCCGCGTAAAGATGAATGCCGCCCATGAAATCCACCCATGCCGGACCAGCCTTCATCGGTGGCCCGTCCGGATCGCCGGTGACGCTCATGATCCCGGCGGCGGCCTGAATGGTAAAATCCATCGCCAGGTTGTCGCGGTCCGGCCCGGAAATGCCGAAGCCGGTTCCGGTCGCGTATACCAGCCTCGGGTTCACTTCGCGCAGCACCTCGTAGCCGACACCCAGGCCATCCATCGTGCCGGGGGAGAAATTCTCCAGCAGCACGTCGGCGCGGGCGACCATCTGTCGCAGCAGATCACGGCCCCTCTCCGATTTCAGATTGAGCGTCACCGCGCGTTTGTTGGCGTTCAGCATTGCCATCGGCAGCGTGGTATCATTGCCGGCCGCGATGGCTCGGCGACGCAGCGGCTCCCCTCCCGGCGGCTCGATCTTGATGACATCCGCACCGGCCTTGGCCATCAGCAGCGTGGCGTACGGGCCCTGATAGATCTGCCCGAGATCGAGAACCGTCAGGCCCGCCAGGGGTGTGGTCATCGAGAAACTTCTGCCTCCAAAGCCGCCAGCAATCATAGGGCCCCGGGACATCGATGACGACAACATGCGTGGTCGGGCGACGCGCCGGGCTGGAGGCTACCGATCGTGAGCGAGAATGTTCAGCAGCCGGCCAAAAGGGTCGCGGACATAGAAGCGCTTCACGCCCCAGGGCTCGGTCTTCGGTCCGTAGTCGATCGGAAGTCCCGCCGCGAGGACGCGCTGGTAGGTTTCCTCAAAGTCGTCGACTTCAATCGACAGGTCCGGGACCGGCGTGCCAGACCCGCCCTCGGTTGCGATGCTGAGCTGTGGCGTGGCGACGCCTTCAGCGGCGAACGTCAAGATCCAGCCGAGATCCATGACCACGTGCAGCCCCAGAACGTCGGCGTAGAACGCCCTGGCGCCGTCAACCCGTTCGGCCGCGATGTTGGCCACGATCCGCCTTACCGCCATGTGGACCTTTCTGGCGCCCGCGGTTGATCAAGCTGGCATCCCGGTCCACCGGGCGCAAGCAAGGCCGGAGCCCATCGGTTGTGTGGATCACGGCAAAGCCAGCCGCCGCAAGGATAGGAAACAGCCGATAGTCTTGCCTCCTGATTTCCATTTTTACTTCATGATTATTCAATCTATTTGACCTAACGAACGTTGCCGAGGAGATATACACCCCTGGGCCGCAGGGCGACGGAGTTCGGCTTCGACGTTCGTCACCTCCGCTTGGGGATATTTGCGGCCCGGACCTGATTCGTGTATCAAAGACTATCAGGATTGCGGCCTCATTATTCGCGAATGGCGGGCAATTCGCACAGTGCGGAGAAATCATGGTGGGTGATTCGGCGGCGATGGATTGGGCCGGCGATCTGACGCCGATCGCTGCGTCGGACTGGACCTACGAGCGTGCGCGGCATCTGCTGGACCGTGCCGGGTTTGGCGGTACACCGGACGAAGTCCGCAGGCTGCACGATATGGGGCCGGCCGCCGCTGTCGCGTCGCTGGTCAATCTCGACGCGAACATCGCGGTTGATCTGCCGGTGTTTCACGAATCACCGATCTACGACCCGACCTTGCGGGACTTCCCCGAGACGCGACCGGCCGCCACCCGACTTGCCTCCAAAAACGGTGGGGCCATGGGCGTCAGCATCAAGCCTGCAGGACCGCGCCGGCTGCAGCCGGTTGTCGATCGCTTCTTCTACTGGCTGCGCGCGAGCACCCTGGAGACGACGCGGGTGGCCAACTGGTGGGCGGAATGCATGCTGGTCAGCCAGCAGCCGTTGCGCGAGAAGATGGCTCTGTTCTGGCACGGACATTTCGCCACCGGCGGTGACAAGGTCCGCGACTATCGCAAGATGAAGGTTCAGCTCGACCTGTTGCGGGCAAAGGGAACCGGCAATTTCCGTACGCTGCTGATCGGCGTCGCCCAGGATCCGGCCATGCTGGTGTTCCTCGATGCCGGTCGCAACGTGAAAGACGCCCTGAACGAGAATTTCGGCCGCGAGGTGATGGAACTTTTCACCATGGGCGTCGGTAACTACAGTGAACACGACGTCCGGGAGGCAGCCCGCGCCTTCACCGGCTGGATCGACGACGACCTGTCGTTTCGTTTCGACACGAGCAAACATGACGGCCGCGACAAAACGTTTCTTGGACACGCGGGGCCGCTCGACGGCGTAGGCGTGCTGGATATCATCCTGGAGCAGCCGGTCACTTCGGTGTTCATCGGAACCAAGATCTATCGTTTTTTCGTCCGCGACGATCCGTCCCCCGAACTGCAGGCGCGGCTTGGTCAACTGTTGCGGGACGGCAACTACGAGATCGCGCCCTTCCTGCGCGCACTTTTCCTGTCGCGGGATTTCTACAGTCCGGCCGCCATGGGCGCGCAGATCAAAGGCCCGGTTGAGCTGATCGTTTCAACCTACCGCCGCCTGGGCCTCACGGCGCTGCCCGGCATTCCCGACCTCAACAGCGCCAGTGGCGCACTCGGCCAGGTGCTGCTCAATCCCCCGACCGTCGCCGGCTGGGCGCAGGGGCGGGCATGGATCACGCCCGCGACCTTGATCGGCCGCGGCAACTTCGCGCGTGACGTGATGTTCCCCGATCAAATCGACTTTACCGATCCGAACCTCGATCCCGGTGCGCAGATCCGTGAGGTCAACAGGCGCATTCTTGCCGGCGCCGACGTCGCGGCGGCGACCACCGAGGAGAGCCCCGGAGCCGGCATGGCGATGGGCGAACGGGCGATGGCGAACGCCGAAGCCGAGCAGGAGGATTTCAACACCCGTCTCGGTAGCCTGCATGGCTGGCAGGAGGCGGTGCGCAAGGTGAAGCCGATAACCCGCGCCGCGCCGCAGTTCAGCCTCACCGAGATCGTCGTGGCGGGATCGGCGCACACGACCACCGAGGCGGTCGATCTTCTGTTGCTTCGCTTCCTCAGTGTGCCGATCGATGCCGACGCACGGGCAACGCTGATCGCGTTCCTCGACCAACAGCTGGGCACTTCAGACCTCGAGCGGGCAAGAACCTACATGGAAGAGTCGTTGCGGTTGGTCGCGCATCTCATCATGAGCAGGCCTGAGTATCAATTCGTCTAACCACGCGCCTCGCGGGTGAAATCCGCTCGAGGCTCAGAACGGAGAGCAGACATGGCCGTACCCATCAACATCGCGGCGGCCTGGCACGACGGGATCTGTTGCGCGGCGCGCTGCTCGGCCCGGGGCTGGCGCTGCTCGGCGGTTCAGCGGCGCCCGTCGTTTTCAGCTCGCCGGCTCAGGCGGCCAAGCCGGCAGGCGGCGAGCGCATCCTCGTCGTGGTCGAGTTATCGGGCGCCAACGACGGGCTGAACACAGTCGTTCCGTTCGGCGACGACGCGTATTATCGCGCTCGGCCGAAGCTTGGTTTGCCGGCCAAAAGCCTGCGCAAGATCGACGATCATTTCGGCTTCCCTACACGAATGGTGGGCTTCGAGCGGCTCTACAAGGATGGTCACATGGCCATCGTGCAGGGCGTCGGCTACGATCACCCGTCATTCTCACACTTCTCCTCGATGGCCTACTGGCACACCGGCGCGCCAAACAGCGGCGACGCCTATGGCTGGCTCGGTCGTCTCGCCGATGCGATCGATCCCACCGATGGCGGCGATTTTCTGGTGAACGTGCAGTCCGGCCAGTCTCTCGCGGTGCGCGCGCAGCGGCACGTGCCCCTGGTGTTTGACGATCCGGCGCAGTTCGCCCGCGGCGGCTTCTTCGATGAGCAGGCCGCGCTGCGCTCGCTGGCATCGGCTTCGAAACCAAACAGCGCAGCCGAGGAATTCCTGTTCGGTGTTGCGCACAGCGCCCAGACCGCCGAGCGGCGCGTGCACGAGGCATGCAGCACGTATCGCCCGCCGATCGATTACGGACTTGTCAAATTCGGCCTGGAACGCGTTGCGGCCCTGATCGCCGCTGGCTTCTCGACCAGGATCTACTACGTGTCGTATCCTCGCAATGCGTTCGATACCCATGTCTATCAGGCCGACACCCACGCCCGCCTGCTGACCTACGTGTCCGACCACATCAGCGCGTTCATGCTGGATATGAAACGGCTTGGCCGTGCCGACGACGTAACGGTGATGGCGTTCAGCGAGTTCGGTCGGCGGGTGGGCGAGAACGCCAATCTGGGTACCGACCACGGCACCGCCGGCCCGGTGTTCATCATCGGCGCTCCCGTCCGTGGCGGCCAATATGGCGAAATGCCGAGCCTGACCGACCTCGATGACGGCAACATGAAGTATACGACTGATTTCCGCCGAGTCTATGCGACACTGATCACGCAATGGATGGGCCACCAGGATGCCGGCGACGTACTTCGGCAGCCGTTTCCCTCGTTCGATATCTTGAACGCGTAAGGCTATCAGCGGCACCTTTTCGGGGGGATTCGCAGCATCCGGGATCGCACCAACCGCGAGCCGCTGTGCTTAGTTCCCGAGGAATGCGCGGATGGCCGCGATCGTGGCAGCGGGCTGTTCCTCCATCAGCCAGTGACCCGAGTCGGCGATGACGACCGATGTCACATCGGCGGCGACGAAGCGCAGGTCGTCAGCCATGGCCGTCCCGAATGATTTGTCGGCTCCGATCGCCAGCACCGGCATCGGCAACTTGCCCTTGCCAGAAAATGCCCTGTTATCGACCGCATCCTGCGAAAATGCCGCGAACTGACTGAATGCCGAATGCATGGCGCCGGGCCGTGCGTAAAGCTCGGCATAGTGCTGTCGCGTCGTCTCGTCGATGGATGCCGGGTTGGCCGATAATTCATTCCAAAATCGATCCAGATAGATTCGCTCGCGGCCCGCGACCAGGCGTTCCACATCCGGCCCCCGGAAATTGAAATGCCACAAGGCGGGGTTTCGTATGATCTCGTCCCAAGGGCCTATCCCCGGCAGCGGCGCATCCATCGCCACCCAGCGAGTGACGCGATCCGGATATTGAGCGGCGAACGCGTAGCCGACCATGTTGCCGATGTCATGAGTGACAAGGTCGGCCTTCTGGATCTTGAGCCGGTCAAGAACGAGCGCGACATCGCCTCCCTGGGTTTTCTTGTCGTAGCCATCCTCGGGATGAGACGAAAGCCCCATCCCACGTAAATCTGGAACGATGACCGCGTGATCTTGCACCAGGGTTTCGGCCAGCGGCGCCCACATGTCTCCGGTATCGCCAAAGCCGTGCAGCATGACGATCGCCGGCCCTTGACCGCCGGTCCGAACATGGATCGTTGCACCGTTGGTCGGGATTTCCTCGCTGCGGAAGGCGGCCGAAAAGGGTTGAAGTGCCGTCATCGGGTGCTCTCGACTGTTGCGCCGTCGATAGTATGGTGGCTCCGGGACGATTGCGCCACTCGTCCGGCGTCGTGGCGCCGCCGCCAGCGGAACGGCTACACTGCGGCGAGGCGGCTGAAGCTGACACAGGCGGCTACCGCTGCCGCGCCGGTCGCGATGAACAGGGCCACCGTCGTGCCGTCCAGCGGAAACGCCGAGAATACCAAAGCGACCAGTGCCGCTCCCAGCGACTGGCCGACCAGACGCGCCGTCGCCTGCATGCCGCTGGCGCCACCCGCTCGGCCGGGCGGAGCCGAGGTGATGATCGCCCGGTTGTTGGGTGTGTTGAAGAAACCAAAGCCGATCCCGCACACGGTCATCCGCCAGGCGATATCCGGCATGCTCGGATGGTCCGGCAGCAGGCTCATTGCCAGCAGGCCGAGCGCCATCACCGCCATGCCGAAGCCGCCCAGCAGTCCCGCCGGGTAGCGGTCCGCCAGCCGCCCGGAGAACGGTGCGATCACGGCAACCACCAGCGGCCAGGGCGTCATCAGCACGCCGGTCGTTACCTGGTCCAGGCCGAAACGATGCTGGAACAGGAATGGCATCGACACCTGGCTCATGGACTGTGCCACGAACGAACAGACCGAGGTCACTACAGACAGCGCGAACAGCGGAATACGCAACAGATCGATCGGCAACATCGGCGACGTGCGGCTCATTTGCCGCACCACCAGCACGTAGGCGGACGCCGCCGCGACAACCAGTTCCAGGCCGACACGGAACCACGAACCGCCGTGACCCATCTCCGACACGCCGAACAACAGGGTCCCGAACGTGACCGCCTGCAGCAGCGCGCTCAAAGCGTCGAATTTGATGCCGGACAGCGGCGTCGAGGGTAGCGCCCGCAGGGCGATGATGGTCGCCAGGATGCCCAGCGGCACGTTCACGGCGAACAGCCACGGCCACGGCGCGACGGCCAGGATGGCGGCGGCGACCGATGGGCCCGCGGCGGAGGCAATCGAGCCGACCGTCGCGTTCAACCCCACCGCGCGGCCAAGCCAGCGGCGCGGGTAGATGAAGCGGATCAGCGCGCTGTTCACGCTCATGATCCCCGCCGCCCCAAAACCCTGTAACATGCGGGCAGTGATCAGTGTCGGCAGCGACGAGGACAGGGCGCTGGCCAGGGAGGCGACGGTGAACAGCACCAATCCAGCCTGATAGATCCGTCGGTAGCCATAAATCTCGCCCAGCGACGACAGCGGCAGCAGCGAGATCGTTACCGCCAGCTGATAGGCATTCACTACCCAGATCGAGTTGGCCGGCGACGTGTTGACCTCGCGCGCGATGGTCGGAAGCGCCACGTTGGCGATGCCGCCATCCAATACGGCGAGGGTAAGTCCGAGGCCGATGGTCGCGATCGCCCACATCCGCTGCGGCATCGGCACGCCGTCCGGGACCGGCAGCGCGGGCTTGGACGGGACGGCGATATCGGCCATCCGTCAGGCGCCGACCCGGGATGCGTGGTTCGGTAGGTTGTCCAGCACCGCTTCAACCGAGAGCTCGGTTAGATTGGGGCGCTGTAGCACGCGCGTCCAGCGTCCGCGCGGGGCACACTGCGACGGATTGGAGTCGCTGGAGAACAAGGTGACAGCGGGACATCCGGCGGTAGCGATCAGGTGCATCGGGCCGGTGTCGTTGCCCACGGCGAACCGGGCCATCCGAGCCAGATCGGCCAGATCGCCGAAACTGGTCTGTCCCATCAGGTTGGTGGCCGAGGGCACCGCAGCCGCCAGCGCCTTCTCGCTGGCCGTGCCGATCACCACGGATGCAATGCCGTCCGCGGCGAGAGCCCGGGCGAGGGTCTCATACCGGTCGGCTGGCCACCGCTTCGCCAGTCGATTCGGAGAGCTGCCGGGAACCAGCAGCGCGAAATGCTCCGGCAGACCGAAACGTCCGGCGTCACCACGGCACCAGGACAGGTCGGCCGGTGGAAAAATATCAATGCCGGCCTGGCGCAACTGGCCTTGCTGCCGCTCGGTGTCGTGCAGCACGTTGCGCCGCGGATCGCGGTCGGGCAGCGCGCAGCCGAATGCGATGCCTGACCATTCCGGCCGGTGCCTCGATGGAAAAACATGGAAATACCGAGACGAACGCGCTGACGTCTGAAGGTCATAGACCCGGGTGAATTGACCCTCGGTCAGCGTCCGGCGGAGCCGGTGCAGCCCCCCCAGGTCCCACCAGCGGGGACGTGGATCGACCAATACCTCATCGAAATAGGGGAAGCTGCTCAGCCAGTCTGCGTACGGTTTCGTCGTCAGCACGCTGATGCGGGCGTTCGCGTGATGGAGTCGGATGGCGGCGAACGCCGCGAGAGACAGTACTACGTTGCCGAACGCTCCAAACTTGATAACCAGAATGTTCTGTTCAGGCTGCGTCCTGGCGGTAACGGATCCACTTTCTTGCTTATCATGCCACGCCATGGCGCTCCGTATCAGTGCGTCAGTCGGTCGGCAACCGGCGCGGGACCAGTGATGCCGCTGCCCTTGACGACTATCCAATTCGCGCCCCAAGCAACGTCGGGACTGCTCGCGCGATACCCCGTCAGTGTCTATCGCAATGCGAAATTCACCCTTGAACAAGCACTTCCGAGCCTTTCTTGAATTTGAGCACGAGCTGCCAGGAAGTCATCACGCCCAAGATGGGCGTAGGCGGTGGGCAGCGCACAATGACAGATCATCGCTGGCTCCGGGTTGCACGGCGTTCGCGATGCAATAAGCGATCCAGCGCCCGTGCCGGGACCGCCGCGGGCTTTCGCTGCTCCCGCATTGACGTTTGATGACGGCACGCCGAAAAGCCCGATCATGTCGGATTTCGCCGCAGCCTGGATCGTCAGCGAAGGACTGGCCGGACTGCAAACCCAGGCGTTAGGCCTGGCCGAGGCGGCGGGTCTCTCGCCGGAATTGCGTGTGTTGAAGCCGCCCGCGCCTTGGAAGTGGGTCGCCGCCAAATTCTGGCCCGATCCGTTGTCCGCCGTCGCCGATTCGGTGAATGCGCCACTGCCCGGACTGGCGATCGGTTGCGGCGGCATGGCGGGCGCCGTCCTGGCCGCCCTGCGCCGGCAGTCGTTGCGCGTCGTGCAGGTGCAGAACCCCCGCATCGACATCCGGCGATTCGATCTGGTCATCGCCAACCGGCACGACGAACTGACCGGCCCGAATGTCGTCGTCATCCGCACCGCCCTGCACCGCGTCACCCAGGAACGCCTGGCCGCGGAAGCCGCGCTTTGGTCGAACCGGCTTGCCGTCTATCGGCGCCCTCTCGTCGCGGTCCTGCTGGGCGGCAGCAACGGTCGATATCGTCTGGACCGGAAGACTGGCGCCAGGCTGGCCGCTGACCTCGCCACGATGGCCAGGCGGGATGAGGTCGGGATCGTGGTGACCCCGTCACGGCGCACCGATCCCGCCGTCACCAGCCTGATGCGCGAAGCGCTGCGGCCCGTCGGGGGCTGGGTCTGGGACTTTGCCGGCGACAATCCGTATTTCGGCATGCTGGCGCTGGCTGACCTGATCATCGTTACCCAGGACAGCGTGTCGATGATCTCCGAGGCCGCGGCGACCTCGGCCCCCGTGATGGTTGCCCCGCTGCCCGGCCGGTCCCGCCGCCAGACGTTGTTCCTGCGAACCATGATGGACGCGGGCCGTGTGCGTCTGTTCGATGGCCGCTTTGCCCCATGGCAGGTTGCGCCTCTGAACGATACTCCGGAGGCCGCCGGCGAAATGCGCCGCCGCCTGGGCTTCTAAGCATTCGAGGTTGTATGCTGCAAATTCAGACATTTGACGCCCGGGCCGGGGGCAATGTCATCTACAAGGCGTTGTCCCACCCGCTGGCCGCGGAGGCGATCGCTCGGCTTTACGCCCGGATGCGAGGGGCCGGTCGCTCTATACGATCCGGACGGTATCGCCGATGCGTTGATTGCCCTGTATCCCACCGCGATCGATAGCCTCTTCGTCCATGACGTATCGCTGGTCGGGCAGCCCCTCGCGGGAATGGTCGCACGTCCATTGACCGAGTTGACAGTCCAACCGAATTCGCACCGTGCTGATCGCCGCGTTCGATGGCGGACGGATCGCCGAGCGAATCCGACGCCTGTTGCCAGCCGGCGCCGCTGTGATCACTTTGGACGAAGCCCGCCTGCCGGATGCTATGCTCAGCAACCGAAGCCGCTATCTCGACAAGCTGAACTTCGCCACCAACTTTGCCTTTTTCCGCGAAGCCGATGGGCTTTCCACCCGGCTGGTGTCGGCCAACTACTGGGCTGGCTACGGCGCCACCGAGGTTCGGCTGTGGCTGCGCCTGTTCGATGCCTCCGGCGCCGTGCTGGCAACCTGGGAGCAGGAACTGCCAGCGGGGCCGGGCGGCTTCTCGATCGACAGCCGCCAGGTCAAGGACCGGTTCGGCCTGGCGCCGTTCACCGGCCAGTTGTTCATCCATGCGATCGGCGTCGCCGGCCATGACGTGGTGAAATACGCGCTCGACACCTATGCGTCCGACAATGGCGCGTCGCTGTCCTGCACCCATGACGCCAATGCCTGGCCATCGGACCGGTTCGCCGGACTGCCGGCGCCCGGCCGGACGAACAGGTCGTGCTGTGGCTGCAAAACAGCCACGCCGTGCCGATTCCCGCCGGGACGATCGCACTCGATCGCATGGGCGCGGAGCGGCCTGTGGCGCTGGAACAGCCGGTCGGCCCGTTCGCCACCGTCGCGCTGGACGTCGCCGACTATCTGCCCGGCCTGTGTGGCCCGAGCAGATCGAACTGCGCGCCGGCCGGCACGTGGTCCGCCCGCGCTACGAGGTGACGCGACAGGATCGCGTCCGCATCGCCCACGTGAACGTCGAACGCGACAATCTGCGCCCCGATCCGGCGATCCCGTCACTGCCGGCCGAACTCGGCCGCGGCTACCTGCTGCCCTTCCCGATCCTGCCCAAACGCGGTTTCGCAGCATCTTCCAGCCGACGCCGATGGCGACGACCCAGCGCAATCTCCCGGTCCGGCTCGATCGTCTTCGACCAGAGCGGAACGCAACGCGCCTCAGACGTTCCTGGGATGCCTGCCGCGCGACCGCAGCATGGCGATCGATCTCGATCACTTCGATCGTCGATGAGGGGCACGCCGAACTGGTCTATGATTTTCGCGAGGGCGGCGAGGCCGACGGCTGGCTGCACGCGCTGTTCCGCTATGAGGACCGGCACTCCGGCCACGCCGCGGAGTCAAGCTTCGGCGCGCATATCTTCAACACCAGCATGACCTACAGGGACGAGCCGCAGTCGTATTCCGGGCCGCCGCCCGGCCTTTCCACGCGCCTGTTCCTCAAGCTGGGCGACAGCCGCCGCCACAGCTTCGCGGTGCTGATCTATCCCGCCTCCGGCCCGTGGCACCCGATTTCATCGACGACTCTGCGAGTTGCACGACGGCACCGGGCGCGACGGTCGCGCAACGGACGATCGAGCATCGCGTGCTCGGGCTCGGTCATGATCTGGCCGCACATGATGTTCGACCCGGCCGACATGAAAGCGGCCGGAGCCGGACGGCTATGTGCTGGTCCGGGACCCGACCTGCCGGCTGTTCGGCTATCATGGGCTGATGGATGAGGCCGGCGGCTTCTCGCTCGACCACATGTTCGGATTTTCAACTCTTGGCGGTGGTTACTCGTGGCCGGACGCTGTTGCAGGGATCCCACGCTACTCCGGATATTCCAAAAATCCTGTCCATCTTTCGGCAAATCGCAACGTTTTCGATTGCGGGCACGCACATCAGTAGGGCAAGAATGTGGCGTGCGTGGTCACGAGTCGGTTAGACACAGCCGAGTCGCCCGAAAGCTTTCGCCGACCGCCGGCGTGGCGACCGCGTCCAACAGACACTTGCATAAGGCGCTTTCGATGTCTCAACCAACGCCCCTCGCGGTTGAAGAGCACGTACACGGTGAAACCGTATGGGTCGCGCTACGCGCCCGCGGCGCGGAATGGTCCTGGATAACCCCCGACGAAGCCCTGCGGCTCGGCCGAGAGTGGGTCGAGAAATACAGTGGCGTGCCGCGCGCGGCCGAATAGCACCCGGCGGCCGAGCCGTAACAGCCGCGCAAGGCGCGATCCGTTCCGTAGGGTATCGCCGACCGGTGGCACGCTGGCTAGCGGACCCGGTTATTTCCCCGCAGGAAGCCACCGCTGCCCCCGGTGCCGTCCCCGTGGAGACGATCGGGTACTGCGCCCATCATCTGAGGGGCTCGTGGAACCTGCCATGCGTGGGGCCAAGGAAACACGCCAGCGGCGCCCGGCCCTTAAGCCGGGCAAACCTTCGCTGAGCAAGGTTCTCCGTCAGCCGATCGGGAAACCGCACTTTGGATTGAGCGGGTGCAGAACCTCGGAAGGGGGGGTGGTGCGAACCAGCTTGTAGAGATCCCACTCCCCCTTGCTTTCCTTCGGGGACTTCACCTCGAACAAGTAGGCCGGGAATTCGCCGCGGCCGTCAGCGCGGACCTTACCCGGACCGAACGCGTCATCATCCGTCGGCAACGCCTTCATCTTCGCCACCACCGCACGACCGCTTTGTTTCGACTGTGCGGCGCCCAACGCAGCCACCGCTTTCAGGTAATGAATCGTCGAACCGTACGAACTCGCGTGCGCCTGGTTCGGGTAGTTGTTCAGTTTGGTCCGCTCCAGCAGGCGCTTGGTAAAGCCACGCGTACGGTCGTTCAGATCCCAATAGAATGTCTCGGTGGTCGTCAGACCACCGCAGATTTGCGTGCCAAGCGAGTGCGGATTCTGTATGAACATCAGCAGCGGCGCCAGTTTCATGGACTGATTCAGCCCGAACTCAGCCGCCTGCTTGATGCAGTTTTCCAAATCCAGACCGGCATTGGCAAATCCAAGGACGGTTGCGCCGCTCGCCTGACCCTGAGCCAGGTAGGAGGAAAAGTCGGTCGTATCGGGAAACGGGTAACGGATTGCACCCTTCACCTCGCCGCCGCCCTTTTTGACAACCGCCGTCGTCAGCTCCTCAAGCGATTGTCCGAACGCGTAGTTCGCGGTGATGAAGAACCAGGACTTGAAACCCTGGGCCACCAACGAACCGCCGGTGGATTGCGCATTCTCGTACGTGTCGAAGCTCCACACGATGGTATTTGGACTGCATTGCGCATCGGTCAGCGATGACACTGTGGCTGACGCGTTCAGCATCAGCTTGTCCTTCTCCTTCGCGACCTGCGCGACCGCCAGCGCCACCGACGAGGTCGGCACGTCCGCGGCACAGTCCACACCGCTGTCGAACCACTGCCGGGCGATGGCCGCGGCAACGTCGGGCTTGTTCTGGTGATCCGCGCTGATGATTTCGACGTCGAAATCGAGATGCGGTTTCATCTCATCGACCGCCAACTGCGTGGCCGCGACGGATGTCGGGCCAGTATTATCGCGGTAGGTCCCGGACAGATCCGTCAGCACGCCGATGGTGAGTTTGGTTCGGCTCTGGGCGCGAAGCCGGGTCACCGGCGCCAGCGATAAGGCGGCGGCGCCCCCGAGAAGGCTGCGGCGTGTCGAGATCATCTTGACATTCTCCCTGAGGCCGGCGGTGTACGCCGGGCTCGACGTACCCGGAAGGGTCCGGACGGGCGCCTTATGGCGCAACTCGGGCGACGTTCTCAAGAGGCTATCGTATCCCGGTCGGTGCGGCCCGGAATTGACTTCCGCGTGCCGTGCCAGTCGCCTCGGCACCGCGGGAGATCCGACTGTCCGGCGCCCCAGGCCTTATCAGAACTGTGACGGCGGCGGGCGGTGCATAAGGGCGACCAGAAGCAAACATACGAACGCCCCGCCGGCGGCTGCCGTGAACCCGTCGATGTAGGACAGCACCGAAGCCTGCTGCGCCACAGTGCTCGCCAAGAGTTTTGCCGACTGCGCGGCGGCGGCCGCGAGATCGGCGGTATGAGCGCCGACCACGCCGCGATAGGCCGCTAGACGATCGATGGTGAAACCGGCCGACCCGTCGACATGCAGCCCGACGAGATTCGAGTGGATCTGCTCGCGCACACGTACAAAGGTCTGCATGAAGGCGGTGCCGATCTCCCCGCCGAACAATCGGCTGGTCTGCAGCAGGAAGCCGATCGCCAGCGCATCGGCCGGGTTGATCGTGCGGACGATCATTGCCAGCAATGCTGTCAACGCGAAGGACTGGCCTATTGCCTGCAGGATCTGCGACGGAAGGAAATCGTCGGTTGCCCATTCGCTGGTCAACCCCGTCGCCATCCAGCAGGCGATGCCAATCAACGCGCTGCCGAGCGCGAGCACCCATCGCCCGTCGGTCCGGCGGAGCAATTCCGCCACCGGAATGGCTAGGACAAGCTGCGGCAAGGCGATCCACAGCAGCACGCTGCCCACCTGCAGTTCGCGAAAATTCTGCACGTTCTGCAGATAGGTCGGGATAATGTAGGCAGTGGACTGGATGATGAAGCGGAAACCGGCGAGCAACAGCAACAGCAGCAGCAGGTTGCCGCGGAGCAGGCGTCCGATATTCAGAAACGGGCGCGCTATCGCGAATTCGCGCCCCACGAAGGCCAGGGTCACAAGACTTCCAGACAGCAGAAGGCCGATGACCAGCCCGTTATGGCTCCAGTCAAGGCGGTTGCCCTGGTCAAGACCCGCATACAACAGACCGAGCCCGATCGCGGCATACGCGATGCCGGGCCAGTCGAGGTCGCGCATGAGGCGGGTGTTTATTGCCTCGCGCGGCACGCCGTAGGAGATGCAGCCAAACATCACCGGCAGCATCAGGCAGTATTGCCAGTCGATCCAGTGCCACGACCAGTGCTCGGTGTACCAACCCTCCAGCGACGCCGCCACATTCTGTGACAGCTCGGAGTTCATTGCATAGAACGCAATACCGTAGACCACGAGCCGCGCGGGCAGGCTGCGAATGATGAAGCTGATCGTGAGCGGGATGAACGTCCCTGAACCGAGGCCGCTGAGGACCTGCATGGCGATGAAGGCATTGAGATTGGGTGAGAGTGGACCCAGCAGGCTGGCGACGAACATGGTCAGAATGGCGAGCAGGAGGACCCGCCGCACGCCAAAGATCGCACCGAGATAGGGCGAGGCGATGCCAGCCATCATCTGGCCGATGCCCAGGGCAGTGGTGATCCAGGCACCTTCGTCGAAGCCGGCGTGCAGGCCGCCGCGCAGATCCGCCAGGCCGAAGGTGGTTACCCGGCTCGCGAACGTCGCGATGATCGATCCCAGCAACACGCCGAGGATGGCGACATATGGGCGAAGTGTGTCGGCGCGCAAACGTGGATGGACGTCTGCGATGGTGTGCAAAGCGCGTCCCGCCGCGGTGACCGGGGCAGGGTGGAGCGTCATTTGCCTGGAGCGCCAGCCGGGGATGGAGCCGCCGGGGAGGGGGCGGGGGATGCAGCGGCCGGAGAATCGGCGGCTGATAGTCGGCGGTGGACGGGGTAGCGGCCGGAGCCGGGCGTCCCGCGCGGGTCTTCTGGGTTGAACCCGCCGTTGGTTCGCGGTTCTCGACCGGGCCGGTATCGATGCTCGCCTCGACCGACAGCCCCGGTCGGACCAGAGTACCCAGCGCCGGGTTATCGTCGAGCACGATCTTTACCGGCACCCGCTGAACGACCTTGGTGAAATTGCCGGTCGCATTGTCCGGCGGCAACAGCGCGAACGTGCTGCCGGTGCCCGGCGACCAACTGTCGACATGGCCGGTAAGGACAAGGTCGGGGAAGGCATCGACCGTCACCCGGGCGGGATCGCCGAGACGCACGTTGGTCATCTGCGTCTCCTTGTAGTTGGCGATCACCCAGATCCGCGGCAGCGGCACCACCGATATCACCTGGGTGCCGACATTGATGAACTGACCGGGCCGGACCTGACGCTGGCTCACCAACCCGTCCGCCGGCGCGACGATGCGGGTATAATCCACGTTGTTGCGGGCCAGGGTCACCTGCGCCTCCGCCGCCTTGACCTCGGCCCGAAGCTGGTTCTCCTGCACGTCCAGACTCGCCAGCAAAGCCTTTTGCTGATCGAGCTGAGCATTGTTGAGCTCGAGCTGGGCAGCGGTGCGCCGTTCGTTGGCGTCCGCCTGCTCGACCAGTTGCTGGGTTCCGGCGATACGGGTCTGCAGCAATTCGCGCTGACGCTTCGCCTCCAGCTCATAACGCACCAGGTCGGCCTGGGTCGCCATGATGGTCGCCTCGGCCTGACGGATCAGTGCCCGCTGAACGTCCTTCTGGTTCGCGAGATTGGCCAGCGTCGCCTGTGCGGCGGCGAGGTTGGCCTCGGCCTGCGCCAGTTGCGCGCGATAGTCGGAGGCATCGATCTCCACGATCAGATCGCCCTTGCGCACAACCTGATAGTCAGTGACACCGACGGTGGCGACATAGCCCGAGACTTTCGCCGACAACGGGGTCACGTCGCCGGCGGTGTAGGCGTCGTCGGTCGTCTCGTAACGGGCGGCGCCGGTCCAGCGGTTCCAGTGTCCCGCCACGTACCAGGTCAGGATACCGGCCCCGATCACCACCAGAACCCGCAACACCGCGAAGATCCAGGCGGCTCGGCTCCATGTCGGGGTGCTCGTGTTCGCCGGTGCCGATGCACTGTTGGATGCGGCCGTGTGTTCGTTCGGCGACGCCGTCCCGCTGGCGGGTGGGGTCACGGGCGATTGGCGCACGGCGTCGGTCGCGTCGGGCATAGGCGGCAGGTTCCCGATCCGGTAGGCGAGGTTGCGAAAGGCCTGTTACCCGTCTCTCCCAGGGTGGTCGGAAGACGGGGGCCTGCACTGGCCCCGGCCTGTTGGGCGCCGGGACCACCACGCCAAACTCTAGATCATCGTCGCGTGGACCGGAATGGCCGAGCGTGCGGCGATGCGGCAATCTCTCCAGGTGTCTCCCTGGTCGCCGCGTCGCACGCTCGGCCCGAACCAGATGCAGGTAGCGAAAGCGAACCGGAACCCTATCCGCCGAATTTCGGGGCGCGCGGAAATCCGTTCGGCGGCAGGCGTCCGGCGGTTGCCCGTTCGCCAAGCCATGGACGCAGGTCGGTTTCGGTCCGCACGCGCTCCCCCAGCCGCCACGTCAGACCGTCGGCGAGACGAAAGATCTTCGCGTCGGACAGCCCGCCATCCTTGTAGCGCTGCAGGATCACGCCGGCGCCGCGCGCCATCTCCGGCACCTGGTCCAGCGGGAACACCAGCAGGCGGCGGTTTTCGCCGATCACCGCGACGTGGTCGCCATCGGCCGGCACGCACAGCACCGCTTCTTCGTCCGGCTTGAGGTTCAGGATCTGTTTGCCCGTCCGCCGCTCCGCCGCGAACTCGCTGCCCGCGACGACGAAGCCGCGACCGGTGTTGGAGGCGACCAGATAGCGCCCGCCTTCAACCGCCACGAACAGGGCGACGACCGCATCCTCGTTGGTCAACTCCGCCAGCAGACGCACCGCCTGACCGTCGCCACGGCCGCGAGGCAGTTCAGCCGCCTTCAGTGTGAAGGCCCGCCCGTTGGTGGCGAACAACGTCAGACGATCGGTGGTCTGGCATGGCAGCAGCAGCCTGAGCTTGTCGCCCTCCTTGAACTTCAGTTCGCCGGGATCGGCGATCGCGCCCTTGACCGCCCTGATCCAGCCTTTCTCGGTGAGGATGACGGTGATCGCCTCGCGTTCCACGAACGCATCTGTACTGAAATCCACCACCGGCGGCGGCGTGCCCAGCTTGGTGCGGCGATCACCCAGCAGCCCGGAGCCGAATTTCGTCCGGATCTCCGCCACTTCCTCGGCAATCCTCTGCCAGCGGCGCTTCTCGTCCTTCAGCAGCGCCTGCAGCTCCTTGCGTTCCTTCGACAGCGCCCGGTGCTCCTTGCGGATCTCCATCTCCTCCAGCCGCCGCAGGCTGCGCAGCCGCATGTTCAGGATCGCCTCGGCCTGGGTGTCGGTCAGGCTGAACCGGTCGATCAGCCGCGGCTTTGGATGTTCCTCCTCGCGGATGATGCGGATCACCTCGTCGAGATTGAGATAGACGATCAGGTAGCCGTCCAGCACCTCGATCCGCCGGTCGATGGCGGCGAGGCGATGGTTGGAGCGGCGAACCAGCACCTCGTGCCGGTGAATCCAGCCAGGCGCGCAGCACCTCGGGCAGCGCCATGACCCGAGGCGTCCGGGTGGCATCCAGCAGGTTCATGTTCAGCGGGAACCGGGTTTCCAACGCGGTGGCGCGGAACACCGTCTCCATCAGGACCTCGGGCTCGACGCCGCGCACCTTCGGCTCCAGCACGAGGCGGACCACGTCGGTGCTCTCATCGCGCACGTCGCCCACCAGGGGCAGCTTCTTGTCCTCCATGAGTTGGGCGATCTGCTCGATCAGCCTGGCCTTTTGCACCTGATAGGGGATCTCGGTCACGACCACCTGCCAGGTGCCGTGCTTGCCCTTCTCGACATCCCATTTGGCGCGCAGCCGGAAACCGCCGCGGCCGGTCTCGTAGGCGGCCTGGATCGCCGCCTGGTCCTCGACCAGCACGCCGCCGGTCGGAAAGTCGGGGCCGGGCATATGTCGCAGCAGGTCGGCGGTGGTGGCGTGCGGATGCTCGATCAGGTGGATCGCGGCGGCGCAGATTTCGCCGGCGTTGTGCGGCGGAATGGACGTCGCCATGCCGACCGCGATACCGGCCGCGCCGTTGGCGAGCAGGTTCGGAAACGCGCCCGGCAGAACAATGGGTTCGGCTTCCTCCCCGTCGTAGGTGGGGCGAAAATCCACCGCGTTCTCGTCGATGCCGGCCAGCATCGCCTGCGCGACCTCGGTCAGGCGCGCCTCGGTGTACCGCATCGCGGCCGGATTATCGCCGTCGATGTTGCCAAAGTTGCCCTGGCCCTCGACCAGCGGATATCGCGCAGCGAAGTCCTGCGCCATGCGCACCATGGCGTCGTAGATCGATGCGTCGCCGTGCGGGTGATACTTGCCCATCACGTCGCCCACGACCCGGGCGCACTTCTTGAAGCCGGCCGTCGGGTCCAGGCGCAGTTGATGCATGGCGTAGATCAGCCGCCGGTGCACCGGCTTCAGCCCGTCCCGTACGTCGGGCAGGGAGCGCGACATGATGGTCGAGAGCGCATACGCCAGGTAGCGTTCCGACAGCGCATCCTTGAACTGAGTGTCGTGGATAGTGCCGATCAGATCATCCGGCATGTTGGTTCCCGGTGCCCTCTTCCTGATGTTCCATGATAGCCTCGGATTCCGTCGCGCCAGCCATGGCGGACACCCGGTCGTAGAGCATTTGGCGCGCCCGGGGCAGGGGTCGGTGCTGGTGGCCGAACGCATCCCGCGCCAGGAAATGGCCGGTCAGCCGCAGTCCGTCTCGCCAGGCGGCAGCGTCGACCGCGGCGTCGCCAATGATGAACCCGGGCAGGGGCAACAGCCGGACCGTCCAGATCCCAGCGCCTTCCCGGGTCACGGCGCGCCCGGTCCGGGGTGATACGTAGATCAGTCCCTCGGTTCGACCGGTCACCGCACAAGCGGAAAGATCGAGGCCATAGCCGAGGTCGGCCAGGACCGCCAGCTCCCAGCGCACGATATCCGTCAGTTCAGCCTCGCCCAACGGCAACCGGGGAATGAGGCCTAGCAGGCCGGCAAAAATCCGTGGATGCGGCTGACGCTCCGGCAGGGCGCCCTCGGTCACGGCGCATAGCGAGGTGAGCATCGCCAAGCCAAGCGGGTCATCCATGACATGCGCGGCCGCGGCATGGATCAGTTCACCGCTGAAACTGCCGAGTTGCTCCGTCAGCCGGGCGGTCCATCGCACTTGCACCAGGTTGCCGGCTTGCCAGGTGGCTGCCTTTCCCTTTGAGGCGCCGCCACGGGCAAGGCCTCGGTGTAGGCCATGGTCCTGACTCATGACCGTTGCCACAACATCGCCCTCGCCATACGGCCGCGCGTCCAGCACGATCGTCGGTGCCTCCCATTCCATCGCTGCTTCGGCACCCCCTGCTCAGCCAGCCGCGCGTGCACTCACGCCGGTTCATCATTTGCTGTGGTCCAGTTTGCAATAGTCCACTTTGCTATAGCCAAGGCATAACCTCAAACGCGCTGGTCCAATTCGTCCAGCGACCGATGCAAAGGGTTTGTAGCATCCCCTCGACCGGCCACAGCGCAGCCTTTGATGTAACGCGCCGCACCATGAACTCCGCATCGCTCGGATTGCTGGGCTCGCCGCTGCGCAATTTCGCCACCGGTTTCCTATACATGGTCGCCGTGATCACGCTGGCCACCACCGCCTATGTGTGCATCGGCTGGCCCCTCGGCGATGCCTTCTACATGGTTGTGGTGACGGTGTTCACCGTCGGCTACGCTGAAGTGCATCCTATCAACACCAGCCTGCTTCGCGCCGTCACCATCGTGACGATCATCTTCGGGTGTACGGGTGTGTTCTTCCTGAGCGGCGTCCTGGTCCAGTTCATCACGCTCAATCAGCTCAACCAGTTTTTTGGAGTAAAGCGGATGACGACCCAGATCGACAGGTTGAAGGACCATGTCATCATCTGCGGCTTCGGGCGGATCGGTGTGATGCTGTCGAGGGAACTGCACGCCGGGGGTGCGCCCTTCGTGGTGCTGGAGCAAGCCGAGGCCGGTGTCACGCAGGCTCGCGACCTCGGCTTCCTGTGCTTGCACGCCGATGCGACCGATGAGGCGTCGCTGCGGGCAGCCGGGGTGCATCGCGCCCGCGCCCTGGCGACCGTGCTGTCGAACGATGCGGCCAATGTCTTCATTACGTTGAGTGCCCGCAGCCTGAACCGTGACCTGGAGATCATCGCGCGCGGCGAACAGCCCAGCACCGAGAGCAAGCTCATCCAGGCCGGTGCGAACAGGGTTGTTCTGCCGACCCATATCGGCGCCGAGAGGATCGCCGAAATTTTGCTCTATCAGCAGACGGCGGATTTCATCCGTGGCTCCGACCGCATGAAGGATTTTGAAAAAGTGCTGCTTTCGCTTGGGCTGGACATGGATGTGGTCGTCGCCGCTCCGGGCAGCTCGGTCATCGGACAAACCATTGGAGCGGTGGAACAACTCGCCAACGGCGTGTTCTTCATTGTGCAGATCAACCGGCGCGCGGGCGAGGCGGTGCCACAGCCTGATCCGGGAACGGTTATCGAGGCGGGAGACGGTCTCTTGCTGGTCGGGCGGGGCGCCCAGTCGCGTGCGCTGTACGGGCTGTTCGAGACCCGTGGCGTCCTGGCAGGGTGAAGCGGACTTTCCGCTATCCTTTGCTTGCAGGCCGACGCCCGCAA
The DNA here is from genome assembly GCA_963759425.1 of uncultured Alphaproteobacteria bacterium. Taxonomy (GTDB): domain Bacteria; phylum Pseudomonadota; class Alphaproteobacteria; order Acetobacterales; family Acetobacteraceae; genus Rhodopila. The sequence goes on from CAVWZM010000035.1 coordinate 62,167, forward strand.
TGCCATGTAGCCACGGATTGAAGCATCGGCGCCAGCGTTCCGATTTTCATAGCGAATAGCCGTCATCCACGGCGCCACCAGCGTTCGTATCAAATATTCCCGAGGCGTCCATGAGCAACATTGCAACTGAGTGCGAGCGGCCGCCGGCAATCGGGGATGACGATGACAGGCGGGCCTTGCGCGCGGTTATGATGGCGCACCAGGGACCGGTGCTTCGCCGCAGCCTGGGACAGATCGCGTCCACCTTCCTGCCGTTCTTCGCCCTGATCGCGGCGGCGTATCTGCTGCGCGGCATCTCGGTCTGGCTCACCTTGGCCCTGACCGTCCCGGCCGCGGGACTGGTGGTGCGCATATTCATCATTCAGCATGACTGCGGACATGGCGCGTTCTTCCGTAATCGCGCCGCCAACGAATGGGTCGGGCGATTTTGCAGCCTGTTCACCATGACCCCGTTTGCGAACTGGCGGTATCAGCATGCCAACCACCATGCGGTGTGGAACAACCTCGATCGCCGTCTCGGCGGCGCGGATATCTACTCCACCTGCATGACTGTACCGAATTCCAGTCGATCTCCGGCTTCGGTCGCTGGTGGCACCGGGTGGTGCGCCATCCGTTCATTTCCCACCTCCTGTTGCCACCGTTTGTCTTTGTGCTGTTCTTCCGTCTGCCGTTTGATACGCCGGTTACATTGCGACGTGGATGGGCGAGCGTCGTCCTCACCGACGTCGGCCTGGTCGCGCTCTTCACTATCCTCGTTCTGGTATTGGGAGTGAAGGCCGTCGCGCTGGTGCAAATCCCGACCATTTCAAT
>CAVWZM010000036.1:0-115320 GCA_963759425.1 uncultured Alphaproteobacteria bacterium
TACAGGTGTGAATTGCACCGCAAACCATACTCTCATTTCGGGCAGAGACCGCATGGGACCGCCCGGCCACATTGGCCCCCAGGTTCGTCGCGTTCGCGCGGCAGGAGCGGACAACCAGAAGGCCATTGAAAACAGACACTGGCTGCCCTGGAGTCCACGTTCGCATGTAGCGGCGGACCGCGGATTTGGCGCGCACGGCCGGAATTTGACCGAAATGACCCGGACATTTGCCACAAGTGGGCCGTACCGGCTGAGCGTTCAAAGTAAAACCAGAATTCGTCAGAACGGCATAGTCCTGCTGCGAGTGCTCGCGGTCCCGGAAAGATCTGAGGCCTATCGTAAGATCTAGGCTAGGATGGTCGGTGCGAAGTCCTGACCATACTCTCGTGACAACCCCAGGCGGCCCGAATACGTGCCGAGTAACCCGGGGAAAAACCAGCCGAGCATCATGCCTGGCGTGACCGCGGGGTTCAGGCGCATGGCGGCCGTCGAGACCGTCTGGAGTTCTTACACCCGGACGCTCCAGTTCGGCGCGTCTCCGATGGGCGTGGCGCCGCCGCCGATAGCACGCCGCTGGATCGATGAATTTGCCCGGCCGACGCGAACTCGAGAGCCACCCAAACCTGGATCTGGATCAGGCGCCCAAGGAACCCTCTGGCGCAAAACCGGCTATCCGCTCGCGCGGATGTCGTGCTTCACGGTCCGGCGTCCATGCCTACGCCAGAGCTCCCGCTCTCCGTCCTCGCAGCGGGAAGGGCGACGGGCTTTCGCGCAGCCTTACAGGTTGAAATTCACTGCGTCCAATGCGGCGGTTGCCAGACCCATTGGTTCTCCGGCCGAGACCACCAACCGGGCATCCATAGGTTCCCATGCCCCTGAATGGGCACATATTGGCCAGTCGTCCAGACATAACTGTCACCGACCCAGTCCCAATGCCCCGGTTGCCAAATCAACGGTTCCTCGGTGACAGGGGGCTTCGGTATGGTCTCTGGAATGAGGGCGGGCACCGGCGGATATGGACTGACGGCTGGGGCACCCGTTTGAGCGGCGCAGCCAGCAAGCACGGTCAGCGCCGCCGCTATGATCAGAATTCGGGTCTGCCTCATATCCCTGTTGTCTCCGGCGATGATGTGGATCTCCTTCGGGCCCTCGATGGAGTTGATCGCTGTGCGGCGATGCATTTGCCGCGCCCGGGAGGCCACTCCTCGGCGGTCGTCGCGTTGGTTGAGAACACGGCTGGCTTTAACTCCTGTCCGCTGGCCAAGCGTTGTGCCATTGCTCAAGCTCGATTCCAAGTAGTAGCCGGTTCGTGGGACAAATGGCAGTCGGTATCGCGCCCGTGGCTGACCCCCCCGGGCTCGTCCTTACATCGTGAGTTCTGCGGGTGCGGCTTCGACTAGCCACAGGAATGCCGAGCCGTCCCGGCCAGATTGCCGATTCCGTTAGGAAAGCGGGGAATGGCATCCAACCGCGCAGCTTTTCCCGGCCGCCGCGCCCTTGATGGCGTGTCGGCGAACTGAGGGAGCCACTTGTCAAGGTCCGGCGGTCGTGGCTGCCCTAAGCCGTCTGACCGAACAGCTGATGTCGCAGTTGATGACAGCCGATAAAAACAATGTCACAGTGGTCCCGATAGTCTGCTCGGTCCGTCCTCGCCAGTCTCCTCGATCTGCCTCCTGGGAAAAATGCGCACAACCATCAACCATATCGGCAAATATGAGTTGAAGGCTGTGTTGGCGCGCACGCCTATGAGCACCGTCTATGACGGCTGGGATTCCGACATCGCTCGCCGGGTCGCCATCAAGCTGATGCCGCTTGCGTCGATGGACAATTCCGAGGCCGGAGAAGCTTTTGCCCGGTTCAAGCGAGGCGCTCAGGCCGCCGGGCAACTCAACCATCCCAATATCGTCGGCGTCTACGACTATGGAGAAACCGAGGACTATGCGTATCTCGTGATGGAATTCGTCAATGGCTCGACGCTGAAGGGGATGTTTGACGACAATCAGCGTTTCGCGTTGGCCGATATTTGTCAGATCATAGGTTCCATCCTTGAGGCTCTACAGTACAGCCACGACCACGGTGTGGTGCATCGCGACGTCAAACCAGCGAACATCATGTTCACCAAGGAGAATCAGGTCAAAATAACCGATTTCGGCATTGCGCGTCTGGAAGACAGCGAGATGACACAGGCCGGAATGGTGATCGGCACTCCGGCATACATGTCGCCCGAGCAATTTCTCGGCGAAAAGATCGATTTGCGTACGGACATCTATTCGACCGGTGTTGTGCTCTATCACCTGTTGACCGGCGAACGCCCGTATGAGGGCAACCTGACGACCATCATGCACAAGGTGCTCTACGGTTCGCCACTTTCGCCGTCCCGGGTGTCAACGCTCGTCACCCCAGCGCTCGACGCGGTCGTGACCCGAGCCATGGCGAGAAACCGTGAGGATCGTTTCAAGAGCGCCGCTGAATTCAACGACGCGTTGCAGGCGGCACGCAGACCTGGTTATGCATCACGACCGGCGCAAGCGGCGACCGCCAAGCCAGCGTCGGATGAGCCTGCCTGGGGAACAGCCAGAAGCACCTCCCGATCGCCGTCTTCGCCGCGGATGCTCGGAATTGGCGCCCTGATCGCCGGCGTGGTAGTCGTCGGAGGTATTCTCGGCTGGCACTTTCTGAGCGGGCCCGCATCACAGCCGGTGGCACCCGCGACCAATACCGAGGCGACACGTCAAGCCGAAGCGACACGCCAGGCGGAGGCTGCACGCCAGGAAGAGGCGGCTCGACAACAGCAGCAGGATGCACGTCAGGCGGAAGCCGCACGCCAGGAAGAGGCGGCTCGACAACAGCAGCAGGACGCACGTCAGGCGGAAGCCGCACGCCAGGAAGAGGCGGCACGACAACAGCAGCAGGCCGCACGCCAGACGGAACTGGCACGCCAGGAGGAGGCCGCACGACAGCAGCAGCAGGCCGCGCGGCAGGCGGACGCGGCCGCGTTGCGCCAGCAAGAAATGGTGCGGCAACAGCAGCAGGCGGCGGCACGCCAGGCCCAGGCTGAGGCGACTGCACGCCAGCAAGACGCGGCCCGACAGCAACAGGCAGCGCGCCAGGCGGAGGCGACCGCACGCCAGCAAGAGGCGACGCGACAACAGCCGCCGCCAGCCCCGCACCAGGACGAGCCGGCACGCCCGGCGGACGCACCACAAACCCGCTATGCGGTGACATCGATCAGCGCGGGCGTCGGCCTGGTATGCCAATCGGTGACGGGGGAAACCGCGGGCAGGTACGGCCTGGACAGCGCTCAGGGCATGGTCGTCAAGGGTGTTACAATAGGCAGCGCCGCCTCCAAGGCCGGCATCCGTCAAGGGGATGTCATTCTCAAGATCAAAGGCGCCGAGGCCAATAATCTATCCGTGCTGTCCAAGATCGCCGCCGACACCCCGGCGGGGCAGACTGTTCCGATCGATATTTTTCGCGACGGCGGGCACCAGCTGCTACAGCTTCAGGTCGATGATCTGCGTCGCTGACTAGAGCAATATCAGCCTGACAGAAATTGCGAAGCCGAATCAGGCTGATGGAATGCTCGCGAACGCAAAGTTGGAGCGTTTCCACTAAAGTGAAAGCGCTCTAATGTTGCCGCGCCGCCAGCTCATTGTTTGGTCGTACGATTTGCACACCTCCCACGTTCCGCTCAGCGCGAGATCATGCTCAAGACGTGACGATCGCCAAACCATCACCGTGGCCGGCACAACCGGCGAGACCCGGGTGCCGATGGTCGACGGCACGCGATTCCCCGGCGGAACGCCGTGTAGGTCATGGCTGCCGGTCGTATCGCCGAAAACCATAATTCGTCATCACCCATTTCAATCTAAAGCCGTATTGGGGGTCGGTCGCGTAAACGCCCGTGAGCGCGTCGGCGAAGGCTTCCGGATCCTGGCCCAGTTGCATCGCCTTCGCATAAGGAGTGGCCGTTGCCAGCAACCTGCCATGCTGATCGAAAGCCTCGGCAAGCGTGCCGAACTTGCGAAACCGCGCGCTGACCTGGACGCTCTCACCGTTCACCACCTCCCGCGTCATGCTTTCCACCGCGTCCTGTCCGGGGGTCGCCTTCATCCCGAATGGATTGTTGCTCCCGGGCGGCATCGCCGCACCCCACGCGCTCTCGACAACCCATTGTGCGATCGTCACGGAGGCTGGAACGCTCCAGCGCAGGAACGAGGCAATCGCGCCATCAATCACGTCCCGCGGCACGATTCCGACGTGACCAAACTGCGGCACCGGCAGCGCTCCATTGGTCACCAGCGGCCGCGCTGCCAGGGAATAGTAGGTGGCGCTCCCCGGATCGACATGTCCGGTAGGCGGGATCATCGACATCACCACGGCCTGGTATGCCTCGATCGCCAGGATCGTGCCGGGATCGGCAACGCCGGTGACCGGAACCGGGGTGTGCGGCTTGGGCAGCCGGTCGTTCAGCAGCGACTGAATGACGAAAACATCGCCCGGTGAATTGACCGCGTCCTGGCCGACCGAGGTAAAAATCGGCGCGGCGACACGGCCCATCTCATCGGTGCTCAGTATTGTCGGAGACGGAACCAGGCCCAAGCGAACCTCTCAATCCGAATGCGGCGGGGTGGATGTATTCCAGGATATGCACTTCCCGTGAAGCCATCGCGAGGCTATAGCCGACAGACAAATCCTGCCGCTATAACACTGCCGGTAGGGAGACAGGTGCGTTGAAACGGCCATTTGCACTTGACAAATCTCGCAATGAACGGTGGGACCAGGCTGCCGTGCGGCTGACGCTCACGACATTGCGCTGCCCCGATGTCGTCTCACCGGAGCGACGCGTGGTCACCGGCGGGGAGTATAGAATTGGCCGCGGGTCGGATAACGACTGGGTTCTGACCGATCCACTGCGCCTGCTCTCGAAGAGTTATTGCCTGGTCGCGTTCCGCTCCGGCCGATGGCAGATCGAGGATACCAGCACCAACGGGACGTTCCTCAATCACGAGATCGCGCCGATCGGAGAGCAGCCTCGGGCCTTGCGCAGCGGCGATCGGGTGCGTCTCGGCGCATACGAGATCGAGGTGGAGACAGGCGAGAGTGACGCGGAGCCCGTGCCACGCTGGCAGGACGACGACGATATTCGGCCCTCGTCCAGTGGCTTCACCGGCGCCGCGTCATCGATGCTCAACCCATTCGCGGTCGAACCCGGCGACGTGGGATTGCGGCCAGGTGCGGGAGGGCGTGACGCCGGGGTGCCAGCCGATTTCATGCCGTTCGGTACCCCGCCGGACCGAGTTTTTGGCGGTCATGTGCAGTCAGATCATTCGCCGGCAACTGGGGACGCGTTTCGGCCACCAACCGCCGTCATTCCGATCCCGCAGGATTGGGCACTCGACGTGCCGGCCACCTCACCGGCCATGCCAAACTCGCCGGTCGTGCCACCCCAGCCAGTCATGCCGGCCGCCTCCGTCGTCCCGGCGCCGGCCGCGGCCCCACCAGGCATCCCTTTCACCCCTGTCGTTCAAGCTCCGCCTGTGGTCCCGGTCGCACCACCGACGCAGCCGTCGCCGCCGCACGCCGCAATGCCTGCCGCCAGCCCTGGGGGCGACCTGATGGCTGCGTTTCTGCGTGGCGCGGGCGCCGAAGATGCCCGGCCGGCCGATCCGGTTCGAACCATGGAGGCGTTGGGCGAGGTATTGCGCGCAACCGTCGTCGGGCTTCGACAGGCCCTGATCGCTCGCCACAGCATAAAGGGTGAGTTCCGCATCGAGCAGACGATGGTGCGTGCGAGCGGCAACAACCCGCTGAAATTCTCCGCCGGCGACGATGATGCCCTGGCGGCGCTGTTGGGGGTGGGCCGGCGCAACGCCATGCCGCCCGCCGCGGCCGTCACTGAAGCGTTGCGCGACATCCGGCTGCATGAGCTTGCAACCGTGGCCGCGATGCAGGAGGCGGTGCGTGCCCTGCTGGCGCGATTTAATCCCGCCTCGCTGGAACGTCAGGCGTCGCAAGGCAGCCTCGGCAAGCTTCTCGGTCAGGGGAAGGTGCGTGCGTGGGACGCCTTCGTTGCCCTTCATGCCGAGGTCTCGCAGGCGTTGTCGGATGATTTCGACAGCGTGTACGCCAAGGCATTCGCCCGCGCCTACGAACAGGCGTTGGTCGAGATGACCGATAGGGAGGACAGGTTCTGACCTCGCGCCGCGCCCTCCTGCTGCTGCCGCTGGTCGCCGCGCGATGCGGGTCGTCGGAGCCGCCGCCACCTCCCCCCCCGCCCTCACTGGAGCTTGCGATCGTCTGTGGTCCCGGCACCAATCCGAACGACGCGGGAGCCCCGGCGCCGGTCGCGGTTCGGCTGTTTTTCCTGGCTGCCGATGCCCGGTTTCAGCGCGCCGACGTCTTCGCCCTGACCGAGCGGGAAAAAGCAACACTGTCGGAAGATCTGCTATCGTTCCAGGAGATCATCGTCCGTCCCGACCAGCACCTGACCCTTAATCCCGAACCGCCGAAGGGCGCTCATTTACTGGGTATCGCCGTACTGTTCCGCGATATCGACCGGGCGAAGTGGCGGGCAACCGCGCCGCTTGCCGCCAGCGGTCCAACCAAGCTGACATTGAAGATAGATGGCATCGAGGCCTCGCTTGCGCCCACCTGAGCCGACCCGCATGCTCGCCGGCAGCCGATCCGCCCGACGCGAGTCGAAGCGGCGCGGACCGAACGGCCGGTGCAACGGGATGGAGCGTTCATGACCTGGTCCAACCGCGTGGCCTGGCAGGAGGGCATGTTCCTGCGGGCGCAGCACTTCCAGCAGCAGGATCGTGCACTTGAAGCCCTTGTCCTCGGACGCACTGCAATGCTGCGGCCGCATCGGCTGGGGCATGGTGAACTGGGTGATCAACCGCGACCTGCTCGGCGACCGGGAAATTCGCGGCCACCATCGCATCTGGCGTGTTCGAGGACGGTACGCCGTTCTCCTTGCCTGGCGATGCCGACCACCCGGTTCCGCTCGATGTGCCGGAGGGCACGCGCAACACCGTCGTCCATCTGGCCTTGCCGGTCCGGCAGCCTGGCGCCGTCGAGATCGCTTCGGCCGATGCACCCGAAGGCCGTTATGGCCTGCAGGAGTTCGAGGCCTACGACACCCAGTCGGCTTCACCCCAGCCGGCGGCGTTGCAGGTTGGCAGATTGCGGCTTCGCTACCTGCTCGAAAATCAGCGTCAGCCCGGCTTTGTCTGTATCGGGCTCGCCCGCATCGTGGAGGTGGCGGCTGATCGGCGCGTCACCTTGGACGACCGCTGGATACCCCCGGCGCTGATTTGCTCGGCCGCGCCTCCGCTGGCGGGCTTGTTGGCCGAATTGTCCGGCATGCTGAACCAGCGCGGCGAGGCGCTGGCCGCCCGGATGACCGCGCCAGGACGCGGCGTCGCCGACGTCTCGGATTTCCTGCTGCTGCAATCGGTGAATCGTTGGCAGAAATTGCTGAGCCACTGGGCGGACGCCGGCGCGGTGCATCCGGTCGATCTCTACGCCGTGCTGGTGCAAATGTCCGGCGATCTCGCGACCTTTACCGAAGCGACCCGCCGCCCCGCCGCATATCCCGCCTATCGGCATGAGGATCTACAGCGGAGCTTTGCTCCGGTGATCGCGGATGTGCGCCGGTCGCTCTCGGCTGTTATCGACCAGACCGCGACGCCGATCCCGTTGCAAGACCCTCGTCATGGCATACGCGTGGGCCAGATCACCGATCGCAACATCCTGCGCTCCGGCAGTTTCGTGCTTTGCGTGCAGGCCGACATGCCGACCGACACGCTGCAGCGATTGTTCCCGGCCCAGGTCAAGATCGGCGCTGTCGAACAGATCCGGGAACTGGTGAATGTCGCGTTGCCGGGCATTTCCGTCAGGCCGTTACCCGTCGCACCCAGGCAATTGCCATTCTATGCCGGGGCCAGCTACTTTGAACTGGACCGAAACAGCCCTCACTGGCAGCAGATGCAGTCATCCGGCGCTTTCGCCTTGCATGTGTCTGGAGATTTTCCGAACCTCAACCTCGAACTTTGGGCAATCCGAAGCTGACAACCGTCTGGAACCGGCAGCCCAAGGGGCAGACCGGTGCGCGGAGTTGGTGACGGGTGGCACAAAACCAATTGGATACCGACAGGCCGACCGTCGCGGGATAGGTCAAGATTTCGGCCCGTGGGTCGTTAGTAGGCTTTTCGTTCGTTCTTGCTTGGACAAGGCAATCGCACTGGAATGGCCGGTCCCTGACTGCGGTCCCGAGGAGGCGGCTCATGAGTGACAATCCGTTCTCACAACCAGAAGACAACGAACGAACCGTCATTCGCCCAGCCGCCGGCCGCCGACCGGCGCCGCCTCTCGCCGCTACATCCGAGCGCCGCTCACCGCCGCCGGAAATGGCGGAGCCGGACAGCGCCGAACCGCAGTTCGTCGGCACCGACCCGCTGCTTGCCGCGGCGGCTCCTCTCCTGCAACTGCTGGCCCGATTGTTCAATGCCAACCACCCGCCCGACGCCGGCGACCTGCGCGAACGCACAGTGCGGGAGGTGCGCGTCTTCGAACAACGGGCGCGCGCCAATGGCGTGCCGATGGAGCAACTCCGCCCCGCCCATTACGCCCTGTGCGCGAGCCTCGACGATGTTGTGCTCAACACGCCCTGGGGCAGCGGCGGCGGGTGGAATGCGCGCTCGCTGGTTTCGACCTTTCATCAGGAGGTCAGCGGCGGAGAGCGATTTTTCGTGCTGCTGCGGCAAATGAAACAGGAGCCCGGCAAATTCCTCCCGGTCATCGAACTGATGTATCTGTGCCTTTCGCTGGGTTTCGTTGGCCAATACCGGGTCTCGGCCCGCGGCACCGCCGAATTCGACAGCGTGCGCGAAGACACCTACGCGGTCATCGCCCGTCTCCGTCCACCTGGCGAAACCGAACTCTCGCCGCACTGGCAAGGCGTCTCCGCCCCCTACCGCCCGTCGCGTGCCCGGCTGCCTCTTTGGGTGGCCGGGACCGTCGGCGCGGCGGCGATCGCCGCCTTGTTCACCTGGTCCTCGACCGGGCTCAACACTGCCTCTGACGGTCTGTATGAACGTATGATCGGCAAGCCTTGGGATCATATGCCGCGGATCGCGCGGATCGCGGTGGCGCAGCCGCCCGCTCTATCGCCCGTGCCTCCCGAGCCCAGCGTGCTGGACCGGCTACGCGGCTTTCTACGGCCGGAGATCCAACAGGGTCTGGTCTCCGTCATTGGCCCGCCCTCGACCCCGATCATCCGTATCAACAATCGTGGTCTGTTTGCCTCCGGCAATGCCGCGGTTCAGCCGGCATTCGTGCAGTTGCTCGAGCGGATCGGCGCCGCCCTCAAGACGGAACCGGGCCGCGTCCAGGTGGTGGGGTATACTGACAATGCACCGATCCGCACGGTGCAGTTCCCTTCCAACTTCCAGCTTTCGTTGGCACGGGCCCAGGCCGCGCGCGCGATCATCGGCCGCGCGATAGACGATCCGGCCCGCCTATCCGCCGAAGGACGCGGCGAGGCGGAACCGATCGGCCCGAACACGACGCCCGAGGGACGCGAGCAGAACCGTCGCATAGAGGTTGTGCTTTACCGGGCAGGAAGCCGGTCGTGATGCTCGCCAGCGGAGGCCTGCCATGAGCGCGTTGCTCCGTATCCTGCTGTCCCGGTGGTCGCTCAGCCTGATCGGCACAGTGCTACTGGCAATTTTGATCTGGCTGTTCGGCCCGCTGCTGCCACCGCTGGAGGGCTGGATCTACGCGGCTGGTGATTGTCGTGCTCCTGCTGGTGCTGTGGGCCGGGACCAATCTGGTGCTGGACTGGCTTGCGCGCAGGCGCGACTTGGCCCTGGCCGCAGGCCTGACCGAGGGCCTGTCCAAGACCGACGCGGCCACGTCCGAGGAAGCCATGGCGCTGAGCGAGAAGTTCACCGCCGCGCTGGCCTTGTTCAAGCGGGCGCGTGGCACCCGGGGTTACCTGTACCAGCAACCCTGGTACGTCATTATCGGGCCACCCGGCGCCGGCAAGACAACAGCACTGCTCAATGCCGGCCTGAAATTTCCGCTCGCCGCCGAAATGGGCCAAGGGGCTGTGGCCGGTATCGGCGGGACCAGGCTGTGCGACTGGTGGTTCACCGACAATGCCGTTCTGATCGACACCGCAGGCCGGTACACGACGCAGGATTCCGACGTAACCGTGGATCGTGCCGGTTGGGAATCCTTCCTTGGCCTGCTCAAGCGCACCCGGCCGCGCCAGCCGCTCAACGGGGTGCTCGTGGCAATCGCTGTGAGCGACGTCGCCCAGGCGACGCCAGACGAGCGGCTGTCGCATGCCCGAGCCATTCGGCGCCGGGTCAAGGAACTGGAAACCCGACTGGGCGTGCGGATGCCGATCTACACGCTGTTCACGAAGGCCGACCTGCTTGCCGGCTTCACCGAATTCTTCGACGATCTGGACCGGACGAAACGGGCACAAGTCTGGGGCGTCACGTTCCCGCTGGGAGCGGCCAGGTCCGAGGCGGGCGGTGGCGAGGCAGGCACCAGCTTCGTGGCGGAGCTGCGTCTGCTGGTGAAACGCCTGAACTCCCGCCTGATCGAGCGGCTGCAGACGGAACGCAGCCCGGAGCGCCGGGCTCTGATTGCGGGTTTTCCCAGCCAGGTGGCGACGCTCGAGCAGCCACTTTCAGCTTTTCTGCAGGATGCCTTCGGCGGCTCGCGGCTCGATCCGGCACCGCTGCTGCGCGGCGCCTATTTCACTTCGGGCACGCAGGAGGGCACGCCTATCGACCGGCTGACAGCCGTCCTCGCCCGCTCCTTTGGCCTGGATCAACGCCGAGCGCCAAGCCTGCGGCCCGAGCGTGGGCGCAGCTACTTCCTCGGGCGGCTGTTGGGGGAGGTGGTCCTAGGCGAGGCGATGCTGGTGAGCGAGCCGCCGGGCACAGCACGCCGTCGGATGGCACTGCGTGCTGCCATGTTTGGCGCGGTGGGGCTGGCAATCGCCGGGGTCGCGCTGCTGCTCTACCTGGCACGGGGTGATGGTCAGCGGCAAATAGACGCATCGGCGGCAGCGCTGTCCGCCTTCGAGCAGACGGCGCGGGGCGTTCCGCTGGATCCGATCGGCGACAGCGATCTGGCGCAGCTCGCCCCAGCGTTGGACGCAGCGCGCGCCTTGCCATTTGGATATGAACCAAAGCCAACCACGACGAGTTTCTGGCCGAGTCTCGGGCTGGCACAGCAAGGCAAGCTAAACGCCGGGGCACTCGCAACGTACCGGCACGGGCTGCAGTACGGGTTGTTACCTCGGCTGGTATGGCGGCTGGAAGCGCAGATGCGCGGCAACATGAGCCGGCCGGACTTTCTTTACGAAGCGACACGGGTCTATTTGATGCTCGGGGGCCAAGGGCCGCTCGATCTCGACCTGGTGCGCGAGTGGATGGCGTTGGATTGGCGCGTTGCCTATTCGGGCGCGACGCAGGTTCCACTAGTGGCGTCGCTACGTCGGCATCTGGACGCGTTGCTGGCGGAACCGTTGCCGGCCATCGGATTGGACGGAGAGCTGGTGGCGCAAACTCGTGCCACATTCAGCCGCGTGCCGGTGGCGCAGCGCGTCTACTCTCGCATCCGTCCATCCGCCGCCGCGATGCGCTTGCCGGCCTGGACGCCGGCCGAGGCTCTGGGTCCGGCAGGCGCACGGGTATTCGTCCGCGTTTCCAACAAACCGTTGACCGAGGGGATACCCGGCTTTCTGACCGCTGACGGTTTCCACGATGTGCTACTGCGGTCGCTGCCCGATGCCGTGAAGGAGGTCGCCGCGGAAACCTGGGTCCTGGGCAAGCGTGTCGAGTTCAATCCGACCGGTCCGGAGACGCTGGATATCGGGCAGGCGGTCATTGGCTTGTACGAGGCTGACTTCATCCAAAGTTGGGACGCGATGCTGGCCGACCTCAATGTCGTGCCGCTGCGCAGCCTGACCCAGGCGGCGCAGGATCTCTACATCCTGGCATCGCCGCAGTCGCCGATGCGCGACCTTTTGGCCTCGGTCGTCAATCAGGTGAACCTTGCCAAACCTCCGCCACCTCCCGCGGCTGGGGGTGCGCCGGCCGATCCCGCCACCGCCCGTCTGCGGTCGATCTTCGAGGCGCTGCCCGGCCAGCCGGCGCAACTTCCGCTAGGGCATGAAGTGGATCAGCATTTCAAGCCGCTCCGCGACCTGGTGACGGGAGGACAGCTCGATCAGGTATTGAAGGTGCTGAGTGATTTGCAGCAGCAGCTTGCCAAGCTGGCTGCCGCCCCGATCGGTGCGGCGGCGCCGACGTTACCCACCGGCAATGATCCTACTCTGGCGTTGCGGACCGAGGCCGAGCGGCAGCCGCAGCCTCTGTCACGCTGGCTGGGCGGCATCGCGAGCGCGGGTATCGTGTTGCGAGGCGGAGGGGCGCGGCAGCAGGTGGCAGCAGCGTTCAATGGCGCCGGCGGTCCCGGGACGCTTTGCCCGATCGCCGTGAATGGCCGCTTCCCGTTCACACCGGGTGCGGCGATCGAGACACCGCTTGGTGATTTCGGCAAGCTCTTCGCTCCGGGCGGCTTGCTGGACGGCTTCTTCAACACGCAGCTTCGTCCCTACGTCGATACGTCGGCCAAGAACTGGACGCCGCAACCCGCTGATGGCGTCTCCGCTCCGGTCTCGCCGGCCGATGTTGCTCAGTTTCAACTTGCAGCGGTCATCCGCGACCTGTTTTTCGCTGGTGGCGGCACCACCCCGTCGGTTCGCTTCGACATCACGCCGACGGCATTGGACAGCGGCGCGACCCAGGTGCTGCTTGATCTGGACGGGACGTCGGTCACCTACTCGCACGGCCCGACACGTTCGACGCAGATCACCTGGCCGGATCCGAACCATATGCAGAGCGCGCGTCTGGTATTCGACCCACCGCCGACCGGCAAAAGCGGGGTATTGGCCGAATCCGGTCCCTGGGCGATGTTCCGGTTATTTGCTCGCGGCGGTCTGGAGCAGGCCGCTTCGCCAGAAAACTATCGCCTGACATTCCAGATCGGGGAACGGCAAGCGGTGTTTGATCTGCGTGCCGGCTCGGTGCTCAACCCATTCGCTCCTGGTCTGCTGCAACGGTTTCGCTGTCCGAGCGTGCAATGAGCACAAGCATCTTCCCTGAGGCCGGATTTTACGGCAAGCTACCGAGCCGCGGCGACTTTGTGCGCGCCGGCCTGCCCACGGACTTCGTTGCGGCATGGGACGTTTGGTGCCAACGCATGATGGCGGAAAGTCGAACCGCACTGGGTGAGGCGTGGGAGGCGGCGTGGCTACAAGCGCCGGTCTGGCGATTCGCGTTGCCGCCCGGAGGCTGCGGTGACGGCGCCGCCCTGGGTGTCTGGCTGCCGAGTGTGGACGGCGTCGGCCGTTATTTCCCGCTGACGATCGCCCTGGTCGCGCGCTGTTCGCTGACGGAACTCGCGGCGCAGGGCGGCCGCTTCCTTGACCACGCGGAGCAAGCTGGGCGGGACGCGCTGGAACTTAATCTCGGCCCCGACGAACTTGCGCGCCGTGCCGTTGACTCGCTGCGGATCGAGTCCGCCCCTGACGAGGGCTGCGTGGCTGGGTGGTGGACCGAGGGCGCCCCGGATGTTGCCCCTGCCTGTTACAGTTTCAGCGGTCTGCCGGATGCAGCATTCTCTGTCCGCATGCTTGCCGATACCGAGCCCGAGCCCGAGCCCGAGCCATGAACGGTGACGGCATCCAGCGTGATACGGCGTGCTCGGGGCGGTTCCGCTCCACCGCCGCGACCCATGCCGGGACGGTCCGCCCGTCCAATCAGGATGGCTTCGTCAACCGGCCAGATCTCGGCCTGTGGGCCGTCGCCGACGGCGCGGGTGGGCACGAGGCCGGCGAGGTCGCGTCCTGGCTGGTGGTCGCGGCCTTGGATGCCATTCCGCCCGAACTGCCACCGGCCGAGCTGCTGGCCGAGGTCAAGTTGCGCCTGGAGACAGCGCACAAGAATTTGCGGGAGGAGGCGGCCCGGCGCGGACCTGGCGCGCTGATCGCCACCACCGTTGTCGTTTTGCTCGCGCACGAAGATTATTTCGCCTGCCTTTGGGCGGGAGATTCCCGCGCCTACCTGCTGCGGGACGGTGTGCTGCTGCAGGTTACCCACGACCACAGCCTGGTGCAGGATCTGGTTGACTCCGGTGCCATTACCGAAGCGGCGGCCGAGAACCACCCGCACGCGAATGTCGTCACTCGCGCCCTGGGCGCCGATCTGGAGGAATTCAGTCTGGACAAGCAACTGGGCGGACTTATGCCCGGGGACCGGTTGTTGGTTTGCAGCGACGGCGTCACCAAGGGTACTCGGGGAGGCGGAGATCGCCGCTCTTCTTGGCGCGGGCGAGGAGGCCGGTGCGGACCGCCTGATCGTGGCGGCGCTGGATCAGCAGGCGCGTGACAACGTGACCGCGGTGACGGTGCAGGTGGATCTACCGGCGGCAAGTATTGGGGTGTCACCCGGCACGGAGTGATCGACGAGTGCTGGACTATACCAGCAGCCAGAAGGCTGACTGGTGTAGGCTCGGGGTTTGTGGGGCGAGCGCTGCAACGCAGAGCGGGTCAGGGCCCCGAGCGCGGCTTCGGGTGGCTGGTACTAGTACCACAGCTCACTCATTTATTTAGCAGATAGCAAGGATTCTGCCGGGCGCGCGGCTTGACGGCCATGAGCCGTTTCTACCTTGTGTTGACAGACATGCGCCGGACATTTACTCAAGTAACGTCCGCGACTACCTCGGCAGCCTCGACAGCAGGCGTGGGGCTTCTGCGGGCGACCAATCTTTTCGACCATTCAGGCAACGAATTGAAGCATCTCGGCAGCATCGGACCAGCCTGGAAGGGTGCCTGTCCGGTTCGAGACAAGTGCGACAAAGTATAGCTCGGGAGACGAGCAGACGTGGGAGCGTTTCGACCAGGGTCAAGGGTGCGACTTCGGCAGCACGACCCGTGCTGGCACCTTGCCGCGCTGTTTGCGCTGCTGGCATTCCCCGCGGCGGCACAGGTGGTACCTGGGTTGCCGCAGCCGCCCTCAATTCTGCAGCAGGTCCCGCAAGGGTCTCCAATACCTCGCATTCTGCCTTCCGAGCCGCCGTCGACCATCCCCGGTCCGGCCGTTCCGAGGCTGCCGCCGAGTGCTGAGGCGCCGAACCAGACCGTGCGCGTGACGAATGTTTCCATCGACGGTGTCACCGCTTTCCCGCTCCAGGAGTTGCAGCGCAACATCGAGGGTTTGACAGGACCGGACGTGCCGCTGGCGCGGATCGAGGCAGCGCGCCAGTCTGTTCTGAGTCAGTACAGGACCGAGGGGTTTGTGCTGGTCACGGTTTCCGCCAAAGTGGACGCTGCGGGGCGGCTGCTTTTCGTGGTGACGGAAGGCCGTATCGCCAGCGTGAAGCTCGACGGCGACATCGGGCCGGCGGGAACCCAGGTACTGCGCTTCTTGAACCGGCTGACCGAGCAGCAACCGATCAAATCCGCCACGCTGGAGCGCTTCCTGCTGCTGGCACAGGACGTCCCCGGCATCACCCTGCGCGCAGTGCTTGAACCGTCGTCGGACGAACCAGGGGCGCTCAACCTGATCGCCAAGGTCAGTCGCAAGGCGGTGTCCGGCCTTGTCACCTTCGACAACCGGGCGTTCTATCAGACCGGTCCGGTCGAAGGCCTGGGCGTGCTAGACCTCAACAGCTTCACCGAATTCGGCGAAAAGACAGAATTTTCGTGACCATCAGACCTTCCCAAACACCCAGAACTTCGGCCAGGTCTCATCGGAGTTCTTCACCGGCGCCTCAGGACTGAAGATGCGGCTCTATGCCGGCGCGCGGCCTCGCGGTGCCGCAGGGAAACGGCACCAACGGGCTGCAACTGATCGACTATAACGGCACCACAACGGTGTTCGGCGGCTCGGCGTCCTATCCGGTCATCCGGTCACGGCAACAAACGCTGAATGTCACGCTGAATTCGACATGCTGAGTTTGAGATCGACGTCAACGCCGGCACCCCTACGCGGGCAACCACTCCCTGCGCGTCGTCAGACTTGGCGAAGACTACGCACTGTCCGACCTGTGGGCCGGAACCACGCGACCCGCCACCAACGCGATACTGTTCCGGGTAAGCAAGGGTCTATCGGCGCTGGGCGCCAGCTCGAACGGCAATCAGGATGCTCCCCGCCGGTCGGAACAGATCGATTTCAGCAAGCTCAGCGGCGAGGTCAGCCGGACGCAAACGCTGTTTCTCCGTGGCCGGGCGCCAGCGTGGCGCTGATGGCGTTGCTGACCGGTCAATGGAGCGACGATGTTCTGCCGCCAGCCGAACAATTCTATCTTGGCGGCTCGCGTTTCACCCGCGGTTACTATTCGGGCAGGTCCCCGGCGACAAGGCGCTGGCCGCCACGGCGGAACTGCAATTGAACACCACCATCGACCTGTCCTGATTGGCAGCCGCGGCGATGTCGCAGCCAGTTCTATCTGTTCTACGACTGGGGTGAGGTCCTGGCAGAACCAGTCGATCGGATTTCCGGCGCGCATGGCCTCGGCGGGCGGCGGCGTTCGTATGCGGGTCACAAGCTACGTCGAAGTCGACTTCGAGGCCCGGCCCGTTTCAACCAAACGCCCGCCGCCGGCGAGGCAGTCGGACATGAACGGTATCGGACTCTTCTGGCGTGTCGTGGGCCGTTTCTGATAAGACCACCGCATCGAGCCATCGTCGTTCGGCCTTGCCAGGCTTGATTGGACAACGCGGATGGGGGACAGCGAGCTGATGGCCAGAGCGCGCAAGCAAGGCAGGGTTCGCCTGATCGGCGTCGCGCGCCGCACCCGTCGGCGCTGCATGGTCAGCACCGCGCTGCAGGCGGCCGTCGCCCTGGTGCTGGCGTTCCCGCCGGCGCGCAGCCGGCACCGAACGCGCGGCCGACAGGCGGCGTCGTGGTCGGCGGCGTCGCCGCGATCAGCCGGTCGCCCAACAACACCGCGATCGATCAGGCCTCGCAGCGCGCGGCGATCGACTGGCGCGGTTTCGACATCGGATCGAAACAATCGGTTACGTTTCGACAACCCAACGCCCAGGCGATCGCGCTGAACACGGTGACCGGCGGCAACCCGTCGCGGATCGCCGGAAGCATCAACGCGAACGGCCAGGTCGTGCTGGTCAACCAATCGGGCGTGACGTTTTATAAAGGCTCGCAGGTCAACACCGCCGGGCTGATGGTCTCGGCGGCCGCACCAACACCGCGCAATTCATGGCCGGCGGCAAGATCGCCTTCGACCGCCCCGGCAATCCAAACGCACGCATCGTCAATAACGGTAACATAACGATCAGCGGCGCCGGGCTCGCCGCGCTGGTGGCGCCGGGCGTCGCCAACGCGGGTGTCATCGACGCCCAACTCGGTCACGTCGTGCTGGCGGGCGCGAAGACGGCGACGCTCGATCTTTACGGCGACAAACTGTGTGAGACGTGACGTCACCGGTGCGCGGCGACCGCGGCACCGGGGGGCGGCGAGGCGCTGGTGACCAACACCGGCGTCGTGCGCGCCGATGGCGGAACGGTTCGGCTGACCGCGCGCGCGGTCGATGGGGTGGTGCAACCTGGTTCGGCGGGCGGCACGATCCAGCGCGGCGACGGTGGGGAGCAAGGCCGGGACGATCGCGCTGAACGGGGTCGGCGGCTCAATCGTGGTCGAGGGCCAGCTTCCGCGCCAGGGCTGGCGCCGGGCACGCGCGGAGGAAACATCGAGGTCGCCGGGCGGGATTTTGTCCTGATCGCGTCGGGGGCGAAGCTGAACGCGTCGGGGAAGGCCGGGGGTGGAACGATCGCCGTGGGGACCTCATTGGCGAGGGCGCGGACCCAGACCGGCAAGGCGGGCTTCCCCGCCGGCACCTCGCAGCAGGTGGTGGTCGCGAATGGCGCGACGATCAGTGCCGATGGGCTTGGCACAGGCAGCGGTGGTCAGGTGGCGGTGCTGTCGGCACAGAGCACACAGGCCGGAGGTTTGATAACGGCACTGGGCGGGCCGCAGGGAGGTGACGGCGGGCAGATCGAGATTTCCGGCGGCAACGGGCTTTCGATCACCGCCGGCGTGGATACCACCGCGCCGAAGGGACTGATGGGGACGCTGCTGATCGATCCAACCGATTTGCTGATTGGCTTCTCGGACACGAACAGTCCAATTTCTCAGCCAAGCGAGGGAGGCGGCGGTGCGCCGGCTACCGGCACGCAGAACATCAGTGCCCAGACGTTCAACAGCTTTCGAGATAACATTACACTGAGCGCTGACAATGCGATCGAACTCGGAGGAGGCACCGCGCTCATCCCGGTTGCAGATGTACATCTTACGGCTAATGCAATTGTCGTCGGGGTGGACCTGCGGCCGCTTGGTGTGGTGACGCTTACCGGCGGGTCGGCCGCTGGCAACGTCACACTGGTCACCCCCAATCCGCTGCCAGTCGTGCCAACCGGAGTTACCGTGAACCGGAATGTCACCGTGGCAGGTATCTCGATCGCGTTGTCAGGCAACTCGCTTAACATAAACGGCGCGCTCGCTGCCAACCAGGGTGACGGTCTCGGTCCGGTGACCCTCACGGCGACGGGCGGCATCGCGAGCACCGGCGGGATCATCGCCAGCAACTTGACCGGCAGCGCCGGCGGTGATGCCCGTTCTACTGGTGCAACGCGATCTCTTTCCTGGGTCCATTCGCTGCAACCGGCGCATTGACGCTGACTAACGGCGCTCCGCTGACCGTGGACGGCGCAGTCCAGGCGGCTTCGATAACGTTGCAATCACCGCCGGGCATCGCGCTTGGGACGACGTCAGGCGGGACGGATTTGACCGACGGCACTTTGACGACCGTGCCGAACGGTGGCCGAATTTCGCTCGTGACCGACACACTCGAGGTGCTTACGGCAGCGAGCAAAATGATACGCGCCCGGCGGCACCGTGGAACTTGCGCCGGTAACCCCAGGGACGCCTGTGAGCGTATCGCAGACCTTTGCAGCCAGTCCGCCGATCCCGGCCAGTGTCCTCGCCTCGGCAACTGATCTGTCGATTTCATCCAGTGTTCTCGCCGCCATTGTCCCAGCCGGGCAACAGCCGGTGGCCAACACACTGCGCATTGGCCTGCTCACCCCTCATTTCACGCCTCGCGCTGGCAGCATCGCCTTCGCCGGTCCGACCAATTTCACCGGTCTGGCGACCATTGTCAAGTGGACACCACTGGTCCGATCACCCAAACCGGTGGCTCTACGGTGACCGCACCGACGCTCACCGGGCGGGCCGGGTCAGTCCTTCTCACCGAACCGACGAATGCGATCGCGACTCTCGGCAACTTCAGCGTGGCCTCAGCAGGGGCATTCGGCCTAGTCGACACGGGCACCTTGACGGTCAGCGGCATACTCAGCGCGCCCGGGATCAGTCTGCGCTCCGACAGCATCGCCATCCCTGGCACGGTGACAGACGGCGGCGCCGGCACGGTGAGCCTGACCGCGTCAACTGGCGGCATTACCGAAACCGGGACGTTAATCGCCGGCACCTTGTCGGGCGGCGCGGCGACCAACGTGAGCCTGACCGGCGCAACCGCAACGACCAATCAGATCGCCAGGCTCGGCAATTTCGACGCGACCTCCACTTTCTCCCTGAACGATGGAGCGAGCTTGTTGGTCACCGGCCCTGCGGTCGGCGGCAGAACCAATCTTACCATCGCCGATAACGGGTCACTGACAATCGACGGCAGCGCGAACCAGGGATCAATTCTCAGCCTGCCCGCCCAGACCAACCTGCTGCAGGCGACCGGCGGTATCTCGATCAATCCGTCGACCATCCTGACCCTGGCGCTCGACCCAACTCTGACGATGACGACGCAGACGGGGGACATCACCCTGCGCCTTGGTTCGCCGATCAACGTGGGCGTCGCCGGTGTCGGCGCCATCACCATGCGCGCCGGTGTCGGCGGCACCTCCAGCGCACAGATCAATCTGAACAGCGGCGTCAGCGCCGGCAGAGATGAGTTCACCTCCCAGCCGCTCGGCTCGATAACGCTGCAGGCGGCGGCGGGATAAATCTGAACGCGGCGCCCCTGGTGGCGGCAACCGTCGATCTGAGCAATCTGTCCGCAGGCGGCATAACCCAGACCGGCGCCGGCATCACAACAAACACCTTACAAAGCGCGCTCGGGGTCGCCGGCCCGGTCAGCCTTTCGGGCAGCAACACAATCGCCAACATCGGCAATTTCCAGGTCGCCGGCGGTTCGTTCGCCTTGAATGACACGGGACCGCTGTCGGTCAACGGCATACTCAGTGCGCCGGCGATCAGCCTGGCCTCCGACAGCATCGCCGTCCCCGGCATGGTAACAGACGGGGGCAACGGCTCGGTAAATCTGAGAGCGATAAGCGGCGGCATTTCGGAGACCGGGACATTGATCCCGGCGCGCTGTCAGGCAGTGCTGCGACTGGCGCAGCGTTCACGGGTGCGACGCCGACAAGCAATCAGATCGCCATCTTGGCGGGCTTCAGCGCCACCACGGGCTTCACCCTGAATGATGCGTCCGGGCTGTCGGTCACCGGGCCGATCAACGGCGGCAGCAGCGCCACCATCGTCGCCGGAGGGCCACTGACCATCGGCGGCAGCATCAGCGCGACGCAGATCGCCCTCGCCGGAAGCGACGTCGCGATTCCCGGTGTGGTAACAGACGGCGGCGGCGGCGCGACGAGCCTGATCGCCACCACCGGCGGGATCGCCGAGACCGGCACGCTGGTTGCCGGCAACCTGTCGGTCAGCGCTCCCGGGGCCGTCAGCCTGACTGGCACGTTCCAAGACACCAACCAGATCGAGTTCCTCGGACCGGTGTCCACGGCCGGCGACCTCAGTGTGAATGACGGCGCGGTTCTGACCGTCGTCGGCACCGTCAATGCCGCCTCGATAACGTTGCAGTCAGGCCCGGGCATATCACTCGGGTTCGGCGTCGTCGGCGACGCGGTGCAGGCGATCTGGCGGTGCCGAACGGCGACGGATATCGCTGGTGACCGACACATTAAATGTGCTCACCCCCGGCAGCATCAGCGCACCCGGGGCACGGTGGAACTGGTGCCGTTCACAATCGGCGCGCCGGTGACCGTCGGACAGGCGACAGCGTCCGACCTGACGATCACGCCCGATGCGCTCGCCGGCATCAGTCCGGCCACCGGCACGTGCGTATCGGCCTCCTCACAGGCGAGACGACCCGCGGGCAGGCAGCATCAATTTCGCCGCGGCGACCGACCTCACCGGGGTCGCGAGGACCGTCGAGCTGGATACCACCGGCACCATCACCCAGGCCGCCGGCGCGACCGTGACCGCGACGACGCTCACCGGTCAGGCGGGGCAGTCGGTCACGCTGACAGAGCCGAACCAGATCGCCAGCCTGGGCGGCTTCACCGTGGGCTCCGGCGCCTTCGCGCTACCGACAATCAGCCCTTGGACGTCGATGGGCTGCTTCCGGCACCCGATCTGCAGGTCTCGGCGATCGGCCAGATCATGCTCAATGGGAACATCCAGACGACCGGGGCGCCGCCCATCGCCCGAAGCGGCCCGCGCCAGCTGCCGTCACGTAGCTTTCTGACGGCGCAGCCAAACGGGTCCGGCGCGGCGAGCCTGGTGCAAAACGGCATCACCAGCGTCGAGGGTCTGGGTGGCGATACGGCCGATCCTGGTGCTGCAAGTTCCCCCCACGGGCGGGAGCATAAGCTTCAACGACCTGAGGGCCGCCCACCGCAAATCTGGTGCTCGGGCTCGGTGACGGCAGCGCGACCGGTGTTATTCGGGTTGGTGGCCTGCTGGTCCTTGGGACGGGAGGTTCCGCCACCTTGGTGGGTAGCGTGGCGGGCAATAATGGGCCGGGCGCGGCGCAGCTCGCGGCGATCCAGCCGGCGCCCAGTCTGACCCACACGTTCAACAACTGCGAAATCGGGACGACGGTCTGCACCGGCCCGATCATCATCGTGCCGCCCACCACCCCGCCGATCACCCTGACCGATAACGTACAGACCTCGGTGCTCGGCGGCCTGGAGTATTTCGGGTTCGTGCCGACCGGACTTCCGCCCGTGGCCGCCCTGCCACATCTGGAGTTCCTCGCATTGCCGAGCCTGGCGGCGCCGCGACGGCAGTTGACCGATCCGGATGTGGTGCCGCCCAACGTTTCTGTCCGGGATTACTGACCATGGACCGATTGACCGGCGCCTTGCCGATCCTGTGCGCTCTGGTGGTGGGCATGCTTGCCGGCTGCGCCAAGCCGCCAGCGGGCGCCTATGTCAGCGCGCCGGGCGCCGCCTCTTCGGGTGAGGCTGTAAGTCTGGGCCAGAACGCCAGCGGCGAAGCGTGCAGCCAGTTGCAGGGTAGCGCGCCCGGCCTGGTGAACATCTACTGCGGCGACTGGAAACAGCCCGCCGCCAGAGTCCGCGCCGGTGGTCCGGGTTCGCCCGGCGCTCTGTCCGGGATCGCGACGTCCGGCGACTGGCGCTCCGGCCTGGATCTTCGTTACGCCTGCGCTGGGCCCACCCCGACATCGATACTCGGCAACGAGCCGGCGGTTCTGCTCCACTGCACCCGCCGGGTCGGTGGGTGGCGGCAAATCGCCCTGGTCGCCGATGTCGGCGGGCAGATCTGGCTGGCGGACGGCATCCTGCCGGCACTCCCCGTGATGGAGCGCTCGATCGGCCTTCTATCGGGCCGCGTCAAACCGGATGCTGCAACGCTGCCCCGGTCGGCGGCGGACACGCTGATGGCCAATGAACTGGCGGCGCACGCCTTCAGTGCCGGCGATGTCGGACAGTACGAACAGGCCATGGCGCTGGGGGCGCGGGCGAACCTGGCGGAGAATTTCGCCGCTGCCGAGGTCGCCTATCGCGCCGCCCTTGTGTTGCAGCAAAAGGCGCTGGGACGAGACAATCCGGACACGGTCAACGCGCTGATGCATCTGGCGCTGCAGGCCTCCAACCAGGGCCATTTCGCCACCGCCGACATTCTGTTTCGCCAGGCCGGCACTCTGGCACCACGTGCCAACGACCGCGCGGCCTCGGCCAGGCTGCTGCACTATCGCGCGCTCGACGCGGCCAACCGAGGCCACGATGACGCGGCGCTTGCGCTGCTTGCCCAGGCGGAGCAGGCGTACGAGGCGCTGCTGCCGCCGGACATTCTTATCAGCGGCCAGCCCGGCGCACGGCTTGCGTCCACCGCGGGCGGCGGGTTTCCCGACCGGCGCCTGATGGTTGATCCCGGTCTGCAATCGGCGATGATGGGCGTGATCGAAGTGCGACGCTACCGCGCGATCGTGCTGCGGTCCGAGGGGCTGACGGCGGAAAGCGAGGCGTCGATCGCATCCGCCCGGGCGCTGGCGCAGGCGAACGGCATGGTCATGCCGCTGGTGTCCGCGCGTCTGTCGCGAACCTCGGGCACCACCGCCGTCGCGGCCGGCGACCTGACCGGCGGCGATGCCGACCTGACGCATTCGGAAACGAATTTCGGCGAGGTCCTGCCGCATACCAGGCCGCTGGCGCAGACCGCCCTGCTCCGGGCCGGGGATGCGGTGCGCCAGGGGAAGACCCGCAGCGCACTGGCGTTGTGCGAGACCGGCACGACCTTGCTGCGCGACCTGCCGGCGGGTTCCGACCCGGCACTATTGTCGCCATGCCTGTCGGCGTACGCGGCCGAGGCGAAGCGCCACCCTGGCGAGGGACAGTCGCTGTTCGCGAAGATGTTCGAGACCGCCGAACTGATGCAGGACAGTGTCACCAGCCGCCAGATCACCGAGGCGGCGGCTCGGCTTGCGGCAGCTTCGCGTGATCCAAAGGTTTCCGAGGCGATCCGGCGCCGGCAGGATGCGACCGAGAACCTGGCGGAACTTTACCGTGCTCGAGATGCGTTGTCGCAGCCGCCTCCGCCGGGTTCTCCCGCGGTCGGGGTGACGGAGCGCAATCCGGCGGCGTTGGACAAGCTGATTGCCGCGGCCCAGACCGATCTGGCGGACGCCGACGCGGCGCTGCAGGAGGCGGCACCGAATTACGGGCAACTGGTGCAGGAGGTGGTGCCGGCGGCAGCGGTGCTTGCCGCGCTGGCTCCAGGTGAGGCGTTCCTGTCGGTAACCCTGAGCGACGACGGCGCGTGGGTGTTCCTGTTGCGGAACGGAACGATTACCGCATCCGCGATCGATACCGACGTGAAACGGATGGCCGCGCTGGTGCAGCGGGTCCGTGCCAGCGTTCAGCCCGGTGCGGCTGGAGTGCCGGCGTTCGATACGGAGGCGGCGCAGGCGATCTATCGGACTATACTGGAGCCGGTGTCGGCGCCGCTGGCGGGCACGACGTCACTGGTGGTGGCACCGTTCGGGCCGCTGCTGTCCATGCCGTTCGGGTTGCTGTTGACCGGTCCGGCTGATCCCACGCATCTGTCAGACGCGCCATGGCTGATCCGCCGGATGACCGTGGCCCACGTGCCGGCCGCCACGAACTTCGTTTCGTTACGTCGGACCGCGGGCAATTCCCGCGCGAGCAATCCGTGGTTTGGCTTCGGCGGCTTCAAACCCGTTACGCTGGCGCAGGCGGAGCAGACGTTTCCACCCTCGGCCTGTGGCGACAGCGCCCGATTGTTCGCCGGCCTGCCGAGGCTGCCTTACGCGGATCGGGAGTTGGAGGCGGCGCGGCAAATCCTCGGCGCGCCACGCTCCGATACGATGCTGGGACCGGCCTTCACCGCGCCCAACGTGCTGCGGGCCCGCCTGAAGGACTATCGCATCCTGCACTTCACCGCCCATGCGCTGTTGCCGACAGATCTGCGCTGTCAGAGCGAACCCGCGATCGTTACGTCTGATCCGGCGGGAGCCCGCGATGCCGCGGGGGCGTTGCTGACGGCCAGCGCGGTCGTCGGGCTGGACCTCGATGCGAACGCGATCATCCTATCCGCCTGCAATTCCGGCGGCCCGAATGAGCGCACCGCGGGTGACAGCCTTTCGGGACTGGCGCGGGCTTTCTTCTACGCCGGCGCCAGGGCCATGCTGGTGACGCATTGGTCGATCAGCGACGAATCGTCGGCCTATCTCGTGGTGGATACCTTGCGCCGTTACGCCGAGGGCAAATCCGGCGGGCTTGCCCTGGCTCTGGCGGGCACGCAACGAAATATCCTCGATGAAGCTGGCAAGAGCCTTCCGGCTAAACTTGCGCATCCGTATTACTGGGCGGCGTTCGCATTGATCGGCGACGGCAGCGCCAGCTATGGTGGCGAGAGGCATGTTGCATCCGCGTCGCCTCGCCCAGTGTCATCACCGGACTTGGTCCGGTGACCTACGACTTTGCTTATGAGCGGGGCCGGCTACTTAACGCGTCGCGTTCGGCGTCCATCGCTACGCGCCGAGATTGATCACCTGCACACGGCGATTGCGTGCTTCCGGCGTGTTCGGCGGGGTTCGCACGAGCAGTCCGGTTTCGCCCATGCCGATCGCCTCCAACCGGGACGGGTCGAGCTTGAACGTCGCTGTCAGAAATGCGACCACAGCCTGCGCGCGGCGCTCCGACAATGCCTGGTTCAGGCCAGCGGGACCGACCGTGTCGGTGTGGCCTTCGATCCGAAACCGGTACGACATCAGTTCGTTGCTTGTCAGCGCCTGACCTAGTTCCGTGAGCGTTTTGATCGCGGCGGGCGTCAGCTCAGCGGAATTGGTAGGCGAACTGCACCGAGAGGTTCACCGACGGCGCCGCCGCCGTCTCCTGGCCGGCCGTTGCCCGATTGTGCGGCAGAGATCGGGCGGGGAGAGCCGTCGAAGACGAGCCAGCCGCACTGTTGGCGGCGTTGGCCGGGGTCTCGGTGGCGGGTCCGATCGGACGGATGCCGCGCGTGGCGCCCGACATTCCGGCGCCGGGCTTCAGCGAATTGATGATCTGGTCCGCGGACGGGTTGTTCTGGGCGTATGCCACCCCGAGGTGGGCCGAGGCGATGACCGTCAGGCACCCATATAAAAAGCGGCGATGATTGTTCATGGCGTCCGTTTTCGTCCCTGTCGTTTGCAGTATAAATCCTCGGGGCTCAAATGTCTTCCGGTTTCGCTTCTCTTTCCGCCGCCTCACCCGTCTGCCGTGCGCGGCTCGGCCGAACATAGTCCCATCGCCGACTGGCGAGGGCGTCACCAGGGGTCGCCCGCCCTTTCGCGCAAGCATCGCCGGGTGTCACGCGCGGCGCTCGCAAGGTGCTCCAGGTCCCGGAACTCGGACAATCTAAATAAGGGGTTACTGGTTTCTGTCCTAACGGGCTAGATTGGTGGGGTTCTCGTCACCAGACCGAGAGTTCGAAACTATGGGGACTTCGCCGTGCTTCGCCCGCGCGTGGCCTGACCCTCAAGCTTCAGTCGCGAGGTTCTGATCGGCATGGATCGGCTGGGCAAATACGAGATCCGCGGCGAGATCGGCAGCGGCACGACGGGCAAGGTCTATGAAGGCTGGGACCCGCAGATCCGGCGCCGTGTCGCGATCAAGGCGATACGCCTTCTCGACGCCGCCGACAGCGAAGCGCGCGAGCAACTTGACCGCTTCAAGCAGGAGGCGCGGTCAGCCGGGCGGTTGCAGCATCCGAACATTGTCGGCGCGTTCGACTACGCGGAAACCCCGGAACTGGCCTACATCGTGATGGAGTTCGTCGACGGCCGCACGTTGAAGTCGATCCTGGAGGATGGCCCGCGTCCGGACGTGGCGGAAGTGGTGCGCCTGATGGACGGTCTGCTGAGCGGTCTCGACTACAGCCACCGCAACCAGGTCATCCACCGTGACATCAAGCCCGCGAACGTCATGGTCACCGCGGCAGGCGTGGTGAAGATCGCCGATTTCGGGATCGCTCGGATCGGCGGCGGTACGATGACCCGTGTTGGGACCATCATGGGGACGCCGGCCTACATGTCCCCCGAGCAAATCCAGGGGATGGAGACCGACGCGCGCACCGACGTCTATTCCGCCGGCGTCGTGCTGTTCCAGTTACTGTCCGGCAAGCGGCCATTCGATGGCACCATGGCGACGATCATGAACGCGGTGGTGAACGGTCCGACGCCGAGGGCCTCGGCGAAGTGTGCCAGGGTGACACCGGCGCTGGATGCGGTCGTTGCGCGCGCCATGGCCCGCTCGCCCGATGACCGTTACGCCACCGCCGCCGCCTTCAATCAGGCGCTGCGGGCCGCCGTCGGGGCCAAGAATCAGCCTGGCCCGATGATGCCACGAACGATGACGCAACGATCGTTGGACAGGCGAGCGTGGTGGGCGGTCCGGCGCGGCCTCCATCGTCGGGTCAGACCCGGCGCCGGGACGAGTTGGAACCTGTCGCCGCGCCGACGTCGGGTCGCGGTGCCGCCACGCCATCTCTTGCTCCAAAGCTACTGATCGGCGCAGCGGTTTTGCTCGTGGTCGCCGGCGGCGTGTTGTGGGCGGTGACCGGACGGGCGCCGGAGCCGCGGCCTGATACCCTCGCCACGGGCGTGCCTGCCCAGTCACCGTCCGCGCCGCTTCCGCCGGCTCCCGAACCCCGGTCACCACCGGGTTTGGCTAGCGGACAACCCGCGACCGAACTGCCGTCAGCCTCGCTGCTGCCGCCGATGACCACGCCAACCTCTCCCGGCCTGCCCGATGAGCCCGAGGGGCCGCGGTCCGAAACTCAGGTCGCGGCGGTCAAGCCAGCCACCACGGTGCCACCCAATTCAGTTCGCCGAGCGATCGCCTCGGTGGTGAGTGCGGCGGGTTGCAGCGTGGTGACCGGCGACGACCAGCCGGAGGCCACGCCGGTCCTTCGCGGTGTTGTTGGGCGTGGCCAGAGCGAGACGGCTTTGCGTGCCGCTGTGAGGGATGCCGCGCCGGAACTGGCACCCGATTGGCAAGTCGCCATTGCTGACGGTCCCTACTGCGCCGTGCTCGACACCGTGCGCCCTTACGCTCGGCCGTTCGGCGGCGGGCCTGGTCTGGGCGTTACCTTGGCCGGACGCCGCACCAGCCTGGTGGCGGACGAGCTGATCATGCCGCGGGTCACCATGCCCGATTTCGCCGGCTCGTTGCAGTTGGACTACGTCGCGAGCGACGGCAGCGTCGTGCACCTGCATGAGGCGCTGAACGGCGTTCCCTATGCCGCCCTGTCCACCTCCGAGTTCGGCAAACCCAGGCCTCCGGGGTTCGGTGGGTGGGCGGTCGACAGACCATTCGGCACCGATCTGATTGTCGGGATTGCCAGTTCCAGGCCGCTGTTTCGTTCACCACGACCAGCGAGCGAAAATCTCGAGAACTACCTGCGTGACCTGCGGGTCGCGCTCGACCAGGCGGACCGTGAGGGCGCACGGATCGCCGCCGGCGGTATTGCTGGTGACCACCAGCGCCAAGCCGTAATGCCGCCATACGGTTTTGCGCCGGGCTGCCGAAGCGCGCGGCTGCCCGCCCCCGGCCTGGCGTTGACCCGGCGTGCGACCAGGTTGTCCGACGATATCGGACCGATTGACGGAACAGTTGGAATGAGCGACGGAGTGACGTTTGTAATGCTGCCTGTAGTTCGATCGTCACCAGGAGCCGGCATAGCATGACGGTCGGCGCGACGGCCTGAGCGGAACGGCCTGAGCGGATACTGGGCAGGTCCTGCAACCAAGGTGGCCAAGGTGATCGTGATCTGCCCAGGGTCTCGCCACTGTCACGCCGCTATCGTCGATCGCGGCCGGACGCGCCTGACATGGACATCCCGGCGGCGGACCACCCACCGCCAGGCGGACGGGCGGGCGCGGCCTCTGGCACAGGACTTGCTCCATTTGGAACGAAGCCAGTAATCCCGGCACCGCGATAATCCGGTGCCGGTGTCGAGACACGCGCCGGTGCAACCGACGGGGGAACGAAAATGCCGAAGGATTGGATCGTCGGGCCGGACGTCAATCGTCGCGACGTGCTGAAAACAGGGGCCGTCGCGGCGGCGGGCGCCATGGTGCCGACAGCCTTGCGCTGGCATGAGGCGAACGCCGCGCCCAGCAACACCCTGGTGATAGCAGCACCGGCCACGCCGCAAAGTCTGGACAGCAACTTCGACGTCAGCCTCGGCACGTTCGAAGCGGTGGCGGCGTTGTACGACAACCTGCTGGAGTTCGCGAAGATCCCCGACCCGAAGGTGCCAGGGTGCGTTTCGTGAGGACATCGCCGACCATCCCGACAAACCCGCCGGCCTAGCGGTTCAGGGCAAGCTCGCGGAATCGTTCGAGCTCGATCCCAACGGCAAATTCATCCGCTTCCAGCTTCGCCAGGGGGTGAAGAGCAACTGGGGCAACGAACTGACCGCTGACGATGTGAAATGGACCTGGGACCGCAAGTTCGGATTGCAGGCGATCGGTGCATTCTATCTGTCCACGCTCGGACTGGAAAAACCCGACGGCGTGAAGGTCGAGGGCAAATACACCGTGTCCATCAACCTGGACAATCCGAATCCGCTGTTGGCCAAGCTGCAGCCAAACCTCTATGCGCCGATCTACGACAGCAAGAAATGCGCCGAGGTGGCGACCGGCGACGACAAGTGGGCGCGCAAATTCATCGACAACAACTCTGCCGGCTTTGGTCCTTACCGGCTGGATCAACTGCAGCGGGGCCAGCAAGCGGTATTCAAGGCGCGGCCTGACTACTATCTGGGCAAGCCGGCAATCGACACCGTCATCTTTCGCGAGGTGCCGACCTCCGCCACCCGAGCGTCGCTGTTGCAGGGCGGCGCTGTCGATATCGCGCAGTATCTGCAGCCGCTGGAGATCATCAAACTGCGGGGCCAGTCGGGCGTGACGGTCGACAGTGTCGCGGCGTCGTTCATGATCTGGCTGGAACTCAACGCCAAAATTCCGCCGTTCGACAACGTCAAGGTGCGTCAGGCGATGAACTTCGCCTTTCCGCAGGAGCAGGTGCTGAAAACCGTGTTTCAAGGCCTTGGCGAGCCGTTGACTGGCTGCATGCCCAACATCTATGCGGGCTTCACCGACAAATTCTGGAAATACAAATACGATCCGGAGATGGCCAAGGCGCTGCTGAAAGAGGCCGGCATGGGGTCCGGCTTCAAGACGAGCCTCGCCTATAACGCCGGCGATCCGGTGCAGGAGCCGATCGCGATTCTGTACCAGACCGCATTGCGCGACATTGGTGTCGAGCTCGAATTGAGAAAGGTACCGGCGGCAACGTTTTACAATGCAGTGTCCGAGCGCAAGCAGCCGATGATATTCTATGTGGACAGCCCATGGTGCCCGGATGTCGGCTACTCCATGACGCTGTACTTCAACTCCGCATCATTCGTGAATTACTCCAACTACAAGAACGAAGAGGTCGACAAGCTGCTGAAAGACGCCGCCCGCACCAACGACCAGGCGGCGCGCCTGGAGATGATGACCAAGGCGCAGGAGATCGTGATGTCCGAGGCGCCGTGGGTGTTCATCGGCTTTCCCGGTTACCACTTCGCTCACCGGTCCAACCTGAATGGATTCACCTATTACACTTCGAACAATATCCGCTTCCAGGACTTCTCACGCAGCGCGTGATTGGAGTGGTAGTGCCGAGCGGTCTGTTTGACGTCGTCGGTCATTCCGGCTGCGCCGCCAATCTGAGGACGGTTTAGCCGTGGCCACAGCCAGCAGCGATACCGGGACCCGCCATCGCACCGGCCGGCCGGCGGCGAGGTAGTCTGCGATTTTTCTTTGCGGTGCTGCGCGCCCGCCCGCTTTTTGCCCTCGGCTATGCGATCGTAGCGTTGGTCGTGGTCACCGGCGCGCTTGCACCATTCATCGCGCCGTATGGCCCGATGGTGGCCGACCCGAACGTCTACTTGCTGCCCCCCGGAGCGGGCCATCCGTTCGGCACTGACGGCACCGGCATGGATATATTCAGCCGAGTGATCTTCGCACCGCGTATCGATCTGACCATCGCCGTGCTCGGCACCCTGCTGTCGGCCTTGGTCGGCACCGCCATCGGTGCCTTGGCGGGATACTACGAGGGCCAGCGAACCTGGCGCACCGCCCTGAGCACATTCGTCATGCGCGCGGCGGACGTGCTGCAGGCCTTTCCGGTTTTCGTCTTCGCCATCGCGCTGGTCGCGGTTTTCGGCCAGAGCGTCCGCAGCATCGTGCTGGCA
Source organism: uncultured Alphaproteobacteria bacterium (assembly GCA_963759425.1). Classification (GTDB taxonomy): domain Bacteria; phylum Pseudomonadota; class Alphaproteobacteria; order Acetobacterales; family Acetobacteraceae; genus Rhodopila. Next base: position 31,191 of record CAVWZM010000036.1, read on the forward strand.
ATCGCTTTCGTGAACGCACCGATCTATCTGCGGCTGATGCGCGGGCAGGTGCTGTCCATCCGCCGGTTCGCTATGTCGAGGCGGCTTATATCGCCGGGGCGTCGGACCTCGGAATCTTGGCCCGGCACGTGATCCCCAACGCAATCGCGCCGGTGCTGGCACAGTTGTCGGTCAACGTCGGCTGGTCGGTGCTGCTGACAGCCGGCCTGAGTTTCGTGGGTGCCGGCGTGGTGGCGCCGACGCCGGAATGGGGCAGCATGATTGCGATGGGTTTTCAGAATGTCGTGACCGGCCAGTGGTGGCCATCGGTTTTTCCCGGCATCGCGCTCGGCATCACGGTATTCGGCTTCGCCCTGGTGGGCGCTAGTGTCGAGGTGCTGGCGGACCCGGCACGGCGCCGCGTGCTGTCCGGCACGCTGGAGCAAAATCAGTCTGGCTCCACTCCCAAAGCGATCTCGGGCTGATGAAGTTTCACTGTGAAACCAAGCGAGACAGTTTCCGCTGCCCGTGTAAACGGTCGGGGCTGACCCGGCATGGCGCTTCTGCGTTACATCGGCCGTCGCTTTCTGTTCGTCATCCCGCAACTGCTCGGCATCATCCTGGTCAGCTTCTTTCTGGTGAAACTGATCCCCGGCGACCCGGCGGTGATGATGCTGGGCCCCACCGCCTCACAGCAAAGCCTTGACGATCTGCGCGAGAAGATGGGCTTCACGAAGCCGTTGCTGTCGCAGTTGTGGCACTATCTGCACGACGTGGTGCGCGGCGATCTTGGCACATCGTGGCAGACCACGCAGCCGGTGACCCAGGATCTGTTTCAGCGGTTTCCGGCGACACTGGAACTGGTCAGCTTCGGCTTGCTGCTGGCGATCGCCATCGGCTTTCCTCTGGGCGTTGCCGCGGCGCGGCTGAGGCAGGGACCGGTTCGCAGGTTCGCCGACTACTACGGACTGCTCGCCGGCGCGATGCCCGATTTCTGGCTGGCGCTGGTGCTGATCTTCATATTCTACACCAAGCTCAACTGGAGCCCGCCGCCGCTCGGCCGGATCGACATGGCCGTGCTGCCGCCGCCGGTGTTCACGGGCAGTATGGTGGTCGACAGCCTGCTCGCGCGTGACTGGGACGCGCTGGCCTCGTCTTTCGGCCATCTGGTGCTGCCGGTTCTGACCCTCGGGCTGATCAACGCCGGACCGATCCTCAAGATGACACAGTCCACCATGGAGCGCACGCTGGCGTCCGACTTCGTGCGCTATGCCGACATGTGCGGACTGCCGCGCCGGGTCGTGCTGCGTCAGGCGATCCGTGCCGCGCTGCCATCGGTCGTGACCATCGTGAGCGTGCTCTATGGTTTCCTGATCGGCGGCGCGGTGCTGGTGGAAATCGTGTTCTCGTGGGGCGGTGCGGGCCAATATGCCGTCCAGGGCGTGCTGAACGCCGACATCAACCCGGTGCTTGGCTTCGTGGTGTTCTCGGCGGTCGTTTCACTCGTTATCTATTTGTTGGTCGACCTGCTTTATTTCGCTCTCGATCCGCGGACGCGCGCATGAGCGGCACAACGCCGATCCTGGATATCGCCGATCTGTGGGTGGGCTTTCCCAGCTACGGGTCGGCCACGGTGCACGCGTTGCGCGGCATCAACCTGCGGGTTGCCCCCGGCGAAATCCTGGGGCTTGTCGGCGAGTTCGGGGTCGGGAAAGACCACGCTGGCACGCGCCGTTATGGGGCTGGTGCCCGAACCAGGTGTGATCGAGCGCGGTCAAGTGCTGTTCGCTGATCGCAATCTGGCCTCGCTTGATGATACCGCCCGGCGAGCAGTGCTTGGACGCGAACTGGTGATGGTGATCCCGAATCCCCGCGCCGAACTCAACCCCGTGCTGACGGTCGGCCGCCAGATCAGCAACGTCGTGCTGTATCACCTTGGCGTCGGGCGCCGTGAGGCCGATCGTGTCGCGCTGGCCATGTTGCGGGCAGTACGCATTCCAGATCCGGAACGGCGGTTCACCGCCTATCCGCACGAACTCTCGGGCGGGATGGCACAGCGCGTGGTAATTGCCATTGCGCTGGTCTGCTCGCCCCGGCTGGTGATTTCCGACGACGCCACCAGCGGACTTGACGTGACCGTCCAGTCGCAGGTGCTCGAGCTGTTGCAGACCATGGTGCGGGAAAAGGGCGCGGCGGCTCTTTTCATTACGCGTGATCTTGCCATTACGGCGCATTTCTGCACCCGCATCGCCATCATCTATGCCGGCGAGATCGTTGAAATAGCAACGACGCAGGGCTTCTTCAGGCGCCCGCGGCACCCGTACAGCATCATGCTGCTCGCCGCGTTCTCGCACAATCCGGCATTGCGCGCACGCTGGACACGACCGCCGGAGTTGGAGGGCGATGCGGTAGCCACCGGGTGCAGCTTCGCCGCCCGCTGCGTGCGTCGCCAGCCCCGCTGCCTGACGGAAGCGCCATCGTTGCGCGCCGTGGCGACAGGATCATGATGTCCGCTGCCACTTTCCGGTGAGACCGGCGGCATGACCGCCATGCTGGACGTGCAGGACCTGGTCAAGCGCTTCCCTCTCGCGGGTACTGGCAAAGTTGTGCAGGCGGTCAACGACGTGAGTTTCACCATCGATCGCGGTGAAACGCTCGCGCTCGTCGGGGAATCCGGTTCTGGCAAAGACAACGGTCGGGCGCTGCATTCTTGGCCTGATCGACGCCACGAGCGGACAGGTGTGGTTCGACGGTGAGCGCATGGGGCGCGGACACAACATCCGGTCGAAGGCGTTGCGTGGGCGTATCCAGTTGGTGTTCCAGGAGCCTGCCGAATCACTCGACCCGCGCATCCGCGTGGGCGAGACGCTGGCTGAACCGCTGCGTCATCTCGGAATGGCGAGGGCCGACCGGGAGCGACGCGCCCGCGAGATCGCGGAGCATCTGGGCCTGAAGCCGCGTGTGCTGGATCAGTTCCCCGCCGAACTGAGTGCCGGTCTGCAGCAGCGGATCGGCATCGGCCGCGCGATCGTTACGCGTCCCGAGCTTGTCATCCTCGATGAGCCGACCTCGGCGCTCGATCCGACCGCACGCGCCGAGATCGTCGATCTGCTGATACGGCTGCAGCAGGAATTCGGCACTGCCTACCTGCTGATCACGCATGATCTGAGCACCGTGCGCTATGTAAGTCATCGTGTCGCGGTGATGTATCTTGGAACCATCGTCGAGGAAGCGCCCGCCGAGGTGCTGTTCGCCCGGCCGCTGCATCCTTATTCGCTGGGACTTTTGGCCTCGGTGTTGCTGCCCGATCCTGACCTCAGGCGCACCAACGCGATCCGGCTGGAGGGTGAGATACCGAGCCCGATCGATCTGCCGCCGGGATGCCCGCTGGCCGGCCGCTGCCCGTTCGCCGAACCAGACTGTCGGAGCGAGCAGCCGCCGCCGCTGACGGTCGCGTCGCATCACCTCGTCAGTTGCTTTCACCACGACAAGGTGGCGGCGCTCGATCATACGACTGACAATTTCGCCCGCTTCCAGGAGGAATCGACAAAACTTCTGAGTGTGGGCGCCGTGTTTGAATCAGCAGCGGAAACAGAGGAATCGCATCATGGGTAAGCTGAGCGGCAAGGTGGCACTGGTGACCGGCGGTGCGAGCGGCATCGGTCGAGCGATCGGCGCTGGCGCTGGCGGCGGAAGGGGCGGCGATCGGGATCGTGGATCGCAACCTCGCGGGGGCCGAGGACACGGCGGCCGAAGCGCGGAGACTTGGCGTGAAGTCGGTCGCGGCAGCGGCGGATGTCGCGGACGAGGCGCAGGTGGCGGCGGCGTTCGGCGTCGTGACGGCGGCGCTTGGCGACATCGACATCCTGTTCAATAACGCCGGCATCGATACGACGAGCCTGCTGGTCGATATGCCAACCGAGATGTGGGACGAGATGGTCCGGGTTAATCTGCGCAGCATGTTCGTCTGTACCAAGCAGGTGTTGCCGGCGATGCAGCGCAAGAAATGGGGCCGCATCATCAACACCGCCTCGCAGCTTGGCCACAAGGGCGCCGCGACCATGGTGCACTACTGTGCCGCCAAGGCCGGCGTCATCGGCTTCACCCGCAGTCTCGCCTATGAGGTCACCTCCTATGGAATCACGGTGAATGCGATCTGCCCCGGCCCGATCAATACACCGCTGGTGGAGAGCATTCCGCAGGACTGGCGCGACGCGAAGCGGAAGGAATTGGTGATCGGCCGGTTTGGCGAGGTGGACGAGGTGGCGCCGACAGTCGTGTTTCTGGCGTCCGACGCAGGTTCGTACTATGTCGGTGCCACGATGAACATGAACGGCGGCGACTACATGATCTGAATTGGGTGCGCCGGCGGAGGAAACGTCGGCAGAGCCGCCGACGCCAACACGCGACATTTGAAACGGCTCTCGTCGTCGGATTCAAGCGATCAACCCTCGGCGCCCACCCGGCCCGCCGCAGTTCAGGCGGCATTTACGTCAAGGCGTTTACCGCTGCCTCGATCGTCAAGCGGATCGTCCTCGCACCGGCCAGCCCCTGGTGTAATATCAACGGGCCGGAACGTTTGACCTGTCCTGCTACGGTCAGCCTCTAGGTATCGTATTGATTTCGCGCGCGGCTCCCTCACTCGCGTGGTGCCTCGCCCCGTCAACCCTGCCCATACCAGTCAGCTCCGTGGGGGCTCCATGGGCTGCTGCTATCAGTCTCGGTAAGATACTACTGACCGCGATGTCGCAGCGTTGAACCGGCTGTGTCGAGAGATGGGGCCAATCGTGCCAGCGCAGGGCGCTCGCGCGAGCAAGCGGTTGTTCATGGTATGAAACACTTCAGAGGTATCACCGGCGTTGGGGGCCATTCTCCATTGGTCAGCACCGTCGGGTTGAAAATCCCAGTGGTGACCGACAAAGCCGCCTTCCGGCCCTGGCCAACTGGAGAAGTTCCATGCTCCGCCCTGCTCTTTCCGCGATTGCTCTGGCCGGAATTCTCCTGACCGCGCATCCGGTCCTCGCTGATCGTCCTCCGGCGGCACCTTCCGAGCCGGTTGGGCCCGCGGCTGCGGCCGTCACTGAGCAGCAGGTTGTTCCGCTGGCGCTGGTGCGGTCGCCGGAATCAAATGCGACGGCCGCTCCCGTTGGGCTTGGCTGGGGCTAGAGACACCGGCGGTTCCAGCGTGGAGATCGGGCATGAGCATGGTTGTTACGGACTGCGTCCTGCTGTTGCTTTTGCTCGCCCTATCGTCCTCGACGATATCGGCGTCGGAAGGCGGAAGATGGCGCGAGGCGACCTCTCGCCATGGGGTATGTCACGAACACTGGCAAAGCACCCGGCTTCCAGTGCGCCAGATGCCGGCGCTTCCCAGGCCGGGCAACGAGCCACCCGCGGGCCCAGCGTCGAATTCCATGACGCTCCACTCGACGTGAACCTGATGACCAGCCGCGTGGGAAAACTGCGAGAAGGTCGCGGCAGGGGAAATTCACCCGTCCGCGGCGCAACGGGGAGCACGACGCCGGTCGGGCCGAGCGCAGTCAGCGGCTCGCCGAGTTGTGCGATGTGTTCGCGGGCCTTGCTGGCTTTTGCTCTTTATATGATGGCTATACGAACGAATGTCGAAACCGCCGACAATATAATTTCGCCGCTGCATGGCTGGGCCTGAAATGGCACCGCGTCCAGGTTGCCCATGCATAGTCGCCGAAATCTTTTTGAGGCAACCCGGTCGCGTTAACCATTTCTCAACTTCCAGATGCCCTTACTTCGCTGGGAACAAACATGCCTTTGGGCGTAACTGCCCACCGACTCGTTACTGTCTAGCGATGGGTTAGCATGGCTCGACACCACTAAAGTCCGAACGCGTCAAGGCCTACGTTACTGGACGTAATTCACGAAGTCTGTTGAGGGAGGGGGATTCAAACAAATCCCACCAAAAATCAGATGAGAATTTTGCAAAGTCTATTCATCCCGCGGCGATACCACTATTTCTGGAAGCTGTTTCGCGCCGGCTCTTCTGCTCGTCGCCTTGGCGGGGTGCGCGTACAAACATCAGCCCATCTACAATGTCGCCGATCCAATCCCGCCGGTCGCGCAAACGTTGTCGCTCGAGCGCATCGAGGCCCTGATCGTCGAGGGTGGGACACGCGACGGCTGGACGTTTCGACATGTCGGACCCGGCCACCTCATTGCCACGCAACAGCAGCAGAAATATTCCGCGGTGGTCGATATATACTTCGACCATCTGGCGTGGCGAACCACCTACCAAAGCAGCACCGGCCTGCGGGCAGGGAATGGCACCATCCACGCACACTACAATCAGTGGATCCGCAATCTGGAACGCGACATCAACGCACGTCTGAGCGTGGCTCCTCCGGTCGCGAAATGAGAACTTCGCAGCGCCGCAACGGACAGAGGAACGACAGGATGGTCACGCGGCTGCCCATTAAGGCGCGGGCGGCTCGCCGTTCTTCCGCATGTTGAAATTTGCGCAGCGGCCAGCCGGACCCGAGTTCGCGGTCCTCGGGTCCGGGTCGGAGATGCAGTACAGGGAGCCTGCGTCGGCCGCGGACAGGCCGATAACCGAAATGTATCTAGGCGTGAGGGCCTGGGCAGCCTGGGCCCCTGGCCGCGAGACCGAGGACTGGCACGCCTCGGATGAGGATGGCCAACTAGCTCATCGGTCAAATGCCGAGTTTGCTGGGATCACCCTGCCCGCGCTGCTGCGTCGCCGGGTCAGCATCCTCGGCCAGAACGCCTTACGCGCTGCCTGGAATTGGGAAGAGGCGGCGGTTGCCAGATTTGTGTTCGCCAGCCGGCACGGTGAATTTCAGCGCACACTCGCAATCCTCGACGGCTTGGCGCGAGGTGACGCCATGTCGCCAGCGGAATTCACATTCTCGGTGTATCACACTCTGGCCGGCCTGTTGTCGATCGCGCGGAAAAATAGATGCGGCCACAGCACGATATCGGCGGGCCGAGAAAGTCTCCTCTGCGGCCTGCTGGAAGCTGCCGCCTGCCTTTCGGAGGAACCTGGCAAGCCGGTTGTGCTGATTTATTTCGATGAACCACTGCCCGGACCGTGACGGCCATTTTGGGCAGCCTGGCGAGGAAACGACAGCGCTGGCGTTGATCCTGGAGCGAAACGGCGACGAACCGCTGATCCGGCTCTCGTTCGTCGACACGCCCGACGGCGCGACCGTGGAGCCTCGGCCTACCCAGACATTCCTGACGTTTCTGCGCGGCTACGAGGATGAAGCGATCATTACCGGCGAGCGGCTAACGTGGCGGCTGGAGCGTGTCGATGCGCCGCTTTGAATACTGCTGGCGGCTTGGGGCCACCGGAGTTGCCTTTGCCTTCGTCTTCTTCGGCGGCGGAGCGCTCGCCGTGACCTTGCTGCCGGTGCTCGCCCTGCTGCCCGGTGATCGCCATGAGCGAGTCAGATGGATCATTCACACTACGTTCCGATTCTGCCTGAAGGCGCTTCGCCTGCTGGGGTTGGTTGAACTACAGATCGAAGGGACGAACCACCTGGACATATCAGTCGGCCGATTGATCATTGCCAACCATCCTACACTGCTGGATGTGATGGTGCTGATGGCGTTGATCCCGCGCGTGCAATGCATCGTGAAACATCAGCTTTGGAAACATCGCCTGCTCGGGCCGCTGATGCGGCAGGCTGGATATATCAGTAACGATCTGGCGCCGGAGGAACTTGTGGGCAACTGCCGGGATGCGCTGCGCGCCGGCAACAGCCTGATCATTTTCCCTGAAGGGGACCCGCAGCCAACCCGGCCGTCCGCTGCGTCTGCAGCGTGGATTTGCCCATCTCGCGTCAATGACCGGAGCGGAGATCCAGCCGATCTTCATCACCTGTGATCCCCCAACCCTCGTCAAGGGTGAGCCGTGGTGGCGCATCCCCCGTCGCCGCCCTCTGTTTCGAGTGGTGGTGGACGAATGTCTGGACACGCGCACCTTCGCGCGCTTCGGGCCCCGCTCGATCGTGGCACGAAAGCTGGAACACTACTTCCGCCAATACTATGACGAAAAGATCGCAGATGCCTGACATCGAACTCGAACTCAAGAACCTCATTATCGATGCCCTGCAACTGGAAAAAATCACAGTCGCGGACATCGACAGCGAGGAGGCCCTATTCGGCGACGGCCTCGGGCTGGATTCGATCGACGCCCTGGAACTGGGCATTGCGCTCCGTCAACGTTACGGCATCAAAGTCGCATCGGTCAACGATGAGGTGAGGGCGCATTTCGCCAATGTGCGTGCCTTGGCGCGGTTCGTCCGGGCGCAGCAGGAGGCTCGGTGATGCTGACACGCCAGGATGTCCTCACCACATTGGCAGGCTATTTCGAGGAGTTGTTCGAGACGCCCCGCGACAAGGTCAACCCAGATGCTCGATTGTCGGAGGATCTCGACCTCGACAGCATCGATGCTGTTGATCTGTAATTGCTCACCCCACCCCGGCGAGAACCTCCACGGGTCGTTTGGCTGACAGCACGAACCGCACGGTTTCGAGTACCGAAGCGCGGTTGGCCTTGGCGGTGCTGACGACCGACCGGAAGGCTGCATAGGTTTCGGCGCCCCACTCGCAGCGGAATCCATTGGTCACCTTGCGAAATATCACGCTGGGGCGGAGATGGCGCTCGGAGATGTTGTTGGTATACGGAACGTCTCGGGTTTTCATGAACACGAACAGATGGCCTCGGTTGGCGAGAATGCGCTTACGCAGCTTGCGTCCTGGCTCCCCGATCGGGACGGCGGCCATGATCCGGTCGAGTCGGCGGTGGAGGTCGTAAAGATATTGCTTCAGGGTGGTGTCCTTCAGTGTCTCTCGCCGTCGTCCGATCGCGATGGCGCGCAACAGCAACCGCCGGAGCGGCGCGCTGAACGCGGTATCGCCGCATTCGATCGCGTATTTGGCGTCGCGTAACAGATGCGCCAGGCACACCTGCCACAGGCCGCCATGGCCACGCTGGCTGCCCAGCATGTCGGAGACCCAGACCTCGGGCCGGATCTCGCCGAACAGCGCCGTCACGACCGCCTTGCCGCGGCTGGGTTTGATCACATGCAGCACGGCGATTGTGGCGACAAACACCCATTCCCACCAGTTCTTGCCCTTCACCCGTACCGATGTCTCATCGGAACAGATCACCGGACTGGCGAGCACCACCGTCTCGATCGCCGCCGCCGCGTCCAGCAATGGTTCACGCGCGCGGGCCAGAATATTGCTGATCGCGCCTTCGCTGATGGAAAGCGAGAACAGTTCGTCCAGCAAGGTCACCAGCCGTTCCATGCTGATGGCGTGGGCGTAATGCAGATATACCACCATGGCCGTGATGGACTGGCCGAACGGCGAGCCTTGCTCCAGCCCAGGTGGGGCTTCGGCGATCACGCGCTCGCCACAGCAGGCGCAACGGCCACCAAACAAGCGCACCTGGGTCACATCCGGTTTGACCGGCGGCAGTTCGATGCGTTCATACACCTGTTGTGGGGACTGCGACGCCTCGGGGAACGCGGCCTCGCACCGTGGGCAGGCCGCCAATCGAGCATCGATCACCCGGTCGGGGTTCGGATGCAGCGTCCGGCCGACGCCTGGCCGGCTTTTACGCGGCGGGCGGGCATCGCCATCCACGCGATCTTGCTTTTGTCCCTGAGACGGAGGTTTGGATGAATTGTCTGGGGTTTTCGGCGGTCGGGTCAGTTCGTCGAGCCGCGCCTCCAAGGAAGCGATCCGCGCATCCTGCGCTGCGATCCTCTCATGGGCCGCGGATAGTTGCGCGAACAGCGTCAGGATCAGCGCGTCCTTCTCTTCGTGGCTGAGACGGGTAAGGTCAGGGGGCGGCGACACCCTCAGGTTAAAATTAACTCGGCCGTAACCGTGTCAAGAAAAATTCAAAGCCGATAAGCCGATCAGTCGCCGTCGGACCGGTGACAGAGCGAGGAAGCCGCTCCGACCCCGGGGTGAGCAATTACGTTGATCTTGTAGTGAAGCTGCAGGATCTTACCGGTCGGCGTATCAAGCCCGAAGAATACAAGAACGTCCGCACAGTCGGCGACATCGTCGACTGCATCCAGAGCGTGCTGGCGGAAGATGCGGCCGCCGGCGGATAGACGCTGGATGGTCATGGCGAGCGCCGGCGGCCTCGCCTATCCATTCCTGGTCTACTTCAGCGCGAGCACGTTGCCGCCGTGGGCGCTGGTGCTGTGTGGCTTGGGGCTCCTCGGCGCACGTACACCGGCCCTGCGTGGACTGGTCGGAGGATGCGCCGTGATCGCTGTCCTTCTCGCCTGTGTTGGGCTTGCAATGCTGCTGGTGTGGTCACCACTGCTCGCAGTTCGGGCTTACCCCGTCGCGCTCAGCCTGACCGTCGCGCTCATATTCGCCCAGTCACTGCGTTTCCCCCCGACCGTGATCGAGCGCCTCGCCCGCCTCACACAGCCCGCGTTGTCGCCGACGGGCGTCAACTATACACGCAAGGTGACGTGGCTGTGGGTCGGCTTCCTGCTCGCAAACACCGTGATCTCTGGTGCTACGGCGGTGTGGGGTTCGCTCAATGCGTGGACGTTGTGGAACGGATTGTTGTTCTACCTGGCCATGGGCGCGCTGGTCATTGGCGAATTGATCGTGCGCAGGATTTACCGCAGTCACGATCTGGTGCTCCCTTGAGCTGGCGCATCCTCTCGCGTTTGTTTCTAGACGGGCGGGCGGACGATCGTCCGGTCTCATTCCGCGACGGTCGTGCGATTGCGTTCGCCCACCTGCGAGACGAGGTTGGCGTCGCTGCCGCCTCACTCACCGGCTGTCGCCGGGCGGCCCTGCTATGCCGTGACACCCATTCCTTCGCGGTGGGTTTTTTCGCCCTGCTTCATGCCGGCGCCGAGGTGGTGCTCCCTCCATGGGGTCAGCACTCCGCAATCTCGGACCTGGCAGGGGCGTTCGATCTTGTGGTCGACGATGCCCTGCTGGCGCGGGCGCACGGTGACCCGTTGACTCTCGGCGCATTTGACCCCGAGACGGCATCGATCGCGTGCTTCACCTCGGGTTCATCAGGCTCTCCAAAGAGAGTGGTGCGAACCTTGGGAATGCTGGAGCGAGAGGTGGCCACGCTGGAGTTGGTCCATGGGTCGGCGGCAGGGAGCGGACCCGTGCTGGCCACGGTGTCGCATCAGCACGTTTATGGGCTGACCTTCAAGCTGTTGTGGCCATTGGCAGCCGGCCGCCCGTTCGATGCCACGGTTCATGAGGTGTGGGAGACGCTGGTTGCCGCCCTGCGGCCGGGCGGTGCAATCATCTCGAGTCCGGCCCATCTCGGCCGCCTGGCCGGTTTGGCACCGCTTCCCGTCACAGGCCAGCCGGCAGCGGTCTTCAGCGCCGGGGCGCCGCTTTCGCCTGTCGCCGCGGCTGATTTACGGCGCGTTCTCGGCTGTCTGCCAATCGAAATCTTCGGCAGCACGGAGACCGGCGCGGTCGCCACCCGTCGCCAGGAGCAGGGCGACGAGCCTTGGACGCTGCTCCCCGGCAACGCCCAACGGACAGATCCCTCTGGCTGCCTCCTGGTCTCATCGCCCTACGTCGGCGGATGGACGCGGACGGAGGACATTGTAGAGCCAGAGCCGGGGGGATTTCGCTTTCTCGGACGAGGGGATCGCGTTGTGAAGATCGAAGGCAAGCGGGTGGGTTGCGCGGAAGTCGAAACCGCACTTGCGGCGCTGCGCTGGGTAGAGGCGGCGACCGCGGTCGTGCTCCGAGGCGATCCCCCAAGGCTGGCAGCCGCGGCGGTGCTGACCGCTGAAGGTCGAGAGGAGCTGGCGGCGATGGGGCACTTCCGCTTCAGCCGCCTGTTGCTTCGGGCAATGGGCGCTACACACGAGCCCGCCGCCATTCCCCGACGGTTGCGCTTTATCAACGCGCTGCCTGCTCGGCCGATGGGGAAGTGCCACGACGCCGCGGTGTGCGCGCTGTTCGACCAGCCGCCGACATGACGCCGCCCGAAATCCTTGAAGTTGAACGTCCCAACAGCGAAACCGTGATGCTGTCACTGGGAGTGCCGATAGGACATCCCGCCTTCGACGGACATTTCGTGCTGGAACCGATTTGCCGGGCGTGGTGCAGATCGACTGGGTGACGCGGCTGGCCGCATATCATTTTGAGATAGAAAGGTTTGCCGCCACCGATTTCCAGGTGAAATTCCGCAGTATCATCCGGCCCGGCCCGGATCTGCGGCTGACCCTCCGACTTGACCGAATGAGCGGATCATTGTCGTTTGAGTATCACAGCATGGGCGTGGCAGCGTCGTCCGGCAGGATCAGGCTGGGTCTGTCGCCATGAGGCCCTGTGCCATCGTTCCTTCATACAATCACTGGGAGGCTATCGGCACCGTGACCGCGCGCCTGCGGGGGCTGGGCCTCGTCGTGTTCGTCATCGATGACGGCAGCGCCGAGCCAGCGGCTTCGGCAATCGCGGCGCTCAGTGAGGCGGGGGGCGGCGTGGTCGTGCACCGCCTGCCCGAGAACCAGGGCAAGGGTGCGGCTGTCGTCGCCGGCTTCCGCCTCGCCCTTGACGCGGGCTTCACCCACGCCGTTCAGGTGGATGCGGACGGCCAGCACGATCTGGATGCCTTGCCCGCTCTGCTGACGCTGGCACGCGCTCATCCCCTGGCTCTGGTCACCGGCCAGCCGGTCCACGACGCCTCGATCTCGTTCGGCCGCAAGGCGGGCCGGTGGGTCACTCACTTCTGTGTCTGGATCGAGACGCTCAGTCTGCGGATCACCGACAGCATGTGCGGCTTCAGGGTCTACCCACTGGCCGCGGTGAGCAATTTGTTGGCGAGCGAGGCCCTGGGCTCACACATGGCATTCGATCCCGAGATCATGGTGCGTCTGTTCTGGCGCGGCACCGAGGTGATAGGCCTCCCGGTCCGTGTCACCTATCCGCCGGAAAACACCTCCAATTTCGACCTTTGGCATGACAATCTTCGCATCAGCCGAATGCATGCGAGGTTGCTCGGCGGCATGCTGGCGCGCCTGCCCGGGCGGTTGTTCATGCGCTTATCCCCGGCGAATCGGCCACCGCGCCATTGGGCGAGCCTCGGTGAGCGTGGCGCCCTTCTGGGGCTGCGGCTCTGCGCCCTATCCTATCGAGTTCTTGGTCGCCGCGGCTGCCTTGCGATGCTGGCACCCGTGGTCTTGTGGTTTTTCATCACGGGGCGGGAACAACGTGTCGCCTCGCGGGTGTTTCTCGGCCGTGTGTTCCAGCGCCCCGCCACGCTGGCCGAGGGCTATCGACATTTCTTCACCTTCGCGGCCAGAGCGCTTGACACCGTCATCGCCTGGGACGGTGGAATTCCTCGTGCGGCGGTTACAGCGAGCGACGCAGGGGCTCTGACGGACGCTGTCGCCGACCAGCGAGGAGCCGTGGTGATCGTCGCACACCTCGGCAATGTGGACCTGGCCCGGGCGCTGCTTGACGAGACCACGCGGAACCGGCTCGCCGTGCTGGTGCATACGCGCCATGCCGCCAATTACAACCGCGTTCTGCGGCGGTTCTCCCCTGATGCGGCTTTGAACCTGATCGAGGTCGGAGAGATCGGCGCGGGCACCGCCATCGATTTGCGGGAACTGGTGGAGCGCGGCGGCTGGGTGGTCATCGCCGGCGATCGAACGCCGGTTGTCAATACCGGGCGGGTGATCAGGGTGCCATTCCTGGGCGCTGACGCCGCATTCGCCCCTGGGCCTTGGATCCTGGCTGCCCTGCTCGGGTGCCCGGTGCGGCTTCTGTTTTGCCTCAAGCACGGCGATGGCTGGTGTCTCACACTGGAGCCCTTCGCAGAGCGGATCGTCCTGCCGCGGCGTGATCGTGGCGCGGCGCTGCAGGCCTACGCCTCCCGATATGCCGCCAGGCTGGAGGCATATGCGCGCGTGGCGCCGTTTCAGTGGAACAATTTCTTCGATTTCTGGTCATATTGAGATGGTTATGATATCGGCGGAGGTCTTGATTTCAGGCGCAGTTTTACGATCTCGACCCAATGCAGATCGTCTGGCACGGCAACTACGCCCGCTACCTGGAACAGGCTCGCTGTGCCCTGCTTGACCGGATCGGCTACAACTATTCGATGATGGAACGATCGGGTTTCGCCTGGCCTATCGTCGATATGCGTACCAAGTTCGTGCGCCCGATCCGCCTGCGCCAGGAGGTCGTGGTTACCGCCACGCTGGCCGAGTTCGAGCATCGGCTGAAGATAGACTACCGGATATGCGATCGCGCTTCGGGCGAAGTGTTGACCAAGGCCACCACCATCCAGATTGCCGTGCGCTTCGACAATGGCGAGACCCAGTTGGTAAGTCCGTCGGCGCTGACCGACAAACTGCGTGACCTGGTATGAAACGCCGCTGTCCCCCAACTTTGCCGAGCCGGCCGCCGCGGGTGAATGCCGCCCGCTGGTCGATGCGTCGGTATGCGTCGTGGACGGCGTGGCGCGCTGCGTTTCGCGAACGTCGGTTGATGAATTTCGCCATGCCGCTGTCGGGGGCGACGCAGTGACCCAGGTCTCTTACGGAAGTGACGGCGCGTCGAACGGGGGCTTGACCTATTACCGTTTCGGCCGGGCCTACGAGCTCACGGTGGCTCCGGTGTCGACGGCGGCGCGATGATGAAGCTCTATCTCAACGATTGCGGCATCATCTGTCCGCTCGGGCGTGACAAGGCTTCGGTGGCGCGGGGCCTCGCGGCTGGCAAACCACGTTTCGTCGAGCGCACCATGCTGGTCCCGGATTACACGGTTAACGTGGGCGCGGTGATCGGTGATCTGCCGCCACCCCCGGCTGAGGCCGCGGACCTGGACTGTCGCAACAACCGGATGATGCTGCTGACGCTTGCATCCGATTTTGGATTTCGCCGGAGACTCGCGCGTGCGAATCTGGGGGATGCGCAGAGCCATCAAGATTGACCTGACCGAAGCCGACCGTCGGTCCCTGACCGCCATCGTGACGAACCGGAACAGTCCGCAAAAACATGTTTGGCGGGCCCACATCGTGCTTCTGACTGCCGATGGCTGCGGCACCATGGAACTGATTCGCTGCACCGGCACCAGCAAGACCTCTGTTCGGCGCTGGCAGGATCGCTTTCTCGCCGAAGGCCTGCCAAGTCTGCTGCGCGACAAGACCCGCCCGTCACGTATTCCACCCCTTGGCGCGGCAGTGGAGGCCCGCGTGGTCGCTGCCACGCAAACCGCCACCGCTGGAGAGACGACACACTGGACCTCGGAGGCGATGGCCAGGCACATCGGCATCAGCGTCAGCTCGGTGCAGCGGATCTGGCGCAAGCACGGCCTGCAACCGCACAAGGTCAGCGTGTTCAAGCTATCCAACGATCCGCTGTTTGCCGAAAAGCTGGTCGATATCGTTGGGCTTTATGTCAATCCGCCTGAGCATGCCGTTGTCCTGTCGATCGATGAAAAGAGCCAGATCCAGGCACTGGATCGGACCCAGCCTGGCCTTCCCATGAAGAACGGGCGATGCGGCACGATGACGCACGACTATAAGCGCAATGGCACGACCACGCTGTTCGCGGCTCTCAATGTGCTGGATGGCTCGGTCATCGGACGCTGCATGCAGCGTCACCGCCATGAAGAGTTTATTCGCTTTCTCCACGTGACCGAGGCTGCTGTCGCGAAGGGTCAAGCCATTCACGCCATCGTCGACAACTACGCCACCCACAAGCACCCGAAGGTCCGGGAGTGGCTAACCCGCCATCCACGCTGGACCTTCCACTTCACGCCGACATCGGCGTCGTGGCTAAACGCCGTCGAAGGGTATTTCGCCAAGCTCACCAAGCGTCGGCTGAAAAGAGGCGCATTCCGTTCCGTCGTCGAACTTCAGGCGGCCATCAAGCGCTTCCTCGCAGAGACCAACGCCGATCCAAGACCCTTCCGATGGACAAAGGATCCCGCAAAGATCATCGCCGCCGTGAAAAGAGGGCGATCTTGATCAGGTGCATGCGCAAGGTGGTGAACTCGGCCGTAGCCAGCGCGTGTGGCTTGGGAATGGCATCGCGGACTGTCAGCATGAGCCAGTAGGCGGCGGTGTGCAGGACGAGCCGCATCTGATTGGCGAGCGGGGAGCGGCAACTGGTGCGGTCGGAGGCAAGCTGGGTTTTGTGCAATTTGATCAGGTTTTCGGCTTGGCCGCGAGCGCAGTAGAGAGTCTGATAGAGCCATTGGGCGCGGCCACCGGTGATGTTGGTGACGACGTAGCGGATGTCGAATCCTTGTGTGGTGGCCTCGATCCGGGCAGGCACGGCGATCGGAGTTCCAGGATTTGGCGCCGTAAGGTGTCTCGGCAGAAGCGGCGCAGACTGGCGTCTGGCCAGAGCACGACGGGTGCGAATGTCATCGGCAACCGGTCTCGACCAGCCGGTCGAGCACGAGGTTGCCGGGTAGACCAAAGATGAAGTCGACGACCATTCGCCTCGCACCACGGCATGACTTGGGGACGGCCGTAATGGCCGTCGCCGCGGATGGTGATCCGGGTGTTGGGCCAGTGCCGGCGGATGCGACGGACCAGGCGGCGCAGGTGACCGCGGATCTCGACGCCTGAGGGCGTCTTGCCGGGGCGCAGCAGCACCGCGACCGGCCGGCTCGTCGCGGTGTCGTAGACGTGGATCGGCAGGAAGCAACGCTCGTCGTAATGGGCGTTGAACAGCGAGAGCTGCTGATGACCGTGAACGACATCGAGCTGTGTCATCGATGTCGAGCGTCACCGCGCGCGGCGGCCGCTTGTAGCTGGCGCAGTAGAGATCGACCATGACGCAGATCAGGCGGATCAGATCGCGCAGAGTGGGTGCATTCTCCCAGCGCGAGACGGTCGGCTGCGAGCAAAGGTCGTCGCCGCTATCCGGCAAGCGTCCACACGCCAACTTGAAGGCTGGATCGAAGCGTAGGTGATCGAGGTCATCGGCGTCCTCATAGCCGCAGGCAATGGCGAAGATGCGGGCGCGCAGAATATCGGCGACGCAGTGGGTGACCAGCAACGGATTACGCGGGTCGGGGATCACGGAGCGAGCCGTTCGGCGATGCCGAGCGACGCTCGGCCGCGGCGAGCAAGCATGACGCCGCCGTCGGAGGTGATGCGTCCACCATCGAAGGCGGCGGTGACTTCTTGCGGCGACGGCTGGGAAATGAACGGCAGCAGGCTATCTTCGAGCATGGCGGGTGTGGCAGTGTCCGATCGTGGAAGATTGGCTTCGACACCCAATCGTTCAAATCAGACGCTTACGCTACATCCGCCAGCGAATCCCGCATGCGCTGAATAAATGGGCTGCTGCCCTGATGCAGATCGCCCCCACGGTTACCGCCGCGGCGAAGCGCTATGGCCGCAACCGCGTGGCAGTGGTGCTGGGTACCAGTACCGCTGGGATCGCGGAAGGGGAGGTGGCACTGGCCGCTCGGCGCCTTGCCGGCCATTGGCCCGCCGGATTCGATTATCGCCAGCAGGAACCCGGCGGTCTGGCCGCCTTCGCGGCGCGCGTATTCGGTCTGACCGGCCCGGCCTACACGGTCACCACCGCTTGTTCCTCAAGCGCCAAAGGTGTTTGCCAGCGCCCGCAGATTGATCCGCTCCGGCATCGTCGACGCCGCATTGGTGGGCGGCGCCGACACGGTGTGTCGCATGACGGTCAACGGCTTCGCATCGCTCGAGGCCCTGTCCCACGGGTGCTGCAATCCGTTCAGCATAAATCGCGACGGGATCACCATCGGAGAGGGTGCCGCGGCCTTTCTGCTGTGCGGTGAAGCCGGACCGGTCGAGTTGCTGGGTTTAGGTGAGACATCGGACGCCTATCACCCTGCCGCGCCGGACCCTACTGGCAGCGGTGTACGGGATGCCATGGCTCAGGCGCTGAGCGATGCCCGCCTTTCACCGGCAGAGATTGGCTATATCAACCTGCACGGCACCGCGACGCCGCTGAACGACGCGATGGAGAGCCGCGCGATTGCAACCCTGTTTCCGCCGACGACCGCGTGCAGCTCGACCAAGGGCATGACCGGCCATTTGCTGGGAGGCGCCGGCGGGGTGGAAGCGGCGTTTCTCTGGTTGGCTCTCGCGGGTTGCCTCGAGGTGTTGCCACCGCACGTATGGGACGGTGTGGCCGATCCGGAGCTACCGCCGCTCGCGCTGGTTGTGCCCGGCACAGCAGTGGAGCCGCTCAGCCCGCTTGCCATGCTGAGCAATTCGTTCGGCTTTGGCGGCACCAACGTGTCGCTGATCCTGGGGCGCGCTTGATGGCCCCCTGCCCCTGGTCGCCGGCCGAACTGCTGCCACACGCACCGCCAATGGTGCTGCTGGACACGGTGCTCGAATGGAACGACGACGGCGTGACGGTCGGGCTCACGGTGCGCGCCGATGACCGTTTCTTCCAGTCAGGGCGGGGCATTCCGGCGCATCTCGGCATTGAATGGATGGCCCAGGCCTGTGGCGTATTCAGCGGCCTGAAGGCTCGGAGCGAAGGCCGGCCCATAAGCCTTGGGCTGCTGCTCGGAACCCGTGACTTTCGCGCAGCTCGGTCCTGGTGGCGTGACCGCGAGGAGATTCGGGTCACTGCCAGGCTGGTCTATGAGAACGACGGTACGGGTGTGTTCGATTGCCGCGTTTTCTCCACGAATGGCGCCGAACTCGCGGCTGCCCGGCTGACCACATATCAACCCGGGGACCGCGACACGGTTCTCGCAAAACGCGCACTGGGGTGATGACCATGGACAGGACTGTTCTAGTCACGGGGGCGAGCAAGGGCATTGGCCGCGCGGTAGCTGCTCGGTTGGCCCGGGACGGGTTTCGCATCGCGGTGCACTACGGCACGGATGAGGCAGGTGCGAACGCGACCTTGGCGGACGTCCGCGCGGCCGGAGCCGATGGGCGCCTGCTGTCGTTTGATATTGCCGACCGCGACGCCTGCCGCACCTCGCTGGAGGCCGATATCACCGCTCATGGCTCCTACTACGGGATCGTGCTGAGTGCCGGTATCGCCCGCGATGTGGCATTTCCCGCGATGGCGGATGACGACTGGGATGCCGTCCTGGGTACCAATCTCGACGGTTTCTACAATGTCCTGCGGCCGGTGGTGATGCCCATGGTCTCGGCCCGACGGGGCGGGCGCATCGTTACACTTTCGTCAATCTCTGGTCTTGCCGGCAATCGGGGCCAGGTCAACTACAGTGCGGCCAAGGCAGGCATCATCGGTGCGACGAAGGCCCTGGCAGTCGAACTCGCGAAACGCGCCATCACAGTCAACTGTGTGGCGCCCGGGATCATCGAGACGCAGATGGCCGAAGATCTGCCAGTGGAGGAGATCACGCGGATGATCCCGTTGCGCCGCCTCGGCAAGCCGCCGGAGGTAGCCGCCGTGGTAGCCTTTCTTTGCTCCGATGAAGCCAGCTATGTGACGCGGCAGGTGATCTCGGTCAACGGCGGCATGCTGTGAGCGACCGGCGCGTCGTCGTGACCGGCATGAGCGGGGTTACGGCGCTGGGCGACGACTGGGCTACGGTGGGCGCAGCTTTGGCCACTGGGCGCAGTGGGGTGCGCTTCATGGAGGAATGGGGCCGTTACGCCGGTGTAAACACCCGCCTCGCGGCCCCGGTGGACAGCTTCACGGTCGAGGATCGTTACTCACGCAAGCAACTGCGCACGATGGGCCGGGTGGCGCAAATGGCGGTGTACGCCAGCGAACGGGCCCTGGCCGACGCCGGGTTGCTGGAAGACCCGGTCCTTCGTGGCGGGCGGACGGGGGTGGCCTATGGCTCCTCGTTCGGCAGCCCGGATGCGGTCGTCGGGTTCTACGAGCTTAAGAAGGATGGTGCCTCGCGCAACCTGAACGCGACCAGCTACATCCAGATGATGAGTCACACCGCGGTCGTGAACATCGGGCTGTTCTTCGGCGTGTGCGGCCGGATCATTCCGGCCTCGAGCGCGTGCACATCGGGCAGTCAGGCGATCGGCTACGGCTACGAGGCGATCCGGTGGGGCCGGGCGGATGTGATGATCGCGGGCGGCGCGGACGAACTGGACATCACGGACGCTGCGGTGTTCGACACACTTTACGCGACAAGTACGCGCAACGATCAGCCACGTTGCACGCCCCGTCCCTTCGATCGCGACCGCGACGGTCTGGTCATCGGCGAGGGGGCCGCCACGTTGATTCTCGAGGAGTACGAGCACGCCCGTGCCCGCGGTGCGCGAGTCCACGCGGAAATCATTGGCTTCGGGTGCAATTCCGACGGCAGCCATGTCACTCAGGGGCGAGCCGAAACGATGGCGGTGGCGCTGTCTTTGGCCCTGCAGGACGCTGGGCTGCCCGCCGATGCAATCGGATTCATTTCCGGCCACGGCACCGCAACGGAGTGGGGCGATATCGCGGAGACCGCGGCAACGAATGCAGTGTTCGGGCCAAGGGTGCCGATTCATTCGCTGAAGGGCCACTTCGGACACACCCTAGGCGCTTGCGGCGCGATCGAAGCCTGGTTGAGCATCGAAATGATGCGGGAAGGATGGTTCTGCCCCACGGCGAACCTTGCTCACGTAGACGAGCGGTGTGGCGAACTGGATTACATCATGGCCGAACCACGGCTGGTTCAAGTAGGCTGCATGATGTCCAACAACTTCGCCTTCGGGGGTATCAACACCTCACTCGTTCTGCAACGAGTATGAATGCTCCGTGGCTTTGAACGTGGCAACCAACGCGGTGCGACGCCAGGCTGCGTGATTGAGACGTGATCTTTTGTCGGCGCATCGCAACAAAGTCTTGCGCGGGCCGGGAATGTGCCACCTTTGTCGCGGCGTGGCTCGATGTTTCGCCGGAAACCGCGGGGAAGGACGCCATGTGCAGTGCGCAGGCAGAACGAAAATCGTTTGATCATCCTTCGGGTGCGACCAGAGTGGCTGGTGAAGGAGCCGGAGGAGGCGCTCGATCCCGGGGAGCCGATCTCTGCTTCGCCTCGCGCAGCCTTTACTATGAACCACAACCCGTGCCGGGGGCTGACCTCGCGATCATGCGCCGGGTCGACGCGCTGCATCTGGACTACCCGTTCGCTGGCAGCCGGATGCTGCGTGACCTGTTGCGCAGTGAAGGTTTCATCATCGGCCGTGAGAAAGTTCGGACAATGATGCGGCGGATGTGCATCGAGGCGCTGTATCGTCGGCCGAACACGTCCAAGCCGTGTCCAGGACACAAGATTTATCCATATCTGCTGCGTGGCCTTGCAGTCGAGCGGGCGCACCAGGTCTGGGCCATGGACATCACCTATATTCCGATGGCGCGCGGTTTTGTCTATCTCGCAGCGGTCGTGGAATCGTTCAGCCGGCGTGTTCTGGCCTGGCGGATTTCGATCACCATGGAAATCAATTTCTGCCTCGACGCGGTCGAAAAGGCACTGGCCAGGCACGGCAAGCCCGCCATTTTCAACACCGATCAGGGTTCGCAATTCACCAGCGACGCCTTCACCGCCATGCTGTGGAAACGGAATCTCAATCAGCATAGATGGGCCATGGCGGGCTTTTCGGCCGACGAGGAGATCGCATTTTTCACGCCACTGCGAGACGCTTTATAGATCTCGGCGGTCGGCTGCTTGGCGGCCTGGCCGCGGAGAATCAGGTCGACGGTGCCGGTGCCGCGACCGCCGGTTTAGGGTCCAGCGCCAGGCGAATCGCCCGGCGAGCCGGAGCTTCGATTGCTGCATGGCAGATCCAGGCGAGCCCTATCACCAGGCAGCCGGTCAACGAGGTGGCAACCAAGTGGCGCACGACTGCGTCCCGGCTCGGGCGGAAAAGCACAAGATGATTCCAAACCGGCTGGGCACGGGAATGCAAAAGATAGATTCCGTAGGATAGCATACCAAGGAAGTGGATCGGACCGCATCCGAGAAGCTTGATGGCGCATCCTTGGCCCACAGCCAACGCGAGCACCAGTGGCGGAAACAACAGGTAAAGTGCGGCATCGCTGTGCGGAACAAACAGCAGGCCCAACGTCGCCAGTGCCAATCCGGCGCTAACCCGGTTTCCGCGCAGCAAGTCTCTGATCCCGGGATGTTTGGACGCACGCCACATCAACAGCCCAAGCGTAAAGCCGGCGAGGCAGCGCAGCAGCGCCGCCGGAGACGTATCGACGTCGAGCGGTCCCCTGAGTTCATCGCCAAAGACTCCGCCCCACGACAATGCCAGGATGCCGCCAATCGCAGCGATGCAGAGGAAAGCCACGCCGAATGCTCGCGCCGCAGCGCCGCGGCTGGTCAGCCCAAGCAGCACCGGGAAGATAAGATACACTGCCCATTCGGTGCTGATCGACCAGGTTGGACCGTTGATGCTGTCATCGCAGGTCATGCTCTGTATCATCAGCAGGTTCGTCAGCAGTGTCAGGGGTGTGGGCACCGGCGGATAACTCATGAGGCCGGTCATGAACGCAACCACTATGCCGGCGAGAAGAAAGACATAGAGCGGATAAATCCGGGCTATTCTATGTGCCAGGAAGGCCTGATACTTCTCACGGGTCCATCCATGCGCGGACCAGTGGCCGTAAACGGTCGCCATCACGAACCCGCTCAGGACGAAGAACAGATCCACGCACAGGTAGCCGTGATTGAGAAAAGCCGAAAGCGGGCCGCCGGCTGATAGACTCCATTCGAAATGATACACCATTACGAGGATGGCAGCGATTCCGCGAAGACCGGTCAGGGCTCTGATCTCGCCTTGGCTCAAACGCCCGTCCTCATTTATAACTGCTAAACACCGGTTTGAGCCCATCGGCTGGGCCTTTCCGTGCCACGGCGACACCGTCGCTGCCTCGGAAATCACTGCAAGGATGTCCGGCCTGGAGCGGCTGTACGCCATACGGCTTGAAATCGAACATGGTCCCGGCTCGCGGCCCCCTGCTGAACTGACAGACGGTGGTCAAATCGCTGACTGCAGCCGGGCCGTTTTTCGCGTCAGTGCTCGGCGTGGGGGCAACGTCGATACCGGCGATACCGGAGCTTCCCTGGAAGTCACTGCAAGGATGCCCGGCCGGGAGGGGCTGTACGCCGTAGGGTTTGAAATCGAACACGGTCCCGGCTCTCGGTCCACTGCTGAACCGGCAGATGGTGGTCAGGTTCAGGTCGAGGAGCGCGGCTGAAGCAGCGCTCGCGCCAGCACCTGGCGTGGCAGCAGCGCGATTACCCGCAGCGCCGGAGCTGCCCTGAAAATCACTGCAAGGATGGCCGATCGGGAGCGGGTGTACGCCGAAGGGCTTGAAATCGAAAACGGTCCCGGCTTTCGGCCCGCTGCTGAACTGACAGACTGTGGTCAGTTCCAGGCTGTTATCGGTTTGCGGCCGAGCGGGTGTGACGTGACAAAGGGCTACGATGAGGAAAAGTCCGATTTTCAGCCGATGAACGACTATCATGATTAGAACCTCGACTACGGTCTTCTCGGCCGCGTTACGAGGATAGCCGCTTTGAGCGCCGTTAGCATCTGGATACCGTGAAGAACCAGACACTGCTTCCCAATCCGCACCGAATGAACGGGCCAACCGTTGCCTACGCTCCTGTATGCGAGGCCAGGCCGGCCCAGCGTGCCGCGTACGGTCCGAGTCGATTGGGGCAATAAAGCGCAAGCGGCGTGCTGGCTCGGGTGCCGAGCGCGGCCAACTGGCTCGACTGGAGGACGGAGATCCGATCTCACCGCGATCTTAACCCGGCATTAATGGCGCCCCGCTAGTTCGTTCCGGACGAACCGGAGGCATTACGTCGTGATGAGCATCCTCAGCCGATTCAAACTGCGCGCCAAGCTGGCACTGCTACTGGTGCTGTCGACCGTGGCGCTGGTGGCGTCGATCGGCGGCGGTGCATCGATGCTGCACCGGCGCATGATCAACGATCGGTTCGACAAGCTCACCGCCATGGTTCAGTCCGCCAGAGGGCTGGCACAGTCACTTGAAGCCGAAGTGACGGCCCATACCCTGACCCGGGATGAGGCCGTGGCGCGAATGCGCAATGATATCCATGGCATGCACTTCGACGGCGGCACTGGCTACATTGGAGCGATGACCGAGGATGGCCTGTTCTCGATGCACGGCGTCAATCCGGCGCTGGAGGGGAAGGCGACGCCGACCGATCCGGTCAGTGGCAAGTCCCTCACGGTCCTCGCCAACGAAGCCTTGAACGGCTCCGATGACGGGGTGATTTCCTACATGTTTCCCAAACCCGGCCAGCAACAGGCGCAGCGAAAAATTTCGGCTGTCTCCCGCTTCGCCCCATGGCGAACGACTTTCTTCTCCGGCGCCTATACTGACGATCTGGACGCTGACTTCCATTCGGTGCTGTTCGACCTGGGTACGATGGGCGGTGCCATTCTTCTCGTGACCCTGGTTTGCGCGTGGCTGATCAATCACGACATCAGCGGCTCGCTCCGCGCCTTGCAGACCGCCATGGCGACACTCTCCAAGGGTGACCTCGCAGTGGCCATCCCCGGGGCTGCCCGGCGCGACGAGGTCGGCGGGATGGCCGGCTCGGTCCTTGTGTTCAAGGAGCACATGCTGAGAGCGGAGCGGCTGGGTTCGGAACAGCAGCAGGAGCGTGAACGCGCGGAGGTAGCCAAGCGAGCCGCCCTGATCGCAATGGCTGAGCGGATCGAAACCGAGGCCAAGAGAGCGGTGCAGGAAGTCAGCCGGCGTGCCAGCCTGATGGCCGAGAATGCCAGCAGCATGTCCCGCTCCGCCAGCAACACAGGCACATCGGCCAGGAGCGCGGCCACGTCGGCGGCGCTGGTGCTCGGGAACGCACAGACAGTGGCGAGCGCGGCCGAGGAACTCACCGCCTCGATCCGCGAGATCAGCGGCCAGGTCAGCCACTCAACCGCGGTCGTCGAGCGGGCGGTCGAAGCCGGTCGCACGACGCGCCAGACGATGGAGACGCTGAACGAGCATGTCGGACGCATTGGCGCGGTGGCGGACATGATCAGCGCGATAGCCGGCAAGACCAACCTGTTGGCGCTGAACGCCACCATCGAGGCGGCTCGGGCCGGTGACGCCGGCAAGGGCTTCGCGGTGGTGGCCAGCGAGGTGAAGCAACTTGCCACCCAGACGGCCAGGTCGACCGAAGAGATCGGCCGCCATATCGCCGACGTGCGGACCGCCGCGGGCGCCTCGGTCACCGCGGTCGGCCACATCGAACAAACGATCGACGAGGTCAACGCCATCGCCGGGTCGATCGCCGCGGCGGTGGAGGAGCAGGGCGCCGCGACAGCGGAAATCGCGCGCAACATGACAGAAACGGCTTTGGCGGCCAATGAAATGACAGAGCGCGTCGATGAAGTGTCCGCCGAGGCCGAGGTGACCGGTAGGCAGGCGGCGGAGGTGCAGGAGAACACCAGCGGCCTGGACAACGCGGTGCAGGACCTGTCGCGCTCGATAATCCAGGCGGTTCGCACATCGACCGCCGAAGTCGACCGGCGGCGAGACCGCAGGCGCCCTTGCCTGATCAAGGCGACCCTGAGCTGTGACGGGCAGACAAGCGATGCATCTATCCACGATATCTCCGAACGCGGATGTTCTGGCGACGGTCACGCAGAGATATCGCGCCGGCCAGCGCCTGGCGATCGACGGGGCGAGTTTCGGCAGCCGGCTGCAAGGCACAGTGGTCGAGCAGGTCGAGGACGCAGTGCACTTGTGTTCGCCGGCGAGGGAATGCAGGCGGAGGAGGCCGATCGCCTAAGCCTCACGACCATCGCGGAACTGGTGAAGTTGACGAAGAACGACCATGTGATTTTCGTCAAACGTGTGGCCGACGCGGTTGCGGCACGCCAAGCGATCCCACCGGACAGCCTGGCGACGCATCATCACTGTCGCCTCGGATGTTGGTACAACTCGGTCGCTGACCCGGGGACCTTGGCCCTGCCGTCGTTCCACGCGATGATGGAGCCCCACTGCGGTGTGCATGATGCCGCCCGTAGGGCGCTTGCCGCGAACGCCGAGGGCGACCCGAACATGGCACAGCGCTGCGTGACGGAGATGCGGCAGCACTCGGACCGGGTCTTGCAATGTTTGGATGAGTTCGGCCGCGAGTACCCGTCGACGTTCACCCAACGTGGGGACCGTCCCGAGGCTGCTGTCGCCTGAGGGAGGTGCACCGGCGCGATCATCCGCCGGTCTGGGGAAGCGGCTGTGCCAACGCGGCGAGGCAGCAGATAGATCCCGAACGCGCATCGATTGCGTGTCGTGGCGACGCTGCGGCGCAATCGCGGGATGGCCTGGCGAGCGTCGCGGGTGATCGCGCAGCGCGAACAGTCTTCGACAGCATCAACGAGAACGACATACCGCCGGGCAACGGCGGACGCTCGGCCGATTGCCGCCGGCAGGACCGCTATATCGAACGGAGTATCGCAAGGGGCGGCCTCGCAACAGGCCAGCGCGCTACCCTGTCACAAAAGGGTCCGCGAAGGGGGCTGGCCAACAATCAGCTTTCAAAGTATTTTTGTTTCGAGAGCCCCGCCTCTTCGGAACGGATGCAAAGGGAAAGCGGCGGGGAAACTCAAATGCGCGGTGTTGAAAGGCCTGACCATCGGATCGATCCCGTTCCGGGGAGGCATTTTCGCGTTATGTTCGATATGTAGACCAGAACAGGAGGAATGCAAGATGAAGTCGATTTTAACGGTGTATAACCACCGGCGTGCTTGCCGCGGTTTCCGGGGCGATGCTTTGCGGCGCCGCCGCCATGGCCGTCGAGACCAAGCCGGCGCTCACGCTGGACATGGCGAAGAAGATGGCGGCGGCATGTGAGGCCAAGGCGACGCAGGAAAAGTGGAAGATGAACATCGCCGTCGTGGATGACGGCGCGAACCTGATCTTCTTCCAGCAAATGGACGGCGCGTTCAAAGGCAGCAGCTACATTTCTCAGCACAAGGCGATGACCTCGGCGAATTTTCCCTTCCCCACCCGGATGTTCGGCGAGCTGGCATTCGGCAAGGACGGCAAGCCCGGGATGGTGCCCGGAATCGCTGACGTTCCCGGGATTATCACGTTCGCCGGGGGGTTGCCGATCATGACCGCCAGCAAAGTTCAGATCGGCGGCATCGGCGTCAGCGGCGGCACCGCCGACCAGGACGAGGAGTGCTCGAAGGCGGGACTGGAAGCAGTGGCAAGCGACCTGAAATAAAACGTTTCCACAGGGAAAGCGCAGGGAAATCGGAAACACCATCTCCTGGTGTCCGACCGCAAGGAAGCGCGAGACACCCTGACCTCGTGTCGTCGCGTGAATTGGCACTTCGAACCAAAGGCGACGTATCGCGCTTCACTGACGCGCGATACCCGCCTGCCATCCCGGTGTTCCCACCGGTCGACGCCAACCGGTCACCGGGACTGATCCGCCGGCACACCGTACAGCACGGTTGACGACCCAGCTCAACGCGAAACGAAATCGCGCGCGGGCTGCTTGGCAGCTTCATCAACTCGAACATCGGGTTCGTGCTGAGCAAGTGGGCCAACGACAGTGGCCGGTGCCGGAAGGTTCGCTCCACGCAAGAAGGCGATCCCGGACGCGCCGCTCCACAAACTGGTCCGCCGTCTCGATGAAGACTATGCGATGAGCCGGCTCCTCATCGGTCTGCGATTTTTTGTTTTGACACAACAAGGAACACACCATCCGACAGCGTATCGATTGGCATCGATCGTGCCCGCTGCCACGCCGAGATCACCAGCCGGCAAGACGATTGCGCACCGGTACTGATCGCCTACACTGACGCATGCGGCAACCCTCAAGCGCCACCTTTTGGTCATTGATCGACCGCTGGCAGGTGTCGACCGATGAGGCGCTGGAGCTGATCAATTATCGTGGGAAACTCCCCGCTACTGACCGACACCCTCGCTTCCGCCTGTCCGCCGAGCAGGCGAAAATCGTGACGACCATGCTAGAGATCGACAGCGCGCTTGCCGCAGCGGGCATCGACCGCGCATGGCTGCGCCGACCAACCGAGAACGCCCCAAACTCTCCGATCGACTTAATGCGCGCCGGAGAGACCGACCACGTGCTGCGGTCCCTGACCCAGGCAACGCTGCAAGCATCCCTCGCCAGACAGGGGAGAACCTAAGCCCAACTCCTCAGGCGTTGGAAAGATCGATCCACGACAGATGCCCCCCCTTCCCGGCGCCGGTATCAAGAAACACCGCAGTGCCTCCCAGCGTGCCGTGGCGGATGTAGGGGCGGCCGTCCGCGCTGCGCCGGTCGTGGCCGCAATAAACCGTCATGCCCGCCGGGATGCGGTCCACCCAGCGCAGGCTCCGCTCGGGATAGCCGTCGGGCTGCATGCGTCCCGTCGGCTCCCCATACAGCGCGCGGGCCAACGGGCCGTGCGGCCGGTCGAGCCCATGCGGCGGCGACGGCTGCTCCAGCATCACGGTGTGAAAGCCGCCATGGACGAAAATCGCCTGACCATGCCGCAGCCAGACTGGCGCCTGGGCGATCAGGCGGCGCGCCCGCTCCTTCAGGTCGTCGTCGAGCTGGGCCGTGGTCGCCTGCACCACCGGGTCCGCCCGCATGTGGTCGCCGGAAAGCGCGCGCGCCAGCTTCAGGTCGTGGTTGCCCAGCAGAAAAAGGCCGCGCCCCTGCTCGACCCGATCGAACATCATCCGCAGCG
This sequence comes from uncultured Alphaproteobacteria bacterium, assembly GCA_963759425.1. Taxonomy (GTDB): domain Bacteria; phylum Pseudomonadota; class Alphaproteobacteria; order Acetobacterales; family Acetobacteraceae; genus Rhodopila. The sequence continues at coordinate 59,834 of CAVWZM010000036.1, forward strand.
TGCTGGCGCTGTCCCGGCCATGGTCCACCAGATCGCCCAACTGCACGATGAAGCGGTCGGTCGCCAGCGCGTAGCCGAAACCGGTCACGTCGCCATGGACGTCGCCGACGACGCGAATTTTAGCACCGGCAGGGATCGCGAACGGAGTCATTGAATTGTCAAATAGATAGGGAGCCCGCGTCGCCGCGGCTAGGCAATTGCCGATGCATGCCTCGTCACGACGGCGCGCGGATCTCCGCATACGCCTCAAGCGCCCGCGCTCGGCCCGCCGCGATGTCGACGATCGGCCACGGATAGTCTGCGCCCGAGCTCGATCCCGGCAGCCGCCAGGACTGTCGCCGGCGCTTCCCAGGGCGCATGGATATCGCGACTATCGAGCCGCGCCAGTTCCGGAACGAAGCGACGGACATAGTCGCCCCCGGGGTCGAATTTGCGGCCTTGCAGAACCGGGTTGAAAATCCGGAAATACGGTGCGGCATCCGCTCCGCAACCGGCCACCCACTGCCAGTTCGCGGCATTGTTGGCCAGGTCAGCGTCCACCAGCGTGTCCCAGAACCAGGCTTCGCCCCGCTGCCACGGAATGAGCAGGTGCTTGGTCAGGAAGCTCGCAACAACCATGCGCACCCGGTTGTGCATCCAGCCGGTCTGCCAGAGCTGCCGCATGCCGGCATCGACGATCGGCACGCCGGTTCGGCCACGCTGCCAGGCCGACAGCGCCGGACTGGTCATCGCGCCAGGGCATGGCTGCGAACTCGGGCCGGACCGGAGCTTCGGGAAGCGTCGGGTGGTGCCAGAGCAGGTGGATGCAGAATTCTCGCCACAGCAGTTCCCGGACGAATTTGTCCCGCCCTCTCCCTGCCCCGTGATGCCGCGCGCGATGCCAGACCTGCACCGCCGAGATTTCGCCAAAATGCAGATGGGGCGAGAGCATGGAGGTGCCGTCTCGGCCGGGATAGTTTCGGCCCTTGTCATAAGCCCCCAGGCCACCATCCAGAAATGCCTCGACCCGCTCGGCCGCGCCGGCCTCGCCCGGGGTCCAGGTCTCGCGCAGGCCCGACGCCCAGTCGGGTTTGCTCGGTAACAACCCCCAGGCGTCGAGGCTGTCCGATGCGGGCGCTCCGGCCCCCGGAAATGGACGCCGGAGGTGGCAGCGGCTCTCTCGGACCGCCGAGGGCCAGGCAGGCATTGGCGAACGGTGTGTAGACGCCGTACGGGCCCCCGGTTTTCGTGCGCACCGAGTCCGGGTGGAACAGCATGGTGGTGCGCATCCGGTGCAACTTAGCCCCCTGCCCGTTCAGGGCCTTGCAGGCCGCTTGATCGAGACGCCGCGCCCAGGGCTCCGCGGATACCGCCGGTAAAGACGTCGCGTGCGCCGGTCTGCCTGGACCAGCTCATGAATGATCGCGACGCTGTCGCCGCGGCGGAGGACCAAGGAACTGCCCCGCTCCGACAGCGACTGTTGCAGTGCCGCCAGACTGTGGTGCAGCCACCAGCGCGAGGCACCCCCTTCGGCCCACACGCCTGCCGCCTTCTCGTCGAGGATAAAGACCGGCAGGACAGGGCGACCGGTGTCGATCGCGGCATGCAATGCGGCATGGTCCGCCAGCCGCAGGTCGTTACGAAACCATAGGATTGAGGGTGCATCGGATGTTCGGGGCATCGGCGGGACGTAGGGATTGTTCCGGCTGTGTCACCGCAAGTCCTCGCGAGGACAACCGCTTGGCCATGGCCGTCGCGCCCGCGTTGTCAGATACGACGGTTGTGAGAAGGCCGTTTGTGAGATGCCGCCGGGCCGCCTAGACTGCCGGCAACGAGACCAGGAGGAAACCTTGGACCTCAAACTGTCCGAGCCGCACCGCGCCCTGCAGGCGGAAATCCGCGACTTCATCCGGCGACACGGCGACAAGTCACCGAAAGTCGGCGGCGGACGCAAGCGGCCCGATCAGAAGACGCTCGACTGGCAAAAGCGCCTCGTGGAACACGGTTACGTCGGGCGCACCATCCCGCGACGAATATGGCGGCTTCGGCGCGCCTCCCGACGTCATGGCGGCGGCGATCATCGCGGCGGAGTTCGCCGGCGCCAATGTCTACGCCGGTCTCACCAACCAGGGTATCTCGATGCTGGTGCCGACCTTGCTGGAACTCGGCACCGAGGAGCAGAAGCGCCATTACATCGCTCCCACGATCCGCGGTGAAATCATCTGGTGCCAGGGCTATTCCGAGCCCGGCAACGGCAGCGACCTGGCGAACGCGCAGACCAAGGCCGAACTTCGTGACGGCAACTGGGTGGTGAACGGCCAGAAAATCTGGACCAGTTCCGCTCATTACGCCGACATGATGTTTCTGCTGTGCCGCACCGAACCGGACAAGTCGAAGCACGATGGCCTGTCCTATCTGTTGCTGTCGATGCAATCGCCGGGGCTCGAAGCGCGCCCGCTGAAAACGATGACCGGGCGCAGCGAATTCAACGAGGTCTTCTTCACCGATGTCAAAGTTCCCGAGGCGCAGATCGTCGCTCGGCCGCGGCAAGGGCTGGTACGTCGCCAACGTAACCCTGAAGCACGAGCGCTCGATGATCGGCGATGCCGGCAAGATGACCGCCCGCTTTGAGCAATTGATCCGCCTGCTGCAGACGACGGAAATCGACGGGGTGACGCTGCTCGCAATGGCCGAATATCGCGACCGGCTGCTGCGTCTGCAAGGCGAGGTGATCGCCTGGAAAGCGCACAATCTCCGACTGCTGACGGAAGCGGCGCAAGGGATCGATTCCGGCGTCAAACGGATGATCGTCAAATATGGCGGCACCATGCTGGGCTTTCGGCTGTCGTCGCTTGCCGTCGATGCACTGGGCGCGGCTGGCCTGCCGTTCGAGACCATGGGCGAGGATGCCGAAGACGACGACGCAACGACCTGGAACATCGACTACATGTACGACGTCGGATTGCTGATCGGCGGCGGTTCTATCAACATCCAGAAGAACATCATCGGCGAGCGCGGACTCGACCTGCCGCGCGAACCAAAGGTGCAGACCGCGGCTGCGATCGGAAGGGGCTGAGCATGGAATTCGGCCTGAGCCTGGAACAGCGGCAGTTCGACGATTCGCTGCGCGCATTCCTGGATGACCACCTGCCGATGGAGCGCCTTCGGATGCTGGCCGAATCCGGCACAGGCTACGACGAACGGCTATGGCGAGACCTGGCGGAACTGGGGCTGCACGGGCTTCTGGTGCCGGAACGATTCGGCGGGCGCCGGGCTAGGCGTGCTGGATGCGGCGGTCGCGGCCGAGGCGCTTGGATTTGCCGCCGCGCCGGTGCCGTTCGTCGGCAGCGACGTGATGGCGACTCTGGCGTTCATGAACAGCGCCAGGAGGCACTGCAAGATGAATATCTGCCTCGAATCGCCGCGGGCGAAGGTCGTTTCGCCGTCGCATTGCCAAGCCTTGCGGGACAAACCGGGACCGGATCGGTTGAACTGACCAACGGACGACTGTTCGGGCCGCGTCACCGGCGTCGCGGACGCTGGCGCGGCCACGCATTTTCTCATCTACCTGCCGGACGGCCACGCCGCGGTGGTCAGCGGCCGATGCGCCGGGAGTCGTCGCTCATATGCAACGAAGTGTCGATCGCACCCGCCCTGTTGCCGATGTGACATTCAACGCGACGCCGGCGGAACGCCTGGACGCCGCCAACGACCATCGGCGGCTGCGCGGCGCGTGCTGGACGCCGGGCGAGTCGTGCTCGCCGCCGACACTCTGGGCGCCGCGCAGCACATGCTCGACGCCGCCGTCGCGTTCGCCAAGGAACGCGTGCAGTTCGGCCGGGTGATCGGCAGCTTCCAGGGCGTGAAATACATGCTGGCCGAATGCGTCACGGCGCTGGAGCCATGCCGCGGGATGGTCTGGTACGCGGCGTACGCACAGGACGCCTTGCCGGATGAGGCGCGGCTGACCGCCTGCCATGCGAAGGCTCATCTCGGCGATGTCGCGCGTGACGTGGCTCGCATGACCACCGAAACGCATGGCGGCATGGGGTTCACCGATTTGCTGGGCCTGCACTACTGGTTCAAGCGCATCAGCTTCAATCGTCAGATGCTCGGCGGACCGGAGCGGTGCCGTGAGGAAGCCGCCGAACTGCAAGGATGGAGATTGCATGCCTGAGCCAAGCACAGGCAAAGACAACGGGAGTAAAGCAACCATGTCGGTTTTCGTTATTGGAGGCACGGGCTTCATCGGTCTGCGGGTCATCAGGCTGCTGGCCGCCCGGGGCGAGGATATCGTTTGCATGGATATCAACCCGGGCGCCGCCTCGTTCGACGATCTCGGCGGGCAGGTCAAGGTTGTCCGTGGTGACGTAACCCAGTTCGACGACGTAATGGCCACGATGACGGCCGCCGAAGCCGTCCAGGGTGATCAACCTGTCGTATTTCCTCGGCAGCGAACACCCGCCGCATGTGGCGACCAAGCTGAACGTCGTGGGCATGGATAATTGTTTCGAGGCCGCGCGCCTGCTCGGCGTCAACCGCGTGGTCTACGCCAGTTCGCTCGCCGTGAGCGGGCTGCAGAAACATTTCGGCGACCGGCCGGTGACCGAGGACGATCTCCGCCACGGCACCAACCAATACGCCATGCACAAGATCTTCAACGAGTTCCAGGCGCAGGACTATAACGAGAAGTACGGGATGGCAATCACCGGCATTCGTCCCGCCAACGTCACCGGCCCCGACAAGGTCCGAGGCTCGGTTGACCACGTCAACTGCATCACCCAACCGGCGCGCGGCAAACCGGTTTCTTTTCCGTACAAGGACGCCATGCGCTGTCCCGTCCATGTCGACGACATCGCCGAGGTGTTCACCCGCGTCCTGATGACCGACAAGCCGCGCCACAGTATCTACAACTCCGGCGGCATCCCGATCAGCCTGGGCGAATTGGCCGACATCGTGCGTGGTTTCCTGCCGGACGCGCGGATCAGCTTTGAACAGGCGACCGGGGGCCGCGAGCAATCAGGCAACTACCTCATCGACAACAGCCGCCTGCTGGAGGAGTTCGGCGTGCAGTATCGCCCGTTCCGCGAGCGCGTGCTCCAGATCATCAATGAGTTCCGCGCCGAGGCAAACCTATCGCCCATTGCCGGCTGACGGAATCACCTCATGGAAGTCGTGGGTGGCCGGCCTTCGCCGGCCATGACGCGTCAATTCCGCAGGGACACTTCTGTGCCGACGCTGTCACTTTCAAGGCCGGTCATGACACCTCAAGTCCGGTGACAGCGATGCGCTCCGCCCCACCCATGTATGGCCGCAGCACCTCTGGCACCGCGATCGATCCATCCGCCTGCTGGTACGTCTCCATCACCGCGATCAGCGCTCGGCCCACCGCGACGCCCGACCCGTTCAGAGTATGCACGAACGCCACCGCCTTGCCGTCAGCCCCGCCGCGGAATCGCGCATTCATCCGCCTGGCCTGAAAATCCCGGCAGTTGGAGCACGAGGATATTTCGCGCCACATCTGCTGGCCGGGCAGCCACACCTCCAGGTCGTGCGTGCGGCTGGAGGCAAACCCGGTGTCCCCCGAGGACAGCAGGACCCGCCGATACGCCAGACCCAACAGTTCCAGCACCGTCTCGGCCGCCCGCGTCATGCGCTCGTGTTCGTCGGCGCTGCCTTCCGGATGCGTGATGGACACCAGTTCGACCTTGCGAAACTGGTGCTGGCGCAGCATGCCGCGGGTGTCCCGCCCGGCCGATCCGGCCTCGCTGCGAAAGCAGTCGGTCAGGGCCGTCAGCCGGATCGGCAACTGCTTCTCGGCCAGGATTTCACCGCCGACCGTGTTGGTCAGAGGCACTTCGGCGGTCGGGATCAGGTAGCGGCCGTCGGTGGTCTTGAACAGATCATCCTCGAATTTCGGCAGATTGCCGGTGCCGTAGGCGGTGGCGGCATTGACCAGCGAGGGCACGATGGTCTCGGTGTAGCCGTGCTGTTGCGTGTGCAGATCGAGCATGAATTGGCCGAGCGCCCGCTCCATTCGCGCCAGCGGCCCGCGCAGCGACGGTGAACCGGGCCCCGGCCAGTTTGGCGGCGGTGGCGAAGTCCATCATGCCCAGCGCCTCGCCGAGCTCGAAGTGCTGCTTCGGCGGGAAGCCCGGGTCGCGCGGCTCGCCATGCTGGGCCAGCACGACGTTGGCGGTCTCATCCACGCCGTCGGGCACTGCGGCGTCCAGGACATTCGGCAGCCCCTCAAGGACCCGCCGGATCGCCGCGTCAAGGTCCGCCGCCCGCGTCTCCAGCTTCTCCATTTCGCCGCGTAAAGTGGTCGCCTCGGCTTCGAGGGTTGACGGTGTCGGTGCCGCCTCGCCTGCCCTGCCCGATCTCCTTCGCGAGCGCATTCCGTCTCGCCTGGCTGTCCTGCAGGGTGGTCTGCGCGGCACGGCGTTCGGCATCCAACGCCAACAGGTCGGTGGTGATCGGCGGCAGACCGCGCCGTGACATCGCGGCATCGAAACCAGCCGGGTCACTTCGGACAGCACGGATGTCGTGCATCGCTTACGCCTCCACCGGTTTCGTCTCGACCCAGCCGGCCGAAATGATGGAAATTTCGTACAGCAGGATCAGCGGCAGCGCCAAGCCGGTCTGCGTGATGACGTCCGGCGGTGCCAGGATAGCGGCGATCACAAACATCCCGACATAGGCGTAGCGGCGGAACCTCTTGAGTTGCGCGGAGCTGGTAATGCCGACCTTGGCCAGCAGCGTCAGCGCGACCGGCAACTGGAAGGTGATGCCGAAGGCGAAGATCAGCTTCATCACCAGGTCGAGGTATTCGCTGACCCGGGGCAGCAGTTCGATCGGCACGCCGCCGCCGCCGGTCGGGTCCTGGAAACTGGCGAAGAACCGCCAGGCGAACGGGAAGACGAAGTAATAGGCCAGCGCCGCGCCTAGCAAGAACAATATCGGCGTGGCAGCGAGGAACGGCAGCAAGGCGCGTTTCTCACTACGATACAGGCCAGGTGCGACGAACATCCAAATTTGGGTGGCGATCACCGGGAATGCGACGAAAGCGCCGCCGAAGAACGCCACCTTGATGCGGGTGAAGAACGCCTCATAGAGCTGGGTGTAGATCAGGTGCGGATCGGGGTTGCCTTGCTCCCGCAGCACCTGCGCCAGCGGTTCCGCCAGGAAGAAATAGATGCGGCCGGAGAAAAAATAGGCCACGCCGAAGCAGACGACGAAGGCGAGTGCGGACCACATCAGCCGCCGGCGAAGCTCGATGAGGTGTTCGAGCAACGGCATCGGCTTGTCGTCGATGGTATCGTCGTCAGGTTTGGCCAAGGTGGGAAATTCCGTTTCGGCGCGGTGGTGTGGGGACGTTGCTCAGGGCCGAGCGTGGCGCTGCCGTGCGGCTTCCGGGGGAATAAAGGCCGGGGGCTGGGATGCGCAAGCGGCCGCCTCGATCACCGGGGGAGGTACCAGGGCCGGCGGGATGAAGGCGGGCGCGGTCGGGGCTGGCGGTTCGATGGGTGCCGTAGGTGCCTCGATGGCTGTCTGCTCCGGCAGTGACGCGTCCGCTAGCGCGACGGGATCGGTCACCGTGGCGCCGCTCACCGCGACCTGATCGAGCGTCGATACCTCCGATGGCGTCGGGTAGGTCGGCTCCAGCGGATTGGTCTCGAAGGTCTTGCGCAGCGACCGGTCAGGGTCGACCGTGTCCTCCATCGTCCCGCGGATGTCGAAGTTGCGGATTTCGTTGAAGGTTTTCTTCACCTCCCCGAGATCGGCCTCGCGCACCATCTCGTCGACATGGGTCTGGAATTCGGCGGCCATACGGCGCGCCTTCTTGATCATGTTGCTGACGGTGCGGATGGCGGCGGGCATGTCCTTCGGCCCAATCGCGATCAGCGCGACGGCACCAATGAGGACAATCTCCGACCAGGCGAAATCGAACATGGGTTCAGATTATCTCCAGGGCGCGCTTGCTGGCAGGTATGTCACGGCCATGGAGATGCGCCACTTTCTCGGCTAATTCGCTGCTTTCCCCACATTTTCCCACGTCTCGGTTGAGCTACACGGCATCATGCTAACACTGGTGCCGGTGCTTATAGCCCGAGGGGCAGCGGCGCGGTAGCGGCCGAGGCGCGCAGATCGGCCACCGCCTTGAACCTGACTTTGGCTGCGAAGCCTGGTCGATCTGCCCGGCGGTCTTCCCGCAATGCGCGGTCGTGCGTTACGTCGGGACGGCGCCGCCCAGAGTTGTTCGATGCATCAGTCGTCGCTGCGGCATGTCGTAATCCTGGATGGCACGGTGCTGCACCGTGCAGTTGTCCCACATCAACAGGTCACCCCGACGCCACTGATGGCGGTATATGAAGGCTGGCTTAACGATATGATCGGCAAGTGCGGCGATCAACGCCTCCGCTTCTTCTTGATCCAAGCCATCGATGCCGACGCAGTCGTCGCGCATGACATACAAACAGCGCCGTCCGGTGCGGGGGTGCGTCCGCACAATTGGATGCCGGACGGGCGGATAGCGATCGATCTCCGCCTGGGTGAGCGGGAACGCGCGCTTGCGGCCACTAAAATCAAAGACGCCATGTCGACCATCGATGCGGTGCCTCATCGGTGCGGGTAATGCGTCCCACGCCGCAGCGGCGCTGGCGAACTCGGTGTCGCCCAAGGGCAGTCCATGAAGGTCAGGAATTTCGAGCGCGTAGAGCATTGTCCCGCGTGGCGGGCGGGCTGCGTAGCTCATGTCACTATGCCAATTCTCGCCGGCGCGACGAATACCGATCGGACGACCGTCCTCGGTGACATTGGACACCACGACAATTTCGGGACTGCCCGGAACGCTCCAGCGCTCGCCGAAGATGTTGAATTCGATCTCGCCAAAACGACAGGTCAGAGCAACCTGCTGGGCCGGAGTGATCTGCTGATCGCGGAAGAATATGACGCCATGATCGTTGAAGGCTCGCTCGATAGCGGCGAACGTCGCATCGTCGATGGGCCGAGCCAGATCGACACCGCTGATTTCGGCTCCCAGCGCTGCCCTGGTCGGGATGATCTCGATGGACATCGGCGGTCCTCCTCGGTGACAGAGTAATGCATCGCCGTCGGCAGGCAACCGATCGGTCTCGGCCCGTGGGCCAACCTCGCCGTTGCTCACCCCCATCCATAATACTGTGCGCGAAACGGCCAACCGTGAAAACGGCGCCCCATCGCGAACACCTTGGCCGGAGATCCCCGCCGGGTTAGGCGCGAGCTTTGGAGTTCTGAGCAGTCGTCGGCGGCAATGTTGCTCAGCTCAGTTCCGCAAAGTCTTCCTCGCGGAACTCGCCCACCGGCGACTGAGTGTCGCGGTGCTCCTCGGCACGACGCAATTCGACCCGCCGGATCTTGCCCGAAATGGTTTTCGGCAGTTCCGCGAACACGATGCGGCGCACCCGCTTGTAGGGCGCGAGACGGCTGCGGATATGGCGGAATATCGACAACGCCGTATCCCTGGTTGGTTGGTGCCCCGCCGCGATGGCTATGTAGGCTTTCGGCACCGACAGGCGCAGCGGATCAGGGCTTGGCACGACCGCCGCCTCGACCACGGCGGGATGCTCGATCAGCACGCTCTCCAGCTCAAATGGACTGATGCGATAGTCGGATGATTTGAAGACATCATCGGTCCGTCCAATATAAGTGTAGGTTCCGTCGGTATTGCGTCGCACGGCATCACCGGTGCGGTAGTATCCGCCGGGAACGGCACGGAGCGATCCGTCTTCCTGCAAATATCCCAGCATCAAACCCGGAGGCCTTGGGTCCATCGGCAACGCAAGTTCGCCTTCCTCGCTCTCCTGATCGTTCTCGTCGAGCACCGCGACCGAGCAGCCGGCAAGGACTCGGCCGAGCGAACCGACAGTGACCGGCTGACCCGGAGTATTGCCGATCTGCACCGTGACCTCGGTCTGGCCCCAACCGTCGCGAACGGTCAGCCCCCAGGCCCGCTGGACCTGCTCGATCACCTCGGGATTGAGAGGTTCTCCTGCCGCAACGACTTGTTGCAGTGTGACAGGCCAATCGGACAGATTCTGTTGCAGCAACATTCGCCATACCGTTGGTGGCGCGAAGAAGCTGGTCACTCGTCGCTCGACGAGCGTATCGAGTATGCCAGGCGCATCGAAGCGCAGCTGGTTCACCACTAAAATAGTGGCGCCGGCATTCCATGGGCCGAACAACGCCATGAAACTGTGCCCGGCCCATCCCGGTGCGCCGATCGCCATGTGCACGTCACCGGGTTGAGCTCCCATCCAGTACATCGTGGCGAGATGACCGACGGGATAGCTGCGGTGACTGTGGAGCACCATCTTCGGCTTCGAGGTGGTACCCGAGGTGAAATACAGCAGCATCGGATCGTCGGCCCGTGTTGCACCGTCCGGCGTGAATATGGCGGGTGCGTCGCGAAGCGCGTCGAAGGACGTCCAGCCGGGCGGCGGGTCGCCGGTGCAGATGCGGCCGACCTGAGGGTCTATTCGCGCGAATTTCGGCGTTTCCGATGCGGGAACGATCAGGAACTGGATGCGGGCCCGCACGATCCGTTCGGCCAGATCATCGGCAGTCAGCAGCAGAGTGGAGGGAATGACCACGGCCCCGAGCTTCATTGCCGCGAGCATCGTCTCCCATAGTGGAGCGACATTGCCGAGCATCAGAAGGATGCGGTCGCCGCGCCGCACCCCACGGGCGCGTAGGCCATTGGCGATCTGATTCGACCGAGCGGACATTTCGGCAAAGCTTATCTCCGCCGCCTCGTCACCAAGGACCTGCAGCGCCGGGCGGTCGCCCAACGGGCCTTGCGCCAGTTCGGCGTCGAACCAGTCGAACGCCCAGTTGAATTGGTCAAGCTCCGGCCAGCGGAACTGTTCCATGGTGGAGTGAAGGTCGGTCCGGTACGCCAGAAGGAGGTCCCTTGCGGCCTTGAATGCGTCCGATCCCATGTCCTCCTCCCGCTGCACCGACTTCTTAGTCGGCTGATCGTTGATTTGGACTGTACGCGGCTGCTGAGGTCGAGACAACTGTCCCATCACGTTCGCGGGCGGTCCGATGGGCTCCTCATCGAGGTCGGACCGCGCCGGAAATCGCGGGGCGCCCATAGACTTGCTCCCGGAGCACCCGAGGATAACAATCGATCCCGGATGGCACGGGGTCGCGGCATATGAACTTCGAATTCTCCGACGAACTGCTGCAGTTGCGCGAGCAGGCGCGGCGCTTCCTGTCCGACCGTTGCCCGCCCGCCGTGCCGCGCCGCATCCTGGAACAGCACGAGCCCTATGCCGCCGATCTGTGGCGATCGATCGCCGAGATGGGCTGGACCGGCGCCGCGATCCCCGAGGAGTATGGCGGCGTCGGCCTCGGTCGCCTGGCCGTCTGCGTGCTCGCCGAGGAACTGGGCCGAGCGGTCGCGCCGATTCCGTTCTCGTCGTCGGTGTATCTGGCGACCGAGGCGATCATGCTGTTCGGCTCGGAGCAGCAGAAGCAGACGTGGCTGCCGAAACTGGCCGCCGGTGAAATGATCGGCACGTTTGCGATGGCGGAACGGCCGGGCACGTCGGATCCGCGAAGCTGCACGCGACGGTGTCGGCGGGGCGCCTGAGCGGAACGAAACTTGCCGTGCCGGACGGCGACATCGCCGATTTTGCGGTGGTCGCGGTCAATGGCGGCGGCGGTCCGTGGCTGCATCTGGTGGAACTGGCATGCGGCCGGGGTGAGCCGGGAAACCGTCACCACGATCGATCCGACACGTTCACATGCCCGCATCGAATTCACTGCCGCGCCATGCGAAGCCGTTGCCGGGCCGCACTGGACCCGAAACAATCCGCACATTGCTTGATTTCGCCGCCGTGCCGATGGCGTTCGAGCAGGTGGGCGGCGCGCAGGCGGCGCTGGACATGGCCAACGCCTATGCCAAGGAACGTTACGCGTTCGGCCGGCCGATCGGGTCGTTCCAGGGCATCAAGCACAAGCTCGCGGACATGTACATCCAGGTCGAACTGGCCCGCTCGAATGCCTATTACGGCGCCTGGGCGGTGCACACCGACGCCGCGGAACTGCCGATCGCCGCCTCGGTGGCGCGCATTTCCGCCTGCGAGGCCGGCTGGTTCGTGACCAAGGAAAACATCCAGACCCATGGCGGCATGGGCTTCACCTGGCAGATGGATTGTCATCTGTATTACCGGCGCGCGAAGCTACTGGGGCTGGCGCTGGGCGGCGCGCGCGAATGGAAGCGGCGGCTGATCAGCGAGTTGCGCGCCCGCAACACCAACGATCTGCCCGCGGCATAGGAGAGCGACGATGGATTTCGAAGACACCCCCGAGGAAGCCGCGTTCCGTGCCGAAGCCCGCGCTTTTCTCGATGCGAACGCGGAACGCCGCAAGCCGGGCGAGGTTGAGGGCTACCGCCGAGGCCAGGATGCGCCCGGCGCGATGGAGCGCGCCAAGGACTTCCAGCGGCGCAAATTCGACGCCGGATTCGTCGGCATCCACTGGCCGGTGGAGTGGGGCGGCCAGGGCGGCACCCAGATCCAGAACGTGATCTACAACCAGGAAGAAGCGAAATACGACGTCCTGACCGGCCTTTTCGGCATCGGCATCGGCCTCGCCATGCCAACGATCTGCACCTGGGGCACGCCGGAACAGCGAGAACGTTTCGTAAAGACGACAATGCGCGCGGATTATGTGTGGTGCCAGTTGTTCTCCGAACCGGGCGGCGGATCGGACCTCGCGGCGTTGCGCACGCGAGCCGAAAAGGACGGCGACGAATGGGTGGTGAACGGCCAGAAGATCTGGAATTCCGGCGCGCATTACAGCGACTATGGCATTCTGGTCGCGCGCAGCGATCCCGATGCGGTCAAGCACGCGGGGCTGTCGTTCTTCATCCTGGACATGAAAGCGCCGGGCATCGAAATCCGGCCGATCCGCCAGGTCTCCGGGTCGTCGCATTTCAACGAGGTGTTCTTCACCGATGTCCGCATTCCGGACAGCCGGCGCGTCGGTCCGGTCGGCGCCGGCTGGAAAGTCGCGCTGACCACCCTGATGAACGAACGGCACGGCATGCGCGACGCGCCGGGTCCGGACTTCGACGAACTGTTCCGCCTCGCCCAGTCCATCGAACTGGAAGACGGACTGGCGATCGAGGACAGCGCGGTGCAGGAGAAGCTGGCGGAGTTCTACGTTCGGTCGCAGGGTCTGAAATTCACCAAGTTCCGCGGCATGACCGCGCTGTCGAAAGGTCAGACTCCCGGGCCCGGAATCCTCGATCATCAAGGTGGTGGCGGCGAACAAGTTGCAGGAGATTCTTTCGTACGGCCTGGATCTGATCGGCATGGCCGGCCCGACGATGGGAGCCACGATGCCGGTGGCCGGCATCTTCGAGGAGGCGCTGCTATACTCGCCGGCACTGCGGCTGGCCGGCGGCACCGACGAGATCATGAAGAACATCATCGCCGAACGCGTGCTGGGCTTGCCGCAGGACCCGCGCGCCGACAAGGGCATGCCGTTCCGCGACATCCCGACCGGGGCGCGCAAATGACGGCGCACAAGCTCCACAGCTTCTTCTGGCCGGAATCGATCGCGGTGCTTGGCGCCTCGCCCGACCTGCACCGCATCCGCGGGCGGCTGCTGCACCAATTGCGGGAGAACGGCTTTCCCGGCCGCATCCTGCCGATCAACCCGAGCTACCAGGACATCGACGGGCTGACCTGCTACCCCTCGATCGGCGCGGTCGGGCGGCGGCATCGATCTGGCGCTGGTCGCGATCCCCGCGGCCGGCGTGGCGGCCGCGGTCGAGGAATGCGCCCGGGCCGGGGTGAAAAACACCCTGATCATCAGCTCCGGTTTCGCCGAGGAGGGCGGCGCCGCCGGCGACATGCAGGCGGAGCTTCTCGCCGTCACGCGACGCACCGGCATCCGCGCCTGCGGCCCGAACTGCGAGGGCTACTACAACGCGCTCGGCCGGGTCGCGACCACGTTCAGCCCGACCGTCGAGACCCGGGACGACGACGCGCGCACCCTGGTCTCCGAGCGCCGGATCGGTGTGATCGCGCAGTCCGGCGGCATCGGTTTCGCCCTGTTCAACCGCGGCAAAGCCGCCGGGCTCGGCTTTAGCTACGTGATCTCCACCGGCAACGAAGCCGATCTGGCGATGGCGGACTTCCTCGACTACATGGTGGAGGACGAGCACACCGATGCGGTCATGCTGTTCTGCGAGGCGGTGCGCGAACGGGCCCGGGTTTGTCGCCGCGCTGGCCAAGGCGCGCCGGCTGGGCAAGCCGGTGATCGCCATCAAGGTCGGCCGATCGGACGCCGGCACCCGCGCCACCGCATCGCACACCGCGTCCCTGTCGGGCTCCTACGCCGCCTATCACGCGGTGTTCGAACGTTACGGAGTGATCGAGGCCGAGGATGCCGACGAAGCCGTCGCCATCGCCGGCGTGGTGCTGAGTTGCCCGCTGCCGAAGGGACGTCGCGTCGGCATCATCACGGTATCGGGCGGCGGCGGCGCCTGGACGGCGGACACGATGACGGCGCACGGCCTGGTCGTGCCGACACTGTCGGCCGAGACGCAGGCGGGATTGCGGCCGTTGATGCCGTCCTACGGCGCCTCCGGCAATCCGGTCGATGTCACCGCGCAGGGGTCGAACACCGGGCCGGCGATGATGACCGTGATGGAGCACCTGGCGGAGAGCGACGAAATCGACATGCTGGTGCTGGTCAGTTCACTGGCCAGCGAGACGCGGGTGTCGCTGGAGCCGGACCGCATCCGCGCGGTTGCGGCGAAATGCGGCAAGCCGATGACCGTGTGGAGCTATACGCTGCCCTCGGCGTTCGGGAAGCAGGCCGCGGCCGGCTGCGGTTTGTTTGTGGACAGCGATCTGCGCGAATGTCGGGCTCGCCATGGGCAAGCTGGCCGGCTACGCCGAGTCGATGCGCCGCCCTTGCCGGAACCGTTCTATCCGGTTTCGGGGCGACTGTATCCCGGACTGCCGCCGATGGTGCCGGAATATCTGGCGAAGCAGGTGCTGGCCGCGTGGCTGCCGGACACGCGCGAGACGCTCGCCACTCCGCCGCGGACGCCGCCGCCGCGGCCGAGCGACTGGGCTTTCCGGTGGTTCTGAAAGTGCAATCGGCCGATCTGCCGCACAAGACCGAGGCCGGCGGCGTGCGCCTCAATCTGGGCGACCGGGACGCGGTCACCGCCGCGTACGCCGCGATGCTCGAGGACGTCGCGCGCCACCAGCCGGACGCGAAGATCGATGGCGTGCTGGTGCAGCACATGGCGCCAAAAGGTCACGAACTGGTCATCGGCATGGTCGACGATGCGACATTCGGCCCGATCATGATGCTGGGCTTCGGCGGCACCACGGTCGAACTGTTCGGCGACGTCGTGCATGCGCCCGCGCCGCTCGACGACGCCGAGGCCATGCGGATGCTGCTGTCGCTGCGATCCTCGCGCCTGCTGACCGGGTTCCGAGGGGCGCCCCCGATCGATCTGGCACCGGTGGCCGCGCTGGTCGCGGCCTTGTCGCGCGCCGCGCTGACGTTGCGCGATCAGGTCCGAGAGTTCGAATTGAACCCCGTCATCGTGCATGCCGACGGGTCTGGGCTGACGGTCGCCGATGCGCTGTTGATGATGAAGGCGTAGGCGAGGACGACGGGCCGCATCAGAATTCGCATCCAATTTCCGATTGCTCGTTGTTTTCCGCTATTTACAGCGCTCGGCCGGTGGGGTACGGCGTCGGGCCGGCGGCATCGATAGCCCGCCAGTGCTTTGTCGTTTCCGAGCGGTGGATTTGTTCTGGGACGGAATTATTCTTGTCGCGGCCTGTTGTGATGCCGCGGGTTGGAGGGATTATGCGGGACAATATGTCGCGACGCGTGACGGCCGAGTTCTTCGGCACCTTTTGGCTCACATTCGCCGGATGCGGCGCGGCTGTTCTGGCCGCCACATTTCCGGCCGTTGGAATTGGCCTGCTAGGCGTTTCCCTCGCGTTCGGTCTGACCGTGCTGACCATGGCCTACGCCGTCGGGCATATCTCGGGCGGGCACTTCAATCCGGCGGTCACATTGGGATTGTGGGCCGGCGGCCGCTGCGCCAACAAGCATGTGATCCCCTACATCATCGCACAGGTTGTGGGCGCCATCGTGGCGGCGGCAGTGTTGTGGGTGATCGCGTCCGGCAAACCCGACTGGGTCCCCGGCGGCTTCGCGGCGAACGGATACGGCGACCTCAGCCCCGGAAAGTACAGCCTCGGCGCCTGCCTCGTAACCGAGTTCGTAATGACGTTCTTCTTTATTTACATCATCGTCGGAACGACCTCCAAGGGCGCCGCCTCCGGCTTTGCGGGGATCCCGATCGGCCTGGCGCTGACACTGATACATCTGGTGTCGATCCCGGTCACCAACACATCGGTCAATCCGGCCCGCAGCACCGGTCCTGCGTTGTTCGCCGGCGCTGCGTATGTCGAGCAGCTCTGGCTGTTCTGGCTGGCGCCGATTGTCGGCGCGATGGTGGCCGGGAGCAATGTCACGCTGGATGTATGAACCGGATGTTCTGGTCGAGACCATTGTTGTGGAAGAGCGGACCAAGACCTGACGTTCGGGTAGGACGCCGGCGCGGGACCGGCCGGTTCGGAGTGCGGGAGACCATATGAAGCCTACCGGCGGCATGGTGTTCCGCCGGGGACCGAGCGACTCTCGAAGGGGAGGAACCGCGCGCTATGAGCAAACTCAACGGTAAGGTCGTCATCATCACCGGTGCCAGCCGTGGCATCGGCCAGCAAATCGCCGAACTGTTTGCGGCCGAGGGCGCCAGCGTCGTGTGCGCCGCACGAACGATGAACGAGGGCGAGCACCGCATGCTGGAGGGCTCGCTGTCTCGCACCGTCGACCTGATTCGAAAGCAGGGTGGGCAAGCCACCGCGGTGGCGGCGGACGTATCATCGGAAACCGAATGCATCGCGTTGGTTGAAGCGGCTCGGCAGGCCTACGGGCCGATCGATATTCTGGTGAACAACGCAGCACTGAACTACTATCTGCCGACCGAGACCTATCCGACCAATCGCTGGATGCGGTGCTTCGCGATCAATGTGCATGCGCCGTTCATCCTGTCGAAGGAAGTGCTGAAGGACATGATCCCCCGCCGCTCCGGTGCGATTGTGAACATCAGCTCGGGTGCCGCGATCGGTCCGGGTCGCGGCCCTTACGACGATGAGACCGTGCGCGGCGGCGTCATGTACGGAACCACCAAGGCGGCACTGGAGCGTTTCTCCCAGGGCCTGGCGCAGGAGGTGGCACTGTATGGCGGGATCAGCGTCGCCGCGGTGTCGCCGTCGCAGGTGGTGCCGACACCCGGCACGATCCACCACAAACTGGTGACCGGGATCGACGACCCAAAGGGCGAGCATCCCATGCTGATGGCGCGGGCGGCGCTGCTGCTGGCCAGCGAACCGGCCGCGAAGGTGAATGGGCGAGTGACCTACAGTCAGCAGATACTGAAGGAATATGGCTTGATCGAGCAGGCGACCGGTCGCGGCGTCTCGATCGTTGGTTCAGGATATTCGCAAATCTGATCGTCAGCTGCCGTCACTCCGCACCGTCACCGCCGCGCCGGTCGCGGCTGAACGAAGCACCGCCTCGAACACCGCGACGCCATGCAGGATCTGACCGAGTGGCGTCGGGAAGGGCTGGTGCGTCACGATGCTGTTCGCGAACGCCTCCAGCTCCGCGCTCAGCATGTCGAAGCCGGGCGTCTCGGTGACGGCTGGAACCGGCGTCGCGCCGGGGTTGGTGGTGTTCGCGGGCATCAGGCGAAAGACATTCATCGCGGGACCGAGCACCTCGGCGAAACCCTGCGTGCCGTACGCCGCCATGCGGTAGTTCGGTGTGGCGGCGGTCGAGCAGAAGATGTGCCCGGAGGCGCCGTTCGCGAACCGCAGCAGGATATCGGTGGTGTCGTCGGCGTGCGGTGCGGCGCGCCGAGCGACCTGGCAGAACACCTGCTGGATCGGGCCGAACAGGTCGATCATGCCGTCGACAAGGTGGACGCCGATGGCGGTCATGGCGCCGGCCGGTGCTTCCTCCGGCTGCGCCCGCCACGCGTCTGCCTTCAGGCCGAGCCCGTGGAGAGCGGTCTGTTCGCCGCTGATGGTGACGAGGGTGCCGAGCTGACCCCCGGCTATCGCTTGGCGCAGCTTCGCCATCGACGGATGGAAGCGGCGGTTGAATCCGACCCCCAGCACGATGCCGGCGTGTTCGGCGGCCTGTATCGCCCGAGCCGGCATCCGCGGTCGTCAGGGCAAACGGCTTTTCCACAAACACGTGCTTGCCCGCGGCGGCGGAGCGGATCACTTGATCAGCGTGCTGGCGATGCGGCGTGGCGAAGACGACTGCGTCAATCGACTTGTCCGTCAGGATCGGGTCCAATGATCCGACCCAGTTCAGAGCGGCCTCGGTGCAGAATGCGGCGGCGATATCGCGATTGCGCGTATGGGCAGTGGTGAAGCGGATCGCCTCACTGCCACGTACGCTGTTGACGAGGTTCTGGCCCCACCAGCCAAGACCGACTATCGCCGCGCGTATCATGATGGTTCCTCTGCGTTGCCAACGAGATCGTATGAAGCCAAGGCATTGACGCTGACAAGTGGCCTCAAGGCGTCGTCGCCGGCTGTGTGGTGTAAGCACCCTGCGTGGCACCGGGATCGGGCTTCGCAGGCTGCTGGTATCGCCCGACCGGAACATTTAGTCCACCGGTCATGGGAGTTGGTGCCACCTGGTTCGCGCACGATGCTTGCTGTCTAGCCCTCGATCTCCGCCAGGAAGGCGTCGAAGAAGCGGCGCACCGTCCGGCTCCGTTCAGCGGCCAGCGCCCGGCCGGTCGCGGTCTGGAAATTCCCCGCCACCTGAAACAACTTGGCACCGAAATGGTCCAGCGCGAACCTTTGGTCATCGAGCGTGCGCCGGGTCGCCGCCGGGTCGTCGGCGCTGTAAAGGGCCGAGCCCATCCGGCCGGCGACGTAGAAGCAACGGGCGACGCCGACGGCGCCGATCGCATCCAGCCGGTCGGCGTCCTGCAGGATACGCGCCTCGATCGTCCGCGGCACCATGCCGGCGCTGAAGCTGTGCGCCTCGATGGCATGCGCCAGACGCTCGGCTCGAGCCACGTCCCACCCCAACCCCGCAACGATCTCACATGCCCGCGCCGCGGCAAGCCGGGAGGCGCGGGACCGGTCGGGCGCGTTCTTCTCGACCGCCACGCAATCATGCAGGATGACCGCCGCCGCCAGAAGCTCCCGGTCACACTCCGGCTCGTCGTCGGCGATGGTCATCGCGTTACGCCAGACCCGCCGCAGGTGCGTCCGATCGTGCGATCCATCATTGCCAATGGGACCTAATTCCGCCAACAGCCGTTCCGCCAGGGTGGTCTGATCGCCAAAATCCGAGTGCCGTGTCGACATGAACCCTCATTCCAGGATTGGAGATCCGCAGCATGCCGACCCGCCGCCGCATCCTGCAAGCGACCGTTGCCGCGCTTGCCGCGCCGTCGATCAGCAGGGCCGCGTCGGGCGCCAAGGTGCTGAGGGTGGTTCCGCAGGCGGATCTGGGGTCGCTCGATCCGGTCTGGACCACGTCGTACCAGACCCGGGACCACGGCTTCATGGTGTTCGACACGCTGTTCGGCCTGGATTCAAGGTTTCAGGCGTCGCCGCAGATGGCCGAGGGCGCCGTCAGCGAGCGGGATGGCACGCTCTGGCGCGTGACCCTGCGGGAGGGTCTGACGTTTCATGACGGGAGCAAGGTCCTGGCGCGCGATGCCGCCGCCTCGGTCAGGCGCTGGGGGGCGCGCGACGGTTTCGGCCAGGCGCTGCTGGCGGCCTGCGACGAAATCGCCGCGCCGGATGACCGCACGCTGACGTTCCGCATGAAGCGCCGTTTCCGATGCTGCCGGACGCGCTGGCGAAGGCACCGCCCAGCATGTGTCCGATCATGCCCGAGCGGCTGGCGACGACCGACGCCAATGTCCAGGTGACCGAGATGGTCGGCAGCGGCCCCTACCGCTACAAGGCGGACGAACGCGTCGCCGGTTCGCTGGTGGTCTACGAGCGCAACGCCGATTACGTGCCGCGTGGCGACGGTATGGCGGACGGCACCGCCGGGCCGAAGGTCGCCTGGTTCGACCGGGTCGAATGGCACATCATTCCGGATCCCGCCACGGCTGCGGCCGCGCTGCAGGAGGGCGAGGTGGACTGGTGGCTGACCCCGGATCCTGATTTGCTGCGGTCGCTCCGCAAGCGGCCGAAGGTCACGGTGGAAACGCTCTGGCCCGCCGGCCTGATCGCGACGCTGCGGTTCAATCACCTCAATCCGCCGTTCGACAATCCGGCGATCCGGCGCGCGATCATCCGCGCCGTCTCGCAGACCGACTACATGATCGGCATGGTCGGCACCGACCCGTCGCTGTGGCGGGACCGGGTCGGCTATTTCTGCCCCGGCAGCGCGATGGCGAACAGCGGCGGCATGGAGGCGCTGACCGGCCCGCGCGATCTGGGTGCGGTGCGCCGAGCGCTGGAGCAGGCGGGGTATGCGGGATGAACCGGTGGTGGTGCTGACACCGACCGACATCGCCTCGGCCCGGGCACTGGCCGAAATCACCGCCGACACGTTGCGGCAGGTTGGGATGAAGGTGCAGGCTCCGGCGATGGACTGGGCGACGCTGGTGCAGCGTCGGGCGAATGACCGAGCCGGTTGCGCAAGGCGGCTGGAGCATCTTCCATACCAGCTGGTCGGGCCTGGACATGGTCAATCCCGGCCGGCCACGTTTTTCTGCGCGGCAACGGCAAGGGACGCGGCACCGGGCTGGCCGGACAGTCCGCGGATCGAGGGGCTGCGCGACGACTGGTTCGCCGCGCCCGACCTGCCGGCGCAGCAGGCACTGGCCCGCCATGCTGCAGCTTCAGGCGTTCACCGATGTGCCCTACATCCCGCTCGGCCAGTATTCCGCGCCGACCGCCTACCGGGCGAATCTGACCGGGATCCTGAAGGGCAATCCGGTGTTCTGGAATTTGCGGCGAACATGAGCGCCTCGGAAGGAACGAAGGACGGCATGAGCGACTTCGAACTGGTGTGGGACTTCGCGCTGCGGCGTCGCGGAATCGCCGGTCTGGGACGCGGCCAACCGGCGGCTGCTGTTCTGTGACATCCCCGGCAGGCGGATCAACGCGTTGTCGGTCGACAGCGGGCAGCGAGGCGGATGGGATTTCCCCGAGGTGGTCGGCAGCTTTGGCCTGTGCCGCTCCGGCCGGCTGGTGGTGGCGCAGCGGCATCACGTCGTGCTGTTCGACCCGGCCACCGGCGCGAGGCACGACCTGACGCCGAAGGTCGCCGAACCAGCCGACCAATCGGCTGAATGACGGCAAGGTCGGGCCGGATGGCGCGTTCTGGGTCGGCAGCATGGACGAGAACTCGCCGCGGCAGAAGATCGCGGCGCTCTACCGGGTCACCGCCGACGGCGAGATCACGTTGCAGGATGGCGGCTACGCGGTCTCGAACGGGCTCGCCTGGTCGCCGGACGGGCGCATCATGTATCACTCGGATTCCACGGCCGGCATCATCGAGGCGTGGGATTTTGACGCCTCGACAGGGGCCAGGAGCAACCGGCGCATCGTCGCGACGCTGAGCAACGACGATGGCCGCCCGGACGGCGCTGCCACGGATACGGATGGCAATTACTGGTCGGCGGGACCCTCGGCCGGCTGCATCAACTGCTTCAGTCCGGACGGCAAGCTGTTGCGCAAATGGGCGTTCCCGGTGCCTGGTCCCGACCATGCCCTGTTTCGCGGACGACCGGTTCTACGTCACGTCGCTGCGGGAGGGGAAATCGGCGTCGGTTCTGGCGGAATTTCCCACGCTTGGAGGGTTGTTCGGTGCGGCGGCGCCCGCCAAGGGCGCTCCGGTGGGTTTATTCGCTGCTTAGAGGGAACGTGTTTCGCCGTTGCCGTGAGGACGTGGGTCCTCGGCCCCCGCCGAGGATGACACGGAACGCGATCGCGGGGTGGTCAGGGAATGGTGCGCTTGGGGGTGGGTCAGGAAATCGCCCGCAGCGACGGCCGCTCCGGCTGAATGTCGGCACGCGCCAGGTGCGCCAGGAACACCGTGCAGAACCGCCTGGCGGTGTTGGTGGCGACTTTCTCATTGAGCGCACGCCAGCGTTCGCGGCGCTCTTCCAACTCCATCGACAGTCCGACATGCATGGCCTCGGCAATCTCGTCGGAATCGTACGGATTGACGATCAGCGCCTCGGTTAGCTCATCAGCCGCGCCGGCGAAGCGGGACAGAATCAGCACCCCCGGATCATCGGCGTCCTGCGCGGCGACATACTCCTTGGCGACCAGGTTCATCCCGTCGCGCAACGGCGTGACGACGGCCAGCCGCGCCTGACGAAAAAATCCTGCCAGGGTTTCGCGCTTGACGGCACGGGTCATGTAGCGAAGCGGAGTCCAGTCGAATTCGGAATATTTGCCATTGGTCTCACCGACAATGCGGTCCAGTTCGCGGCGCAGGCGCTGATAGGCCCCCTGGTCCTCCCGCGACCGGGCGGCGATCTGCAGGAAACTGACCTGTTTGCGGTGCTGCGGGAAGTTGGCGAAGAACCGTCCGATCGCCACGAACCGGTTGCTGAGCCCCTTGGAATAATCCAGCCGGTCGACGCCGATCGCCAGGGCGCGCGAGCCGAGGCTCTCCCGCAGCATCCTGGCATCATTGCCGCGTGCCGCCTCGATCGATCGCTCGGCAAAAACCTCGGTGTCGATGCCGATCGGATCGACGATGGCGCGGACGGTGCGGCCTCGCCAGGCGAAACGTCCATCGGGATCGGGATGCACACCCAGGGTTTCGGCGACGCAGTCCAGGAACGCCGAGCGATAGGAGCGGGTGTGGAAGCCGACCACATCATAGGAACAGAGCGAGGCCAGCAACTCCGGCGAACGCGGCAGGGCATGGAACACCGCGGGCGGAACGAAGGGGGTGTGCAAGAAGAACCCGATACGGTTGGTCACGCCGAGTGCGCGCAATTCCGTCGCCATTGGCATCAAATGGTAGTCATGCACCCAGACCAGGTCGTCGGGTCGCAGCAACGGTTGCAGTGCGGCGGCAAAACGGCGGTTGACCGCGCGATAGCCGTCGTAATCGTCGGCGCGGAAGTCGACCAGGCCAAGGCGGAAATGCAGCAGTGGCCACAGCGCCCCATTGGAGAAATTGACGTAGAACGTGTTATACTCGGCTTCGGTGAGATCGACAGTTGCATAGGTTATCGACTCAGACCGTTGCACGTGAGTTGTTCCACCCCCGCGCGACGTACGCCTGCCGCTCCAGCCGAACCAAAGTGATCCAGGTTGCAGAGCATCGGCCAATGCAACCGCAAGCCCACCCGCTTTGGCTCCCCGCTCTGACGGAAGTGGCACGCGGTTCGAAACGACGACCAGTCGCTGCATAGGTCAGCATCCCCAATGTCAAAGCGTCGCTCAGCGGACGCACCAGCGTCGCTCAGTCGAACGGCCGGCGTCGCCCGCATGGGCGCATCGAAGCTCGCCCGAGCGGCGTATCAGCCCAATTCATAAACGCAAACGAGGCGGTGTCGGCCCGGGAATGCCGGTAACATCGCCGTGATCGCCTGTCCGTCCCCTAATGCTGACACAAGCCGCCCCGAAAAAGCCTGATCCGGGGAGCATGTGAGCTTCCAGACAAGACCGGGAGCGTTTCCACCATGCGTATAGCACAGATCGCACCTCTGACCGAATCTGTTCCGCCGCGGACCTATGGCGGCACCGAGCGGGTGGTTTCGTATCTGACAGAGGAGCTGATGGCGATGGGTCATGACGTGACCCTGTTCGCCAGCGGCGATTCCGTCACCAGCGCGAAATTGGCGGCCGTCTGGCCATGCGCGCTGCGCTTCGACCATAGCCTGCGAGATGCGATCGCGCCACAGATGCTACTGATGGAGACGGTGTACCAGAGGGCGCATGAATTCGATGTACTCCACTGCCATCTCGACTACCTGCCGTTCTCGCTGTTCAGCCGTCAGCCCACCCCGTTCATTACGACGCTGCACGGACGGCTCGACCTGCCAGAACTGGGACGTATCTACGGTTGTTTCGAAGACGTGCCACTGGTGTCTATCTCCGACGCACAACGGCGCCCGATGCCGCATGGCAACTTCATCGAGACGGTGTATCACGGCCTACCGCCGGATCTGCTGACACCGCGCCCAATGAAGCGAGACTATCTGGCGTTCCTTGGTCGTATCTGCCCGGAAAAGTCGCCCGACCGCGCCATCCGCATTGCCCGCGCCGCCGGCATGAAACTGAAGATCGCCGCCAAGGTCGACCGCGTCGATCGCGCCTACTTCGAGGACAACATCCGGCCGCTGATCGACGGCGACCAGATCGAGATGATCGGGGAAATCGGCGACGCGGAGAAGCCGGCGTTCCTCAGTGGCGCCAAGGCGCTGCTGCTGCCGATCGACTGGCCCGAACCGTTCGGGCTGGTGATGATCGAGGCGATGGCCTGCGGCACGCCGACGATCGCTTTTCCGGCCGGGTCGGTTCCCGAAGTGATCGACAACGGCGTCTCCGGCTACATCGTCACCGACGAGGCTGCCGCGGTCGCCGCGCTATCGCACCTGGACCGGCTTGTCGCCCACCGCCATCCGTGCCCGCTTCGAGCAGCGTTTCACCGCTCGCCGCATGGCCGAGGACTATGTCGACCTGTATCGCCGCCTCGCCGTCCGGACCCGCCCGGCACTGCGCGTCGTCACCTGACAGCAGCGATGACGGGTTGTTTCGCGACGGTGACGGCGTGGGGCGGGATGATGATCCACCCCTGGTCAAGCCACCCCTGTTCCGCTTGACTGGCCGCCGAACAATCGGCCGGGGAACAGGGGGAGCGGAGCAGTGGGCGACGACCAACAGTGACGATTTCATCATCGTCGGCGCCGGTTCGGCGGGTTGCGTCCTGGCGAACCGGCTGAGCGCCGACCCCAATACACGGGTGCTGTTGCTGGAGGCCGGCGGCAAGGACACCGACCCCTGGATCCACATCCCGGCCGGGTTCTATCGCAACATCTATAACCCCAAGGTGGCCTGGTATTCGAAACCGAGCCGGTGCCGGAGATGCACAATCGTCGCATCTCCTGGCCGCGGGGCAAGGTGCTGGGCGGCTCGTCTTCGATCAACGGCCTGATCTATATCCGCGGCCAGCGCCAGGACTTCGACCTGTGGCGCCAGCTTGGCAACGCCGGCTGGTCGTATGACGACGTGCTGCCGTACTTCCGCAAGGCGGAGGACCAGGAGAAGGGCGCCAACGACTACCATGGCGGCGGCGGTCCGTTGGGCGTGTCCGACCTGCAGCACCGACCACCCGTTGCACGACGCCTTCATAGCCGGCGCGCAGGAGGCCGGCTATCGTTACAACGCCGACTTCAATGGCGCCGAGCAGGAAGGTGTCGGGCCGTTGCAACTGACGGTGAAGGGGCGGCGGCGTTGCTCGACCGCGGTCGGCTATCTCAAACCGGTCAGGTCCCGGCCCAATCTGACGGTCGAGGTCCGCGCGCTGACCCACAAGGTGCTGCTGCGAAGGCAAGCGCGCCGTCGGCATCGAGTACAGCCAGAACGGCGTGATGCGACGAGGCGACGGCGAAGCGGGAGGTGCTGCTGTGCGGCGGCGCCATCAACTCGCCGCAACTGCTGCAGCTATCCGGCATCGGTCCCGGCGGGCTGCTGCAGTCGCTCGGGATCGAGGTCGAGCACGACCTGCCCGGCGTGGGCGAGAACCTGCAGGACCATATCGGCGGGCGGATCATCTACCGTTGCATCGACGGCACGGTGACGATGAACGAAATCTACCACAGTTGGCCGCGGCGGCTTTATGCCGGCGCGCGAGTGGATTCTGGCGCGCAAGGGGCCGTTGATGACCGGCGCCGGGCCGATCGGGCTGTTCGTGAAGACCAGGCCGGAGCTCGACAGCCCGGACGTGCAGTATCAGTTCCTCGCCGGCAGCGCGCGAGAAGACCGGCGAACCGATGCACAAGTTTCCCGGCTGCACGCTGGTGGCGATCCCCTGCCGGCCGGAGAGCCGCGGCTGGCTGCGCATCACCTCCGCCGATCCGGCGAAGCCGCCGGCGATGCAGCCGAACTATCTGTCGACGCAGACGCGACCGGGACACGATCGTTGCCGGATTGCGGGTGACGCGAAGGATCTTCGCGACCGAGTCGATGCAGCGCTTCGTGCAGCGAAGAAATCTATCCCGGCCCGCAGGCGCAGCAGCGATGAGGATCTGCTGGAGCACGTCCGAGCCACCGCCGGCACCACGTTTCACCAGACCAGCACCTGCATGATGGGGCCGGGACCGAAGGCGGTCGTCGACACGATCCCTGAAGGTGAAGGGGCTGGAGGGGCTGCGCGTGATCGACGCCTCGGTGATGCCGACGGTGGTTTCCGGCAATACCAATGCCACGGTCATCATGATCGCCGAAAAGGGCGCGGACATGATTTTGCGAGCCGCGTGAGCGGCGTGGCGGCTGAACCGGCGCCCCGGCGGGACCCACCGAGGCGCTCTCGAAATGCTGCTTGCCATGGGTCGAAGCGCATGGTCCAAGGCGGCGGATCAAGTGCTGGTGACGCCCGTCATGACCGATTCCCTGCCTGATCCCGCCGACACCCCCGAACGCATTCTGGTGCTGGATTTCGGCAGCCAGGTCACCCAGTTGATCGCCCGCCGCCTGCGTGAATCCGGCGTCTACTGTGAGATCTGGCCGTTCAACGCCGATCCCGCCCGCATCGAGGCGTGCACCGCGTGGCGTTCATCCTGTCCGGCGGCCCGGCGTAGCGTGCATCGACGGCGAGTCGCCGCTGGCGCCGCAGATGGTGTTCGAACAGGGCGTGCCCGGTCCTGGGCATCTGCTACGGCGAACAGTTGCATGTGCGCAGCAACTCGGCGGCGCCGTCGAAGCCGCCGATCATCGCGAATTCGGCCGAGCCTTCGTCGATGTGAGCGGATGATTGCGCATTGTTCCACGGCGTGTGGGAGCAAGGGCGCGCGCGAGCAGGTCTGGATGAGCCACGGCGACCGGGTGACGCGGCTGCCGCCCGGGTTCCGCGTCGTCGGCACTCAGCGAGGGCGCGCCGTTCGCCGTGTTCGCCGACGACGAGCGCCGGTTCTACGGCGCTGCAGTTTCACCCCGAGGTCGTGCACACGCCCGCACGGCGCCGCAGTTGCTGCGCAATTTCACCCATCGGGTCGCGGGCCTGTCGGGATCATGGACCATGGCCGGGTTCCGCGCGACGGAGATCGCCCGTATCCGCGAACAGGTGGGCAACGGCGCGGGTGATCTGCGGCCTGTCGGGCGGCGTTGACTTGCTCGGTCGCGGCGGTGCTGATCCATGAGGCGATCGGCGACCAACTGACCTGCATCTTCGTCGATCACGGCCTGCTGCGGCACGGACGAGGCGGACGACGTGGTGACGACGTTCCGTGACCGTTTCAACATCAAACTGGTGCATCGTGACGCGTCCGATCTGTTTCTCGGCTGCGCTGGAGGGCGTCACCGATCCCGAAATCAAAGCGCAAGACCATCGGCCGTTTGTTCATCGAAGTGTTCGAGGAGGAGGCGGCGAAGATCGGCGGCGCCGATTTCCTGGCGCAGGGCACACTGTATCCGGATGTGATCGAAAGTGTGAGCTTCACCGGCGGGCCATCGGTCACGATCAAGTCGCATCATAATGTCGGTGGCTTGCCGGAACGGATGCGCATGCGGCTGGTCGAGCCGTTGCGTGAATTGTTCAAGGACGAAGTCCGCGTACTGGGACGTGAACTCGGCATTCCCGAGGTCATCGTCGGCCGCCACCCATTTCCCGGTCCTGGGTCTCGCGATCCGTATTCCCGGCGCGATCACGCGGGAGAAGGCGGATATGCTGCGCAAGGCTGGATGCGATCTATCTGGAGGAAATCCGCGCCGCCGGGCTGTACGACGCGATCTGGCAGGCGTTCGCGGTGTTGTTGCCGGTCCGCACCGTCGGCGTGATGGGCGACGGGCGCACCTACGACATACGCCTGCGCATTGCGTGCCGTGACCAGCACGGATGGGATGACCGCGGATGTGTATCCGTTCGACATGGCGTTTCCTGACCCGTGTCGCCGGCCGCATCGTCAACGAGGTGCGCGGGATTAATCGGGTGACCTACGACGTCACGAGCAAGCCGCCTGGGACGATCGAGTGGGAATAACGGGAAGAATGACAGAATAACAATCCCGCGCCATTTTTCCTCATCTTCGAAGTTTGTCACGAGTGTCTTTCAAATCCACCCCCGCGCGTACTCCGTAGCTGGTGCAATTCTATCCGATCCAATAGAACGCGAAGAGAAAGGACAGTACGTGTCCTCGTCCCAACTCGACCAGGCGGACCCATGCGTGCGGCCGTCCCATCAGCCCCGCCGAGACACCCCTGGGAAACCATCCATGACCCCTGGCATCAGATATCGAACGAGCTATCTATCGCTCGAACACATCCAGCAAAGAGGCAAAAACCGAGGAGACAATTCACATGAAGGCGATCGTGGTAACGGATCAGAGTGCGGGAACGGCCGGGATGAAGCTAGCCGAGCGGCCCGAGCCGCAGGCAGCGATAAACGACGTCATCGTTCAGATTCATGCGTCGGGATTCGTCCCAACCGAGCTGGAATGGCCCTCAACCTGGACCGATCGCCGCGACCGTGACCGAACACCTTCGATCCCCGGCCACGAGCTTGCCGGAATGGTGACCGCCCTCGGCTACGGTACGACCGGACTGTCGGTAGGACAGCGGGTGTTCGGCCTCGCCGACTGGTATCGCGACGGCACCCTGGCGGAGTATATAGCCATCGAGGCCCGCAACCTCGCGCCGCTCCCGGGCGACGTCGACTTCACGGTGGGCGCGAGCCTGCCGATCTCGGGCCTCACCGCGTGGCAGGGACTGTTCCAGCACGGCCGCCTTCAAGTGGGGCAGAGCGTCCTCGTGCACGGCGCGGCCGGCGCGGTTGGGTCAACGGTGACGCAACTTGCACAAGAGGCCGGGGCTTACGTCATCGGCACCGGACGCGCTGCCGACCGTCAGGAGGCGCTGGAGTTCGGGGCGCAGGAGTTCGTCGACCTCGCCAACGACGCGCTGGAAGACGTCGGCGTCGTTGATCTGGTGTTCGATGTCATCGGTGGCGACATCCAGAAGCGGTCCGCAGGCCTGATCCGGGCCGGAGGAACACTGGTGTCCATCGTCGGGCCGGCTAAGTCACGGCCCGCCGACGGCCTGGCGATCGACTTCGTGGTCGAGTCCGATCGTGCCCAACTGAATGAGATCGTCCAGCGGGTACGGGACGGACGACTGCGGACGAATATCGGCAACGTTTCAACCCTCGACGAAGCCGTGGCCGCTTTAAACCCGACCGAGCGACGCAAGGGGAAGACGATCGTCCGCGTTCATCCGTAAGGAGGGACGGCGAGCGATTCTGTCTTTCTCGCGGGTCATCGTCGCCTTGGATGAGAGCGTCGGTTTATTTGGCTAAACCGATGCTCTGTCCTCAACCGGTCGGGCCCTTTTTCGATCCCATTCCGACACGGAACCACAGAACAATACTCCTCGTCTCTGGACTCATAGTCTGTCTTCTCGGAACCAACGGTATGACATCGCCAGATAGAGGCCGATTTGGGAAGAAGGTCAGACAATTGCGACTTGAGAGAGGATGGACGCAAGAGGAACTGGCTGAGCGCACCGGTTTGCACTCGACTTACTGTCGGCGGCGTGGAGCGTGGAACGATCTGCTGGATCTGCCTGGGTGTCCGCCGTGCGGCGTCGTGCGCCGGCACTAGTCTAGGTGCGTCGAGCATAGTATTGACCGGGCGGCCGGAGCGGTGCTTCAGGCCGCGTTGCGTCTTTCCATCAGGTCGACCAGGCGGTTTTTCCAGAACGGCGCACCACCCGAGGGTCAAAGCCAGTTGTTTCGATCGGCGATAGTACAGCTGGCAGTCGACGGCCCAGGTGAAGCCGATGCCGCCGTGGGTCTGGATGTTTTCCTTGGACGCGAGTGGAAAGCCTCGGTGGCGGAGACGCGCGCAGTGGCCGCGGCCAGCGGCAATTCAGCGGCGTCGGCGTCAAAGCCCAGGCGCCATAGTAGGCGTTGGACCGGGCGAGTTCGGTGGCGACATAGACATCGGTGAGCTTGTGCTTGATCGCCTGGAACGAGCCGATCGGGCGACCGAAGGCGAAACGTTCCAGCGCATAATCGCGCGCCATTTGCAGGATGCGTCGGCGCCGCCGACCTGCTCGAACGCGAACAGAATGGCGGCCCGATCCAGAAGACGTTGCACGGTGTCCCAGCCGGATCGCCGCCGGGCAGTTTTTCCACCGGCGCGTTGTCGAAATCGAAGCGAGCCTGATTGCGGGTGGGATCGACGGTGCGCAAGGTCTTGCGCGCGACGGATTTTGTTTCGAGCCTGACCAGGAACAGTGCCGATTTCGTTAGCTTCATCGCGCGCCACGATGATGGCGATGTCGGCAATTCCGCCATCGGCGACCGGCCATTTCGCGCCCGTCAGGCGTCCGCCGGTCACACGGGCCTGGATGGCGGCGGGCGAGGGTTGCCGTTGCCCTCGGCCAGCGCGAAGCAGCCGATCAGGGATCCGTCGGCGAGTTGTGGCAGATATTCGCGTTTCTGCGCCTCGGTCCCGGCGTCAGGATAGCTTCCGCGGCCAGGTAGGCGAGGAGGCGAACGGCACGGGTGCGACGACTCGGCCGATTTCCTCCGCCAGCACGCAGAGGCCTTCGTAGCCCAGGCCGGCGCCGCCGTATTGTTCGGGGATCGCGGCGCCGATCCAGCCCATATTGGCGATTTCTCTCCAAAGCGGGGCGGCGTACAGTTCCTCGCCGTCGAGCGACTGCCGCACCATCGCGGGCGGGCATTGTTCCGACAGGAAGCGGCGAGCCTGATCGCGCAGTTGTTTCAGATCGTCGGAGAAATCAAAATTCATGTTCCCCCTGCCCGGACCGAGCCGACCCTCCGGTTCGTGTCAGGTGCAGCCTGCCAGCAGAGCGGCGGCGTGTGAAGCATCACCTCTGGTTCGGCCGGGAAGTCCTGCCGGGAACAGATTGGCGGCCAGCAATCCGCCATCGACATCCAGCGTGGTCCCGTTGACGTAGCGACGCGAGTCGGAAGCAGGAACAGCGCGGCCTTGCCGATGTCGTCCGTTGTGCCCCGCTGGCGGGCGGGCAGCAGGCTGTCGGTGTAACGCTCGGCGCGTTGCGGCGTGTCGAACAACCGCGGCGTGACGATGTGGCCGGGCGCGATGGCGTTGACGCTGATGTGTGCGGCGCCCACTCGACCGCCATGGTGTGAACGGTGCTGATCAGGCCGGCCTTCGCCGCGCCATAAGCGCCCCGCATCGGGCGGCGCGCTGGCCGTCGACGGAGGCGATGCCGACGATCCGCGCCACCGGTGCCTCGACGGATCATCACGGTGGCGACTTCTTTCGCTACCAGAAAGAAGTAGCGCAGATTGAGACTGCATCTGCTGGTCCCAGATCTCGGCTGTCGTATCCATCAGCGACTTCAATGCGGCGGCGCCGACGATGGTGATCATGCGGTCGAGGCCGCCGAGTTTTTCCTCGGCTTCGGCGACGATGCGGGGGATTTGCGCGTCATCCAGCACGTCGCCGATGATGGTGAAGCCCTTCGTGCCAAGGCCTTCGATGCCCGCCGACATGTTCGGCTCGTTCCGCCACCAGATCGACCAGCGCGACATCGCAACCGGCGCGGGCCAGGAATTGGCTGATGCCTCGCCCATGCCCTGGCCGCCGCCGACGATCAGAGCCTTCTTGCCGGTCAGTCCGAAAAGCGAGTTTCGTCGTGATACGTTCTCCACCTCGAAAGTGGTTCACTTCCACGGCGACTTCGGCGGGACGTCTCCCGAATGAATTCCGCGCTACTTTCCCGCCACCGCGCAGGAATGATCCTCCAGCGTTTCGCCTGATCCCCCAATCCCCGGCCGCCGGATCGGCATGATCGTCGAGCAGAACGAAACCGTTCGTATTGTCCGGGAAAGTCGCGCCGACCAGCACCAACGTGTGATTCCCATATCGTTCCGCGCCCGCGGGTCGTCGTCCCAGAGCACGCGGAACGGATTGAGCCCATCCAGGTTTTCCTGGTTCATGCCGGATCGCGCGGTAGGGAGCGCCGGCCAGCGGCACTGGAAACGGCGCCCAGCTCGTTCCGATGGACGACAGATTTGCCCGCAGCGCGTCGCGAACATCCGGGCGGATGCAGTCGATATGGATATGCAACTGATCCTGCGTGCGCCCGTCGACCGAGTTGATCGCCAGCGCGAAACCATCGCGCGGCAGCGTCGTCTGCAGCCGGTCCTCGACCAAATAGCGCGCCTGCCACGCCGCGTTCCAATAGTTCGGCGTATCCGGCGACAACAGCATCGGGTCGTCCATGCCCGACGATCCGCTTCGTCGCGATCAACAGGAACTGCGCCACGCCGTTGATGTCCTTCAGCACGGCAAAACCGTTGTCGACGCCGCCCTCCAGGTCCACCTCGGCGCAGGGCGATGGATCGTGGCCCGCCTGCTCATGCGGCACGCATTGCCCGTTGACGATCTTCCACAGCGCCGACGGATCGGCGGCTCGTCCGCCGCCGGGCCAAGCCCGGCCAGCAGGACGACAAGCCAGACGCACCGCATTAGGCGTTCCCGGTGCCGAGTTCCGAGCCGGCGAGCAGTTCGCACAGGCTTGGCCATTTCGGTGTGATCGGCGTTCGAGCCGAATTTCGCCTGGGCCGAAACGATGAGCTCCTTCACCAGCGCGGACAGCGGCGCCGGCGTGTCGGTTTCGCGCCCGACCTGCAACGCGATGGACAGATCCTTCGCCAGCAGTCCCATGGTGAAGCCGGCGTCGAATTTCCGCGACAGCACGAACTGCTTGAACTTCTTCTGCGTGGAGTTGTTCATGCCCGTGGCGGCATTCAGCACATCGGTCATCACAGCCGGGTCGAGGCCGAAACGCTGGCCGATCAACAGCGCCTCGATGCCGATCAGGAACCCGCCGGTGCTGACAAGGTTGTTCAGCGCCTTCATCGCCTGCCCGGAGCCGACCGCGCCGGTGCGCAGCACCGAGGTGCCCATCGCGCGAGAGCACCGGCATCGCCGTATCGATGGTCGCCGCGTCGCCGCCGACCATGATCGCAAGCTCGCCGGTCTTCGCCCGCGGCACGCCGCCGGACACCGGCGCGTCGATCAGTATGGCTGCCCAGTTCAGCGACTTTCTCCGCCAGACGTTGCGTGACCGAGGGCACACCGGAACTCATTTCGATGATGATGGTGCCTGGCTTCATGCCGGCAAAGACGTTGTCGTCGCCGCTCGGCCAGGACGTGCTCGACGATCACGCTGGTCGGCAGCATGGTGACGATCACGTCCGACTCTGCGCGAGCTCGCGCAGTGTGTCGGGCGCGAAACCGCCGACCTGCTGGACGAAGTTGTTGGCGACCTCGCGGCGGGAGTCGTTGATGTTGACTATGAAACCGGCCTTCACCAGGCAGGCCGCCATCGGCCAGCCCATGTTGCCGGCGCCGATGAAGCCGACGCTGCCGGCTTGGCGGCCATCGTCGGCTACCCTTTCGCCTCGTCGACTTCCTTGAACACCTCGGTGGCGATCTGAACGCCTCCAGGCAGGCGGGATGCCGCAATAGGCGCCGACCTGCAGCAGGATTTCCTTGATCTCGTCGCGGGTGACGCCGTTGGTCAGCGCGGCCTTCAGATGCAGGCGCAACTCCGCGCCACGGTTCAGCGCCGACAGCATCGTCAGGTTGATCATGCTGCGCGTCTTGCGGTCCAGGCCGGGGCGGGTCCAGGCCATGCCCCAGGCGATCTCGGTGGTCATCTGCTGGAACACGGCGTTGAAGTCGTCGGCGCGGGCCAGGGAGGCATCGACGTAGTCGGCGCCGAGAACTTCGGCGCACGGCGAGGCCCTTCTTGAACAGTTCGCTCTGATATTCGGGGCGGTTCGGGACATCGACCATGGCGTCTCCTGGCTGTTTGGGTGCCGGGGAACCTAGGCGCCACACGTGGCCGGGCAAGCCGGGGGCCGGCAAGCGGGCCATGCTGTTGACAGTCACGGCGCGGCCCGCCAAAGCGGCGGCCAACCCGCCCATGTCAGGAAACGTCAATGCCAATCCGCCGCAGGACCTTTGTTGCAGGGCGCCGCAGCCCTGACAGCCGGTGCAACCCTGTCCGGTCGCCGGCCCGCGCCGCCAACGGGGCGATCGTATCGGCGTGCTGTCGGACATGTCCGGCCAATACGCCGAGGCATCGGGTCCGGGCGATTTCCTCGCCGCACAGATGGCGGCCGAGGATTTCATGAAGCTGCACCCCGACATCAAGGTCGAGGTGATCCAGGCCGACATGCTGCTGAAGCCGGATGTCGGCGCGTCGATCGCGCGCGACTGGTACGATCAGGAGGGCGTCGATGCGATCTTCGACATCCCGCAGTCGGCGGTGGCGATCGCGGTGGGCCAGGTGGCGAAAGAGAAGGACAAGGCGGTGATTTTCACCGCCGCCGGCATACCCGACTTGACCGGGAAATATTGCTCGCCGAACCAGATCCAGTGGACCTACGATCTGTGGAGCAACGCCAACGCCATCACCCGCGGGCTGGTCGAGGCGGGCGGCGACAGTTGGTTCTTCATCAAGCCGGACTACATCTCCGGCCACACCATGACGAAGGACACCGCGACGATCGTCGAGCAGCTGGGCGGCAAGGTCCTCGGCATGGCGGCGTATCCGTTTCCCGGGAACCACCGATTTCTCCGCCTATATCCTGCAGGCGCAGGCCAGCAAGGCGAAGGTGCTGTGCCTGGCCAATGCCGGCGACGACACCGCCAACTGCATCAAGCAGGCGCACGAATTCGGCCTGCCGCAGTCGGGTGTGAAGATCGCCGCGCTGGTGCTGCAGGACTATATCATCCGCTCTGTCGGGCTGGACCTGGCGCGAGGGGATCATCGGCGCCATGCCGTTCTACTGGGACATGAACGACGATACCCGCGCCTTCGCCGCCCGCTTCGCCCCTCGCTACCACAACGCCGTCCGAACTATTACCATGCCGGAGTTATTCGGCCGTGATGGCACTATCTGAAGACGGTGGCGGCGATGGGCCCGGATCAGGCCAAGGTCAGCGGCAGCGCGACGATCGCGCAGATGAAGGCGATCCCGGTGGCCGATCCGTTGTATGGCAGCGGCATGGTGCGGGCGGACGGCAAGTTCGTCCATGCCAACCGCGTTTGGGAGACGAAGTCTCCGGCTGAGTCGAAGGGCGAATGGGACCAATTCAAGCTGTTGACGACGATACCGCAGGACAAGGCGTTCCAGTCGATGGAAGCGCTGGGCTGCGCCTTCGTGAAAAGCTGACGCTGCGAGATGCTGCGGCGCTGCGGCGGCCGGGCTGATCACGCCGGCCGCGGTCGCCGCGGCGGAGGCAACCGAGGCGCGTTACGCGGTCGCCATCTCGCCGGCGATGCAGGCGCTGATTCGGACGCCGGACGATCCGATCGGACGGCAGTTCATTCCCGACCCGTCCGAACTGCTGACCGCGCCGCATGAAAGCGCCGACCCGATCGGCGACGACGCGCTGTCGCCGGTCAAGGGCATGGTGCACCGCTATCCTGACCGGGCATTGTTGAAGCCTCTGCTGATCTGTCCGGTCTATTGCCGGTTCTGCTTCCGGCGCGAGCACGTCGGTCCTGACGGCGGCGTGCTGACCGACGCCGAACTGCAGGCGGCCTATGAGTGGTTCTCTGCCCATCCCGAGGTGACCGAGGTCATTCTCACCGGCGGCGATCCGCTGATGCTGTCGGCTCGACGTCTGCGCGGGATTATATCAACGCTTTCGCGCATGCCGCACATCGCAACGATCCGCATCCATTCGCGGGTGCCGACGGCTGATCCGGAGCGGCTGACAGAGGCGCTGGCCGCGGCGATGGAGACAGACCGATCGCTTTGGCTGGTGGTGCATGCGAATCACCCACGGGAATTCACGCCGGCGTCCGGCGAGGCGCTGCGCCGGGTGCGGTCACTGGGCATTCCCTTGCTGGGCCAATCGGTTCTGTTGCGTGGCGTTAACGATAGTCCCGCGGCGCTGGAGGCGTTGTTCCGTGCGATGATCGCGCATCGGGTCAAGCCGTATTACCTGCATCAGCTCGACTTCGGCGCCGGGGACAGCGCGGTTCCATGTGCCGATCGAGGAGGGCCGAGCGCCTGCTCGAGTCGCTGCGCGGTCGGGTGACCGGGCTGGCCTGGCCAACCTATGTGCTGGATATCCCCGGCGGGCATGGCAAGGTCCCGATCGGACCGGACTACCGGCTGGACGGTGGAGCGGTTCGGGATATTTGTGGCGGCGAGCATCGCGTTCGGCCGGCACAGATTCCTCACGCGCCTGCCGCGTCCGATAATTGAGAGACGCGCGCGTAGTTTTGCGCCTGTGCTACAATCACAACTTCTTGAACGCTATTCAGCCCGGAGAAGGGGCGGCGAGAAAAGTTCGTTGCATTCCGCCCGACCGCCGCTGCTCGTCGTTGCGCATGTTTCGACTGCTGCCCGCGTTGCAACCGTTTCGCCGGCCATTGCGCCAACAAGTGCGGCATCCAGCCAACGCAGGTGGGCGTCCGGGTCGAACCAGGCGGCCCGCGTCGCGGCGACGTCGGCGTCATCGCGGGGGAACTCAAGCGCCTCAGGCACGCCGGGCGCAGGGAGATAGACCGGGAGGCAGAACGGGTAGTCGCGCACGCGCCAGACCGGACGGTGGGTAACAAAGAAGGCCAGGCACGGCACGCCCAGCGCATCCGCGAGGTGCACTATCCCTGTATCGACGGAAACAACGAGCCGAGCGGCGAGCAGCAGGTTGCACAGCGCGATGAGAGTGTCGCAACGCGGCAGCGTAGCCTGGGTCAGCACCGGCACGCCTCGTTCCGAGAACCATTCAAGGACACGGGTGTGCACCTTCTCTGGCATGTCGCGCATCGATGAGTTGCTAGTGGGGCAAACCAGCACCCGATCACTGGTAACCCGCGGCAGCGCGATACGCGGCTCGAGCCACGCGTTGCGCCGGTCGGCCGGCGGCACCGAGGTGGGATCGACGCCTAGGCTTTGAAGGAAATAGTCGATCATCGCCACCTTTCGGAAGCGCGGATCGAACGCGAAGTCGCGGATGTCGATGACGCGGTCGAACCCGGCGGCGCCGGCGAAGGGCCGTGCTCGTGCGGCGTCACCCCACGGCAGGTCGCGGATCTCGGCGATATCGGCGGCGGCGGCATAAATCTCATCGATCACAGGACCAAGGCCGGGCAGGCGGAACAGCGTCGGCCGCGGCCCGGTCACGCCACGGGCTTGCGCCACCGCAAGTGCCTGCAACCCAATGATCGTGTCACCCATGCAGCGGCCGAAGCCGTTCAGAATGGCAAGCCTATCCTGCGGCTTTGCGGAGTTGTCCTGTCGGGGTCCGGTCGGCGTGATTGTCGTCATGGCCGGCTGGCTCAGTCGTGCCGTCTGAGCGTTGTCACCCGACCTGCAGCAGGGCGCCGGTGACCCCGCTGGCTCGGTCGGACAGCAAGAAGGTCATCACTTCGGCGACCTCGGACGGCTTTACCCAGCGCGAGCGATCAGCCTCTGGCATCGCAGCCCGGTTCTGTGGGGTATCGATCGTCGATTGGCAGCACCACGTTGACCCGGATACGGTCGGGGCGCAGTTCGTCAGCCAGGCTTTCGGTCAACCGCATGACCGCGCTCTTCGTTGCGCTATATGCGGCCATCTCTCCGCTGCCCTTCAGGCCGGCCACGCTGCCGATACCGACCAATGCGCCACCGCCAGCCTCCCGGATCGCTGGCACCGCCGCCCGGTAGATATTCCACGTGGTCTTCACGTTGACGTTGAACATTGCATCCCACTGTTCCGATCCCGCATCGGCCAGTTTGGCCATCGCAAAGCCGCCAACCGTGGTTCCAACACCGTCGAGACGGCCACAGGTCTTGCGCACTGTGGCGATCAGCGAATTGACGGCGATGGGATCGGTCAGGTCGTAGTCCGCGAGCGCCAGATGCCCGCTACCCGGCAGCCCTGCCGTCACGGCATCCAGCCTGTCCTTCGCGGTATCGACCGCCGCGATACGGGCGCCGCGTGACGCCAACACACCCGCGAGAGCAGAACCGACATTGCCGGCCGCGCCTGTAACCATGATGACTTTGCCGGTGAACATCTGACCCCCCTAGATTCTCTGTCAGGCGCCGTCGTCGTCGCACCGCGCCGATGGCCAGCAGCGCCGAGGCGGAGCTGCTCTCCTCGCGTTCCAACCCCAAGTTTCGCCGCCAAGCTTGCGACATCTTTCGCGTCGCCGGCAAGTCCGGGCCAAATATGGCTATCGTGGCCGCCGCTGCCGGACGCACTCCACAGCCAGCTTTACCAAGATCGGATCGACAGCTACCGGCCATTCCATTGAAAAAGGCATAAATCCAATATCCACGGGCAGTGCGTTCGCACAAGGGAAGCCGCTCAGCAGCCATACAGGCGTTTATGGATCACAGGACCAAGATCCAAGCGGATCCAACGGCGACACTGGCGGCAGGCTTCGGAATTGGCCGCCAGTCCGTGATCGGGAAAATTTCGTATTCCTGTTCAGGGCTAATTAAGTCGAACGTGCGTAAGGTGTCGGACCGACAAAGAATTTGTTGGCCAACACTTTGTGTGAACGTAAAACGTCATGTCCAATAGCATCAGCCGGGTCGCACATCCGGCCTTGGCACCCGCATGCGAGCAGCACGTCACAGTTGCCGATGTGGTGGGGAGCGACGCCCGGGACGATCGCCAACAAGTCATGTCCGGCGAGGAGTTTCGCCAACTCGGGGTTCCGGACGTTGGCTATATTCGTCAGGTTGCGATGTTCGGCCATCCGCCCCGCTTCATCATCTACGGCGCGGACGGCATTCCGGTGGTGTTGGTCGAAGATTTAAGCCAAATCATGGAATTCGCCGTCTACAACGGAATCACTCTGCTTCCCCTGCAATAGTCGGAGCGCCTAATCGCACCCGGCGCCTGCGACGTCTACCGGGCCGCGGGGTCATCCTCGCCGCGCCGGCTGGACTGACGCATCAGCCGGTGTGATGCCCATTTATTGCGCTATGGTACCGTCAACAAGAAGTGCCCCTTTTGTTTTCACGCCCGTGGTAACCGCTCCGTCCAGGTTTGCGCCCTCCAGACGTGAGGCGCGAAAATCGCCACCGGTCAGGTCCGCGCCACTGAGGTCCGCCCGCAGGAAATCAGCCTGACGGGCCGACACCGGGGCTAATTTCGCGTTTCTGAAGCGCGCGCCGACGAAGCGGGCCCCGTCGACAACGACCTGGGAGAGATCGGACCGGCTAAGGTTTGCGCCATTGAAATTCGCCTGCTTCAACTTGGCATGATCCAAATTGCAATCTGCCAACTCAGAATCCGGGGCGCTCGCCTGGGACAGGTCCACATTGCGCAATTCGGCACGTGTCAATCGGGCGTGCCCCATATGCACTCGGATCATGACCGCATCGTCAAGCCGAGCGCCGCTCAAATCGGAAGCGTAGATCAGCGCGTCTGACAGATCGGCACCCGACAGGTCGGTTCGTTTCATGTCCGCCTTGTTCGAGGTTGTACCCTGCAGCGTGGCGTGGCTCAGCTTCGCTTTCGTCAATCGCGCAGCGTGAAGGACGGCATCGGTCAGATCAGCGCTGGTCAGATCAGCCCCACTCAGATCACGGCGTTTCAGGTTGACACCACGCAAGTCGCAGCCGGGGCAATCCTTACTTTCGCCGGCTAGGAATGCCTGTCGTTCGGGCGAATCCTTGACATTTGGGGGCACCTCGTCGGTCATCGCGGCGATGAAACACAACATCGCGAGCGGCCCGCCGCACCGCAGCATGGCGCGAAGCCCACTAATCGTCGCAGAGATCGCTTGAATTCGCATGATCGTTCCTTGCGACCTGATCTGACGCTCGGCCGGTGTCACTACGATCGTGATCAGGACGGCTCAGTGACAACGACGGACAGGCCGAGAAATCTCAGCAAATGCTTACAGGAGAATTGAGTGCCCCATCGACTATGTCGCCAGCAAGCTCGATGGTCGGGGCCAGAAACGCATTTGCAGAGCTATTCCTCTGACGAGCGCGGCCCGGGACATAGTTAGTCGCGACCGATAGAAAGCCGCCCGGACGGATGAGGGGTGCCATGCCCCGCGACACTGGGGCATGGCAGTTGGCCTCAGAGGCCGAACATACAGCATCGACGTGTTTTGCATGTCCTGGTAAGCCAGGTGATTTGTTCAACGCGTCCTTGCACGTTGACGCTGCCGCCGATCAGCACGGCAACATATTGCTTGCCGTTGACCGAGTAGGTCATCGGCGGCGCCGAGCTGAGCGAGCCGGTGTTGAAGCTCCAAAGCGGCTTCAATGTCACATCATCCAAGCGCATAAACCGTGCCGTCGACAGTCGTGGTGAACACCACACCACCGGCGGTCGCCGTGACGCCGGAATAGATCGCATGCGGCAAGGATCAGCTGCGC
This sequence comes from uncultured Alphaproteobacteria bacterium, assembly GCA_963759425.1. Lineage (GTDB taxonomy): Bacteria > Pseudomonadota > Alphaproteobacteria > Acetobacterales > Acetobacteraceae > Rhodopila. The sequence continues at coordinate 100,499 of CAVWZM010000036.1, forward strand.
GCCTTTCTTCCCGGTCGCGGGGTCCATGGCGGTAACGCTGCCCTTGACTTCCTCGGCGTTGACGTAGGCGCCACCGAGCCAGTAAGGCGCCGCTGGCGTCGTTGGATGGATCGACGGTGACATCCGAGCAACCTTCGATACCCGCCGCCGTAGGACATATGGGTCCGGTGGCTGTAGGTGGTCGGAAAGTAATTCACACCACCCTGGATGTTCGGGCAGCCCATCAAGCTTGCCTTGGTCGCGCCGCGACGCCTTGCCGATCTTGTAGGTCTGCAGATCCTTGTTCGGATCGTATTCGACCGGCTTGCCGGTTTTCGGATCAATCCCGTCGGTCCAGTTGACTTTCTGCGGCATATTGCTGGCTGACGATGAACTGACCGTTGGTGCGGTCAAGCGTGTAGAAGAACCCGTTGCGGCCAAAATGCGCAACGATTTTGCGATCCTCGCCGTTCACTTTGGTATCAAGCAGCTGTCTGGATGCCGATTTCGTCATAGTCGAGGAAATCGCCCGGCGTATACTGGAAATACCATTTAATTTTGCCAGTGGCGATGTCGAGGGCAAGGGTAGAGTTGGTAAACAGATTGTCGCCCGGACGGTATTCCGGATCGAACATCGGAACCGGCTGGCCGGTGCCCCAATATGTCAGCTTGGTGGCCGGGTCATAGGAGCCGGTCTGCCAGAACGATCCGCCGCCGTGCTTCCAGGCTTCGGTATTGCCCTTCCAGGTGTCGCCGCCCGGCTCCCCCGGGGCCGGGACCGAGTACGTCTGCCACAGACGCTCACCGGTATCCGCGTTGAAGGCGTCGATATGCGCACGTGCGCCGCGATCACCACCGCGAGCCGCCAACGATCAGCTTATCATCCACAACCAGCGGCGCCGACGTCAGCGAGCAATGGCTCGTCTTCAGGTCGTCGAACTGAACGGTCTTGACCAATTCGCCAGTATCCGCCTTGGTCCACAAGACCTTGCAGTCATTGGTCACGGAAATCACGAAGTCCTTGTACAGCGCGACGCCACGGTTCGAGGCGGTGAACATGTCAGCCTTTTCGCTGCCCGGATCCATGAGCCAGGTGATTTTGGCCTTGGCCGGATCGCGCACATCGACTCGATAAACCGCGCCAAATCCGTCAACAATATACATGAAACCATCGTCGACCAGCGGCGTGCTTTGGTGGCCGCCCAGCTGTCATGAAGCCAGACCCCGGTCACACCGCCCAAGCGCCACGGTGAACGCCACGCGAAGGTTCTTCACGTTGTCCTTGTTGATCTGGTCAAGCTCGGAATAGCGATGGGAAGAATAGTCCTTGTTGACCATTAGCCAGTTCTGCGGCTCTTTGTCGGGGTTCATCAGCCGCTGTGGCGTAACATCGCGCCGCGAATGCCGACAGCGATGTCGAAGCGAGCATCGTCGACGCCAGCAAGTGCCGCACGCGGGATTGTTTTAAGACTGACTCATTTTCCTCCCTTTTTCTTGTTACAGCCCGTTAGACCTGAGCCTGATTACTTTGCGGGACTTGCTGACGTTTCGCCCGCTGCCTGCTCGGCTGCGTCAATCCGAGACAACTGTTGACACACGAGCTACCGCTCGGCCCACGACAACAATATCGTTGATCTCCTAACCGTGGCTCACTCGAGATCGGCCCGGAGTGTTCAATCTGCTTCGAAAAATGTCAAGTGCTGCCCATAGCCACATGAGAAGCACCCGCGTCATAAAAGCGCTTGAAAGGACAACGTCGCCGACGCCGGCCTGATTGCCCCCCGGGGGCAATCTTCTCTATGCTATGCCTATCTACAAGGAACATCACCAAACCAGCTTGTTTGGCGATGCGTTCATTCCGGGTAGGATGCGACATGATAAGGATAGTTTTGTTGCTGGCGATAGCGATCTGGGCGGCGCCCACCAACGCCACCCAGATTTCCGGAGCGGCGAAAGCGATCAATTCCACCACAATCCGCATCGGCGATCAGCGCGTCATGCTGTTCGGGATCGACTCTGTGATGCGCAAACAGCTTTGCACGTTGGACGGGAAGCCTTGGCAATGCTGGCAGGCGGCTGTGAAGGACCTGCAAGGCTTGCTGGATCAGGGGCAGGTGGTCTGCGACACGGTGGGGGAGCCGGACGTATACGGCCGCTTGTTGGGGCGCTGCAGCGTGAACGATCAGAGCATCAATCGGCTGCTTGTCGCACGAGGGTTTGCTGTCGCTCGGACAAACGAATTTACGGACTATGTCGCCGCGGAGGCGGTAGCCAAGGAGAAGAAACTTGGCCTGTGGCAGGGACAGTTCGATTTGCCGAGCGAATATCGCAGTTCGGTCGGTGTTGCGGTGGATCGTCCCTGAGGTTGCCGCTAAGGGCGGAGGCATGCGAGTTCTTGCGGTATCCCGTCCTGGCTTTCCACAGGGCGAGATCACGGACTGTGACGCATCGCCTGTCTCGGCGAGGATCCCCGGCGGCATGTCGCTCAGTGCGAACAAGCGGCCCTTGACGGTCCGACGGTATCATGGAGATCCATCGTTGAAAGTTTCGAACCATCACAACGGAGAGAAGGATGAATAGCAACGCGTCGCCCGGTCCCGCTTGCAAATCGCTGGTTGCTGGGCTCGCGGCGCTGCCTGCCCTGACCATTTTGTTGTTGCTCGCCGGACCGGTTTCCGCTGCAGAGGATAGTGTTGCCAAAGGCGAGGTCATCTGGAAGGAAAAAGCAGGTTGCCCGGAGTGTCACGGCTGGGCAGGCGACGGCAAGGGAGGATTTCATCACGAGGGCCGTGCATTATCGCTTCGGGTGACGGAACTGACGCGAGATCAGATTCGGATGACGATCCAATGTGGCCGGCCCGGTACGCCAATGCCGCACTTCGATCGCTACGCATACACGGACAAGCGCTGTTATGATATGACAGCCGAGGATCTCGGTGCTGAAGTGCCCAACAATTCCGGGACCGCTCTGCAGGGCTATGAGATCGACGCCCTGGCCGACTATGTAGCGACCAAACTCAAAGGGTCCGGGCAGGCGACCCGCAGCCAGTGTCAAGCCTACTACCCGAACTCCTCTGGAGTTCAATGCGACACCTATCCCGTGAAGTAGAGCACGATTGCTCCCAGCGGCACTGCTAGGAGGGTTGAAAGCGTGGCAGGTAGACGCATCAAGAATATGCAGAGGAATTCTCGGTCCCTCCGATTCTCTCGTAGCGGGCGTGGTTGCACAACGAAGCTGGCTCCGCATCGGTCACTAGATGTTGAACGAGTGAACAAGAGTGACATTCGGGCGGAGAATGGAGGGCGCTCGTTGCACTGCGGCCGACTGCCGTAAGCTACGCAACCAACGGACGCCAGCGTTTGATCTGGCGCAATTTTGTCCACCTTGTTTACACCGGCACTGATCCCATTTGCGACGGCATGTTGCATAAACCGCGCTGTCGGCGATACCGGTGGCCCTCGCGCAGGCGTCGTGCTGGTGAATGCGACTTGTGCTTCTGCCCTGTACTTCGAGGCCAATGAACGGTCGCGGAGGCAGCGTGTGCCATATCGGGCGCAGCCGATGATGCGCGGGTGGTCACCGATTGCACCTGACAAATATGCTGCCGCGGTGATTGCTTTCTTCAAGTATCCGGCGGGGGATAAGGGTACTTATGTGCGACTGTCCCGGCATAGGCACGGGTGAATATGTGCCATGGTCGTAGTCAGCCTCGCTCAATGCGAAAGGAAACAAGCGTGCAAGGGTCAAAGGAAAACATCGGGGTGGTGTTGGTCCATGGCGCCTGGGCTGACGGCTCGAGTTGGAACGACGTCATCGGACCACTGCTGGCAGAAGGACTCAATGTCCTGGCTGCCCCAATTCCACTGACGTCACTGTCAGACGATGTCATTGCACTTGACCGCACTCTGGAACGCACCGACGGACCCGTGATCCTGGTTGCGCACGCCTACGCTGGCGCAGTGATAGCGGCGAGCAAGCACGAACGTGTCGAATCGTTGGTGTTCGTAGCGGCGCTGGCGCCAAAAGAAGGTGAGACGGTCGCCGACGTGTTCTATCGTGAGCAGCTGCATCCGGAAGCGCCGCAACTGGCCCCTGATGCAGACGGATTCATTTGGATGCCACGGAGTGGGTTTGGCACTGCCTTCTGCCAACACGCATCCTCGGAGCGGGCCGCGCTGCTGGCCGCGACGCAGCGCCCGATCGCTATCGCCTGCATTCAAGAGAAGGCTCCGAAACCCTCCTGGCTCGCCAAGCCATCTTGGTATCTTGTTGCTGAGGAGGACCGAATGATCAGCCCGAAAACTCAGCTCTTCATGGCGGAGCGCATGGGCGCGCGCATCATATCGCGGAATGTCGACCACACGCCATTGGTTAGCTCCCCGGAGCCGGTTGTTGAGTTAATTCGCGCGGCCGTGGCTGGCGTGTGAGTTTAGTTCATGCAGCTTGCACATTGGCGACCGCTTCCTTGCGGAGCGGGATCAGCAGCGACATCCGCCGGGCAAAGCGAGTCAGGCACTATGAGAAGAAGAGCACCATGGCGTGCACACCGATGATCCTCAGCGCGTTCTTCTTCAATCCCCAGGGCGACCATCGAATGTCGTGGCCTTATCCAGGTGACCCGGCGCCCGCAGTGGCCGGGGATAGATCGGATCGCCTCGCGCAACCTATTCTGGCGCCGTGACATACGAAGACGCCGTGACAATCACTGACAAGGAGAACACCCCGGTGCACACGATCAGCTATCGCAAGGTCGACGTTGACGGGTTCAACATCTTCTATCGTGAGGCGGGACCGAAGGCCGCCCCGGTGCTCCTGCTGCTGCACGGCTTCCCGAGCGCCGGCCATATGTTCCGCGATCTGATTCCGCAACTCTCGGACCAGTTCCGTGTCATTGCGCCAGACCTGCCTGGATTTGGCCAATCGGACATGCCGGAACGAACCAAGTTCGAATACAGTTTCGACAACATTGCGAGGGTTATCGGACGTTTCACGGAAGTGACCGGACTTGGGCAATTCGCTGTCTATGTCTTCGATTACGGCGCGCCCACGGGATTCCGACTGGCAATGTGGCACCCCGACCGTGTCGCCGCCATCATCTCGCAAAATGGCAACGCATATGTGGAAGGCCTGAGTGACGGCTGGAACCCGATCCGAGCCTATTGGCAAGATCGATCGGAGGAGAACCGCGCGGCGCTGCGTGCGTTCCTGTCGCCAGAGACGACGGTCTGGCAATATACGCACGGTGTCGTTGACACCTCTTTGATTTCCCCAGACGGTTATTCGCTCGACAATTTCTATCTGGCCCGTCCAGGTGCGGATGAAGTGCAACTCGATCTGTTCGGCGACTACAAGAGCAATGTCGCGCTTTACCCTGACTTCCAGGCCTATTTCCGTAAGCACCGCCCGCCATTTTTGGCGGTCTGGGGCAGGCACGACCCGTTCTTCCTGCCGGCCGGAGCGGAAGCATTCAAGCGGGACATTCCAGACGCGGACGTGCGGTTCTTCGACACCGGCCACTTCGCCCTGGAGACCCACTGCAACGAAATTGCCGCGACCATCCGGGCGTTTCTTGCATCGTCCAACTAAATCGGGGAAATTGGCTCGGACTACGTTGCCGATCTTTCGGTCCCCCGGGATCTTTGGTGAGGCACGGGAGTCGCCGGCTGTTGCGCATCAGGCGGCAGAAAGTCCTTGCGATTTCAGCCTGTCGAGGACGGCATTCGCCTCTCCGGTCTGATTGAATTTGGCATAGTAGGACATCGCCGCGCTGCGCGCTTCAGCCAGTCGTTGTTCGCTGTCCAGAATTCTCGCCACACCGGCTTCACTGATCGGGAACACTGAGCTTTCATAGCCCGGCGGAAGTCCGTCGAAGGCCTGTTTCGAGGCGAACGCGGGAAGTCCTGCCTCCAGCGCGGCCAAAATCTTCATCTTCAGCCCAGTGCCATCGACTGGCGATAGTGCCGCCTTGCTCCGAGCATAGATCTCACCTGGGCATTCCACGTATCCCAAAAGACTGACTTTGGGAAAACGCTTGGCCAGCGCGATGACGTCCGGGTCGTTGCAGACCAGGCCACACACGGCGACGCGGTAGCGGGAGAGCCAACTTCCATGCCGGTCAAACATCTCGCACAGCCCACGGGCGTTCATGATGTAGCCTGATCCTACGAACACCAGGTCGATGTCCGGCGGGGCGCGGTTCAGATCTCGAAGCGAAACGCGCGGTGCGGTCCACGACGATACATAGTAGACGTTGTCGCCGTCGAGCATCATTCGGAAGAACGCCGCCTCGAACGGCGAGATCGCAATGACGGCACTGGTCGGCTGCAACGCGCCGATCTCTCCGCGGAGTTTTCGCAAGCCGGTGGTCGAGACAGTGCTGGAGCCTGTGATTTTCGCCCATTTCGCAAAGTTGATATCGTGTGTATCCACAAGGCAGCGGCCGGGATCGATGCCGTTCAGCTGGCTGAGCCCATGGGCGTAATTTACAAAGATGGCCCGTGACTCGGCCTTCAGTTTGCTGAAATCCACGGCTCCAGCCGGGTATTTCCAGCCAAATCAGGCGATCGGCGGCACTGGGAAACATCGAGATCAGGAGATTCTTGCACCGGGTGAGTATTTTGAGCTTTGCAGTGTACCGCTCCAGGACAAGCTCGACATTGGGCCAGCGCCTGTGGAATTCTTCCTTGTTGGCTGGCTTCCACGGAAAATCCGGGTGATTGTCGTAAGAGTAGACGGCGACATTTGTGAAAGTGTCACTCAGTCGGTCGAGCAATGAGCAGACCCTCGCATGGCAACCGTCGGACTCCGGGCTGAAGGCGCCATAGAAGTAAACCGATATTTTGTTACAACTCATTGACTACCTTCTTCGGGCGCTGCTCATCGAGCGGCGGGACGTGAGGGGACCGCGCCTCGCCGACGGTCATAAAAGGCAGGCCTATGTGTTGTAAAAAGCGGGATTGTACATGATACAGTCAATTTCATTTAGATCAGGAAAATGACCTGCATTATTCGGAACCAAAGCAGACAATCTGAATCCAGCGCCGCGGTAATATTCCAATACCTCAACGAACCCTGGCTGATCCTTGTACAAGCTCGTCAAAGACAACTCGCTCTGGATCCCAACAAATTGCTTCAGGTAAGGGCCAGCCCCTTTTGCGACGGCGATATCATGCCCCTGAGTGTCCATTTTAAGAAAGGGGCGGCGGAACTTATGTTTCGTCTGTAGGGCTGGAAACACGCCCGCCAAGGTTCCGGTGACCAATTCAACCTGCCGCTCGACCGAGTTTGATTCGATAAAAGTGTTGACCTGGCTATGGTCCGGCTCGTGAAGCGAACTGAACTGGGAACTCTTCATGATATTGAGGGTTAATGGCCTACTCTGTTCGTCGAGCGCGAGTTCATCCACGATCCATTGGCCATCACCGGCCGCGGCGGCACGAAGGACGCGGGCTGTATCGGGGTTAGGCTCGAACGAGACGATCAAACCCTTGAAGCCGATCTCTCTAAGGCGCTCTGCGTCCTGTCCAACATTGGCCCCAACATCAAATACGCAATCGACTTCGAACACCGCTAGAAAGCGCTCAAGTTGCTCGGGTTCAACAAGTTGCCAGGCCAGGCCTTTATGGGCGACGACAATCCCGAGGGGTTTGGTCAAGGCATCCACAACGCCTCGCTTCCAACTTGTCATCGCCGCCTCCTACCAACATAACCGATCACCCCGCCGGGCGCCCGTGTCAAATACCGAGCGCGGCCTCCGCCCATGCACGTCGCGGGTATGTAGCACAGTTTTCGTCTTCGCCGACCGACATCTTTTGAGAGCCAATGGCCGCTGTCTAAGTTTGTTCAATGCGCTGGCTCTACCTGCTGTCTCCTCCGAACCGATAAGGCCTGGACCATATTCCTCCAGGACTGCCGCAGCATCCGTTGCACGGGGGTCTCAAATCTCCGGAACGACAGGAGCGAAATGGCGACCAGAATGGCGAAGTAGATCAGCAAGAAGGCGCCCGTGTCCTTTGCCCAAAGGGGGATCACGCCACTCACTATGGTGAGCGCAAAGACGATTTGTAGCGGGAAGTGCAATAAATAGCTTGAATACGAGATACTGCCGAGCCATGAGAGATACTCATAGCTGAAGGTCGTGATGTTTTCCTGCATGGCGAACGCCAGGATCGTCAAGGGAAACAAAATATACGAGGCGCATAACTCCAGCAGTTTTTCATTGATTGGTACGATGGGTATAACGATGTCATACTCGGTGATGATGTCGGTATAATTGCTGATGATGACGAGAAGCCATCCCAGCATGCACGCGGCTACCGTAACGACGAATATCTTCCGCTGAGCAACGGAAAGGCGTGCCCGGGAGAAGAGATAATAGACCAACCCGCCTTCAAAGAAGCCACAAATCCCCATGGCGATGTTACGATGACCGGAATAAAGGGACAGACCACCCAAGAAGATAAGGACCGGTGCGATCCGGTATCTAAGGATGCCCGTCCAGGCGGCGATGCAGAACAGCACATACATCGCCAGTTCCACGGTGATCGACCAAGTTGGTCCGTTGAAGGCGCCGCCTGGGCCGTTGGCCTGGAAGAACATCAGGCTCATCACGAACCGGCGTAGATCATTCGCGCCATAGACGAAATAGTCTCCGGTCTGTCTATAGAACAGGAGTTGCAGTCCGGCTACCATTAACAGGGTGACGAGATGGAGGGGGTACAGGCGGGTGATGCGCAACACCCAAAAGTCCAATACGGTAACAGATCTGTTAGCGACTTTCTCCGCGTACAGCCAGAAAAATATGAAACCTGAAATCAGGAAAAACAGGTCGACAGCCATATAACCATGTTCATAGAACAACCTAAGTGCGAAGAAAAACGGCTGATGCGAGTGATCCAGCGGGCTCGCGTCGACCAGCCACGGCCACGTTAATTGTCGCGTTCCAAGCAATTGAAAATGCTGCCAATGCCACAGCACAACCGCAAGGGCCGCAAGACCCCGCAGGGCGTCCAATGAATGCAGCCTGACTTTGGAGTCTTGCAAGATGAGCCTCGGTGGTTCGTCGGCCGATAGACTGGTCGACCAGGAATCGGTCTGAGTTCGAACGCAGCGGGCAATGTCACCTCGGCGGTCATGTCCGTCAACGTATGGAAATTGCGAGATAGTCTCATCCCTTTGGGCATCTTGGCCGTTTGGATAGCGGCCTACCGGCGATCAGTACATGGCCTGATTCGGTAGCGGACCGATGCGATGAATTCATGACGCTTGGGCGGTCACGCAGGCGCAGGTGGTGCTGCCGACTGGACGTTTCGGGAAATTTTAGTTTTGGGCGCCGATAGACAGAGCGGGCGACAATGGGCATCAGCGGTAATCCGGTAGGTGTTCCAGTCGGTGCCGAACAAGGCGACGCTGAGACATCGACGAAGCCAACGGCTTCATGCACAAAGTGGACCGATGACGTTCAGGCGGGAGCGGGGAGAGCACCATGACGCCAAACGAGGAGTGGGGCCTGTCAGGTAGGGTGGCAATCGTCACCGGCGGCGGGGCGGTGGGCGACGGCATCGGCAATGGCCGAGCGGCAGCGATCCTGCTGGCGCGGGCGGGCGCGGATGTGCTGGTCGTCGATCGCGACCTGGTGCTCGCCGAGGCCACGGTGGCGATGATCGCCGGCGAAGGCGGGAACGCGGTCGCCGCCGCCTACGACGTCACCGATTCCGGGCAATGCGCCGCGATGGTAGACGACGCCGTGTCCCGCTGGGGTCGGCTGGACTGCCTGGACAACAATGTCGGTATCGGCAGCAGAGGCAGCGTCGTCGACGAGACTGAGGAGAGCTGGGCGCGGGTGATGCACGTGAACGTGGATAGTATGTTCCTCACCTGCAAGCACGCAATCCCGGCGATGGTTCGCACCGCCGGGGGCGGCTCGATCGTCAATGTGTCCTCCATCTCAGCACTGCGCCCGCGCGGCCTGACGGCCTATACCGTTTCCAAGGGCGCGGTCATCGCGCTGACCAAGGCGATGGCGGTCGATCACGGCCCCGAGGGCATCCGGGTCAACTGCGTCGCGCCCGGGCCGGTCTATACGCCGATGGTCTACGCCCGCGGTATGACCGACCAGGCCCGCGACACGCGCCGCCTGGCCTCGGTTCTCAGGCGTGAAGGCACCGGCTGGGATATCGGCGGCGCCGTGCGCTTCCTTCTCTCCGACCAGGCCCGTTACATCACCGGCCAGGTGCTGGTTGTTGACGGCGGCGCCACCCTGGTCGGTCCGGAGCCGTGCGTCCCAGTAGGCTGACATCTAGGACGGGGATCGAAACAAGCGTTCCAGGGCCGCGGGCAAACCGGTCGTTGGCTTCGCGTCCGGTCTTCCGGAAGGTCCCTGCCGTGGCTTTGCGAAACCGCAGCGCTGCCAGTGCTTCGGCCTGGCGCACCGCGGCGGCGACGCCATCAACCAGTGGAACAGGCACGCGTTCCGCGATCTTTGTGGCAAGACCGGCCAGCGGCGCGCCGCCCAGGATCACGACGTCGGCCAAATCGTGCTGCGCTGCTTGGTGGCACGCCTCGATCAGCAGCGTCTGCTTTTCGTCCTGAACCGTATTGATGTCGCGGAAGCCACCGCCGACGCAACGGATGCTGGCGAGCCGCGCGCTCAGTCCGTTGTAGTCGACGCATTCGCGGAACCAAGGCTCCATCGCAGTGGAGAATGTTACGATCGAGAACCTGCGTCCGAGCATGCAGGCTGTGAGCATGGCGGCTTCGGCCATGCCAATAACTGGGATTGACAACAACTCCCGCGCGCCTCCCAGGCCGGGGTCGGCGAACGCGGCGATGACCGCCACGTCGCAGCCGGCCGCGTGCTCCGCCAGGAGTTCCAGCGCGACGCGGGCACCGATTACCGCGTCTGCCCTGGTGGCGATGTAGGGCACCCCCGTTTGCCCGGTCACCGCCACGATCTCCGTCCCGGGACTGGCGGCGGCGCGCGCCACTGCGGCGATCCGCTCTGTCATCGCAACAGTGGTGTTTGGATTGGCAAGCAAAATCCTCATTGACGCCGGGGCTCCCTGACATTTGGTCGATGATGCTAGACCATCTTTAGGCTAATTGCGCCGCGCGATCATTCTATCGTTGGAGATTGCCAAGTGCATCCTCGGGCGGGCTGCAATCGTTGCTGGTTGGGATGGTCGATCCGCGATCGTCTCGCTGGTGCGCTGAGTTACCGCAGCGCGGAGATCGCCGCTACCCGGATGTCCAACTCCGGGTGAGCCCGGAGGAACATCACTACGCTGGTTTCGGCCTGTTGTCTGGTAGCCAGCGTCATTATCCGCGATGAGACCGCCGGCGCCACCGTCATAACCATCGGCGCGTGCGCAGAGCCGAGCAGGCTGCTCAGCGCCATGCGCAGGCGCATGCGGAGGCCGGGCCGCACCGGGCTGCCATCGATCCAGATTGAGACAGCCATGACGTTGGCTGGCTCGCCAGACCGCATGATCTGCCATGCCCGGTGCCGATCGTCGCTGTCCGAGAACCAGGATTCGGTCAGCAACTGGGTTTCCACCAACTGGCACAACCGGTGGCGCTCCAGCATCAATGGCGCAGCGGTTATAGACGGAGCAAAGGCTTCCCAGGTCATCTCCAGGGCAACGTTGTCACAGGTGAGGCGTTGTGCCCGAACGTGCTTCCAGCGTGGATCAACTGGCTTCACCGTGAGACCCGTGCAATCCGGCCCGATGTCGATGGTGGGCGGTAGTGCCACCGGTGCACCGACGGCCGCCGCCAGGCCGGAGGACAGAAGCGGGCCGACCGCCGCTGCCATGACCAGCGCCAGCGCGGCGGCGGAAGACCAACGTACAGAAATGGGCGTCACCGCTGTTTCCGATGGTCGCTGGAATGATGCCACGTTGTCCTGGCGGAAAGGCAACCCCACCGCGATCAGTAGCAGGATGACGATGGAGAAAAACATCCAGCCATAGAACAGATGATCGACCGCCGCCGCCTGCCCGCTGTTCAGCAGGTGCCCGAGATACACGATCCCAAGCCCACGCAATCCGTTGGCGATGATCGGCACGGCAATCGAAACAACAATGAAGGCGCCGCGGCGTCCGGGGCTGCGATACATCAGCAGCGCATAGAGGCAGCCAAACGCGACGGAGGCGATAAGGAACCGCAACCCTGCGCAGGCCTCCGCGACCAGGAAGGTGGCTTGGGGAATTTCGATGATGTAGCCATCGATATAGGCCGGTATCTGGAGTATCTCGAGGCCGTATCGAATGAAGGACGCAGTGATGTCTTGCAGGATCGGTGTCAGGAATTCGCCGAACGGAACGAGGAAGAACAGATACAGCAGCGGCCCCGATAGCGCCCACCAGAAGCGCGGGCCGAGAACCGCCAGGAACAGCAGTTGGACGAAGCCAATGGCGGCGAGTTGCCGCCCCTCCATGATCCCAAGACGCTCGGCGACCAGCCAGATCGCGGCGACCGCCACGCCGAGCACTGCGGCCGAGGGCGTTGGGCGGATTGTCCACTCGCCGATGTCCGCCCGGCGCTCCCACAACAAAAAGACGGCAATGGGGATCACCAGGAAGCAGTGATTATAGGCCGTCGACTGGATCCAGGTCTGGACTGCGGCCGTTATCTCGCTGCTGAAGATGCCCGCCAACAACAGCAGGCCCACGCCGAGCGGCATGGCGACCTGGTGCCAACTTCTCGGACCCAGGGCCGGGATGGCAACGTTCGGCGCGATGCCGGCAAGCGTAGGCAGGTTCATTCGCCGCACGTCCCGTTTTCAGCATGATAGGTCTCGACGCTGGTCCCCATGCGAAAGGGGGTCCGCTTGGTCAGTGGGAGCAGATCGTCGAACCCCCGCAGAGTTACCGACCAGTCGAAATTGCGGAGCACCAACCGACGGGCCGCCGCGCCAATTCCCTCTCGATCGCCATATGCGGCCAGGCGGCAGCAGGCGGCGGCGAAGTCCTTCGCCGTATCTGCCAAAATCACCTCCCGACCGGGTTCAGCATCGATCCCTTCCAGTGCTCGGCTGGTCAATACGACGGGCTTGCCAAGCGACATTGCCTCCAAGACTTTGTTCTGGATGCCATGAGCAACGCGCATCGGCGCCACGCTGGCGGTAGCGTGCGCGACATAGGGACGAACATCGGACACGTGGCCAGTGACGAAGACGGCGCCAGCCGCCGCTAACGCCCGCACGTTCGCCGTGGGGTGGTTGCCAACGATATAAAAGCGCGCTGCCGGGAGGGCGCGGCGGATCGCTGGCAAGATCTCGGTCACGAACCAAGTCACGGCATCGACGTTCGGCTTGTAGTCCATCGTGCCGGTAAACACGTATGTTGGCAGGTTCGGATCATAAACCGCTGCATGATCGCGGTTCGGATCAAAGTAGTGGTGATCGACACCGTTGCTCACTCCACGGATGCGCGCGGCGCAGTCCGGTACCAGGCGGGCAAACAGCACCGCCTCGGCGTCGGAAACAAAGCTGGACAGATCGCATTCATGCGCGATGCGTCGCTCCAACGCCGTCACCCTCCGCCATTCGCGCTGATAGATCGGGCGCATCGGCCGCGGGCCGCGCCGGCGTAGGTTCGCCATTTTTCAGAGTCAACGTCGACCAGATCCACGATCCGACTACCGGTGATCGGCAGATCAAGCACGTACGGCGCCACGCTGGACGAGCTAACAAAGATCAACACCGGCCTTATTGTATCGATGATGTGGCGGACCCACTGCGCAAGCCGTTGGTCGCGAAAGAAGCTGACACTGAGCGGCTTCGCCCGTGAGCAGCCCACGCAGGCAACGAGCGAGAACGAAGCGAGGGTTCAGCGTTGCAATGTGAGCATCGTGGCACATGGCGCGGACGGCCTTGATATGGATTTTGTCGCCCGCATCGTCGATCAGGCATCCGAGGTAGATATCGAAGCTCCGGGCAAGATACTGAAGAATGTGGAAGGATCGGATCTTCTCGCCTTTGTCCGGCGGGTATGGCAGACGCGGCGATAGAAAAGAACGTCGGGCATCAACCAAGCCCGCGCACGACCAGCGGGCCAAGAGCATTGGCGATCGGCAGAGGAAGACGTCGCCACGCAGAGATGAGTAGGCGATATCTCGGATTAGCCGGATTGTGGTCCGGGATCGTAGCGCCGTGTGCAAGCCAATAGCGGTAATGCAGTTTCTTCGGAGTGAAGCCCCAGTTACGTTTGAACGCAAAGGCGCCAGTGCCCACCTTGCTCCGGCCGAAATCGAACAACCTGAATCCGCGATCCGCCGCTCGGCGCATGACCTCCCAGTACATGAAATCGTTGCCGGCGCAGGTTCTCGCCGTGGATGTGCCGCCACCATAATACGGTAACACCTCATCGCGGAAATAGAAGTTCATCACGGCGGCAACCAACTCATCGTTGTGCCGGACGGAGACAACGTCGGCATCGCCGAATACGTCCATCAGTACCCGGAAATAGCGCTTGGAAAATACCGGCGTGCCGAGGTTGCGGACACTCTCTGCGTACACCATGTACAGTCCGTCGGTGTCGCGACCAACCACGGATCGCAGACCATTCTCCAGGCCCTTGCGCACCATCGCCCGCTGTTTGCGCGGGATCGCTTTCAGATTGTGCGCGTTGTCGGCTTCGATGGGCTTACGAAATGTCACATAGAGATCAGGCCGTTCGATCCAATCACTGCCGGATAGAGGGTCACCCGATGCAGCGTATACGGGCGAACTGGCCTCGATGAGGTCCCGGTGTCATGCAGCTCGAACAACTGGGCATGCCGGGGCAAGGTGAAGGCGGCGGCAAACTCCCCCATGCCGCGTCGTCCCATCACCTCTAATATG
>CAVWZM010000037.1:0-65289 GCA_963759425.1 uncultured Alphaproteobacteria bacterium
TCAAAGGCCCAGCGTATCGCTCGTGCCATCCCAAGCGTACCGGCGCGTACCAGCGGGCGAGTTAAGAATGGTACTGATAGACCGTGCATGCGCCGCGCCCAGGTTGGGAGCAGATCGAACCTTGCGCGCGCGGTAAGCGCCTGCAGTGGTTCGGCCATCGGGTAGGGCGCTGGTTGGGACAACAGCAGCCGAGCAACGTCCCGCGTGCGGCCATCACACAATAAGCGTGGTCGCATCGTATCGATTAGGTCTCGGGCCTCCGAGGAAGAATGCGGGATGGGGGCAGCACCATGAACGCGCCGGGCCACCGCGCTGGGGCCAAACAGTCCGTCGGTTCGCCGCTTGACGGGTTTTTCGCCGCGCGAGCGGTCGTTGAACAGCTCGACGACCTTGACAGCGATCGCGTCCTTGATTGACCGCTCCACAGCCCGACGCAGGGAGAGCGCAGGGCGTGTGGCAGATCGAGGATATGGCATCAGGTGATAATCCGCGTTTGAAGTTGACCACCCAGTGAATGGCTGATTTAAAACGGGAGGTGTGATCGGTTCGTTGCATCAAGCCGCTTCGGAGGCCTGCAAACGCCTTATCGCAATGAGCGGCTGGCCCGTCGGGCCGACGAGGTTTCGCTGCCGGACCGACCGGACCCCGGCTGATGTGGTTACGCCGGCGGTAAGCCTTGGTCATTCGAGTGGCTGGCATCTCGTCCACTGGGCATGACGGCAAGACTTTCTCTCCGTCAAACGCCTCCCGTATGAGCGGTCCGCTACTACGGCGACGTCCCGTAACATAGGCGACCCTCAGGGCCCAAGCTGCTCAGACCGCATGTAGCCGGCGGGTCTGGTCCCTGCCCTTCCCCTGCGTCAGCCAGTCGCCAGAATGCGTTGACCGGCACCATCAGGGGCCGAACCGGCGTTCTGCCAGAACGATGCCACCGGCGTAGCGCCGACCCGCACCAGCAAGATCAAGGTCATTGGCCCGGCCTGATGACCGCAGCACCCCATGCTGCACCGCGCGGCCTACCGCCTCCGGTTCGGCAGGGACGGGACGGGAAAAGCCGGCGCCTCAACCGAACCGGAAAGCTGCCTTGATTTAGCGGGCGGGTGTCATCTCCATTTGCACGATGCGACATTTCTAACCGGGAGAAAAGTGTCTTTTCAAACGGAAGCGACACACGCGGGGCTGGCTGCTTAAAGAAATTGCGTCCTCTTGTTAAAGAGTCTCCGAGACGGGTTACCACCGCCCCGATCCCGCTCGACCATCTGATCATTTAAGGCCTAGCCTCGGCTCCCGCGCCGCTCGCAACTCTGCGAACGCCCAGATTACAACTCGGCACGCATCCAGTTGGCGATCACCTTGCGCTCGAACACCTTGACCACTTTTTGCCCTTTCAGAGCCATCGCGTATGCGGTGAGGTCGGCCTGATCGACGCAGCACAGCACGGCGCCGAAACTACCTTGCATGGCGCCGGTGAGCAGGCCCTGACTATCCCATCTGTAGACCAGCTTGGCACCGCGTTGAGTGAAATACATCGTTGGATCAATCAGCTTGCCGCTCTGGCGCGACGCGTGCACGCCGTGCACATCGCGCATGAGGCCGCGAAACAGATAGAAGCAGCAGCCGGACATGCTATCGGTATAGACATAGCCGGGCGGGTTTAGCGAACCACTATGCGCCCAATCCGCCTCGTATTCGACATTCACCGCGTTGATGTTCGGATCGCCCTCCGCAGTCTCCCGCAGCGTAATGTCCGTCAGGTTCACCGTCGCCGTGCAATTCCAATAGCTGGGCCAGAAGCGCATCGCCACGTCTCCTTTCTCGCCGAAGGATTTACCGGCAGAGGTGGTGGTCCGCAGGAATTTCATATCCCCGCCGTTATTGAGGATATTATCGATTGTGGCGATTGGCAGGGCCATGGCTTGCTCCTTTGCGTCCGGCAGCCGACGGGCAGTTTCCCGGCAGAACCGGTCTTTTACCCCGCCTTTTTCAGCCAACAAGCTACGGCTCCCGTAAGGTATGACGGGTTCGCCCCCACGACGGGCACGAAAAACCGCCGCACGCCTAACTTAGGGCGCCGGCCGGGGCTACGGGTGCCCGTGACCGGGGCCTGGGGACCCTGCCCGACGTGCCGGTGGCGCCAATCCGAGGCGAAAACCCCCAACTAATTCCCCTACATGGAGTAATTCCGGTGGCTTTTCCTGAACTGGTAAAGTCTGTCTTGGTCATTTGCCGAGGGGAGTAGCCATGGACACTTTTGTCGGACTAGACGTGTCACTCAAGGAAACAAGTGTGTGCCTCCTCAACCAGAAGGGGACGTGTGTTTTCGAGGGCAAGGTCGCATCAGAGCCCAAGGCCATCGCTCGCCTGATCCGCAAGCACGCGCCCAACGTCGTGCGAGTTGGCCTCGAGAGTGGGCCGACATCGGTATGGCTCACCCATGCGTTATCGGCTGAGGGCCTTCCCGTCGTCTGTCTTGACGCGCGGCATGCCAAGGCGGTCCTGTCAGTGCGGCCCAACAAATCCGATCGCAGCGATGCCCGCGGATTGGCCGAGATGGTTCGTGTTGGCTGGTTCAAAGCGGTGCAGGTCAAGAGCCTGGCGGCACATGAGAGAAAGGCGCTGCTGATCGCTCGCCACCAACTGGTTGAGATGCGTGTTCGGATTGACAACCAGTTGCGCGGCATCCTGAAGACCTTCGGCCTGGTGATTGGCAAATGTGGCCATGGGCAGATCGGGCAACGGGCGCAGCAACTGGCCCAGGGACACCCGGGCGTTGATTGTGTTGTCGCCTCCCTCGTGGCGGTGCGCGACAGCTTGCTGCAGCAAATCTTTGTCTTTGATCGAGCCATCCGGCGGCTGGTCAAGACCGACGACACGGCACGACGGCTTATGACGGTACCCGGTGTCGGGCCGGTTGTGGCGTTGGCTTATATGTCGGTGATCGACGACCCGAAGCGCTTCGATCACGCGCGGGACGTCGGTGCCTATCTTGGCCTGACGCCGCAGCGCTACCAATCCGGCGAAGTCGACCGAGTGGGTCGCATTTCCAAATGCGGTGACGGGTTCGTCCGGACTTGCCTCTATGAGGCGGCGGCTGTGCTGCTGACCAAGGTCAAGCGCTGGTCGCCGCTGAAAGCGTGGGGCGTTCGACTGATGAAGCGTGTGGGTGCCAAGAAGGCCAAAGTCGCCGTCGCACGTAAGCTGGCCATCATCCTGCACTGCATCTGGACCGACGGCACCGATTTCTGGTGGATGCAGGAGGCCGCGATGGCCTGACCGTTCGTCCGCCATCGAGCTCCGCGCAGGCGGGGAGCTGTTCTTGCCGGGACGGCGGGTGGAGATGACTGCGCATCGCGCGTTGTTCGCCGGTAGGCCATCACCGAGCAGTTCGCGCCACTACATTGCAGCACCGCTAC
This sequence comes from uncultured Alphaproteobacteria bacterium, assembly GCA_963759425.1. Classification (GTDB taxonomy): domain Bacteria; phylum Pseudomonadota; class Alphaproteobacteria; order Acetobacterales; family Acetobacteraceae; genus Rhodopila. The sequence goes on from CAVWZM010000037.1 coordinate 3,414, forward strand.
TCCCTGAGCCCATGATGAGGCGGTCTCGTGCCGACCTCGGAGAGAACCATGACCTCGGCAGGCCAGCGATAGGAGATAGGAATAGAAATGGATCATGACTGACGTAAGCCGAGGCACGCAGCGGCACACTCGAGCCCGACCTATCCCAGGGTCGGCACCGTGCTCGCCGCCGTCAAGGACGCTTCGCGCCGGGGGTGGCCTTCGGCCATCCTTGACCGCGGCTGCGCGCGGCGCCAGCGGCGCATCAGGGCGGGACAAAGAAACGGCCCCCAGCCGAACCAAGAAACGCACAGAAGGCTTGACACCCCCGCCGGAATTAGAGAACGCGTGATAACCGCGATTATCACGCGTAGGTGGGGCTTTTTCGGCCTTGGTGGCGGCCCAACGTCAGGAGCTCGCTGGCCGGCCATGAGGGTTAGACAACCACTCAGCTCGCCAGTTTTCGCCTGCCAGCAGTCTAGCGTTGGGTGCCCGGCGAACAACGCACACGGGAACACACCCGCGTGGCTGGAGCGATCGTCAGCTCAAGCATCTGATTGATATCATCTGGCGGCGGTTGCGGTACGCTTCTTTGTCTGGCCAGCCCGGGCGCGAGCCAGCTTGTGAGCTCAGACCGGTGGGCGCGCCACGATGCTGGCGGCGAGCGAGCAACGCCAACAGCAGTGCAAAGCCAGCCACGATGATAAAGCTCATACCACTCTCCGTACGGATCGGTGGTTCTCCGTGCCCTCAGCCCCAGCCAAACCCCACGGGGGCCATGGCGTCCGACGACGGCGCCCGGGCAGTTGCAGACGGCGCGGGCTGTTCCGTGGCAGCCACGGCAGCTTGGGCTTGGGCATGATCAGATGTCGCTGCAGGCAGAGGATCAGCAAAGCTCGGATGCGTCGTTACCAGAACTGCGGCAAGAGCAACTGCAGAGAGAGCAAAACGGAACATGTAACTTTCTCCAGTTGACAATGCCGGAAGCGGCTTTGTGCTGACGAACGGAGAGTGCCCCACAGACCGGGCGATATCGCTGAAGCGTTTCACATCATGGACACACAACCCAGGGCGGCTTTGGCGGCCGACTTTGATACAGCGCTCAGCTCTGGGGATGCCTGACGGCCCCTTGGCGGGGTGAGGCAATGTAGGGCCTCCTGAGCGGCCGCCTCTGCTACGGCGGTCAAGCGGCGTGACGACCGATCCTCTGTTCCTGGACACGGTCTGATCCATCCAGGCGATACATCTCACCTTGAGCGTCACCGAGCCGGAGGAAACGGCGGTGGATGTCGCAAGTTGGCTGCGAAACCTGGGTCTGGAACGCTACGAGGCGGCATTCCGCGAGAATGACGTCGGCGCTGAACTGATTGTGCCATCTCACTGCCGAAGATCTCAAGGGACTCGGCGTTACCGCGATCGGCCATCGGCGCCGGCTGCTGGTGGCAATCGCCGCGTTGCGCCCCGAAGGCACCCTCGGCCGGTGATCCCGTTCGGTTATCATCCGACCCGCCGAGTAGCCCAACCGGCAACCTCGGCTCGTCTGAGACCACCGCCGAACGCCGCCCGCTCAGCGTGATGTTCTGCGATCTCATCGGCTCCACCGCCCTGTCGTCGCGGCTCGATCCGGAGGATCTGCGCGAGGTCATCCGCACCTATCAGGCCTGCGTCGCCGACACGATCCGCCAGTTCGACGGCTTCATAGCGCGTTACGTCGGTGACGGGGTGCTGATCTATTTCGGCTGGCCGGAAGCCCGCGAGACCGATGCCGAACGCGCCGTGCGGGCCGGCCTCGCCGTTGCCGCCGCGGTCAGCGCGACACCCGTGAGCGGCGAACCGCTCCATGTTCGGATTGGCATCGCAACGGGACTGGTGGTCATCGGCGAGCCGATTGGCTCAGGTGATTCTCGCCAGCAGACAGCGGTCGGTGAGACGCCGAACCTCGCGGCACGCCTGCAGGGCCTCGCCGGGCCGGATCAGGTGGTGATCGACGCGGCCACCCGCCGGCAGATCGGCGGCCTGTTCGAGTGCCAGGACCTCGGCACGGTCGAACTCAAAGGTCTGCCGGCGGCGGTGCCGGCGTGGCAAGTATTGTCTGAAAACCGCACGCTCGGCCAGTTCGAGGCGCTGCGTTCCGGCGCCACGCCGCTGGTCGGCCGCGACGAGGAGATGGAGCTGCTGCTCCGCCGCTGGGCGCAGGCGAAGGCCGGCAACGGACGGGTGGTGCTGATTTCCGCCGAGCCGGGCGTGGGCAAATCCCGCCTCGCCGAGGCGCTGGCCGAGCGGATCGCCGCCGAACCGCACACTCGGCTGCGCTATTTCTGCTCGCCGCACCATCAGGACAGCGCGCTCTATCCGGTGATCGCGCAGATGGAGCGAGCGGCGGGTTTCCAGCACGCGGACGAGCCGGCGGCCAGGCTTGCCAAACTGCAAGCACTGCTCGCGGCCACCGCGCCGCCGATGGAAGACGTGGCGCTGATCGCGGAGCTGCACTCGCTGCCGTCAGCCGATCTCGCACCGCCGCTCGATGTCACGCCGCAGCGCAAGAAGGACAAGACGTTCGAGGCGCTGCTGCGGCAGGTTGAAGGTCTTTCGCGGCAGCAGCCGGTGCTGATGATGTTCGATGACCTTCACTGGATCGACCCGAGTTCGCGCGAACTGCTGGACCGCGTGATAGAGCGGGTCGCGGACTGGCCGGTGCTGCTGCTGGCAATGTTCCGCCCCGAGTTTCAGCCGCCGTGGACCGGGCAGCCGCATGTGACGATGCTGACGCTGGCCCGGCTCGACCGGCGCGACACGGCGGCGATGGTCGCGAACGTCGCCGGGAATGCGGCGCTGCCACCCGAGATCGTGGAGGAGATCGCCGAGCGCACCGACGGCGTGCCGTTGTTCGTCGAGGAACTGACCAAGGCGGTGCTCGAATCCGGCACTCGAGGCGCCGCAGCGCTGTCCTCCGTGCCGCATCCGGCGTTGTCGGTGCCGGCGACCTTGCACGCCTCGCTGATGGCACGGCTGGACCGGCTGGGACCTGCCGCCAAGGAGGTTGCGCAAACCGGCGCGGCGATCGGCCGCGAGTTTGGGTACGAGCTGCTGGCATCCATCACCGATCTGCCGGAGCCGCAACTTCGCGCGGCGCTCGATCGGCTGACGAACGCCGGCCTGTTGTTCGTCCGCGGCACGCCGCCACAATCCAGCTACATCTTCAAGCACGCGCTGGTGCAGGATGCGGCCTACGGCACGTTGCTGCGCGGCCGGCGCCAGCGTCTGCACACCCGTATTGCCGCGACACTCGAAGACCGTTTTCCGGAGATTGCATGGCGCAACCCGCACTGCTGGCACAGCATTGCGCGGCGGCCGGGCTGGCGGGACAGGCGGTGAGTTATTGGCTGAAGGCCGGTCAGAAGGCGTTGGCGCGCTCGGCGATGACCGAAGCGGTCGCCCAGTTGCGAAAAGGGTTGGACGTGCTGGCCGCTCTGCCGGACGGCCGTTGGCGCCAGCAACAGGAGCTGGATCTGCAAATCGCACTCGGATCGGCACTGACGGCGACGAAGGGCTGGTCGGCGGCGGAGGTGGACGAGAGCTCGCTCCGAGCGCGCGCGCTGGCAGAGCAGCTCGATCGACCCGAATACCTGGTGCCGCTGATCATCGGCCAATGGGCGTTTCATTTCGTACGATCCGAGCACAGGCTGGCACTTGCGCTGGGCGAGCAGCTCGAACAAATCGGAGCGGCACGGAAGGATGCCGCGGCGCAATTGCTGGGTCGCTACACGCGCGGGATTACCCGCTTGTTTCTCGGCGAGTTCGTTGCCGCCCGCGGCCTCCTGGAGCGATGTATGGGTCTTGCTGATCCAGCATATCGCACCGTCGCAGGACTGTCCTTCGATCCCTACGTTTCGATGCTCACGTTCCTCGCCATGACCCTGGCGTGCCTGGGTTACGTCGATCAGGCACGGTCACGGATGGACGAAGCGTTATCGGAGGCCCGCCGGCTCAGACAGGCCCATACGTTGGCTCACGTGCTCGTCACGCGAATTGGACTCGACTGGCTCACCCGCTCGCCTATGGCGCATGTGCGAGGAACTTCTGGCTCTAACGACTGAGCACGGTTTTCCGCTTTATTCGGGCTGGGCACTGGCATTCCGCGGACGGTCGTTGGTCGCGCTCGGGCAAGCACAGGAAGGACTTGCGCTCGCTCACCCAGGGGCTGGCGAAATTGCGTCCTACCGGAGGCGTCGTGAGTACGCCGGTCCTGTTCACGCTGGCTTGCCGAGGCCTACGCCCTGCTCGGGCAGCCTGCTGAAGCAACGGAACTGTCTCGCCGAGGCTGCACGGATCAATCGAGGCCGACCGAGGAACGGGTCTTCGAAGCTGAGTTGCTGCATCGGGTGCCAGGCGATCTGCTGAACGCCGCCGGCGATCGATCCGGCGGCCGAGCAGCACTATCGTCAGGCCATCGCCGTTGCCGAGCGGCAGAGCGCAAAGCTCTTCGAGTTGCGAGCATCGACCAGCCTCGCCCGGCTCTGGCGCGACCAAGGCAAGCGCGCGGAGGCCCGTGATCTGCTCGGTCCGATCTACAATTGGTTCACCGAAGGTTTCGATGCGCCGGACCTGAAGGACGCGAAGGCGCTGCTGGATGAGTTGGCGTGAGCGGTGGCGGCGGACAGCTGCAAGCCGATAGGAAGTAATGCGCCGCTCCATGGCCTTGCACTCCTCTTGTCAGCCCTTCGGCTTCTCTGGGATGTCGATGGCAGTCGGTGCCTTCCTGACCCTCGGCGCCTTCACTCGGGTCTTGGCGGTCTTCTCCCCGGCCACGGTGCGGCCCTCAAAATCCAAGCTTAGTTGGTCCGAGGTCGGCGCCACCACCACCGCCTTCGCGGCGGACTTCATGGGCAGCTTACTGGCAATCCTCTTTCGCGCCACGGTCATCCCCTCATGCCGCAATCGAGGTCAGCCTCACTTCCGGCGGCCGTGCCCGTCTAGCCGCCGGCAAAGATCGTCCGACTAGCCGCCAGTAACGCCTGCAGCAAGGCTCTTATTGGCCATCCACAGTCAGCTTGTGGGTCGCTCCACGGCTCTGAGCAGGCTCCGTAAGGCCGATAGGTCCGGCAGTCGCAGCGTTGTCGGGCGCGACTGCTGGGCGCCTCCTGCGCCTCCGAAGGAGGCGTGAGCGGGGTTGCGCGGTTGGGCCTGACGGGCTGTCAGCTGGAGTGCCGGTGGCGGGAGCAAGCGGCGGACGGACTTTTGCGATTGCTTCGGAGAGGACTTGAACGAGCGTCTTCATTCCGTCGCCGTAGCCTGCGCTCTCGTCCAGGCGGGCGCTGTGTCCGGTCAGTGCGCTGCGGACTTCAACGTGCATCACCGTGCGGCGACAGGCACCAATGAACCAATGGCGCCATGAGTGGCTTGGGCTGATGCGCGGATCGGTCATGCCCAGGGCGCGCAGCCAGCGGCCGACGCGCTTGCTGGCAGTTACGCCACGGAGTCCGAACGTCTTGTCGGGGCGGATGTCGGGGAACAAGCGGCGAGCCATTCGGCAAACCATCCACGTAGAGCCCGAAACCCTCGGCGAGCAGGGCCGGATGCAGAGGCACTGTGCGCCGGCTGTCCGCCGTCTTCACGCTGCGGTCTTCGCCTTCGTCATGAATGCGGATGCGCCGTCACCCCGTCGACCGTGGCGACATCCTCCCGCACTGCTTGGCAGACCTCGTTCAGTCGCGCGCCGGTCAGGCAGAGAAGCCAGGGAAGCCAGCGGAGGAAGCCCGTCTCGTCTCGCGCCACCTGTAGGATGCGCGCCGCTTCCTCATCGGTGAACGCGCGCGGTTCACGTCCCTTCTTTTTCGGCTTTGGCGGGGAGATACCAGCGAAGGGGTTGCGCTCGCTGAGTAGTTTCCCGTTGCGAATGCCCCATGCCCAGACAGCGGACATTTCGGACAGGTCATTGCGGACGGTCGAGGCGTGAAGCCCGCGCTGCTGCATGTCCTCTTTCCACCGCACCGCGTCCGCCTGTGTCACGGCGCTGGCGTCGGTCTGCTCAAGAAATGCCGATAGCCGTGCGATTGTCCGTTGTCGATCATACAGCGGCCTCGGGACGGGCTTGGCGTCCACCTTCCACCCATGATCCGCGGCCCAGCCGGCCAACAGCGCGTCCATCGTCAGCGCGGGCCCGGCTGGTGTTGCGTTGGGCGCCGGCCAGCGGGACAAGTTTGGATCGAGTGCCCAGTCGCCCTGTGCACGCTTCTGCATCAGCGTGGCAAACTTCACCTTGGCATCAAACACAGCCCGCCCAACACGGCTGACGGCCACGGGATCGGCAGGCAAGGCCGTTCTTGAGAAGAAGCGCCGCGGCGTCCTGGCGATCGCGCTTTGACAGGCAGACCATGAGGTCCCCGTCTTCTTCCGAGACCGTCTGATCGCGCAGCTCGTCAAGCGTATGGTCCCAATTCGTCACCGACCCGGCGTTATCCCCCCATGCTGCAAGCGCGTCGCGGTAATACGTGCCAGCCAGGGTGGCGACCTGCCTGTCCGTGGGGACTGCCGTGGCGCCGCTGTGGTGCGCGCTCGCCGCATCAAGCAGGTTCCGAAGGCGCCGCTCTGCCTCCGGTGCGCGCCTCTTAGCCTCGGCCGGGTCCTTTGTCCGCAGGCTCTCGATAAGCTCCGTCCGCTTGTCACAGAGACGCGCCGTGGTGTCACGAAGGTGCAGCGGGATGGCAAGTCGCAGGCGATATACGCCACTCTTGGGATGTTTCGTTGGCCGTATCATCGCCAGTGCCATGGTCACCCGCCTGTATCACCTGGTGGCTGGCAACCCTTTGATTTCCTCTAACTATCTGATCAGACACGGTTCCGTCGCAGGGTGGCTGGGGGACCTGGATTCGAACCAAGGATGCCCGGGTCAGAGCCGGGAGTTTTACCGCTAAACTATCCCCCACCAGACGCGGATGGGCGCAGTAGCACGCCCACCCAGAACCCGCAACGCATCGCTGGCACCTAGCCGATCGAGCTCGATGTCCCGACGCAGAACCGCCGCGTGCGTGTTGTCGACCGATCCCGACAAGACCTCCCGGGCGGTCACTTTCCGGCCGTAGTACGCCGCATCCTTGTTCGGTTGTGACCGGATGACCGACCCGTCGATCGTCAAGCCGCCATAGAGGCCCGTCGTCGATGACCATACGACGATATCCGGAAGGCCCAGGCACCGGCCATCGCACCCTCTACCCCGGAGCCTAGCGTCACCACCGTAATTCCCGCCTGGGCGCCGATCTTGAACTGGTCGTGCATGATGCCGTTCAGGCCCTTCTCGGACATAACTAGCAGGATCATCTCCGACTGTTCCAGCCCAACCTGCAGCCCGAAGGACGCCGCGCCGATCACATAGAAAGCCGGGTCGCTCCAGCCGTTACGGCGGCGCGCCATCAGCACGCCATCGCCGCCCTCGCCGCCGACGATGAAGCCGCCCTTGATCAGCCGAGGCACGATCAGAACCGCCTTTGCGCGGCGAATCAGTTCGCCGGCGTTGCCAAACGCCTTATCGTGGCGCAGGTCGGCCAGCACCTTCCGCGCGCCGTCGACGGTGACCTGCTCGACTCGGAATGCGCGCCTGCCGCCGCCACGGACGGGGCGGGCTTCGAACGCCGCGGTCGCAGCAACGCGGCGGCGCGCCAGGCGAACGTTCCCTCTCTGACGGCATCATTGCAGTCCTTTCTTCTCGTGAGCGAAACAAGCAACATCGACCGTCAGATGTGGCATGTGATTCAATCCCGCCGAGCGGACGGAAGGCGGTCAGAAGGTAGCCACGCGTGATCGCAGATGGCATCGACGAGCGCCGATTACCAGGCCAACCAAAGCGTGGCCATTCACCGGCCGCAGGATGCGGCTGTCGGATCTCCGAAGGCCGCGACAGACCCCAGGCGCACCAGCGACCTCGGCGGCCCTGGACCGATCCTGGGCGATCCCGCGGCTGGATGTCGAGCTTCGTTGCTCTGAACCGCGGAGCGGGCGCCGGCTGCCGTACGCCGCCGACGTCGATGAAGCGCCGAGCGGGCCTGATTGTGCGGATGCGACGTGCGCCTCCTGCATCGACAGCACCGGCGCGAAGCAGACATCGGTGCCTTCCAGCATGCGCGCACCAATCGTCGCGCGTGCGCGTGCGGAACGCTGCCGCCAGCAGCGCTTTCCATCGCCCCACCCTGCCTTGTCGCGACTGCGCCGGCATCGATGCCGGGTCGATCTCCAGCCGGCGCAGCAACTCGGCATGGAATTTTTCCTCGATCGAGGCGATCGAGATGAACTGGCCGTCGGCACACTCATAGACTTCGTAGAAATAGGCGCCGGAATCGAGAATGTTGCCGCCACGCGGGGAGTCGAGCCGGCCGGCGGCCGTGCATCGCATAGATCGGTGTCATCAGCGACAGCGCGCCGTCCACCATCGCCGCGTCGACCACCTGACCGCGCCGGTGGAACGAGCCGAGATGATGGCGGCAAGCAATTCCGGTGACCAGATAAAGGGCGCCGCCGCCATAGTCGCCCACCAGGTTCAGCGGCGGCGTCGGTTTCTGCCCGGCGCGTCCGATCGCGTGCAGCGCGCCGGTCAGCGCGATGTAGTTCAGGTCATGGCCGGCCGCATGCGCGAGCGGCCCATCCTGGCCCCAGCCGGTGATGCGTCCGAAGCACCAGCCGCGGATTGCGGCCGAGACAGATATCAGGTCCCAGGCCAAGCCGCTCCATCACGCCCGGGACGGAAACCTTCGATCAGCGCGTCGGCCTTGCGATCAGCTCAGCACGAACTCGACCGCCTCGGTCGTTTTCAGATCCAGCGCCGATCGTCGCTCGGCTGCGGCGGGTAAAGTCGTACTGCATCGGGCACCGGTAGGCCAAGGCCCGAATCAGCGACGCGGTCGATGCGCAGCACGGTGGCGCCCATGTCGGCCAGCAGCATGGCACGCCAGCGGGCCCGGCCCGATACCCGGCGAACTCGATGACCTTAACGCCGGCCAGAGGTCCCATTGCTATTTCCTTCCCGTGTTCTTGCCACGCCTCGCGTCGAGCGGCGGCGACACGCTTGATCGCAAGCCGGACGCGCCGGCGTGGCCGAGTCCTGGCAGACAGACGTTGACGAATTTTGAGTGCGGTGTTAGCCGCGTTGCACCAGCTCGATCTTGTAGCCATCTGGATCTTCGACAAAGGCGATCACCGTCGTGCCGAACTTCACCGGGCCGGGTTCGCGGGTCACCTTGGCGCCGGCCGTGCGCAGCTTCTCGGTTGTCGCGGCGACGTCGGGCACACCGATCGCCAGATGACCGAACGCACTGCCCATGTCGTATTTTTCGGTGCCGTAATTATAGGTCAGCTCGATGACCGTGTTGTTGTCCTCGTCGCCATAGCCGACGAAGGCCAGGGTGTATTTGCCGTCCGGCACATCGCGGCGGCGGAGCTCCTTCATGCCGAAGCCCTTGGTGTAGAAATCGAGGCTGCGCTGCAGGTCGCCGACCCGCAGCATGGTGTGCAAATACTGACTCATCGCTTATCTCCTCCTGGATCACGTGCGGTCCCAAGTTCCCGGGAGCAAGTCCCGGGATCAAGACCGGCGGGATCGAGACCAAGCAGAAACAGCCCTGCTGCGTCCGCCGCGGCCACGCAGGCCTCCCGCTCCGCCAGAATGGTTGCCCCAGCCTCGAACGCAAGCCCCCTGAGGCCGGCGGCAGCGGCGTTGCGCACGGTCTCCGGACCGATGGTCGGCAAATCGGCTCGTCTGTCCTGGCCCGGCTTGACCAGCTTGACCAGGACGCCACCCGGGCCGTCACGACGCAAGCCGGCTGCGCGGGACAGCATCGCGTCGGTTCCCTCGATGGCCTCGACCGCCAGGACGAGGCCCTGCTGAACGACACAGCCCTGACCGACGTCGACCGCGCCGAGCACAGCCGCGACCTCCACGCCTCGCGCGATATCCGCCAGGGCCTGGGCGTCCGGCGCGAGCGGGACAGCACGCCTGCCGGGGCGATAACCTCCTGCATGACATCATGCGCCCCGATGACGCGGAAGCCTTCCTCCGCCAGTACTTGGATCACCGCTGCCAGCAGCCCGTCGTCGCCCAGAAAGATCGCGCGACCGACACGGGCCAGCGATACGAACACCATCGGCGTCGGGCCGCAGATCGAGCAGCGAGGGCCGGCCGGACCGGACCGATCATCACCAGGTCCCGGCAGCCATTCTCCCGCAGCGCGGCGACAATGCGCCCGGCTGCCCCGATCCGCAGAAATTCATGCGGCCATGGTGCCAGCACCGCCGGATCGGCAAAACCCTCGATCCCAACAATGAAGACGTGCCGCCCGGCGGCTCGGGCGGCGGCTGCGACCCGTCCTGGCAACGGGCCGCCGCCCGCAATGATGCCCAGCCCGAGCGGCGCTGCGTCATACATTGCATCTGTGCCCCGCCGCCGACGACCGGCGGCCGCGCCTCCATTCCGGATCCATGACAAAATGAATTCCCTCGAAGCCGTGCGGACTTTTCCGCATAGCGCACGGGCCTAAATTCACGATCCCGTGAAGTCGCCGCGCACGCTCCCAATCGCCGCTGGGTCGTATCAACGGCGCCCCTCACGCACCGGGTAAAGAAAACCGCGAAAACGAACGTCTGCTGCGCTTGCGAAGGTTGCGTCGCGGCGCGTGGTCGCCATAATTTTGCGATGACCACTGACCCGGCGCGACGGCATTTCGTCTGTCGGGCTGGCGGCGTCGCTCAGACTCCAATCACGAGGACATCGCGTATGAGCGCCAAACGGTCGGTCACGGTCACCCTGGACGGGTCAAACAAATCAGCCAACTTGCCGCTGCTGTCCGGCAGCATCGGTCCGGATGTGTTCGATATCCGCAAGCTGTACGGTGACCTGGGCGTGTTCACGTTCGATCCCGGCTACGGCGCGACGGCATCCTGCGAAAGCAAGATCACCTACATCGACGGCGACGAGGGTGTGCTGCTGTATCGAGGCTATCCGATCGAGCAACTGGCGGAGCACTCCAACTTTCTCGAGGTCTGCTACCTGCTGCTCAACGGCGAGCTGCCTAACGAGGCGGAGGCGGAGGATTTCGAACAAGGGGTGATGCGGCACACCATGCTGCACGAGCAGCTTCGCGTCTTCTACAACGGGTTCCGCCGCGACGCGCACCCGATGGCGGTGATGTGCGGCGTGGTTGGGGCGCTGTCGGCGTTCTATCACGACAGCCTGGACGTTCACGATCCGGAGAGCCGGCGCATCAGTGCGTTCCGGCTGATTGCCAAGGTGCCGACGATCGCCGCGTGGGCGCACAAATATGCCATTGGCCAGCCGTTCGTTTATCCGCGCAACGACCTCTCGTACGCGGAGAATTTCCTGTACATGTTCCACGCCGTCCCGACCGAGGAATACAAGATCAATCCGGTGCTGTCGCGGGCGATGGACCTGATCATGATGCTGCACGCCGATCATGAGCAGAACGCATCCACCAGCACGGTCCGGCTGGCGGGGTCGACCGGGGCCAACCCGTTCGCCTGTATCGCCGCGGGCATCGCCAGCCTGTGGGGGCCGTCGCACGGCGGCGCCAACGAGGCGGTGCTGAAAATGCTGGCCGACATCGGCCATGTAAGCAACATCAAGCAGTTCCTCGCCGACGTGAAGGACCAGGACAACCACACCAAGCTGATGGGCTTCGGTCACCGCGTTTACAAGAACTACGACCCGCGGGCGAAGATCATCCAGAAGGCCTGTCACGACGTGCTGCAGGAGCTTGGCATCAAGGACGATCCGTTGCTCGACCTGGCGATCGAGCTGGAAAAGATCGCACTTAGTGATCCCTACTTCGTCGACCGCAAGCTGTATCCCAACGTGGATTTCTATTCCGGCATCATTCTGAAGGCGATGGGTTTCCCGACCACGATGTTCACCGCGCTGTTCGCGGTGTCGCGCACCGTGGGCTGGGTCAGCCAGTGGAAGGAGATGATGGAGGACCCGCAGCAGCGCATCGGTCGCCCGCGGCAGATCTACACCGGGGCGCCGCAGCGCGATTATGTAGCGCCGGCCGGCGCGGTTAGGACGTCCACACTTTTCGCGAACTGGCGGTCGGTGGCCGGGGACCGCGGAACGGTTGTTCCGCGCGAAGGCTCGACGGCCGGAATTTCATACAGTGATATTCAGACCCGTCATCCTAGCCAGGCATGCTGGCACTTCAGATAGTGGATTAAGTCCATCCTGCCAGTGTCTGATAGCGCACTTTATTGATCTCCAAGTGGCGGCTGAAAAGCCGAAGTGAGAGGCGCGATCTCGCATTTAGTGCGACAGGTAGCATTTTTTTATAGACATCATCCATTTGTGCTGTTTCGGCGAGAAATAATTTTTCGTTAGAATTCAAATCATTTACCACACGCGTGGGTTGTATTTCATGTTGCGATGTTTCAGGAACAAATCAATGTCGGAAAAAGTTTCTTTGGACATTTTAGTGAAGAGGCGGCTGAAAGGATGGGGCCAGCGTCCGCCCGGGGTAAAGCCACGCCGGGGCAAGGAGGCATGGCTGCGCGGCCGGCCTTCGGAGGACGAGAAGCACAATCTGTAATCCGTTCCTCAAGAGTCCCAGGCAGCACGCGGCTTCGCACCTTGCCCGACGGGTTGTGGCTGAACTTCGGTGGCAGCTTCGCCGAACCCTTTGTCGACATCCTGGCTATCGAAGCCTGCAGCACGATTCAGAACCTCCTCGACAAGCGCTCGCGTTTTCACCCAGCACCCACTCCCTCATGTGCGTTTGCCCGACCGAGTGGCTGCTGGCTCCGATTCGCCGCATCCGATCCGACGCCGCGCTGGAAAACGACAGGGGTGGTCTCCACGAACCGTTCTACGACGTGGTCGTTCCGGTGCGGGAGATGCGCGTGCTATATGGCTTGAAGAAGGACCACTACAGAGGGTTTCGCCCAGCACCAACTGCCGCACGCCCACGAATTCTTCGTGCCGATGGAAACTCTGACCGAGGAACACAGCGAAGACAATCTTCGGATTGCGAGAACTAATTGCCAGCACCTCGGTGTCGGCCAACTTTTTTTGTCCGTGAGCCAGCCTAGGGCCTGACGTCGGATTTGACACCCGGCGTCGACTGGAGCTAGTCCGCCGCCCAGGGCAAGGAATTGCCCCGGTTGGGCCCGACCCACGCGTATTCAGCGGTTCGTAACGGGCTATTCCTGAAACGGCCCGTTCGTCGCGGAAGCGGCTGATCTCCCGCCGCGACAACATCAACTGCCTGATCGCTTGGCCCCGCTCGTCGGCCAGGACGGCCGTGCAGGTCTCTCTCCTTCCCGTATGTTCGCCCGCCCAGCCCGAGACCGAAAAGGCCAGGCTTCATTTTCACAAGATCGGCCGGTATCAGACCGCCGACACGCCATAGCTTGGAAATGAAACAGATGGCCGAACCGTGCCGATCGCGACTGTTGAATTCCTTGCTGCCGCCCCTTGCGTGACCCAGGCTGGATCGGCCAACTGCACGATGGCACCGGGAGATGATCGACCTATGAGGGCGGGCGCTACATGGACCTCTCGCGGCATGGGCGAGTGCGAGCCGAGCAAAAGATCGCCGAAGGTCGCACTTCGGCTGCTGCCGGCCCTGCTCGCTTGCGCGATTCTCGCTGGCACGGCGGGGGCGGCGGAGCTCGACGGGATCGCAATGCCCGACACACAAAAGGTGGCCGGATCGTCTCTCGTCCTGAACGGACTGGCACTCCGAACCTATTCCTTCCTCCGCATTCGCATCTATGTGGCTGGCCTGTATTTGGAACGCCACTCCTCCGATCCGGACGCTATTTTGGCGTCGAACGAGCTCAAGCTGTTGCATTTCGTCTTTACGCACGAGGTTGATGCCGAGGCCGGGCGCAAATCCTGGCGGGAAAGCTTGGCAAACAGCTGCGGCAAACCATGCCGACTGTCGGCGGATGGTATCGATCGCTTCTTGGCTGCCGTCCCGCCGATGGCCAAGGGCGATACCATCACATTCATATTTACACCCGAGGGAATGGAGGCCTTCAAAAACGAACAGCCGATCGGGCGGGTCCCCGACCAGGAGTTCGTCCGCGTCATCCTCTCGACGTTCATCGGTGTCCATCCCACGTCGGCAGCGGTAAAGCACGGGCTGCTCGGGAATCCTTGATAGGGCAGGTGCTTCTGCCCTCCTGCACCACGGAGGGACGGCCGTCGCGACCGCTTGTCGGTCCACCGATCCTTCAGGACCCCAGCGCCCCCATCTGGTCTAGAGCGTGATCCGAGCTGATCGAATTCGAGGGGGATTCCCGAATTGGTTATAATCGGATTCAAGCTACCTGCCGGAGCGGAGGCCGGCAGGGATGTCGAGGGCACTGTCGCTTGATTTACGACAACGCGTTGTTGCGGCTGTACGCGACGAGGGATTGAGCCATCGCGCTGCTGCGGCTCGCTTCAAGGTCAGCGCTGCCAGTATCAGCCGTTGGCGTGCACTGGAACGGCAGTCGGGACATCTGCGGCCTGGGCCGCTGGGTGGGGACCGGCGCAGCGCCGCGATCGAAGCGCACGCGAAGCTGATCCTGCGAATGTTCGAGGCGCGGCGGGACATGTCCATCGAGGAATTGCGTGCCCAACTTGCCGGACGAGACCTTCACTTCGGTTACGGAACGCTGTGGCGCTTCTTTATGCGCCATAACCTGACGCGTAAAAAAAGACCGCGCACGCCTCCGAGCAGGATCGTCCAGACGTCCTGAAACAACGTCGGGATTGGTTTGAAGGCCAGATCGATCTCGATCCCGACAGGCTGGTCTTCGTGGACGAGAGTTGGGCCAGCACCAACATGGCCCGACGCTACGGCCGCTGCCGGCGTGGCGAGCGATTACGGATGAGCGTGCCGCACGGGCATTACAAGACGACGACCTTCATCGCTGGCTTGCGCAACAGCGGCATTGTCGCCCCGTTTGTCATCGATCGCCCGGTCAACCGGACGATCCTTGAAGCCTGGGTGGAGCACGTTCTCGTCCCCAATCTTGGTCAAGGCGACATCGTCGTTATGGACAACCTGTCCAGCCACAAGGGGCCGCGTGTGCGGGCGCTGATCGAGGCGGCGGGCGCGACATTGCGATATCTCCCGCCCTACAGCCCCGACTTCAACCCGATCGAGAAGGCCTTTGCCAAGCTCAAGGCTCTCCTGCGCAAAGAGGCCGCACGCACCATCGATGCGCTTTGGTCCGCCATCGGGCGCATCATCGACCTCATTACTCCCACAGAATGCGTCAACATGTTTGCCGCAACTGGCTATGATCCAGACTGATCGGACTCCGCTCTAGCCCGTATAGTGCGGCCCCGAGAAGTGCCACCTGATTCGTAACGACTTTGACCGGGATGTCGCCGAGCAAGCCGGCAAACCGGCCCTTGTCGGCGAACGCCTGCATGAAGCGGCTCGCGTCCAACTGGGCCAGGATGCGCGGCGGAATTCCGCCAGCCAAAAATACGCCGCCGGTCGCCACGACCTTGAGAGCGAGATTGCCAGCCTCGGCGCCCAGGCTGGCCACGAAAATGTCCAGCACGGCGGCGCAAAGTGTATTGGCCGGATCCTGCAGCGCCGCTTGCACGATCAGCGGCGTGCGGTCCGCTGCGGTGGCCAAGGTAGCCGCGAACCCGGCGATTCAGGCATTCGGCCAGTATCGCGGAAAAAATCGTAAATATTTGGCAACCCGCTGCCGGAACAAATCCGCTCGTAGGCGACGTGCCCGTAGCGCTTGGACAGATAGCTCCAAAGCGCCGCCTGCGTTTCATCCCGGGGAGCGTAATCGGAATGTCCGCCTTCAGATGAGCAGGCGATGTAGCGGCTGCCGTCCCAGATCAGAAATGCCTCGCCCAGCCCGGTTCCCGGCGCGATCACCGCCATCGGGCCATGATCTTGGGGTTTGCCGGCATTTATCGTATGCAGATCTTGCGGCAGCAGATGTGGAACCGCGTAGGCGACCGCCTGAAGATCGTTCAGCAGAATGACCGTCTTCAAGCCGAGCGAACGCCGGAGCTGGTCTTGTTCGATGACCCAGGGGAGGTTGGTGAGCTTCGCCCGGCCGTCGAGGACCGGTCCAGCGACATCGAAACAGGCAGCCTCCACCGGCCGGTTCACTTTTGCCATGAACTCCTTCACCAGGGCATCGAGCGTCTCATAGCTCGCGCTGCGGAATTCCATTTCGGCGATCGGCCGTCGAACATCCGCTTCCGGCCCGTACAGCGCCAGCAACGTTTTGGTGCCGCCGATATCTCCCGCGATCAACATCCCCATTTCTCCATGCACTCGCAAAGCCGGATTTTATGTAGACCAGAATGGCCGGCGCGCGGACCCTTGGCACGCCACGCCAGACGGTTCGCTGGGTGCCGGAGCGGGTCGTCCCTTATTGTTCTGATATCCGATGCACCGGGCAACCTATACGTCGCGCGGCGCTATCGAGCCCCCACCGGATAGGCCTTCGTGGTCCCTGCACGGTAGTCGCGCGCCCGTCAAACACGACATCCCGGCGGGAACGGCGGTGCTCGGCGCCACGTTGGCGGCGATCGGGCAGTTGCCTCGCCAAGCACACGCGCTCCAGCGACTAAAACTAACCAGATCAGATTGACCGAATGTGCTTTTCCCCTTCTGCAAGTTTCATTGCGGCCGGTGTTATCGGCGCCATTGGTTTCGTAGCGCTGACGCGCGCGAACCAGCCGGGGGAGTTGTCGCTGGCGGTGGTGCCGATATTCTTCGCGTTGCAACAAGGCATGGAAGGGTCGCTGTGGCTCAGTTTGCCGTCCGCGCCCGAGGGCGCACTCGCCATTGACCTGACATTCTGTTTCCTCCTGTTCGCCGAGGTGTTCTGGCCGGTCTACGCGCCGCTCACGATATGGCTGGTCGAACCTCATTCCAGCCGTCGCGACCTGATGCTGTTCTGCCTGGCTGTCGGACTGCCGGTGAGCGGCTATCTGCTCTGGTGGCTGCTGACGCGGTCGCACGGCGCCGCTATCCGGGACGGCCACCTTGTCTATGGGACCGAAGGGCGGCACGCCCCTATGGTAGGTATAGGCTATGTCGTTGCCACGAGCCTGCCGCTCTTGCTGTCGTCCCAACGCACACTGTCCACCCTGGGTGTCAGCGTCCTGGTTGGCTCGGTTACCGCCGGCGCTTTCCATTGGGAAGCGTTCGTCTCTGTCTGGTGTTTTTTTGCCGCCGCGGCGAGCGTGGTGATTGTGTGCCACTTCGAATTCCTGCGCCGACAGACACTCAACTCGGCCTCATCGACGCGCAGCGGCGCGACTTTCCAACGGTAACGCGAACGGTCGTTGACCACTGTCGGACGGGGCCGACACGATCGGTTGTTGATCGAGCACGTTGTCGGTCATCGAAGAAGGTCCGCTCCGCAAGCTGGACGTGAACTGGTATACACAAGTCTCTATGCAGCTCTATTTGACTCGAGCTGGAGGTGCCACCACATGCGAACCAATTCAAAGCAACGGATGGCCATCGTCGCCTTGGCTGCCGCATTGATGATGACGGTGCGGCCGGGGCAGGCGCAGCATCAGGGGGGAGATCCGCGCGACCACGGTTCAGACCATGCCGACCATGGGCACTATACCCGTGGCCATGACTACCATAATTACGATTTTCATGGTCGGGACTTTCACCACTTCACGCCGTATGAGCGGCAGACATGGAGCGGCGGTCACTGGGAGCACGGCTGGCATGACAACCACTTCGCCTGGTGGTGGACGGCGGGCGGCGGCTGGTATTCCTTCCCGGTGCCGATCTATCCCTTCCCAACCTACGTGCCACCCGCGGTCGTCGTGCAGCAACCGCCACCGGCTTCGACAATTCTTCCGCCCTCACAGTTCTGGTATCACTGCGATAACCCTCAGGGTTATTACCCTTACGTGCCGGTCTGCAACGGACCGTGGCGGGAAATGTCGGCGACCCCTTCGCAATGACGGGCGCATTGTGAAGGGCCGCTCAGGGATTTAACCTTAAAGTCACGAGCCGCGCCATCGGCTGTTTTCGGGCATGTCCTGGCTGCAAGACTGGCGACAGATCAGACGGTACCGGTCAGATAACGTGTGTGCGCCCAGTACAAATCGCGGAAGAACTCGAGGCCAAAGATCAGTCAGCAAGGCAGCAGTGTGGTGCCAAATTCAGGAGGGAAGCTTATCAGCTACCACACCGCGATTTGGCTATCACCACGAGGGTCCAGACGGCAAGATAAGCATGAGCACTGCATGATTGGCGCACGCATACCCCTGGTAGAATGCGACGAGAATCGTGGCGGGTCGCTTTATGTGATCAACCCCAGGGCAAGAAACCTACAGAAAACCGGCGTTTAACCCGGCGTCCTACGGCCTTGGCTGCGTGGCTCGCCAGGTCAATTCACACGGACACTCCCCCAAAAATGATCCTGACTATTCTTATGTCGTATCTTTCTGATATAGAACCGTTCCGCTGAGCGCGATCAGGTTTTGGTCGGGGTTACTGCAACCACCGCTGTGTGTCACGGCACCGCGGTCGGCACCACGCTGATGCTGTTGAACGGTGAACCATTGATCAGTTTCGTACTGATAACAGTGTAGACCAGGACACGCTTTTCCGTGTCGAGTGCGCGGTGGATTTGAAACGTCTTGAAGAACAGAGACGCCGAGTAGAATCCAATCACCTCGCTTTTGGGAATGGAATCCGGCCAGGCGACCGGCCCGACCGCCCGGCAGGCGACCGAGAACCGGCTGGGGTCCTCAGCGAGGCCAAGGCCGCCCTTCACCCCGCCGGTCTCGGCGCGCGACAAGTAGCATGACACGTTCTGCACCCGCGGATCATCGTAACGTTCGACAACAATCTTGTCGTTCGGCCCTAGCCAGCGGAATGTCGTGCTGATGGCATCAATACGGGTCTGAGCCGATGCGACCTGACTCAGCGACGGGACACCCGGCAACGATCCGTCCAGACTCACTGCGAAAAACACGGCGACACTTAACCACAAACGCATCAGGCAATCCTTTCGCGGCTCGGGCCGCCCCGCAGGCGCTCCGCCAAATCCACCAGGATCGCCGCGGTGGCACCCCAGATGTAATGTTCCGGATGTGGCCAGACCCAATACTCGCGCCATGACCCCCGAACATGCTGACGCTGCCGCCGCGGCGCGTCGGGATCGAGCACGACCTCGAGCGGCAATTCGAACACCGCCTCCACTTCGTGCGGCGAAAGGGCTGAACACGAGGTTCGGGGGCAGCAGCGCCAGCACCGGGGTAATGCGGTAACCGGTGCCGGTGACGTAGTTCCGCATCCGCCCCAGAATCTCGACCGACCTGGCCCGCAGGCCGATCTCCTCCCAGGCCTCCCGCAGTGCGGCCGCCTCGGGGCCGCTGTCCTCGGGATCAATGCGTCCGCCGGGAAAGCTGATCTGTCCCGCATGCTGGGCAAGGTGAGACGTGCGTTTGGTCAGCAGAATGCCGGGTGCATTGCTCAGCACCACCGGCACCAGGACGGCGGCGGGCTTGAGCGGCTTATCGCAGGCGGCTGTCGTTATCACGTCCCGACCCGTGCATGTCATCGGGGCCACCGCGTCATCGCCGTGCTCGGCAGATGGGGCCTCGGCGGCGATTTCGGTCAGTCGCGCGCGAAGTTCCGCCGCGGTCACCCCTCGCCGGGCGGCAGGTCGCCCAGGGAAAAGAACTTGCCCTCGCTCCAGACACCCAGAACACGCCTGCTGCCAACCCACCGCGGTACGGCAAGCGCGATGAGTTCATAGTAGGTGGGCCGATTGATGCGGGCTTCGACGCCCAGATGTCCGGCGGCGCCGGGCCGGATCAGGATGTAGGGCGTCGGTTCGCAGGTGATGATGTCATGCGAAATCCGGATCGGATGCTCCGGTCCGGCGGTGACCACCTCGTCTACGTTGGTGCGGAAGGACAGCACCTGATTCTGCCCGTCGCCCGCCCAGTCAAGCTCGACGGCAACGAACGGCGCGTCCTCGACCTCGATCCGGCCACGTTCCGCCGGGGTCTGCAGCCACCAGCACCGTCCGCCTCGCGCCGAAGCACGCTGGCGAACAGGCATACCAGCTCCTTCCGGTTGATCGGCGTGCCACGGTACATCCAGGTGCCGTCTCGCCGGATCAGAAACGGCAAGTCCCCACATTCGGCGGGCGGGCGTCTCGGGCGGCGCTGGCGCGCATCCCTGGGTGGTCGGCGACGGACCGGCAACCGCGCCGCCGGCGCTCATGCTAGCCTCCCTGGCCTTCGTCAGGCAGCCGCCCAACGTTTGGCCGGCCGGGGAAACAGTCCGCTGCTGCACACATTCGGCATCGGCGCCGGCGGAATGGCGAGGGGGGAGGTCGATCGGGTCCGGGAACCTTCGAGGCGGCGACGGCGATATTGTTGGGCACGCCAGTGTCGTTCACGTATGCATCTCCACTGGAAGCCGGATTTCCTCGGACACAAACGATATAGGGAGCATCCCCCCTTCGGCAAAAGGGCCTATATGCTCAACGGGACATAATCGCAGAGGGCGCAATTTGTAATGTCAGGCGGTATGGCTGTCACGCCACAGAGCTTTTCCGGCGCGGCACGGCCCGGCTTCGACGACCCCAACGCCGTTCTCGCCGCGGCCGAGGCCCTCGGGGTCCGGATCGGCCAGGTTCGCGACCGCCATAGGCCATGTCATCTTCGGCCAGGACGAGGTCGTCGATCAGACCTTGATCACCTTGCTGTCGGGCGGCCACGTCCTGCTGGTTGGCGTCCCCGGGCTGGGCAAAAGCCGTCTGGTCGAGACCCTGGGCGTCGTGCTCGGCATGGCCACCAAGCGGATCCAGTTCACGCCAGACCTGATGCCGGCCGATATCGTCGGCAGCGAGGTGCTGGATGAGGCCGAGGGACGCCGCTCCTTCCGCTTTGTCCCCGGCCCGGTATTCTGCCAGTTGCTGATGGCCGACGAGATCAATCGCGCCAGCCCGCGTACCCAGTCCGCCCTGCTGCAGGCGATGCAGGAGCAACGGGTCGCGGTCAGCGGCGTCGAGCATCCGCTGCCGCGCCCTTTCCACGTGCTGGCGACGCAGAACCCGATCGAGCAGGAAGGTACCTATCCGCTGCCCGAAGCGCAGCTCGACCGTTTCCTGCTGGAGGTCAACGTGACCTATCCGGACCATGACGCGGAACGGACGATGCTGTTGGCGACCACCGGCTCGACCGAGGCGCGCGCGGCGCAGGCGATGACAGCGGAGGAGCTGATGTCGGCTCAGGCCCTGGTCCGGCGCCTGCCGGTGGGCGAGAAGGTGGTGGATGCGATTCTGTCGCTGGTGCGCGGCTGTCGTCCGGAAACCGCCAGCGAGGAGATTGTTCGCCGCCACGTCGCCTGGGGCCCGGGTCCGCGTGCCGCGCAGGCGCTGATGCTGGCCAGCCGAGCCCGGGCGTTGCTGGATGGGCGGCTGGCGCCGAGTGTGGATGACATCGTTGCCCTTGCCAGACCGGTGCTGCGTCATCGCATGGCGCTGAGTTTTTCGGCCCGGGCCGACGGGATCGTTCTCCCTGATGTGATCGACCGACTGGTCGGACAACTGGGCTAATATGATCCCCAGGCAGCAGATGCGCGCTATGCGAACTTGTTCGACCGGCGGGTTGATGGCGGACTAGGTGGACTGTTGGTGCCGTCTGACGCTCTTGCCGCCGAGGCCCTCGGCTCCCGCCTGCCGGCCTTGCTGGTCGCCGCGGATCGCGTCGCCTCCACCGTGGCCCAGGGCGTGCATGGCCGTCGGCGTGTCGGTCAGGGTGACAGTTTCTGGCAATTCCGTCGCTTCGTCTCGGGCGACCCCTTGGCGCGGATCGACTGGCGGCAATCGGCGAAATCAGGTCGCGAGGCACCGGACGGCTGGTTCATCCGGGAAACCGAATGGGAGGCCGCGCAGACCGTCTGCCTCTGGCGTGACGGCTCGGCATCGATGCGCTGGCGGTCGCGCCAGGTCCCAGCGGACAAACGCCAACGCGCCGATCTGCTGCTGCTCGCCCTGGCCTCGCTGCTGCTGCGCGGCGGCGAGCGGGTGATGATGATGCGCGACGGACGCCCGACCGATCGCCAGCCGCTCCGGGCTGGACCGCCTGGCCGCGGAACTTTCGGGCCGGAGGACGAAAATGGCCTGCCGCCGCCGGTGCGCCTACCGCGCCACGGCACGGTCGTGCTGTTCAGCGACTTTCTGTCACCTCCGGAGGAAATCCGCGCCCTGCTCGGACGCTTTGCCGCGGTCCCGGTTACCGGCTTTCTGCTGCAGATCCTCGACCCGGCTGAGGCCGTCCTGCCGTATCGCGGCCGCATTCGATTTCGTGGGCTGGAGCGCGACGGTGATACGCTGGTCCCGCGGGTGGAATCGGTGCGAGATGCGTATGCGCTGCGGCTGAAAGCGCAGCAGGAGGAACTGGCGTCGATCTGCGCCACGGTTGGCTTCGGCTTCGGCGTGCACCACACCGACCACCCACCGGAGATGGCCTTGCTCACACTCTATGCGGCGCTGGCGGCACGATAAATGCTTGCCCTTCCGACGTTTGTCGCTCCCTGGGTTCTGGTCGGCCTGCTTGCGCTGCCCATGCTGTGGTGGCTGCTGCGGGTCACACCGCCGGCCCCGCGATCAGAGGATTTTCCGGCGGTCCGCTTCCTGTTCGGGCTGAACGCGACCGAGGAAACGCCCGCCCGCACGCCCTGGTGGCTGATGGCGTTGCGCATGATCGCAGCGGCGCTGGTCATTCTTGCGCTGGCGCGGCCGGTCCTCGACGCCGGTTCGGCCTTGGCCGGCAAGGGGCCGGTCCTGCTGGTGATGGACAACGGCTGGGCCGCCGCGAACGACTGGGCGCGCCGTAAGGAGGCCGCCGAGACGCTGCTCGACCGGGCTGAGCGGGCCGGGCGAAGGGTGCGCTGCTGTCGACCGCACCTGATGGCAACGGTGCGACGGTCGCCGTCTCGGCCGAAATGCCGATCCCCGAATTGCGCGCCCGCCTCGCCGCCTTGCAACCGCAGCCCTGGCCCGCCGATCGTGCCGCCGCGGCGAGTGCTTTGCGTGCCTGGCAAACCGGGCGTGCGGCTGCGGCTGGCGCGTCGGTGGTCTATGTGCCGGACGGACTGACCGACGGCGGCGATTTTCCGCCTTCGCGCAGGCGCTGCGGGACGTTGGTCCGGTGACCGAGGTTTGCTGCGACACCGCCTCCCCGCCCTGCTGCTGCCGCCGACGAGCGAGGCCGATCGGTTGGTCGTGCATCTGGCGCAGGCGCCGCGGCCCATCGCGACCAACGTCGCCATCCTGGCGCAGAGCGGCGACGGACGCACGCTGGCGCGCACCGCGCTCACCGTTCCGCCGGACGAAGCCACCGCATCGGCCGGCATCGTCCTGCCGCCGGAGTTGCGCAACCGGCTCAGTCGGCTGGTGCTGGAAGGTCCGCCGAGTGCGGGATCGGTGGTGCTGCTGGATGAGCGCTGGCGGCGGCGGCCGGTCGGGCTGCTGTCCGGTGAACAGTCTTCCGCCGAGACGCCGTTCGCCGGCCCGTTGTATTTCTTGCGACGGGCGCTGGAGCCGTTCACCGAGCTGCGCGCGGGCGATGCCACGACGTTGCTGAAGCGCGACATTTCGGTCCTGATCCTGGCTGACCGGCCGCTGCCGGATGGGGCCGGAGCGGGACGCGCTGACCGAGTGGGTGCGCAAGGGCGGGCTGTTGATCCGGTTTGCCGGCTCGCGCACCGCCGAGGAGGCCGGCAACGACACCGACACGCTGTTGCCGGTCACCTTGCTCAGTGGCGACCGACAGCTTGGCGGCGCCCTGTCCTGGAGCCAGCCGGCCGGCCTCGCGCCCTTTGTCCCTGGAACGCCGTTCGCCGACCTGACGGTGCCGGAGGAGGTGCGGATCAACCGCCAGGTGCTGGCTGAACCCTGCGACCGATCTCGCGACCCATACTTGGGCGACGCTTGCCGACGGGACACCGCTGGTGACCGAGGCGACCCTGGGTGCCGGCCGCATCGTGCTGTTCCACGTGACCGCCAATGCCGACTGGTCAAATCTTCCGCTCTCGGGCCTGTTCGTCGATATGTTGCGCCGCCTGGTCGCGCTGTCCGCCGGTGTCGCCGCGGCGCAGGAGGCAACGATGCTGGCGCCGGTTCAGGCGTTGGACGGGTTCGGACTGCTGACGCAGCCGCCACCGGCGGCGACCGCGCTGCGCGGTGACAGCTTTGCCACACGCCGGTGTCGCCACGGCACCCACCGGGACTGTATGGCCCGGAAAACGGACGGCAGGCACTGAACCTGGGCGCCAGCCTGCCCGCCCCGGAAGCCGCGCCGCCGATTTCAGGCGCGACGCTGGAGACCCTGGCCGGTTCGGCGCAGCAGCGTGCCCTGGGACCGCCGCTGCTGGCGGCGGCGATTCTGCTGCTGTGCATCGATATGCTGATCTCGCTGGCCCTGCGCGGCCTGCTGCGCGCGCGGGTGTCGGCCACCGGCGGCTGTTGTCCTTGCGCTGCTCGCGGCGCCGGCAGCGCACGCGCTGGACATCAGCGCCAACCCGGCGATCGACACCAGGCTGGGCTATATCGCCTCCGGCGACACCCAGGTGGACGGTATCGCGCGATCCGGGCTGGAGGGACTGTCCGACTACGTCAACCGTCGCACCGCCGCGACGCTGTTCGAGCCCGATCCGGTGCGGCCGGGACAGACCGACCTGAGCGTCTATCCACTGCTCTACTGGCCGATCACCGCCGACGCCGAGGCGCTGACCTCGGACCAGACCGCGGCGCTGAATGACTATATGAGCCGTGGCGGGATCATCCTGATCGACACCCGCGACTCCGGCTCGGGCAGCGGCTTCGCTCCCGGCACCGAACAGGCGCTGCGACGGCTCAGCCGGGGCCTGATGGTTCCGCCGCTGGCGGCACTGACCGGTGAACACGTGCTGTCTCGGGCGTTCTATCTTCTGTCCGACTTTCCCGGCCGGTTCACCGGCGACACGGTCTGGGTGCAGCGCGACCAGGACCGCGCCAACGACAGCGTCAGTCCGGTGATCATCGGCGGCAATGACTGGGCCGCCGCCTGGGTCGTCGCCGAGGACGGCAGCAACCCGTATGCGGTGATTCCGGGCGGACAGCGGCAGCGGACCCTGGCATTTCGTTTCGGTGTCAATCTGGTGATGTACGCGCTGACCGGCAACTACAAGGGCGATCAGGTGCACGTGCCGGCGATCCTGCAACGGCTGGGGCAATAGGAGATGCGGCCGGAACAGGTCATATCCGCCGTCCGCTTCGATCCGCTGCTGCCGCTCTGGCTGCTGCTGGTGCTTGGCGTGCTGTCGCTGCGCTGGTCGTCGCGCGTGGGATTTTGGCGGCGTGGCCGCGGCACGCTCCTGCGCCTGGCCGCCTTCGCCGTGCTGCTGCTTTGGCTGACCGGGCCGCGGCTGGTGCAGGAGACACGGCAGTCGCTGAAGGATATCGGGCTGCTTGTCGTCGATCAGTCCGCCTCCATGCAGGTCGGCGACCGGGCGAGGCTGGCGGATCGCGCGCGGCAGTCGATCGAGTCGCAGGCGGCTCGCGAGCCCCGATCTGGAACTGCGAACCGTCACCGTACCGGAGGCCGGCAATGCGGGCACCCGGCTGTTCAGCGACGTCGACCGGGCGCTGGCCGACATTCCGCGTTCCCGCCTGGCCGGCACCATCGCCATCACCGACGGGCAGATCCACGACGTTCCGGCGGTCGCCGCCGGGCGGCGCTCCGCTGAACCTGCTGCTGACCGGGACGCGGTGAGGAGACCGACCGCCGGCTGCGGGTGATCGAGGCGCCGGGCTACGGGATCGTCGGGAAATCGGTCATGCTGCGGGTCGCGGTCGATGATCTGGGGACAGCCGGCACCGGACGCACCGGGCCCGCCACCCTGACGGTGCGGCGCGACGGCCAGCCGTTCGTGGCGGAGAGCGTGCCGGTTGGTGTCGAGCAGCGGATCGAGGTGCCGATCACCCGCGCCGGGCCGACGGTTATCGACATGTCCGCGAGCCCACTGCCCGGCGAGGTCTCGCAACTCAACAACCGCGCAGTGGTCGAGATCAACGGCGTGCGCGACCGGCTGCGGGTGCTGCTGATCTCCGGCGAGCCGCATCCCGGCGAGCGCACGTGGCGGCGGCTGCTCAAGGCCGATCCGTCGGTCGACCTGGTGCACTTCACCATTCTGCGGCCACCGGAAAAGGACGACCGCACACCGCTGAACGAATTGGCGCTGATTGCCTTCCCGGTGCGGGAGCTGTTCGTCGACAAGATCGGCGAGTTCGACCTGATCATCCTCGACCGGTTTCAGAACCGTGGCCTGCTGCCGCTGCCGTATCTGATGAACATTGCCAACCGCGTGCGCCAGGGTGGCGCCCTGCTGATGAGCGTCGGCCCCGAGTTCACCGGCGCCAGTTCGCTGGCGGCCACGCCACTCGGCGCCGTGCTGCCAGGTGGTCCGGCCGAAGGGGACGCGGTGGTGGACGGTCGCTTTCGTCCCCAGGTTTCCGACCTCGGCCAACGGCACCCGGTCACTGAGGGCCTCGCTGGCGCCAACCCGCCAGCCAGTGCGGTCACGCCGG
Source organism: uncultured Alphaproteobacteria bacterium (assembly GCA_963759425.1). Lineage (GTDB taxonomy): Bacteria > Pseudomonadota > Alphaproteobacteria > Acetobacterales > Acetobacteraceae > Rhodopila. Next base: position 29,982 of record CAVWZM010000037.1, read on the forward strand.
GGACCCCGGCATCGGATAGCACAACCAAGGCAGCGGAATGGGGACACTGGTACCGCCGCATCGAACCCGGTCCGATGAGTGGCGAGGTGCTGCTGCGCACGCCGGATGGCAGCCCACTATTGGCGTTGGATCGCGTTGAACAGGGCCGCACCGCGTTGCTGCTGTCGGACCAGATCTGGCTGTGGTCGCGCGGCCATGAGGGCGGCGGTCCGCAGGCGGAATTGCTTCGGCGGATCGCCCACTGGCTGATGAAGGAGCCGGACCTGGAGGAGAACGCGCTGACCGCGCGGGTGACCGACGGCCGGCTGCAGGTCGAGCGGCGCTCCACCGATGCGGCGCCGCCAGGGCAGGTGACGGTCACCGATCCAGACGGCAAGACGGAAACGGTAGACTTGCATGAAATCTCGCCCGGGCGGGCAACTGCGTCTCGGCTGGCGGCGGTGCCAGGGGTCTGGCGCGTGTCGCAGGGGCAGCAATCCGCCTATGCTGCCGCGGGCGCGGCCAACCCGCCTGAACTCGCCGACCTGCGGGCGACCGCAAGCGTCGCGGGGGGCCTGGCGCGGGCAAGTGGTGGCGGCGTGCACTGGCTTGCCGCCGGCAATGACGTGAACGTGCCGGAACTGCGGCGCACCGAGCAAGGCAGCGCCGCGTCAGGCAGCGCCTGGATTGGCATGGAGCGAAGACACGATCACGTGGTCACCGGTGTAGCGGCGCTGGAACTGCTGCCGGGGTGGGTGTCCTTGCCAGTGATGGTGGGCCTGATGCTGCTGGCGTGGCGCCGGGAGGGCCGTTAGGCCAAATCGTCGCCGGCGATGTGCGGCAATCTTCCCGCATCCCGACTTTCTCGCGAGTCGCCTGAGCGCGCGCCTGGCCATGAGCCTTCGAGGATCTGCCTTGGGCCGACGGGACCCTCTGTCGCGGTATGCTGGTGCTACCTTTCAGCGGGTCCCGACCGGGGCTAAGAAGTCAGACGAGACAGAGGCTGGCGCGATCATCAAAGTCATTGCGCGGAGGTGCCGGCGTCCGGCCCCTCGGGGCCGCTGAATAAAGCGGTGTAGGAAATCGTTACCGCCGGCCGCGACGAAGGACACGACAATGGCAAAGATCCACTACAGAATTGTGCAGCACGACGGCGGCTGGGCCTACAAGCTCGGCGATGTGTTTTCAGAGCCTTTCGCCACCAGGGAAAAGGCCTTGGCGACGGCCAGGCAGGTCGCCGCGGAGCAACACATTCCCGGCGATCTCACGCGTATCGAATATCAGGATGAGCACGGCACCTGGCATTCGGAACTCTCGGAGCCCGACGATCGGCCAGATGTCGATGTGGAGGCATGACTTGGCGTCCGGGCTTATCGCGCCGACTGCGAGTTAGCGGCAGTCGTTTCCAGCGGACGAGGCCTGACGCACTTCAGCGGGCTAGCTCGCGCGGCCAGCAGCGGCGACCGCGGCGCCACCAAGCTCTTTTGTCATGAAGCCGACCGCTGTCGATCGTGTGCGCAGCCGTGTGACTACACCGGTATTGCGGGCGGATGCGTTCGCCGAAAGGCGGCTGGCCTGCTTGGCCGGTGGAGTGGCAAATGTGCAACGCCACGCTTTGTACGGAAAAATAATGCTGCGTCGCAGCAAATGCTGCTTGCATGCTGCACACGCGAAGGCTATTTTAAATAGGCAGTCGCGCTGAGGCGCACTGCTTTCTTGGACGTTTCCTCCCTAAACTTCGGCGGTGCCAAAAGCACCGCCGTTTTTTTGTCGGCGGCCGTTCATTTGTCCGGCGCTTGTTGTGCCCGCGTCTTTTCGGTGACCGAACCGGCGGCTGTTGAGGCGGAGACCCGGGCCGCAAGTTAATTGACGAGATCGCGATCCGACGCCATCTACCCAAAGTACAATGAATACGATGGAGTAGCAACGACGCTCGCGACATGCCGGCGGGCGAATGCGAACCCGCGCCGCCCGAGGAAAGATGTCGGCGGGCGACTTGGGCCGGGAAGCGCGACAGAGGGCATTTGCGGCAGGGGTCAGCCGGCCTTCTGCTGGGGAAGAGCCTCGCCGTGATAAACGCGACCGAGGGCGAAGCGAGCGAAACCGCCGCCCACTGGGGGAAATGGCCGCCACTCGGGACGTTGCCGGCCGCAATCGCGTTGCGTTACGTCCCGCCGATCGCGTGCGGGTCCACTGCCCGAGCCAGATCGTCGCTGATGCCCCGTCGTTTCCCGGTTTCCGATCACTGCGATGGGCAGCATTTCTTCAACCCGGGCGCGACCGGGCGTGGGCGTGGCCTGCTCCAGGTGCTGCGCTGGCGGATGCGGGAGGAGCGCGCCGCCTGGCCAGACAGTGTGACAGATCCAACTTTCCCGCCGCCGCCTGACCAAGTGGGCGACGGCGAGGTGGCGATCACCTTTATCAACCAGGCCAGTTTTCTCATCCGCTTCCCCGGCGTGGTGGTGCTGACCGATCCGATCTTCAGCCTGCGCTGTTCGCCGGTGACTTGGGCCGGGCCGATGCGGGTGCGGCCGCCGGGCATCAGTCTGGCGAGCCTGCCAAGGCCGGACGTCGTGCTGCTGTCGCATAATCATTACGATCACATGGACCTGCCGAGCCTGCGGGTATTGCAACGAAGCCATGCGGCCGCGGTTCGTGACCACACTCGGCAACGCGCGAACCCTGTCCAAGCTTGGCATCGATGCGACTGAACTCGACTGGTGGCAGGAGAGTTTCGGACGGAGACTTGCACATCACCGCCACGCCGGCGCGCCATTTTTCTGCTCGCACGCCGTTCGACCGCAATCGCGCGCTTTGGGGCGGCTTCATGCTGACCTCGCCGCAAGGGCAAGTCTTTTTCGCCGGGGATTCCGGCGCCGGATCGCATTGGCGTGAAATCAGGACGAGGCTGGGAGCGCCCGATGTTGCGTTGCTGCCGATCGGCGCGTACGAACCGCGATGGTTCATGGCGCCCGTGCACATGAACCCGGCCGAGGCGGTGGAGGCACATCTGGCGCTGGAGGCAGGGCGGTCAGTGGGAATGCATTTCGGAACGTTCCAGTTGACCGACGAGGCGATCGACGCGCCACAGGAGGCCCTGACCGTGGCGCTCGCGGCGGCGGGGGTCGCTCCGAGTGGCGTTCATCACACTCGGGTTTGGCGAGACGGGGCTCTACCAGTTCGGCGACCAAGCGGAACGAAACGCCGCCACGCACGTCGAGCCAACTCCGTTGGCAGGGTGATCTCACCGGTGCGTCGCCAAGCGTGTCGCCGCACGTGGAGATTTTGCGCGCATAGCAGACAACCGAGCCGCGCGGTCGAGGAACCGGCCTGGCCGCTGTGACGACCTGAGGGCTGAGCGACATTGTTGGCCTTGGGCTGGCTCGCGATGGCTTTGGGGGTTGCCCCTTCCCCGCTCAGCGCAACCAGCGGACAGCTTGTGAAAGTCTCGCTGCGCTCCTAAACCGAACCGGATTTCTTTTGGGGGACACCAATGTCCGAACTCCCACCGTTAGACCAGGCGGTGCTCCCGACCGGGATACGGTCTCGCTTCGTCGCGGGTATCAATGGGCTGCGGATGCACCTTCTTGAGGCGGGCACGCCGGGCCGTCCCTGTATCCTGCTGCTGCACGGTTTTCCGGAGATCGCCTATTCGTGGCGCAAGATCATGCTGCCGTTGGCCGCCGCGGGGTATTACGTCGTGGCGCCCGACCAGCGTGGCTACGGCCGCACCACCGGCTGGAATGCGGACTATGACGGTGATCTGCGGGACTTTCGCATCCTCAATGCCGTGCGCGACGCAATCGGACTGGTGTTCGCGCTGGGCTATCCATCCGTGGCGGCTGTCGCGGGACATGATTTCGGCTCTCCCGTCGCCGCCTGGTGCGCCCTGCTGCGGCCGGACGTGTTCCGCGCGGTCGCTATGATGAGCGCGCCGTTCGCCGGGCCGCCCGCGCTGCCCCTCGGTCCCGACGCGACCGGGGAAGCCTCGCGAGCCCTCGATCCACGAGGCGCTGGCCGCGCTCGATCGGCCGCGTAAACATTACCAATGGTACTATTCGACCCGCCCGGCCAATGCGGACATGTGGCACTGCCCCCAGGGCGTGCACGCCTTCCTGCGCGCCTACTACCATCACAAAAGCGCTGACTGGACGCCGAACCAGCCGTATCGCCTCAGCGGCTGGACCGCGACGGAACTGGCGAAAATGCCGACCTACTACATCATGGACCTTGGCCAGGACATGGCCGCCACCGTGGCGCCGCATATGCCGTCGGCCAGCTGAGATCGCGCGCTGCGCCTGGCTCACCGAGGCGGAGATGCGTGTCTACAGCGGTGAATACGAGCGGAACGGGTTCCAGGGTGGCCTGCAATGGTATCGCTGCCGGACCGAAGGGATCGAGGCCGCGGATCTGCAGACCTTCTCGGGCCGCACGATCGATGTGCCGTCGCTGTTCATCGCTGGCAGCAGTGACTGGGGCGTTTACCAGATGCCGGGCTCGTTCGAGGCGATGCAGGGAACCGCCTGCACCCGGATGACCGGCTGTCATCTGCTTGAGGGGGCGGGTCACTGGGTGCAGCAGGAACAGGCCGGCCGGGTCAGCGATCTGCTGCTGGAGTTCCTGCAACGTCACAGCCCGGCCTGATCGACCCAGGCCCGCCTTTAAGCAATCGTGGAGCAATCCGACCCACATGGACACTGTCACAGCGCCTGCGGGCGAACCCACCATCCTGACCGCCCGTCAGATTGCGCCCACCTTCGCCGCGGAAGTGCGCGGCATGCCGATCCACGGTGACGTCAGCCCGGAATTGTTGACGCAATTCGTCGCGCTGCTGCACCGTTACCGCGTCCTGGTGGTGCCTGAGGCAAACGTCCAGCCGGCCGAACTCGTTGCCTTCAGCCGCCGTTTCGGACCGCTCGAAATTCACAGCCGGGTCGACCACACCCTGCCGGCGCACCGGGAGATTTTCTGCGTCGGCAACGTGGAGCGCGACGGAATGAAAGCCTCGTTCTCCCGAGGCGTGGAGCAGTGGCACGCCGACAGTTCGTTTCGCGAAACCCCCAGCGACGCGTCGTTGTTCCATGGCGAGATCGTTCCGGACGTTGGCGGCGAGACCCTGTTCGCCGATGCAACCGCGGCGTGGCGGTCGCTCGACCCGGCCCTGCGGCGGCAGAGTCGAAAATCTGCGCGCGGTCCATTCACTGGAGACGCTGAGCCAGTGGGACCGGCGCAACAATCCGGATCGCCCGACCGAAACCCGCGACCAGGTGGCGAAATTTCCGCCGGTCGCGCAGCCTCTGGTGCGCACTCACCCGGCGACGGGCGCAAAGTCGCTCTACGTGTGCCCGGCGGTAATCAGTCATATCGAAGGCATGGATCCGACAGAGGGCGCCGCATTGATCGAGCAGCTCATCCGCCATGCGTCGCAGCCGCGTTTCGTCTACAGTCATCGCTGGCACTAGCGGCGACCTCGTGATGTGGGACAACCGGGCAGTGCTGCACACCGCGAGCCTGTTCGATCATACGAAGTATCAGCGGTTGATGTATCGCACCACGCTTGCCGGCAATGCCCCGTTGCTCGCGGCTTGACGGTCTGTCCGGGTAATCCGCTGGTATGACATCCGGGGCCGCTGACCGGCTTTGTGTCGGGCTTCTCCTGTCTTCCGCGGCTCGCTCAAGACGGACGGCGACCGCGATCCGCCCGTGCGACCTCCAGTTTGATCACCGGAGCGCCGACTGCACCCTCCTGATGCCAGCGCGTCCACTCGGTCACGCCATCGAGCGTGCCGGCGGCAATATCGGCTGCGAGCGCGCGGACCCATTCCAGTTCCGCCTCCTTGAGCCGCCAGCGATATTCGGCCTCGATCGAGAACAGTCGAGGCAGCTTCCGGTCGGCGAGCAACTCACGCAACGCCCGCGCCTGGACAAGTTCTGTCTCCAGTCTCAGGCAGCGCTGTTCAAGCAGTCCCACGGCGTCGCCTGGCGGCAACACGGGCAGCAGCGAGAGGCCTGCCTCGAACTGCGTGTATTCGCGCGCCGGATTGCAGATCAGATCGCTCAGCCAATCAATCAGTTCCAGCCGCCCGGAGTCAGTCAGACGATAGACTGTGCGCTCCGGCCGGTTTCCTTCGCGCGCCGTCTCCTGCGGCTCGATCAGGCGATGGCGCTGCAACGCCTCGGTCACGGCGTAGAGCGAGCCGTAGTTCAGTTTGATGCTTTCGTCCTTGTGACGCTCCCGCATGGTGCTCGCCATTTCATACGGGTGCATCGGCCGCTCGAACAGGCAGGCGAGGACCGCCAGGGCAAGCGGGTTGGCGACCTTGCGCTTGCCGCTCATGCGGCACGCTCCTGGCGCATGTGTCCCGGCCGAGCAGGCGAGCCAACACGTCGTCGAGCACCGCGGCGGGATCGAGGCAGTGGATTGTTGTCGCCAGGCAATGAAGCCATCGGGACGGACGAGCAGGGCGCCGCCGCGCTGAAGGCCGGTCGCCGCCAGCAGAACATTTATTTCAGCGGTGAGATCGACCCCGAACTGAAACGCCCCCAGCGGCAGGCCGTGCCGCTTGGCGAGAAGCCGCGCCGCCTCGACCCACTTCCCGCCACCTGGTCCAGCCAAAAGCACGAAATCCGCGGCCGATCAGATCGAGCGTCGACAGCGCTCCGCGATCGCAGGACACCGGGAGATGGGCGAGCCGTGTGCCGGGGCGCCCGGTCGGGTGCAGCGGGTTTTCGACCAGGCCGGCCGTCATCGGGCGCATCGTCCAGAATGGCGGCCGAGCGATAGCGGTAACCCATGGCGACGCTGAGATAGTCCGTTTCAACGCCGTCCGTTGAAAGCTCCGAGCGATCAGGCCGCATGCGCTCGACATAATTTTCCGTCTGCCGCGCGACGGTCATTTCCGCGACCGGATGCCGCTCGGCCGCATAGGTGCCGAGCAGCGCCGGGTTTGCCCGGCCGATGCAGCACCAGCGCGAGTTTCCACGCGAGGTCCGCGGCATCCTGGATCGCGGTCTGCCCACCCAGCCCGCCGGTCGGCGGCATGGTGTGCGCCGCGTCGCCGGCGAGGAAGACACGTCCCACGGCCATCCGATCGGCGATCCGCGACGACATTTCCCACGGCATGACGTCGAGTACGCGTCACATCCAACTCCGGCAGCCCCAGCGCGGCCCGCACCATCCCCGCCGCCCGGGCCGGCGTGTAGTCGGCGGCGTTTTCCCGCTCAGGGTCGTATTCCACCGAGACCTGGCCTCGGTTCGGATCGTCGGTACTGATGAAGGCGCCGGTGAAGCCGGGATTTTGCAGGTAGTACAGCACGAAGCCCCTGCCTCGCAGCGCGGCGCTGAGGTCGGCCTCGAACAGGATCGACATGTTGTGTGACATGGTCCCCTGACCATGCGTGCCGATGCCGAGCGCGCGCCGCACGCGGCTGCGGTTGCCGTCGGCGGCGATCATGTAGTCAGCGGTGACCACCGTTTCCTCGCCGGTGGCGGTATCGCGCAGCGTGGCACAAACCCCCGGCGCATCCTGGCGGAATCCTGCAAGCTCCGTCGAAAAGCGGATCTCCGCCCCCAGGGTGCGGGCATGGCGCAGCAGGATGGGTTCCACCCGATCCTGACCGGCTGTGCAGATGGCGGCCGGCGACAGCAGACGCGTGTTCATCGTGCCGGGGCTGACCAAGGTACGGAACTCCCGCCCGGTAACACTCTCGGCAATGACGATGCTGAAATCATCGGTCGCGGTGCGACCAGCCGCAACCAGTTCGGCCTCCAGCCCCGGAATTCCCCGCAGCAGCTCCAGACTGCGGATATTGATGCCGCGGGCGCGGGGGTGACGCGACGTCGAGGCTCGGCGCTCGACCAAAAGGGCAGGGACGCCGCGCCACGCCAGCAACGCCGCCGCGCTAAGCCCGGCCAGGCCGGCTCCTACGATGAGAACCGGCACATGGTGGGGCGTGAGTTCAGTAGAAGGCTTTGTCGTCATGATTGACCTCGCTCGAACATTCAATCCATGTATATTCCGTTTCGGATATACGGACTGGGAATGGAACGTCAAGGCCAAAGCTGCGCCCCGTCCTCCGGACGTGGCATGGGGCACCTTTGCGCCGACCGCTGGGTTCCCGATCGAAGTGTTGCCCTCACCCGCGCGTGGCCCCCCAACTAACCCGCGCCATGCCACTCAGGCCTTTGGACTCTGGTATCAAACGAGGATCGTTCAGGTCAGAAGATGCCCGCTGCCAGCCCGGCTGCGAGCGCCGCGCCGAGCTCGTGACACCGCTCCAGATCAGCGGCCTTGATCGCTTTCGGCGCCAGGATCGCATCCGGCGTTTGGGCCTGTGTACGGATGATCGTTGCGTCGGCGACCGAGCGTAGGCGCCACCCCAGCGCGATCCGGCCGATCTGTCGAGCGGCGTTTTCTCCGTCACTGCCAGCACAGATCAGTATCGCATAGGGCCGGCCGTTGAGGCGATCGAGGGCCGGGTAATACGTGCGGTCGAAAAAATCCTTCATCAACCCGGCAATCGCGGCGAGATTTTCCGGGCATGCGAAGATGTACCCGTCCGCCGCGATAAGGTGCGACGCCGTCGTATCCGTGGCCGTCGACAGCCGCACCGACACCTCCGGTTCGGCGGAAGCTCCACGCGCGGCGGCTTCAGCCATCTGCCTCGTGCCGCCGGTCATGGAGTGAAATACGATCAAAAGTGTCTTCATCCGCTCGCGCCAACCCCTCCTGTCACTGAGTTCGAACCTGGCAGACTGGCGGCCTGTCACGGCGACTCGACTGACCTTGCGGCGGCGATGAGTTGCCTAACAAAGTGGCATCCCCGGGCCTGACAATCTCAATCGGCAGCCAGCGATCCCCGCGGCCGCGATGGCGAGACCTGCTGCTTTCTTGTCCTGTCCTGCCGCGAAATCGCGCTGGTCACGCCGCTCCGCCGCCACGCGATTTGGCTGAGGCGCTTGTCCTCCTGGCACATCTGTTGCACTTTTGGTTCCGGTTGAGCGCTCTCCCACCGCCGATACCATGGCGCTTGTGCGCCAGCCGGGCGTCATCAGAAGGAAGCATGCACCAGAATGGAACCATGCCAGCTCACCGCGACAGCCGCCGCGACACTGATCCATGAACGAAGACTGTCGTGTGAGGAACTGGTCCGGTCCTGCCTCGGCCGGATTGCGAGCCGCGATGCGACCGTCCGCGCGTGGCTTTACCTCGATCCCGAAATGGCGATCCGCGGCGCCCGCGAACTCGACAAGCTCATGCCTGACGGGACCGAGCCGAAGACCCCGCTGCATGGCCTGCCCTGGGGCGTCAAGGACATCATCGACACCGCCGATCAGCCCACCACGTGCAACTCGCCGATCTATCCAGATCAGCGGCCCGGCCGCGACGCCGCCTGCGTCACCGTCGTGCGCCAGTCCGGCGGGCTGATCCTGGGCAAGACCGACACTGTGGAGTTCGCCTCGGGCGGCCGCAAGGCACTGTCGCGGAACCCGTACAATCCTGCACACACACCGGGCGGTTCCTCCTCCGGGTCGGGCGCCGCCGTGGGCGACTTTCATGTGCCATTGGCTTTCGGCACGCAGACCGGCGGATCGCACATCCGCCCCGCTGCGTTCAACGGCATCTATGGCATGAAGCCGACCTGGGGCGTGGTGTCGCGTGAGGGCGTGCGGATGTCGTCAATGACGCTCGACACGGTCGGCTGGTATGCCCGCTGCGCCGACGACCTGGCGATGGTCGCCGGAGCGTTCCGCTTCCCGAAAGCCAGCGAACCTTACCGCGCCGGGCCGGAGGGGCTGCGTGTCGGCCTGTGCCGCAGCCCGGTCTGGTCTTCGATCGAGCCGGCGGGCGCCGACGCCCTGATGCTGGCCGCCCGTCGGCTGCAGGATGCCGGAGCGATCGTCGAGGAGCTGATCATGCCCGACCCCTTCAACCATTTGTTCGACTCCCATACAGACATCATCCAGACCGAAGGCGGCTGGTCGTTCCTGCCGGAATACATGTCGTCATACCCGATCCTCGCCCCCGACCTGCGTGGCAAGGTGGAGAACGTGCGTGGCGTGACCCCGGAGAAGCTGCTGGCCAGCTACGCCTTGGCCGATTCCTGCCGGCCCGCGTTCGACCAGCTCTTCGGTCGCGCGCTGGATGTGATCCTGACCCCGAGCGTGCGCGGCGAGGCGCCGGAGGGGCTGCACACCACCGGCGAAGCCACGTTCAACTCGATATGGACGCTGCTGCATGTGCCTTGCATCGCGATCCCTGTCGGTCGCGGGCCGAACGGCCTGCCGGTCGGCGTCCAGATCGTCGGGCCGCGGCTGTCCGACATGAGATTGCTGGATATCGCGCGCGCCCTGGCCCCGGTGATCGATACCGATCCCAGGGCGCCGCTGCGTGAACTGTGGCATCAGGAGGCAGCATCATGACTGAGCATGTATGGGACCGGTTTCTGACCGAGCGCGACAAGGCTGTGTTCGCGGCTGGCGGCTTCGGGGCACGGGCCGGCTTCGGCAAGCGGCCGGCGCTGCTGGTGATAGACGTTTGCTGGGCATTCTGCGGCGACAAGCCGGAGCCGATCCTCGACAGCATCAAGCGCTGGCGCAGCTCGTGCGGTGAGGAAAGCTGGGTCGCCGTCGACCACATCAAAACACTGATCGATCGCGCCCATGGCCGTGGCCTGCCGGTGATCTACACCACCGCCGAATATCGCGACGACAACTGGGACGCCGGTGGCTGGCGCTGGAAGAACAACCGCCAGGATGAGGATATCGAGCGCCCGAAGACCGCGTTGGACGGCAACGAGATCGTCGCCCCGATCGCGCCCGGCCCACGCGACATTGTCGTCTACAAGCAGAAGCCATCAGGCTTTTTCGGCACCAACCTCGCGGCCTATCTGACGATGTTGGGCTGCGACAGCGTAGTGATCGTCGGCACCACGACCTCGGGCTGTGTGCGCGCCACCGCGGTGGATGCCTTCAGCATGAACTACCGCGTGGTGCTGGCCGAGGAAGGTTGTTTCGACCGCAGCGAGGCCAGCCACGCCATCAGTCTTTGCGACATGCACGCGAAATACGCCGACGTGCTGAAGGTGGCCGAGGTTCTGTCGTACTTCGATACGATCCCGGCCGGCCTGTTTGAGTTGCCGAAAGGAAGTGGCACAGCGTCAACTGCCCGTCCTTTGGCAGCCGAGTAATACCGCCCCGGCGGCGCCCGCAGGTGAATAACGCGTCACATGCCCCCAGTGTCATGACCGGACCTGGTCCGGTCACCCACGAATTTCTCTGTACCCCGCGGGCATCCCCCGGCGAGCAAGGTTAGGCCGTGGTCAGGACCTTCCGCCGGCTCGCCATCAGCGGCTGGATGCGCTGGCCGAAGCTTTCCATTCCAGCGATGAAGTCGTCGAACGTCAGCATGGCCCCGGCCACGCCCTCGACCGTCGCCAGTTCATCCAGCATCTTCGCCACCGTGGCGTAGGATCCGACCACGGTGCCCATGTTGAAGTTCACCGCGGAAACCGGATTGCTGATGCGAGCGCGGTCCCGCCGAGATCGGCCTTGTCATCCGCAGTGGCCTGAGCCCCCATCCAGCTCAGCGCATCCAGGTCCTTGCCGGCCTTATAGGTCTCCCATTTTGCCTGTGCCGCCTCGTCGGTTTCGTCGGCGATCACCATGAACAGCACATAGGCCCCGACGTTGCGCCCCGTCTTCGCCACTGCCTTCATCAGACGCCCGACAGTTTCCGAGCATTTCCCGGGCGTGTTCACCCCCTCGCCAAGACAAAAATTGAAATCGGCGTACTCGGCGGCGAACTTCATCCCGACATCGCTCTGCCCCGCCGAGACGATCGCCGGCATCACCGATGGCCGTGGACTGAGCCTGCAGTCGGTCATCTTGAAATAGGTGCCATCGAGGTTGGACGTTCCGGTCGCCCACAGTTCCTTCATCACGGTGACGTATTCGGCGCTGTATAAATACCGGTTGTCGTAATGCTCCTGGCCAGGCCACAGGCCCATCTGGCTGTATTCCGCTTCCGCCCATCCGGAGACGATATTGATCCCGAAGCGTCCTGGCGCGATGCTGTCGATGGTCGATGCCATGCGCGCCACGATCGCCGGCGGCAGGGTCAGCACCGCACTGGAGGCATACAGCTTGATGCGCTGTGTCACCGCGGCGATCCCGGCCATCAGCGTGAAGCTCTCCAGCGCGTGGTCCCAGAACTCGCTCTCACCGCCGAAGCCACGCAGCTTGATCATCGACAGGGCGAATTCGAAGCCGTACTTCTCGGCGAGCAGCGTCACGTCGCGATTGAGCGCGAAGCTGGGCTTATACTGTGGAGAGGTCTTGGAGATCAGCCATCCATTGTTGCCGATGGGAATGAAGACACCCAGTTCCATAAACTCTCATCCTCTGTTTTGACAGCAAAGCCAGTCTTTTGATGCACGCATTATGCCATTCGGGCGGTTGAACGCCAGGGCCAAGGTGGCCGGCCGGGTTTTGACCGTCGCAACTCTTGGAGGCAGGCGCGCCAGTGGCGCTGGCCGCGTGGCAAAGTCCAATAACAACGGGCCGGAAGTTGACCTGTCCTGCTACGGACGGCCAGTTGATATCCTGTTGATTTCGCGCGCGGCCGCCCCGCCAACCCGCGCGCAGCCCCAAGGGCTGCCGATACAACTGCATTCGAAGGCACCGGGCAGCACCCCGAAAGGAGCGCCGGCTGACCCGCACCCTTGCCGAACGCTTGGGTTGGCGTTCAATTCACCCCCCCGAAAAGGAGCCAGCCATGCAGCCGGTCAACGACGCCGAGCCTGACGAGGAAACCATCCCGGTCCTCGATCTCGGCCTCTACCTCGCCGGCGAAAGCGGTGCCGACCATAAGGTGGCGGAGCAGTTGCGGTGGGCCAGCGAGAACATCGGCTTTTATTTCGTCCGCAACCACGGCGTCGATCAGAGCATGATCGATGCCACCTTCCGAGAAGCCGCACGCTTCCATGCGCTGGCGATGCCAGCGAAGCAAAGGCTGCTGATCAACAGGCACCAGATCGGATACCTGCCGATGGGCGGCGCGAAGATGCGCAGTTCCAACGTCAACCAAAACACCAGGCACGATCTGAACGAGGCGCTGTTCATCCGCCGCGAGCGCACCCTCGACGACCCCGATGTCGTGGCCGAAAAACCCTGGCGCGGCCTGAACCAGTGGCCCGACGACCTGCCCGGGTTCCGTGAGACGGTGCTGGCATACTGGAACCGGATGGAGCGGCTGGGTCAGAGCATGCTGCCGCTCTACGACCTCGCGCTGGGATTGCCACCCGGGTATTTCCGGCAGCGTTTCGAGGGCGCGCACATCAATCTGCGCCTGTCGCACTATCCGCCGAACCTGACGCCGGAGGACAATCAATTCGGTATCGCACCGCATACCGACAGCGGGTTCATGACCTTCCTGCCGCAATCCGAGGTGCCTGGCTTGGAGATCCGGACGATGACCGGCAAATGGATTGCGGTGCCGCCGATGCCCGGCACCTACCTCGTGAACACCGGCGACATTCTGCATCAATGGACCAACGGGCGTTTTCGTTCGACCCCGCATCGGGCGATCAACCGCTCCAAGGTCGATCGTTACGCCATCCCGTTCTTTTATGATCCCAACACAGACGCAATGATCGAGTGCCTTCCTGGGTGCAGCAGCGCGAACAACCCGCCTCGCTATCCGCCCCGGCGTTTCGCCGACTACTACGCCTGGTTCGTCAAGATGAACTACCGGCATCAGGAGGACGCGGCTGCCTGATCTCGATCTCCGGCTGCGCGCAATTCACGATTGCGCGATGTCAAAATCGGCGTATCACCGCTGGTCGGGACTGGAGCCCACGGTTGGTCTGACAACAGGACCGGTCGGGTGATTGGAGGTATTTTCACCCGGATTCGAGTGACTCGTCGTTGCCGGTGGTTGTGCAACCCCAGGTGCGTCGCTTGTGGTAGCACGATATGTCATCGTGCCCGCACCCGCTGCCAAGATCAGCACGAAAATGATCCACATGACACAGCCTTTCGGCAGGTTGATGCTCATCCGCGGTTTTCTTTGGATCGTTGCACAAGAAGGTGCCTTGATCTAAGTCAATCGAACGACGAATTTTGTGCTTCGAGCTCCGACGCTTGGTTCACACGGCAGCAGCCACCGAACTGATCTGCTACCCAAGCGGGCAGCGAGGTCTCGCGTGATCCGATCGGCGGGAGACGACGGCAATCGCCACAGTAATACGCACGACGATCGCGGTCAGCAGGGTGATGGCATCACCGAACAGCATTCGAAACGACCGTCCGAATGGCGGCCAGCCATGGCGTCCTCAAAGCGATCGCGTGAAAGGCGGCGGTCAGCGCGTCGCGACCATGAACAGCCTTGGGAAAGGCAGCAACACCGTGCCATCCGGCAGCGTCGAGTAGGCCTCGACCAGCGCGGCGCGATATTCGGCCAGGAACGCGGAGGTCTCAACCGGGTCCAGCGGTGCCAGGAAAGGCCGCAGGCCACTGCCTTTGAACCACTCCAATACCGCGTCCGTCCCGCCGGTCAGCACATGGTAGTAAGTGGTCCGCCACACATCCACCCGCGCTGCATGCGGCCGCAACACCCCGTAATACCACTCGGCATCCCGCCGCTCGGCGCGGGCACCAGCGGCGGTCGCGAGCTTCTCCTTCCATGGACCGGCGGCCGCCACCTGGCGCATCAGCACGTGCGCCGGCTCCTCCAAATTGTCCGGCACCTGCACTGCCAAACTGCCCCCGGTCGCCACCTTCCGCACGAGCCGCGGCATCAGGCTGTCGTGATGCGGCAGCCATTGCAGGACGGCGTTCGCCAGGATCACGTCGAACAGTTCGGCTGGGTCCCAGGTGTCGATGCCGCCCAGTGCGAACCGCAGCGCCGGCAGTCGCCTCCGAGCAGCGTCGATCATGTCCGAAGAACTGTCGAGGCCACTGACGTCTGCGCCGGGAAAGCGAGCCGCCAGCACCTCGGTGGAATTGCCCGGACCGCATCCCAGGTCGATCGCCCGGCGCACATCGACGGTCGGCACCGCGTTCAACAGGTCGCGTACCGGTCGGGTCCGTTCGGTCTCGAAACTCACATACTGGATGGCGGACCA
The DNA here is from genome assembly GCA_963759425.1 of uncultured Alphaproteobacteria bacterium. Classification (GTDB taxonomy): domain Bacteria; phylum Pseudomonadota; class Alphaproteobacteria; order Acetobacterales; family Acetobacteraceae; genus Rhodopila. The sequence continues at coordinate 45,087 of CAVWZM010000037.1, forward strand.
ACTCATGGAGCATTTCCTGGCAAATCTGACCCGCAGCCTACCCGCCGAAGCTGGCCCGATCCAGCGCCGGTGCGGCCGCATGACCGCAACTCAGATCACTCCCTGCTGTCGCAACGCGCTTCGCTCCTCTGAGGAATAGTTCAACTCCGTAAGTATCTCGTCACTGTGCTGCCCCAGCGACGGGGCAGGGCGACGCACCTGGCAGGGCGTATCGGATAGTTTCATTGGAAAGCCGAGCATGCGGACTATGCCGTGGCCGGGGTGGGGGATGTCGAGGAGCATTTGCTGAGCCAGGATCTGCGGGTCCCGGAACACTTCCTCCACGCCGTGCACCGGCCCGCAGGGAACCCCGGCCGCGTTGAGCGTCTCAACCCAGAAGGCGCTGGTGTTGGTCGCAAGTTTGCCGCCGACGATGGCGTTGATCCGCGCCCGGTTCGCCACCCGCGCATACTGAGTTGCATATAACGCGTCGGTCTTCAGTCCGGGTTCGCCGAGGGCATCGGCAAGTCGGGCGAAAAACGCATCGTCCGCCGGAGCCAACGCGATCTCACCGTCCCGGGTGGGGAACACGCCGTAGGGCGCGGCGATCGGATGGTCGTTGCCGCTGCGCGCCGGGACCGTACCCGAGGCGAAATAGTTCGTCGCGATATAGGCAAGCAGGCTGACCAGGCCGTTCGTCAGGCTCACCTCCGCCCGCTGTCCCTGCCCCGTCGCCCGCGCTCGCGTCACCGAAGCGGTGATAGCCAGTGCCGCATACAGCCCGGCGATCAGGTCGCTGATCGGCAGGCCGGATCGCAGCGGCGGGTCTTCCGGCCGGCCGTTCACGCTCATGAAGCCGCTCATGGCCTGAGCGATGAAATCGAACGCGGGGCGATCGCGATAGGGACCAGTGCTGCCGAAGCCATTGATCGAACAGGTCACCAGCGCCGGTTGCAGAGCCTTCAGCCGGTCGCCGTCGAAGCCCAGGCGGTCCAATACGCCGGGGCGGAAATTTTCCACCAGCACGTCCGACCGCTCGATCAGTCGGGACAGGATCGCGCCGCCCTGAGGCTTGCGCAGATCGAGGCGGATCGAGCGCTTGTTGCGGTTGAACTGGGCGAAATACCAGGATAGGCCGTCCTTGATCGCGCCCTGGCCACGGATCGAGTCACCGTCGGGTGCCTCGACCTTCATGACGTCGGCCCCAAGGTCGCCCAACAGGGCCGTGCAAAAAGGCCCTGAAAGCACGCGCGTCAGGTCAAGGACCCTGACCCCTGTCAGCGGCATGAGTGTTTTCCCATTGATGGAACCCCATAGTCGCGCTGGCCGGCCGACACATCAAATCTGGCAATCGGCTGCGTCGCGTCTGCTCCAAGCGCGCGCACACCTCACGAACGTCGGCTGTCCCGAGACGGACGAAACTCTCACGCGCGGACGATTGCCCTGTCGAGAAGAAAGGTTCCAAGGCACCCGGAAGCGCCAGCGACATTGCCCGGCGAAAATGCTAAGCACTGTGCATGGTGGCTCTTCGCAATCACGCTCCCGCCCGTATGACGCTGACGGAATTCCTGTCCTGGGACCCGGCGGACCCGTCCGGCCGGTGCTGGCAGTTGATCGACGGCGAACCGGTGGCGATGGCTCCAGGATCAGAGACCCACGCCGCCCTCCAGGGGGAGATCGGCCGGCTGATTCGCAATCATCTGATCGGCGGCGGCAGCCCCTGCCGGTTGCTCAGTCAACCCGGCATCGTCCCGCGCGTCCGCGCCAATCGCAACTTCCGTATTCCTGACCTCGCGGTGACCTGCGCTCCACCGACGCTTGGGCTGATGGTGCCCGACCCCATCCTGCTGATCGAAATACTGTCCCCGAGCAACGAAGCGCAGACGCGCGCCAATATCTGGGCCTACACGACGATCCCAAGCGTGCGGGAGATCCTTGCGGTCCACAGCACGCGGATCGAGGCCGAACTGTTACGTCGGGGCGCCGATGGCAGTTGGCCCGAGGAGCCCGACATTCTGACCGGATCGGATACGCTGACGCTCTCCGGTATCGACTTCGTGACGGACCTCACCGCCTTTTATCGGAGCACCGCGCTCGCTGTCGTCAGACCTTGATCCCGGCCGGCGGGGCATTGCTCGCCAGCGCCTGGACGTAGGCTGCGCGCGCCGTGACACGTTCATTGTAGGCGACGACAGTGTCCGCCACAGGCACGCCATAACGCAACGCCCAGGAGATACATGTCGAAAGCAGAATGTCGGCGGCGCTGAAATCGTTGCCCATGATATAATGGGGGGCCTCCGCCAGGGCGCGATCGACGGTCCGCATCTGTGCCTGGAAATACGCCGCGGCGGCTTCGTTGGCCAGCGGCGCCTCGCCGTAGACATGCCGCAGATCGCCGTGGCGGCGCATCACGTAGAGCGAAGTCGCATCGAGTTCGCTGATGACGAAGAAGCACCACTCCATGCAGCGGGCGCGGGGGCGCACCTCGAGCGGCACCAACCGGTTGTGGGGTTGCCCATAGGCGTCGGACAGATAGCAGATGATCGCCGCGCTTTCGGTCATGATTAACCCGTCGTCCTGCAGCAGGGGAATTTTCTGCCGAGCGGTGAGGGCGGTGAACTCGGGGGTCTGGGTGTCACCGTTGCGTGGCAGGATAGGGCGGATCTCGTAACGAAGGCCAAGCTCGTGCAGCGCCCAGTGCGCACGGACGGTGCGCGAGGTGCCGACACCCCATAGGATCAGGCCGCGATCCGTCTCGGACATTTTCTTCTGTCGCCGTATCGGATGCTAGCCTTCGCCGCTGAAGGCGCTGGCCGCGTGAGACAGTTTCATCGCCTCGATCTCGCCGGCCGAATATCCGGCCTCGGCCAGGATCGCGTCGGTGTGCTCGCCGAGCCGCGGGGCGGGCCCGCCGATACAGGCTGGGGTGCGATCGAACATCGCGGCGGGACGCGGTTGGCGGACTGTCCCCACGCCCGGTTGCCGCACGAGTTCGATGAGTTCGTTGTTGATCACCTGCACGTCGTTGATCACCTCGCCGCGCCGCAGGACCGGGGCACAGGGCACATCCGCCGCATCCAGCCGTTCGAGCCACTCGCCGCTGTGCCCGCTCAGCCAATACCTCTCCCACCAGCGTCAGCCGCTCCGCCGCGTTGGCCGATCGCGCCGCGGGCGTTCGGAACCGAGCATCCTCGACCCACTCGGGATGGCCGAGGACATCGCACAGCCCACGCCACTCCTGGTCTGACAGCGAGCCCACGGTAATGTAGCCGTCGAGCGTCTTGAAGATCAGATCCGGCCGCGGCGCCGGGCTCGCGGCGTTCTCACGGCCCACGATGGTGTACTGCGTCATCGCCTCGGGCCACAGAAAGGCGACCATCGTGTCTAGCATCGACAGGCGGATGTGCTGCCCTTCGCCGGTGCGGCCACGTGCGAACAGTGCGGCGCAGACCGCCTGGGCCGCGTGGATCGCCGTCGTCTTGTCGGCGACGATGGTGCGGACCATCCGCGGGCGCCCCGTCGCCTGGTCCGCCTGCAGGTCGGCAAGGCCTGACAGCGACTGGATCACCGGATCATAGACCCGCTTCCTGACATAGGGACCGCTGTCGCCGACACCGGAAATCGAAACGTAGATCAGCCTGGATTGAGCTTTCGCATCGCCGGTTCATCGAGACCAAGTCGCCGCATCGCACCAGGGCGGAAATTCTGCACCAGCACGTCGGCGTTCGCGATCAGCCGGCGCAGGGCATCCAGTGCCGCGGGTTGTTTCAGATCGAGCACAATCGACCGTTTGCCGCGGTTGGACGAGACAAACATCGCGCTGAGGTCGCCGTCTCCCGAGGTGCGGCGTGCGATGTCTCCGCCGAGTGGCTCGACCTTGATGACGTCGGCGCCCTGATCGGCCAGTAGCATGGTGCAGACCGGTCCGGAAATGACCGTGGTCAGATCGATGACCCTGACGCTGTCGAGCGGTCCTGGCATGGATTTCCTGTCGATAGAGCCGGAGCCTACCACGTCTCGCTCCAGGGACGCAGGTCGAGTTCATGCGTCCAGGCGTCACGGGGCTGATTGTGCAGCATCCAATAATTCTCCGCGATCGACGCCGGATCGAGGATCCCGCCCGCCGCTCTTCTGGTAGCGTAACCATCGGGGTCACGTGAGCGGGTGAAGTCGGTGTCGATTGCGCCGTCGACGACCACATGGGCGACATGGATGCCCTCGGGACCAAGCTCGCGCGCCATGCTCTGTGCGAGCGCACGAAGCGCATGCTTGCCGCCGGCGAAGGCAGCGTAGCCGGCGCCACCGCGCACGCTGGCCGTGGCCCCGGTGAACAGGATGGTGCCCCGCCGGCGAGGGACCATAACTTTCGCGGCCTCGCGGCCTGCCAGGAAGCCCGCCAGCGAGCACATTTCCCAGACTTTTGTGTAGACGCGCGTGGTGGTCTCCCGGATCGGGAAGCGAACGTTGCCACCGACATTGAATGATACGATCTCGATCGGACCGATATCGCGCTCGATGGTTGCGAACAGCGTGATGACTGCATCCTCTCGCCGGGCGTCGCTGCCAAACCCGTGAGCCTTGCCTCCGTCCTGTTCGATGCTCCGGACCAGCGGCTCCAGCCTGTCGGCGTGCCGTCGGGTGACGCAGGTGGTGAAACCCTCACGTGCGAAACGGCGAGCGACCGCTCCGCCGGTGGCGTCGCCGGCACCGATCACCAGGGCAACTTTTGCTGCGGGCATGCAACGGGCCTTTGCGTTGAATACATCGAAGATATTCGGTATTATGATGATAGTCGCGTTCGGATCTGTCAACCGGAGGCGCCGACTGCGGCACCCGGGGCGAGCGCTGAAGTCTTCGGTCGCTTCAGGTGGCGGCCCGGCGTGGACTGTGAGCCCGGTCGGCTTGGACTGGCAAAGGATGTCCCGGATCAGGCTGCGGAGCAGGCCTATGCCGAGCAAGCGGTCAGCCATCTCAAACGGCGTACCGCGCGTGGCAGCGTCCCGTTTGGTGGTGAGGGTGTCTCGCCTTCGCACAGCAGTTCTGAAGGATGCGGCATAGCGCGTGCCGGCCAACACCGGACTGCCAAGCATCACCACGTCCTGGCACCGATTTGTTGCACTGAACGCTGTCGGATAGGTCACCAGCCGTGGCGACCCGCACCGGTGCCGCGGGATCCCTGTCGCGATGGGAACAAAATCACGCTCGGCTCACAGGTCGGGCCTGTAATCATGCCACCAATCCGATAAGCGACCGTCTCTGCGAGGACATTCAGCCCGAAAAACGGTCTGGAAACCTTTTATTTACCAATCTCGCGTTACACTGAGCCGGTGAAGAGCGCGCACGTGTCAGGCCTGGTGGACAAAAGGACCATTTCCCTGACCTACCCCGAGGTGGGAAAGGTCCAATCTCCGCAGTGATCCAGCGTCCCAACGTCGGCTTCCCGCGTGGCGCTCCCTCCGCCGCCGGGGTGCAGCAATGCTGACCGGGCTTGCGACCCTCGCACGGGCTACCCCCACCGTGCCAAAACTCGCCTGTCGTCTCTGCGGCGCCGGACTGCAGCGCAAAGTGATTGATCTTGGGTATACTGCTCTGGCCAATCGCACTCTCGCGGCTGAGGACGTGCTGCAAGAAACCGAGACCTATCCGCTCCGCGCCCGTGTCTGCGACACTTGCCTTCTCGTGCAGCTCGAGGACGTCGTTCCGACCGACCGGAGCGGCTGCAACCATGCCTTTCTATGCTCCCGCTCCGCCCTTCACGTTGACCATGCACGCCGCTTCGCGACAACGATGCGACAACGGCTGGGGCTTGGAGCCGACTCCCTGGTGATCGAGATCGCCTCGAACGACGGCTACCTGTTGCACCATTTCCGCGAGGCCGGCATCGCCGTGCTGGGGATCGAACCCGCGGCGAATGCCGCGGCTGTCGCTCAGTCCTTGGGCGTCCCAACCGAGGTCAGCTTTTTCACCGCGGAAACCGCAATGGAAATTGCCGTGCGCTACGGCCGCGCGGATTTGGTGGTTGCGAACAATGTCCTGCCCGAGGTGCCGGATCTGTTCGATTTTGCCGCCGGCTTCGCGGGCATTCTGCGGCCGAAGGGGGTGGTGGCATTCCAGTTTCCTCATCTCCTGTCGGTGCTGCAGAAGGTCCAATTCGACGCCTTCCGCCATGATCGCTACTCCTACCTGTCGCTGTTCGTATTGGAGCGGGTGCTGCGTTCGGTCGGCCTGCGTGTATTCGATGTCGAGCGGCTATCCGATCACGGTGGCTCGTTACGTGTCTTTGCCTGCCACGCCCGCGGGCCACGCGCGGCTCGACCCTCACTGAAAGCCATCAGAAACGCCGAAAGCTCGGCTGGCCTGGACCGCCCGGAGAGTTATGAGGCTTTCGCGCCGAAGGTGGAGACGTCGCGCGACGAGGTGCGCGAGTTCCTCCGGCTCCGGCTCGCCAACGGACGGCGCGTTGCCGCCTTTGGGGCCGCTGCGCGCGGCAACACGCTGTTGAACTGCTGTGGCGTCACCGCTGCGCAGATCACCTGCGTGGCGGACCCCGATCCGGTCAAACACGGCCGATTCCTGCCAGGCAGCCGCATCCCGATCGTATCGCCGGCGTTGCTTTCCGACGTCCGGCCCGACGACCTGATCATCCTGCCCTGGACGAACGCCGCGGAGATAGCAGCCAGCCTGCTGCCGTTGCGACAGCGTGGCACCCAGTTCTGGGCTGCGGTGCCATCCGTCAGGCGGGTGTAACCGCGCGGCCGCTTCGCCACTTGCTGCCAAAGTTCGCGGCAAAGCGCAGCTGACAAAATCGCCCGGATCAGTTTGGCTCGAGGTCTAGCGAGTGTCCGCGCGACTGGGCCAGGCCGAGAAGGCCCCGCTGGCCGGGAGGCCGTTCCTCTGCCAACCTGTTCCGATCGCAAAAGCCAAGGATGGTCCCATGAGTACACGCGAAATGGCGCGATCGCGCGGGCACTGGCCTTTTTCGACGGCGGGGGCTTCCGCGACCGTCTGGCCTCGCTGGTGGCGATCCCCAGTAGCTCCCAGGACCTTGGCCATGAATCCGATGTGCAACGCTACCTGACTGATGCTATCCGGCCCTGGCTGGAGCGGATGGCGTTCTCTGTTGAAATCCATTCCAACCCCGAGCCCGGCTTCGGCCCCATATTGATGGCCGAGCGGCTGGAGGGGCCGGACCGGCCGACAGTCCTGACCTACGGGCATGGCGACACCGTGCGCGGTCTCGACGAACAGTGGCGCCGCGATCTGCGGCCGTGGGCGCTGTTCGAGGAGAGCGACCGATGGTACGGCCGCGGAACCGCCGACAACAAGGGACAGCACGCATTGAACCTGGCTGCCCTGGAAGCGGTGCTGCAGGAACGCAACGGCGCCGCGGGTTTCAATCTGAAGCTGATCCTGGAAACCAGCGAGGAACGCGGTTCGGCCGGACTTCGCGCATTCCTCGCGGCACAGGCCGACCGCCTGGCCGCGGATGTGCTGATCGCCAGCGACGGCCCGCGGGTTACGCCAGACCTGCCGACAATCGCCACCGGCACACGCGGGATCTATCATTTCGACTTAGTAGTGGACCTGCGCCCTGGCGGGGTGCATTCCGGACACTGGGGCGGGTTGACCGTTGATCCCGCAATCGTGATCAGCCACGCGATCAGTGCCATCGTCGATCGGCACGGCAAAATTCTGCTGCGCGACTGGCTGCCCGCAAACGGTGTCCCGGCGGGCGTGCGCGCCGTGCTGGATGGCTGCCCGGTCGGCGGTGGTGGTGAAGCCGCCACCATCGACCCAGACTGGGGCGAGCCCGGGCTGACCTCCGCGGAGAAGATCTATGGCTGGAACAGCTTCATCGTCCTGGCGATGCTGTCCGGCCGTCCGGAGAACCCGGTCAACGCCGTCGCCCCGAACGCGCGCGCTCATTGCCAGATCCGCTATACCAACGATACCGATCCGGCCGGTTTCGAGGATGCCTTGCGCCGGCATTTGGACGCCAACGGGTTCTCCATGGTGCGGATCGAGGGCGCGGGTGTTCGTATGGCGGCCAGCCGCACCGACCCTGGCCATCCCTGGGTCCGCTGGACCGTGGGCAGTATGGAGCGAACGCTGGGTAAACCCGTCCAGGTGATTCCAAACTCGTCAGGCGGACTTCCGGGTGACGTGTTCGTCGACTTCCTGGGCGTGCCCCTGGTGTGGATCCCGCACAGTTACAACGGCTGCGGGCAGCATGGTCCGGACGAGCATCTGCTTCGGGCCCCGGCGCGGGAGGGGCTGGCAGCATTTGCCGGCATCTGGTGGGATCTGGGGGATGCCGGCACGCAATAGATTTGGCCGCCGATCCGTTGATTGTCACGCCCGCATGGAAACGTTTCGGGGCGTACCAAAGCCAGCGCTGGTGCGCCCATGGCTAAGATCCAGCCTGGCGTGGCGCCGCAGTCTGGCTCATTTCATTTCGGGCAGACTTCGAGCGGGAGCTTTAGTGTGGCCGAGCAGTCAAGCATGACAGCTCCGCCGTTTCGCTGGTCGGTTACTCCACTCGACCCAAGCTAATATTGCTTATTTTTCTTCTGCTGTTCCCGTTCGATCAGGCGACTTCAGTTCAGCAATCGTCAGGCAACCATCCGCACCGGAGCACGGGCCTCAAACGCGTCCGCGAGGCGGGTGCAGACCTCCTTGGCGTCAGTCTCGTCAACTTCATCAACTCGCAGGTACAACTTTTCCGTCAGGCGCTCATACAGTCCTTCGCCGTTGCGCGTAAAGAAACGCGTGCCGGGAACCGGTGCCCAGACGTTTTCCATGGTCTTCCCTCCTGATCCGACGTGCCGCCTCGAATTGGCGATCCTGGCGGGGCGTGTCACGCCGTGCGCGCGTTCAAGGCCAAAGCGATATGTTTGTCAATATCGAGGCGGCAAAAAAACGCCCACATTCCGCCATTGTAATTCAAATGCAAATACAGGCGCAATCAAGGTGGAATTGGTGTGCATTGCAACATGAAGTCGTATCCTGCCAGTTCCATTTCGGCCGACCGCCGCGCCCTCGGCTTAACCAAATGCAACAAACCGCGAGGCTCGGCTCGGCTCTGCGACGGCAGGGCGGCCACTCGGTCTAGCGCCACAACTCGGGTCAAATGGCATCAGGAAGGTCGATGACCGCCCAAGCAGGTGATTGGACCCGTGGCTGGGGCCTTCGGGAGGCTTGTCGCCAGCAGGATCAGGGTGGGTCGCCGGCTCGGGAAGCGGCTGGAAGCGGCGGGGATCACCAGCGGTGGCAGATCCGCATCGGTCGAAGGGGCGCTCATTTCGCCTTGGACCGGCGGGAGATCGCCAACGGACACAAGAAACCTCTGCCGGATGGGATGTTCAACCGCCGTGCCCTCACGTTTTGCGTATCCCGCGCCGCCGATAGCCGCCGCCTTGCGCCTTCGTCGTGCACTGCATAGTGTGGCTGGCGATTTCCCGGATCGGGACAACCAAGGGTCGAAGAAGCCGGTCTCCGCCGGAGCAGCGCCCGGGCAGCGAGGGAACGGACAATGGCCGATGGCTTTACCATAGCAAACTTTCGCCATGTCGCGAACGGCCTGCAGGAAGGCCAGTTTGCCGTCGGCGACAAACACCACGCCGCCGGTCTGGAAGACCTAGCGCCGATCTACCGGCAACTGCTGGACCAGCCGGTGACGGTGACCCTCGCGGTCACCGGCCCGGATGGACGCCCGAGCCTGACGCCAATGTGGTTCGATCACGCCGACGGGGAGGTGTTGGTCAACACCGCCTCACATCGCAACAAGTGCCAGTGGATCCGAGACAATCCCCGGCTTTCGATGCTGCTGGTGAACCCGAAAAATTCGTATCATTGGGTGCAGATCAAGTGCACGGTTCGCCGTGAGCTGCGGGAGTGGGACGAGGGCGGCGACTATGTAACGAAACAGCTCGACCGGATCTGGACGAAATATACCGGCCAACCTGGGCCCTATGCGCTGCGGGACCCGAAGATCGAGGAGAAGCGGGTGCTGTTCTTTTGCGGAATTGATCGCATCGCCACGTTCGGCGTGCCTTAGCGGCAACAGTGGCAGGGTTGCCAGACCGGCGGGTCGCGAGCGATTGATCAGGTCGCCCGGGCGATGCGTCACTGATTTCCGGGGCAAGGCATGATGGATCAGGCGGTGGTGCCGTTGATCCCCGTTCACCACCACATCCCGTGCTGCCTGAGCGGAACAGGTCCGGCTCCTCGGCCCGGTAAATCGTCCACCCATGAGCAGCGGATGAAGGGCGGAGGCCGGACGCCTGCCTCCCGGGGACCGTGTGTCCGCGGTAGAGGCTTGGTATAACCCGGCTGCCCGAGGTCCTCCGACTGGTGTACGCGTCTTAATCGCCGCGTGTGTGCCAGTCAGCCTGTTTGGACCGCGGGTATAGTCCGGCCCGTATCCTTCTGGGCCAAAACTGAACGAAAGCTGACGGCAGACGATGGCAGGCCATTCCCAGTTCAAGAACATCATGCACCGCAAGGGGGCGCAGGACGCGCGCCGTGCCCGTCAGTTTGCCAAGATCATCCGTGAAATCACCGTGTCCGCTCGGCAGGGGCTGCCGGATCCGGCCTCCAACCCACGCCTGCGAGCGGCCGTGATCGCCGCGCGGCAGGCCAACATGCCGAAGGACACGGTGGACCGGGCGATTAAGAAGGCCACCGGGGCCAGCGGTGGCGACGACTATGTCGAGGTGCGGTACGAGGGTTACGGGCCGGCCGGCGTCGCGGTCATAGTCGAAGCGCTGACAGATAACCGCAACCGAACCGCGTCCGACGTGCGAGCCGCGTTCGGCAAATACGGCGGCGCCCTGGGGGAGACGAATTCGGTCAGCTTCCTGTTCACCCGTCTTGGCGTGATCCGCTACCCGGCCGCGGCCGCCTCCGCCGACGCGATGCTGGAAGCGTCGATCGAGGCCGGCGCCGACAACGTGGAAAGCGACGCCGAATGGCATGAGGTCACCTGCGCGGTCGAGGATTTCTTTTCGGTGCGCGACCTGCTGGAGGGTCGCTTTGGCGAGCCCGAGAGTGCCAGGCTGGACTGGCGACCCACCACTTCGGTGACGCTCGACGCGGATCGCGCATCCAGTCTGCTCAAACTGCTGGACGTGCTGGAGGATAGCGACGATGTGCAGAACGTATACGCCAATTTTGACATTCCCGACGCGGTGATGCAGGCGCTGTCGGCCTGATGGCCGGTGATGACCCGGTCGCAAGCGCCCCGGAGGACGAGTCATTGGCCGCTCGTCCTGGAGGATCTCCAAGCCCTGTTATGGGCCTCGCCAAGAGCCACCTGCCCGAGCGCGTGGCATGGCCATGTGAGCTTCGCGCACTGGGTGGTTCAGGCAACCAGGCCGAGGACCGTCGTCGAGCTTGGGACGCATAACGGCGTTTCCTTCGCGGCGATCTGCAACGCGGTTGTCCGATGTGGATTAGAGACAAATTGCGTGGCGGTGGATTCGTGGGAAGGCGACGCGCACACCGGTCTCTACAGCGACGATATTTATAACGATTTGGCAAAATTTCAGTCGGCGCATTTTCCGATGTGCTCGCGGCTGCTGCGCTGCCGCTTCGACGAGGCCGTCGAACAGTTCCAGGATGGTTCGGTCGATTTGCTTCACCTCGACGGGTGTCATTCGTATGACGCCGTCAGGCACGACTTTGAAACATGGCGCCGAAAGCTGTCGGATCGGGCTGTCGTGCTGCTGCATGACACCGAGATCCGCTCTCGCGGCTTTGGCGTGTGGAAGCTGTGGCAGGAGCTGTCGGATCAGCATCCCAGTTTCAACTTTAATCACGCGGCGGGGCTGGGGGTGCTCGCCGTCGGACCGTATCCGCCGCCCCGGATTGCCGCGCTGTGTTCGCAACGATCCGAGGAAATGCGTGCGATCGTTTGCCGCTGCTTCATGCAGGCATCAGAGTTCGCGCAGCGAAACGGCGTGCGCGAGATCAATGAGCGTCGCGAGCGGATTCTGGAGGCGGTTGCCGGCGGCCGGCGCAACCTGGCGCTCGATCGATCGGCATCCCAGAGCAGTGCCCTCGAGGGGTCGACCCCGACACCGCAGGGCGGCGTCGACGGGGTGAAGAGCGGCAAGTTTGGGTTCCACACGGATTTCGAGCCGCAGCCGTGGTGGATGGTTGATCTCGGCGAAGCAACGACCTTCGATGAGGTGGTAATCTACAATCGGCTGGACGCGGGCTGCCAGCAGCGTGCGCGCTCACTCGTGGTGCTCATTTCGGTCGACGGCGAGAACTGGACGACGATCTATACTCACAGCGGGACGGACTTCGGCGGGATCGATGGCTTTCCGCTGCGGGTGGGGTGCAGGGCTTCCATCGCCCGGTTCATCAGGATCAAACTGAGTGACAGGCAATATCTGCATCTGGACGAAATCGAGATTTACCGAGATCCCGATATCTTATCCGAGCTCGTGCCCACAGGGTGGCTGTCCTCCATCAGCCGGGCCATGGGCGGCACGCCGGGTGGCGACGAACGATGGACGGACGGCGCGGCTGACGGATGCCTATAACCATGCGGCGTCTGGCCGTGGAGTGCGATTCGCAGATGATCAGACTGGTGGGCATCGATCCGGGACTGCGCTTCACGGGGTGGGGGGTGATCGAGAGCGACGGCAGCCGCCTGCGTTATATCGCCGACGGGGTGATCGCCACGGACAGCGCGCTACGCGGTAGCCGATCCGCCTGAAAACCTTGCACGACGCGCTGGCCGATTTGTTTGGACTGCACCATCCGGCCGAGGCCGCGGTCGAGGAAACCTATGTCAACCGCAATGGCACGGCGACGCTGAAGCTTGGCTACGCCCGCGGCGTGGCATTGCTGGCGCCAGCGCTGGCTGGAATTCCGGTCACGGAATATGCCGCCAAGACGGTCAAGATGGCGGTGGTGGGGACCGGCGGGGCGGAAAAGTCCAGGTTGCCATGATGGTCCGCCGCCTATTGCCGGGGGCCTCGATGCGCCGCTCCGACGCTGCCGATGCGCTGGCGGTAGCCATCTGTCACGCGCATCACCGCTCATCCAGGCTGGCGTGGTCAGTCGGTTAGCCAGGAGGTTGTCCGGAAGCACATTCGTCAGATGGGCGCGCAGAGGGATCCATCTCAGCCGCTATCGATAGTGCTGCTGCGACGGCCGATCCGAGTGGTCGGTTAGGGGCGCAAACCGCGGCATTCGCGCGGTGGCAGCCCATCATTGGGGGCTAGGCCGATGAAGCGCCATCGATGGCGATCTCCGCGCCGGTGATGTAGCTGCTCTCGTCGGAGAGCAGGAATGCCACGAGCTGCGCAACCTCCTCCGGGGTCCCGTCGCGGTGCATCGGCACCTGCTTCATCCGCTCCTCGCGCTGCTCGGGCGTGCGGAACGCGATCATGTCGGTGTCGATTGGACCGGGATGAACCGAGTTCACCCGGATTTTACGTCCGCCGAGGTCGATCGCCGCCGACTTGGTCATGCCCCGCAGCGCCCACTTGGTCGCGGCATAGGCGAAGGACCCGGGCGAGCCCTTAAGGCCGGCGACTGACGAGATATTCACGATGGACCCTCCGCCCGAGCGCTCCATCGCCGGCACTACCGCCTTCATGCCGAGGAAGCAGCCGTACTGGTTGATCTGGATGTGCCGCTGCCAGAGCGCGTCGTCGGTCTCCATCAGCGCGGCCGGCTGGTAGATGCCGGCGTTGTTGACCAGGCCGTGCAGGCCGCCGAGCTTCTGGGCGGCTTCGACGGCGCGGGCCCAATCGGCTTCCGAGGTCACATCGTGCCGGACGAAGGACGCAGCCGGCCCGAGCTCGACAGCCAGCGCCTGGCCCTGATTGTCCAGCACGTCGCCGATCACCACCTTCGCACCCTGCGCCACCAGCAGGCGGGCCTCCGCGGCACCCTGGCCGCGCGCCCCGCCGCTCACGAGCACCACCTTGTTGTCGAAGCGCGACATGTCCGTTCCCCCCGATCACCGACCAGGAGTGTGGCAGATCGGACAGCCCTGTTCAAAACTGCGGTGGCGTCCCGGCTGGATGTTCACGGTCAACATGACGGGCGCTTATGCGATAACGCCCTGGAGCGCGCCGTACGAGTTGAGAAGAATGCCGCGCGTGCACCACGGCCTACGGGCCGCCCTCAAGGTGCTCGTGCAAAAGAGGAGTCCACGGTGCCGGAAACGCGAACTCTCGTCGTGGGTGACCGGGCCAGGCCAAGCCCGGCCATGACATGGGCAGGAGCCCTACCCCAGCGCTTCGGCGAGCAACTGGAGGGCCCGGATACCGAAGGCGCGCATATTGGCGATGCGGTCGTCGCTACCGGTTTCCAAGGTGATCGCCTTCGAGAAGCCGGCGCCGGCGACGGCGATGCAGGTGTGCCCAGCCTTGTCACCATAGCGATTTCCGGTCGGACCGGTAGCTCCCGTCTCGCCCAAGCCCCAGACGCTGTCGAGACGGGCGCGCACCGTTTCAGCCAAAAGCAGCGCGTAGGGCTCTGTCGAGGCCCGCTCGATCGGTGCCGGCAGCGGGTTGTCGATGTCGAGCAACCCCTTGCGGGCCTGCGCCGTGTAGATCACGCCGCCGCCGCGAAAATACGCCGAGGCGCCGCCGATGGACAGCAACGCGGCGGAGATCAGGCCGCCGGTGGAGGATTCGGCGATCGCGATCGTCTCGCCCCGCGCTTTCAGGCGGGCGCCAATCCTTGTTGCCAGCGGCAGCAAGCTGTCCATGGTGCTTTCCTCCCTGCTCGGCTTGCCTCGGCGAAAACGCCCTGGGCACCTGCATCGCCGGGAGCATACCGACCCGTTGTTCGCGTTGTCCAATCAGGCCTCAGGCGTTTAGTTAACTTGCTATTTCCCGCCGGACAACGAAGTAATGTTGCTAAAGGAGTTCCTCATGGCACGAGCAAAGCCTCTGAGGGCAGTCCGGCCCCGCGTCCGGGCGGGTCGTGGCTGGCCGGTTTTGTGATCGGGTCCGCCATCCTCACGCTGGCAACCGGCGCGATGATGGTGGGTGCGGGGATTGCAGTGCGTGATGTAGGCAAGAAGGGCGAGTAAAGCCCCGCCGGCGTGTGATCTGGCGGTAGCCGAACCCGCCGCCGCCATGCGACAACGAACCGTGCCTCGACCTCTCGGCGACATCGACAGCGCGGCCGTTGCCGCGGAACTGACGGCGGTCATCGTAGCGGTGACCGATGGGCAGCCGCGTGTGCTGACCATCGACAACGGAGAGGCACTGCCCTCTGGCCCGTTCGAGCCCGCCCACCGCTCGCTACAGGCTGGGTTGCGAGCCTGGGTGGAAACGCAGACGCATCACCCGCTGGGCTATGTGGAGCAACTCTACACCTTCGCCGATCTCGATCGGAAGAAGGAGGCGGACGGACGCGTCGTTTCGGTCAGCTACCTCGGCCTCACACGGGAGGCACCCACAGCAGGCCGCGGCGATGCGGCGTGGCAGCCATGGTATCGATTCTTCCCGTGGGAGGATTTCCGCGGTCCGGGCGCCACGCTGACCGAAGACCTGTTGGCGGCTCCCCTGCTCGACTGGGCGGAGACGGCCAACGACGCGGCCATCGCGCGCGACCGCCGCCGCCGCATCGCCATCAACTTCGGTCTCCTCGGTCAGCGGTGGAACGAGGAACTGGTGCTTCAGCGTTATGAATTGCTGTGGGAGGCGTGCCTCGTGGCCGAGTCCCGCAGCCGGACGGCAATCCTCCCGGAAGCGCTTGGCTCGGCGCTCGGCGAACCGATGCAGCACGACCACCGCCGCATCCTGGCCACCGGCATCGCCAGGCTGCGCGCCAAGATCAAGTACCGGCCAGTGGTTTTCGAACTGATGCCGCCTGCCTTCACGTTGCTCCAATTGCAACGAACGGTCGAGGCGCTGGCCGGCCGCCTGTTGCACAAGCAGAACTTCCGCCGCCTGATCGACCAACAGGACCTGGTCGAGGAAACCGGTGAGGTGACGACCGAAACCGGCGGTCGCCCCGCCAAGCTGTTCCGCTTCCGGGGCGAAGTCCTGGCAGAGCGCCGGGTCGCGGGGACCAAGCTGCCGCTGGTGCGGGCGATATAACCTCCGTGGCTCGACATGGGGGCGCCGCTCCGGCGACGCCGCCAACGTCACACTTGACATCCTTATACTCATCGCTAGCATAACCTCACTAATGCTCCGATGGAGCATTACGACAGGAGGTCTACCATGGCTGCCACCGCACTGCTGGAACGCACCGCACCGCTCTATGACCGCGTCAAGTCATTGATTCCACGTATCGAATGGCCGGTATTCGCCGAGGATATCGACGCCATCCTGGCGCTGAAGCGGCAGCGCAATGCGGTCATCCTGGCGCACAACTACATGACGCCGGAGATTTTCCACTGCGTGGCGGACATCGTCGGCGACAGTCTGGCCTTGGCGCGGGAGGCAATGACCGTCGACGCGGATATCATCGTTATGGCCGGCGTGCATTTCATGGCGGAGACCGCGAAGCTGCTCAACCCTGCCAAGACGGTGCTGATCCCGGATAGCCGAGCGGGATGTTCGCTGGCGTCGTCGATAACGGCGGCGGATGTGCGGTTGATGCGACAGCGCCACCCGGGGGTTCCCGTGGTGACGTATGTCAATTCGTCAGCGGCGGTGAAGGCTGAATCCGACATTTGCTGCACCTCCGCCAACGCGCGCAAGATCGTCGAATCACTCGGCACCGACACGGTCATCATGCTGCCGGACGAGTATCTGGCACAGAACATCGCCGCCCAGACACATGTCAAAATCATCGCCTGGGCGGGCCATTGCGAGGTGCATGAGCGTTTCACCGCGGCCGAGGTGCGGGCGCTGCGGACCGATTATCCGGGCGTGGTGATTCTGGCGCATCCCGAATGCCCGCCGGAGGTTGTTGCCGAGGCCGACTATACCGGGTCGACCGCCGACATGTCGGGCTATGTCGGGCGCGAGAAACCGGCGCGGGTCGTGTTGCTGACGGAGTGCTCGATGGCCGACAACGTGTCGGTGAATCATCCGGAGGTGTCGTTCGTGCGCCCTGCAACCTGTGCCCGCACATGAAGCGCATCACCTTGCCGAAGATCCGGCATGCGCTGGAGACGATGCAGGAGGAAGTGACGATCGACCCGGCCTTGGCCGAACGCGCCCGCGCCGCGGTCGAGCGCATGTTGGCGGTGCGGTAGGGCTCCTGCGATGATCGTCACCCCTTTGCCCCGGGTCATGATCGAGCCGGCTGTCCGCGTGGCGTTGCTGGAGGATCTCGGCCGCGCCGGTGACCTCACCACCGATGCGATCGTTCCGGCCGAGACCGTTACGCGGACAGCGCTGGTGGCGCGTCAGGCCGGTGTGGTGGCCGGGCTGGATTTCGCCGCGGCCGCCTTCCGGCTGATCGATCCGGCGATCGAGGTGATCGTGGCGCTGCCGGACGGCAACCGGCTGCGTCCGGGCGATCTGATCGCCACGATCACGCGGGCCGGCCCGCGGCATTTTGACGGCGGAACGAACAGCGCTGAATTTCCTCTGCCACCTCAGCGGCGTCGCGTCCGCCACGCGCGGCATCGCCGATGCCATTGCGGGCACGCGGGCGCAGGTCTGCTGCACGCGCAAGACGATGCCGGGGCTGCGCTTCGCACAGAAATACGCCGTGCGGGTGGGCGGCGGATCGAACCACCGATTCGGCCTGGATGATGCCGTGTTGATCAAGGACAACCATGTCGCCATAGCCGGAGGCGTGCGCGCCGCGGTCGAGCGTGCACGGGCGGGCGTCGGTCATCTGGTGAAGATCGAACTGGAGGTCGATACGCTGGAACAGTTGCGCGAGGCGCTGACGCTGAAGGTCGACGCCGTGCTGCTGGACAACATGGATCCGGACATGCTGCGGCAGGCGGTCGGCATGGTGGATGGCCGGGCGATAACCGAGGCGTCGGGGCGCATTCGGCCGGAAACCGCGCCGGCGATCGCCGCCAGCGGGGTGGACCTGCTGTCGGTGGGATGGCTGACGCACAGCGCGACGGTGCTGGATATCGGGCTGGATCATCTGGGCTGACGCATGCGGCCGCCGCGGGGCCGGCCATCCGCCATTTTCCCTGCTTGGCAAGGCGTCGGTGTCAACGCTCGCTGGCACAATCAGATCGTAACGGTTACGGCCCATCCAAGTAACCAATCACGATCGCCCGCGATAGCAACTATCGTAAAACCGCAATCGTTGCTTCACGCGGCTGTCACGCGGACGCGGTAGGGTCTCCCCGCCGCCCGGAGGCCTCTCCGTGCCGATTTTCTCGTCACCTTGAGTTGGCGAATGAAAGGCGTTGCCGCGTTGGATCAGTTTTCTTCCAAAAGGAAAACCATCAATGACAACCCCCCCTCTTTCGCGGCCGTCGCCCGCCCTGTGCGGTGCGATCGCTGCGGTCACCTTCACGTCACTAACCATTGTCCCGGTGTCGCAAGCCGTGGCGCAGTCGCAACGAACCCAGCCGCGTACGCCGATCGAACATGTGATCATGATCATCGGCGAGAACCGCACCTTCGACCATGTCTTCGCGACCTACACGCCGCGGGCCGGCGAGACAGTGAACAATCTGCTGTCCGAAGGCATCGTCAAAGCCGACGGCACGCCGGGTCCGAACTTCTCCAAGGCAGCACAGAATTCGGCGACCGACACCACGACCTATATGCTGAGTCCGCCCGGGCAGACCCCCTATGCCGCATTGCCGCCGGCGATGACCGATGGCGCACCGTCATCCGCCAGCGACGAGAGCCCGCCGCCATTCGCCACTTTGGCCGCGGCGACGGCAGCGTTCAATCAGATCAACGACGGGCTGCCGACCGACGACTACAAGCTGCAACGACCGGGGCAACCGGACTGCCCAGCGACAGTATCGATACCCGCATCCCGAACGCGGCCGCACTGCCGAACGGACCGTTTCAGCTATCGCGCTGGCATGCCGTACGACAGCTACACTGCCAGCCCCGTGCATCGCTTCTACCAGATGTGGCAGCAGCTCGATTGCTCGGTGACGCACGCCACCGCAGGCCAATCCGTCAGGGTTGCACTGGCGACCTGTTCCCGTGGGTGGAAATCACCATCGGCGCCGGCAGCAACGGCAAGCCGCAGCCGGCGAACTTCACCAACCAGACGACCGGCGAAGGCTCGACCTCGATGGGCTTCTACAACATGCTACAGGGCGACGTGCCCTACTTCAAGCAGCTGGCGGACACGTACTACGATCAGCGACAACTTCCATCAGTCGATCGAGGGCGGCACCGGCGCCAATCACATCGCTGCTCGGCACCGGCCTGGCGATCTACTACACGCGACGGCCACGGCAACATCGCCGACGCCGCCGGCGCAACGAGATCGAGAATCCGAATCCGCAGCCCGGCACCAACAACTAGTACACCCAGGACGGCTACAGCGGCGGCTCCTACAGCAACTGCTCCGACCGAACGCAGCCCGGGCGTCGACGCCGTGCTGGACTACCTCGCCGCCTGCCGTACACACCGGTCGACCGCGGTGCGCAGCGCAGGCGCCTATTACCTGCTGAACAACTACAACCCGGGCTACTTCGGCGACGGCACGGTCAACACCGTCGACCTTCACCATCCCGCCGTCACCGGTGCGCACGATCGGCGACACGCTGAACGACGCGAATATCTCCTGGAAGTACTACGGCGCGGGCTGGAACACCTATGTCAAGGACCCGAGCAGCGAATCCGGCTGCGATCTACTGCAATATCTGCAACCCGTTCCTGTACGAAACCGCCATCATGACCAGCGCCGCGCAGCGCAAGGCGCATCTGCAGGACATCCCGGACCTCGAAGCCGACATCAAATCCGGCGCTCTGCCGGCGGTCTCGATCGTCAAGCCGGACGGCTCTGCTCGATGGCCACCCGGCCTCGTCCAAGCTCGACCTGTTCGAGGCGTTCACGCAGCAAGATCATCAACCAGGTGCAGGCCAACCCGAGCTGTGGGCACACACCGCGATCCTGATCACCTTCGACGAAGGCGGCGGATACTGGGACTCCGGCTACATCCAGCCGCTCGACTTCTTCGGCGACGGCACCCGTATCCCGGCGATCATGGTCTCGCCGTACTCCCAGGGCGGCCATGTCTCGCACAGTTACGCCGACCATGTGTCATTCCTGAAGTTCGTCGAGCGGAACTGGCATCTGCGGCCGGTGTCGGAGGTTGGACGGGACAACCTGCCGAATCCGGTAA
>CAVWZM010000038.1:0-81519 GCA_963759425.1 uncultured Alphaproteobacteria bacterium
ACGGTATCGGAGAAGACGAGGGGTCTGTCGTCGATGGCGAATTCGATGTCGCCGAGAACATTGAGATTGAAGCCGGTGGCGGTGATGATGATGTCGGCGTCGAGAGATTTGCCCGACTTGCATCAGGATGCCGGTTTCAGTGAAACGCTCGATTTCGTCAGTGACCACCGAGGCTTTGCCGCTGCTGATCCCCTGAAACAGATCGCCGTCCGGATAAAGGCGATACGCTGCCGCCACGGCCGATAGTCGGGGTGAAATGCGTATCCACGTCGTAGTTGTCACCGAGCTGTGCTCGCACGACGCCGAGCAGTTCCTGCTTTACTGCGTCCGGTTCGGTGAAGGAGCGTCGGGTGAACACGTCTTGCTCGTACAGGATCTTTTTGCGGACGATTTCGTGGATCCAGGTCTCGTCGATGCCGAGTGCGCGCAACTCCTCAGCGAGCGGAATGGCATTGCGCCCGGCTCTGAAATATGTCGGCGAGCGTTGCAGCATCGTGATGTGCCCGCAATCGGCCGCCATTGCCGGTATCAGCGTCGCAGCGGTGGCACCCGAACCGATGACGACGACATTCTTGCCGGCGTAGTCCGGATCCTCAGGCCAATTCTGCGGGTGAATGATCTGGCCCTGAAGGCATCCATCCCATCCCACTTCGGTGCGTAACCTTCCGAGTGCCGATAATACCCCTGGCACATCCACAGGAAGTTCGCGGTGAAACGGACCGCTTCACCGGTGTCGGTCCGGGTCGCCTCAAGCGTCCACAGTGCGTCCCGGCTTGACCAGCTCGCCGAAGCGATTTTGTGCTGATAGCGGATGTGCGGCGCGAGGCCGTTCTCGTCGATGACTTCGCCCATGTAGCTGAGGATTTCGGCCGCGGTCGCGATCGGCGCGGTGGTCCAGGGTTTGAAGCGGTAGCCAAAGGTATGCAGGTCGCTGTCGGAGCGGATGCCGGGATAGCGATGGGTGAGCCAGGTTCCGCCGAAGTTTTCCTGCGTTTCGAGGACGACGAAGCTTTTCGCTGGGCACTGCTTCGTAAGGTGATAGGCCGCGCCGATCCCAGAGATGCCAGCCCCGATGATCAGGACGTCGAAATGCTCGGTCGTTGGCGTTGCGGTTTCGGTGAATGTTGCGATCTCGGTCATAGTTTGCGATCTTTCTCGAGAGTTGCCACCGATCCGAGCCCGGACGGGACAGGCCTGGGGAATTGCAAGCGACCTTATACCATTGTTAAGCTGACCGTGCGGTCCGCACACGATCGTAAACGGCGCTGACCACCGCGCTGAATGATGAGTTTCACGCTGCTGCGCGGCGACGCTCGCGGAGCGCCGGGGAACTACTGCGGGGGCAACGACCTCGCCGAACAAAAATCGGCCGGACAACGCGGCCCGGCCCATGACTAGCGAGCGTTCGGCCGGGACGATTATACAACCTGCGCCCTGACCGCCGTTAGCGTCGGTCCGTCGAGCGCTCTGTCGATCTCCTCGATTGACCGGCCCCGGGTCTCGAAACCGACGAACCAGAAGACAAGCGCCGCTAAGCCGTACCAGAAAGCCAGGAAAAGCAACGCCGGAAAGATCGCGTCGATCGTCAACTTTGGGCTGACGTAGTTGGACGAACCGACGATCAAGGCAAGCCCGAGGGGGCCGATGATCTTGCCCAGATTGCCGATGCCATAGCTGAAGCCCATGCCGCTCGCGCGTAACCGGCTGGGCCAGACCTCCGCCAAGTAAGGACCTATGATCGCGTAGCTGGCATCTCCGAAGAAGCGCTGGATCATGATCGGTACGAAAAACACCGAGACCGTACCGACGTAGACGTCATGCAGATAGCCGGCAAGCGCCATGGGATGGCGCCGCCGGCGCCGATCAGGAAACCGGACGCTCGGCGCCCGAGCGCATCCGACATCCACGACGCGACGAGACGGCCTACAATGCCAAGGAGGCCAACATAGATCATCAGATAGGAGGCCTCTGCCGGGCTGATCTTGAGCACTATCACGAAGAGTGTGGTGATCCACATCAAGATCCCCACACCGCCTGTCTGGCTCAGCGCAATCAGGCATGCCGCAATCATGCTGCGTGGGTATTTGAACAGTTCGCGCCACCGCGTCCTTTCCTTCTCTACGAGAGCCGTGGTAGCGGTCGGCAGTTCGATTTCCTTAGGATCGCATTGCAACGCCCAGGCAAGCGATCTGCGCGCCTCCTCGTGGCGCCCCATGCGCATCAGCCAGCGTGGCAATTCAGGCACCCAGTAGCGGATCATTAACACCAAGAGCGCCGGAGTTAGGCCGACGAGGAACAGGCCGCGCCAGCCGATTATCGGCGCCAGAAATGCACCCGACACCGCGCCGAGAACATTCCCCGCCGGCAAGAGGACCGTAGTCAACCCGCTGACCCACCCGCGCTTGTGCGTGGGGACGAATTCCTGCACCAGCGGGATATCTACTGCGATCAACCCGGCATTGCCGAAGCCGACGAAGAAGCGGAAGAACGACAGAAAAATCCACCCGGCGATCCAGCCGTCCTGTTGCGGCGTGAAATACATAATGCCGGTCGCGAACGCGACATTGAGCGCGGTAATCATGAATACCGTGCGACGGCCGATCCGGTCGCCCATCCAGCCCCAGAAAAAGGCGCCGGGCACCGCGCCAAGCCCCGCGGAGATCAGGATCAGCGCCGATTGCCCATAGGTTATCTGCCAATCCTTGAGGATAAACGCCAGGACATAGCCGATCAGGAAAAAGTCGAAAAAATCGAGCATATCGCCAACGTTTGCCGTGGCGATGATCTCCCACTGATTTGCTGTCAGCTTTTCTTGCCGCTCCAAACGCTCCAGCATGACAAGCCTCTCGTTCACGCGGTCATGCGACGGTGACAGGCACGCACAAGCGTGGCTTCATCGGGTATGGTGCTCTTGTGGCAGAGCGCTTTCTTGAGATGACGACGTTACCTGGGGTGAAGCCTCACGCTCTGCGGGCGCGGTGCCAACCGCCGCCCAGACATCCTGTTTTTCGATAGAAGGCGGTTTTCCCGCTCTCCGATGGTGCGGCTCGCGCCAGCGAGCTGCGCATTTCGTGTATATGAGCCATGCACGCATGTCAAAGGATAAGCTGCCATCCTGACTACGGTGCCCTAGGAGATTGGCCACGCCGGCATTGGCAAGTTAAGTGGGGCTGGCACGTGGCGGGGAGCCGGGCGAGGCTTACGGGATGACGCCTCCTATTCTCGACATCGATTCCGGCCGAGATCATCAGCCACGCGGTCTGCCTGTATCATGTTTTTGCCTTGCCGTTGAAGCCCCCCGGCAGGGCTTGGCCACTCACCTGATGCAGCACGCAGCTGCGTCGGTACCGTGTTGCCGGCCCAATGCCGCTCGGTCAGGGCTGCCACGGGAACTGCCCTGCCCGGTCGCATCGGTTGCACGGTCTTTCCGGCGACGTCGAGCAAGTCAGGCTGTCGCCGTATGGGATCTACGACGCCGCCTTCTCTTTTGCGCGGTCGCCCTGCTGATCGTGGTGGCAGCGGCGTCCAGCCGGCGATCGCACTTGCCGGCTCCCCTCGCCTTGACGTTGTCCATAATGCCAGGAGAGCGCCGTCGGAGCTCGATGCGGCCGACAGCTCGTCGTCCCGCTCATAGGCCTCCCGGATGGCTGCGGCGTCGGCTTCGGGGACGACATACATGCCTTTTCCCCCTCGGACAGGCCGGGGCGACACCCAGCACCTCGCGCCGGCCGGCCTTGGGCGCGGCCTCGGTTCGGCTCAGGCATCAACCACAGCCGCCTTTGATCGGATCGGACTTCGCTCTGATCAGTCCTCCGGCGCGAACCCCATGATCCGCTCGAACCGTTCACGATAGGCCGGCCAGACCTCGGGATTGATCAGTCGCGGCGGCTTTTTGCCATCCAGGATCTCCAGCGCCTGTTCCGCCGCGATCCGGCCCATGTTTTCCCGCGCCTCGATCGTGGAGCCGGCGACGTGCGGACTGACCATCACGTTGTCGAACGCCATCAGCGGATGGTCGTGCGGCGGCGGCTCGTCTTCCCAGACATCGAGGCCGGCGCCGGCGATCTGCTTTTTGCGCAGAGCCTCCGCCAGGGCTTCCTCGTCATGGATGAAGCCGCGCGCGGTGGTGATGAAATAGGCCTCCGGCTTCATGCGCGCGAATTGCGCGCGCGCCCATCATTTTGCGGTTTTGTTTCGTCAGCGGACAATGCACCGACACATAATCCGATTGCGCCAGCAACTCGTCCAGTTCGACCTTCTCCGCGCCGCGCGCCTTTACCTGGTCCGCCGTCAGGAACGGATCATAGGCCAGCACGCGCATGTTGAAGGCGGCCCGGCACATCGCCGCCAAGCGTCCGCCGACGTTGCCGATGCCAAGCACGCCGACCGTGCGTCCGTTCAGTTCGCGGCCGATATAGGTGCTGCGGTCGATCGGCTGACCGGTCCGCGCCTGGCGGTCGGCCTCGACGATGCGTTTCGACAACGTCAGCATCATCGCCAGAGCGTGCTCGGCGACCGCTTCCTTGTTGCCGCCGGATTGATTGACGACCGCGACCCCGGCCTCGGTGCAGGCATCGACATCGATCGTGTCATAGCCGGCGCCGTTCGATGACGCGGCGATCAGGTTCGGCGTGCGCGCGAGCAAGGCCGCGTTGACCTGAAAATGCGGCGCGATGATCTGCCGCGACGCGCCGATCTGATACACGTGCGCCTGGGTCAGGATCGGCGCGACCTGCTCGTCCGGACTGTCGTTTTCCAGCTTGTCCAGTTGCACGTCCGGCCGTTTCGCCAGCACCGTCGGATACACCGCGGACGGCAGATATTTCACATAGAACACGCGCTTGGTGTTCGGCGCCATGGTGGTTCCCTCCCGTCAATTCTTGCGAAGAGTGCCTCGGATCGGAATCCGACACCTCTGATCTGAGCGTTCCTGTGATGAAGCCCGCGCCGAACCGCCGCAGAGTCCCCGGTGCTACCCGATGCCCTACCGCATCCGTGCGGCAACGCGTGCGGCGGCGATCAGCACGTCCGTCTTGGCCGCCACGTTGCCCAGCATCAGGCAACCGCCGGATGGCGTCTACGGTGCCGCCTTCCGTTTGCGCGGGCGCCGTGCTGGTCGTGGTGGCAGCGGCGTCCAGCCGGCGATAGCTCGCGCCTGCTCCAGTGCCTTGGCGTTGTCCGTGACGCCTGCGAAGCGGCGGCGTAGCTCTATGGCCGCTGATAGCTCGCCATCCCGCTCGTAGACCTCCCGGATGGCGGCAGCATCGGCTTCGGTGACAACATACATGGCCAAGAAGGTGGCGACTTGGATGGCGAACGGCAAGCAACTCGGCGCCCAAGTCGCTTGAGTCTGTTGTTCTTTATTCGCTCTCGGAATAGCCTACCGCCGTCGGCCTCAACTTGCGTCTCTCTGATTGGCCTGCCTGCCACCTTGAGCTGCCTTGCTGCCGAGCGGGCGGTATTCCCGGAGCGCCCGATTCTTCCGCACCATTGCGACAGGGCGTTCGCCCAGGGCTCGCCGGGTTGCGGTGCAGAAATATGCCCGGAAGCCCTCTACCCGGTCTATCTCTATGCCGTATACTGGAAGCACACCATGGGGCGCTCCTCCGGACTGCGCTTAGGGGCTGTCGGACTGGTGTCGATAAGCGGAAACCAGATTTCCACGACTTCCGGCGGATCGGCGGATCGACGATCAGACCATCTCGTGCCCGGCGGAAGCCGGGCTTGTAGCTGTCCCAACGTTTTGGCCAGTAGCACGCAAGGGTTGCGCCATCGCTCAGCAGGCGCGCGACGAAGCGGCCCGCGATAGGTGCCCTCATCCCGAGTGACCACCCATGTCAGCAGCGGGTGCGTGCGCGCGGCATCTACTTGGATGGGATGAGCCATCGATCGCGTCGATGACCTGGTCCTCGGCCGGTACAGGTATGGTCGGTCGCAGTGGAGACCGCCTTCAATGTCGCGAGCCGGTGGGCCTGCCGTCAAACTCTATGAATGGGAATGACGTCTGTATAGCACCAAATTCATGAAACCAAACTTGTGGAGAATGAAACTGCTTGAACGGACTTGTTTTCAATCCCGAAGACCATGTTATCCTGTTGTTTCCGTATTTACGAATGATACTTCTTGTGAACAGTGGCATTCGAGCCAATCGGTGATCGGCGATCGAAGTGGGCGGAAGCGTCGGATCTAACACCCGGCCGGAGTACGCGCTGCTTGACACAGCCAGCGAGGTTTGTTGTTAATCAGCACTGATAATCGATCCTAAGGAATGTAATGATATCAGCTTGCGAGCTGCGCTATTCGAAGTGTAACGCAACATTCGGGAGCCATGGGCTGAAACGTTAGGCATCGCGATGCGCCGACACACCGCCGCCGTTGCCGTCATCGGTGCGGGCCTGACCGGCGCCGTCGCCGCCCTGGAACTCGCGCGGACCGGGACCGATGTCATCCTGATCGATCAGGACGAGCGGCCGATGAATCGCGCCAGCCTTGCGCAACGAAGGAAAGGTGCATTTGGGTTTCGTCTTCGCCCATGATCAAAGCCTAGCCACGGCCCGCCTGATGATCGAAGGTGCCCTCACGTTCCGGTCGGTGCTGTTCCGGCTAACCGGCGTGGCCGCGGAAACCCTGACTGCTTCTGCGCCGTTCGTCTACCTGGTGCCGCAGAATTCGTTGCTTCCGCCGGACGAGCTCGAACAACGGTTTGCCGCGATCGAGGCCGCCTTCCTGCATCGGACGACCGACCGACCTGGTCTGGATTATCTCGGCACTCGCCCAGACCGGGTCGTGCGCCGCGGAACGCTGACAGCGGTTTCCGACTACCTCTGCACAGACCACATGGCCGGCGCGTTCCTGACTGAGGAGGTTGCCGTCGATACCGCGGCGCTGGCTCGGATCGTCCGCGCCGCGATTACCGCCCAGACACTGATCCGCTGCCTGCCGGGCCATCGCGCGGCCTGTGTGCAACGGCTTGACGGCAGGTTTCGTGTTGACGGGTTCGCCGATGAGGAGCCCTGGCAGGTCGAGGCGGCGCAGGTGGTGAATGCCACCTGGGAAAACCGTTTTATTTTGGATCGGAGCGTCGGCATCGCACACTCTCCGGGTTGGTTGCATCGACTGAAATACCGCGTGATCGCGCGCGTCCCGGACGCTATGCGGCTGGGCCCGTCGGTTACCATGGTGGTAGGCCCCTACGGCGACGTGGTGCAGCGCAGTGACGGGACAGCTTATTTCTCTTGGTACCCCGCTGGTTTGCAGGGCTGGACGCATGATCTGTCGCCGCCTGCCGCCTGGGATGCACCATGCCGGGGCGCAATCACTGCCGCATCCGCCGCTGCCATGGCCCAGGCCATCCTGGCTGGCATTGAACCGTGGTATCCCGGCGCCGCACAGGCCGAACCGATCGAGGTCGATGCCGGCGCGATCGTCGCCTACGGCCGCACCGATGTCGATGATCCGGCCAGCGGCCTGCATGACCGCACGCGCGTGGGGGTGGCCTCGCATGACGGCTACCACAGTGTCGATCCGGGTAAGCTGACCACCGCGCCGATGTTCGGATTGCAGGCCGCGCGAGCCGTGCTCCGCCGGTTATGAGCGATCACACACCGTCGCCGCACGTGGTCGCCTGCATGCCCGCGTGGAACGCCGCCGCGTTCATCGAGCCGGTCCTAACCTCCTTGGCCGCCCAGACCTATCCGGCGCTGAGTGTGCTGATTTCGGTCGACGTCTGCAACGACGGCACAGCCGAGATCTGCGAGGCCTTTGCCGATCGCCACCCCGGCGCGCGGGTGGTGCGCCAGACCGAGCGCCTCGGCTGGGTGGGAAACTCCAACGCACTCCTGCGCATGGCTGACGGCGAATTCCTGTTCTTCGCGTTTCACGACGATCCGCTGCACCCGGACTACGTGTCCAGGTTGGTCGAGGCCTTGCAGCGCTCGCCCGATGCGGGTCTGGCGTTCTCCGACGTGGACAGCAACCTGGGGCCGTACAGCTACGATCTGCTTGACGGCGTCAACGACGCTTATGAGCGCGCCTATCGTATCCTGTGCGGAGGCGGGCCGTGGTGGGTGCCCAATCGAGGATTGATTCGTACGTCCGTTGCCAGGGCGGCCGGAGGGTTGCGACGGCACCGGGCAGGCGAGTTTTCCGCCGACTGGCCCTGGCTGCTGCGGCTGGCCATATTGGGCGCGTTCGTGCGCGTGCCGGAACCGTTGCTGGTTAAACATTTTCGGCCGACCGGCCTATCGACCAGTTGGAACTATGGTATTCGGCGCCGGATCGCAGTGCAGCTCGATCTGCTGCAGGTGATCCGCTCATCAACGCTGTCCCCCGGCCAAAAGATTCGTTTACATCTTGCTCTCGGCGCCAAGTGGTTACGCACCAGAACGAACCGGATAGCGGGCTTCCCGGCACGACGAGGGCGAGGTCATACCGCCGCCTGAGGTCTGGCATCTCGGCCCCAATCATGCAGCGCCGGCCAGCGGGCGCCGATCCGGAGGTCTGACTGTTCGAGGCGGTTCGGCAGCTCTGGCGGCGCGCCGACCACGGATTTCGCCTCGATCGGGTGACGGGCTAGACCGTACTTCGCACTTCAACAATCGGATCGCATGGTTTCATCGCACCACCCAAATCCCAGGCATTACCTTGTAGTGTTGTTGCGCCGCCGTGTCTCAACCCCCTATTGGATGCTTTCGTGTGGGCATCTGGACGAGCCTGTGTATACGCCCCAGAGTACACAAAGCGGGACCACAGACACGCGACGCCCGCTGAGCCACCTCCTGCTCAGCCCGCGCTGACGAGAGGCTTTACCGATGCCAGGGTGGGCCGAGATGCCTTGGTAGACCTTATCTACCGGGAGGTCGTCGTCCCCAAGAGTGGGCAGCGGTTCGGCGCCGACGTCATTCTCTTTCCAGAGCAAGTCCTCGGAGCCTGTCCGCAACGTCCATTGGAGACCCATTCAGAAGCAACCGTCCAGCGATGCCGACCGTGAGAGGTCGCAACGCGATGTCACAGAGTCTCAGCCGTTCTGTGCTCGGCAGCCTCAGAGCATGAGTTGCGCGCGCCAGACTGCTTTTGCGGGTTGTTCCGACACGCAACGATGGTGTCAGCACTACGATCAACAATGGTGGCTCCGAGGGCTTGTTCCCAGCAGCATGGCCAGCAGGCACGATCATCTCGAAGCGGTGGTGAGCAAGTCGTCTATTCGGGTGGCACCGGCCGGTTCTTGGTCATCAGCAGCGGCGGCACGGAAGTCGTATTTTCCCGTGGTGCGACCATCGGTGTCAGCGTGCGGAGCGGCGCATCGAGATAGATCCTTGCCCCCGACATGCTCCGGCGGCCGGTCCGTTGGGTTGGGTGTCAATTGTCCTTCGCATGCTGCTAACAACGCGCCGCGGCGACCATGCCGTCAGATGGTTTCCACCCCTGTCCATGCCTGGATATTGGACAGATATTGGACGAAGAGCTCGCTCTCGCCGGTAAGTGACTGATTATATTGGCGTCCCGTACGAAATTCGAACTCGTGTTACCGCCGTGAAAGGGCGGTGTCCTGGGCCTCTAGACGAACGGGACAAGGCCAGTGCGATCGACACCATGTTATCGCTTATTGTGCTGGTTACCTCGCGGTCAACCGGGACGCTTTCGCAACCCTGAAAGCCCAATGAGATAAAACCGACGCACGCACCTGCTCTAACGCGGAGCTGGATACAATCAGCCGACGCCAGCGTCTACCCCCGGGCCTGCCCTGAAAGGCAAAATGGAAATGTCCCGCAGTCTCTTGTGGCGCTATTCGCGAGGTCAGCCGCCTAGGCGTGAACCGAGGTGCCACGGAGAGAACTAGCTCAGCGGGGATCGATAGGCTAAACGAGCCGCAACGGCGAATGGCCGGGCAAGCGGTCGATGGCAGATCACGCGCGGCACTTGGCTATGAAAGTAGCGCTTTGGAAGCGAACCACATGCCAGACGATTTGACCCCTGAGCGCACCAATGCCGCTACGACAAGACCCGTCGTCCGGCGGTCCTCCCCAAGCATGTGGTTAGGCCTTCATCGCGGGGTAACCCGAAAGTGCCCCGCCTGCGGAGTGGGCCGACTATTCGATGGCTACCTTGCGGTCCGCCCGACCTGCGCCGTTTGCCTGAACGACAATGAACAGTATCCTTCAGACGACTTCGCACCGTATGTGACGATCTTTATTGTGCTGCATCTTTTGATTCCGGTCTTGATTCTGGCGGATCGCAGTTGGCAGATGTCGGTCGCCGTGGAGATGGCCGTGGCGATACCCATCTTTTTGGTGGCAACGCTCGTGCTGCTGCCATTCGCGAAGGGCGGGGTCATAGGTTTCGCCTGGGCCTTCGGCGTGGTCCGCAATCCCGCGAGCGGGACGAATGACGATACCTGACGGCCTGTCGAGCCAGTGCGCCCGGCCGGGAGGCAAGCGCCCTCGGTCGCGAAAGTCCAAACAATACGTTCTTTGACGGGCCGCGAACTGAGCCTCGCCTTCTGTGTTGGCCTCTGCCCGGCCCCGAGCCGCGACAAGGCTTTTCGGTCGCCAAGCCCATTTGGGCGCCCATGGCGCAACGTTGTCGCCGCCGGTGTCGTAAACGACTTCGATGGGCCGGCTCGGCACGACGGCTCCCCGTCCGGGACCCTATAGCCCGACCGCTAACCTCCGAACGCGGAAAGTCCCGTCTGCGCGCGGCCGAGGATCAACGCATGCACGTCATGCGTTCCCTCATAGGTGTTGACGGTTTCCAAATTCATCACGTGGCGGATGACGTGATACTCGTCGACGATGCCGTTGCCGCCGTGCATGTCGCGCGCCATTCGCGCGATATCCAGCGACTTGCCGCAATTGTTGCGTTTCAGCAGGCTGATCATCTCCGGCGCTGCGTCGTGCGCGTCCATCAGCCGGCCCAAGCCGCAACACCGCGTGCAGGCCGAGCGTGATCTCGGTCTGCATGTCGGCGAGTTTCTTCTGGATCAGTTGCGTCGCCGCCAACGGCCGGCCGAACATCATCCGCTGCAGAGTGTAGTCGCGCGCCGCGTGCCAGCAGAACTCGGCGGCGCCCAGAGCGCCCCAGGCGATCCCGTAACGCGCGTTGTTCAGGCAGGAGAACGGCCCGCGCAACCCTCGCACGCCGCGGCAGCTGATTCTCCGCCGGAACGAACACGTCCTGCATCATGATCATGCCGGTCACCGACGCCCGCAGCGAGAACTTGCCTTCGATCTTCGGCTGCGTCAGCCCCGCCATGCCGCGTTCCAGAATGAAGCCGCGGATGTCGTCCTTTTCGTCCTTCGCCCACACCACCAGCACATCGGCGATCGGCGCGTTGGTGATCCAGGTCTTCGACCCGTTCAGCAGGAACCCGCCATCGACCGGCTTCGCGCGCGTGCGCATCGAGGCGGGATCGGATCCGGCGTCGGGCTCGGTCAGGCCGAAGCAACCGACGAACTCCCCGGTGCGAAGTCTTCGGCAGGTATTTCTGCCGTTGCGCTTCCGATCCGAACGCGTGGATCGGATACATCACCAGCGAAGACTGCACCGAAAACGCCGAACGGTAGCCGGAGTCGACCCGCTCGACTTCGCGGGAGATCAGGCCGTAGCTGACATAATTGACCCCGGCGCAGCCGTAGCCTTCCAGGGTGGCGCCCAGAAAGCCCATCTCGCCCATTTCGTTCATGATCTCGCGGTCGAAATGCTCCAGCCGGTTCGCCATCAGAACGCGCGGGAACAGTTTGTCCTGGCAGAACTCGCGGGCCGCGTCGCGGATCGCGCGTTCGTCCTCGGACAGCGTTCGATCCAGACGCAGCGCGTCGTCCCAGTCAAATTGAGTGAATGGCTGGCGGGGCGCTGGGGTCGGTCGTTCATCGGTCGGTCTCCAGTTGGGTCTCCATAACGGCTCAGGGCCGGCGTGCGGGCTCAGGCGTCCGGATTTTCGGATGCACGCGTTTTCGGCGTCGGGGAGCGACGGCTCGAAGCAACATGAATGCGGGCATTTCGTCGCCGAAACCGACCACCGCGGGTCCCAGATCCTCGTCCCGGCGATAGCGCTCGCGTCGCGGCTCATCCCGCCGGCTGTCATCGCGCCTGCTCTCGTTCCGACCTGACGACTGCTCCTGCGATCGCACCGTGACGGGAAGCTCGCGGGCCGCGTGTTCCCGAAGCGGCGCCTGCTCCAGACCTGGACGTTCGTCCTTTGCCCTTTGCCGCCGAACCCTTGGCTCGCGCGACCTGTCCTTGTCGGCAGGCGCCCGTTCGGGCTTGTTCTTGGCCGATCGTTCGCGTTCGGGCTTCGCGCCAGCGGCATCGGTCCTTCTCCGGCGCCTTTCTGGCCTCA
The DNA here is from genome assembly GCA_963759425.1 of uncultured Alphaproteobacteria bacterium. Taxonomy (GTDB): domain Bacteria; phylum Pseudomonadota; class Alphaproteobacteria; order Acetobacterales; family Acetobacteraceae; genus Rhodopila. The sequence continues at coordinate 12,338 of CAVWZM010000038.1, forward strand.
CTCCGCCTTGGCTCGGCTTTCTTTCGCCCGCGCCGCTTCCGCCCGTCCAACTCGGCCCAGTCGACCGGGTCGAGGCCTTCGACGATCATCGGCGGGATTGGATGGCCGGTCAGTTTCTCGATCGCCTCGACCGCAAAGCGGTCTTCCGGCATGGCGATGGTGAACGCGTGGCCTTCCAACCCGGCGCGGCCGGTGCGACCGATGCGATGCACGTAATCCTCGGCATGGATCGGCACGTCGAAATTGAACACGTGCGACAGGCCGCCGATATCCAGGCCGCGGGCGGCGACATCGCTGCACACCAGCAGTCGCAACTCGCCGGCCTTGAATTTCTCCAGCGTGGTGAAGCGCACGGTCTGCGCCATGTCGCCATGCAGCGCGCCGGCGTCGAACTGGTGCTCGACAGCGATTTGTACAGAATATCCACTTCGATTTTGCGATTGCAGAAGATCAACGCGTTCTGCACGTTCTCGTTCCGGATCAACCGCCGCAGCGCCTCGCGCTTGTCGTGCTCGGCGACCAGCGCCAGACCCTCGGTGATGGTCGTGGCCACGGTCGCCGACCGGGAAACCGTGATTTCTTTCGGGTTTTGCAGGAACGCGTCGGCCAGGCGCCTGATCTCCGGCCCCATCGTCGCGGAGAAGAACAGCGTCTGCCGCTTCTTCGGCAGCAGCGAGACGATCCGCTCGACATCGGGAATGAAGCCCATGTCCAGCATCCGGTCGGCTTCGTCGATCACCAGGATGCGCGTGTCCGTCAGCAGGATCGTGCCGCGCTCGAACATGTCGATCAGCCGGCCGGGCGTCGCGATCAGAACATCGACGCCGCGGTTCAGCACCTCTTTCTGATCGGACATGCTCTCGCCGCCGATGATCAGCGCGTGGGTCAGTTTCAGATACTTGCCGTACTGCGACGAAATTCTCGGCGACCTGCAGCGCCAGTTCCCGCGTCGGCTCCAGGATCAGGCTGCGCGGCATGCGCGCCCGCGCGCGCGATCCGGCGAGGATATCCAGCATCGGCAGGGTGAAGCCCGCGGTCTTGCCGGTGCCGGTCTGCGCCACCCCCAGCACGTCGCGGCTCATCAGAACGAACGGGATCGCCTGTTCCTGAATCGGCGTCGGATGGCGGTAGCCCATGTCGTCGATCGCGCGCAGCACATCGCCCGACAGGCCGAGATCGGCAAAGGTTTTCCGCAGGGTGTCGGGCTGGGCAATCGAGACGGCCGTCACTTCGCCGCCGACTTCGTCCGCGGGATGCTGACCTGCCGCGACATCTGATTGCGGCAAAATAGGGGTGGACCGTCGCCAGCGGCACATCGTCCTCCCGCGTCGCAGCATCCCGCGCCGAGGTTTCCTCTACTGATTTCTGCCGGTTCCGGGACGGCTGGTTCCGTGGCGGTCGGTTCCCGTGAAGCGGTCGTTGATTCGGTCAAATCGGGTCCTGTCGATTGCATGGCTGCGATTAATGGGACGGCAGCCGCGCGCAAGGTATGTCATCGATCCCGCAGGCGAGGTGCCGTGCTTCCACTCGCGCGACGCGCGGGGTATCGGGACAACCATCACAAAAGTCAAGGATGAGCGGGGAAATGCTCCTGCCGTTACGCTGATACGGACCCGTCCCCGCGCTACGCTATTTGTCGCAGAAGGCGTCGAGCGCTCGGGTTTCATCGCGCGGCCCGGCAAAATCCTCGGCCAGGCGGGCGTAAAGCCGAGCGGCCGCGTGGAAGAAATCGGCGCCAGCGGGGTCTTGCTGGACGAAGGCAGCGATTTCCTCCATTTCGGCGACCCAGCGATAGGCCTTGGAATGCATCCTGGGCATTTGCCCGGTCAACCACCGCAGCAGCATCGGCTGGCTGACGGTCATCTCCGCGATCAGAGCATCCGCGGTGCCGGCGCGGGTGGCAGCCAACATCATAACAGCGCCCAATGCGGTGAAACCCTTCGTGATCCCGGCATAGGACATTTTCATGGCGGAGGCGGCGCCGACGGGCCCGGGCTGAACCGGGGTCGACAGACCATGGCTTTGCAGCACGGTCACTCTCTCGGCATCGGGTCCCGACACATAGATACGGGTCTTTGCCGAGTCGGGCTCGGGTGGCGGGCCGATGATGCCGCCATCCACGAAGCTGGCGCCGGTTTCACGGACCACGCGCTCGATCCGCAGCACGGTATCGGGGCTGACGGCATTACAATCCACGTATACCGGCTTCGACCTCGCCTCCCGCAGGGCGTGCGCTAGCCGCTCGGCCAACGCCAGAGCCTGTCCGGGCGGCACGATCGACAGAATGAAGTCCGCGGCAGCGATCTGCGAGTCGCTCGCATCGCTCATCCCCGCCGCGGCGGCCCGAGAGGCACTTTCGCGGGAACGGTTGGTCAACGAGGTTCTAACCTCGACGCCGGCCTCCGAAAGCCGCTTGCCGACCGCGCTACCCATCATTCCCGGCGCGATTACCGCCACGACCAACGCCATGCCTGTTGCCTTGCCACTCGATCCCGCGCCACTATGCCCAGTTACGATGGGACGGGAAAGACTGCCGTCCTAGATTGGGGATATGATAGCCCCGACGCGGCGTTCGCTGTCTCGCGCACATCCGAAATGAACATGGACGTAAAGCAATTTTGCGATCTTCCGGACACTGGCGATGGAAATGAGGCTGCCTTTCCGCCCCGCGGGCTTTGGCTTGACCTGGGCGCTGTCGAGCCTATCGGCGCAGGTCGCAAGTTGAGCGACAAGTCGAAAATGCGGTCCTCGGCATAGGCCACATTCCGTTGTTGGCTTGGCCCGCGTCCCTTGCGGGGTTATCTGATGATCGTGGAATGGAGCAAACGACAATGCTGAGCCTGAGGGGAAAAGTCGCGGTCGTTGCCGGAGCAGGGTCGGTCGGACCGGTGGGTGGCAAGATCTGGGGAAACGGCAAGGCGACCGCCGTCCTGCTGGCCAGGCAGGGCGCCTCGGTCTGGCTGCTGGATATCAACGAAGAAGCGATGGCAGAGACCAAGTCCATCATCGAGGGTGAAGGTGGCGTCTGCGCGACGCATCGCTGCGACATGATGATCGCGACCGAGGTGCGAGGCGATGATCCGGTCGTGCCTGGATCGTTTCAAACGGATCGACATTCTGGTGAACAATGTCGGTGGTTCAGCGCCCGGCGATCCGGTCTCGATGACCGAGGAGGTCTGGGACCGCCAGATCGACTTCAACCTGAAGACGGCTTTCCTAGGCTGCAAATATGTCCTGCCGGTGATGGTGGAACAGGGCAAGGGTGCGATCGTCAATATCGCCTCGGTAGCCGGAATGCGAAACGATTTCCGCAGCGGGCGGTCGCACGTCGGATACAGCGCCTCGAAAGCCGGGGTGATCCAGTTGTCTCGCTCGGTTGCCGGAACGTACGCGAAACAGGGGATCCGCGTGAATACTGTGGTTCCCGGGCTGATGCACACACCGCTGGTCGAATACCGACTGGCGAGAACGGTTGGCGGCAACGACGTGCAGACACTGATCGACGCACGCAACGCGGCAGTGCCAATGGGGCACATGGGGGACGCGTGGGACGTTGCGCACGCAGTATTGTTTCTTGTCTCGGACGAAGCCCGGTTCATCACCGCGACCGAGATCGTGGTCGATGGGGGCAGCAGCGCATTCATGCCGTGATCAGGGAAGCGGGCTCCGGGCACGCCATTGGCTCGCGGGCGCCCGCCCGGCACGATGCTTTGCTCGACCGCCATTCTGGCTTGCCGCGCTGGCGGTCATCCTGATCGGCCCGCCCCTCGGATAACAACCGAAATGTTCTCGGTGTCCGCCGCGCCAGAAATTTGGCCGGGATTGGACAGCGCAAGCCGCTTGGTGTGCAATGAGCGTCGGAGCAAATAGGAGGAACCTATGGCACAAGCCCCATCGTCCGAGGCACGTGATCGGGTCCGGGACACCGTCCCCAAAATGATAGAGGTGACCGAGAAGGTTCTGTTCGGCGACATCTGGGAACGTCCCGAACTATCCAAGCGCGACCGTAGCCTTGTGGTCTGCGCTGTCCTGACCGCGACTTACCGGCCCGAGCAGCTTCGCGGCCATCTGCAGCGCGCCTTGGACAACGGTCTGACCAAGACCGAGATCTCCGAGATGATCACCCACGTGGCGTTCTACGCCGGCTGGCCGGCGGCGATGAGCGCCGCCAATATCGCGCGGGAGATTTTTGAAGCCAATCCATAACGAGCCGGCCGGGTAGAAAGCAGCGGGGGATGCAACGATGAAGGCAGGCTTCATCGGCCTTGGCACCATGGGTGCCAGCATGGCCGCCAATCTGCAGAAGGGCATCCAGAAAGATGGCCACACCGTCCTGGTGTTCGACGTCCGCCGCGATTCGGCGGTATCGCACGTCAGGAACGGCGCCGTCTGGGCCGAAAGCCCCGCGGCGATGGCGGCCGAGTGCGACATCATTTTTTCTTCGCTGCCTGGGCCGGTCGAGTTCGAAGCAGTGAGCTATGGCGAGACCGGGCTCCTTTCGACCATCCGCCCGGCCACGGCTTATTTCGATCTGACGACGAATGCGCCGACGACGGTACGCCGGGCGTATACGGACTACGAGAAGAAGGGCGCCTTTCTGTTCGATGCCCCGGTCAGCGGTGGACCGCGCGGCGCGGCCAGCGGAAAACTTGCTATTTGGTGCGGCGGCGACGCTGACGCCTTCGAAAAGTGGAAGCCGGTGCTGGATACCATCGGCGACCAGGTGAAACTGATCGGACCGATAGGCGCCGGCTCGGTCGCGAAGCTGGTGCACAATTGTTATGGCTACATCGCCACCGCGGCGGCCGCCGAGGTGTTCAGCATGGGCGTCAAAGCGGGCATCGAGCCACTGGCGATCTGGGAAGCCGTGCGCCAGGGCGCTATCGGCCGGCGCGGCGCTTTCGAGTCGTTGACCGATCAGTTCCTGCCGAACAAATACGAACCGCCGGCTTTCGCGCTGCGTCTCGCCCACAAGGACGTGTCGCTCGCGACGGCGCTGGGCCGGGAGCTGAACGTGCCGATGCGGATGGCCAATCTCGCGTTGGCCGACCTGGCCGAGGGGCTCAACCGCGGCTGGGGCAACCGGGATTCCCGCGCGATCATGGTGTTGCAGACCGAACGAGCCGGGGTCGAGGTGAAGGTCGATCCGCAGCGGCTGACCGAGGCCCTGGAGAACAAAGCAAGCAGCGGCTAGGGCACACTCGAATTTCAAACGGGATGGCTCTCACCTTGATTGTCGCTGGACAGCACGCTAACTCCGTTACGGATTAACGTACAGAGGTGTCCCATCGGCCACGTCACACTCACGCAGTTGCGGGAGAACATGGCATCGTACTTCGACCAGGTAACCGAGGATCGCGAGCCGCTGGTTGTCACGCGTCAAGGTGGCAAGGGCAACGTCGTGCTGATGTCGGAAGCCGAGTTCGCCGGGTGGCGGGAAACCGTCCACCTGTTGAGCAGTCCCAAGAACGCCGCTCGGCTCTTGGCATCACACAGACAGATGAGGGCGGGCGGTGCTCGTGAGCGTGAACTTCAGCAATCGGCTTCGTGAGGGTCCACTTCACAGACAACGGCTGGGATGACTACCTGTATTCGTGCCGCCGTAATCCCGAGATCCTGGAGCGGCTAAACCAATTGATCGAGAACGCCCGGGAGACGCCCTTCAAGGGCATGGGGAAACCGGAGCCACTTAAGCACGATCTTGCAGGTTTCTGGTCGCGACGTATTACCGGCGAGCATCGCCTGGTTTTACGCGATTGATGGAAGTCGGGAGTTGATCAGCGGATCATCATGGTGCAGTGCCGATACCACTACTGAAGTGGCGCGGCGCCATAACCGCGACACAGCAAGACGACGGCGACGTATAAATACGGCAGGGACCGCCGGCCAGAGTGGCTGGTTAGGGCCAAGGCGTTGGAGGAGACCAAACGTCAGATATGCTCATGCACCTGCCCCGCCGATCACGCCGATGGTCACTCGCCGCTGGCGTTTTGCTGCCTCAGCCGCTTTGACTTTGCGAAGCTCGGTCACTTGGCTTGCAATCTTGCCTGGGTGCTAGATATTGGATCGATGAATACTCGAACAAAGGTCCCCTTATGACTTTGCTCACCGTGCGTTTGTGCAAGCCGATTTGGCCACGAGTCTCGGCGGCGCGATGTCCGGTAGCAACCTGTTCGGCGAAATTCGACGATTTGCCCGCACGTCCGGCGCTGTAGGCGGCATTGCCGCCCGGATGGCCGGGGCCCGCATGTTCGGCATTAAAACCGACCGCGCCGCCCACGCCGAAGACCTGAGGACGATCCTGGGCGGCCTGAAGGGACCACTCATGAAGGTGGCGCAGTTCCTGTCGACAGTGCCCGATGCGCTGCCGGTGGAATACGCCGAGGAACTGGCCCAGCTTCAATCGAACGCGCCGGCCATGGGGTGGAATTTCGTCCGCCGGCGTATGGCGAGCGAACTTGGGCCCGACTGGCGGTCGAAATTTGCCACGTTCAGCCAGGAGGCGTCGGCCGCCGCCAGCCTCGGTCAGGTGCATCGCGCCAGCCTGCCCGACGGCACGCGATGTCGCCTGCAAGCTGCAATATCCCGACATGCCAAGCACCGTCGAGGCCGACCTGCGACAGCTCAAGCTGGCGATGGCGGTCTATCACCGGATGGACAACGCCATCCAGCAGGATGAAATCTACAAGGAGTTGAGGGAACGCCTGCGGGAGGAACTGGACTACGAGCGCGAGGCCGCGCAGATGCGGCTGTATTGCCTGATGCTTGAGGACCACCCCAGCGTGCATGTGCCGGTGCCTGTCCCAGCCTTCAGCACGAAGCGCCTGTTGACCATGACCTGGCTGGATGGCCGGCCACTGATGCAGCGCCTGGCGGAGGACCCGCCGCAGGAGGAGCGCAACAAGATCGCCGAGGCATTGTTCCGTGCCTGGTACGTGCCGTTCTACCGCTACGGCGTCATCCACGGCGACCCGCATCTGGGGAACTATCAGGTTCGCGCCGATGGCTCGGTCAACTTGCTGGATTTCGGCGCCATCAGGGTATTTCCGCCCCGCTTCGTGAGTGGCGTCATCGAACTGTTCGAGGCGGTGCGGGACAATGACGACGACAAGGCGCACCGAGCCTATGAACGATGGGGCTTTGTCGACCTGTCGCGCGAAAAAATGGACGTGCTGAACCTCTGGGCGCGGTTCCTGTATGAGCCGCTCACGCAGGACCGGGTGCGCCGCATCCAGGAAACCGATGATCCGACTTTTGGTCGGGAGGTCGCCGAGAAAGTGCATGCCGGGCTGCAGCGGACCGGCGGCGTAATGCCGCCGCGCGAGTTTGTGCTGATGGACCGCTCGGCGATCGGGCTGGGCGGCGTGTTCCTGCGGCTGAAGGCGGAGCTGAACTGGAGCCGGCTGTTCCATGATCTGATTGCCGATTTCAATGAAGCGGCGCTGGCCGAGCGTCAGGCGCTGGCGCTGGCCGAGGCGGGAGTGCCCCTCGCCATCTAGCCGCGAGCGAACCGAGTTCGCCGCGATTTTGAAATAGCGAAACGCGCAATCACGTGCCGGAGCGCGGTCGCGTTGCGACCATGCTTCTTCGCGACCCGACACCGCTTATATTCGTTTCCGACGGTTAGCCCCGGGGTTGACAAACTGAACAGCCGGGCCAACACTTCACCATATGGTAAACCATCAACAGGAGCTCGGTCGGACCTTTGCCGCGCTCACCGACCCGACGCGGCGGGCAATCCTGGCTCGCCTGGAACGTGGGGACGGCGCCTCGGTGAGCGAGCTGGCACGGCCTTTCGCGATCAAACTGCCTGCGGTGATGAAGCATCTCGACGTGCTCGACGAGGCGGGTCTCATCACGCGATCGAAAGTGGGACGGACCGTAACCGTGCAGGCTTTCACCCGAACCCATGAGGGAAGCGATGAACTGGCTGCGTCGTTACGAGCACTTCTGGTCGGGCAGCCTCGATCGGCTCGCGGCCTATGCCGAGCAAAAGGAAGTTGAAGCGAAGGAGAGCGGTCGATGACCAGCCTTACACTTGTGCGCAAGATAGCCGCCCGGCCGGCGATCGTGTTCGATGCGCTGACCACGCCCGAGGGCATCGGTTGCTGGTGGGGTCCGGATGCCGGCCCGGTTCTGCTGGCCGAGACGGACGTGCGCGTCGGTGGCCGCTTCCGGGTACGCTTTCGCATGCTGGACGGCAGCGAACACGAGAGCAGCGGCGAGTATCTCGAGGTGGTCAAACCCGAGCGGCTGGCGATGACGTGGCGCTGGCTGGGCAGCGACAATCCCGACAATTCGCGCGTCGAGGTCGATCTTCGCGCCATCGCCGAAGGCACCGAACTCACCTTTACCCACTCACGTCTGTACGACGAGGAGACGCGCCGCCTGCACGAGGAAGGCTGGAACGGCTCGCTCGACAAGCTGGAACGTCATTTTCTTGCAATTGAAAGGAGATAGTCATGGCCAAGCATGAAGTCGTCTCGGAAGCTCAATGGATCGAGGCACGCCGCGCGCTGCTCGCCGAGGAGAAGGCGTGGACGCGCGAACGGGACCGGCTGGCGGAAAAGCGCCGGGCGCTGCCCTGGGTCAAGGTCGAGAAGGACTATGTCTTCCAAGCAGCCGACGGGCCGGTGACGCTATCGGACCTGTTCGATGGCCGCAGCCAGCTCATTGTCTACCACTTCATGTTCGGCCCGGAGTGGGAGGAGGGATGTCCTGGCTGCTCCTTGCTCTCGGATCAGGTGGACGGTGCGCGGCAGCATTTCGAACATGACGATGTCAGCTTCGTCGCCGTCTCTCGCGCAGGGATCGAGAAGCTGCTGACGTATCGCAAGCGCATGGGTTGGACGTTTCGCTGGGTATCCTCGGCGCCAGCGACTTCAACTTCGACTTTCACGTCTCATTTCCCGAAGGGCAGCCGAGAGCAAGGCGTGTTCTATAACTTTGAACAGCGCCCCGATCCGCAGGTAGACGAGCTTTCGGGCGTCAGCGTCTTCTACAAGGACGACGACGGGACAATCTATCACACGTATTCCAGCTACGGCCGCGGCAACGAGACGGCGCTGGCGGTTTATCACTGGCTCGACGTCGCGCCCAAAGGTCGTAACGAAACCAAGAACGGCAACCTGACCGACTGGGTGAAGCGCCACGATCGTTACGAGAACGACGGTCGAACCCGGGCGGCCTAGCCGGGCAGCGACGGTCTGAGACGGCTCGATGCTCTGCTGCGGCATCCTCGCGCTGCTCGCCATGGCCATACTCGGCGTGTGGCGGGTGCTGCAGGGATCCCGCGTCTTGTCCTGCTGCTGATTGCGCCGGTTATCGCCGCCGGTCCGGTCGCGGCCTGGCGGTTGGTGCGTCTGGCAACGTCGCATCGATGGGCGACCACGTGCGGGCGTGGGCGATGGGCGCGCTATGTCGCAGCGACGTGGCGCGACCCACTGGCGTATATGACGGAGGCCTGACGGCGGACGGGCCTGCCCAGTTGACTGAATCCGCAATCACCAGGTTTCGCCGAATGGTCGCAACTCGACATTGAACGACCATGCGCTGCGATCCTGGTGCGCTACATGCCAGATTTCTTCCGCGATGGCGGCGGGCTTGATGAAGAAATCATCCGCGGCATTCGGCCAGCGCTCTCGCGTCCAGGCCAGATCGATGACGGCATCCACCATGACATAGGCGACGTGGACGCCCTTCGGTCCGACCTCTCGGGCGATCGCCTCTGCCAGGACCCGTTGTGCCGCCTTGGTCGGAGCGAAGCCGGCGAAGTTCGCCCGGCCTCGATGCGCCGACGTGTTACCCGTGACAATGATGGCGCCAGTGCCTGCCGCGATCATCGCGGGTGCGAGCCGCCGCGCGAGATGCAGCAACGCCATCGTATTGACCTGAAAGTTCCGCTGCAGGACCGACGGGTCGATATCGAGAAAATTGCCCCAGGCGCCGCCTACGGCATTGTGCACCAGTATCGACGGATCCCCGAAGCTTGACCGGATCGATGCAAGTGAGGCGTCGAGTTGTGCTTCATCCGTCACATCGCAAACGAACGGATGGGTGTTGGGGATTTCCCGCGACAGAGCGGAGAGCCGATCAGCACTGCGTGCCAGCATGGCGACATCGTAACCACCGGTGGCGAAACGTCTCGCGATGGCGGCGCCGGTTCCCGGCCCCACTCCAGTAACGAGCGCAAGTTTGTTCATGTGATCGCTTTCCAGGATTCAGCGGTTGCTCCCGCTTCGAAAATGGGATCGGTATCATCGGGGCATCAAGAGGTCCAACCCACCGGACGCACGAAGCCGTCACTCATGCCACGCAAGCATGCACGCACGGCGGGTGCACAGATCATCCGGGGAACTCGCTTCGCGGCAATTGCTCGGTTCCGCCGATTTCTGCGTCGTGATGAATTTGTGAGAAGACCGGGAGCGGAATGTGACGGCGCCTCGATAAGCGATATCTCGTTCAAATTCGTCGATCGAAGCGCATCGGAATCACCATGAACCAGACCCAGTGCCACGTCCCTCGCAACCAAGGCCGTCCCTGTCGTCCTTGCTGCTGCGCCCATTTGAACTGGCTGATCGGATTCCCGCCTGGCTGCTTGGACTGATCATCCGGGTCGCCGTCGCCGACGTATTCTGGCGTTCGGGCCAGACCAAGGTCTCCGGCTGGGCAGTGACCCAAACGACGGTGCAATTGTTCCGGGACGAATATCATGTTCCATTGCTGCCCCCGGAGCTGGCGGCAAATCTGGCCGCGCTGCAGGAGCATCTGTTCTCCTTTCTGTTGGTCATCGGTCTCGCCTCGCGTCTGTCGGCGCTCGGTCTGCTGGGAATGACCGCCGTCATCGAGGTGTTTGTCTATCCCGAGAACTGGCCCGATCACCTGCTTTGGGCAGCCTGCCTGCTGTATGTGGTGGCACGCGGTCCCGGCGCGCTCTCGTTCGACGCCTTGATCCGAAAGCGGCTAACATGATCCGCGCTTCGCCCGCGGTCATCCCCGGGACCGCGCTGTCGAGTGAGGGACATGGCACGGACATGAGCTACAAGGTGTTGGTCATCGAGGACCAGCGGGAGATCGCGGAGTTGGTGAAACTGCACCTTCGCGACATCGACTGTCAGGTCAAGCTGGCGTTTGACGGGGCGGTCGGCCTCGCCGATGCGGAAGCCAATCACTACGATCTGATAATCCTCGACCTGATGCTGCCTGGTGAGAGCGGACTCGAGATCTGCCGTCGGCTGCGCGCCCGGGCCGACTACACGCCAATTCTGATGCTGACGTCGCGCGCCTCCGAACTCGACCGCGTGCTCGGTTTGGAGATGGGCGCGGACGACTACCTGACCAAGCCGTTCAGCCTTCTGGAACTCTTGGCGCGGGTCAAGGCGATCTTCCGGCGCGTCAAGGCCATTGCGGCAGGCACCATGACCGGGACGGCGACAGTTCAGGCCGGAGATCTGCTTATCGACGTGCAAAAGCGCGCTGTGAGCGTGCGAGGAAAATCCTCCGACCTTACCGCGAAGGAGTTCGACCTGCTGCTGCATCTCGCGCAGAATCCCGGCCGCGTCTACACCCGCGATCAACTGCTGGACTTCGTCTGGGGCTACAACCACAGCGGCTACGAGCACACGGTCAATTCGCACATCAACCGTCTGCGCAGCAAAATCGAGGTCGACCCCGGAAACCCAGTCTATATCAGGACCGTCTGGGGCGTCGGCTACAAATTTTCCGAGGCCGCCGAACGCGCGCTCCCTTGTCCCAGGCCCGCATAGACGCGTCCGCTCCGGCCCGTCCGGCAAATGCCACGCGCGCGCCTGCGCCGCGTCGCAATCTGCTGCCATCGATGAAGTCGCTTCATCTCAAGTTCTTCGTTCTCATTGCGCTTCTGGTCTGTGCCAACGGCGGCCTGGCGCTGTTCCTGCAGGAGCGAACCTACCGCCACTATGATCTCATGCTCACCCAGGCGCTGAACCAGCCTTTGGCGTCGAACCTCGCCACCGAGCGCTTTGCCAAGCTGTCATCGGATGCTGATTTCGTTGCCGAAGTGAAGGCTGAATTCAGCAAGCTGATGGCCGTCAACCCGAACATAGAGATCTATCTGCTCGACGCCGCTGGGAAATATCGAGGCGTGCACTGCACCGCCGCAGGCTGTGTTGAGGCAGCGGATCGACGTGGCGCCCGTGCATGCCTTCATCGGCGACCAGTTCGCCCTTCCGCTGCTTGGCGATGACCCAAAGGAATCGAACGGACAGAAGATCTTCTCCGCCGCCTATGTGGACGCCGGCAACCCTCGAGCGCGGCATTTTGTACATTATCCTGGGCGGATCCGAATACAATTCTGTCGCGCATCGGGTGCGCGGCGGCATGCTGCTCCGCAACGTCGTCACAACGATTTCATTGGGTTTGGTCGTCGCGCTTGCCGCCGCCTTCTTCGTCCTGACAACGCAGACCAGAAAGCTCCGCCGGCTGGCGGCCGCCATCGATACATTCCGCGCCAGCAACTTCGAAGAATTCGCTGCGGGTGCCGGTTGCCGACGGGACGCGGCGGCGACGAGCTGGATCGCCTGACCCGGGCCTATAACGACATGATCACCCACATCCGAATGCAGATGGAGCAGATCGCCGCCACCAATGCCACCCGGCGTGAGTTGATCGCCAGCATATCGCACGATCTGCGGACGCCCTTGGCATCGTTGCGCGGCTATCTCGAAACCCTGCTGCTGAAGGAAACGACCCTGGCGCCGCAGGATCGGCGCATGTATCTCGAGATCGCCTTTCGCCAGAGCGACTACATGAGCCACATGATCGAGGAACTGTTCGAACTGGCGAAACTTGACGAGGTCGGCATCGACATCTCGCCTGAGCCGATACAGCTTTCCGAGCTGGTGCAGGACGTGATCCTGAAGTTCAAGCTGCTGGCGGAGAAGAACGGCGTCCGGCTTGAAGGACAGATCGTTCCGAACACCCCGCTGGTCTACGGCGACATCGCCCTGATCGAGCGGATGCTCGGCAACCTGCTGGACAACGCCATCCGGCACACGTGCCAAGGCGGAACGATCACCGTGACCGTCGCGGTCGACCCGGAGCGCGTTCGTCTGGAGATCGCCGACCCGGGCGCGGGGATATCCGACCGCGACCTGCCGCATATTTTCGACCGGTTCTACCGCGCGGACAAAAGCCGAGACCCAGCCTCAGGCAGTGCGGGACTCGGCTTGGCGATCGTCAAGCGCATCGTCGACCTGCACGGCGGCCAGGTCACCGTTGACAGCACCGTCGGCGTTGGCACCCGTTTCCTGATCGTGTTCCCGACACGCGCGGGCCGGGCGCGTTGATCGACTTGCTGCGCGGCCTGCCGACCGCCGCGGCGGTGCCCATCGTGATGCTGGTGGCCGCGATCGTGTCCGTCACCGTCCTTCTCATCATCCATCGACTGGTCCCACATCGGCTCCGCAGCGAGCATAACGATGTGGCCGGTTTCACCATCGCCATTGCCGGGGTGGTCTACGCGGTCCTGCTTGCCTTCATTGCGGTCGCCGTGTGGGAAGGCTACGGGCAGGCGGACGTGCTGGTACAGACCGAGGCGAACCTGGTCGGCAACCTGTACCGTGACACCGTCGGGCTGCCGGAGCCGCAAGCCTCGGACCTGCGGCACACATTGTTCGTATATGCCGAAACCACAGTGCAGGATGAGTGGCCTGCATTGGCGGGCGGCCTGGACGACGATGCGGCAGGATGGCAGTTGCTCGACCAGATCCATCTTGCCTTGGTCCAGCTGCATCCTCAGGATCCCGCGACCGTAACGGTCCAGGCGCAGATGCTGCTTGCCCTCACCGACCTGTACAACGCCCGCAGGGGGCGTTTTCGTTCCGCTTCGGTGGAGTTGCCACGGGTATCTGGTGGAACCTGCTGGCGGGTGCCGCGCTCCTGTTGACCTTTTCGTGTCTCTTCGGAACGCCAAACCTTGCCATGCACGCCGCCATGGTCTGCCTGCTTGGCATGACGATCGGCCTGGTGCTCACCCTCATTCTGCTGCTGACGCATCCGTTCGCTGGCGATAATCACATCTCCGCGGCGGCCTTCAATGCGTTGATACGCGACGTCGAGCGGATGACCTATCCGCACAACTGACCCCGCCCCTCGCCGTGATCAATTCGTTATAGATCCTCGACAGTTTTCCGCACATCGCGGTGCTACTTCCAGGGCCGACGATCATGGATGCAGGCGATAGGCGCCTGCAGCGCCATCCGTCGACGACCACACCTGGAAAGGGTTTCACATGAATATGTCCCGTCTCGTAGCATCGGCGATTGCCGCCTCCGTTGCCTTGCCCGCGCTTGCGGTCGCCGGGCCGGCACCGGTGCCAACCTTTACGTCAGAGAAATGCTACGGCATTGCCGCCAAGGCTTCGAATGACTGCGGCACCGCAACGCATTCCTGTGCGGGAACCAGCACGAAGGCCAGCGATCCTGCGTCGTGGCTCTATGTTCCCGCGGGGACCTGCATGAAAATCGTCGGCGGCAGCCTGACCGCGAAGAGCTAGACACCATGCAAGTCCGGTCGGCGGGTCTGCACAGCAGGCCAATCCACACCCCGATGCTGCCTGGCATCGGGCTGCGCGCTCAGCACATCGAGGAGGTCTTGATCCGCCGGCCGGACGTTGCCTGGTTTGAGGTCCACGCTGAAAACTATATGCACAATCCGGCGGCACTGGCGTTATTGACGCGCGTGAGAGACCGGTATCCGCTGTCCCTGCACGGCGTGGCAATGTCGCTTGGCAGCGCCGGTCCACTCGACCGCGATCATCTGGCACGCCTTAAATATCTGGTTGATAGGCTCGACCCGTTTCTCGTCTCGGAACACATGGCCTGGAGCGCCAGTGACGGCGCCCACCTCAACGACCTGCTGCCATTGCCCTGCACCGAAGAAGCGCTCGACGTAATGACCGCGCATGTCGATGAGGTGCAGCAGGCGCTCGGCCGCGCCATCCTCGTCGAAAACCCATCGGGGTATTTGCGCTTCAGACATTCGACCATGGGCGAGGCGGTGTTTCTCGGGGAGCTGGTAAAGCGGACGGGGTGCGGATTGTTATGCGATGTGAACAATATCTACGTCAGCGCGCATAACATCCAGACCGACCCGATCGAATACCTCGATCTGCTTCCGGCCACCGCGGTCGGTGAGATCCATCTCGGCGGTCATTCGGTCAACGTCGTCGGTGATCGCAATGTGCTGATCGACGACCACGCCTCACGCGTGCAAGGGCGGCGTATGGGAGTTGTATCGAGAGGCGCTGATCCGATTCGGCAGCCCACCTACCCTCATTGAATGGGACGCCGCCCTGCCCGGACTCGACACGCTGCTGGCAGAAGCCGCCAAGGCGCGCTTCGTTGGACGCACCGTCAGCGGGGGGTGCCATGCCGACGCTGCATGATCTGCAATCAGACTTTCGGCGCTTCCTGACAGGGAACGCCAGCGAGCAGCTGCTGCAAATCGTGGATGGCGCCGGGTTCAGTCCCGAATCGCGTCTTGGCATCTATCGCAACAACACACTCGCGACGCTCACCGCCGCGCTGAAAGCGACGTTCCCGGTGGTTTGTCGGCTGGTCCATGAGCGCTTCTTCGACTACGCCGCACACGCGTTCATCAAAGACAATCTTCCCTCCAGCCCCTGCCTGGTCGAGTATGGTGGTGAATTTCCTGCCTTCCTTGCCGGCTTTCCTCCTGCGGCCGGTCTCGACTATCTTGCCGACGTGGCCAGGCTCGAGTGGGCGATCAACCGGGTTCTCCGAGCGCCGCGTCCCGGGACCTCCATTTCGATCTCGTCACTGCTTGCGGCGCATGGCGATCCTGCGCAAATCCGTCTACGGGTCGCGGCCGCGTGCGAATACGTTGGTTCACCGCACCCGATTCATCGCATCTGGCAATTCAACCGATCCGAGGCAGCCCCGGTAGATATGTTACTTGAGCGGTCGGGTTCACTGCTCGAAGTCCGCGATGACGACGGGCTCCAGATCACCGAACTGCCCCAGGCTGTCTGGACATTTCGATCGGAGATTGGAGCAGGTGCGACCCTCGGCGCCGCCACCACAAGCGTACTGGCGATCGCGCCGGATTTCGATCTTGCACCAGCGCTCGCCGCATTTTTCGATGCGGGCCTGGTCGTGGCGATCCTATGAGCGGGCGCATGTTGCGGGGTGACAGCGATGCGGCTGAGTGAATTTGACGATCCAGCCTTTCTGGACCGGCTCCGCAATGGCAACGCGGCCGCGTACCGCAGCCTCATCCGGCGCTATCATCGCGCCTTGACCGGCGTCGCCGCTTCCATCATCGGCAGCCAG
Source organism: uncultured Alphaproteobacteria bacterium (assembly GCA_963759425.1). Classification (GTDB taxonomy): domain Bacteria; phylum Pseudomonadota; class Alphaproteobacteria; order Acetobacterales; family Acetobacteraceae; genus Rhodopila. The sequence goes on from CAVWZM010000038.1 coordinate 28,669, forward strand.
GCGCAAGCCGAGGAGGTGGTGCAAGATGCCTGGCTGGCGGTGTTCAGCGGTATCGGCCGGTTCGAGGGCCGCTCCAGTGTCGCGACCTGGCTGTTCACAATCGTTATGAACCGGGCCCGATCACGGGCCGGCCGTGAGCGACGTCTAGTGGCCCTGCCCGCCGGAGCGGACGGCGGCGAACCGGGTCAATGCGGTTTGCAGCTGGCGACGTCCGGGCCGGATGGGCATGGGATCAACGAGCCGCGACTAAGGGAGGATTTAAGCCCGGAGCGGATCGTGGGCGGCAGGCAGGTTTGGGATCTGGTGCAGGAGATCATCGAGCAACTACCGCAGGGGCAACGAGCGGTCCTGCTGCTTCGCGACATAGAGGGCCAAACCGCTGAAGAAGCATGCGAGTTGCTCAACATAACAGCCGAAAATCAGCGGGTTCTGCTGCATCGCGCAAGGAGTCGGGTGCGTCAGGCCGTCGATGCCGCGACCGTGACGCCCTGGCGGGCGGGGCGGCGAAACCGGCCAGTTCGGGTCACCGTCGGGCAAGCGCCGATGAGCCCATCCAGCGTCTGACGACAACGCTGACAAAAGCAAGCCACAGCTGCCATCGGCAACGATGCCCAGCGCGGCGAAATCTGCAGGCGGAACCTGGTTCGGATTCGGGGATTTTGTTGAGGTCAATAGTTGAGTTGCCGCTTCGAGCCACGGCCGGCGCGGTCAACTCTCCAGTTCAGCATCCCAGTAGAGGTAATCCCGCCAGCTCTCGTGCAAATAGTTCGGCGGAAACGCACGACCGTTGTCCTGCAGCTCCCATGTCGTAGGCTGACGCGGGGTCATACGGGGGGCCATGCGACACTCGCGTGGCAGACGCGAGCCCTTGCGGAGATTACAGCCACCACAGGCGGTCACGACATTCTCCCACGTGGTTCGTCCACCGCGGCTGCGAGGGACCACATGATCGAAGGTCAGGTCGGGGGTTGGGAACCGGTTGCCGCAATACTGGCAGTGGAACGCGTCTCGCAGGAACACGTTGAAGCGTGTGAAGGCGGGGCGCCGAGCCGAAGGGATGTAGTCCTTCAGCGCGATGACGCTGGGCAGGCGGATCGTTATACTGGGGGAGCGGACGACTGTTTCGTACTCGCTCAGCACCGAGACCCGGTCCATGAACACGGCCTTGACCGCGTCCTGCCAGGACCATAGCGACAACGGGAAGTAGGATAGCGGACGAAAGTCCGCATTCAGCACAAGTGCGGGAAAATGCAATCCGCCGTCAGGCAAGCGCTACTCCCTGTGACCGGAGCGCATACCCGGGCATTAGAAGGCCGTCGAGCCACCAGATACTGTGCGCCGTCGAAATCTCACGCGGACTTATGACAGAGCGTCGCCCACGCCGCAACCCAACTCGATAACTGGCAGCCTGTCGCCCTTAACGCCATTCGAAATCTGAGGCAGAATCGTAATGTCGAACACCAGCCACCGCCGGATTCCGCCGCATTGTGAACTTTCGGAGGCGGATTCGGCGTTTCATGCGTGGGAGGAGCGACGGCCATGAAATTCGGCTTTTGCGTCATGTCGGATATCGACGAGATTGGCTTCTTCAGCCATGCCGAGGGTCTCGGATACGATTCGGTCTGGGTTGCGGACAGCCAGATGATGTTTTCCGACGTCTATGCCGTGCTCGCCTTGGCTGCGAGACAGACGAACCGGCTGCGACTTGGGCCGGGCACGGCAATCTGTGGGACGCGGATTGCTCCCGTCCAGGTGGCGGCGGTCGCGACGTTGAACCGGATTGCGCCCGGCCGGGTTTTCCTCGGCATCGGCACCGGCAACACCGCCATGCGCACGATGGGCCAGAAGCCAATGAAGATGGCGGCGTTTGGTGAATATCTGCGGGTGCTGTCGGCGCTCCTGGATGGCCAGGTGACGGATTACACGTTCGAGGGTCGCACCCGGCCTGTGAAGATGCTGCGACATGAAACCCGGTTCATGAACCTGGAACCGCGTATTCCTCTCTATGTCTCCGGCTTTGGGCCGCGCGCCATGGCCTTGGCCGGCGAGTATGGCGACGGCTTGGTATTCGCCATTCCGCCCCGGGGCGTCGCCGTGCAAGAAGCCCTCGGCCACGTTCGCCAAGGGGCCGCTCGGCGTGGCCGCGGCCTGGAGGGCTACCGTAACGCCACGCTGACCAACGTCGCGTTGCTGCAACCGGGAGAGGCCGCGGACTCGGATCGTATCAAGCAGACCATTGGCCCGAACGTCATGGCGAGCGTTTATTACTTCTACGATATGGTACACGAGCGTGGGATCGAGCCGCCAGCGTTTCTCCGCCGTATCTGGAAGCCATATTGCGCACTGGTGGAACACACTCCGGCCGAACACCGGCACTTCCGGACCCACGAGTTCCATTACACGGGTCTACATCCCGGGGAGGCTGAATTGATCGACGAGCAATTGATCCGCGACACATGTCTGGTCGGTACGCCGGACGAGTTGATCCAGCAGATCCGCGCGCTGGAGCACGACGGGTTGCAGGAAATGATCTTCGCTGTCGGCACGGGAGCGAAATGGCGGCTGGCGGAGGATTTCGCACACCAGGTCATGGCGCGGCTGTAGCGGTCAGTGACCGGCCGGAGCCGGCCACTGACAGTCGGAAGCGAATTACGGTGTGGCGGCGCCTTGCGTGTTGACGTAGCACGCATAAACCGAGGTGCTCGCCAGGATGTACAGCCGGTTCCGTAGCAAGCCACCGAAGACGAGGTTGGCAACAGTCTCAGGGACGTGGATCTTCCCGATGAGATCGCCACCCGGGGTGTAACAGTGGACCCCATCATCCTTCGGATCGCCCCAGCCGATGCTGAACCAGAGGTTCCCATCGGTATCGGCGCGTATTCCGTCGGTTGCCACCTTCTCCACGAACATCTTGCCGTTGCTCAGCTTGCCCGCATCGATGTCCACATCGAACACTCGAATGTGCTGAAGCTGGCTGTCGATGATGTAGAGCTTCTTCTCGTCATGCGAGAAGGACAATCCATTCGGCTGACTAAAGTCATCGGCGACGACTGTGATGTTGCCCGTTTGGCCGTCAACTCGATAGACGTAATGGCCCGGCTGCTCCTGCTCGGACTTGATGCCTTCGTAGTTGCCCATGATCCCGTAGCTGGGATCGGTAAACCAGATGGAACCGTTGGACGCAACGACAATATCGTTCGGCGAATTGAAACGTTTGCCATTGTAGCGATCAGCGATGATGGTGATAGTGCCGTCAAGTTCGGTCCGGGTCACGCGTCGACCGCCATGCTCGCAGGTGAGCAAACGACCTTGATGATCGGTCGTGTTGCCGTTCGAGTTCATCGATGGCGTACGGAACACGCTCAGGTGGTTGTCGTCCTCAAGGATTCGCACGATGCGGTTGTTCGGGATGTCGCTGAACAGCAGATAGCGGCCTGCGCGGAAATAGGCCGGACCCTCCGCCCAGCGGAAGCCGGTAGCAATTCGCTCGACCCCACCGGTGCCCGGGCTACCCTTGAACCGTTGCTTGTCGATGACCTCGATGTGCGGGTCGGGGTAGCGCGCGCCCTGCAGCGGACCGAGCGGCAGATGTAGATCCCCAGTTGCGTAAACCGGCACACCGGTCTCGCCGAGCGGCGGGACGGTAGCGCCGGTGGCGGCTTTGAATGCGACGGTTGTGGCGGCAGCCGTCGATGCGGCAAAGAAAGTACGTCTGTCCATGTTCCCTCCGTATCCCGGCGTTTCGCCGAGTGCGGAACCGTTTAGCTACTGTTCCCTCGATTGACCAGATGCCTGCTTCGAAGCCACGGCAAGGATGCTCGGGCGCCGCGAAGGAGCCAGTCCATCGTAGCCTGCGAGAGCGAGCCCCTTTCTTATCTGGTGAGTTTGTCATCTCCACAATTTCCGCTGATCGACGCTGGGTGTTCTTGTTCAGTGGCGAGTGCCGAGGCTGTTGCGGGGCCAGTTCCGGTCAGAATTCAGAGCTGGGCACGATACAGAATGTGACAAGCGCAGGACCAACTATCCATGGAGGAGCCAGCGTGCACGACCTTCGCACTCGATCCGGCGAAAACGCAATCGCCGGCGCGTTACCTCGACTGGCTAGGGCTGTTCATGTGAAGATGCCACCCCATCGTCCTGAATGGGCAGCCAGAACGGAAGGATCAGCGAATGACGACAGACCCGCCCAGCGGCCCTCTGGCCCGCTTCAAGGTCATTGACCTCACCCGCGTCCGTGCCGGCCCTACAGCCGTTCGCCAGCTTGCCGATTGGGGTGCCGACGTCATCAAGATCGAATCACCGGAGGGCGACGCCGGCCTTGGCGGTGAGCGCCACGGACCGGACTTCCAGAATCTGCATCGCAACAAACGTAGTCTGACGCTGAACCTGAAGGCTCCCGAGGGACTGGCGGTGCTCAAGCGCCTGGCGGCACAAGCCGACGTGGTGGTTGAGAACTACCGCCCGGACGTGAAATTCCGCCTCGGCGTCGATTACGAGAGCCTGAAGGTGGTTAATCCTAGGCTCGTCTACGCCAGTATTTCCGGCTTTGGTCAGGATGGGCCGTATCGCGATCGCCCTGGCTTTGATCAGATCGCTCAGGGCATGGGCGGGCTTATGTCAATTACTGGCGAGCCTGGGCGCGGTCCGATGCGGGTCGGCATCCCGGTTGCCGATCTGACGGCGGGGGTTTTTGCGGCCATGGGCATCCTGATCGCCTTGCTGGAACGCGAACAGTCCGGCGAAGGCCAATGGGTGAAAAGCTCGCTGCTCGGCGCTCAGATTTCGATGCTGGACTTCCAGGCGGCGCGCTGGACCATCGGCAAGGAGGTGCCGGGCCAGGCTGGCAACAATCACCCGACCAGCATCCCCACCGGCGTGTTCGCCACCGCCGACGGCTATATCAACATCGCGGCCGCGGGCGACGACATTTTCCGGCGATTGTGCAAGGCGCTGGGTGCCGAGCATCTGCAAGCCGATCCGCTGTTCGCGAGTGGTGGCGACCGTTCCACCAACCGCGATGCGCTGAACGAGGCGATAGAGGCGATCACCCGGGGAAGGACTTCCGCTGCGTGGATCGAGGCACTGAATCAGGCCGGGGTGCCGTCGGGGCCAATCTACAGCATGAACGAAGTCTTCGCCGATCCTCAGGTGCAGCACCTGGGAATGACGCGGGTCGTGCCGCATCAGGTGCTGGGTGATGTGGAGGTGATCGGCCAGCCGATCGAACTCAGCCGCACGCCCTGGAGTATTCGCAGTGCGACGCCGGAACCGGGCGAACATACCGATAGCGTTCTGACCGAACTCGGCTACAGCGCGGAGGAAATTGCGCGACTGCACACCGGCAAAGTAGTCTGACTATAATTGGGAGACGTAGGCAATGGACTTTACCGGCAAGGTCGCGCTGATCACCGGCGGTGGCGGCGGCATCGGCCGTGCGACGGCTCTGGCCTTCGCGCTGCGAGGGGCCCGGGTGATGGTGGTGGACGCAGACGCGGGTCTCGGCCAGTCGAGCGTTGACATCGTCGTCCAGCGTGGCGGCGCCGCGGCTTTCGTACAGGCTGACGTGACGCGGTCTGCCTCGGTTAAAGAGTACGTGGAAAAGACGCTGGCGGCATATGGCCGGATCGACGCTTTCTTCAACAATGCAGGCATCGAGGGGATCGTTACGCCAACGCAGGAGTATGACGAGGACATCTTCGACAAAGTCATCGCGGTCAACCTGAAGGGCGTGTTCCTGGGGTTGCGCCACGTGCTGCCGACGATGCTGAAGCAGAATTCGGGCTCGATCGTGAACACCGCCTCTGTTGCCGGGCTGTTCGGCGCGCCGGGAATGGCTGCCTATGTGGCTTCGAAACATGGTGTGCTGGGCTTGACCAAGGTGGCGGCGACCGATGTCGCGGCATTTGGCGTGCGGGTGAACGCCGTGTGTCCCGGTCCCGTGGAGACACGGATGATGCGCTCGCTCGAATCTCAGCGAAATCCGAACGATCCGAACGCGGTTCATGCTGCTTATGCCGCCGGGATACCGACCGGACGCTATGCTCAGCCGGAGGAAATCGCTGGCGCCGTGCTGTATCTGTGCTCGGATCTGTCGGGGGATGTTACCGGGACGCACATCGTGATCGACGGGGGGCGGTCAGGGTCGGGCGGCGTGGCCCCGGTGAAACGACTGTAGCAGAGGAATCAAAACGATGCCGGACCTGTTCGAGATCATCGGGACCACCCGGTCGATGCGCCGTCTGAAGCCGGACCCGGTGCCGGACGAACTCATTCGCAAAATACTGGAGGCGGGCGCCGCCGCTGCCAACGGTGGCAACACACAGAAATGGCGGTTCCTGGTGGTGAAGGATCCCGCCATCAAGAAGGCCGTGCAGGTCTGGTATAAAAAGGCGTTCGACGAGGTTGTCGGGCCACGTTACGCGACCAGCGCGCCGCCGCCCGGGGTGACACCCGAACGGTACGGCCGGCAGCAGAGCGCGGTGGAGTATCTGACGGAGCATTATCATGAGGCTCCGGTCTGGATCGTTGCCTGTCTGGAGGATGGACCGAATCCGACACGGGGCGCCGGTTCATCGATCTATCCGGCGGTGCAGAACATGCTGCTGGCGATCCGCGCGCTGGGATTGGGTTCCACGCTGACGACACGGCACCTGATCCATGAGAAGGAGACCGAGGCCGCGCTGGGCTTGCCGCCGGGGGTTCATTCATACGCGATTCTGCCGGTCGGATATCCGATGGGGAAGTTCGGCCCGGTCGGTCGCGGCAAGCTGTCCGATATTGTTTATCAGGACAAATGGGGACAACCCTACCCGGCGGTTGCGGGGGCTTAAGCTCGGGGTTTTCCGCACCCTTCGGACCTGTCCGCTCCATCCGCCGGGCCCGGGTCGGCCCCGGGTCCGGGCGCGCTATCAGCTGGGCATCCCGCACTGGCTGCGACCGGTCGTTTCTTGGGTGCACATCGGAGACAGGAACCGGGCTGGCGGACGATCGGACCTGCGGCCCTCGCGGCGCATCCGGGCAAGTGCGCGTTCTTGCACGGGCGATCGTGCCGGCAGTGCGATCAAATAGCCTCGCCCATGTCCCAGGCCCAACAACGCGAAATAGACTGGCCCGGACGCCACGACGTGAGAATTGACAACCGCCGGCCACGGTGCCTACCGTCCGGTAACCAAACGCACGACTGATCGCTTCCTCGCACCGCGAGAGGCACTTGTGCGAAGGCGGAGGCGTGCCCCGGGTGGGCAGCCAGCAACGACGTTCAGCTAAGGCGGGGTTTGTTCCCGGCTGGGTGCGATCCTCGTCGACCGGTTAAAGATCGGGCAGAGAGCATTTCGGCGGCGTTGCGAGTGGCCGCTGCAAGAACCCACAGCCAAGACTGTCAGAGTTACGCGCAGAAACATCGAAGGAGGTAACGATAATGGTAACTGCCATCCAGGACGACATGTTCACCGCGGACGTCATTGCGGACCCCTACACTTACTATGGCCGGCTGCGGGACGAGGACCCGATCCACTGGAACAAGTCGTACGAGCTGTGGGCGGTCACGCGCTACGACGACCTCGTGTGGCTGACCCGGCATCACGAGATGTTTTCGTCGGCGGTGTTCAAAAATGACCCGCGACCGGCATATCCCGACATCGACGAATCGGATCTTGGTCTGTACGAGTATGTGAAAAATTATCAGGCTGATCAGTTTATTCAGCACGATCGTCCGGAACATCTGGAGATGCGCCGGGTGATGCACAGCTACTTCACACCGAAGCAGATGGAGGCCTGGCGTCCGTTCGTTCAGGCCGCCGTCAAGGAATTGCTCGACGCCGCCGAAGAGAAAGGCGAGATGGACGTGATGCGTGATCTCGCGACCCCGCTGCCTGTGCTGGTCATAGCGCAGATGATGGGCGTCCCGGCATCGGAACGGTCACACGTCCGGCAACTCGCGGAAAAACTGCTGTATATCGGGCGTGGCGACTATGACCGGATGAAGCCGCTGACCGAGGGTATGCGCGGCATGATCGACTATGTCGGTCCACTGGTGGACAGACGCATCGTCGACCCGGGCGATGATTTCATTTCGGTTCTTGCGAGCGGAGAGAAGAGAGGCATTTTCACCCGCCATGAGGTGCTGGTGAACACGTCGCTGCTGCTGCTCGCCGGGCACGAGACGACGATCAACCTGATCTGCAACGGCACCAATCGCTTCCTGCGTCATCCCGATCAGTTCGCGCTGCTGCGGAAGGACCCCGGCGGCCTGGCCAAATCGGCGACGGAAGAGTGTCTGCGCTACGATTCGCCGGTCAAATCCATTCAGCGGATCGCCTCGCAGGATGTCGAGGTGCGGGGCAAGATGATGCGCAAGGACGACCGCATCCGCTGGTTTATTTCTTCGGCCAACCGTGATCCCGACGCGTTCCCCGATCCGGAGAGGTTCGATATCACCCGACACCCGAACCAGCATGTCGCCTTTGGCTCGGGAACCCACCACTGCCTCGGCGCGACCCTGGCGCGGGTCGAGGGTCAGGAAGTGTTCAAGGCCCTGGCGGAGCGCTTCCCGAACCTGCGGACCCACGCGAATGATGGCGATCTGGAATACCAGCCCAGCATCACCTTCCGGTCGCTGAAATCGCTGCCGGTCACCTTGCACTAGGAGAAAGCCAGTGGCTCGAAAACTGCGCGTGTGGGTAGACCAACAGGCGTGTGTCGGCAATGCGATGTGCAAGTCGATCGCGCCGCATTCATTCCGGCTGAATGACAACCGTCAGTCGGAAGCGATCGATCCCGCGGGAGACAGCGTGGAGAAGATCCTCGAGGCCGCTGAGAACTGTCCTGTCAGCGCTATCTTTGTCGAGGATGCGGAGACCGGGGAACGTTTGTTTCCGTAGAACAGCAAAGGCGGTCGGCGCTGACTAAGGGGCAGGCCGACCGTCGCGGACCAAGTCGTGGATCCCCTCGCCTTCGCTGGGGAAGACAGGGGGCATAGGCGACGGGCCGAGCGCCTAGCCGCCCTCGATCTTAGGGATGAAGAAGACCTCGGCACCGGGCGGGACCGGCTGAAAATAGCCGGTCTCGTGCAGTTCCCCGTTGATCGCGACTGTCGTTTCTTCCTCGAGGTGTTCGCCCAGACCGGGATAGAGTTCGTCCATCGCCTTCAGCACACCGCGCAGGTTCTTCGCTTCCACCTCGAATTCGCGCACGCCGCTGGTGTAACGACGCGCGAAGCCCGAGGTGAATACGATCCTGGCCACGAGATCAGTCAGCAGACAATGCGGCCAGCAGACGCGGCGGCGACATCGGCAGTTCCGTCATCCGCATCCCGGTCGCCATTGCAATCGCGTTGGCGATCGCCGCCATCGGCGGACAGATGTTCACCTCACCGACACCCTTCGCGCCATACGGATGGGTTGGATTGGGAACCTCCACCAGGACCGCCTCGATCATCGGCAGGTCGGAGGCGACCGGGCAGCGGTAATCCAGGAACCCAGCATTATCTAGCAGGCCTTTGTTATTATAGATATATTCCTCGTTCAGAGCCCAGCCGATGCCCTGCACTACCCCACCCTGGATCTGCCCCTCCACATAACTCGGGTGTATCGCTCGGCCGACGTCCTGGGCCGCGACGAAGCGCAGAATGGTGACCTTGCCGGTCTCCGGGTCAACCTCCACGTCGCAGAACTGGGTGGAGAAGCCGGGCGCCTGGCCGCCGGCATTCACCCCCGCCGAGGCGGTGATCGGACCGCCCGTCGCCGCTGCCTTGGCTGCGATCTCCTTCAGTGACAATGGCTTGAAGTCGCCCACGTTCGACGACGCCGGCTTGGCGTGGCCGTCTTCCCAGACCACACCTTCCTCATCGACGCCCCAGATCAGGGCGGCGCGCTTGCACAGCTCCTTCACAACGGTCTTCGAGCCATTCACCACGGCGGTGCCGGTGGCGAAGGTGACCCGCGACCCGCCGGTGACATGGGTGTAGCCGACCGAGGCGGTATCCGCGACGATCGCCCGCACGTTGTTGTAGTCCACCCCGAGTGTCTCGGCCGCCATGATCGCCATCGAGGCGCGCGACCCGCCAACATCCGGGCTGCCGGTCGCCACCAGCACGGTGCCGTCGGCATTCACCTGCAATGTCGCGCTCAACTCACCGCCACCGTTGAACCAGTAGCCGGAGGCCACGCCCCTGCCCTGGTTCGGGCCAAGCTTGGTCTGGTAGGCCGGGTGGCGCATCAGTGCTTCTAGCGTCTCGATGTAGCCGGCATGGGCATGTTTCGGCCCAGCAATGGTCGGGGTGCCGATGCGGCAGGCGTTCCTGTGCCGCAGCTCCAGCGGGTCCATGCCGATTTCCTTGGCGCACATATCCAGCACGCTCTCCACCGCGAAGGCGGAGATCGGCGACCCGGGCGCGCGATAGGCGGCGGCCTTGGGCCGGTTGGACACCACATCGTAGCCAACGGCGCGCTGGTGCGGAATATCGTATGGCGCATAGGCGCACAGACAGCCGTTCATCACCGGCGAACCCGGGAAAGCGCCAGCCTGGAACTTGAAGATCCCATCCGCGGCGACGATCGTGCCGTCCCGCTTGACGCCGATCTTCACCCACATGGACGCGCCCGAGGTCGGGCCGGACGCACGGAACACGTCCTCCCGGGTCATCTGCAGGCGCACCGGCGAGCCGGCCTTCTTCGACAGGATCGCCGCGACCGGTTCCAGGTACGTAACGGTCTTGCCGCCGAAGCCGCCGCCGATCTCGGCCGGCGTCACCCGCAGGTCGCCGAGACTGGCGCCGATGATCTGCGCCGTCAGCGCGCGCATCTGGAAGTGACCCTGGCTGGACGACCAGATCTCGCACTGGCCATCAGCCTCATATTTGGCGACGCAGGCATGCGGCTCGATATAGGCTTGGTGGACCGCCGCGGTCTTGAACTCTTTCTCGATCACCACGTCGGCGATCTTGAATCCGGCCTCCACGTCGCCGATGACGAACTCGAGCCGCTTGGAGACGTTGGAGGGTTTCGTGGGCGCCGGTTCGACGCCACGGGTGATCATGTCCTCGAACAACAGCGGCGCGTCATCGGCCATGGCGTCGTCGACATCGATCACGTGCGGCAGCACTTCGTATTCGATCTTGATAAGGGACGCGGCGTGTTCGGCGATGCTGGTGCTGATGGCGGCGACGGCGGCAACGGCGTGGCCTTCGTACAGCGCCTTCTCGCGGGCCAGGATGTTGCGGGTGACGTGCCAGAAGTTCACCGCCACGCGCTCGGGACCGATGTAATCGAATTTCTGCGTCGGCAGATCATCAGCGGTCATCACCGCCTTGACGCCCGGAAGAGCCTCGGCTGCCGAAATGTCGATCGATCTGATGCGGGCGTGGGCGTGAGGCGACCGCAGGACCTTGCCATAGAGCATCCCCGGCAGCTTAAGATCGGCGCCATAGAGCGCGCGGCCGGTCACTTTCGGAACACCGTCCGGACGGACCGGGCGAGTGCCGACCCATTTAAATCGCTTGACTGAATTCTGTGACGATCGTGGAATCGCTCACGGCATCCTCGCTTTGCTTGATCGGATCTATATGGCTGCGGCAGCGTCGCGCAGCGGGGACGGAAACGCAAGAGGACCGCGGAAACGATACGGTTTGCTTCACATGACGACCCCGAATTCGGCGGCCTGCAGCTGGGGAAGTGGTCGACCGGCCGGTAGCGTGCTAGTCATTGCCAAGGGCGCGAGGCCCCTGCCCGGGGGTGAGCGTGCAACAGATCATTCAGGCGGCACTCTCCTGCGGCCTGTTCATGCTTGTTGGCGTCGCCGGACTGATTCTGCAGAGCCGGCTGTCCGAGCGGCATCGCGACCGTGACACTGTGGAGTTCCTCAGACTTGCCATTGGTGCCCTGGTCACCTTTCTCGCCATCGTGCTGGGACTTCTGACCGCTTCCTCAAAGTCGCATTTCGACGGCGTGGCGGAAAGCTATCGCCACCTGGCGGCGGAACTCGTGCGGGTCGACCGTCTGTTGCGGGAGATCGGCACTGGCGACGCCGCGATGATTCGCGCCGACACGCGCAACTACCTCGCTGCTGTTATATTCAGCACCTGGCCGCGGGAACCGGAGCCGTCGGGCAACTATATGCGGGGACTGATATCGGGTCAGGGCGAGGGCCTTTCGCTTTCGACCCTGCTCGGAGGGGCGGAGCAACACCTCCGAAGCCTGCGGCCGACGAACGAGCCGCAGGTCCAACTGCTGGCCAGCACTCTTGCGGAGTTCAGTGCCTTGATCAGCGCGCGATGGGCCGTGATCGAGACCCGGGATCCGACCATACCATCGCCTTTCTATGTCCTCATGCTGTTTTGGACAGCGCTCATGTTCCTCGGCTTTGGATTATGCGCTCCGAGGAACGCCCTCGCCGCCGCAACAATGATCATCTGCGCCGTGTCGCTCGCTTCAGTGATCTACGTCATTCTGGAGCTCGACGATCCGATTGGTGGCACGATCGCCATCTCCAGCACGCCGCTGCGGGAAGCACTCGCCGACATGGACCTGCCGTAACCGAAGCGGACGCGCGTTACGATGCGCCAGATTTCCTGCCGTTCGTTTCGCTAGCGTCTCTTGAGGCAAATATGCTGAGCAACCGAGCCCAGGGAACGCTGTCGCGTCACTGCGCGGGCATCTGGCGATCGCCAACAGGGCCACTGCAAGCTATCAGGGTGTACCAGCCACCTGACTAATCCACCAGCCGAGGGACCTGATCCGTGCCATTACCGCATCCGAAACCCATGGTGGATTGGTGGCGTCGTCTGACCGTGCTGGCGATCGCGGCGATGCTCTGCGCCGCCCCGCAGGCCTTGGCACAGGACAAGACCGTGACGCTGAAGATGTCGTCATGGGTACCGCCGGCGCATCCCCTCAATCCCGCGCTGATCGCCTGGGCGAGTGATATCGAGAAGCAGTCTGGGGGCACGATCAAAGCCATCCTGTTCCCGTCGGAGCAACTCGGCAAGGCGTTCGATCATTACGATATGGCGCGCGATGGCATCGCCGACGTGGCCTACGTCAATCCCGGCTATCAGCCCGGCCGCTTCCCCATCATCGCCGCCGGCGAACTGCCGTTCCTGATCGGCAACGCGAAAGGCGGATCAGCCGCGTTCGACGAATGGTACCGCCCTTCGCGGCGAAGGAGATGAAGGACGTGCACGTATGCTTCGCGTTCCTGCTCGATCCGGGCACGTTTCACTCCCGGCACAAGATCATTGCACCGTCCGATGTGCGTGGCGACAAGGTGCGTCCGGGTGACGCCACGCAGGGCGCCTTTGTGACGCTGCTGGGAGGCACCAACGTGCAGGCCTCCGCCCCTGAGGCGCGAGAGATCCTGGCACGTGGCGTTGCCAACACGATCATTTTTCCCTGGGGCTCGGTGGTGCTGTTCGGCATCGACAAAATCGTAAAGTTTCACATGGACGCCCCGCTGTTCTCAACCACGTTCGTCTGGGCAATGAACCAGGCGAAATATGATGCCCTGTCATCGGGCCAGCGCAAGGTTATCGACGACCACTGCACGCCGGAGTGGGCGGAAAAGGTCGCCAGCCCGTTCGCGGATTTCGAGCATGCGGGCCACGACAAGCTGGCGGGCGAGGCTGGCCACGAGGTCTATGCGCTGACCCCGGATCAGGTCGCGGCGTGGCGTCAAGCGGCGGAACCGCTGACAGCAAAATGGGCAGCCAAGGTCGAAAACGCCGACGCAGTCATGGCGGACCTGAGGGCGGCGCTGAAACGTCACGACGCGCTGGCGGAATGATGCCGGCGCGGATTGCGGCGGCTGGGTGATGAAGCAGGTGCAAAACCGGCCGGCCGGTGTCCGAGCGATGGACCGCTTGATCGACACGATCGAATGGCTGGCGGCGGCTTTTGTCGGCATCGTTGCGATTGATATCTTTATCAGCGTGCTGCTCCGCTATTTCTTCAGCGTCTCGATCCCCGACAGCTACGATTTCGGCAAACTCCTGCTCGGAATTCTGATCTTCTGGGGCATCGCGGCGACCAGCTATCGGGGCAGCCACATCACCGTCGATCTGGTGTGGTCAGCGGTCGGGCCCGCCGGCAAGCGGCTGATCGATATCTTCGCGACACTGGTCCTGCTGTTCGTCGTCAGCGTGCAGACCATAATGCTGTTCGACAAGGTCAGGCTTACCAGACAGGACCATGTGCTGACCTACGACCTGAATATCCCGACCTGGCCGTTCGCGCTGGTGGCATGGCTGGGCGATGTCTCAGCGGTGCTGCTGATCGCGATCCGTACCGTACCGGCTGATCTTTCATCCTGAAGATATTGCCGAAGCCCCGGCGATAAAGGCTGTCGAATAGCATGGACCTGTCGAGTGACCTGGTGGCTGTCATCGGATTCGTGGTGCTGTTCGCGCTGATGCTGCTGCGGGTGCCGGTTGGGATGGCGATGGGCCTGGTTGGGGTCAGTGGCTTTGGCTACCTGACCGGCGGCGCCCCGGCCTTGAAAATGGTCGGTCAGACCTCGATGCGGATCGTTACAGACTATACCTTCGGCGTGATCCCAATGTTCCTGCTGATGGGCGCGATCGCGTCCCGTTCCGGCATGAGCCGGGAAATGTTTCACGCGGCCAACCGCTTCGTCGGCCATTGGCGCGGAGGTCTGGGCGTCGCCACCATCGCAGCCTGCGCTGGCTTCGCCGCGATCAGCGGATCGTCGGTGGCGACCGCCGCCACCTTCTCGACCGTTGCGTATCCGGAGATGCGACGGTTCGACTACCCGAAATCATTCGCCACCGGCGTGATAGCGGCCGGGGGCACGCTGGGTGCGATGTTCCCACCCTCGATCGTCTTGGCGGTCTATGGGCTGATCACCGAGCAGGATATCGGCAGATTGTTCGTTGCAGGTATTCTGCCCGGCTTGCTCGCCGTCAGCATGTACATCGCAACGATAGCCGATCATCGGCGCCATTTGGCCCGGCTGGCTACCGACCGCACGGGCGGCGACGCGGGGCGAGCGGCTGCTGGCCCTGAAGGAGGTCTGGGCACCGATGCTGCTGTTCGCCTTCGTCATTGGCGGGCTGTACGGCGGATTGTTCACGCCGACCGAGGCTGGCGGTATGGGCGCGGGCGGGGCCTTCCTGATCAGTCTGGCGAGGCGCCGACTGTCGCGCGGCGACCTTCTGGCCTCTCTGCTGCAGGCCACGCGCACCGCCGCGGCGGTGTTCACTGTCCTGATCGGCGCCATTCTGTTCGGTTACTTTCTGACGGTGACGCAGACGCCTCAGAAGATAACCGCGCTCGTTACGAGCCTTGGCCTGAGCCCGCTGGGAGCCTTGATCGTCATCATGCTGATGTATCTGGTGCTCGGTTGCCTGATGGACGCGATGGCGATGGTCATTCTGACCGTGCCGATCATTTTTCCGGCGGTCACCGCCCTGGGTTTCGACCCGATCTGGTTCGGCGTGATCATCGTGATGACGGTGGAACTCGGGCTGATCCATCCGCCCGTGGGAATGAACGTATTTGTGATCAAGACGGTGGTGCGGGATGTTTCATTCTCAACGATTTTTCGACGGAGTGATTCCCTTTCGTACTCACAGACATCCTGCGTCTCGCGATCCTGATCGGGTTTCCTGCTATCGCGACCTGGTTGCCCGGACGGATGTAGTGACAATTGTGTTGTCGGCCTACAGCGTTCTGCGACAAACCTGGCGCCAACGCGCACATGGCACCGAGGCAGTTCGTCGCTGAAGATTTCAGGCCGCTCACCACCGGAACGAAAGCCTGATGGTTCCTGGCCGCGACTTCTATGAGGATTTGAATGTCCGCGGTCAAATAGACAGACTTTTTGCCGGCGTCGACGCTGCTATGCGCTACCACACATTTACCCGGGGAGAAAGCCTTGCAAGCGCGCGTCAGCGGCTGTCCGCGTAATAATGATCCGCCCGGTATCTACATTCATCCAGATCCATGTCACTCTTTTTGACGAAAAGGGCCATCCGGCCTTTCATATCGACCAAATCGGCGAATTTTTCGATCACGCGGTAGTGCTGGCGATCAAAATAGTCATCCACAAGGATCTTGCACTTGCTGTCGTCAGCGAGATTGAGAAGACTCTCAAGTGTACATGCGACCCTGAATCGCCCATCCACGACGATCATATTTGGCTGTATCAGATGACTATTCAGGTAGACCCATGGAGCTTGGGCGTAATTCTTCCATTTGTTGATTCGTTCCCGGGTTTTGCGAGAAAAGACCGGGTAACCCCATTCCTTGGTCAGTCCGATGTCGGCGGGGATCAGGACCGGCTTGACCGCCGACGACGCGGGTCGCTGCAGAAGTTTCGATCTCACCGCGCGGAGAACGTCTTTGTCACTATCCACTGAAACCAGGATGCGGGCGAACTTCTGCGCGGTTACGGTGGAACCGCCGCTTCCATATTCCAGATAGGCCTCGACATCCTCGATAGCGCTGGCAAAAAATGCCTTACCCTCATCACAGAAATGTGGCTCGTCATCAATCGGGAAACCCTTGACTTTAATCGCCAGGCGATACTCGGCAAGATGGATCGCAAAGCGGGCGCGTCTGAGAGTTGTCCTTACGGGACCGGTTACCGTTGGTTCAAGATAAGTTAGAGCTATATCCCTCATGTAATCCTGGATCCCCCGTCTGAACGGCGACGACGATTTAGCCCGCACCAATTTGCCGGCCGAGAACCTGGCAGATAGTCAAATCCGCCACCCAGGCACCGCGTCTCGGTAGGCTGCATCGGCGGTTCGTCGGCACTTCGGACCAAAGCGGACCTCTAATCATTGCGAGTCTCTCCAACAAACCGAAAATGGACCCACCGCCGAACCACGCAGGAATTCACTTGCCGCAGTTGGAAATCTTTTGCAACCCTGTAAGTTTTTTTGTTGTTCTGTCGCTGCGAGCAGGGCCTGTCCGTCGGCCGTCAAAACTCAGGGAGCGGCTCGGACTGCGGCACACAGCGGCGCGATCGACCACGAAGTAGGATCAAAATGACAATCGCGAGTTCGGTTGGGCCGGTCGCATCCGTTGTCCACCGGTATTAAGGACAACATTTTCGTTGCGCGAATTGGGCCGAATGACTCAGGTCGGGCGCGAGCCAAGTTGTGCGACGGTGAAATAGTTGCAACATATCCCACACATCGAGACAAACTTGCCCGCTGAGGCAGCACTGCCACGCTGGCCTCCGATCATAATACAACCGGAGGCGGACGCCGTTGAAACCGCGCGCCCTGCCCCGTGGGAGTTGGATAGCGCGGGCCGGGGGGTCAAAACCCGTTGTACCC
Organism: uncultured Alphaproteobacteria bacterium; assembly: GCA_963759425.1. Classification (GTDB taxonomy): domain Bacteria; phylum Pseudomonadota; class Alphaproteobacteria; order Acetobacterales; family Acetobacteraceae; genus Rhodopila. Next base: position 45,965 of record CAVWZM010000038.1, read on the forward strand.
CGGGTCCTGGCTAATGCCGCCCCTAGGCGAGGCTCAGGTCTGCCGGTTGCGATGGTTAAACTGGGCCCGAATTGGCTGGCGGCGCGTCGTGGGCCCCCAGCTCGTGACAATCGCTCTACACGCCCCCGGACTTGTTGTTAACGAAGGCGGGCGAATGCTGGATTTTGTTGTCCGGACCGCTGCTTGATGCAGCCTGAATTCAGTGGCTAACAGCTTCAGAAGTCGATATCGCCGAGGCGCGCGTCGCGTCAGCTGCCCGCCTCATCGCCGCCGCCTCGTGTCCTGATGTCTGTTCATACACTGCTGGCGGCCCGCCGCTCGCCGCCAGCAGTGATAATTGCGCCTACGGAGGGGGCGGCCGGGTGACGCCAAACTACGCCGCGGCCTACTCCGCCGCCTGCGCGCTCACTGTTTGCTTCCAGCCGTGCAAAACTGGCAGGACCTCCTTGGCATAAAGTTTCAGCCCGGACTCTGCCAACTCGAACGGCGTGCCACCGAAGCGAAACGATGTTGCAAGCTCGAACTCGCCAACGATCGACCTGCGCTCCTCGAACATCCGCAGGATATGGTCCGGCGTGCCCCACACGGCGGCCTGCAGAAAGGCGGAGATGATCCCGTCCATGCCGATTTCCTTGGCCAGCGCGATCTTTTGCGCGTAGGCATCGTACCCCTTTACCGTGCTGAAATGCTCGCCGAGCAGTTCATAGTGATAGAAATTGCTTTCAACGAATTTGCCCATATACTGGCGGGCCTTGTCCTCAGCGCCGTCCATCGTCGGCGTGCATACGCAAAAGTCTGCAAGCAATGGCGGCAATTCGCTCCCGCCGTGCATCTGCCGGACCAGATCGCGATGCTTCTGGATCGCCGGCATGCGCATCGGCCAGGGCCGGTCGGCGAACATCACCATTCGCGCGTTCAATTTGGCGGCGGAGACGACCGAATCGTCGATGAGGCCACCGCGTAGATGCGTCCGTCGATGGTTTGACATGGACGCGGCCGGATTTCTGTCCGAGGCTGCTTATAGAACCTCCCGTCGCCCTCAATAAACCCGGTGCGCAGCGCATTCACGATCATCGCCGCGGCCTCGTCGAAGCGTTCCCGCGATTCGTCCATCGTGCCGCGGAAGGCGTGGAACTCGCGGCGCGCCAGGCCACGACCCATGCCGAGCCGCAACCGTCCCTTGCTCAGCAGATCCACGACGACGCCCGCTCGGCCACCCGCAGCGGATCGTTCCAGGGCAGGATCACCGCGGCCGTGCCGAGGTCGATGTTCGGGCACACCGCGGCCAGATAGGCCATCAGCTGAAGATTGTCGGGGCAGAACGAATAGTCGTTGAAATGATGCTCGACCGACCACAGCACATCGAAGCCCAGAGTCCGCGGCGAGGCGGGCCAGCCGGACTCCTCGTCCCAGACCTGCTCGTCCGTGACGTTGGTCCAGCCATAGCTGGCGAAAACCATCTGCAGACCGACGTCCATGGCGTCCTCCCGTTTTTCGTGTGACCTGATGCTTTCACGAAGTCGGCCGTAGCAACTTGGCCGCCCTGCCCTGCGCGGCCAAGCTGTGAAGCGATGTGGGCCTGGCGCCGCGGCCTACGTCACTAAGAGACAACGCAGGGACTCCAGACATGGCACTGAAACGCATGGTGCACGAAATCGGCATGGGCACCGATATCAGGCGGCGCCGATCCGACCAAGGCCGCGGTGCGCGCGCTACGGGATGCACTCTGGCACAATTCCCTGAGCATCGCCGCCGCTCTCGGCATGGATACCGACGCGATGCAGGTCGAGGTCACAATCGGCGTGCCGCACCCGGAACAGGTGGACAAGAGCCGAGGTACTCGCGGTCCTGCCGCACGGCACCGGCACCGTCGACGTGCGTGGAGGGCGGGCTGGAGATACCCAACGAGGAGGGCACCAACTCCACCCTGATCGCCAGCGCCGCCGCGGTGGTCTGGCTTGACGTCCCCTGAACCCGAGCGGACGAACAGAACATGACCCGCAAACGAGTCATCCTGGAACTCGGCACCGGCAACGACCTGCACGGCGGCGACTACACAAAGGCGGCGGTTCGCGCGGTGCAGGACGCCCTGCATCATTCCTCCCTGTCGATGATCCGCTCGCTTGGGGATCGATTCGAAAACGCAGATGTTCGTCGATGTGACGGTGGGCGTGCAACAGCCCGACAAGGTCAACACAGATGCGGTGAGAGCCACCCTGCCTCATGGTATCGTTACGGTACGAGCGGTGAAGGGGGGCCTTGACGTGGTAGACCACGAACGTGGTGACAACGCGGTCATTGCAACCGTGGCGGTCGCGGTTCGGTTGGAGTTTCCCTGACCGGCGATAGACGCCGAGCCGCCCGCGCAGGGTCGCGAGGGAGCGAAGGGACCGGCGCCGGTATCGCCGCGGAAAGGATCTGCGATGAGATTCACGGCAACCTACCATTTGCGGTCCGATGCGGCCTCCATCGACGCACGGGCACAGGCGATCGCGGTGGAGCAGAGCGTCGAGATGCCGCTCGATGCGATCGACGATAGTGGCGGTGCTCACCGATATTGTCGGACGGGTGGAGGAGGTCGAAAGATCTGGGCGCCGGCGCCTTCGCGGTACGGATCGCCCTCGCCACGGCGACGGTCGGAAGCGACGCCGGGCAGCTGCTGAACATGCTGTTCGGCAACACTTCGCTGCATCAGGACGTCGTGTTGTGCGATGTGGAGGTGCCGGAAACATTGCGCCGAGCGTTCGGCGGCCCGCGGCAGGGATTACATCACTGCGGCATCGGCTTGGTGTCGCACGAACGCGCGCTGACCGGATCGGCGCTGAAGCCGCAGGGCCTGTCAGCCGAGACCCTCGGCCTGCTGGCGGAGCGTTTCGCACTGGGCGGTCTGGATTTCGTCAAGGACGATCACGGGCTGGCGGATCAGCTGTACAGTCCGTTCGCCGAGCGGGTGCGCGCCTGCAGCTGCGGCGGATTACTCGCGCCGCGCGCTCGACCGGCCATCCGACCCGCTACATTCCCAGCCTGACCGGCAACCTCGATCAGCTTCGTTCGCAGGCGCTGCTGGCACGGGAAGAAGGCCTGGACTGCGCCATGGTGGCGCCGATGGTCGCGGGTTTTCCCGCCGTGCAAGCGCTGATCGGCGATTTCCCCGACCTGGCGTTCTTTTGCCACCCTAGCCTGGGGGCGCTGCGCGATCGCGCCCGACTTACTGATCGGCAAGCTGTTCCGACTGATCGGCGCCGACGCCGTGATCTTTCCAAGTTACGGTGGCCGGTTCGGCTACAGCACCGAAACGTGCCGTGCTCTGGCCAGCAACGCGCGGCGGCACGACAACGTCATGCGACCTGCGTTGCCCGTCCCGGCGGGTGGGATGACGCTGGAGCGAACCCCGGAGATTCTTGACTTTTATGGCCAGGACACGATGTTGCTGATCGGCGGAAACCTGTTGCAGTCGCGTGAGCGCATACCTGAGCAGGCCGCCCAGTTCGTCCGCACGGTCGCGGACCATCGTTTCGCGTGAGGCTGTCCATGGATATTGAAACCGCCCCGTTGTTCCGCGCCGCCCGCGACGATTTTCGATGGGACGGCGTGGCGCACCAGCCGTACAAGCAGGATGGCAGTGCTCCCTTCAAGGACATCTCGCGCCAAGTGCTGTTCCACGACGATGCACTGGCCTGCGAATTGCGCTATTTCGAAATGGACACTGACGGATACTCGACGCTGGAGCGGCACGGTCACGCGCATGCGGTGATGATTTTACGCGGTCACGGCGAATGTTTGCTGGGCCAGGAAGTGCGAGCGGTCAAACCGCGCGACCTGATAACCATCCCGGCCTGGACGTGGCATCAATTTCGCGCCACGTCCGGCGAACCGCTCGGATTCATGTGCATGGTCAACGCCGAGCGTGATCGGCCACAGCTTCCGACCGAGACCGACCTGTCGTCGATGCGACGAAACCCCATCGTTGCCCGGTTTCTCGATCATCACTCTTCAGTTGATTAACTCCGGTAGCTGCCGCCGGGAAGCGTAGCAGCGCCTCCCGGAGCCGCAGTCTTGGCTGGATCAGCGCTCGCTCGCGTCCCGCACGGCGTCCTTGGCTCCACCGACGGTGTTTTGCACCTTGCCGGCGGCCTTCTCGGCAGCGCCTTCAGCCTGGGTCTTCTTGTCGCCCATCACCTTGCCGGCGGCTTCCTTAACGCTGCCTTTGGCCTGATGCACGGCACCTTCGATACGATCTTTATCCATGAAATTCTCCTGGCTCCTGGGCGACACTGAGGTCGCTCCAAGCTAACGGTCACAACGGCGCCGGGTTGCCTCGGCCAAAAGGCTCAATCTGCGTGCCGCGAGAGCCAGGCCATGAAACGGTCGGCGTTGTCGTCGGCCTCCTGGCGCACCGCAGTGCAATCCTGCACACAGTGGTCAGCAAATCCATCGATGCCCCAGCGCTGGTATTGCATCACATGCGTCAATTCGTGCGCCCAGAGCTTCAGGTCACACTGCGCCGCCAACTCGGTCTTGAACAGCACGATTTCGCCAAGTGTTACCGCCGCCGCGTCGCCGGAGGAAATTGCCAAAGCAGGCGCGGTAAGGGCATCAGCACGGTCGCCGGCGAAGCGGGTCTTGCGTAGGAGAATTGGTGGGAAAAACCCAATAAGAGACCGATAGACGGCGGCGGGAATCGGTCGCACGCCGTCGGCGATCGCCTGCTGGCGGGCGGTCTCGATCAAATGAGTCAGCGTGTTCACCGTCTGACCCAGATCGCCTGGCCCAACCTGAGCCGATCGCGCTGTGGGCGGATCGAAGCGGGACCAACCGCGTAGCGCCGTCGCCCGAGCGGCCAGTGCCCCTAGCAGGTCGGCGGAGCGCATTTGAAGGTTATCGAAACTGTCATGCGCGGACCATCACAACGTAACGCGTCAATATGGCGCCGGGAATGTGGCAGCATTGCAGTGAATGCGCGAGGAATATGCCGACGACGCACGTCTGGCATGTAACGGCAGGGTAGCTACAGCCGCTCACTCAACGCGATCGCGGCCCTGCAACCGGCCTTCACAGCCCGGGACAGCATTCCATATCCAGGCGCCTGCTCCGCGCCGTTCGACAGGCCGATGTCGCGATGCTCGCGTTCCTCCCCACGAAAGCGCTGCAGCGTGCCGCGAAGCTCGGCGTCGACAGCACCCAGAGCATCGATCTGCTTGCCATAGTGTGCGTCTATGACTTCCTCGACGGCGACCGTGCAGGCCATCGCCGTTCTCTCCCCCAGGGCGGCGGTCACCGCACCCAGGGCAAAGCCCGCGAGATGCCATAACGGCAAGAGGGCGGTCGGACGCACGCGCCGATTCGCGACCAGCTCATTAAACGTGGCGAGGTGTTGTTGTTCCTGCGTCTGCATGTGCCGCAGCACCTCGGCCTTGGTGCTCCGGTGCAACACCGCGAGCTGGCCGGCGTAGATGCGGGCAGCGCCATATTCGCCGGCATGATCGACTCGAATCATGCGCTCCAGCTGTTGGCGGGTGGTCGGATCGCCGGGTCGTTCTGTCGCGTTGTTCGTCATCGTTGGTGCGCCCTTGGTCGTATCGAGATGGCGATGAACAGGGAAAGCGCCAGGGCGTAGAGCATGTTCATCGCCGCCATGGACACCGGCAGCCCGGGGATCAGGAACGCGGCGTCCTCACAGGGCTTGGACGGCCGCGCCGGCATCGCAGCCAGCCGCTCCGCGATAGACCCCCCAGAGAACCGCGGTGCCGCACACTCTGGCAACGGGCTGGCCCACCATCGGAACTCCACGCCGACATGCACCGCCGCCATGCCCGCATCCGCCAGCAGACACAGGGCAGCAATCAGCAGCAGTGCGCGACAAATCATGGGCGGGGCGATCGCAGCCAGCAGCCCGAGGACGATCACGATCCGATAGGGCCACCGCTCCAGCAGGCACAGCGGACAGGGCACGAGGCCGTCCCAGATCTCCGACGCGTATGCGACCGCGAGCGCGGCCGCGGCGCCTAGCGCGGTCAAGGTGGCGATGGTTCGCAAGGACAGGCTACGCGATCCGCTGCTTCGCATGTCGTTGAGTGTCCCTCGGGGGTGCCCCGGCCTTGAAGACGCTACAAGTTGTTGCTTGGTCGTGGCAGGATTAGCGAAAGAAACGCCGTCGTGGGAGAAATTTATGCAGCGGATCGTATGGGGGCGCGCCACGTCCAGTAATGTGATGAAGGTGCTGTGGGGACTGGGCGAGATGTCTCTCCCGTTCGAGCGCATCGATGCAGGTGCCGCGTTCGGCAAAACGGAGACTCCGGAATATCGCGCCAAGAATCCCACCGGACTGGTGCCGACGCTGCAGGAAGAGAGCTTCACATTGTGGGAGAGCAACGCGATCCTGCGCTATCTGGCGCACGGCCATGCCAGCCGCGCCTTTGTGGCCGGCGGACCCCCGGGCGCGCGCCAACATCGATCGCTGGATGGACGCGCAACAGACGCTGCTGAACCGGCCGATGTCGGTTGTATTCTGGGGCCTCGTGCGCACGCCGGCCGAGCAGCGAGACCTGAAGGCAATTGCCGTGGCGATCGACGAGACCGCGACGGCGTGGCGTTTAATCGACGCTGTTCTGCGGCGCCAAGCCTTCATCGCCGGTGACGATTTTTCGCTTTGCGACATCCCCTGGGGCGTGCATGCCCATCGGTGGTTCGGCATGGACTACCTCGGGCTGACCCGGCCGGAAATGCCGGCGCTGCGCTCATGGTATGATCGCTTATGCGAGCGGCCGGCGTACCGTCAGCACGTCACGGCGACGCCAATCGCGTAGCGGAAATCGGGTCGAGACCGCCCCCCGAAAAGCCGTTTAAGCGGGGCGTGAAGCGAGGGCGGACGTACCCCCTTATCCCTAAGAATCATTGCAAATCGGCTCCCGCCATGCTTCTACGCCCTCCCTGGAGGAACCGTTCGAAATGTCCGAGTACGTCGCCGGCCGCCACTTCCTGCAGACCCCCGGGCCGACCAATCTGCCCGACCGGGTGGTCCACGCCATGGACGAACAACGCTTATCAATCACCGCGGTCCGGAGTTCGGTGCGCTGGGCCGCGAGGTGGTGGCAAGCTGCGCCAGGTGTTCCGGACCACCGGCACCATCGGCATCTTTCCCGCATCGGGCACCGGCGCGTGGGAAGTCGGCTATGGTCAATACGCTCACCCCGGCGATCGCATCCTGCTGACCCGCACCGGCCAGTTCTCCCACCTGTGGGAGCAACTGGCGCTGCAGCTTGGCCTGGACGTGCTGACGCTGGAGACCGACTGGCGCCGCGGCGCCGATCCGGACGCCATAGGCGAGGTGCTGCGCGCAGGACCGTGAGCACCGCATCAAGGCGGTCTGCGCCGTGCACAGCGAGACCTCGACCAGTTGCATGACCGACATCGCCGCCGTGCGCCGGGCGATCGAACGACGCCGCCCACCCGGCCCTGTTGATGGTGGACGCCATTTCCTCGCTCGGCTGCGCCGACTACCGGCACGACGGTTGGCAGGTCGATGTAACGATCGCCGGCTCGCAAAAGGGCCTGATGGTGCCGCCGGGTCTGGCCTTCACCGCGATCAGCGAGAAAGCCCTGGCCGCCGCCGCGCCGGCGGGTCCAGGCGCAGCTACTGGGCCTGGGAGCCGTTGGTCGTTTCTAACAAGACCGGATTTTTCCCGTACACCCCGGCCATCAACCTGATGTTCGCGCTGAACGCAGCGCTGGACATGCTGCTGGAGGAAGGTCTTGACAACGTCTTCGCCCGCCATGATCGCTACGCGGAAGCGACCCGTCGAGCCGTGCGGGCATGGGGACTGGAACTGCAGTGCGCCGATCCCGCGGCCTACGCGCCCGGCGTCACCGCGATCCGCACGCCCGAGGGCCACAGCGCCGACAATCTGCGCAACCTGATCCTCGAACGCTTCAACATGGCTCTCGGCAATGGCCTCGGCCGCATCGAGGATCGCGTGTTCCGCATCGGCCACATGGGCGATCTGGGCGTGCTGCAACTCACCGGGACGCTGACCGGGCGTCGAGATGGGTCTGCGCGCGGCCGGCATTCCGCACCAGGCGGGCGGGGTCCAGGCGGCGATGGACTTCCTTTCGTCCCAGGGCTGATCACCGCCGGCGCGCACGGCCGACCGGATGCGCGGGCGGCTGCAGGAACTGTTTCTGGTGTTTCTGCGGCTGGGATGCACCAGCTTCGGCGGACCGGTGGCGCATCTTGGCTACTACCGAGCGGAGCTAGTTTCCAAGCGTCGCTGGCTGAGTGAAGCGACGTTCGCCGACATTGTCGCACTGTGCCAGTTCATGCCTGGCCCGGCCTCATCGCAGGTCGGCATGTCAATCGGGTTGCTGCGGGGCGGCCCGGCGGGAATGCTGGCGGCGTGGCTAGGGTTCACCTTGCCGTCAGCGGTCGCGATGACGCTGCTGGCCTATGGCGTCGGGGTGATGGGGGACCTGTCAAGGGCCGGCTGGCTGCGCGGGCTCAAGTTGGTCGCGGTTGCGATCGTGGTTCAGGCCGTATGGGGCATGGGCCGCACACTGGCGCCTGACCGCGCGCGGGCCAGCCTGGCGGTCGTCGCCTGCCTGGTGTGCCTGGGTGTGCCGTCTTCTCCGGGCCAGATCGGTGCGATCGTGCTTGGCGGGCTGGCCGGGGCGATTTTGCTGCCACGCGAGACGTCGGATGCCGAACCCCACTCCGCCCTGGATCCGCGCATACCGGTCCCGGTTGCCGGGCTCTTGCTGGTTGCCTTCGTCGCGCTGTTGATCGGGCTGCCCTGGCTGGCGCAGGCGTCGGGTCGCCATTCGGTGCAGTTGATGAACGCGTTCTACCAGGCCGGCTCGCTGGTGTTCGGCGGTGGACACGTAGTGTTGCCGTTGCTTCAAACCTCGGTGGTGACACCGGGGTGGGTGAGCCAGGATGTCTTCCTGGCGGGATATGGCGCTACCCAGGCGATGCCCGGACCAATTTTCACCTTCGCGGCATTCCTTGGCGCAGCAGAAGTCGCACCGCCTAATGGATGGACCGGGGCGCTGGTGGCAACGGTCGCGATTTTTCTGTCGTCTTTCCTGCTGGTCGGCGGGCTGCTGCCGTTCTGGGATACACTGCGGCATCGGACCGCGGTGCGGGCGGCGCTGCGCGGGGTGAATGCGGCGGTCGTCGGGGTGCTGCTGGCGGCGCTGTTCAATCCGATCTGGGTCGGCGCGGTCCATGATTCGGCGGATTTCGGCCTCGCGTTGGTGGCGTTCCTGCTGCTGACAGCCTGGGCGGTGCCGCCCTGGGCGGTCGTGCTGCTGGGAGCCGCGGCTGGTGAGGTGCTGGGCGCCGTGGGCTGGTTTTCCTGAGCCGTTCGGGTCGGCCGGAACGACCCCAGGTCACCGGGGCGTCAGCGCCCCGCCCGATGCGCCTCGACCAGATCAGCCATGCTGACGAAGCGGAAATCGTATCGCACGTCGGCCGGCACCGGAAGAGTGGCGCCCGAGCCCTCGGCATCGTGTCGCCGATCAATCCACGCCGAAGCAAGCCCGGCGGCCTGCGCCGGAACGTGGTCGTGGAACAGGCTTTGTGCCACGTGCAGCACCTGCCCTCGTGGCACCCCGTCGGCCGCCAGCCGCTGTATCAGGTAAGCGAAATTCCTTGGGTTGGGCTTGTAAGATCCGATGTCCTGCGCGGTATAGACCGCATCGGGCACCACCCCTAGCTGGCGCTGCGTCGCCTTGAACCCGGCGCGATCGACGTTGGACAGGATCACCAGCCGGTAGTGCTGTTTCAAGTACACCAGTGCATTCGCGGTATCCGGGAACGCCAGCCAGTCGCCAATCGAATCACCGAATTGCGCGGCCTCCGCCGCGTCCGGGGCCGTGCCCCATGCAGCGGCCAACTGGCCATGGACCTTGGCAAGCAAGTCTGAGTAAGGCATTGCCGGCGTCATCGCCTGTTGCCGCGATTCGATACGGGCAAAGGTCTCCAGGATCGTATCGTCCGCGAGTGCACGATCGACCCTGGCGCGCAGCGGAGCTAGCGCGGCCAGTATGCCGTGTTCCCAGTCGATCAGGGTTCCGTAGCAGTCGAAGGTCAGGACGCTGAATTCGGCTAGTTTCACGCATCGTTCTCGCGCAATGGCGCCCAGTCACCAGCCAAAGCCGAGCGGGACAGCCAGGAACGAACGCCTGTCGGTGTCACCGAAGGCGGCATCGACGCGAAACCCGGCGCCGCCCAGTTTCCGCGCCGCACGCATTCCGTCCTCGTCGGTCACGTCGTCGCCGATGAACACCGGCAACCGGCCGGTAAACGGTGCACGCGCCATCAGTGCCTCGACCGCTCGCCCCTTGTCGGTGCCGAGCGGCCTGATCTCCCACAGCATGTGTGCCGGGAGCAGCTGAAAGTCGCGCGAGCCGGCCACCAGGGCGCGCAGAACCGAGTGGAAAAGCGGGCCGGCCGCGGGGGCGAGGCGATAGTGCAGCGCAAAGCCGCGCGTCTTGGTTTCGAGCAGGGCACCCGGGAACGCGGCGACCAAGGCCTCGGCTGCCTCCAGCCATGCCGCAGGAGGGCGCCGGCACGTCCGGCCGCTCGACCGCGGCGTCGAGGGCACGACGGATCGCCCCGCCATGCTCGCCTGCCACCGCGCCCGGCGCCGAGCCCAGTAGCCGATCAACCGTTTCGATCGGCCGCCCTGTAACGATCGCCAGCGCGCCACCCAGGCGGTCTCGCAGCGAGACCAGCGTATCAGTCAGCCCCGGAGCCACCACCACCGCATCGGGTGTGGGAGCCAGGTCGATCAGGGTACCGTCCATGTCCAGCAACAGTGCGGTCCGATGGAATGGCGGCAGGATATCCATCTTCCTCAACCGCAACCGGAGACGCGAAGGTCATAGATCGGATTTTGCATCATCGACACAGACGGCTCATTGGCCAGCATCCAGCCATCAAAGCCGGGGGCATCCAGATGGCTGTCGGTGACGTTCAGATAGGCGGCGGCATCGGCGGGCTGGTCCGGCGGCCGGATCACACAGGCTTTGACGGAAATGGTGAGCGAGCCGAAAGTTGCCGGCTGGCCGACCTTCACCGTCAGTGTGGTCGCTTGCGCGCTGACCTTATCGAGTGCCTGAATTCTGGCGCTTGCCACCGGCACCCATTGATTCGACCATTGCGGCAGCGCGGTGCCTACGGGAGGCGCGGACTGATTGGGCTGACCCTCGGGCGGGCTGGCCGGAGCCTGGGTGTCCGCCGGGTTAAGTATATCCTTGGGGGTTTGCAGTATTCCCCCGGTCTGGTCCGGCACCGGGATTTGGGTCGCAGGCTGGCCCGGCGTCTGAACGGCGACCCGTCCTGGCCCTTGCAGGATTGTTGGACCCGGCATCGTCGGACCAGACGGTGTGGGTCCGGATAGTATGGAACCCGCTGGCCGATTTTGAAATTGTCCGGGTGGCTGGCCCGGCAAAGCGCCCATTTGTGGCTGCATCTGCGGTTGCCCGGGGCTGACCAGCGGTGGCAACCGCATCTCCTGGATGGGTGGCCGCCCTTGGCTTGGCGGTTGCTGAGCCCAAGCAGTGCCACAGGTCGTCAGAAGTGCGGCGGCGACGGAGCCTGCCCTGTGCATCAGCCTCGCCTCACCGCACGCGTTTCGGCGACTCCAGGCCGGCGACGACGTCCGCCAGAACCTGCCGCATCGCCTGCTCCTCGACACCCATCAGCACGGCGTCCTCGAACGCGTCCTGCAGCACCTGCGCCACTTCGGCATAGTTCTCCGCCAGCATCTTCAGTTTCTCCCGGCACCCGACGGCGTTGCCATCCAGTCCTGACCAGGCAGTCGGCGCCGGCGGGATCACTTCGGCTCCCCCGACGTTGCCGGCAGTTGGCCGGCATTCGCGCCCGGCTGGCCGGCGGTGCCCCCCTGCTGGGCGGCCTTCGATGAGTTCAGACTGGTGACGCTGAAGATGAACTTGCCCAAAAGTTCCTCCAGGCTGACCGAGGACTGAGTAATGGTCAGACGTCTGACCTGGCTTCAGGTCGGTGTCGTCACCACCGGGCGAAAGGGAGATGTACTTGCCGCCCAGCAGGCTCTCGCTGGTGATCGCCGCGCCAGTGTCCTTGGGCAGTCGAATGTCGTCACGCACCGTCAGGGAGACGACGGCCACAAAGGCTTTCGGATCGATCTGCTCCTCGGTCACGGTACCGACCTTGACGCCGGCGATCCGCACGTCCGCGCCAACGGCCAATCCATCGATGTGTTCGAACCTCGCGAACAAGGTATACCCTGAGCCCGACGTGCGGCCGGAATGGGCTACGGCATAGGCGAGAAACGCGACGGCGACGAGCAGCACACAGGCTCCCGTTACCGTCTCAGCTACGCCATGGCGGCCCACGTCGTACTAGCCCGGGGTCCAGGGCTCGTAGTCGCCCGTGGCCGGGGCGCGGTTGCCGCCCTGGTAGTCATGGCCGGGCGGCCGATAACTCAGAGGGGTGCCGGTGGCGTTCGGCAGATGCGGCTTCTGCCATGGTCGGCGCTGCGCCTCGACGATCGGCGCATCGGTCGTGTAGTGGAGCCACGCATGCCACTCGGGCGGCACGCTGCTGGCCTCCGGGGCACCGGCGTACATCACCCAGCGCCGGTTCCGCAGAGCTGCCGGCGCGAGGCCGCCTTTCCTCAAAATAAGTGTTGCCGGAACCGTCGGTGCCGAACTGCCGACCGTTGAATTTGGTGAAGAGCCAGGTGCCGATGTGCATGGCGGGACATATACGCATGCGTCCCTGATTGGTCCACCCGGGTCACGACATCACGACGAGCCGCGCGGGAGCGCCCCAGTGGCCCGGGGTGGGTGGACTTATCCCCAACATTTTGGGCCTACGATCACCAATGATCCACAAAATAGGGTGTTCGGCCGCATGCTAACGGCTTAGCGTTGAACCATGAAGAGCCACAGGATGTCGCCTCACCGGACCTGGCACGGCGTGCGGATGCGTCGGACCGGTGCCTCCCCCGACCCCGATCTCATGCCGAGGGCAGTGACGCTGCCCGCCGCATGGGACGAGCCGGCCGCTGAGGCGCTGGCGGCCCTGACGCCTGGTCATGGCCCGGTCTCGCTGGCCGCGGCGGCGCAGGCTTGGATCGACCCGATCGCCACTGCTGCGCGGGAAGCCGGGCTAGACCTGCCTCTGGCCGATCGGCTGCACCACCTGCTGCTGCTGCGACGGGGTGCGCCCGGGCGGCTTATTTGGCGCCTCGAGCCCGCCGATAGCCCAGGGTTCGTCCTGAACCTGCCGGCTTTCCTGGACAGCGATGGGCAACTCGATTTCGCTGCCTTCGCGGAAGCGATCGAGACTGCTGTCCTGGCGCTGAGTTTCGCCGCGCCGGCCAGCCGCGACATCGAGGTCGGCATGGCGGACCTATCCTGCCTGCTCGCGGCACTCGGTGTTGACTATGCGTCCGATGCGGCTCGTTACATCGGTGGTGGACTGGCCTGCGTTCTGCGCGGCCGAGCGGACGCCGCCTCCGGTCTTGCGGCACGGTTTCTGGGATCAAGATGGCCGGTGACCCGAAGGGCGGCCCTTGATTGGTTCGCGACGCCTGAAGCGTCACCGGTCCGGGGATTGCGCGAAGCGGTCAGTGACGCTCGCCAAGCCGCCGCCGGCGTCGAGGGCATACGCCATGGCGCGACCACGGCCATCCACCGTCCGGGGCTGGCAGAGGCGCTGCTGGGGGTCGAGAGCGGCGGCATCGCCCCGGCCTTCGCTCCGGTCGGTCACAACGGCAAACTGACACGCGCGGCGCGGGCGTGGCTCGCCGTCAGCGGTGTGACCGCGGAGGAGGCGCTCGCGAACCAACTTGCCGGCGGCAGTCCAATTCCGTTGCATGGCACGGCGGATCATGTCGCGATGCATGACGCAATCGCACCAGTCATTCAGAAAATGCCGCCACGACCAGTTCCAATGCTCGTGCCCACCGCTGGAGCCCGCCGTCGCGAGTTGCCCGGCCGCCGCGCCGGCTACACACAAAAAGCTGCCGTGGGTGGCCACAAGCTGTTCGTGCGCACCGGCGAATATGACGACGGGTCGCTGGGTGAGATTGTCATCGCCCTGCACAAGGAGGGTGCTGCCTTCCGCGGCCTGATGGACAATTTTGCCCACGCGGTCAGCCTCGGCCTGCAGCATGGGGTACCGCTGGAACGCTTCGTGGAGGCGTTCACCTTCACGCGCTTCGGTCCCGCCGGCGTGGTCGAGGGAGACCCGGCGGTGCATGCAGCGACCTCCTTGCTCGACTACGCGTTCCGCCACCTTGCAGCCAACTATTTGGGACGGCACGACATTCCCGAAGCCGAAATCGAGGAAGCCGATACGGTGGGCCAGGGTGCGCGTGACCAGTCGCCGCTCTTGCCGCTTGAACTGCCACCCGAGGCATCGCCACGGGCGCGGCGGCGGGCGCTGCGGGTGGTGGCGCGCTAGATCGGCGCCAAGCCCATAGTCGCTTTTTGTCGTCGCGATTACCGGTTATGCTGCGCCGCATCCCACCGAAGGACAGCATCATGACCGGTAAGATCGAGGCGAAGCTGGCGGAACTCGGGATCACCCTGCCCCGGCCGATGCCGCCGATCGCGAACTATGTGCCTTATGTCGTGACCGGCAATCTGGTCGTCGTATCGGGCCAGGTGCCGGCAGTCGACGGCAAGGTCGCGATAACCGGAAAGGTCAGTTGGGGCGTTTCGCTCGACCAGGGCAAGGAAGCCGCCAGGCTGTGCTTCCTGAATGTGCTGGCGCATCTGAAGGCGGCCTGCGGCGGCGACCTTGATCGGGTCAAGCGGGTCGTTCGCCTGGGCGGCTTCATTGCTTCTCCCTCTGAGTTCACCCAGCATGCGCTGGTCATGAACGGCGCCTCGGACCTGGCGGTGGCGGTGTTTGGAGAGGCGGGGCGCCACGCCCGCACCACGATCGGCGTGCCCGCCCTACCCGCGGATGCCGCGGTCGAGGTGGAGGGGATATTCGAGATCGAATAGGCTGCCTGAATGCCCGACTGTGCCGCCACCCTGACGCTTACACTCCACGCAAAGATAGCGGAGATCGATGCCGCCGACTGGGATGCCTGCGCCGGCGACGGCAACCCCTTCGTCAGCCACGCCTTCCTGAGTACGATGGAGGACAGCGGGTCGGCTAACGCACGCACCGGTTGGCTGCCGCAGCACGCCGTTCTGCGCGGCGAGGACCAACAGGTCGTTGCCATCGCCCCGATGTACGCCAAGTCGCACAGCTACGGCGAATACGTGTTCGATCACGGCTGGGCGAATGCGCTGGAACGAGTGGGGAAGAACTATTATCCCAAGCTGCAGGCGGCCGTGCCGTTCAGCCCTGTGCCCGGGCCGCGACTGCTGCGTCGCCCGGGCCAGGGCGTGCCGGTTGCCACCATGGCCAACGCCCTCGAGCAGGCGTGCGACTCGCTCGGCCTGTCATCAGTGCACGTAACGTTCTGTACGCAGGATGAATGGGATGGTCTGTCCGCGGCTGGCTGGCTGCGCCGCATCGGCATGCAATTCCACTGGGAGAATGAGGGCTACAACGGCTTCGACGACTTCCTGGGGGCGCTGTCGTCACGCAAGCGAAAGGTCCTGCGGCGGGAACGGCGCGACGCCAACGCCGCCGGACTGACCTTCCACGCGCTGTCCGGCACCGACATTACGGAGTCGCACTGGGACGCGTTCTATCGCTTCTACCAATCCACGGTGGACCGCAAATGGGGCTCGGCCTACCTAACCCGCTCGTTCTTTTCGCTGCTCGGCGAGCGCCTGGGTAACAGGGTTGTGCTGATGTACGCCGAAAATGCCGGCAAGCCGGTTGCAGGCGCGCTGAATTTGGCGGGTGACGAGGCGTTGTATGGCCGCAACTGGGGCTGTCGCGGCGACTGGCCGTTCCTGCATTTCGAATTGTGCTACTATCGCGCGATCGACTGGGCCATCGAGCATGGCCTGAAGCGGGTCGAGGCGGGAGCCCAGGGCCGCCACAAGATCCAGCGCGGATATATGCCGAAACCGACCTACTCAGCGCACTGGATTGCCCATGCGGGGCTTCGCCGAGCGGTGGAGAATTTTCTGGTGGAAGAGCGCATGGGGATCCAGCGGGAGATCGACGCACTGGCCGAGGAATCGCCCTTCCGGAAGGCCGACGAGTGAACGAAGACGGGGTGTGCAGGCAATGCCGAACTGCGCCTAGGGCTATTCCCCGCGGGCAAAGGCACGGAGACGCTTCCCGATACTGGCGGCCGTTGACCCGATCGCGCGGCGGTGCCTAAGGTCACTGCCCACAAAAGGGATAGGCAGCGGTCATGAACAGAACCGAATTTGAAGCAGATCTCCGTCGCGAGGGGTACGAAATCCGCGAAGGTGAGATCAAGCCGAATGAGCACCGGGCGGCTCATGCACACGGCTTCGACGCTCGCCTGCTTGTACTGGACGGTTCCGTCACGCTCGTCTTTGGTGAGGACCGCTGTTTTTACGGGCCGGGTAATTCGTGCAGCGTTCCTGCCGGGACGATGCATGAGGAGCATACCGAAGCGGACGGCGTCCGCTATCTTTCAGGCCGGCGATCCGCGACCGCGAGCGCCGCTGAGTAGCAGGTTCGTTCCGAGACAGACCGGCAAATCCGCTGAGTTCAGCCGCGGCGGATTTGCCTGAGAATTGCAACGAGCGCCCACCGTTCGTAATCATCAGGTAGCGCGCCCGAGAGATCATGCAGAGGCGCGCATCAGTTGCGTGACCCGATCTGCAAGTGCCGGCTCTCGAAGTACGCTCGGTGACTTCAGCAGGCTGCTGACCTCCGCGACATCTTGTGTATCGAGGGGTCTTCCGCCGCCAGTCGCGACAGGGCAATGCCCATATTGAATGCGTGCCTCGAAATCCGCCGGAGGCCGGCCTCGGGTCTGCGGAAAGATGAAGTCGCTCTCGGCGACACCCCAGGGTGCATCCAGCAAGCCCTGGATGTCGCGAAAAATGCGGGCGCCAATCCATCAAGCGGATCGGAAGCAGTTGCTTCGTTGTTTCAGGAGACGATCGAGCGCAGAGGCCTCCTGGGCCGCGACGCTCATACCTTGGCCAAAGGCCGGGTTGAAGCGGCACACCGCGTCGCCGATCGGAAGCAGGCCGCGCGGAAAACGTTGCATCCGCTCGAAGTGGCGCCGTACGCTGTTCGGCGAACTTGAAGCGAATAATCTCCCCGACGCGCCTTGCATGCTTGATGGCATCGTAGACTGTGGAAGTTCGCAGTGATTTGGCGAAGGCCATATATCCCTCGACATCCCCGGGCGGCGCATCGCCATGGGCTCCGCCAAGGGCAACCATCCAGCGCTGGTGTTCGATCGGAAGCATGATAGCCCCACGACTGCTGTCCGGGGGCAGCGGCAGATGCAGCAGACCCTTCCAAGGGAGAGGCGGTTCCTTGGGAATTTCGAAAATCGCCGTGGAGTATCCGATGTCAATGCCGATCTCGGTCTCCTGCAGTTCTGTCGCGCCGATGGCGGCGAGAAAGGCGAGGGTCAATGCACCACGTCCGGATGCGTCGAGAACGAGGTCGGAGACGAGGGTCGAGGTCCGGCCGTCCGCGTCCTCATACTGGACACCTGTGACCGCGGTCTGGTCTGGAGACGGAACAAATTCGATGGCACGGCAGAGCGGCAGCAGAACGACGTTACCTTGCAGTTCAATGCGGCGTCGGATGACGAACTCCAGCAAGGGCCGCGACAAACAGAAACTGTCGTAGCCGAGGTCGCGCACCGGGAATGGGTCGAAGCCCGGCCGCTCCCACCAGATATCGAGGCCATTTCGCACTCGCACCGCACCCGCGCGCTCGATGTCCTCGGCGAAACCAGGAAACAGTTCCGCCAGTGCCTCCTGACCGCCGGTGAGAAGCGCATGAGGATGTCGCGACTGAGGTGTGCCGGAGCGCGGTTCCGGCTCCGCGGGTAGCGCGTCACGGTCCAGTATGGTAACTTTATCAAAATGGTCAGAGAGCGCCTTCGCCGCCGCCAGACCGCCTATCCCGGCGCCGACGACGACGGCGTGCTTGCCGAACGAACTGGGCATCGCCTATCTCCTCCTCTTCAAGTTCCGTCCCAATTCCGGGCGCGGATCAGGCGCGTCGCGACGATGTTGATGCCGCCGTCGCCAGGGCCCTTCGACGAGCCCCGTGGCCCGAGTCGTTCCCGGAATGATGTGGGAGCGTCCAGAACTGCACCCGGTCCGATTGACCCGGTGAACGACCACTGTACAACCGGTGCGGTTCGGTCGCCACTGACCAACATTAAATTCCTGCGTACCAGGCGTAGCCCTGATCCTCCCAGTAGCCGCCTTTGCCGTCGCCGAGATGGGCGTAGCTGCGGCCAGTTCGATACGCATCACGTATTTCGCCATCTTGTAGCCAAGCTGGCGCTCGACGCGCAGCCGGACTGGGGCGCCGTGCGCGACCGGGAGAGTCTTGTCGTTCATCTCGTAGGCCAGAATGGTCTGCGGATGCACCGCCTCGTGCAAATCGATACTCTCATAGTATTTTGTGTTTGGATTGCCGTTCTCCATCGGATCGGCACAGTGAAACACCGCGTATCGCGCCGATGGCTGCGGCTCGGCCTGTTGCATCACCTCGGCCAGGGGCACGCCCTTCCATTTGCCGATGCAACTCCAGCCCTCGACGCAGTCATGGCGGGTGATCTGGGTGCGCGATGGCATGGCCCGCAGATCGCCGAGAGAGAGTTTCGTGGGGTTCCGCACGAGGCCGTCCACCTGCAACCGCCAATCGGTAAAGCCGTTCGCCGCCAGTTCCTGGTAGTCGTCGTCATCAGGATCGGACGTGCCGTTGCTCTTGAAGTGGGGCGAGAGATCGGCCTCGGTGTATTCGGGGGCCAGCGGTTGCGTGCCGCCGATCAGCCGCTGGACGACGCGGTGTCAGCCGCGTCGGCGCTGCCCAGCATCCGCTGCACGGTGGGGTCGTCGGATAGCCGGTCGCAGCCGCCAAGGAGCGAGGTGCCAAGCGTGCCAGTCGCGCCCGCGACCGAGCGTTCTGCGATCGATGCCAAGCTTGTCACTCGGCTTCATGTTTTGCGTCCTCGATCGCGTAGCGCCCGGTCAACATGGAGCGCAGATTGTTCCAAACCCCGGAGACGATTACCATGAACACATGCACCAGCACGAATGCGACAAGTGCCCAGGCAAGAATGAAATGAACAGTCCGCGCGGACTGGCGACCGTCGAACACCGTCACCAGCAGAGGAAACGCGGCATCCATCCGTGGTGACATCGTAAGTCCAGCCAACACTATCACCGGCAGGAAAGCCACGATCACCAATAGATACGCAAGTTGCTGCAGAACGTTATAGCGGCGCGCTTCGTCGCCCTTGGGAAAGCGGAACAGCAGGTGGTCCCACGCCGTCCGGCCGATCCGCCGAGATCGTGCCAGGATGGCATCAGGTCCCTCCGGAAATGCCCACTGGCGAGACCGGCCAGGATATAGACGCGCGCCATTAATAACAAAGATCCAGGCGAAGAAGAAGTGCCACAGCCGGCCCTCCGCCAGTGATTGGTCGCTGGGCAGCGTGGCCCAGGACGGGAAGCCCCGCGCCCAGGACTGCCCAGTCGGAATCCCTGGACAGGCCAAGCACCCCGGTCGTTTCGATACGATGTCCGAACAGCGTGGTGATGCCCTTCGGCGACCCGTTCGCCGGCTGCTCCGAGGTGAGTGCAAGGATCGGGTGATCAAAGTCCGACAGATTGCCCCAGTAGAGTGCCGGATGTGCATTGAAGATTTGCAGTCCGCTCATGAGCAGAATGACAGGCAGAGGACATTGATCCAATGCGTGATGCGCACCACCACCGAGTGCCGGTAGATCAGACGCCATCGCGGAAGCGGGGTCTGGGGCACCCCGCTCCGCGCCTCGCCACATGACCTGCCACAGCCGCGGTCCTTTCCCTACGCCCGCCGTCACATCGGCGGCTTGATCCCATCCTT
Source organism: uncultured Alphaproteobacteria bacterium (assembly GCA_963759425.1). Taxonomy (GTDB): domain Bacteria; phylum Pseudomonadota; class Alphaproteobacteria; order Acetobacterales; family Acetobacteraceae; genus Rhodopila. The sequence goes on from CAVWZM010000038.1 coordinate 65,952, forward strand.
GCCAATCACGATCGCAGGTGCAACGAAACTGCCGTCGTCCTGTTTCGCGGCGATCACGAAAACCTTGCTGTTCGGCTTCAACTGGTCGGGGGTGCCCGCGGTGAATTCGACAATGGTGGCATCAGGTGGCACCGCGATATTCTGCGTGCCGCCCTTGTAGTCCAGCTTCAGCACCCGGTCACCGCCCACTGACTCCACCTTGGCGATGTTGGCGTTGGTCATCATGTTCGGCCCGGTGCCCAAATCCCACGGGTAGTGGCCTTCGCCAAGTCCACGCAGGGTATCGTCGAACACGTGCACCTCGACGGCGACGCGCTTGCCATCCTTTTCCACCGAGGTGATGCCGACGAACTTGCCATCCTTGACGGCGCTGATATCGGCAGTGCTGACGATGAAGACCTTGGCATCATCGGCCAGTTTGATCGCGTCGGTGCCGCGCGCGGTCTTGACCGAAAGCATGTGGCCTTGGACGGATTCGAGCGTCCCGCGAACGTGCTGCGGTGGTGTTTCGGCGGCAAAAGGCTGGGTGCCCACGGCGAACCACCCGACGAATGCGGCGGTTGCGACAAGAGCCTTCATCAGCCGATGCATGGACATGCGACGCGTTCCTCCCCTGATTTGACTTGGCCAACGTCAGAGACTTACCCCCTTCACGCAACTACCCGCAAGGAGCGATGCGGGGGGAGCCGACATGACACAGACCGGCCCCCGCGAAAGGCGACATTGGCCGGCGCGTAAGGCGCTGAATCAGCCACCTGGGGGGCCGAGCAGGTACTAGTGTTCGGCCTCCGGGCAAGAAATATCAGGGCGTTCTACGCCATGGGCCAGCTACTGGATCACCGACAGCCGGGCCCGGGCTTCGAGCTTTGTTCTGCTCGACTTCGCGGCCGTCGCACCTCAGTCCGTATCGAGCCTGTTCGCCGCCACCAAGTCGGAATGTGCCCGTTGGCCTGTCGAGGCACCCGCGCGGGGACCCGTTACACCAAGCTGGCCGGGAGATGGTCCACTGGCGGTTACGATCCATGCAACGACGCACTGGGTGATCACTCTACGCGGCCGCTTACTCGGCTGCCTTCCTGGCGGCGTCGCCGCGGAACCGGGTACGGTATATTTCCCACTCTCGTGCTCCCACCCGATTGAAGGCATCCCGCACGGTCATCTCGCCTGGCGGTACAGGATGCGTGTGGGTCACCTTTAATTGCGTCAGAGCATCGTCGCAGGCGCCGATCACCGCCTTGAGCAGCAGGCCCGGGACGATCGCCAACTTGAAGCCGAGCGCTGCGGCCTGCTGCAGGTCGAGCAGCGGTGTCTTGCCGCCCCACACCACGTTCAACAGGCACGGTCCCCTCACCAACCGAGGCACCGCGGTGATTTCCTCCAGCGTCTGCGGAGCCTCCACGAAAGCCATATCGGCGCCGTTCGCCATCGCCTCATTGGCACGGCTGACCGCTTCATCGAAGCCGATCACAGCTCGGCTGTCGGTGCGGGCGATGATCAGAAAGTCCGGATCGCTGCGTGCGTCCGCTGCGGCACGAATTTTCGCGATCCAGTCCTCGCGCGGGACGATCTCCTTGTCGTCGAGATGGCCGCAGCGCTTGGGAGAAACCTGGTCTTCGATATGGATGCCGGCGACACCGGCCTGCTCATAGTCGCGCACGGTACGGACGACGTTCAGTTCGTTGCCATAGCCGGTATCGGCGTCAGCGATTACCGGAACATCGACGGCGCGCACCATGCGGGCGGCGTTGGCCACCATTTCGGTCGCCGTCAGCAGGCCGAAGTCCGGATAGCCGTGCGAGACCGAGGTGCCAGCGCCGGTCATGTAGACCGCGGGAAAGCCGGCCTGGGCCACCAGCATCGCGGTCAGTCCGTCGTAAGCTCCCGGAGCGATCACCATGCCGGGTTCGCTCAGCGCGGTGCGTAGCCTGCGGGACTGCGTCATCCTGGTTCGCTCCTGTTCGTCGTGATCGGAAGGTGGCATCTCCGCTCAACACTGCGCAAACATAGGTGTCCACGGCGTATGCCGGCAAGCCGGCGATACGGAGCGTGACAGGAACTCTTGGCATGGGTGGACGTCACGGCATTGACTGGCCCGATCCGGAAGGCTTCGCCCTCCTGCGAGGGCTGAAACGGATCGAAGTCGCAAGCTGAAGATCGTCGCGGACAGCGCCAGCCCCTCAGTCGCGATACTTCGAACAAACTAAAAACGCCTGACCATCATCAAGGACACGCTTGAAGGCAGCAAGACGCGGTGGCGAGCGCTGCAATTGATCAAATTGAAACCGCCCTGATCAGTCTCAGAAAAGCAGTCTTCTCGGGTCAACCAACCCTCGTTTACCGACAAAGTGGCTCGGCCACAGCGTGCCGAGCCTGCCCCTCATGTCCTACTGATCAGCGGGTGCCGGGGGCGGCGCACTGAAAGCTGGCCGCCTCATTCCGGGGGCCCTGCCCGGAGTAACGCGCGACAGCAGGGTACGGGCACCAAGGCCGCTGCATCGCAATCGCTTTGCTCGGGTCATTGTCCTGGTATTTCGTGGCCACTATCTGCGCCGGCGGGACACCGTCTTCCACCCAATGCGCGAGAGCCACGACCACATCATGTTCTGCATCATGCTTGGGCGGAGGCAGGTTAAATGCACCGCCGACAGCATTGGGGCCCACGCCATCGCCGCAATGCTGCATGCCCGGCGCCATGAACAAGCGATAGAACGATTGGATCTGCGGCACGCCCCCCATCTTACTCGCGACTTCTTTGTAGTACTGGATTGAACTGGGAGCAGGGATCGTGGCGTCGTTCCAGCCATGGTATTGAATGAGCTTACCGCCTGTCGCCTTGAACCGTCCGAGATCCGGATTCGTGGCGTCCACTGTCTGCGTCGTTTTCGCTTCTGCACGCTTGAGGTCATCGTCGAAGTTCATGGTGCGGATATCCCAGTCGGGCCTTCCCAATACCATGTCGCCAAAGTAGCCACGACCAAGCTCAAGCTGCTCAGAGCCCTCTCCCGGATTGGCGCCATCGCCTATAATCGAGATATTCCAACTTGCCTCACTGCCCGGTTGATACCCATGAAAAAGCAATTCCCCAGCTGCATTGCGAGTTCCAGAGTAGATCTTTTTGAGCGTGGTCACCTGCGGGCCGGTTAAGCAGCTATCGTTTTCGACGCCCTTGCAGGTTAGCACCGACGGATCGAATCGGCACTGGCTGGGATCAGAGAGCATGTCATCTTCGCCGTGGCAGGCGGCGAGTACGGCCGCGGTGACCGGAGGCAACTTGTTTGTCGGCAATGCACCGTTGGGTTCGGCCATCATCGCCTGCTCGTTCCAGACAAAGCTGGCCAGCAGTCTGTTCCAGTAATTCGCCGGGGCAGCCGCAACGATGCCGTCATAGTCCTCAGGGAACCGCTGTGCTTCCATCAGCGCTTCTCTTCCGCCATCCGAGCATCCGCTGAAATACGAGTGCGCCGGCGAACGACCATAGTAGGCTTGTACGATCGCCTTGGACCGGCCTGCTGTCTCGTGGATCGCCCGCCACGCCCAGTCAACAATCTTTTCTGGATGACCTCGCGCCCAACTCGCGTCGGTCACGCCAGCGACATGGCCGGTATCGGTGCCGGATGCCGCGTATCCCACTTCGACAGCCCAAGCCATGGCGTGGTAGGAAATGGAACCCGCAAAGCCACCGTTGCCGATGCCCTCATACTTGCCGTTCCACGCCGAATCCTGTGGCAGCCAGAGCTCGAAACGAATATCAGAGTCCGGACTCGGCTTGATCGTGCCTTGCGCACGGCAGAACGGAACCGCAACGGTTATCTGCTGGTCCATAATTTCATCTTTGATCGTGAACGGCGGAACAACCGCATTTGCTGCTGTGATTGTAGCGTTCCCGAGCGACCGCCCAGACAAACTCTCGCAGGTTTCGGCGTCAGCACGCTCGATGCTGACACACCATGTGGCAAACAGGGCGGCCGCAATAGCGGCCGCACGAGGCATGTTTTGCATGAGACGTTTCCCCCGTTTAGGAATTGTACATTGCCTGCTGACCCACACTTGAAACGCCGCCCCGTACCGGTCTAGCGCGAGCGCTCGTAGCCAGTTGATAACGTCCATTGCCACGCTTTGGCCCGGTCGAGACGCAGGCAAGGCACACTCCGCGGGCCCGGCCTGTCTATGCCGAATATCAAATCTCATTCGGCCAAAGTCAATGCGATCGAAAGCCACCAAAAAGCACCGCGAAACGTAAGTTCACAATTCAATCAGGAACACCTTCAATGCGAACAAGCGTCCATCATTTCGCTAGTCCAACTCGTCCAGCGCGCTTCCCCCGGCAGATCCTTGGTGTCGAAACTTTCGGTGAACCAGTCGTAGACTGGGCCCCTGGGTCATCCGCGCTAAATGCTCTCTGATGAAGAGCCACGCTCCGGCCACAGCCGGCAGCGTCAACCCCATGCTGGTCGCAATCGTTTCGTGACCGACGATCCGACTGCCGCGGTTGATCGCTGGCGCCGGCGTCACCCGAGAATCCGGGTAAGCCCGCGGAAAGCTGGCTGGCGGCGCGCTACGGCCACCAGCACCGAAACAGGCATCAGTCGACATCGGCACGTTCTGGCTTGTCGGCCGATTGGCGGTGCCATCCCCGGATGACAGCACAGATGCCGCCGGTTCGACACGAGGGGCAAACAATTGTGGCAGCGAATGCCGCCACGACAGCGCCCCCAACTCGGCGTCGATCATTGCTCCGCGCAGGGATCGGTGACACCCTGACCAGTCTCCGGATATGCTGAGAATCCGGATCCGAGCCCAGCCTGGGCCACAGGGGTACTTTTGCCCGAAGCCATCAGCATTCGCCGCAACAGATCAAATCCGGAGGAACCCCACACGATGCTGACACGGTCCCTCGGCCAGTTTGTCGCCGACCTGTCCCCCAACCGCCTGCCCGAAGCGGCGGTCCGGGTCGCCCGCATGGGCTTCATCGACACGGTCGGCACGATGATCGCAGGCCGCAACGAGGACTGCGTCCGTATCATGATCGAGACCCTCGCCCCCGGAGATGGGCCGGCGACCCTGGTTTTCGGCGAGCGCCGTGCGCCAGCCCCCGAGGCGGCCTGGATCAACGGCACGGCTGCGCATGCGCTGGACTACGACGATGTTGCGCTGCGCGGCCATCCCAGCACAGTACTGGTCCCCGCTATCCTGGCCGAAGCCGAGGCACTGGGTTCGGCAGGTGGCGACATGATCACGGCGTATGTCGCCGGCTACGAAACCTGGGCCGAGCTGTTTCGCCGCGACTCGGGGCTTCTGCATCAGAAGGGATGGCACCCCACCGGGTTGTATGGTGCGGTCGGCGCCGCGGCCGCCTGCGCTAAACTACGCAGGTTGGACGCGGAGAAGGCGGCGATCGCGATTGCCCTGGGGGCCTCGCAGTCAGCCGGCCTGATGGCGAATTTCGGCACCATGACCAAACCGTTCCATGCCGGCAAGGCGGCTCATGCCGGCATCATGGCCGCTCGCCTGGCCGAGGCCGGATTCACCGCCAGCACCGACGCGCTGGAGCATCCGCAGGGCTTTCTACACGCGATTTCCCCCAGCGGCACCGAGGACCGCGGCGGCGAGTGCCGAGCGGGACAGGATTGGGCGATCTTGTCGCAGGGGCTGGGCATCAAGAAATATCCCACCTGCTACTGCACTCACCGCGCCATCGACTGCATGCTTGACCTAACCGCCGGCGCTGCGATCAAGCCGGATGACGTTGGATCGATCACCGTCAGCCTGAGCGACTATTTCGCCACCGTCCTGCGCAACCACCAGCCCGACAGCGGTCTCGCGGCGAAGTTCAGCATCGAGTTCTGCATGGCCAGCGGCGTGGTCGCGCGACGCGTCGGGCTGCGAGAGTTGACCGATGGCTTCGTGCAGCGCCCCGACATCCAATCGTTGATGCGGAAGGTCGAAATTGTCACCACCTCCGACTACGACCCCGAACTCCCGGGCGCCGCTCGGCACGACGAAGTGACCGTCAGGCTTAGCGATGGGCGCACCCTGAAAGGGGAGCCGGTCGCCCGAGCCACCGGCCACCCTGCACGGCCGCTGAGCGAGCAGCAACTCTATGACAAATTCGCCGAGTGCATCGACGTTGGCCGCTCACCTATCCCGGCGGAAATCCTGTTTGGCCGCCTGTCGGCGATGCAGTCGCTTACCGCGCGCGAACTCACCACTCTGCAATGACAACACCGATCGGCCGTCGGCTCCTGTTGGCCTCTGCGCTTACCGCGCCCTATATCCGGACCGCTCGCGCCGACCCGGTGCAAATGCGGGTATCGGTCGATACTCCGCCCGGACACGGCCGCACGGTATCGATAGCGGATTTCCTTAAGAAGCTTGAGGCCGCCTCCCGGGGCGAAATTTCGCCGCGTCTATTCCACAGCGGCGAGCTTTTCGCCGACCGGGATGTCATCAAGGCGCTGAGTTTGGGACAGATCGAGATGGCTGCGCCAGGCACATGGCTGGTCGCTGCCTACGTCCCGGACGCCGACCTGGCACAGCTGCCAGTATTCTATGGCCAGTCGATCGATGTCACTCATCACGCGATCGATGGCGTTCCGGGCGAGCTGGTGAATGAGCAGATCAGCAGGAAGCTGCGCGTCACGATTCCTGGCCGCTGGATGGATCTCGGGTTCTTCAACTGGTACAGTGCGCGTAAGCCATTGAATACGCTGGCTGATCTGAGGGGCCTAAGAATTCACAACGCTGGCGGCTTCGGGCAGTTATGGCGTGCCCAGTTCTTTGGCGGCCTCCCCAGTATCGCCGCCTCGTCGGACCTGCCTCTCGCTCTGTCCGAGGGTGTTTTTGACGCATTGCAAAGCACCAATGAAAGCTGCGCCAGCGCCAGGCTGTGGGATGCCGGTCTTCACTTCGGCCTGATAGACCACCAGAACATGGGCGACTACATTCCCATGATCAGCGAGGCCTTTTGGTCGAGCCTGACGCCAGCACTGAGGACCTTGGTCACCGATCTATGGGCCGCCAACATCGCACTCTATCGTGCCAATCTGGCGTCTGTTCAGGACCGGGCGGAGACCACGCTGCGGGCGCACAATGTACGACTTGTGAGCCCGGGCCTCGAAGAACTCGCGGAACAGCGGGACAGAATGATGCTTGGCCAGGATCAAGTCGCGCATGAGATGAGAATATCCCCGGCGATCCTGGCTCGCGTCATGGATGTCGCCGCCGCATTCAACTGAGGCCGCGATGTCGTGGATAAGCGGCCATCCGCGATAGGGACTGCGCATTTCTCACGGCGACGAGCCGCGGCGGTGCCGTGCGTCACCGTTGCCGGCTCGGCATGCGGTATGAAACGGTTCCGTGGCTTCAAGCCGGCTTGAACTCCATCGAGATGCCATTCATGCAGTAACGCTGGCCAGTCGGCCGCGGGCCATCCGGGAACACGTGCCCCAAATGACCGCCGCAATCGGCGCAATGCACCTCGGTGCGGGCCAGGAACAGGCTGCGGTCCTCAGTCGTCCCAACAGCACCCTCCAGCGGCTGATAAAAGCTCGGCCACCCGGTGCCACTCTCAAACTTGGTTTCCGACACAAACAACGGCTTGCCGCAACCGGCGCAAACGAAAGTCCCGGCCCGCTTCTCGTCATTCAGTTTGCTGGTGCCGGCGCGCTCCGTCGCGTGCTTGCGCAGCACGTTGTACCGAGGCGGGTCGAGTTTGCGGCGCCATTCCGCGTCACTGAGCTGAACCGGAAAAGTCTCCACCGTGTCCTGGTCGCCGAACAAGTTCTTCACAGGTCGTCCTCCATTTGCCCGGAGATTGTAGCGGTTCGCCGATCACAGAAAAGCCCGCCAGCGACCTGCGACATATCAAGTTATATCTTGACTTCAAGATATATCTTCCACTATATCGCATCAGCCGGCCCATCCAGGGTCGGTTTACAACGGAGACTAGAATTAGAATGCATCATCAACACCCGGGCCGGCGCGGACATCGGCCCGACGGACGTTCGGGCGGCCCATGGACCAGCCGCTGGCACGTCGATCGTTCGGGCAACCACGACGCAGAACGCTCGGATCGCCGATTCGCCCGCGATCCACTGGAGAGTGGGGAGCGTCATGGACCGCACCGCCATGGCGGCCGCCGCCGGCTGTTCGACTACGGCGACCTCCGCTTCATTCTATTGCGCATGATCGTCGACAAGCCGGCGCACGGCTACGACCTGATCAAGGCGTTGGAGGAGCGCATGGGAGGTGGCTACAGCCCCAGCCCCGGCGTGATCTACCCCACGCTGACATTGCTGGAGGAGCAAGGCTTTGCGGAAGTGACCGTCGACGGCGGCAAGAAGCTCTACCGGGCCACGGCCGAGGGGCGTGGCTTACCTGCAAGCCAACCAGGCCTCGGTCGATGCGATCCAGGCCCGCATCGACGCCATCGCGCGCGAGCGGAATATCCTGCCGCCGCCGCAGATCGTGCGTGCGCTCGAAAACCTCAAGACGGCCCTGAGGCTGCGTCTGGCCGGTGGTTCTCTCGCCGCGGAACGAGTTGCCGCGATCGCCGGTGCGATCGACGCCGCCGCTGCCGAAGCCGAGCGCGGGTAGGTTATCGTGGGGGGCGGGAGTGGGTTAGGCTGAAGGCGCGGGTTGACGGGGTCGCCCAATGATAAATGTCCGAAAAATCAGGAGACGTGCATGAGCCAGTCCGCTTCCCTCACCCGCTCGGTGCTGCCGGATGACGCGGCGGGCGCGGCACTGGCCGGACGCGTCTGGCGGCCCGAATTCGGCGGACCATCGGTCGTGGCGATCCGCGACGGTTCGGTTTTCGACATTTCGGCGTCATTCGCAACGATGCGCGATCTGTGCGAGGCGGCCGATCCGGCGGCCGAACTGCGCGGCACGGCCGGCGTTTCGATCGGTTCGGTTGACGCGCTGCTCGCCAACACGCCCCCCGGCGCACGCGATACGCACCAACCCTGGCTTCTCACCCCGATCGATCTGCAGGCGATCAAGGCCGCCGGGCGTCACCTTCGCCGTCTCGATGCTCGAACGGGTGATCGAGGAACGTGCCCGCGGCGACCTCAACGCCGCCGCCGCCATCCGCCAGGAGGTCACCCGACTGGTCGGCGACGATCTGGCCAAGCTGAAACCCGGTTCGGCCGAAGCCATGCGGCTGAAGGACGTGCTCATCAAGCAGGGCGCCTGGAGCCAGTATCTCGAGGTCGGAATCGGCCCAGACGCGGAAATCTTCACCAAGGCGCAGCCCATGGCGGCGGTCGGGACTCATATGGACGCCGGCCTGCATCCGAACTCGTCGTGGAACAATCCCGAGCCCGAGGTGGTGCTGGCGGTGTCCTCCGCCGGGCGCATCGTCGGCGCCACCCTGGGCAACGACGTCAACCTTCGCGATGTCGAAGGACGCTCGGCCCTGCTGCTCGGCAAGGCCAAGGACAACAACGCATCCTGCGCCATCGGGCCGTTCCTGCGCCTGTTCGACGCCGATTTCGGCCTGGACGATGTCCGCTCCACCACCGTGACGCTGCGGGTCGAGGGGCCGGAGGGATTTGTCCTGGAGGGCTCATCCTCGATCGCGCGGATCAGCCGCGATCCGGCGGACCTCGTGGCGCAGATGCTGAACGAGCATCACCGCTTCCCGGACGGCGCGGTGCTGTTCCTCGGAACCATGTTCGCCCCGGTGCAGGACCGTGACGCACCCGGTCAGGGTTTCACTCATAAGTCCGGAGACATCGTAACGATCGCGGCGCCTCGGCTCGGCCGGCTGGTGAACCGGATGATGCCGACCGACCGAGTGCGAGCCCTGGGTCTTCGGCACCGGCGCCCTGATGCGGAATCTGGCAACGCGCGGGTTGCTGCGATGAGTGTCGTCTAAGCCCCGTTAGGCCATCGACCGGGCGGCCGGGTAACCGGCATCACCATAGGTTCTTGCCGTCAAGGACTACGACCTCGACCTGGTCGAGATCGAATGCGTCGAATAGGCGAGCATTCACACTGATTTTCGGATTGTCGAAATTGGCCGCGCCGGTTGAGAAGTCGGGCGTTTCAGAATAGGTGGCGCAGCCGCAGATCGCGCAGTGATGGTGCTGGACGATGAAAGAGCGCCATTGATAGGTTGAAACCCGGTCGCGCGCCGTCGTCAGCTTGAACTGATTCGGCGAGTAGTACGCGTGCAACGCACCGCGCTTCGAGCAGAATGAGCAGGTGCAACGGGTGACGCTCGCCGGCGCCTCGCTGACCTCGAACTGGGTCGCCTTGCAATGGCAGCTTCCCTTGATGCCCATCGGATTGCCTCCTGGCTTCCATACCTGTGAAACGTACTGGCGGAACGCGGTGGACGTCGAAGGATCCCAAAAGTCTCGGTCGCGGAACGCCCACCCATGCCGCTGAACGCGGCCGCACCGGTTGGGTTCGGTTGGGGCTAAGAACAGCCCAAAAAATAATGAGGTATCGGGCGAAACGTAGAGCAGCAGGACGAGCCAACGCGAGCTGCACCGGTGGGCTGGGCCCGGATAGCGGAAAATCTGCCTGACGGTGGCGTCTTTGTGGGAGCAGCGTCATCGCTGGACAACCCTGGGCTCGCAGAGTCATGTTTCGTCCGCCCAGACGGGCCAAGGAGTGACCGCGGCCATCGCGGACCGGCTATGAGTGCGTGGACCTGACAAGTACGAGGCGGCATTCCGCAAGAATCGCGATTGCGCGGAAGTATTGTTCATCTGCTGCCGACGATCTCAGGAAACTCGGTTTGCCGCTCACTGGGGCGGTCGCTACCAGCAACTGCCTACGCCCACCACGGACGACGCTCAAGTAACAGCAGCAAGGTTTGAAGCTCACGGACCAGAACGAAGGGAAGGCTTGGGATGACAATCACACAGAGCAGACGCCGTTTCGTGAGCAGCGCCGCGATTGTGGGCGCGGCGGGTTTTGGCACGTTGAGCGCCATTTCCGGAGGCAAACAATCGCTTGCCGCCGAACCGCCGCCAGAAATATCTACAATTCGATTGGAAAAATTGCCGATCGCCTGCTTGGCACCGCAATATGTGGCCGAAGAGCTTCTCCACGCCGAGGGCTTCCACGATGTTCGATACGTAGAGTTGGATCGGGTGTCGTCCTCACAAAAGGTAGCGCTCGACGAAGTGGACTGGACTATGGATTTCGCGCCAGCGGTAATCGCCGAGCTGGATGCCGGTGCCCCGCTGACGATGATAGCCGGGATACATGTGGGATGCTTCGAACTGTTCGCTCAGGATTACATTCGTAACATAGGCGATCTTAAGGGCCGGACGGTGGGCGTACCTCCGGGCTTCGCGACGCCCAGGCATCTCGTGAGCATCATGGCGAGCTATGTGGGGCTTAACCCCAATCAGGATATCCGCTGGCTCAGCGATCCAACAGGCGATTTGTTCGTCGAGCGGAAAGTTGACGCGTTCCTGGCCGCGCCGCCGCAGTCGCAGGAGCTCAATTCCCTCGGCATCGGCCACTGCCTTGTGAACAGTGCAACAGATCGGCCCTGGTCGCAGTACTTCTGTTGCATGCTGATGGGTCGGACAGAGTATATTCGCAAGTATCCGGTGGCAACCAAGCGAGTATTGCGCGCGATGTTGAAAGCCGCGGATCTTTGCTCGGCCGACCCTGAGCGAGTGGCGCGATCGCTGGTCGATCGTGGCTTCATCCCTCGCTTTGATTACGCATTACAAGCGCTCAAAGAATTGCCCTACAATGCCTGGCGGGACTACGACCCGGAAGACACGGTGCGCTGGTATACGCTGCGGCTGGATGAAGGCGGATTCACCAAGTCCGCTCCGCAGACAATCATCTCCGAGCACACGGACTGGCGTTTCCTGAACCAACTCAAGCGCGAGATGAAGGTCTGAACACACCCGAACTGATCAAGGAGGCTTCCATGGCCACCACGCAGAGCAGACGCCGCTTCGTGACCAATGCCGCGGCCGCGAGCGCCGCCGGTCTCGCAACATGGGGGGCTGTAAGCCGCGCGGGCGGCGGAAAATCGCTCGCCGCCGAGCCGCCGCCGGAAGTATCGATGATCCGGATGGACTCAGGACCGATCGTCTGCATAGCACCCCAGTTCGTGGCCGAGGAGTTGCTGCACGCGGAGGGTTTTATCGACATCCGCTTTGACGATTCGGACACCGGTCGCCGACGCAGAAATTGGCGCGCGACGAAGTTGATTGGACCCTCGAGTTCGTGCCGTCGTTGATCGACGAATTGGACCGCGGAGCACCGGTGACGATTGTTGGCGGCGTGCACGTTGGCTGCTTCGAGCTGTTCGCGCACGATCACATTCACGACGTGGCCGACCTCAAAGGCCGGACCGTTGGTGTGGCCCCGGCCCACGAGACACCGAGGCACCTCGTGAGCATCATGGCGAGCTATGTCGGCCTCAACCCAGATAGGGATATCCATTGGGTCAGGGATCCGTCGGCAAAGCTTATGAACCTTTTCATCGACCGGAAGATCGATGCGTTCCTGGCCTCACCGCCGCGGACGCAGGAACTCCGCGCCCGCGGCATCGGCCATTCCCTCGTGAACAGTTCAACCGACCGCCCCTGGTCGCAATATTTCTGTTGCATGGTGACGGGCCGCACGGAGTTTATCCGCAAGTATCCGGTGGCGACCAAGCGAATATTGCGCGCCATGTTGAAAGGCGCCGAACTATGTGCGACCGAACCCGAGCGAGTGGCGCAATTGTTGGTCGATCGAGGCTATACGCCACGAGCCGACTACGCATCCCAAGCACTGAGCGAATTACACTACAGGTCCTGGCGGGAGTATGACCCGGAAGACACGGTGCGCTGGTATACGCTGCGGATGAATGAGGCGGGCTTCACCAAGTCCATTCCGCAGACAGTCATCGCCGAGCACACGGATTGGCGTTTCCTCAACGAACTCAAGCGCGAGATGAAGGTCTGAACCCACCTCACCAGGCTTCCGCGCCCCAGGCGGGAGCTGAAGATATGACTTGATGATAATAATTAAACGCACATACGAACGGGAGCTCCAATGACAGCAGTGACACAGACTACACCGCCGCTTCTTGACCGGCTTGTCGTTGGTTAGGGCGTATGCTCGCAAATCATACAGGGCCCTCTTGCAGTTTGCCTTGGCACTCTCTCAACTCTGTCCGCCGAGGGCAGTTCTGCGCGATGCTGCACAAGGGGGAACTGCGATGAAGACCATGCTGGGAGTTTGCAGCGTATTTATCGCCTTCGTGCTGGCGGATGCCCCGGCTGCATTTGCCCACTGGCCGGATCAGGCGCCGCACCAGATCGCGCATCTCGGGGAATTCAAGCTGGAAGGTGGCGGTGTCCTCGAGGACCTGAAGATGTCCTTTGTCACTCACGGCAAACTGAACGCCGCCAAGGACAACGCCATCTTGTTCCAGCACGGCTTCGCTTTGAACCATCACCAGTTCGATCACATGATCGGGCCCGGCCGACCGCTCGACACTGACAAGTACTTCATCATCTGCCCGGATGCGCTAGGCGCAACGCAAACTCGCTTCGAGCATTCGAGCAGCCCCACCAACAGCGGGCTCAAGATGAAGTTCCCGTTCTACAACGGGCGCGATATGGTCAAAGCGCAGTACAGGCTAATAACTGAAACGCTGGGCATTCCCCATCTGCTTGCTGTCACCGGGATCTCGTCTGGCGCTGACCATAGCGTCCAGTTCGCCGTGAGCTATCCCAGACTTCATGGACGGCATCTTTCCGATCGTGGGCGGGGCGATGTGGGGGACCCAGGGATATTTCTTCGGGCCGCTGATGATCTCAATCATCGAGTCCTGCGAGGGCTGGGACGGCGGCAACTACGACAAGAATCCCGAGCGCTGCGCATCTAACGCGCTCTCCCAGCTGATCCCGTATTTCTATACGCGGGAATGGTGGGACCAGTACGTGGACACGCCCGAGGCCTACACGAAATGGCGCAACACCTGGGGCGACTATTACCTTGACGTTCAGGACGCACGCGACCTGTACTACCTCGCCATGGCATGCCGGACTGGGTCGGCGACACCCCGGGCTTCAATGGCGACTTGAACGCCGCGCTGGCCTCGATCAAGGCGAAGACGTTGTTCATCTACAACCCCCGCGACCAGTTTTACTTGCCGCACCACATCGAGACCCAGGTCAAGGCAATCCCACAATGCGCGAGCGGTAGCTATCGATTCGATTGCCGGTCACTTGGTTTGCTGCAACGCCGATCCCCACGCGACATGGGTCATGGGCGAGGCGATACGAGAATTCCTGCAGGATCTAAGTTCGCCGCGCAACGCGGCGAAGTGATACGCCGGCGCCCTCAAGTAGGCCCATGTGGATAGGAGACACTGAAATGTACCAATCACGCATGCTCCAGCCCAGCCGGCGAAATTTTCTGAGAGGCGCCGCCACGATCGGAGTGGCCGGTTGTCTCGGAGCTCATCGTGCTATGACCGCCACCCCGCCCCCTCTCGAGACAACAACGATCCGCCTGGTCCATGCGCCGTCCATCTGCACCGCCCCGCAGTACATCGCCGAGGAGTTTCTGCGGCTCGACGGGTTCACCGACGTGCAGTACCTGCCGCTGGGAACGCGAAACGGCCCCTACGCGCTCGCCGACGGACGCGGGGACATCGCCATGTGGGACGCGCCCGGCTTGATGCCGCATCTGGACGCCGGCAAACCAATCGTCCTGCTGGCCGGCGTGCACGCCGGCTGCTACGAGCTGTTCGGACGCGAGGAGATGCGTGCGATCCGCGACCTCAAAGGTAAGACGGTGGCCATCCAGTATGTTGGGGGTGGGGACCAGGTCATGGTCTCGAGCATGCTGGCGTACATAGGCATCAACCCGCAGCACGAGGTGACGTGGATCGCTGGCGAGAAGGTGAGCGACGCCATGGACTTGTTCGTCGCGGGAAAGGCCGACGCCTTTCTCGGCTTCGCGCAGCAGCCCGAGGAGTTACGCCTGAAGCAGGTCGGGCACGTCATCGTCGACACCGCCCAGGACCGGCCCTGGTCCCAATACTTCTGCTGCATGGTCGCCGCCAACCGAGACTTCGTGCAGCGGCACCCGATCGCGACCAAGCACGTGCTGCGCGCGATCCTCAAGGCCACCGACATCTGCGCCGCCGATCCCCAAGGCGCGGCGCGCTTCCTCTCGGACAAGCTGTACGAGCCGCGCTTCCAGATCGGGCTCAACGTGATGCAGCGTCTGCCGTACAACTTCTGGCGGGAAGCCGACCCGGAGGACACGCTGCGTTTCCACGCCCTGCGGCTGCACGAGGTGGGCCTGATTCGGTCGAGCCCGCAGACGCTGATCGCCGAGCACACGGATTGGCGCTTCCTCAATGAACTCAAGCGCGAGATGAAAGCGTGAATCGCGGTCCCGATTGATTTCGAGGAGGAATTCGTTGCCACTTATACAAAGCCGACGCCGTTTGCTATCAGGTCTCGCATTGGCGGGCTCGGCGGGCCGCGGCGTGGCGGGCGCAGGCGGCTTCCTCGGCACCGGGCGAACGCTTGGGGCGGAGCCACCTCCTGAAACAACGGAGCTTCGGCTTAAGAGT
>CAVWZM010000039.1:0-19620 GCA_963759425.1 uncultured Alphaproteobacteria bacterium
CAGCCGCTTTTCCAGACGGAAACCCACTGTTGCCGCGCCTTCGCCACCTGACTTCGGATTATGTAACGCAAGTCGCATGCTCCCGGGACCCGGTGGCCTGAAAGTGGCTGGCGGATCGAGAATGCGTGATTTTGCGGCAGGTCGGTGGCCTTGGAGCCAGTCTCCTGCCCAAGGAGGGGTCATCGCTGAGTTCGCTCAGGCTTAACTCCTATTCGGGTGAAGGATAGTTCAGCACAGGAGAGAGTTGGAATTCCGAATTCTATGCTGCAGCCGCTGTCACCGCCCCCAACCTGATCGACCAGGCCTATCGCAGGTGCTGGCAGGCGATCGCCGACGGCACGCTCGCGCCCGGCCAGCGCATCCGTCAGGCGGAACTGGCCGACACCCTCGGTGTCTCGCGCCAGCCGATCAGCCATGCGCTGCATCTGCTGAAGCGCCAGGGCCTGGTGGAGGATCACGGCCGCAAAGGCTTGCGGGTCGTGCCGCTCGACGCCGATGCGGGTGCTGCAACTCTATCAGGTCCGGGAAGCGTCGATGGACTCGCCGCCCGTCTCGCGGCCGGCGGGTGGCGGCCGGCAGGAGCCGACCCGAGCGTCATCGCACAGCCTGACAGCGCCAACTCGACGCCGGCGCGACAGTTCGATGCCACGACCCCGATGCCGGTCCTGGTCCGCGCCGACACCGAATTTCACCGCGCCCTGTATGCGCTGTCCGGCAATCCGGCGATCGAGGAAATGACCGCGCCGCTGTGGCCCCATCTGATGCGCTCCATGGCCGCGGTGCTGCGCGCAGCCGGACTACGCCAGCCGCGTCTGGCGACAGGAGCATCCGGCGATCCTGCGCCACATCCTGGCTGGCGACGCCGCTCTGGCCGAGGCCGCCGCACGGGAACACGCGGCCACCGCGGCCGGCCGACCGCCCGCCTCGGCTACCGACGAGGCAGCCTGACCAAAATCGACCTGACAGGAGTAACCGATCCATGTTGACCGAACAGCAAGTCCGCCAGTTCCACGAGGAAGGCTATCTGTTCCTGCCGGAGACCTTCACGCCGGAGGAAGTCGCCATCCTGAGTCGGAGGCCGATGAGATCTACCGCCAGCAGCGCCCCGAGGTGTGGCGCGAGAAATCCGGCGCGCCCCGCACCGCCTTCGCCGCGCATCTCTACAATGAGGCACACGGCCTGCTCGCCCGCCACCCGCGCATGATCCATCCGGTCGAGCAGATGTTCGGCGAGCAGGTCTACATGCATCAATACAAGATCAACGCGAAAGCGTCCTTCACCGGCGATGTCTGGCAGTGGCACCAGGACTACGGCACCTGGGCGCGCGACGACGGGATGCCGGAGCCCCGGGCGATGAACATCGCCGTCTTCCTCGATGAGGTGATGCCGATCAACGGCCCGCTGATGCTGGTGCCGCGCAGCCATACGCAGGGCGTGCTGGCCGCCGGACCATGACACCAGCACCACGTCCTATCCGCTGTGGACGCTGGACGAGGAGACGGTGACGAAGCTGGTGGACAAGGGCGGCATCGTCGCGCCGACCGGCAAGCCCGGCGGATTGCTGCTGTTCCACGGCAATCTCGTGCACGGATCGGCCGGCAACATCACGCCGTATCCGCGCAAGATCGTCTATCTGACGCTGAATGCCGTCTCCAACTATATCCGCAAGCCGACACGGCCGGAATGGATCGCGCACACCGACTTCTCGCCGATCATTCCGACGGACGAGGGCGCCTTGGCGGGCTACGCCCAACAGTTCAAGCAAGCGGCGGACTGATCCTTTCGCGAAGTGGGGCCGCCGCGGGTCAGACGCGGCGGCCCTCGATCTTGCCAAGGGCCGAAACCAATGGCTGCTGGCCATACCGACGGAGCTCAGCTCGCGCATGGACACCGGGCCGCGGACCGTTGCGGCCGCGATGCTGTTCTCCACGCGTGGCGACGACGCTGCTACAACTCGTCGCGTTGCCTGCCGCCGAGCGCCCCAGCGACACTTGCGATGAACGCGCCGATCAACATCGAAAAGAACAAGAAGAACGAGCCTTGCTCGGTGACCTTCCGGGTCTGATCGGCGACTTCGCGCGCCTTTGTCTCGGCCGCCTGCACCTGGCCTAACACGTCATTGATGCGCTTCGTCGCCGCGTCCTGCGGCATGCCCGTCCTCGCCGCGACAAGTTCGCCGAGATGGCCTTGTCACCATCAGGGATGCCGCCATTTTTCGCGCCCATGGCCATGATGCGTCCCGCTTCGGCCTTGGCGTCTGGATCGTTCGCCCCGGGTTTTTCAGCGCGGAACAACGAGTCCACGTAATAGCCGGACGAATCCGCCCCCGCTGGAGCCGACCGGCCACTTGCCGCGGCTGTCATAGCCGCGTTTCCCGCCGTCCGGGCCGCGCCGCCCGCCACCGATGTTGCGGCTGACGCAACCAGCGCGATCGAGACCACTGTGGCGACCGCCCAGGCCAGAAAGCCATGCGCCGTATCGCGAAAAAACACCTCGTCACTGTGCATGTTCGCCCATTTCGTGCGCAACCGGCCGGTCAGGTAGCCGCCAAAAGCTGACGACAGCCACTGCACGATGATGAGCCAGATTGCGGCGCTGATGGTGAACGTGGTGGCCGTCACGCCAGCATTCGACCAAGGTGAAACCGAGGACAAGCCGATGCCGCTTCCAAGCATTAAAAGCAGCAAGCTCATTGCCAGCGCGGCGAACGCGCCCCCAAGGACCGGGCCCCACGCAATCGCGGAGACCGACAATTCAGTGTTGGTGCCGATGTCGGGTCGGAGCATTTCATTGGTCACGGACATTTTGCCCGCTCAATGCCACAAGAGAGCAAGAATGATGATCACCGGGATAGGCACACCCAAAAGCCATAGAAGAATACCGCGGCCCATAACTTCCTCCATTGAATGGCGCCGGGCGTTGTCAAGTCAGTCCGGCGTGCTCCTACATCTGGGCTCGACGATGCAATTTCGCGGTCAAGCCGTTGTGATGACGTTACAGCACGAGAACGTGGTGGCATTTTTCGCACATGAAGCCGGTCCGCGCCTGCCAATTGGACGCGGGGCGTCTCCCCCAACCGAAATCGGACAGAGGCGACTATCGCGTCGGGCGCGGCGGCGTCTGCGAGTAATCGTAGAACCCGCGGCCGGTCTTGCGGCCCAGCCAGCCGGCCTCGACGTATTTCACCAGCAGCGGGCAGGGGCGGTATTTGCTGTCCGACAAGCCCGTCATACAGCACCTGCATGATCGACAGGCAGGTATCCAGCCCAATGAAATCCGCCAGTTCCAGCGGCCCCATCGGATGGTTGGCGCCAAGCCGCATGGAGGTGTCGATGCCGGACACCGAGCCAACGCCTTCATACAGCGCGTAAACCGCCTCATTGATCATCGGCACCAGGATGCGGTTGACGATGAACGCCGGGAAATCCTCGGCCACCGCGGCGATCTTGCCCAGTTTCCGGGCCAGCGCCTGAACCGCCAGGAAGGTCGGCTCATCGGTCGCGATGCCGCGGATGATCTCCACCAGCTTCATGACCGGCACCGGGTTCATGAAGTGCATGCCGATGAACTTTTCCGGCCGGTCGGTCGCCGCGCCCAGCCGCGTGATCGAAATCGAGGAGGTGTTGGACGCGACGATGCAGGACGGTTTCAGCTGCGGCGTCAGCGTGTTGAAGATCAGGCGCTTGACGTCCTCTTTCTCCGTCGCCGCCTCGATCACCAGGTCGGCGTCGCGCGAACGCCGTCGTAGTCGGTCGAGGTGGTGATCCGCGCCAACGCCTCGTCGCGATCGTCGGACGAGATGATGCGACCGGTTGACCTGGCGCTCCATGTTGCGGGCCATGGTCGCCATGGCCTTGGTCAGCGCCTCCGGCTTGACGTCGAGCAGCACGACCGGCAAGCCCGGCCAGCGCGCAGACATGGGCGATGCCGTTGCCCATCTGCCCGCCGCCGATCACCCCGACCCGGCGCGATCTCCGCCGGTTCGATCAGCTGGCCGTCGATCGAGAGTCGGCTTGACGTCAACGGTCATTCAGGAGCGCTCCAGTTCCGCCGCCAGTTCCGGCAGCGCGATAAACAGATCAGCCACCAGGCCGTAATCGGCGACCTGGAAGATGGGCGCTTCCTCATCCTTATTGATCGCCACGATCACCTTGCTGTCCTTCATGCCGGCGAGGTGCTGGATGGCACCCGAGATCCCGACAGCGATGTACAGTTCAGGCGCGACGATCTTACCCGTTTGCCCGACCTGGAATTCGTTGGGAACGAAGCCGGCGTCGACCGCGGCGCGAGAGGCGCCGACAGCGGCGCCGAGCTTATCCGCGATCGGCTCGAGCAACGCGAAGTTATCACCATTCTGCATGCCGCGGCCACCGGAAATAACCACGCGCGCGGCGGTCAGTTCCGGCCGCTCGCTTTTGGACAGCTCGGCGGAGACGAATTTGGAAATGCCGGGCATTTCGCCAAGAGCGACCGGCTTCGATCGAGGCGGAGCCGCCCTCGGCCGCGACCGGATCGAAGCTGGCGGCGCGGACGGTGATGACCTTCTTGGCGTCGGACGATTTCACCGTCGCCATGCCGTTGCCGGCATAGATCGGGCGCACGAACGTGTCGGCGTCGACCACGGCGGCGATGTCGCTGATCGGCTGCACGTCCAGCAGCGCGGCGACCCGCGGCAGGATGTTCTTGCCGACCGCGGTGGTCGCGGCCAGGATGTGCGAATAGTCCGGCGCCATCGCCACCAGCAACGCCGCGATCGGCTCGGCCAGCAAATGATCCAGCGCCGGCGCATCGGCGGTCAGAACCTTCGCCACGCCCGGCGAGCTTCGCGGCGGCCGCCGCGGCATCGGCCAGCCCGGCGCCGGCGACCAGCGCATGCACCTCGCCCAGGGCCTGCGCCGCGGCGACCGCGGAGCGCGACGGCTGCTTGATGCCGGACGCGTCGAATTCGAGCAGAACGAGAACGGCCATGGTCAGATCACCTTCGCTTCGGTCCTCAATTTGCTCACCAGTTCCGCCACCGAGCCGACCTTCTGGCCGGCCTTCCGCTTCGGCGGCTCATCGACCCGCACCACGGTCAGCCGCGGCGTCGGATCGACGCCCAGATCGGCGGGCTTCTTGTTGTCGATCGGCTTCTTGCGCGCCTTCATGATGTTGGGCAGCGAGGCATAGCGCGGCTCGTTCAGCCGCAGATCGGTGGTGATGATCGACGGCAGGTTGCAGCGCCACCGTCTCCAGCCCGCCATCGACTTCGCGCGTCACGGTGATGGCGTCGCCCTCGACGGCCAGCTTGCTGGCGAAGGTGCCCTGCGACCAGCCGAGCAGCGCGGCCAGCATCGGGCCGGTCGCGCTCATGTCGTCGTCGATCGCCTGCTTGCCCAGAATGATGAGCTGCGGCTGCTCCTGGTCGGCGATGGCCTTGAGCAGCTTGGCGACCGCGAGCGGCTGCAGATCGACGTCGGTCTCGACCAGGATGCCGCGGTCGGCGCCCATCGCCAGCGCCGTCCGGATCGTCTCGGCGCACTGCGCGACGCCCATGGAGATCGCGACGATCTCGGTCGCGACGCCTTTTTCCTTCAGGCGGACGGCTTCCTCGACGGCGATTTCGTCGAACGGGTTCATCGACATCTTCACGCCGGAGGTTTCGATGCCGGTGTTGTCGGTCTTCACCCGAACCTTCACGTTGTAGTCAACCACCCGCTTGACGGGGACCAGAACTTTCATGGGGGAGTTTGCCGCTTCCTGGGGAACGTGGTGTGACCGAGCCTGAACGCATCAGCGGACAATACGCTTCACAGGGGGCCGCAAAGGTCCTGGCCCCGCTGTTCGCAACCGCAGTAGAGGCGGCGGACCATATTGAGGCGGTTTCAGCGTGTCAAACCGGTCGCAGAACAACGACTTGCGGGTTGCGGCGACCGGATCATCGGCCGCGGGTGACGCCGACGCGATTGTCAGCGGCAATCAGGGCTACCCGGGCCCCGCCCCAAAGCAGCGCCGCCTGGGCACTACCCCAGCCAGCCCTCCCCTCAGGACCGGAGCAGGCTCATCATGATCGCGAACAACACGATTGCCGCGGCTTGGAGGGCAACCCGCCACTGCATCAGCCGATTGGATCGACGCGGATCCCCCTCACGCACCAGACCGACCATGCCGGCGATCAGCACGCCGAGCGTACCAAGCATCAGGATCGCGATCAGGATGGTAAAGAATGCATGCATGCACCCAAGTTAGGGTGTCCTAAAGGTTTTTGCAGGTATGCATCACCCCGCTCGAGGAAATTGGATTGACCAGCCGCACGCGCGGGTGTTCGTGCCGCGAATGATGCGCCTTCTTCTCGCGCTGTGCTGTCTTACGGCGCTCGGCCTGTCTTCGCCCGCCGACGCAGAAAATGCCACCCAACAAGACACGGCTGCGCCGACGATCTCGGCTGATCAGGCACGTGCCGCGCTGGAGGTCCTGAACGACCCTGCCAAGCGGGCCGAATTCGCCGCGACTCTCAATGCTATCGCCGCTGCTAAGCCGGCTGTCCCCTCGGTCGGGAAGGCCACGCCCGACAACGTCATGGCCCCGGGCGCGGTGCTACCGGCCACAACACGACCGCTAGCGACATCCGGCAAAACGCCGCCAACCGAGACGTCGCAGCAGGGTTTGAGACTGCCACTCGCCCCGGACAGTCTCGGAGCGCAGGTGCTGGTGTCGGCATCGGATGTCGTAAGCCGCCTTGGCGCCGAGGCGAAGGACACCATCGACACGGTGCAGAGCCTGCCGCTGCTGTACGGCTGGGTAACTGTCATGGCAACGGATCCGGGCGCACGTGGGCAACTGCTCGATGTTGGATGGCGGCTTGCCATCGCCCTGATCTGCGCTGCCGGCGTTCAATATGGACTCAATCGAGCCATGCGCCGGCCGATCCAAGCCCTCGAAGCCACGGCCCCCAATCATCGTCTCGTCGAGGCTCAAGAGGCCACACCGCCGCCGGAGCCCGATGACAGCGTTGCACGCGCCGAGGCAGGAGACATCGAACCACCGGATATACGGCAGCCACGCCCCACCACCTGGGTTCTGCTGCGACGCGTCCCGCTGGTCCTGGCGCGGCTGATCCTGGAATTGGTCCCGGTACTCGGCATCCTGCTCGTCGGCCACCTCATCGCCGGTTCCGGAATCGGCGGCGGAAACACCGCTCGACTGGTGCTCCTGGCGGTGATCAACTCATATGCCGTGTGCGCCGCCGTGCTTTGTGTCGCCCGCATGCTGTTGTCGCCCGGTGAGCATCGCCTGCGGCTCTTCCATCTGCGCGACACCACCGCCGCCTACCTGATGCTCTGGATCCGTCGCCTCGCGTTTATCGCCGTGTTCGGCTACGCGCTCGGGGAAATCGGGCTGCTGCTCGGGCTGTCCGACGTCGCGCATGATCTGCTGGAAAAGGCGGTCGGCCTTGTCCTCTGTCTCAGCCTGGCAATAATCATCGTGCAGAAGCGGCACGCGGCGCGGCGCATCATACAGGCACCGGTGGGTCACACTGGGCTCGCGGCTGCGCTGCTCAATCGCATCGCCGCGGTCTGGCACTGGATCGCACTCTCATTTTTGGCCGCATTGTGGCTGGTGTGGGCGATCGAGGTTCCGCACGGCTATCGCTCTGTTGCTGCATTACTTCAGCGTGACCGCGCTGGTCCTGATCGGTGCCAGGCTGGCCATGCTGCTCCTGTTGGGCCTGATCGACCGCGCCATGCGCCCCGCTCCCGACACAACCACCATATCCCCCGCCATCGACGCTCGGCTACGAATTTATCATCCGGTCGTCGCAGCCGTGCTGCGCCTCACCATCTACACACTGTGCGTGCTGGGCCTGCTGCAACTCTATGGCATGAATACCTTTTTCTGGCTGGTCGGAAGCGATCTCGGGCTCCGCCTCCTGTCGGCCATCGGCACCATCGCGGCGACCATCGTATTCGCCTTCGGCGTGTGGGAGGCGGTCAACGCCTACGTCCACAGCCATCTCGACAGACTGCAGCGGGAGGCGCAGATGGCGCGCTCCGCCCGGTTGCGCACTTTGCTGCCGCTGCTTCGAAGCGCCTTGCTGATCAGCATTGCCGTGGTGGCCGTTCTGATGGTCCTGAGCGAGGTCGGCATCAACATCGCGCCGCTCCTGGCCGGCGCGGGCATCGTTGGCGTGGCGATCGGTTTCGGCTCGCAAAAGCTGGTGCAGGACCTGATCACCGGCATCTTTCTGCTGCTCGAGAACGCCATGCAGGTCGGCGACTGGGTCACCGTCTCCGGACTGTCCGGCACGGTTGAGGCGTTGACGGTGCGCACCATGCGGTTGCGCGCCGCCGATGGTTCGGTCCACCTGATCCCGTTCAGCGCGGTCACCAGCATCACCAACGTCAATCGCGGCCTGGGCAACGCGGCGGTCAACGTGGTCGTGAACTACGAGGAGGACACCGATCGCGTCGCGGCCGAACTGAAGGTCGTCGCCGACGGAATGCGCGCGGAACCGGCTTTCTCCGCCATGATGCTGAGCGACCTTCAACTTTGGGGGGTCGACAGGGTCGATGGCGCCGGGGTCACGATCACCGGGCAAGTGGTCTGCACGGATCAGGGTCGTTGGCCGGTGCAAAGGGAATTCAACCGGCGCATGAAACGGCGGTTCCAGGAACTTGGTATCAGGATCTTCAATCCGGTCCAGACGATCTCGGTCACCGCCGAATTTCCGGCCCCGCCGCCCGTTGCACCCGTGCCCGGGCTGACCGTGACGGCGGAAGCAGTCCTGGTGGAGAAGGCCCCGGTGGAGAACGCAAGGTCGATGTGCACGCTCAGGCAGCTAACTGATCAGATTCACGATGACGGCTACTCCTTCGTGAGGGCGCCGGAGATGCGTGGACTGCTGGAGCAGGCAGGGCCGCTGAATGACTGGCAGGCCTTCGCGGCGAGCTGGGATGATCTCGGCCGGGACACCTACATGGCGGATGGCGGGCGGTACCGAAAGCGCCGCCACGGCGTTTTCAGCGCCGGCGCGAGCGGATCTTCGCCAGCCGCAGCAGCCGCACTACCAGAGCCGCGACTACAACACCCTGAATGGCGGCATCGAGCGCTGGTTTGAGCCGGTGTCCGAGGCGGTCGGTTCAGGCGCCCGATGACCTCCATCCTGAAATTCTGTCACGGCCTGTTCGACCGGCTGGTGCCGGCGCTGGCCTGGCACGTGGAGGTGCACCAGTTCCGCATCGAAGCGCGCTGGGGCGAAGCAGGGCGCCCGACCCCCGAGGGCATGCATCGCGACGGCGTCGACTACGTCCTGGTGCTGTTGATCAACCGCCGCAACATCGCCAGCGGGATGACCACCGTGCACGACTCTTCCGGCAAGGACCTGGGCCACTTCACCCTCACCGATTCGTTCGACGCGGCGCTGGTGGACGATGCGCGGGTGATGCACGGCGTCACACCGGTCGAGCGGGTGGATCCAGAGTTGCCGGCATTCCGGGACGTCCTCGTGGTCACTTTCCGGCGGCTTTGACGAGGGGTCTTGCGAGGCCTCCAGCCTCCGATCCCAGGCGAACCGCAAACGCCAGGATGACGCACGGGTGATCCGAACAGTTCAAGGCGACTGTGAGGCGGCGACCGACAGGTAAATCTGTCGGTGCTGGAATGACAGCCAGACCCGCCGGCTGAGCAGGAACGTCGCGCCGATTAGGCCGTCTCCGATGCCTGCGTCGTTTTCCATGACCGCGAGGCGCGGCAAATTCGTCACCGTAGGGCCGACGCGCATGAGTTTGAACTGGTGCAGGTGGGCGACCACCTCCGCCGGTCCCACTCCTCGCTGCCGAATCAGCAAATCGTTGCGCATGTTTTCACCGCTAAGACCGAGCCGGCCTGCCATGGCAACGCCTACCACGTCACGTTGCGCGCCGGTGTCCAGGATCGCCATGCCGCCCATGCCGTCCAGTTCGAACGGTACCAGCAGGCGATCCTTGCGAACCCTCACACCGGCGATTTCCACCGCCGGCTCCGCCCATGGCAAACGCGCCTCCGGACAGCGCCGGGCACGATAGAGAGTGAGTTCGCCGCGCGGGACATCGATATCCAGGTCGAATGCCAACAGGACATCGGCGCCCAGCAAACCGTCGGCATTCAAACCCCGTTCGCCGCGCAGTTTGAAGCCGCCCACCGCGACATGTCCAAGCGGAAAATGCACCCCGCCCAGCACCAGCCGGTCGATAATCGCGTCGGTCGACGTGGTCGATCCGCCAACGCCCAGCGACCTCGTGGTGTGACGGGGGTCGCGCGGCAACCCCAGACGCTCCGCTGTCGAAGCGGCAATAGTTGTGCGCTCTGCCCCGGTATCGACCACCAGCCGGGCCCATCTGCCGTTGATTCCGGCCGGCACGACCAGCAAATCCTCCTCCACCTCCAGCGGAACTCGCGCGACCATGTCCGGGTGGCAGTCAGTCGCAGCCGGCGCGCCGCAGCTCAGCAGCGTCAACAGCAGCAGCAGACACAGCCTCGGCGGTCGACGACACGACGATTGCAGCAGCATACAGTTAGAGCCGCGACCATGCTTGGCGACCCAACCTGCCATGATATCGTGCCGTTGCCATGAGCCGCTATCAATGATCGGATACCGAACCACCAATGATGCAGAGCCCCATGTCCGATCCGATCACCGAAGAATTGTTCCGCAATGCGATTTCTGCGATCGGCGACGAAATGGTTTTGACGATCTACCGCACCGCCTATTCCGGCGTGCTCAAGAACATCATGGACTACAGCGCGGCTGTCTGCGACTCGCAGGGCCGGCTGGTGGCGCAGGGCCTTTCGCTGCCAGGGCATCTGTGCTCGATCCCGGTGGCGCTGCAGGCGGTCCTTGCGCATTTCGGGCCCGACGTCCACGAGGGCGACATCTTCATCAACAACGACCCTTACGACGGCGGCATGCATTTGCCGGACATTTTTATCTTCAAGCCGCTGTTCGCTCCCACTGATGGTAGCAAAGCGCCCATCGCCTACGCCGCAACAATTTGTCACCACACGGATGTCGGAGGCCGAGTGCCGGGATCGAATGCTTCCGACAGCACGGAAATCTATGCCGAAGGCCTGCGTATCCCGCCGCTGAAGCTGTATGAGCGCGGCCAGCCCAACACGACGCTGTTCCGCATGATCGAGCGAAACGTCCGCCTGCCGGGCCGCGTCCTCGGCGACATTCGTTCACAGCTCGCGGCGTGCGAGATCGCGGCGCGAGGCATGACCGATCTGGTGGGGCGCTACGGCGGCGACGGCGTGCGCGACCTGATGGTGGCGATGATGGACTACTCCGAGCGGCTGACCCGGCAATGCCTGCTGGAACTGCCCGACGGAGAAGCCACGTTCACCGATTGGATCGATGACGATCAGATCGATCTCGGCAAGCCGATCCCGCTCGTCTGCACCATTCGCAAGCATGGCGACACCATGGAGGTCGACTGGACCGGCAGTTCCCCGCAGGTGAAGGGCGCCATCAACAATACGTTGAGCTACACTGCCGCCATGAGCTTCACCGCGGTGAAGTCGGTGCTGTCGGTGAATATGCCGAACAACGACGGGGTATTCCGGCCGATCAAGATCATCGCACCAGCAGGAACGATCACCCACGGCAAACTGCCCGCCGCCTGCGCCGCGCGAGGCCTCACCGGATTTCGTGGTGTCGATTGCTGCTTCGGTGCGCTGGCGCAACTCTATCCCGACCGCGTGTTCGCGGCCTCCGACGGCGGCAACACCGGCCTCACCATCGGCGGCTACGACAAGCAACTCAATCCCTTCATCTACGTGGACTTCATGTCCGGCGCCTGGGGCGGCTCGTCCATGGGCCGATGGATTGGACGGCAACACCGTCATGTTCGCCAATATGGCGAGCTTTTCGGTGGAAGTGATCGAGGCGGAGAACCCGCTGGAAGTGCTGGACTACGAGTTCGTGCCCGACACCGGCGGCGCCGGAAAGTTCCGCGGCGGCATGTCGCAGCGAAAGACCTGGCGCATGCTGGCAGACGAAGGCGTGCTGCAGGTTCGTGCCGACCGTCAGACCCACCGTCCATACGGCCTGTATGGCGGCGGCCCCGGCGCGCCTGGGCTGAACGTGCTCGATCCCGGGCAGCCCACCGAGCAAAAACTGCATGCGAAGCTCACGATGAACCTGCGGCGCGAGGACGTTTTCCGTCATGAACTTCCCGGCGCCGGGGGGTGGGGACCCGCTCTGGAGCGCGATCTTGATCTCGTCGCCCGCGACCTGCGGGATGGGCTGGTGTCCATCGAGGCGGCCGCGCGCGACTATGGCGTGATTGCGGCTGGTGACCCGCCGGTGATCGATGCTGTCGCCTCCGAGACGTTGCGCGCCCGCTTGCGTCGCGACCGAAAGCCACTGCCCGCCGTCGCGTGGGAGCCAGCGGCGTGAGTTCTTACCGGATCGGCATCGATATCGGCGGCACTTTCACCGACCTTGTGGCGATCGGCCCCGACGGCACCGTAACGACCCACAAGACCGCCTCCACCCCGAACGACTATGGCGAGGGGATTATCGCCGGCTTGCGATCCCTGATGGCCGAGCGGTGGGGTGCCGTGACCGACGTGCTGCACGCGACAACCGTCGGCTCGAATACCGTGCTCGAGGGCAAGGGCGCCCGCACCGCGCTGATCACCACGCGCGGCTTCCGCGACATCCTGGAAATCCGCGATCTGCGTATGCCGGTGCTGTACGACATCGCGTTGGACCAAGCCCCGCGCGCTGGTGGAGCGGCGCCTGCGTCTGGAAGTGACGGAAAAGATGCGCCCCGACGGCTCCGTCGCCATCCCGCTCGATCCCGCCAGCATCGAATCATGCATCGCGATGCTGCGGGGTGAAGCAGTGGCAAGCGTCGCGATCTGCCTGCTGCACAGCTATGCCAACCCCGCCCATGAGCAAGCGGTCGCCGATGCCGTCCGGGCGGCGCTGCCGGACATCGCGATCTCGGTCAGCAGCGAGATCCTGCCGGAGATCAAGGAATATCCGCGCACCAGCACGACCGTCATCAACGCCTACGTCCAGCCCGTGGTCCGCGCCTACATCACCGCCCTCGGCGCTCGGCTGACGCGCTGGGGATCGAGGCGCCGCTGCAACTGATGCAGTCCAACGGCGGTCTGGCCTCGGCCGAGTTCGCGGCACATTCCCCGGCGCACATCATCGAAAGCGGTCCCGCCGCGGGGGTGGTCGGTGGCGCTGCCCTGGCGCGGCGGTTGAACGAGCCGCGTATCGTCACCTTCGACATGGGCGGCACCACCGCCAAAGCCGGGTTGGTCGAGAACGGCGAAGTTCTGCGCACCGAGGCGACCGAGATCGGCGGCGGCGTCATGGCCGGCTCACGACTGCTGGTCGGCGCTGGCTATATGCTGAAGCTGCCGGCGGTCGACCTGGCAGAGGTGGGCGCGGGCGGCGGCTCGATCTGCCGGCTGGACAGCGCGGGCGCACCGAAGGTTGGGCCGGAGAGCGCCGGTGCCGATCCGGGACCGGTCTGCTACGGCCGCGGCGGCACCGCTCCGACGATCACCGACTGCAGCCTGGTATTGGGATATCTCGATCCGGGCGGCCTGACAGGCGGCACCATGCGGCTGGATCAGGAGGCCGCGCGCGCCGCCATCGCCCGAGATTTGGCGGGGCCGCTGCGCTGTTCGATAGAGGAAGCAGCACATGGCATGCTGCGGCTCGCATCGGCCACGATGATGAGGGCGATCCGGGCAGTGTCCGTCGAACGAGGGCGGGACCCGCGGCAATTCGCCATGCTGGCGTTCGGCGGCAACGGCCCGCTGTTCGCCGCCGCGATCGCCGCCGAACTCGGGATTTCCCGGATCATCATACCGCCGCTGCCCGGCGTGTTCAGCGCCTTTGGACTGCTCGTCGCGGACGCCGAGCATCATGCCCGGCAAAGCATTCGGGTGCGCCTGGATGGCGCGGATCCGAGCCGCATCCGCCAAATTATCGACGACCTGACGCAAGCCGGGACACGGCGCTTGACCAACGATGGCTTCCCCACCGAGAAGCAGACCTTCCAGCGGGCCGCCGCCGCTCGTTACGCCGGCCAGTCCAGTGAGATCGAGGTTGCACTGCCCGAGGGTGACATCAACCCGGCGCTGATCGCCGATCTATTCGGGCGAGGAACACGAAAAGACCTATGGCTTCCGTGCGCCCGATGGGGAGCCGGTGGAGCTGATGGGCCTGTCGGTAATGGCCCGCGGAACGCCGGACCAGCCTCGGCTGCCTGATAGGATAACGCCATTCGCGCAGCCTGTGCCGGCTAGCCGGCGCGCCTGGTTTCAGGGTCAAGGCTGGGTGGACACGCCCGTTACCGATCGCGCCGGATTAACCGGCAGCGTCGCCGGCCCCCTGATCGTTCAGGAATATGACGCGACCTGCCTGGTCCCAAGGGGTATGACCGCGCGGGTAGACGATTTTGGCAACATTCGGATCGAGAACGGGTAGGTAGCGCTAACGGGGACCGAGTATGCCGGTTAGCCGCACACGTCGGCTCACCCCGATGCCACACGCCTCTCGCCGCCTGTCAGGAGTTCCGACTGCACTCAGTAGCCCCGAGAATTGACCGAGATATCGGGTTTGCCCGACGCCCACGCATCTGGCATACGCGCCGCTCAAACTTTGGCAGGGGCTGGCACCCAGCCTGAGGAACGACAAAGGAAGGGTAAACCCGGATGAGCGTGCCACAAATCCTGATCTTGGTCTGCGGATTGGCCGCACTGGCCTACGGCCTGATCACCAGCCGGCAGAGTGCTTGCCGCGGATCCCGGGACCGCCCGAATGCAGGAGATCGCCGCCGCGGTCCAGGAAGGCGCGCGCGCCTATCTGAACCGGCAATACATGACGATCGGCATCGTCGGCGTCGTCATCCTGATCATTCTGGGCCTGATCCTGGGTATCCACACCGCGATCGGATTCGTCATCGGCGCGGTGCTGTCGGCGGCGGCCGGATATATCGGCATGAACGTCTCGGTCCGGGCCAATTGCCGCACCGCCCAGGCGTCCCGGAACGGCCTCGCGGCCGGCCTGGACGTCGCGTTCAAGGCCGGCGCGATCACCGGCATGCTGGTGGTGGGCCTCGGGCTTCTGGGCGTCGCCGGCTACTACTTCTGCCTGCGCGCCGGCGTCGGCACCCGAGCGCCGACCTGCGCCCCGTGCTGGAGGCGATGGTCGCGCTGGGCTTTGGCGGCTCGCTGATCTCCATCTTCGCCCGTCTCGGCGGCGGCATCTTCACCAAGGGCGCTGACGTCGGCGCCGACCTGGTGGGCAAGGTCGAGGCCGGCATCCCCGAGGACGACCCCCGCAACCCCGCCGTGATCGCCGACAACGTGGGCGACAACGTCGGTG
Organism: uncultured Alphaproteobacteria bacterium; assembly: GCA_963759425.1. Taxonomy (GTDB): domain Bacteria; phylum Pseudomonadota; class Alphaproteobacteria; order Acetobacterales; family Acetobacteraceae; genus Rhodopila. The sequence goes on from CAVWZM010000039.1 coordinate 15,374, forward strand.
ACTGCGCCGGTATGGCCGCCGACCTGTTCGAGACCTACGCGGTCACGATCGTCGCCACCATGCTGCTCGCCGCGATCTTCTTCACCGGCGAGATCCGCGACGCGCTGCTGATGCTGCCGCTTGGCATCGGCGCGCATCTGCATCCTGACCTCGATCGTCGGCACCTATTTCGTCAAGCTGGGGCCGGACAACGGGATCATGAAGGCGCTGTACAAGGGCCTGATCGTGACCGGCGGTCTGTCGATCGTCGGCGTCGCCATCGTGATCGCCTGGTTCATCGGCTTCAGCGCGCCGCTGGCGAGTGACCGGCGGCGGCATCGGTGACCGGCGGCGCGTTGTTCGTCTGCGCCCTGGTCGGCCTGGTCGTGACCGGCGCTGATCGTGTGGATCACCGAATACTACACCTCGACCGAATACCGGCCGGTGCGCTCGATCGCCAACAGCTCGACGACCGGTCACGGCACCAACGTGATCCAGGGGCTGGCGATCTCGATGGAGGCGACCGCGCTGCCGGTCATCGTCATCAGCATCGGCATCATCGTCACGTTCATGGTCGCGGGCCTGTTCGGCATCGCGGTGGCGGCGACGACCATGCTGTCGCTGGCCGGCATGATCGTGGCGCTGGACGCCTATGGCCCGGTGACGGACAACGCCGGCGGCATCGCCGAGATGGCCGACCTGCCGAAGGAAGTCCGGGTCACGACCGACGCGCTGGACGCGGTCGGCAACACCACCAAGGCGGTGACGAAGGGCTATGCGATCGGCTCGGCGGGCCTGGCGTCGCTGGTGCTGTTCGCGGCCTACACGCAGGACCTGGCGCACTACTTCCCGGACCTGAAGGTGGACTTCGGCCTGACGAATCCGTTCGTCGTGATCGGGTTGTTCATCGGCGGCCTGCTGCCGTACCTGTTCGGCGCCATGGGCATGACCGCGGTGGGACGCGCGGCCGGCTCGGTCGTGGTGGAAGTCCGCCGCCAGTTCCGCGAAATCCCCGGCATCATGGAAGGCACCGCGAAGCCGGAATACGGCACGCGCCGTGGACCTGCTGACCAAGGCGGCGATCAAGGAAATGATCGCTGCCGTCGCTGTTGCCGGTGCTGGCGCCCGATCGTGCTGTGGGTCGTCATCGACATCATCGCCGGCCGGGCGGCGGCGTTCGCCTCGCTTGGCGCGATGCTGCTGGGCACGATCGTGACCGGGCTGTTCGTCGCGATTTCGATGACCTCGGGCGGCGGCGCCTGGGACAACGCGAAGAAGTACATCGAGGAAGGGCAATCACGGCGGCAAAGGCTCCGACGCGCATAAGGCGGCGGTGACCGGCGATACCGTGGGCGATCCCTACAAGGATACCGCCGGTCCGGCGGTGAACCCGATGATCAAGATCACCAACATCGTGGCGCTGCTGCTGCTGGCGATCCTGGCGGGCTGGTTGAAGTAGGCCTCCCCTTCATTCCCGGCCTCAGTGTCATCCCCGGCGAAAGCCGGGGACCCACGACTTCCTCCGCTTAGACAAAGACGTAAGCTGCATCTAACCCGTCTGCCGGCGCCAACCAGGCCGCCGCGTCTCAACTGCTGCCGATCACAATACCCACGGCAAACACCAGAGCCCCGCCGAACGCCACCTGAACCGTCGCTGACAGCGGCGGGGTATCCATGTACCGCCAGCGGACCCAGGAAATCACCGCCAGTTCCAGCATAACCACAACCATCGCCACGCCGGTTGCGAACCAGAACGAAGGAATAAGGAACGGCAGGGTGTGACCGATCCGCCCGCCGTCGTCATCAGGCCGCAGATTCCGCCGCGGATCAGCGGCGCCCCGCGTCCGGTCAGGCTGCCGTTGTCCGACAAGGCCTCGGCGAAACCCATCGAAATGCCCGCGCCGATCGAAGCCGCCAGACCCACCACAAAGGCCTGCCAGGTGTTGCCGGACGCGAAAGCGGCAGCGAAAACCGGGGCCAATGTCGATACCGAGCCATCCATCAGTCCCGCCAGACCCGGCTGGATCACCCGCAGCACGAATGATTGCCGAGCGTGCGCATCCTCGGCCCGCCGCACGTTGGCAGGCAGATTTTCCTCAACCAGCTTGTCGGCACGGTGCTCGTGTTCAACCTCAGCGTCCGCGAGATCGCCCAGCAGTTTACGGATCGTAACGTCCTCGCTCCGGGCCGCCGCCCGGCGGTAGAAGCCCTGGGTCTCCGTCTCCATGGTTTCAGCCAGATTTCGCACGGCGTTCAAGCTCATCGGATACATCTGCCAGACCGGCTTGTGCTGGATGAAGCCGCGCACGTCCTGGCGGCGGATCAGCGGGATGTGCTCGCCAAACTTCGTGCGGTAGACATCGAGCAACCGATGGCGATGCTCGCCCTCTTCCGCCGCCATTTCGGAGAACACATTCGAGCTGCCCGGATATTCGGCCCGCAGGCCCTCGGCGATGTCCAGGTAGATGCGGCCGTCCTCCTCCTCGTTGGCAATTGCGAGTGCGAGGATTTCGCGTTCTGTCAACTCTGAAAAATTGCGCATGACCGCGAATTTGGCCCAGACAGTCGTGCCGTCAAGTATAAAGCGTAATGATGCGAACAGTTATCATGTGCAGAAGATGTGATACCCGCAGCCCAACGACCTGATCGGCTCTGCGGCAGGGCCGGACGCACGACCGACGCATTCCCTTTGAAGCGTTCGCCAATTCGCGACCAGCCGGGACACATTTCGGCCCGGACCAGGGACAATCGGGAATCGGCAACCTTCCGAGGCAATCCATCGACCCCCAGTGCCGCTTTTTTGGCCTCGCCGCCATCACTCGTTGCCGGCGGCAAAGCGAGCTAGCCACGGCCACGACGAAAGACCGTCGGTCGGCCAAATGCACTTTTTATCGCAGGCCCCGGCTGGCTCTGCCACTCATTCGACACGCCGTTATGAGGGTCACCTCTGCCCGACACCCGGCACGGTCTCCCGGGTCAACCTTGCCGCCATTCGTGGCATGCCTCTTGCTCTCAAGCAATCGTGAACTTAGAAGCGAAAGCCCTCGGCCGGCGGTAATAGGAGCCAACATGGAAAAGCGTCGAAGACTCGCCTTCACCTCGATCGCGTGCCTTGCACTGGGGTGGGCGACAGCCGCGACCGCGGCCGACAAGCCGCCATTGAAGATCGGCGTGCTCGAGGATCATTCCGGGGATATCGCCATCTTCACCATGCCGAAGGTGCATGGTGCGCACCTCGCCGCCGACGAGATCAACGCCGCTGGCGGGATTCTGGGACGCAAGCTCGAGATCGTCGAATATGATCCGCAATTCGACAACGCGAAATTTCAGGAATTCGCCCGCCGCCTGATCGAGAAGGACAAGGTGGAGGTCATCTTCGGCGCCGCAACGAGTGCCTCGCGTGAGGCGATCCGGCCGATCATCGACAAGGACAATGCTTTGCTGTTCTACGCCCAGCGGTACCGAAGGCGGCGTGTGCGACGGCAATATGATCGGCACCGGCGGTCTGCCGGAGCAGCAGTTCTCGACATTGATACCGTACATGATGGAGAAGTACGGCAAGAAGGTCTACATCATCGCCGCCGACTACAACTTCGGCCAGATCTCCACCGAGTGGACGAAAAAATTGGTCACCGAGGCCGGCGGGCAGATACTCGGCACGGAACTGATCCCTCTTGGCGTCTCGCAGTTTGGCCAGACCATCCAGAACATTCAAAAAGCCAAACCCGACTGGCTGATGTCGCTGGTCGTCGGCAACTCCCAGTCCGCGTTCTATGAACAGGCCGCTTCGGCGGGTCTGCATATTCCCATGGGCAGCTCTATCACCATCGGTCTCGGTTTTGAGCACAAGCGGTTCAAGCCACCGACAATGGAAGGCATGCACGTCGCCATCAACTGGTTCGAGGAGATTGACCGGCCTGCGGCCAAGGACTTTGTCGCTCGTTGGCACGCCAAATATCCCAACGAGACCTACATCAATGACATGGGCGAGAACGAATACGCCGCCATCTTCATGTACAAGAAACTGGTCGAAATGGGTGGCTCGACGGATATCGCCAAGATCCGTGAGCAGATCGCGACCGGCAAGGCCTGCATCGACGCGCCCGAAGGTCAGATCTGCATCGATCCCAAGTCGCAACATGCCAGCCACCAGATGACCCAATTGTCGGTGGCCGCCGACCATTCGGTCAAAGTGGAACGAACCTGGGATCGCGTCGATCCTTACTGGCTCGGTCAGATCGGTTGCGATCTGACGAAGGACGATCCGA
>CAVWZM010000040.1:0-81980 GCA_963759425.1 uncultured Alphaproteobacteria bacterium
AGTCAAGGTGACTGCGCTGTATAACGCGCCAAAAGATCCGGCGGCGTTCGAGGCCTACTACGCTGGCACCCACATGCCGATGGTTTACGCGGTCAAGGGATTGGCGCGCGTCGAACTGGCCAAGCCGCTGCCGGGGCCAGGCGGCAAGCCGCCGGCATTCTATCGGATCACTGAGCTCTGGTTCGACAGCATGGCGTCGATGCAGGAGATCACGTCGCGCCCGGAATGGAAGAAGGTCGTTGAGGACGTGCCAAATTTTGCCACCGGCGGAGCAACGGTGCTGGTGTCTGCGATCGAATGAAACAGGGGTTTCCCGTGCCCCCAACGAAACATCATGGCATGGCGGCATTGACGGTCGCACTGGTCGGCGTCAGCGCAGCGCCGCATGATGCTAAGGCGTGGTGACAGGGGGTACGGCGTTGGCGTCGTGGCCCCCCCGGTCGTCGTAGGGCCACCGATCGTTTACGCCACCGATTCCACCCGTCTAGCATCCCCACCCGTCTACGCGCGGCCGATATTCGGGCCGCCGCCGGTGGCCTATGTCGCCCCCCATCGTGTCTCGGTGGCGCCCCACTGGGCGGGGCGCTGCTGGGTCCGCGGACACTGGGGCTGATCCAGCTAGGTCAAGCAGAGCCTTCGCCGAGCGTGACCCCGGTCGGCTTTGACGGCTTCGACATGGCCGGGGCACGAGGCGATCACGGCGATGGCGATTGACGGACTGCCCGTCATGGTTCACCGCTGGCAATCATGTTCCGCCGACTTGAGCGCCTGCTCGACCCCATTGCCGGGTCGCCGACCTCTCCACCCACAATGGGGCTGGTTCGCTTCTACTGGCATTTCATTCGCCAGGTTCGCGGGCTAACCGTCGGGCTGTTCGTCTGCGGGGGCCTGATCGCCGTTCTCGATACCATGATACCGGCCTTCATCGGGCGGGTCGTCGGCATGGTGTCAACTCACGTGCCGGAAACGCTGCTGCGCGACGAAGGGTCGACGCTGCTGGCGATGGCGGCCGTTCTCCTGCTCCTGCGGCCGCTGAGCGTCACTGCGCACAACGTCCTGGTGAACCAGATCGTCAACCCCGGCTTCTCCAACATGATCCGCTGGCAGAATCACTGGCACGTGGTGCGGCAGAGCTGGACGTTCTTTCAGAACGACTTCGCCGGCCGGATCGCCAACCGGGTGCTGCAGACCGGCCCGGCGCTGCGCGAAAGTCTGGTCATGGCATTCGACGCCGCCTGGTACATTGTCGTCTATGGTTCCAGCGCACTCGTGCTGCTGGGCCGGCTGGACTGGCGTCTGACAATCCCGATGCTGGTGTGGTTCGCGTGCTACGTGGTGATGCTGCGCTATTTCGTCCCCCGGCTCCGGGACCGCTCCCGCCACGTGTCCGAGATGCGGTCCAACCTGACCGGCCGCGTCGTCGACAGCTATACCAATATCCTGACGGTCAAGTTGTTCGCCCGCGCCCGCGACGAGGACGAATTCGTCCAGGAAGCCATCGTCGACCACACCGACGCATTCCGCGACCAGACGCGCATGACATCGGGCTATACCATCACCTTGTCACTGATGAATGCGATGCTGGTGGTGACCACGGCGAGCGTCGCCATCTGGCAATGGACTGACGGAAGGATCGCGGTCGGGGCTGTTGCCACGGCCATTCCGCTGGCGTGGCAATTAACCAACATCGCCGGCTGGGTGGCGCGGAGCGTGACCGGTATCTTCGAGAATATCGGCACGGTGCAGGACGGTATGCGCTCGATCGACGTGGCAAGGCAGATGCCCGATCCCCGCGATGCGGTCGAGTTGCAGGTAACCGGCGGCAGTATTCGGATCGAGGACCTGCATTTCGACTACGGCCGCATCCGCGAGCGTCTGCAAGGCGCCCATCCCGGCATCATGGGCATGCGAGCCCCGGGTGTCCTGCACGGCATTGACCTGGTCATCGAGCCTGGTGAGCGCGTCGGCCTGGTCGGCCCGTCCGGCGCCGGCAAGTCGACCCTCGTGAACCTGCTGCTGCATTTCTTCGATCCCGCGAGCGGCCGTATCCTGATCGATGGCCAGGATATCGCCGAAGTGACGCAGGAAAGCCTGCGAGCGCATATCGCGATGGTGACGCAGGACACCTCGCTGCTGCACCGGTCGATCCGGGAAAATATCCGGTATGGACGGCGCGACGCCGGAGATGAAGCGATCATCGAAGCCGCCCGCAAAGCCGAGGCGCATGACTTTATTCTGGGTCTGGAGGACTGGCACGGCCGGCGCGGCTACGACGCCCATGTCGGCGAGCGCGGCGTGAAGCTGTCCGGTGGTCAGCGGCAGCGCGTCGCGCTGGCCAGGGTGATTCTGAAGGATGCGCCGATCCTGGTGCTGGACGAAGCGACCTCCGCGCTGGATTCCGAGGTGGAGGCGGCAATTCAGGGACAGCTCGACCGGCTGATGGAGGGCCGCACGGTCATCGCCATCGCACACCGGCTGTCCACCATCGCCCGCATGGACCGGCTGATCGTGCTGGATCGCGGCCGGATCGTCGAAACCGGGTCCCACGCCGAACTTCTCCGCCATGACGGGCTCTATGCGAGACTGTGGCGGCGACAGTCAGGTGGTTTCGACAGCGCGTTCCTCGACGACAGCGTGCAGCCCGCAAAGTAAGACATTTCGATCCCACCTGTGGCGCGATGCCCGCTAAAGCTGTTATGGCTTCAGAGACGAGAGCCCTGACCTCGTTTGCTTTTCGGCTGACAATGCCGCCTAAAGTGGTCCGCGTCATGCCAGATCGCATCGATACACGCCCTAGGTTTTAAGCAGCACCAATACCAACGGGCCGGAAGGTTGACCTGTCTTGCTACGGTGACCCGTTGGTATCCTATTGATTTTGCGCGCGGCCCCTCACTCGCGTGCTTGCTCGCCCCACCAACCCCGGGCGCATTACCAGTCAGCCCCAAGGGCCGCTGGTATAAATCGGAGAGCGGCCATGAACGTCGCACAGTGGCTGCGACAGCTAGGATTGGACCGATACGAAGCCGTATTCCGGGAGAATGACGTCAGCGCCGAAGTGTTGCCCAGCCTGACGGCGGACGATCTCAAGGAGCTTGGAGTAGCGTCCGTCGGTCATCGTCGCCGGTTGCTCGAAGCGATCGCCGCATTGAGTGCCGACCCGGAGCCGGCGGGCGAGCAGTCGTTGCCATCGCAGACAATTGGCCCATCGACCAATGATGGCACCTATGGATCGGCCGCTGAGCGTCGCCAGGTTTGCGTGATGTTCTGCGATATAGCGGGATTCGCGGCGCTGTCTTCCCGGCTCGACCCCGAGGATCTCAGCGCGGTGATCCGTCAGTACCAGTCCCGCGTGACAGAAACAATCGTGCACTTCGGTGGGTTTGTCGCCCGCTATGTCGGCGATGGCATTCTGATCTATTTTGGCTGGCCGGAAGCGCATGAGGCGAACGCCGAGCGTGCGGTTCGAGGCGGCCTTGCGGTGATTGACGCGATCGGTCGATCGCTTGTTCGGATGGGGTCGATCCAGGTGCGTATCGGCATTGCCACCGGCCTGGTCGTCGTCGGCGAGCCAATCGGTGACGGTGAGGCTCGACAGCACACGGCGATCGGCGAGACACCGAATCTGGCCGCGCGTTTGCAAGGTCTCGCCAATCCCAACAGCGTTGTGATCGATGCCGCGACGCGCCGGCAGATCGGCGGGCTGTTCGATTGCCGGGATCTGGGTCTGGTCGCTCTGAAGGGGCTGCCAGGACCGGTGCCGGCCTGGGAGGTGATCGAAGCCACCGAGATCGAGAGCCGCTTTGAGGCTATGCACGCCAATACAATCACGCCGCTGATCGGCCGCGAGGAAGAGCTCGATCTGCTGCTTCGCCGTTGGCGGCAGGCGAAGGATGGTGAGGGCCAACTGGTGTTGCTTTGCGGCGAGCCAGGTATCGGGAAGTCGCGCCTGATTGCCGCATTGGAGGAGCGGCTGCTGGACGAGCCTCACATCAGCATGCGCTATTTCTGTTCGCCGCACCATCAGGACAGCGCCTTCTACCCGATCGTCACGCGGTGGGAACGAGACCTCAAGTTCGCCCGCGGCGACACGCCCCGGGAGAAACTACAGAAGCTTGAAGCGACCCTGACCCGGCGTGGCACATCACTGGAAGACGTTGCGCGGATTGCCGATTTTCTGTCGCTGCCGACCGATGCCGATCGCTATCCCCCGCTCGATTTCAATCCGCAGCGGAGGAAGGAAAAAAATCTCGACGCGCTGATCCGACTGCTCACGGACCGCGCCCACAGGCGGCCGGTTCTTATGCTGTTTGAGGATGCACATTGGGCCGATGCCAGCACGCTCGGGCTGCTCGACTGGACCATAGGCCAACTCACGAACCTGCCTGTTCTGTTCGTGGTATCGTTTCGCCCCGAATTCCGGCCCCCATGGGCCGGCCTGGCCGTTGCAAGTCTGATCACACTGAAACGGCTGACGCAAGGACAGGCAGCGAAACTGGCCGCGGAGATCATGGTCGAGCGGACATTGTCCTCACGCCTGCTGGAACAGATCGTGTCTCAGACTGATGGCGTGCCATTGTTCATCGAGGAGTTGACCAAGGCGGTGCTGGAGGGCGCGGAGCAGCCGGACGGCCAGTTCGCACGTCTGAAAGTGCCGACCACCCTGCAAGCCTCATTGATCGCCCGGTTTGACCGGCTTCCCGCGGCAAAGCAGGTTGCCCAGGTGGGCGCCGCGATCGGTCGGGAATTCGCGCACACGCTGCTCGCAGCGGTAGCGAAGATACCAGAGGCTCAACTGACGCATGGCATAGATACACTGGTCGCGTCGGGGCTGGCCTTTCAGCGTGGCGTCCCGCCTGACGCGGTCTACACGTTCAAGCACGCGCTGGTGCGTGACGCTGCCTACAACACCCTGCTGCGGGGTCCGCGCAAGGAGTTGCATGCCTCGATCGGTAGCGCCATTGAAGAACAGTTCCCCGAAATTGGTGACATGCAGCCAGAGATTCTGGCGCATCATTTCGTTGAGGCGGGCTTGGTGGATCGAGCAATCGAGTGGTCGCGCCGGGCCGGCCTGCGCAACGTCGCACGATCCGCTCACGCCGAGGCGCTGGTCCATTTTGCAAGCGCACTGGACTTGCTCGCGAAGGGACCACCGAGCGAACAACGCGATCTGAGCGAACTCGATCTCACACTCGACTTCGCCGTGCCTTTGTTGGCCATCCATGGTTACGGAGCGCTGCGAGTAGAGCAATGCGCCCTCAGGGCGACGGAGCTATCGGACAAATTGCTCGAAGCGCCGGGTCGGTTCGCCGCTCGGCGCCTCGCCTGGAATTCCTGCTTGATGCGTCAGCCGGTGGCGAAAACGGTCGCCTTTGCGAGGGACCTGATCTGGCTGGCTGACAAGGACCCGGATGCAGCTAAACAAGCCGTGGCGCACAGGGCACTGGGCTATTCACTGCTGGTCGCAGGGGAATTCCGTGAGGCCGGTGACATCCTTGACCGCGGGGCGGCATTCGCTGACACCATTTCTGGTGGTGAATTTACCGTCTATGGCGAGCACCCGAGCATAGTCTGTCGGATCTACAGCGCGAAAGCCAGAATTGTGACTGGCTCTCCAGTTGCTGGAGCGCGACTTGTGGATGAGGCGGTGACGTATGCGCGTCGGGATGGCAGCGCGCACAGTCTTGCATGGGCGCTGGGCGTCGCTGCGTTTATCTTTCAGATTCACAACGAGCCGGCGACGGCAGCCCGTTTCGCGTCGGAAACCATCGACGTGGCTCGGAGACATCACCTGGCGCAGTGGCTCTCCCTGGGTGAGCGATGCATGGGCTGGGCGATGTGTCAGCTCGGCGACGCGACGGCAGGGCTGGAGCTCCAGCTTCAGGGTGTGCAGAACTGGAACGAAACCGGGGCGATGCTGCACACGACCCATTGCCACGTCCCTCTCGTCGAGGCCTATCTTCAACAGGGGCAAACCGACGAGGCGCGCGTGCATCTGGACATCGCGCATGCCCATCGTGCGGCCTATGGCGAAGACTATCTCGCTGCCGAGATCGAGCGATTGGAAGGTCTGCTGCGGCACCACCAACGAGACGGCGCGGCAGGTGGTCGACGAGCATCTGGGCCGGTCACTGGACACAGCGCGCCGGCAGGGCGCCCGTATGTTCGAACTGCGCACGGCGACCACGTTCGCGCGTGTGCTGGCTGAAAGGAACCAGCGCAGTAGGGCCGCGGATCTGTTGCGACCAGTCCACGACCGGTTCACCGAAGGGTTTGAAACGGTCGATCTGCGGGCTGCCAAGACGCTGCTGGATGCGCTTGGATAGTCCGTGGGTCCACGCGCGGGGCAAAGTCAGCGGTTCTCAACCTGTTTCGATGCGCCGGCCGAGCACCACGTCCAAGGCGACGGATGGATCGGTCCCCGCCGGAATGACATGGATATTGCTGGGTGACGTTGCGTTGAGCGCGGTGACGCCTCGCTTGGGGCAGACGCCGAAACAGCCTGCCTCGAGCACCCTCACGTCACGTTTATGGCCGGCGTCGCGAAGCGCCTTGCGCAATTCGGACCGGAGATCATCGCGCCGCTTTGGCCCAAACCCGCCACGCTGCCTCTTGCCGCATTTGCGGCAGACCAGGATGACGGTCCGCCAGGGCGTGGCCCGGGATTGAGGTTTCTTTTGCTCGTTCATCCCCCCTACGTGGTGGCTTGGCCGGCGGATTGAAATTCACCACCCGGTGCGGGATGCTGCTGCAATATCGAGGGAGGCGACCACATGACGGGGATGCTCGACGGCAAGATCGCTCTGGTGACCGGCGGCGGCAACGGTATCGGGCGGGAAGCGGCGCTGGCCTTCGCGCGCGAGGGTGCCCGCGTGGCAGTGGCGGATTATGAAGCCAACGCGGCGGTCGACACGGTGGGATTGATCAACGGCATCGGCGGCCAGGCGATCTCGCTTTCCGGCGACGTCACGCGTTCAGCCGACGTCGGGGCGATGGTCGACGCGACAGTCGCTGCCTACGGTAGGCTGGATTGCGCCTTCAATAATGCCGGCGTCGCAGGGCATCAGGTCGGGGCGGTCGGCCAGAAGACGCACGAATGGTCGGAGGACTCGTTCGACCGGATGATCGAAGTAAATTTGAAGGGCGTCTGGCTCTGCATGAGGCACGAGCTACCGCGGATGCAGGCCTCCGGCGGCGGCGCGATCGTCAATACCGCCTCGATCGCGGGTCTGATCGGTCTGCGTGGTTCCAGCGCCTATGTGGCGGCCAAGCACGGGGTGATCGGCCTGACCAAGTCCGCGGCGATGGAGTACGCGGCGGAGAAGATCAGGGTGAACGCAGTCTGCCCCGGCTTCATCACCACGCGCATGACCGCGCCGACGCGCGATGAGCGTGGTGAGGCGGTGATGGCGCGCACGCCCCTTGGCCGCTACGGCGAGCCGCGCGAAATTGCCGAGATGGTGGTCTGGTTGTGCTCGGACCGAGCGAGCTACGTGACCGGAGCGGCCTATCAGGTTGACGGCGGGTGGACTGCGACCTGATCGCTTGCCGTCCACCCTGCCCTGCCCGGCAAACACGGCTGAGCACGCCCGCGTTTTACAGCTGCCGGGTCAACTTGCGGGCGAGCAGCCAGCCCGGCAAGGCGGAGGTCGGTGCCGCCGGCAACAGCAGCAGCCAGCCCAGCGGTTGGCCATTGACGATCAGATCCATGCCGATACCCAGCATCATGCCGCCGACCAGCGAGCCGGTCACGCCGGCGGAAACGCCCAGCCAGATGATTTCGCTACGGGTGATCATGCCGGCTTGCTACCGACCGGGCAAAGGTTTGACAAGGCGATGGGCAAGCGCCTATAGGCGCCGCTCCTTATAGCCGGGAACGTGGACGGATCGTGGTGATCCGCGCCCGCCCGTGGCGCATGGACAATCGTCCGCGCCATAGGCCTACCGGTGCAACAACCAAGACGAAAAGGGCAACGCGCCCATGACCAAGCGCGCCGAGAGCAAGTACAAGATCAACCGCCGGCTGGGGATCAACCTGTGGGGACGGCCGAAATCCCCCATCAACAAGCGGGAATACGGCCCAGGCCAGCACGGCCAGCGACGCAAGAAGCCAACCGACTTCGGCACCCAGTTGATGGCGAAACAGAAGCTGAAGGGGTACTACGGCAATATCGGCGAGAAGCAGTTTCGTAAATACTATGAGGAAGCGGTGCGCCGGAAGGGCGACACCTCGGAGAACCTGATCGAAATTCTGGAGCGGCGGCTGGACGCGGTCTGCTATCGCCTGAAGTTCGCCGTCACACCCTTCGCCGCTCGGCAGTTCGTCTCGCACGGTCATCTGACGATCAACGGCAGGCGGGTGAACATCCCGTCCTATCTGGTGCGCGACAACGACGTGATCGAGGTCAAGGAAAAGTCCAAGCAGCTCGCGATGTTGTTGGACGCGACCCAGAGCACCGAGCGCGACGTGCCGGAATATCTGGAAGTGGATCACCGGGCGATGAAGGGCCGCTTTACCCGTTCGCCGAAGCTGTCGGATGTGCCGTACCCGGTGCAGATGGAACCCAACCTGGTGGTCGAGTTTTACTCGCGGTAATCTACGACCGAGTTCCTATCATTGCGTGCCGTCAGGCTCTCGGGCCGAGTAACCAGGACGCAGTTTGTGCTCGGTTTAGCTGACAGACAAGAGCGTATTCGCGGCCCAGACAGGAGCCGCCCGCGGGTCGGGCTCGGTGTCTTTTGGCGGGGATTGGCACGAGAGGACAGTATCCGCTATGGCGAGCGGCGAAACTTCAGCCAGATCGGCAAACTCGTCCCGCTTGAGGCTTGCGTGGTTGCGCCGCCGTCCTCGTGGTCCTGTCCCACTTCACACTGGCGTTCATGCCGCAATACATCGGGTTGACACCCGACGTCGACGTGACGCGGGATATGATCGGCTCGCCGGTGTTCGTGTTTCTGAACGGCACGGCGATGGTCGTCATATTCTTTGTGCTGTCGGGTTATGTGCTGGCGCAGAGGGGCCTTCGTGCCGCCGCCCCCCGTGCATTGCTGGATGCCGCGATTAAGCGCTGGTTTCGCCTGACGCCACTCATACTGGTGTCGACGCTGATCTCGTACGGATTGTTCCGAACAGGCTGCTACGCTTTCGAGGATGCGGCCGATTTCAGCCGTTCAGACTGGTTGGTTCATTTCTCCTACGGCGGCTTTGCCCAGCATGATCGTCCCTCACTGCCGTTTGCGCTGTGGCAGGGGCTCTGGGGAGCTCTGTTGGCAGGCGATTTGTCGCTGGACAGCAGCCTCTGGACTATGCAGATCGAGTTCATCGGCAGCTTCATTGTGTTTGGCCTGGCCTGCTGCTGCGACCGAAATATCGGCGGCTCTTGGCGGTCGTCCTGGTCGGGCTCAGCCCGGTGCTGATCGTTTGGCGGCCCTGGTATTTTCCGTTCATCCTGGGCGTTGCCGCCTGTCTGGCGCCGTTGCGCGGCCGTGAGCTGCCGGCATGGCTCGCGATCGGCCTGACGATCGTGGCGTTGTATCTGGCCGGTTTCTTGGTTCGCTACGGCGCGCCCGGACCCAATGGGGCGTATGCATGGATCAGCCGGATTACCCCCGCGGGCTTGCCAGATCCCCGGTTGTCCCAGATCGTTGTCGTATGCGGCGCAGGGGCGCTGTGCTGCTGATCGTGTTCGCAACCGAGAACGCCGTATCCCGGTTATTCCCGCCCGGGGTGGCAAGGATACTCGGCGCGGCGTCCTTCCCGCTTTATGTGGCGCATGTGTTGATCATCGATTCGTTCTCGTCCCGGGCCTATGCCGCCCTTGGCGGGACATGGCGTGGCCTGATAGCCGCGGCCGCCGCGCTGATTGCGGCATTGTGCCGCTGGTTTGGGTATTGAGCATATTCGACCAATGGTGGCTTGGCGTTTTGCGGCGGTGGCGGATCGTCGGGCCGCCGGTCCTCGTGCCACACGGCAAGCCGGTGATTGCGCTTGATGCGCCGCGCTTGTAGCGCCAACCGGTCACCTTGCCGAGCAGATCGATTGGCTACCGCGTTTGCCGAAACCTAGCGGACGAGACGATCTCGCAGTTTGGCAGCACGGCACGCGCGTCGGGTTCGGCGATGCGGGTGCCACGGATGTCCAGCCGGCGCAGCCTGGGCAGGCCGGCCAGGGGCGACAGGTCGCTGACGGCGGTGGCGCTGAGTTCAAGGATACGCAGTTCGGTCAGCCCGGCCAGCGGGGACAGGTCGTCGATCCGGGTGCTCGACAGTTGCAGGCTGGCCAGATTGGGCAACGCCGCCAGTGGCGCCAGGTCGGTGACGGCCGTGCCGCCGAGGTCCAGCCGGGTGAGCGACTTGAGCTTCGTCAGCGGGGCTATATCCGCGATCAAAGTGCCGGTCAGGTAGAGGCTCCGCAGCCCGACCAGAGCGGCGAGGGCGGTTATGACCCGGACCGGCGTGAACGACAGAAATCAGGCTCTCCAGGCGGCAAAGCCCAGCTAGCGGCGACAGGTCGGACACTCGGGTCAGCTTCAGTCCCAGGACCCGCAAGCGGCTAAGGGCCACCAGCGGCGAAAGGTCGGCGATCGGCGTTCGCGTCAGGAACAGTCGCTCGCATTCGGTGAGAGAGGCGAGTGGCGGCAGGTCCTCCAGACGCATCCTTTCCAGCCGCACCTCGACGCCAGCGGCACCCGGTAGCGGCCCATCGTAGCAATGAGGTCAGTCCGCCGCGGCGGCGCGCTCGGGGCCGTGCAGCTCGAGCAGCCGCGGCGCGACTTCCTTGCCGAACAGCGAATGTTGTCCATCGCGTCCTGATGGGTCAGCAATCCGCCCTGGCCGAAGAACAGCAGATGGCCGACGCCGCCCATGCGGGCGTTGAAGGTCTTGATTTGTTCGAACACCTCGTCGGGGGTGCCGGCGAACACGGTTTCGGTGTCCATGAATTGCTGCACGCTGGCGGTGCGGTGGTTGATCGGCTCGCCGTGGCGATCGGTGACGAAGCGGTTGGCGCGCGGGCCGCCTTTCATGATCATCGTGTTGGCGGCGATCGAGTTGTAGCCGGGCGGGTTGGTGAACGGCTCGGCCACCACCGGCGCGGTGCGCACGTAGTCGGCGATGATGTCCGCGCGCCGCAGGCCCTCGTCCGTGGTGTGGCCGACGCCGATGATCGCGGCATAAGCGAAAGCGATCCGGGCCGGCCTCCCAGCCGAGTTCGCGGGCGCGCTTGCGGTAGGCGTCATACATCGGTTTGGCGGTGCCGCCGGACAGCAACGTGCCGACGACGTGGCCTCGTTCGGCGGCCATGCGTGCCGGTATCGACGCTCATGCCGGTCATCCAGACCGGCGGTGTCGGCTGCTGGATCGGCCGCGGCCAGATGTTGACGTTGCGATAATGGTAATATTCGCCTTCCCAGTTGAACGGGCCGGTGGTGGTGGACATTGCCTTCAGGATCAGGTCGTGCGCTTCCCAGTACCGCCGCATCAGCCGCGCCGGGATTGGAGTTGGCGGGCGCGATCTCGTAGGGCGCGCCCTTCACCAGGCCCATCTCCAGCCGGCCGCCGGACAGGCAGTCGAGCCATGCCATTTCCTCGGCGACGCGCACCGGATCGGGACGGTTGGCGATCGGATTGCCGAGGCTGAGCAGCCGCGACTTTTTGGTTTCGCGGGCGATGATCGCGAGCGCCATCGGCACCGAAACGGTCATGCAGGTCGCGGTGCTGTGATGCTCGTTGACCATGATGTCGATGCCCGACTTCGTCGCACAGCGCGAATTCATCCAGATAGCGATTGAGCAATGTGCCGGCGATCTCGGGATCGACGTTTTCGCGAGGGAAAATTCACCCGCAGCGAGCCGCGGGCCAGGCCCTTTCCCCAGGCCGGGTGATAGGCCATTTCGGAGAAATACCAGGTGCGCATGATCGCTGCTCCCTCAAAGTCTGCTCGGTGAACGCGGTCACACGCGGCAGCGAACGCTTCGGGTTGTTCCCAGTGCGGATAGTGGCCGGCGCGCGGAATGATCGTCATCGTGGCGCCGGGGATTTCCGCCTTCCAGGCCTCGCCATAAGCTGGTCGAAACGATGCCGTCCTGCTCGCCCCAGATCAGATGCGTGGGAATATCGATCCGGTGCAGCCATCGTTTCAGTCGCGGATTGTGCATGTAGGGCTTCCAGCCGAACAGCGCCAGCGCTTCGCGGCCCGGGCGATGGCGGCGAGTTCGGTGTCCGGCAGACGCCGTATAGTCGATCGTCGCCTTTCGACGGGTCGGCCCAGGCGAGGCGGAGGAAATCGGCGCGGGGGATGGCGTGCATGTCGGCGATGTCGCGGTCGAGCACGCCGCCGACTTTGATTCCCAGCGGCGCCGCCAGCACCAGGCCGGCGAAGCGGTTGGTGTCGCGCACCGCCATCTCGGCCGCGATCCAGCCGCCGAAACAGGCGCCCGCGAGCACCGCGTCGTTCAGCTTCAGTTCGGCCGCCAGGTCCAGATATAGGTAGGCGATGTCGTCGACCGTGCCGAACCAGTCGGGCAGGCCGGACTTGCCGAAGCCGGGATGATGCGGGGCGATGACACGGTGGTCGCGCGCCAGCAGCATCGATCCAGGGCCGGTTGGGCTGCAATCCCTCGCCGGGGTGCAGGAACAGCAGGGGACGTCCCTGGCCGGCTTCCTCGACCTCCAGCGTGACACCGGCGATAGTAACGTGACGGCTCACGGGAACCGCCTGGTGCGGTTGGGCGGGATCAGCATCCGGTAGCTCCATCCTGGAGGGTAGGCTATGAGTTTACGCCTGACGCGGCGGGCGGCAATGGCGAGGGTCGGTTGCGGTTGCGGTTGCAGCGACCGGCAGGGATTGCGCCGTTCGACCGGAACATGGTCCTGTCGCGAGCCGCCGATTGACTTGCTCCGCGGCAGTGTTGCGCTGGCGAGGACTGGACATGACGAAACCACTGGAGGGCCTGCTTGTCGTCTCTCTCGAACAAGCTGTCGCCGCCCCCTATTGCTCCGCTCGGCTGGCTGACGCCGGCGCCAGGGTGATCAAGATCGAACGGGCCGAGGGCGACTTCGCACGCGGATACGACACCGCGGTGCAGGGCACATCGAGCTATTTCGTCTGGCTCAACCGCGGCAAGGAAAGCCTGGTCGCCGACATCAAGCAGCCCGAGGATTCGGCGCTGCTGCACCGGCTGCTCGCCCGCGCGGATGTGTTCATTCAAAATCTGGCGCCGGGCGCGGCGGCTCGGTCGGGCTTCGGATCGGAGGCGCTTCGATCGCGCAATCCGCGGCTGATCACAGTGGACATTTCGGGTTATGGTGATACCGGCGGGTACGCGACGATGAAGGCGTACGACCTGCTGGTGCAGGCGGAATCCGGGCTGGCCATGGTGACCGGGCATCCCGCCGGGCCGGGCCGGGTCGGCGTGTCCATCGCCGATATCGGCTGCGGCATGAACGCCTATACCGGGGTGCTCGAGGCGCTGCTGCAGCGGGGGCGAACCGGCGTCGGCGCGGGGCTGAAGGTCAGCCTGTTCGACGCTGTCGCCGACTGGATGAATGTGCCGCTGCTGTATTTCGAGGGCACCGAAAAGGCCCCGCAACGGCTGGGTCTGGCGCACCCGTCGATCTGCCCCTATGGCGCGTTCGCCACCCGGGATGGCGCGCTGGTGTTGATCTCGATCCAGAACGAGCGGGAGTGGGCAACGTTCTGTGCGACGTTCCTGGAGGCGCCGGACCTGCCGAAACAGCCCGGGTTCGAGAGCAATAACGTGCGGGTGGCCAATCGGGCGATGGTGGATGAGCGCGTGGGTGTTGCGTTCGGCGCGCTGACCAGGGATGAGGCGGCGGAGAAGCTGAGGGCGGCGAACACGGCGTACGGGTTCGTCAACGATCTGGCCGCGCTGAGCCACCACCCGGCGCTGCGCCGCACGCCGGTCGCACTTCCAGGCGGTGGCGTGGCGCAGATCGTGGCGCCCGCGGTGATCCGGGTGGGCGAGGCGGTTCAGCTGGGGGCGGTGCCCAGTTTGGGGCAGGACAGCGTGGCGATCAAGGCGGAGTTCGGCGGATGAAACGTGGCCACGGACTAGCGGTGACGCTGCCCCATCACTAATCGGCCAGAGGCCCCCTGCCCGTCCTCTCGGGTGAATGACTTGTTGGCCGAGATCAAGAGCTTCGCTTCTGTCGCGGTTGCTACCGCAAGTCCGGTTCAGACTTCGCCTCGGCCGCCACCCATACATCCAGACAGCTGGACTTGCCACGGCGATACACCGTCAGACCATCGAAGGCCGCGATCAGGCGATAACGAGACCATGCCGGGCAAACGCGAGTCCGCGGCCGCAAGAATTTTGATGTAGTTGGTGCTCTCCCGCGTATCGACAACCGCGATATCGGGACATCCGGCGATGAAGTCATGCGCGACCCACCGCGCGATGGGCCATTCCTTCGCCACTGCTGGATCGAACCGGGCGCGCCAGACCTCGCCCTTCAACGCCCACATCGAATCAAAGCGAGACGCCCAGGCGACGCCCGTCTCGTTGACCACCGGGAAACCCAGCGCGATCCATTCCGAGAATGCGACATAGGTCCGGGCATGTTCGGTTCGGATGATCTCCTCGACCCGGGTTTGCGCGGTATTCTGGGGCTCGACCGCCTGCTCAACCCCCGGTTCGAAGCGCCGGAGCGAACTCGAGCAGAACACAAGGACTACGGCGGTCGCGATCATCAACGGCAGCCGCACCAATCGGCGTTGTCGACTGACTTCCGACGCGCACCACAGCACGAGGCCGAGTATGGTGATCATTGTCGCTGGCAGTTGATGGTAATACCAGTTCTTGCCATCAACGAAGCAAATGGCGGTGCTGGTGGCCGCGAAGGCCACGAGGGTCAGCATCAGGCTGTATTCCGCCATGTCCCGCCGCCGCAGCCGCAACAGGGAAATGGCGATTAGCTGCCCGGAGATCAGCATGACGGTGTCGGACAGCAACGACAGGAACGGAGCATCCGTTGCTCCGTATAAGGCCAAGGCCAGCGGAACCGCCCGCCGCAGGTAAGCCGGACACAAGATCGCCACGAGACAGGCATAGCCCACCAATGTGAGACATGCCGCGATCGGCATGACCCGCCACGGCCGCAGTCCCCCGGGTCAGCGCGAGGCACTCCAGGACGGCGAACACCGCGCCATACCGTGGCTTCAGTGCACACCCAAGGCCAGCCAGGACCCCGGCTACGACCAACGACACGACAGGCGCACGGTACCCGTCCAGACGTCGCGCGAATATCACCAGGTAGGGCAGGAACGCGGCCGCCAACAAATGTTCCCGCTGGCCCAAATCGACTGCGGGGACAATCAGAAAGACCGACCCGATCAGGGCAAACACCGGCAGCCGATTGGCGAATAAGCCGCCATTGGCGCGAAGCAGACTGGCACTCCACCAGGCACAGGCGAGTACCGCCGTAAGGAACATCGGTATGGCAACCGATTGGGTGTCGACGTTGAGCCAGCCGGATAGGCCGATCGGGATAGCGGAGATCCACACAATCAGCGGAGGATTGACCTCGACCACATCGACGTACAGTTCCCGTCCGGCCATCCAACGCCGGGCGACATACAGCAGCCAGGCAACATCGTCCTTCATTGGCGAGCGGATTGTGACGAAAAGCACCACCACGACGACGAGCCCCAGCAGCAGCAGGCTGATCGCGGACGCCAGGCGCCTGCCGGTTACCGCCGGGTGCCAGGTCCGGAGTTGCGACTGGTTCATGAATATTCGGTCTGATCGATGCCGGCCGGAGGGGACACAATAGCTCAACTAGGACGCGCAACGCGTGGTTGCCACATCGTCAAGCCTCAGCCAAGTGGCCAAAAGATGGCGACCGATCTGATATGCCAAATCGGCCATCCCCGCCGACGCAACCAGAGAGGCCAGGCCACGAACGAGCCGGTTATTGTTCGAGAAGATCCTGGATACGTCTCGCGACGTGAGCCTGCGAATAGGGTTTTTCAATTAGCTTGACGCCCCGGGCTACGTCGATCGATAGGCTGCGGCTGCTGTTGTATCCCGATGTTAGCAAAATCGGTATGTCCGGATGGTTGTTTTGCAGCCACCGGGCCAAGCCGAATCCATCCATGGGGCCAGGCATCCGGATATCGCTGAACACAACGTTCACCCGCTCCGCCGCACGCATCGTCGCGATAGCCTCGGCGGCATCGCCGGCTTCCAGCACGGTGTAACCGCAGTCGCGAAGATACTCGGCAATTGGCATTCGTACCATGATGTCGTCCTCGACGACGAGAACGGTGTAGGCTGCGCTTTGCGCCGAGGCCATCGGGAAGTGAGGCATGATCATATCCATACTCCCCAATGTAATACACCACCTTCGTGAAATCGCGCTCGCCTGATGGCAATTTGTTGTGATATCATCTATTATCGCTAATCGGCGACCATACCAAAGGTGCCTCGGCTGTCAACGCGTTGCAAACTCTTAGTTTCCGGCTGCGCATTCCGCGAATACGCCCGTCTCGTCTTGCCACCCCCGTTTGTATTACTGACCCTGTCCAATAGGTGTACCCCGCGGGGACGCCCCGCGCAACTCGCTCAACGCACAGCCTCTCGTCAACCTGCGTCGTCGAGCGGCCCTAGCATCCCGCGGCGTCCCCTGGTGATATCATCCATCACGTGTTGATCGCGCTTTTCAGCCTCGGCCTGTGCGACGGCCTTACGGTCCTCGATGGTGCGCTCCACGGCCCGCGCCGCCGATCGCGCCTCGGCCAGTTCCGCGCGAGCCACAGCCGTCCGCTGCTCCGCGGCAGTCAGTCCCATCACCGCGGCACGCCGTTGGACCCGGACACGCTCCAACCAGGCACCAAAGATCGCCATGCCGTCGGCTCGCTCGGGAAAACGATCGGCAAGCTCCCGCTCCCGAGGTATTGATAGATCGATCGCGCGGATCGCCTCCCGGGCATCAGCTTCACTCTTCAGGATATCCGGCGAGGACCTGGCGCGACTGGTCGATCGCCCGCTTCCGAATGGTGAGCAGGACATCCATCTTGTCCCGACCCACTCTATCCTCCCATCGCCTGCTGAAGGCGCCGGAACGACTCGTCGAAGCCCGTGGTTTCGTCCCGTTCCTGTCGCAGCACGGCCTCGATCGCGGGCGTCAGCATCAATGCTTCGTCCACCGCCTGATCCGTGCCGCTCGCGATAGGCGCCGAGCCGCACCATGTCCACCATTTCGCCATGCACCGATAAGATCGCCCGCGCCCGCCGGACCAGCGCGGTTTGGCTGGCGTCGAGGCAGCTTGCGGCCAATCGCGACAGGGACCGCAGAACGTCGATCGCCGGGATAGCGTCCGCCTTCAGCGATCTTGCGATCCATCACGATATGGCCGTCGAGGATACCGCGCACCGCATCGGCGACCGGTTCGTTGTGGTCGTCTCCCTCGATCAGCACGGTAAACAGGCCGGTGATCTGGCCGGCGGAGCCATCGGGTCGCTGCAGCCCCGGGCCGGCGCGCTCCAGCAGCCGCGGCAGTTCAGCAAATACGCTGGGCGGATAGCCGCGCGTCGCGGGCGGCTCGCCGGTCGACAGCCCGATCTCCCGCAGCGCGAGGCAAAACCGGGTCACACTGTCCATCAGCAACAGGACCGACTTCCCCTGGTCGCGAAAATGCTCGGCGACCGTCATCGCGGTATAGGCGCATTGCCGGCGCATCAGCGGTGGCGCATCCGACGTGGCGACCACGACAACCGATCGTGCCAAGCCATCGGGTCCCAAATCGTCCTCCAGAAACTCGCGAACCTCCCGCCCGCGCTCCCCCACCAGGGCGAGCACGACGATATCGCACGCGGTGCCACGGGTCAGCATGGCCAGCAGCGTGGATTTGCCGACGCCGGAACCCGAGAACAACCCAAGACGCTGGCCCTGACGGCACGTGGCGAAGCAATTCAGCGCCCGCACTCCCAGATCGATCCGCGGCCCAACGCGAGCGCGCAGCGTTGCGTCGGGCGGCGAGCGGCGCGTCGGCTGCGGGATCGGGCCGCCCAGCAACGGGCCATCATCGTCGAGCGGCGCGCAGAGCGGATCAATTATCCGGCCAAGCCAGGAGGACGACACGTCGATCATGCCGTGATGTCTGGTCAGCAGCTCGGCTTTTGCCCCGGGACCAAGCCCATCCAGCGGCGCGAATGCCATGAGCTGCGCCAGCCGGTTGCGAAATCCGATCACCTCGGCCGGAATCACCTTGTTATCGCGAGCATGGAGATTGAGCCGATCGCCGATCGCGACGAGATTACTGAGGCCGTCGACCTCAACCAGAAGTCCGTAAAGGTTGACGACGGAGCCGCTCACGTAGGCGGGCGGATATTCGGCGAAGCAGTGCGATCGAAGCGCCAAGTCGTTCGTCGAGACTGTACTTTCTCATTAAGACATCAACATCCAAAATACGGTCCTTATGTGCTTGTCCGTGCCTCAAAACAAGGCTGACACAGTCGTGTATGCTAAAAAAATACACCATTTCGTTGACAATTCGATGGCTTAAAACACGCTATAGTGGTAGTCCTAACTCCGCCAAGTTAAGGAGGAATGAATGCGCGTATTGCTGGTTGAAGATGACCTGATTGGCGCGCGCGGCATCACTCTGATGCTGAAAGCCGCCGGCGCGATCGTCGACCAGACCGATAGCGGCGAGGAAGCGCTCGAGCTTTTGCGACACTACGAATACGACATCGTGCTGCTGGATCTTGCCCTGCCGGATATCGAAGGATTCGAGGTCGTGCGGCGCATGCGCATCTCCCGCAACGACACCCCCGTCATCATTCTCTCCGGACTGACGCTGCCCCAAGCCCGGGTCAAGGCCCTGAGCCTCGGGGCGGATGATTTCATCACCAAACCGTTCGACAAGGCGGAACTGCTCGCCCGCATGCAGGCGATCGTCCGTCGCAGCAAGGGTTTCAGCCAACCCGCCGTTCGCCTTGGTTCGCTCGAACTGAACCTCGACAGCCGTGAAGTCACGGTCGATGGCAAGGAAGTGCGGTTGACCGGCAAGGAGTATTCGATCCTGGAACTGCTGGTGTTGCGCAAGGGCATGGTCCTGACCAAGGAAGCGTTCTTGAATCACCTGTATGGCGGCCTGGACGAGCCGGAGGTGAAGATCATCGACGTCTTCGTCTGCAAGCTGCGCAAAAAGCTCGCGCTCGCCGGCGCCGACAACATGATCGGGACAATTTGGGGGCGCGGTTACATGATCCGGGAGCCGGCGGCCACCGCTGTTGCCTATGCGCCGGCCTACGAACCGCTGCGTGTGCCGAGGCTCGCGCCCGTAAGCTGACCTCCGGTCTGAATGCTCCGCGCCACGCTTCATGGCGTAAGCCGCACTGCTTCTCTATATCCCGGGTATGAGCACCGGCTTTCTCAAGATGCACGGCTGTGGCAACGACTTCGTCATCCTGGACGAGCGGACGCGGCCCCTAGACCTGAGCGCGGCGCGGGCAGCCGCCATCGCCGATCGGCACACCGGAATCGGCTGCGACCAGGTCGTCGTCGTTCAGACCGCCGGCGCCGGGGGCGGACGCGTTCATGCGCATTCGCAACCCCGATGGTTCGGAGGCGGAAGCATGCGGCAACGCCACGCGATGTGTCGCCGAGCTCCTGATCCGCGAGTCGGGACAAACTTCGGTCACCATTCGCACGATTTCGGGCGACCTGCTGGCTTTGCTCCGTCCCGATAGGCAAATTCAGGTCGACATGGGACCTGCCCGGCTCGACTGGAGCGACATTCCCCTGGCGCGCCCGATGGACACCATCAGACTTGACCTGTCGGCCGATAGCGTCGCCGAACCAGCAGCCGTCAGCATGGGCAATCCGCACGCCACCTTCTTCGTTGACGATCTGGATGTCATGCCGATCGCGACGAATTGGTCCGGCGCTGGAGCACGACAAACTGTTCCCGCAACGCGCCAATATTGGTTTCGCCCAGGTACTGGACGCCGCCACAATCCGACTGCGGGTCTGGGAGCGGGGCGCGGGTTTGACCCTGGCCTGTGGCTCAGGCGCCTGCGCGGCCTTGGTCAACGCCCATCGCCGCGGCCTGACCGACCCGCCGTGCATGCGTTATCCTCGACGGCGGCACCTGGAGATCGAGTGGCGCGACGACGGCCACGTGTTGATGACCGGGCCGGTCGTCGACCGCGTTCACCGGCCAGATCGACCTTGCGGCGTTACCGGCATGACGGTCGAAATCCTCACCTTCGGCTGCCGCCTCAATACCTATGAGAGCGAGGTGATGCGCGACCTTTCCGCCCGACGACGCAGGACGCCGCGCAGGCACCGGCACGGTGATCGTCAACACCTGCGCGGTGACAGCCGAGGCGGAACGTCAGGCCCGCCAGGCGATCCGCCGCGTCGCTCGTGAACGTCCGGACGTCCGCATCGTCGTTACCGGCTGCGCCGCGCAGATCGACCCGGACCGCTGGGCAAACCTCCCCAACGTCCATCGCGTGCTGGGCAACGACGACAAGCTGAAGCCCGAAAATTGGCAGCCCGGCGCGGGATCCGCCGTATCCGACATCATGGCGGCGCGGCAGACCTCGGCGCACCTGGTGACCGAATTCGCCGGACGCGCGCGCGCCTTCGTGCAGGTGCAGCAAGGGTGCGACCATCGCTGCACGTTCTGCGTCATTCCATTCGGCCGCGGCCCAAACCGATCGGTGCCAATCGGCGCGGTGGTCGAGCAGGTCCGCGCGCTCGTCGCCAGCGGCTACCAGGAGATCGTGCTGACGGGCGTCGATATCGCCTCCTACGGCCCTGATCTGCCGGGCGCGCCAAGCCTCGGGTCAGATGATCCGCCGTCTGCTTGCTTTGATCCCGGAGCTGTCGCGGTTACGCCTGTCCTCGATCGATCCGGCAGCGATCGACGACGATCTGTGGCGCCTGATTGCCGAGGAACCGCGCCTGATGCCTCACCTGCATCTCTCCCTGCAGGCTGGCAGCGATCTGATCCTGAAACGGATGCGGCGGCGTCACGGTCGCGCCGAGGCAATCTCGGTGATCAGCCGAGCGCGCGTCCCTGCGGCCGGGTATCGCGATCGGCGCCGACCTTATCGCTGGATTTCCCACCGAAACCGACGACACTGTTCGAGGAAACACTGCATTTCGTGCAGGAAATGGAAATGCCCTACCTCCACGTGTTTCCCTACAGCGAGCGCCCTGGCACGCCGGCTGCGCGGATGCCGGCGGTGCCCGTGCCGGTACGGCGAGCACGGGCCGCTCGCCTGCGGCAGACCGGAGAGGACAGTCGCCGACCGGTTCCTGGCCAGCCACGTGGGACGCATGGTATCGGTGCTGGCCGAAGCGGTTCAGTCGGGCCACAGCGAACATTTCGCGCCCGTGCGGCTGACGGCCCGCGACGAACCGGGAGCCATTGCTGAGGGCCCGGGTGACTGGAATGGCGGGCGGCTCGTTGCTGGCGGAGGTGGTGTGATGGTGGGGATGAGCTGATGGCGGGGCAAGCTGATGGCGCTGGGCGGTTTCTTTTCGCGCCTGAAAGAAGGACTTTCGCGCAGCACGCAGAAGATTTCCGAGGGCATCACCGCCGTATTCCGCAAGCGCCGGCTCGACGATGAGGCGCTGGAGGAACTGGAGGAACTGCTGATCTCCGCCGACCTGGGCACCGCCGTCGCGCACCGGGTCATCGCCGCCTTCCGCCGCAGCCGTTTCGGCAAGGAGGTGACCGACGAGGAGATCAAGCAGGCACTGTCCGAGGAAATCGCCGCCATCCTGGCACCGGTGGCAAAGCCGCTGGAGCTCGATCCGGCGCGCAAACCTCATGTCGTGCTGGTGGTCGGCGTCAACGGCACCGGGAAAACCACCACCATCGGCAAGCTCGCGCAGGGCTATCGCGAGCAGGGCAAGCGGGCCGTGATGGTGGCCGGCGATACGTTCCGCGCCGCCGCGGTGGAGCAATTGCAGATCTGGGGAGAGCGAACCGGCACACCGGTGGTCGCCGGCGGGCGGAATGCCGACTCGGCCGGCCTCGCATTCGACGCACTGACCAAGGCGAAGGCGGATCAGGCGCGACGTCCTGCTGATCGATACCGCCGGGCGGCTGCACAACAAGGCCGCGCTGATGGACGAACTGCGCAAGATCATCCGCGTCCTGCGCAAACAGGACGAGACGGCGCCGCATTCGGTGCTGCTGGTGCTGGACGCGACCACCGGTCAGAACGCGATCCAGCAGGTGAGGGTGTTCAAGGAGATGGTGGAGGTGACCGGCCTGGTGGTCACCAAACTGGACGGCAGCGCCCGCGGCGGCATCGTGGTCGCGCTGGCGGAAACGTTCGGACTGCCGGTGCACGCCGTGGGCGTCGGGGAGAAGGTGGGCGACCTGCGGCCGTTCGATGCGAACGACTTCGCCCGCGGCCTGGTCGGGGCCGAGGCGCTGGCGTAGCCGAACAACTCGAGCGCGCTGTGCCGCTCTCCCTGCCGACGCGGGACTAGCCGCCCACCTTCTCCTCGGAATTCACCCCCAGTTGTTTCAGTTTACGATGCAGCGCCGAACGCTCCATGCCGACGAACTGGGCAGTCCGCGAGATGTTGCCGCCGAAGCGCAGCAATTGCGCGTGCAGATACTGCGTCTCGAACAGATCCCGGGCCTCTCGCAGCGGCAGCGACATGATATCGGCCGTCGGGTCGATATTCAGCAGCGCCGGCGCCCGGGAGCCGATCTCCGGCGGCAGCATGTCGGCACGGATGGTGTCGCCGGCGTGGCCGGCGCCATGATCAGCAGCCAGTCGGTAAGGTTCCTCAACTGCCTCACGTTGCCCGGCCAGTCATAGGCCTGCAGCGCCGCCAGCGTATCCGCTGACAGCGGCCGGGCGCGGAATCCCGGAACTCTCCGCCGACCGAGCGATAAACAGCAGCGCCAGGCTCGGCACGTCCTCCCGCCGCTCCCGCAGCGCCGGCACCTTCACCGGCACAACGGCCAGGCGATAATACAGATCCTCGCGGAACCGCCCGGCGGCGATCTCCGCCTGCAGGTCGCGGTTGGTGGTCGACAGCACCCGCACGTCCACCTTGACCCGGGATGATCCGCCAAGGCGTTCGAAAGTCTGGTCCTGCAACGCCCGGACGATCTTGCCCTGCGTCTCCAGCGGCATGTCGGACACTTCGTCCAGCAGCAGGGTGCCGCCGTGGGCGCGCTCCAGCACACCGGCCCGTCTCGGATGGGCCGACGGATCGCTGCCGGCTTCCAGCCCGAACAGTTCCTCCTCGAAACGTGCCGGGTTGAGCGTCGCGCAGTTCATCACCACGAACGGCCCGGAGGAGCGGCGCGAGCGGGCGTGGATCATCCGCGCCACGACCTCCTTGCCCGATCCCGCCGGACCGGAAATCAACACCCGGGAACCGGTCGGCGCCACCCGCTCGACCTGGGATCGAAGCTGGGCGATCACCGCGGACTCGCCGGTCAGCGTGACCTCCGGGCCCGGCGCGCAGCCGCAGTTCCGCGTTCTCCCGCGCCAGCGCCGCGGCCTCCAGCGCGCGCCGGATCACCAGCAGCAGCCGGTCGGACTGGAATGGTTTCTCAATGAAATCATAGGCGCCGTGCTGGATCGCGCCGACCGCCATCTCGATCGTGCCATGGCCGGAGATCATCACCACCGGCACATGCGGTTCCTCGGCCCGCATCGTTTCCAGGATGGCCAGGCCGTCCATGCCGCGACCCCTGCAGCCACACATCCAGTACGACCAGTGACGGCCGGCGGGCCCGAAACGCGCCGATGGCGGCTTCGCCATCGCCGGCGCCGCGCGTTTCGTATCCCTCGTCCTGCAGGATGCCGTCGATCAGCATCCGGATATCGGGTTCGTCGTCGACGATCAGGATCTCATGCGCCATGCGACACCTGCGTCCGCTCCGCCACCATCGCCTCATGCCGCTCCGGGGCTTGCGCGCAGCATCGGCGAAACCGCCGGAGTGAGCGGCAGGAACAGGCTGGCGACCGCGCCCGGGCCATCCGGCCGATCGTCCAGCGTCAGCTTGCCGCCGTGTTCTTCCATGATCTTTTTCACGATGGCCAATCCCAACCCGGTTCCCTTTGGCTTGTGAGTTACATACGGTTCGGTCAGCCGTGAGCGATCTTCCTGAGGCAGGCCGACACCGTCATCCGTCACTGCCATCCGCACTCCATCCGTGTTAGTCCTCGCACCGTTACCGCGATGTGGCCGGCGCCATCCCGTCCCGCGTCCGCGCGCATCGCTACAGCGTCGGCGGCGTTCTGCAACAGGTTGGTCAGTGCCTGGCGTATCATGCGCCGGTCGCACGGCACCACCGGCCCCCGCTCCGGGATGTCCAGCGTCCACCCGATGCCAGGCCGCGCGGTCTTCTGCAGCACGAAGGCTTCGCGGATGACGCGGCCGAGGTCTTCCGGCTTGATCACCGGATGCGGCATGCGCGCGAACGCCGAGAATTCATCGACCATGCGGCCAATATCGCCGACATGGCGGATGATCGTGTCGGCGCATTGCGCAAACGTCTCGGGGTCGGACTGGATCTCCTTGGCGAACCGCCGTTTCAGCCGCTCCGCCGACAACTGGATAGGTGTTAACGGATTTTTGATCTCGTGCGCGATGCGGCGGGCGACATCGGCCCAGGCGGCCTTGCGCTGCGCCGATTGCAACTCCGTGATGTCATCGAAGGTGACAACGAACCCGTCCGGCCGCCCGCCGGACAATTCGGCGCCGATCCGCACCAGCAGCGTGCGCCGCCGGTTCGGCGTGCCAATCTGGATTTCCGCCGTGCGCGGCTTTTCCGGGGACGGCCGCGACCGTCGTCGATCAGACTGCGCGAACTCGGGCACGATCTCGGCCAGCGGATGGCCGATCGCCGCCAGCAGATCGAGACCCAGCAACTCATCGGCGGTGCGATTGGGCAGTTCGATCCTGGCCTGGGCATCGAGCCCGATCACCCCGGCCGACACGCCGGCCAGCACCGTTTCGGTGAACCGCCGGCGCTCATCGATCTGGCTATAGGCGTCCATCAACTCGGTCCGCTGCGCCGCCAACTGGCCCGGTCATGCGATTGAATGCGCGCGACAGGCCCGCGACCTCATCGCCGGTGGCTGCTTCCCGCACGCGGACGCTCAGATCGCCGCTGCGCACGCGCTCGGCGGCGTTGATCAGAGTGCCGATCGGACGGGCGATCTGGTTGGCCATGATCAGGCCGATCAGACCCGCGGCGAGCAGCACCAGCAGAGCCACGATGGCGAAGATCCAGGCGAACGCGATCTGCAGCCACGACCGGTTCTCATCCAGCCGCTGGTACTCCGAGACCGCCTGCTCGGTTCGCTGCATATATCCAAGGATGGCCGGATCGATCGGCCGGCCGATCATCAGCATCAGCGGCGGGATCGATTCCAGCCGCACCACCGCCCGCACGCGGGTGCCATCGCCGCCGTTCAGCACCGCGACATCGCCGCGCAGCGCCTGATCGGTGGCGGACTGCGGCGGCGCCTCGACCCCCATGCCGACGAATATTCCGGCGGCGGCCAGCACCTGCCCGGTGGTCGGCTCGTAGATCACCGCCTCGGTCAGACCCCGCAGCGTCGTCTGGGTATCCAGCACTTCCGCGAACACGGTGGGGTCGGCCGACAGGAAACGTCCGGCCCGCGCCAGATCGTTCGCCATCTCCAGCGCGACGGCGCGGATGTTGTTGCGATGCTCGTCCAGATAGCCGCGGGAGACCTGGAGTGATTCCGCCAGCGACTCGCGCACCGGATCGTTGAACCAGGACTGGATGCCGAAATGGAAGAACGCGACGGCGAAGCAGGCGACGACGATGGTCGGCGCCACGGCCACGCCGCTGAATAGAAAGACCAGCCGCACGTGCAGGCGCGAGCCGGCGGAGCCACGGCGCCGTTCCACCCAGACCCGGGTAAGCCGTCCGGCCAGCACCGCTCCCAGCAGCAGCAGAACCGAGAGATTGGCGAGCACGAGCCCGACGCCGACCCCCGGCTTCCAGCCGAGGGGCGAGCCGCGCGCCAGGATGATGAAGGTGGCCAGCCCCACCACCAGCGCCGCGGTGGTCAGGGCCAGGGTGACACCCTTGCCCAGCAGCACGTCACCCAACTGGCCGGCGCGCGAGGAGCGCGGCTCCGAAATGATGTCGGGCGGCGCCCGCCGCAGCGAGCCCCGCCCGGGTGAGGCGTTCACGCCGTCTGGTCCGGGCATCTGATCCACCCCGCCAGCCGAACTGTGGGACGCCCCCGGGGAACCAACGTCGATCCATCACATCAGGCCCCGTACCACCGGAATTTCCAGGTCCCGGATCTTCTTGCGCAAGGTATTGCGGTTCAGCCCGAGCATGGAGGCGGCCTTGATCTGGTTGCCGCGCGTGGCGGCCAGCGTCAGTCGGATCAGCGGCCGCTCCACTTCAGCGATGATCTTGTCGTAGACGTCGGTCACGCCCATGCCGTCGTTGTGAGTGGCGAGGAACTCCTTGATATGCCGCTCCACGGCGCTCGACAGCGTCTCCGGCCCGTTGCCCGGCTGTGACACGACGCCGGGCCCGACGCGCCGGTGAAGGATCGGCAAGTTCCGTCGCGATGACTCGAACCGCCGATGACCTCATCCGGGCACAGCGCGGCCAGCCGCCGCATCAGGTTTTCCAGCTCGCGCACATTGCCTGGCCAGCCGTGCTGCTTCAAGCCGGTCCACGGCGCCCTGATCCAGGCTCTTCGACGGCAGGCCGTCCTCCCGTGCCCGGTCCAGGAAGTGGCGGGCCAGCAGCGGGATGTCCTCGGCGCGCTCGCGCAGCGGCGGCAGGCGGATCGGCACCACGTTCAGGCGGTAGAACAAATCCTCCCGGAACAGCCCCTGCCGAATCGAGGTGCGCAAGTCGCGATGGGTGGCGGCGATGATCCGGACATTGGCCTTGATCGGCTGGCGGCCGCCGACGCTGGTGAATTCGCCTTCCTGCAACACCCGCAACAGGCGGGTCTGCGCCTCCGGCGGCATGTCGCCAATCTCGTCGAGGAACAAGCGTGCCGCCATTGGCCTGCTCGAAGCGACCCTGCGACCGGTTGGTGGCGCCGGTGAACGCACCGCGCTCATGGCCGAACAGCTCGCTCTCGATCAGTTCGCGCGGAATGGCGGCCATGTTGATGGCGACGAACGAGCCGGCCCGGCGCTTGCCGTAGTCGTGCAGAGCGCGCGCGACCAGTTCCTTGCCGGTGCCGGATTCGCCGTTGATCATGACAGTCAGGTCGGCCGTCGTGAGCCGAGCGATGGTGCGATAGATCTCCTGCATCGAGGGGCTGCGGCCGATCAGCGGCAGGCGCTCCTCGGTGTCGCGCGGCTCGCTGACAATCATCGGCGGCTCGGTCGGGGCCGCCAGCGCCCGCGCCACCACCGCCAGCAGCTCCCGCAGGTCGAACGGCTTGGGCAGGTACTCGAACGCGCCCCGCTGGGTCGCCTTCACCGCGGTGATCAGAGTGGACTGAGCGCTCATGACCACGATCCGCAGTTCGGGCCGGATCCGCTTGATGCGCGGGATCAGATCGAGGCCGTTTTCATCCGGCATCACCACGTCGGTGATGACGAGGTCGCCTTCGCCGTCCTCCACCCAGCGCCAGAGCGTCGCGGCGTTGCCGGTGCTGCGGACCTGATAGCCGGAGCGGCCCAGAGCCTGGGTCAGAACGGTGCGGATCGAACGGTCGTCATCGGCGACCAGTACGGTGGGGAGTGTCATGCGTCGGCGTCTCTCTCGGTCACGACCGGAAGGTGCAGGCGGAATTCGGTGCGGCCCGGACGGCTGTCGACCTCGATCAGCCCGCCATGGTCGCCGACGATCTTGGCGACCAGCGAGAGGCCGAGGCCGCTGCCGGACAACTTGGAGCTGACGAACGGTTCGAACAGATGCGGCCTGATGTCTTCCGGAATGCCCGGCCCGTTGTCGCGGACCGCCACGAACAGCGGCAGGTCGAGCCGTGCGGTGCTACCAGGGATAGCAATGCGCATGCCATGCTGGAAACCGGTGGCCAGGATGATCTCGGGGCGGCCGACGCCGGTCGACCGTGACGGCTTCGGCGGCGTTCTTGATCAGGTTCAGCACCACTTGGACAAGCTGGTCGCGATTGGCCCAGACCGGCGGCAACGACGGATCATAGTGTTCCTGAAAGTCGGATATGCGCGGCGAAGCCGGACTGCGCGAGCTTCCGCACATGCTCCAGCACCCGGTGGATGTTGACGGCGGTGCGCGCGATCGGTTTCTCACCAAACGCCTCCATCCGATCGACCAGGGCGCGGATGCGATCGGCCTCGTCGCGGATCAGTTCGGCCAGCTCCCGGTCGGCCGGCGCGACGCTGGCCTCCAGCAGCTGGGCGGCGCCGCGAATGCCGGACAGCGGGTTTTTCACCTCATGCGCCAGGATCGCGGCCATGCCGCTGACGCTACGGGCGGCACCTCGGAACGCGAGCTGGCGATCCAGCGCGCGGGCAGCCGAGGCGTCCTGCATGACCAGCAGGACCGCACCCGGTTCCTCCGGCAGCGGCGAGCCCTGCACCGTGACGCCGCGTTTGTGCAGCCGCGGGCTTTCGAGATTCAGGTCGTGGTCGACGATCGTTGATTCGTTGCGGCGGACCTGCTCGATCAGCAGGAAAAGCGGATTGTCGGCCGGCAGCAGGTCATCCAGCCGCAACTGTGCCAGGCCGGCCGCGGAAATCCCAAGAAACTGTTCCGCCGCCTGATTGACGTGGCGGAAGCGATTTTCCGTGATCGAGCAGCATGACGGGAACCGGCAGCGCGCCAAGGATGGCGGTCGCGTCGGCGCGCCGATTGCGGCCGGCCAGCAGGCGGACGGCCCGGGCGACGACGGTGCTCATGCCGCTCGCATCATGTCCAGCGTATCGGTCATCGACCGGGGCCGCCGGGCGGCTCGGCGCGATTCCGTCGCGCGGCTGACGCCACGGGCGATCAGCGGATCGTAGAAACCGATCGATCAGCCGCAGCACCGCGGCGGCGTCGGCGAGACGGTTCATCGTGGCACGGAATTCGGCCGAACCGGGCAGGCCGCGGGAATACCACGACAGGTGTTTGCGCGCGAGGCGAACTCCGGGCCCGGTGCCGAACTGGTGAGCATCAGATCGTAGTGGGCCAACAGGATGGCCTTCTGGCGAGCCAGCGACGGCTCCGGCAGCCGCTCGCCGGTCCGCAGGAAGTGTGCGACCTGCGGCGGGAAACCAGGGCCGGCCGTAGCAGCCGCGGCCGATCATCACGCCGTCGGCGCCGGACAAGCGCCAGCGCCGCGGCGGCGTCGTCCTCGGTCAGGATATCGCCGTTGACGATGACCGGGATGCTCCACCGCCTGCTTCACCTGCCGGACAAACGCCCAGTCGGCCGAGCCGGTGTAGAATTGCTGGCGGGTGCGGCCGTGGACGGTGACCATTCGGATGCCCGATCGTTCGGCGATGCGGGCGAGATGTGGCGCGTTCAGGCTGCCGTGGTCCCAGCCCATGCGCATCTTCAGGGTGACAGGAACGCGTACTGCTCGACGGTCGCCTCCAGGATCGCGCCGGCGGCGACTTCATCGCGCATCAGGGCCGAGCCGGCGGCCTGTCCGACCGCGACCTTCTTCACCGGGCAGCCGAAATTGATATCGACCAGGTGGCGCCCTTGTCGACCGCCAGCCGCGCCGCCTCGGCCATCGCGCCGGGTCGCAGCCGGCGAGCTGGACCGCGGAGACGCCGCCACTGCCGTCGATTTCCGCCATATCCAGGGTCTTGCGATTCTCCCGGATCATGGCCCAGGAGGCGATCATCTCCGATACCACCATGCCGGCGCCGAGCTGCTTGGCGGTCCGGCGGAAAGGCAGGTCGGTGACGCCGGACATCGGGGCGAGGATGACCGGGGTCTCGATGCGGACGCCCTGGCCCAGATCGATCGATCCGAGCGCAGGGGGTGTGATGTGTGAACGACAATTGCCCATGATTTGGGCAACCTAGCGACACATCATCCGACGCGCAATTGCTTAAACGGTTACCTGACGATCAAAACGGCCGGCACCATCCTTGCTAAGCACCACGCAACCATGACGAACGGTCAGACTGTTTCGGTCTGATGATCCAACGGGTAGGGGCTTCCGCATGGCTCGCACGGCCACGTCGCAACGAGACACCACCATCCAGGCCTACCGCGAGCAAGCGCGATTTCGCCGCGACCACCGAACCGCCGCCGGCCGCCGGGTCGGAAGCAACGCGAAGGCCAGGGACGGCGCCCCGATGTTCGTCGTGCAGAAGCATCGCGCTCACCGCGCCGGCCTGCACTGGGACTTTCGGCTCGAACACAACGACGTACTTTGGAGCTGGGCGGTTCGCAAAGGCCCGTCGCTCGACCCGAAGGACAAGCGGATCGCGGTGCATGTCGAGGACCACCCACTGGACTACGCCAATTTTCCAGGGCAGCATTCCGGATGGCCAGTACGGCGCCGGAACGGTCGAGACGTGGGATCGCGGCACCTGGGAGCCGCTGATCGATCCGGACGAGGGACTGCGGGACGGTGAGATCAAGTTTATCCTGCATGGCAAGCGCCTGAATGGAAAGTTCACCATCGTCAGATTGCGTCCGAAGCCCGATCAGCGCGGCCGGCAGGACAACTGGCTGCTGATCAAGGGACACGACGAGTCTGGAACAGGAAGGCGGCGACGCCGAGACGCTGGAGTCCGCGAGTCCCGCCACCCAGGCGCGCCGCGAAGACCCGGGGCGAGCGGAACGAGCGCCCTGCCGCCGCCGCGGTGCGGCGGGCCTTGCCTCCGCGGCAGGCCCCTCAACTCGCGGCGGTCGCGGATGCGCCACCCGAGATCGGATGGCTGGCTGACCGAGATCAAGTTCGACGGCTACCGCCTGCTGGCCTCGGTGCGGGACGGGGAGGTGAAGCTGATGACCCGCAACGGGCATCGACTGGACCGATCGTCTGCCCGCCGTAGCCGCCGCGGTGCGCCGGCTCGACGTCGCCGCAGCGCTGGTGGACGGAGAACTCGTGGCGCTGGACAAGACGGCGCATCGAGTTTTCCGACCTT
The DNA here is from genome assembly GCA_963759425.1 of uncultured Alphaproteobacteria bacterium. Lineage (GTDB taxonomy): Bacteria > Pseudomonadota > Alphaproteobacteria > Acetobacterales > Acetobacteraceae > Rhodopila. Next base: position 31,051 of record CAVWZM010000040.1, read on the forward strand.
GCAGGCGATACCTTCGGAGGGCTCGCGACGAGAAGCTGATTTTCTATCTGTTCGACCTGCTGTACCTGGACGGCTGGGACCTGCGGCCCTGCACGTTGCGGGACCGCAAGCACTGCTTAGAGTCTCGACGGCTGGCAGGGCATGCTCCGCTACAGCGAGCATCACGAAGGCGACGCGGTGCGGATGCGTCAGGCAGCGTGCGAAATGAAGCTGGAAGGAATCATCTGCAAGCAGGCCTCCTCGCCATACAAGGCTGGCCGCGGGCACGGTTGGCTCAAAGTGAAGTGCCAGGGCGCGAGGAGTTTGTCGTCATCGGCTGGACCGAGCCGAACGGCAGCCGCCTGGGCCTAGGGTCGTTGCACCTGGGATATTACGACCCGGCGGAAATCTGAACTATGCCGGCGCTGTCGGCAGCGGTTTCTCGGATGAGGTGCTCGAGCGGCTGCGCGACGGCTTGGGCAAACTGGCCGCGACGCCGCCGCGTGACCTGTTGGTCGCCGGCGACGATCTGGAACGAACCATCCACTGGGTCGAGCCGAAATTGGTGGTCGAAACCTCGTTCTCGACGTGGTCCGGGGCAGGCCGGGTGCGGCACGGCTGTCTATCTGGGGCTGCGGGAGGACAAGGCGGCGAGCGAGGTTGTGCTTGAAACAGCCGATCCGGAGGCGCCGCGCCGGCGGGTCGATCCACAACAGCCGAGCGGTGGTTCCGCGCGGAAGAAGCCGGTCATCGCGCTGCCGCCGAAACGGACGCCGGTGCGCACTGCCGCGGCCCGCGCCGATCGGTGCGATCGTCACCGCGCGAGCGCCCAAATCGCGCTCGGAGACATTCGAGGGGATTACCCTGACGCATGGCGACCGCGTGGTGTGGCCCGGCGACGACGGCGACGGAGGGATCACCAAGCGCGACCTGGTGCACTACTGGCAGCGGTGGCGGAGCACGCCCTGCCCGGCCTGGCGAAGCGTCCGCTCGCCGTCGTGCGGTGTCCCGAGGGGATCGGCGGCCAGCACTTCTTCCAGAAGCATTCGCACGGGTCGATGCCGGCCGGGATCAGGGAGGGTGTGGCGGAGAAGGCCCGTATCTGGTGATCGACGATCTTCAGGGCCTGGTCGCAATGGCGCAGATGTCAGCCCTCGAACTGCATGTCTGGGGAGCCACCGAGGCAGATCCCCTGCATCCGGACCAGCTTGTGTTCGACCTCGATCCTGGAGACGGGGTGGGCGTTCCGGACATCGTCGCCGCGGCGCTCGACCTGCGCCAGAAGCTGGAAGCGCTGGGGCTGGCCGCGTTTTGCCGGACCAGCGGCGGCAAAGGGCTGCACGTGGTGGTGCCACTGCGTCCCGACAGGCGATGGGATCCGGTTCGGAACTTCTGCAAGACCTTTGCCGAGACCATGAGCAAGGCCGATCCGGCCAAATATCTTTCAACCATCAGGAAGACCGACCGTCACGGCCGCATCCTGATCGATTGGCTGCGCAACGGCCTCGGTTCCACCGCCGTCGCCTCTTTCTCCCCCGCGCTCGGCCTGGCGCTGGCGTGGCGACGCCGTTGGCGTGGAGCGAGGTGAGCCCGAGGCTGGACCTTCCGGCCTTCACCATCCGAACGGTTCCGGACCGGCTGGCGAGGCTGCGGGCCGATCCGTGGGAGGATTTCGAAAAATCCCGGCAGAATTTGCCGGAATTGGCCACGTCCGGCTCGGCGCGACAGGCGGCACCAGCGGCGGAGCCGACGCGACCCGCGGGCAAAGCCACGATCGTCACCGCAAAGGCACCTAAGCCCCGGCGGCCGGGCCGGTGAGATAGCGGCGGCTGGCCCGTGCCGGCGACTTATACCGGCCGCCCAAAGATTGACTCTCTGATCGGCGGACGGGCGGCTGGTATCTTATTGATTTCGCGCGCAGCCGCCACATCAACCCTGCGCGTATACCATCAGCCCTTTGGGCTGCTGGTAGTGCCGAAGCGAGCGTGTAGGTTTGTTGCTGGGCAACGTGATTCGCAGGAGCGAACGTTCCGTATGGCGTGGGACTTTCGCGACTGATCCGGTCAGAGAAGCAGGAGCAGCACCAGGCTGACGGCGCCTGCCGCGATGCAGTAATAGGCGAACGGGTTAAGCGCCAGGTTGTCGTTCTGGCGGAAATAGCGCATCAGAAACATGGTGCTCAGGAACGCGGTGACCCCGGCGACCACGGCGGCGATGACCGACATCGACAGCACGCCCGGCGCGACGCTCTCGTGCATCAGCTTCGGCACTTCCAGGACCGTGGCGCCCAGGATGATCGGCGTGGCGATCAGGAAAGAGAAATGCGCGGCATCCTCATGGTTGATGCCCCGCAACAAACCGCCGACGATGGTGGCGCCGGAGCGGGAGATGCCGGGGATCAGCGCGGTGCATTGCCAGCAGCCGATGGCGAAGGCGTCCATACTCGTCAGACTGGACAGCGGCGATGTGGCCGCCGCGACCACGCAGGCGCTCGCCGAACAGCAGCAGGGCGCCGTTGACGATCAGAAACGTGGCTGCGACCACGGGGGAGCCAAACAGGCTGCGAAGCGATTTTTCCAGGATGAAACCGACGATAACCGCGGGAATGGTGGCGATGACCACGAGCAGGAGAACCCTGCGGCTTTCGCGCGCCTCGGCGGCCCGGCCGATGCCGAGGACGCCCCTGATGAGGGTCCACCAGTCCCGCCAGAAATATGCCAGCAACGCGGCGGCCGTGCCGAGGTGGAGCATGACCAGGAATGGCAGGAAATCCGGCGATCTCTGGTCGAGACCCCAGTGCAGCAAGGCCGGCAGCACCACGGCGTGACCGAGACTGCTCACGGGGAACAACTCGGTGGCGCCCTGCAGGATGGCGATCACGAGGGCTTGTAGCATATTCATCAGAAGGCTCCGGCCGAGTCGGGTGGCCAGGGTAGTTGATGTCGGCGCTGAAAGCACCGGGCGATTTCAGCGGTCCGCTCTTCCGCCCGGCGATATCCGGCGGCCGCACCAGTTTGTGCACGAGGGCACGACGGGCAGCGCGGGCGATGGCGTTTGCCGGTGTGGGCCGGAGGATCTTCATCGGGGGCGCCCCTGACATCACCTGGCCCCGACCGACGCCCACCGGATCGCAATGCGTGGCAGAGGAATGTCACGACAAACCCGCGATAACAGGTAAGTCGTTTCGTTATTTGAAACAACCGACCTACATGTCGGGGGCTGATCGGCCTCTGTAGAATTCCGACCTTCGCAAGGCCTTGGTGGTCAGCCTCTATCGACCAGTTCATTGTCGCCGGTGGTCATTCTCATAACAGGCTGCGGGCGATGGCGAGCAGGCCGCGCAGATAATCGCCACCGCTCGTCGGCACGGCGGAAACCCCGATCCGCACTCGGTAATCCGACGCCAATTCGGCGTAGTCAGAGATCGCGCCCGACTCACTCAGCCAATTGCTGAGAGACCCCAATTCCAGCCATAGTGATGTGTGGTCTTCCTGCCGGAGGTCCTCCGCGAGCGTCTCCAGCAGCCGAGCGGCGGCGGCGCTGACGGTGTCGCTGGGGTCGGCGTCAACCAGGCGCAATCGCCAGCCGGCAACTTTCTCCAGTTCCTCGACCTCGGGGCGAACCGGGTTCTCACTGCTCACGTGCGCTGCCTGCCGAAACAATGCATCGTACCCGCATCACGTCAAAATTGGAATGCGCATCGGCGCCTATTTCGCCCCTTTGATCAGACCGCCTGACTTTCGGGTCGGAGGCGCTGCGAGCCAGGAAGCGTTGGACGGTTGCTCGCCAGGCGCCGCGAGCGCGATGGGTGAGATGGGTTGCAGGGAAGCCACGGGTGGACGGGCACCAAATCATTGAACGGCGCGTCGCGCGCGCGGCGGCGGCGTGGCATGATCGGTGCCATGGCAACACACGGTCACGACCACGCTCACGGACATAACCACGGTCATCATCACGCGCCACCGGCGGCCGGCAGAGCGTTCGCCATCGGCGCCACGGTCAACATGGCCTTCGTGATCATCGAGGCCGGCTACGGCGTGATGGCCAACTCGGTCGCCCTGGTCGCCGACGCGGCACACAACCTGGGCGACGTGCTGGCTCTGCTGCTGGCCTGGGGCGCCGCCTGGCTCACGCTTCGCCCGCCCACCGCGCGGCGGACCTATGGCTGGGGGCGCAGCTCGATTCTGGCCGCCCTCATCAACGCCGCGGTATTGCTGATCGGGGTAGGCGCGATCGGCTACGAGGCGGTCCGGCGGCTGCTCGAACCCGAACCGGTCGCCTCCGGTATCGTCATGGCGGTCGCCGCCGCCGGCATCGTGGTCAATGGCGGCAGCGCCCTGCTGTTTCTGCGCGACCGCCAGAGTGACCTCAATGTCCGCGCCCAGTTCGTCCATCTGGCCGGCGACGCCCTGGTCTCGCTCGCCGTCGTCGCAGCAGCGCTGGCGATCCGGCTGACCGGCTGGAGCTGGCTTGATCCAGCGGCAAGCCTGATCGTGATCGTCGTGATCACCGTCGCCGCATGGGGCGTGCTGCGGGAATCGCTCGATCTGTCCCTGGACGCCGTGCCGTCACGGCTGGACCATGCCGAGGTGGATGCCTGGCTGGGGACGTTGCCAGGGGTATGCGAGGTGCACGATCTGCACATCTGGGGCCTCAGCACGACCGAGACCGCGCTGACCGCGCATCTGGTGTGCACAACGCCTTCAGCCGGCCAGAACCTGCATCAACTTGCCAGTGTGATCCGCGATCGGTTCGGGATCGGACACACAACGATCCAGATCGAGACCGAGGCGGAAGCCGCCGAATGCCGCCAGCGCCCAGCAGAGATCGTCTAGTGTCGCGCTACGCCGCCGGGATTGGACAAGCGGGACTACCGGTGAGTATCCTCGCCGCGGAACAATGTCCGAGAGGGAACCACGCATGAGCGTCGCCTGGACCGACACGGTCAAAGATATTGCCGGGGGCAAGCTGCACGTCTCGCGCGCCGGCAGTGGTGCCCCCGTGCTGGTGCTGCATCACGACATCGGCACGCCGGATCGCCTGCCGTTCTATGATCTGCTCGCGGAACAATTCGATGTGATCGTTCCGCATCATCCGGGCTGGGGCAAGTCGGAACGGCCGCAGTGGCTGCGCCATCCGCGCGACATCGCCGCCATCCACAGTTGGCTGCTGGCCGAGCTTGGCCTGCCCGGCGCGTCGCTGGTCGGGCTCGGCTTCGGCGGCTGGATCGCGGCGGAAATGGCGAGCCAGTCGCCGACCGCGTATCACCGGCTGGTGCTGGTCGGCGCCATGGGCATCAAGCCGCCCGAGGGCGACATCGCCGACCAGTCGATCGTCTCCTACATCGACTATCCGAAGGCCGGTTTCCATGACGAGGCCGCGTTCACCCGGGTCTACGGCGACGTCACCACCGACCAGCTCGAGGGGTGGGACATCGCGCGGGAGATGTGCTTCCGGACCGCGTGGAAACCTTACATGTACAGCCAGACCCTGCCGCATCTGCTGGGCGGCGTGCGCACGCCCGCACTGCTGATCTGGGGCGACGACGACCGGATCGTTCCGGTCAGCGCCGGCCACGCCTATGCGCGCGCATTCCACGACGCGACGCTGACGACCATTCCGGCCTGCGGTCATTTCGCTGAAATGGAAAAGCCGGATGTGGTGGCGAAGCTGGCCGCCGACTTCATGTCCCGTAACTGACCGCACACCGTCAAACCGAAGGAGGCCTGACCATGCATCTGATGTATTTCACCGAACAGCCGATGGCGGCCTACGACGCCAAGGCCGGGCTCGACTACGGCGCCACCGCGCTGACCTTCTCCAACAGCCACTACGATCCGGTGGCGGGCAGCCGGCTGTATAACGAATACATGGAAGAATACGTTCTGGCGGAGGAATGCGGCGCCGACGGGATCATGCTGAACGAGCACCACAATGCGCCGTTCTGCATGCAGGCCCGGACCAACATGTTCGCCGCGATCCTGGCCGCGATCACCAACCGGGTGAAGATCGTCATCCTGGGCAATCCGCTGCCGCTGACTGAAAACCCCGTTCAGCTCGCCGAAGAACTGGCGATGATCGACATGATCTCGAAAGGTCGTCTGGTGTCCGGGCTTCGTGCGCGGCGGCGGGCAGGAGCAGTTGGCCAACGGCGTCAACCCCGCCTTCAACCGCGAGCGGTTCATCGAGGCGCACGACCTGATCCAGAAGACCTGGACCCAGCCCGGACCGTTCCGCTGGGAAGGAACCCACTACCAGCAGCGGGTGGTGAACCCATGGGCGCTGCCGCTGCAGCAGCCGTATCCACGGGTGTGGATACCCGGCGTGCTGTCGAAGGAAACCGTGATCTGGACGGCGCAGCAGCGCTATCCGTACATCGCGCTGAACACCTCGATCGAGGCGACCAAGACGATTCATGAAACCTACGACAAGGCCGCCGCCGATGTTGGTTACACCGCCGGACCGGAAAATTTCGGCTATCTGATCCGCGTGCATGTGCAGGACACTGAAGAAAAGGCTTTGGAGAACGCGCGCCAGTTCATGTGGATGCAGGGCGAGTTCACCGGCCTCGCCCATCCGGTGTGGGCCAATCCGTCGGGCTACTTCTCGCCGTCCGGCCGCCGCGGCTTCGTCGAGTTCGCCGTAGGCCGGTCGAAGAATCCACGTGGCAACCCCACCTTCGAGGAACAGGTCGCCGATACGATGATCATTGCCGGCACACCGGATCAGGTGATCGAGCGGCTCAAGTATCTGGTCCGGGAGACCCGTCCCGGCATCATGGGCATCTGGGGCAACGACGGCACCGTCAGCAAGGAGGACCGCCGCCGCTGCATCCAGTTGCTGTGCGGGGAGGTGATGCCGGCGGTCAAGGCATACGGCGCCGAATTGGGCCTGAAGGACCCGTGGGAGGCCAACGCGCCGGTGCATCTGAGATACTCGACCGACATTCCGCAGCAACGCGCGGCGGCCGAGTAACGGGACTGACCCGGCCGGTTCAGCTCCGGCCGGGCACCCGAATGCTGGCGCAGCGGTGTTAGAAAGGTTACCGAGACACAGCCCGCGCCATTCAGCTCCGCAGCAAATGCGCCGCCATGGCGTAGCCGCGACGACGCGGAAGCGGCAGTGGGTGGCGTCCAGATACACGCTCCAGCAACGTCCGCGCATCGACGTCAGCCCCTGCCTTGAGGGCTGAGTTGAGGAAGACCTGCTCAAGAACGTCCTGCTGCGCATGGCTGCCGCCCATGCGGTACATCTCGCCGAGAACCGGACGCATCAGCGCGACCGCATCCTTATGCCGACGTTGCCGGTTCGCCAGGACCGCCTCGCTGACCGGCAGCGCGATGTCCCCCACCAGTCGAGGCAGTGGTCCCTCCTCGCTCGCGAACGCCCGCATACGCGGCGAGCATTTCTCCGGCCGCGGCATCACGGCCGGTCGCCGCAAGCGCCATCATCCAGTGCGGCAGGGTAAAAGCCGACAGGCAATCGCCGATCCGCGCCTCGGCCTTGTCGGCCAGTTCGACCCAGCGGTCGCCAACGTCGACGCCGAGCCGCCCCAGCCGGTATAGTACCGAAGCTGCGTTCTGCACATCGATGTAGAGGTCCGGCACCCCCGTCGTCAGCGGCGAGGCCAGGTCACGAAATCCGCTGTCGTACAGCGAAAGGACCTTCGCCATGTCGCCATACTCAAGATGGAAGAGCGCCTGATGCCACCAGAGATGGTGCTTGAGGTTATTGGCGCCGTCCCACCCGGGGCGCAGGTTGTCTACCCAGGCGATGCCCTCTCCGCGCCGGCCGGTCATCTCGAGCACATGCGCGACGCCATGCGCGGCCCACAAGTCGGTGGGGTCGCGGCGGATTGCCTCGCGGCCGGCCTGCTCCGCCTCAAGGTAGTAGCCCATTTCCTCCAGCGCAAAGCAGCGGCAGCCCAGCAGGGCGGTATATCCGGGCAGAGCGGGACTCCAGCGAGCTTCGACGCTGAGCACCGAAGCCAGCATCGCCTCTGGCCGGCCGAGCCAGAAGTTGACGAAATGGGCCAGTTTGAAGGCCAGGACGTCGAGTGGGTGATCGCGCAGGATCTGGTTCCAGACCGCCACCGCCTGTTCGGCATCGCCGGCCACCCAGGCCTCCAGCGCGTCGGCGTGATCATGTTCGCGCCCGGTTCCGCCGACGGTGCCGCGCAGGGCATCGGCGGAGGCCGCGCGCGCTGCCGGCAACGCATCGGCGCGGAACGACATCATCAACAGATAGCCCTTGAGGCAGTGGGCCATGCCGAAGTCCGGGTCGATCGCCAGCAGTGCATCCAGCCTTGCTGCCAGGTCCGTCCGGTAGCTGAGGTATCCATCCACGGCGTGATCGAAGGCGGCAGCGGCCCGCTCGGAACCCGCAGTCAAGGCCAACCCGCGACAATCCTCGAACATGCTGGTCCCCTCCCGGCCCCGACATAGACCATGCCCGAACACGATGCACGTGCTTCGGTGCCTCGTCAGAGGGTCCGACGGGACGGGCCAGGACGGGGCCGAGAGCGGATCAGGCCGGCGCGAGTACGACCTCGGCTATGCCTTGCTGCATGATCCCGAGCTGGCGGGCGGCGGCTACGGAGAGATCGACGATACGGCGACGGGAATACAGCCGGTCGGTAATGGTGACGACGACCGATCGCTCGGTGCCGCCGAGGGTGACGCGCACCCTGGTACCGAACGGCAGCCATGGATGGGCCGCGGTCAGCAGGCGCTTATCGAAACGTAGGCCGCTGGCTGAAGTGCGTCCGTCCTCCTTCTGACCGTAAAATGATGCGGTGCCCCGTTCGCCCAACCACAGGCTCGGTTCCTCCACCGCTGGCCGCTCGGCCACCGGATAGGTCCTAGCGGCATTGCGGGCCAAGGCGGCTCCCTGATGACAGGTGAGCAGCGCGTAGGCCGCCATGCAACCGAGGGTGAAATATCTTACCATTATACCTCGCTATTAGCAGGCAAAACAATTAAGAACCAGTGTAGGACGGCTGAAATTCCCGTCGGTCGCGATAGTCCGACGTTCACCCGGATCAGAATGATCGGCTCTGTGCCGGCATGCCGGTCGTGATTTCGTGGCACTTGGTCGGGCGTGGATCTGATTGCCGCCTGTTCCATGAGCGGCACCATGCGTGCTCTTGATCGAAGTGGCAACCCTCAGGGATGATTTTGGCGCAACGGGTTACGCCTTTCGGTCGAGTTCCCGCCGCGGCCACTGGATCCGGGCTGGCAAAGTGCCGACGACCAGGACGGCGTCCTGTCGCTTTGGGCGCGGGTGGGCCCGGCACCTCCGGCACTCCCGGCCCTTGGCCCCGTCAAGCCTCAGTAAGCTGGCCTTGCGGCTGAGCGCATCGCCGTCGTCCTGGTTCGGCTTCGATCAGGCCACGATCAATCCCTATCGGCGCCGGGACCGCGGCCGCGTTTGACCTTCGCGCGATGGGATTTTTCTTCCAGCCGCCGCAGCTTTGACCCGGCCGTTGGTTTGGTCGCGACACGACGCACCGGCGCGACCGCGGCGAGCTGGATCAGTCGGATCAGCGCTGCCATTGCCGCGGCGCGATTTCTCTCCCGTGTTCGATGCTGCTGGGAGGTGATCAGCAGATCGCCATCGAGCGTGACCCGCCTGCCGGCGAGCTTTTCCAGCCGGGCGCGCACGGCCGGGGGCAGGGCAGCTCGCTCGAGGTCGAGCCGCAACTGGACGGCGGTCGCCACCTTGTTGACGTTCTGGCCGCCGGGGCCAGAGGCGCGCACGAAGGTCTCGCCGAGCGCGCTTTCGTCTAACGCCAGTGTCTTCGTCACCTGAATCATGACAGCCTGCGGTACGATCCGGGAAGGTGAGGCCGGCCGACCGGCGGGATTGCTCGATAATTCGTAGTGTTCCCATAGCGAACAGTTTGCCGTCTCGTGGACGGTTGGCGAAATCAGGCGGTCGACCGAGCAACTCGAATATGCCCACGTGACGCCGTGGTGGTGCACGGCTAGGCGGAAGTTTATGCGGACTACACCGGCATGCCGCGGTTAGAAAGCGCTCTCGGTCCCTGGCACGAATTCCACATCCTGCTGGACATTGCCTCGGCTCCGATGATCGGCTTGCTGTTCGTCGCCGCCACCGTCGCCTGGGGTTTGTTTCGCCACCGGCCAGCCGACTGCGTTGTGGGTATCGCGGCTACGGGATCATCAAGCGCATTCAGGATGTGCCGCCCAGGGACATCGTTTCTATGCCGATTTGCGAAGTCCCGAGCTCCATAAATTGGCGGCGGTGTCAGACATCCCGAATTTTCCCGCGAACATACCGGCACCTTTGGGGAGAGAGCTCCGGGCGCTGGCGCTGAAGGGGTTGACCATGGCTGAAGTGGATATGACCTCGGTGGCCGAGTTTCCACCTTGTTGCCCGATCGACCGAGAACCAATCGCCTGATGCTTCGAATGGCGGACCAGGCGGCTGGGCACGCACGCGCGCGTCGCCGCCGTTTCCGCGATCACAATCAATGGTGATCCCCTGCGCAACCACGATCAAATGGGCACGCGGCAGGCGGCTATACTCCGCGCATGCCTCGACCCGATAGCCGCTCATGAACCCAGTCGGCAAAGCGATCTGGTTCATCGAAAGCCATCTTTGCAGCGAACTGACGCTCGAACAGGTCGCTGAAATAGGGGGAGTTTCGCGCTACCACATGGTGCGAGCCTTCGGCGTCACGACCGGGTGCTCAGTCATGCGCTACGTGCGGGCTCGCCGGTTGTCCGAGGCCGCACGGACACTTGCCGACGGCGCGCCCGATATCCTGATGGTCGCTCTCGACGCCGGTTACGGCTCTCATGAGGCATTCACCCGGGCATTTCGCGAGCGATTTGGTGTGACTCCGGAAGCCATCCGCGCCCACCGCACCATCGAAAACATCTCACTGCTGGAGCCGATCAAAATGGCCGAGACGCCGTCGCCACCCCTGCAACCGCCGCGTCACGAGAACGGCGGGCCGCTGCTGATTGCCGGTCCGGGCGAACGCTGCACCTGGGAGACCAGTGCCAAGATACCGGCGTTATGGCAGCGCTTCCATGCCTATCCGGGTGGCATCCCTGGCCAGATCGGCCAGACCGCCTATGGCGTCTGCTGCAACGGCGACGATGCCGGCAACTTTGACTATATCGCCGGGGCCGAGGTTACGGACTTTTCCTCGCTGCCCGCCGATCTTAGCCGGGTGCGCATACCCGGACAGAAATACCTGGTGTTCACGCACTCAGATCATATCGCGACGGTGCGCGGCACGATTGCCGCAATCTGGAACCAATGGCTGCCCGCATCCGGGTATCAGGTTGCCGATGCGCCGAATTTCGAACGCTACACCGAAAGCTTTGATCCTCTGACGGGAACCGGCGGGCTCGAGATCTGGATACCTGTCAAAGTCTGATGTTGGGGTCGCCACGTTGGCGCCGAGTGGCGAACGGGCTATGATTTTAGTCAATCCCGGACATAGCACCGCGTCCGCTCGACTGCACCAAGATGGCTTGACCTTTCGGGTGCCATGAATCCGGCCATTGGGAAAGAAAGGGGAGACATGCCATGTCGATCGTGCAGAGCCGACGCCACCTCCTGACCAATGTCGCAGTGGCAGGCGCCACCGGCTTCGCCGGGTTGGGTGCTGCAGGTCTCTATGGCGGTCGAAAATCGGTTGCCGCGGAACCGCCGCCGGAAGTCACGACGATCCGCTTTGAGAAAGATCCTGTGACCTGCATTGCACCGCAGGTTGCCGAGTACTTGCTGCGCGCCGAGGGCTTTACCGATATCCACTATGTCGATGCCGGGTCGGAGTGGACAGGCAAAATGATTGCGCGCGGCGCGGTGGATTTTGGCAGGGCATTTGCGCCGTCGTTTATCGCGGAAATGGAAGCCGGACTGCCGATCACCGTCTTGGCCGGCCTGCATCTCGGCTGCTTTGAGCTGTTCGGCAGGAACGACATCCGAGCCCTGGCGGACCTTAAAGGCAGGACTGTCGCGATATCCGACGACAATGGTGAGAGACGAGTTGCTGGTAAGCGTTATTGTCGGATTGGTCGGGCTCGATCCCACCAAGGACATCCATAGGGTCTCGGGTAACCCAATGGAGCTCTTCGTTGAGGGCAAAGTCGATGCCTTTCTTGCCGCCCCGCCCGAGTTGCAGGAAGTGCGTACCCGCAATATCGGCCACGTGATCGTCAGTAGTATAGCGGACCGTCCATGGTCACAGGTACGATTGCTGCATGCTCGCCACCAGCGCGGAGTTCGCGCGCAATTACCCGATCGCGACCAGACGCGTCTTGCGGGCTATCATGAAAGGCGTTGATTTATGCGCCTCCCAGCCCGCGCAGATGGCGCAATTGCTGGTCGATAACGGATACGCAACGCGCTATGACTATGCGCTGCAGGCGTTGAGCGAGATCCGCTACGACGTTTGGCGCGACTATGACCCGGAGGATAGCCTCCGCTTTTATGCGCTGAGAATGCATGAAGTGGGTCTGATCAAGTCCAACCCGCAGAAACTCATCGCCGAGCACACCGACTGGCGCTTTCTCAATGAACTCAAGCGCGAGATGAAGACATGATGCGAACCGCGCGTCTAGCTTCGGGCAATAGCTAGCGCGCAGATCATAGAGGGGTCACCATACGATAGGTCTCGATGGGAGGGAACGAGGCGTGGTGTCAGCCCTTCGAGATTCCGACTGCCTTTAGAGGGCGGTTCTGAATGCGAAAATCGGCGGAAACCGTGATCTCGCCAAGAGACGAGCGGAGTGTTCGTCGCTTCCGGTGACACGGCACACGACCGGGAGGGTCTGTGCCGCAGGCATTCGGCATCGCCGCAATGGCATCCGGATGACGGTCAGGCCGCCTTGCAATACTGCGAGGTTGCGGCATGGCACGTCGCGGAAGGGAGGTTCAGTTTCCCCTCGCGAGCGGACGGACCGCCGACGATCGGACTGCAACGCTTGCGTTCGATCCGATAACCATCACCGGCCATGGCGGTGAAGCCGAACACTGGCCCTGCCTGGACAAGCCACTGGCGCACCGCTTCGTCCTGGCCGTCCTGGCAGGCTTCCATGCTGGCAAATCCTGGTCCGGCTGCTCCTGGTGTAAGTGGCACCTCGCGGCACATTGCCGCCGGGCGTTGCTGCGACCACAAGCAAAGGGTGATGTAGAGCGCGACTGGTTCCCTGTTTGCCATCGGCTTGACATCGTCGATCTGCTGCGCCGCTGCGGACGGCATTCGAAACGACGATGGGAAAGCAGCCAGGATCGCTGCCGCAACGACGGCTGCCTTCAATGTCAATGTTCTTGCGTGGCGCATATTTTTGCTGTCTCCGAGAGAATGCTGGCCCGCACGGCATAGCTCGGATTGGCGTGTTCATCGAGCAAATTGAGACAACGACGGTCCTTGCCTTATCCCCAATCGTGTTGGGAGGTCGGCTTGTTTCGCTGCAACATGATTGCCGAAGTACCCCGGCAGGTTCGAGGCCCGACGGAGCCCACCCCAAAACGGCTAGGGCTCGCCGCTCGCCCAAAAATCACTCCGCGATCACCTGATCGTTCGTCCTGCCTCACTTCGCCCCAAAAGCGGCGAAGCCGGTCAACCGACGCCGATCAGGGTCTGACCGCACGCCGGTAAAGGTGCCACGTGGCATGCCCCAGGACTGGCATCACGAAGATCAGCCCCAGCAGCAGCGGGATCGATCCGATGACCAGACCGGCGGAGATGATCAGACCCCACACCGCCATCGTCAGCGGATTGCGCCGCACGACGTTGATCGAGGTCCGCATCGCGGTCTCCAGCGGCACCGGGCGATCCAGCAGCATGGGGAACGACACCACGCTGATGGTCATCGCGACCGCCGCGAAGACGAAGCCGACGCCGGTGCCGACCAGCGCCATGGTCCATCCCGCTCGGGTATGGATCAGGTCATGCACGAAACTCGCCACCGATGCCGGCGGCAGCGGCCCCAGGGTGAGATCGTAGATCGCCTGCGCCAGGACCAGCCAGAACAGGAACATGATGACCAGTATCGCGCCGAGCAGGATGATGGCGCGGATTGACGGCGACCGGAAGACGCCGAGTGCCTCCGCCCAGCCCGCGTGCAGCCCCTGCTCTCGCTGGCGGCTCATTTCATTGAGGCCGATGGCGGCGAACGGCCCGATGAGGGCAAAGCCCGACGCCAGAGGAAACACCAGCGGCAGCATCTCGTAGCCGAACGCCAGCCGCGCCAGCAGCAGGCCGACCAGTGGATAGATGACGCACAGGAAGATCACGTCGGTGCGGGATGCACCGAAATCCTCGAGCCCCCGCGCCAGTGCCCAGCGCAAATCCGCCAACCCTAGGCGACTCACGGCGACCGACGTCTGCCGTTCGGCTTCGCGCCGGTCCGCGTCCGGGTCGGCCATGATGATGGAGTGGTAGGCCCGAGTGAGCACATCGGCTCCCCAGCCAGGCGGTGTTCTGATCATGACTAGCCTCCTTTCCCCGAGTGCCGCACTCGCGGGGCCGCCGGCTCGTCATGTTCGTTTCTTGCTGCTATCGCCAGACGAACAAGAGTCGCGGCCGTCGCGCGGCGCCAACCTACACGCTTTGGCCGAATTTTGCGATCAATTCCCAATTGACGCAGCGCTTCTGGCCGAAGCCGCGATTCCACCGGATCGGGCTTCCCCGCCTCGGCCGGATCAGTCACGATCCGCACATGACCGACCCGATCACCATCGCCGTGCTGCAGCACCGCCTGAACGCCATCGCGGAGGAGATGGGGGAGGCGATGCTGCGCACCGCCTACTCGCAGATCCTGAATTCATCGCGCGACTTCTCCATCGCGCTGATCGACGCGCGCTGCCGCCTGATCGCACAGGCCGATCATATTCCGGTGCATGTCGGCGCCATGCCCTGGGCCGTCAAGGCGCTGGCCGCGCGCTTCCCGAACCCGTCCCGCGATGATGTCTACCTGCTGAACGACCCCTATCGCGGCGGTTCGCATCTGCCGGACCTGACCGTCTTCGTGCCGGTGTTTGCCGCGGAGACGTTGATGTTCTGGTCGGTGGTCCGGGCGCATCACTCCGACATCGGCGGTGCCGCGCACGGCGCCTACAACCCGGCGGCGACCGAGATCTGGCAGGAAGGCCTGAGGCTGCCACCGATGCGGCTGACCGAGAATGGCGTGCTGCGCGAGGACCTCCTGGAGATGCTGGCGTTGAACGTCCGCCATCCTCGGGATTTCCGCGGCGACCTGGCGGCTCAGATCGGCGCGGCACGGCTGGGAGAGCAGCGCCTCGGCTCGGTGATCCAGGAGTTTGGCGCGGCGACGCTGGCGGCCTCGGTCGAGGCCATGCTCGACGCCGCCGAACGTTATGCTCGGCAGATCGTCTCAGGGCTGGACCGATGGGGTGTTTCACGGCGAGGCGGTGCTGGACGATGACGGGTTCGGCAAAACCGACATCGTCATCCGCGCACGCGTCACCAAGCAGGGCAGTGACGTCATTGTCGATCTCACCGAATCAGATCCGCAGGTCACCGGGTTCATCAATTCGTCCCACGCCAACACGCAATCGGCCGTGGCGATGGCCTTCGCGTTCCTGCTCGATCCGGACATCGCCAAGAACGAGGGCGCGTTTCGCCCGCTGACAGTAAAGCTCAAGGAGGGCACCATCGTCTGGGCGCGGGAGGGCGCGCCGGTGACGATGTGCACCAGTCACTGCTCCAACGAAATCATCGAGGCGATCATCGTTGCTTTGGCGCAGGCCTGCCCGGACCGGGCAATGGGCGGCTGGGGGCGGCGGCTGCGGATAGCGCTGAACGGCACTGACCCGAGAACCGGCCGGCGCTTCATCTGGCACTTGTTCCATGCGCGTCCGGGCGGCGGCGGTTCGGCGGCGGGCGATGGCTACTCGACGATCGGCGAGTGGCACTCGGCCGGCGGCATCAAGTTCGGCAGCATCGAAGTCGCCGAGACACGCTTTCCGCTGGTGTTCGAGACGCACGAGTATCGGCCCGGATCGGCGGGCGCGGGAAAGTATCGCGGCGGCTATGGCGGCGACATGCGGCTGCGGGTGGAGACCGAGGGCCCCGCCGTGGCGAACACAGCCGGCGAGGGCGTGGTGCACGGCGCCCGGGGTATCGGCGGCGGCCATGACGGAGCCCCGCACGACTACACGCTGCTGGCGCCTGGCACTTCGCCGCGGAAACTGAAAAGCAAGGAGATCAACGTGCTGGTGCCGTCCGGCAGCGTGATCCACGTCCGGTCCGGCGGCGGCGGCGGCTGGGGCGATCCCGCGCTCCGTGATCCCGTGGCGATCGAAGCGGACAAGGCGGAAGGGCTGGCTTAGGGCCGCTGTGGTCTAGCTCATAGTTTGACGCATGAGCCAGGCTCAAACGTTCCGCGAAGCTCGATCATGCACTATCATTTCCAGCGCGGGACCGGACCACAAAGCGAGGCCCGTGAACTCCAGGCACGCCACACCCGGAACCAGGGAGGCCGACAATGAATGCACCGGTTGCCAGCGACCCGCGTGAAGACGCCTATGCCATTCCGATCGAACGCATCGATGTCAGCAATCCGCATTTGTATCAGGACGACACCTGGCGGCCTTACTTTGAGCGCCTGCGCCGGGAGGAGCCGGTCCATTGGTGCGAGAGCGGGATATACGGCGCCTTTTGGTCGGTCACGCGCTACCGCGACATCATGGCGGTCGATATCGATCATAAGGCGTTCTCGTCCGACGCGCTGATGGGCGGCATCGTGCTGCGCGATCTGCCGATGGATTTCCGGCGGCCCAGCTTTATCTCGATGGACCCGCCGAAGCACGACGAGCAGCGGAAGATTGTTTCCCCGATCGTCGCACCCGGAAATCTGGCAAGGCTGTCGGACACCATCCGCGAACGAGCGGGCCGCATTCTGGATGGCCTGCCGCGCGGGGAGACCTTCGATTGGGTCGAGCGGGTCTCGATCGAACTAACCACGCAGATGCTGGCGACACTGTTCGATTTTCCGTTCGAAGAACGGAACAAACTGACATATTGGTCCAATGTCGCCACGGTGAACACCCGCGCTGGGACCGAAGTCGATTCGGAAGCCAAGCGCAACGCAATTCTGGACCAGGCGGTCACCTGTTTCAACGATCTTTGGCAACTGCGCGCGAAGCAGCCGCCTCGGGCCGACCTGATCTCGATGCTGGCGCACGGGGCGGCCACGCGCGATCTGCCATCCCGTCCACACGAGTTCATGGGCAACCTCATGTTGCTGATAGTCGGCGGCAACGATACCACGCGCAACTCGATCTCGGGCGGCGTGCTGGCGCTCAACGAACACCCTGATCAGTATCAGAAGCTCCGTAACGACCCGTCGTTGGTTACCAGCATGGTGCCGGAAATCATCCGCTGGCAAACCCCGGTGATCCATATGCGGCGCACCGCGATGGAGGACACCGAGGTTGGCGGCAAAACGATCCACAAGGGCGACAAGGTCGCGATGTGGTATCTGTCCGGCAATCGCGACGAAGATGCGATCGAGCAGCCCGACGCTTTCGTCATCGACCGGCCTCGGCCGCGACAGCATCTGTCATTCGGTTTCGGCATTCATCGCTGCGTCGGCAACCGCCTGGCGGAAATGCAGCTTACCATTCTTTGGGAGGAGATCCTCAAGCGAAAGCTGCCGATGATCGAAGTTGTCGGACCCCCCACCCGCGGCTACTCCAACATTTTGCGCTCGATCACTTCGTTGCCTGTGCGCATCGCCGCGAGTTGAACGGCACGGGTGGACGATGCTCCGGGTGATGGTCCGTCGCCGGAAGGCTTCAGGTCGAGCCCAACCGATCGGCGAAATCCCGGCGCAACAGCCGCTTTGACCGATGACGGTGCTGCTGACCGCTGACACGCATTTTGGGCATGCCGGCGCCTTGTCCCTATATCGCAGGCCATTCGCATCAGTGGCTGAGATGAACACGGCAATGCTTGAACGATGGAATGCGGCCGTCGGTCCCGAAGACGATGTCTGGCACCTGGGAGATTTCGCGCTTCGCATCAATGCCTCTGCCGCGGCGGGGCTGCTGCGGGCGCTCCATGGGCGTAAGCATCTGGTGACTGGCAACAACGACACGCCCGATATCGTCGCCTTACCGGAATGGAGCAGCGTCCAGAGTTACGCGGAAATCGTCGTCGACGGAAGGCGGCTGGTGCTTTGCCACTATGCGTTCCGAACCTGGAACGGAGTGGCCAAAGGTGCGCTGAACCTGCACGGTCATAGCCACGGTCGGCTTAAGCCGTTGCCGAGGCAGAAAGATGTTGGAGTGGATGTCTGGGACTTCAGCCCGATCACGGTCGATCAACTGCTGCGTGCGTAGCCGCCGTGGGGCCGTGCGTTGAGCGACGCGATCGAATCATGCAAGGCGGGGCAGCAACCCTAACGCGGTCTGTGGTAATTACCTGCCGATGTCCTCGTCAGATACCGGCCGGAAACAGCGTCGCTTATTCTGCCGCACGAACAGGCCGGACGGATCATGTGCCGGTGGATCACCCTTTCTCATCGCCTTCGGGTCGCACCGGCGTATATCCTGGCAACCGCGAGGGCGGCGCGACCGGAAACGGCGCCGCGGTGACAAAACCCATGGACGGAGGCGAGGGCCGGTCACCGCCTTCGATCTTTCCGCCTGATACCGGAACGGGAAACATAAGGATCGGGTCCGCGATCGTTCCGTCCTGAAGTTGATAGTCCGGTCCAAACACGCCCGTGCGGGTGGCCCCGCTCGACGCGACGCGATAGACTCCCTTCAAAGGAAGCAGGCTATCGGGCTGGAATGTGCCTTTGTACGAATCGCCATCGTTGAATTTGACTTCACCGTCGACTGAGCCGTCATCATGCAGATTGAGCAGTCTGCGACCGTTGTTGCCTTTTTCATCGCGTGTTCCCACGAGATTTCCGGATGGGCTGATCGAGCCTTTGAAGACCGAGCTCCGGTCGGGGCTGGTGATCGCCCCCGCGTGCCACCGGCCATCCTCGAAGCTGCCTGACAGACGCCAACCGTCGGCGTTCGTGTAGGTTCCCTCAAACTCCTTCCCATGGTCATATTTTCCGTCGTATTTCGCGCCGTCCTGCCACTTATAGGTTCCGGCGAGAAGTTCACCGGCGATATCGTAGGCTCCGTCGAAGGAATTGCCTCCGCCATACTTGGTAATTCCCCTCGCGCGGTGTCCTCGTTTGGCCAAGCCGACGAAGGCTGCGTTCGGCCATGCCATCGTTCCTGTTCCGTGCGGGCTGCCTTGGAAGGTCGATCCGGTCCACGAGGTTCCATCAGGCTGTCTGGCGTGATCCACGAGGCCCACGTTCGCATTGATCATTGCCCTCATGAATGATGACGGCAACCAGGCACCGAGAATGGCGGCATCCGGAGAAGGCAGCCGCAACCCCACACTGATTGCCTGCTGCGCGATCCAGTTGACGCAGTTGAGCATGAAGACCTTGTACTTGACGGGCGGAGAAGATAACGGTTTCGTCCCCGTTACTTTCGCCTTTGCGGAGCCGTAGACGCGGTCCCAGTCGGACTTATCAACTTTCACAATGAAACTTGTTGCACGATCGGAATCCACGTGGCCGGTCAGTTCTTTTGGTATCCTCGGGATGATTTCCTGTATGGCCGGAATTTCTTCTTCGATGATATCCTCGGGCACCGTCCCGAAAAGCGCTCGTTGGCCGGGACGGATCTGATCGGGATACAGCCCGAATGCCTCAAAACGTCCCAAACCCCTGATCTTGTTTTCCACCCCAAAGCCGACAAACATGTATCCCGACAAAATATCCCTCGCCTTCCTTGGATCGGGATTCGACGGCCGGACGAAAAATACGATGTAGTAACTATCGCCTTCGCCGCTCTGCAGTGAGTTGTCCACAAATGTCATTGTTGCAGCGGCAGCAGGCACGTGGCACGACATGGCCAGCCCCAACGCGGCGAGGGTCAGCATCGACCACATTCGAAGAATTCGGCGTCTGACCAACATTGGCGCGGCTCCCGGAGCGGCGGAGGCTATTCAGCGGCCGGAGCGAACGTCGACAGGCGGATTTGCGGGCGTGCCCCAGTCGGTTTTGCGACCACACCGGGAAAACCCACGATCGCCGCCTCGCGGCTCGCAGCGTGCGAGCCCTCGGGCGCATCGGCAGGGAACATGCCGTGGCCCCGAGGTGTCGGATATCGGTTGGAAATATTTCGATTGCAATCGAACAACGAGATAATGCCTCGTAAAACAAGGTGGCGTCACGCGCTCGCCAACTAGCATGGAAAGTGCTGTCCGCTGTCATGCAATCGCCTCAATGCAGTGAACCGCCCGCATCTACCGTCGGTAGAGGGAGATAATGTTCGCATTCTACATCAACTCCCAGTGCGGATTGCAACCTATACTTGAAGTCAGCTGTGATCATGGGCCGAGGCAAAGTTGGACCAGGAGGGGTCACGCCGTCGACTTTGCCGCCGCCCCAGCCCTGATGATGACCAGGGCCGACGGTCTCGTCCGAGGGGCCCATCGTCGCTTCTGGGCCGCGACTTGTCGCGCGGGACGCAATCCGTGGCCACCCGGACTTGTCGCCGTCGCCTCGCCCTGGCACCAACCGTCGCATGTCGATTGCACCGCCGTTCCGCTCACCTTCTCTCGTGGACAACGTCTCGTTGGTCAGCGTGATGTTGCTGCCACTACTGCTGTTGCACGCACATGGTGTAGCCGAGGTGGCAATCGGCATTGCGGATGTCAGCTTTCTGGTGCGCTCCGCCGTATCGGGCGATTGGGCATGGCTGCGCACGCGTTGGTTGTGGGTCGCGGCCGCTTGGTGGGGCTGGCTGGTCATCTGCTCGCTTCCGATCCCGTTGCTCGGGCTCGGCGAGGGCGGGGTTGGTTCGTTTGCCCAGGCCTTGGCAACGGTTCGGTTCCTCCTGCTGGTGGCCGTGATAGAACATTTGGCACTGCGCACGTCCTCGGCGCGGCGCTGGCTGTTTGCCCTGGTCGCGGCATCCTCCGCCTGGATTGCGCTGAATTGCCTGGTCCAGCATGTGTCCGGCCGAAATCTGATCGGCTGGCCACGCAGCAGCGAGGGCGAACTGACGGGTCCGTTCGGCACGCCGCGCGCGGGTCCCGCGCTTGCCCGGATCCTGCTTCCATCGATGCTGCCGCCGGTCGCCATGCTGATCAGCAGGCCAAGCTGGCTAGCCACCGCCTCTGCCTATGCGCTGCTGCTGCTCAGCCTCATCGTCATGGTTCTGATCGGCCAGCGCATGCCGCTGGTGCTCATGGTGCTCGGCCTGATCATTGCCGCGATTTTCATCCGGCGCCTACGGCTTGCCATCGTCGCCACCGCGGTGGTCGGAGCCCTGGTGCTGGCGGCGTCCCCGGTTGTTGCCCCGAACGCCTACTATCGGCTGGTGGAGAAGTTCTCTGATCAGTTAGAGCACTTCGCAGTCTCACCATATGGGCAACTTTACGCCAGGGCGTGGGAGGTCGGGCGGCGGAACCCCGTCACCGGCATGGGTTTCGACGGCTTCGACACCGGGTGTCCCCGGCCGCGTTATTTTCGCCCGAGCTTCGATGACAGTCAGCCGGACGGCGGCGGGGCGGCGATCTGCTGGCACCACCCGCACAATTTCTATTTTCAGGCGTTGGACGACGGGGGCATCATCGGGCTCGCGCTATTCTGCGCGACCGGGATGGCATGGCTTATCCCGTTGGGCGCCGGTCTGTGGCGCGACCCGGACCCGTTGCGCGTTGGCTTGTTCGCGGCGACGTTCATTCAGCTCTGGCCGATCCAGTCCTCAACCGCATTCACCAGCATGCCCATCGGCGGCTGGTTCTTCTTGCTGCTCGGCTGGGGAATGGCGGAGGCCCGAGCCAAGCGACCGACGCGAAACGAGGCGTTAGGTCAATTGCAATCGCAACCCGCGGTAGGGCCTTTATCCTTACGGACCAAATGATGATCGATCCACTCGGCAACCAGCAAGCGAGCTTCGTGAATCGACGCTTCCGGATGGTGGATCCGGTACAGCGTCGTGCACGCCTGGAATGCGGACATGTCGTCCGATCCGACAAGCCGCAGTTCACGGTAGGCGGTCAACACCGCCCGCTCACACCGGCGACCAATCGGGTTTTCCTGAGCCATCCGTGAGGCGCTCCTGTATTGCAAATCGTTCGCACGATCAGGTGACAGTAAACGGCTTTATTTTGCACGGCAAGACCGTCAGAATCGGTATGATACCACCAGCCCTTCGGGCTGACGGACATGTGCACGAGTTGGGTGTGGCGAATACCTGGACCGCAGAGCGCGTCAGGGCCACGCCAGGGTGGTCAGCCCTTTTCACGTGAGTGAGGAGGAGGCCGCCCATCAAGCCAACGAGCCATATCCCGACCGACTTGCCCAGGACATTTCACCAACCTGGCCCTCGATGACGAAATGCCAAAGCCTCGGCGATGTGAGCGCGCGCAACCACGGCGACACTGGCGAGGTCCGCGATGGTCCGTCCCACGCGCATCGTTCGAGTGTAGCCTCGCGGCGACAGGCGCAATTTTTCCATGGCCTGCTGCAGTAATTGCTGGGCGTCCGGGGCCATCTTGATCAGCCGGCTGTCAGCTTCCGCGTTGCAGACCGGGCCCTCCGCCCCATACCGCTCGGATTGTGCAAGCCGAGCCCGCACCACGCGTTCGGCGATCGCGGCACTCTGTTCAGCGATCGGCGCGTGGGCCAATTCGGCGGCTGTGGCAGGTTGCACCTCGATCGCCAGGTCGATCCGGTCGAGCACGGCGCCACTGACCCGGTTGCGATAGTCCTCACCACAACGCGGCGCCCGACCGCACTCTCGCCCGCCCTCGCCGAGATAGCCGCAGCGGCACGGGTTCATCGCCGCGACAAGTTGGAACCGCGCGGGGTAGGTGACGTGGGCGGCGGCCCGGGACACCGTGGTCCGCCCGGTTTCCATCGGCTGGCGCAGCAACTCGAGACGCCTGTCGCGGGAATTCCGGCAATTCGTCCAGAAACAGGACGCCACGATGGGCCAGACTGACTTCACCCGGCCTGCGCGCGCTGGCCGCCACCGGACAGGGCCGCCTGCGAAGCCGAGTGGTGTGGCTCGCGAAACGGCGGCCGCATGACCAGGCGACCGCCATCCAGCAAACCGGCGACGCTGTGGATCATGCTGACTTCAAGCGCCGATCGCGGATCGAGGTCCGGCAGCAACCCGGGCAGTCGAGCGGCGAGCATGGATTTACCGGCGCCCGGAGGGCCGATCAGTAGCAGATTGTGACCGCCGGCCGCTGCTATTTCGAGCACCCGCTTGGCGCTCTCCATGCCTTTGACGTCACGCATGTCGGGATATGGCCCACTGTCGGCGCGACCCGATGGCACCGGCGGGGTCGAGTACCTGGGTACCCGGAAATGGTTGATCAGGCTAAGCAAATCGGCGGGTGCGAGCACATCGATGCGCCCCGCCCAGGCCGCCTCGCCGCCCTGTCCCGCAGGGCAGATCAAGCCCAGATCACGAGCCGAGGCGCCGATCGCGGCGGGCAGCACGCCGGCAACCGGATTCAGCGAACCGTCCAGCGACAGTTCGCCCAACGCGGCGTATTCGCTGATGTCCTCGCGTGGCAGCACCTCCATCGCGGCCAGCAGAGCCAGCGCGAGGGGCAGGTCGAAATGGCTGCCTTCCTTGGGCAGGTCCGCCGGTTTGAGGTTTATCAGCACCCGTTTGGGCGGCAACGACACGCCCATGGCGGAGAACGCCGCACGGACCCGCTCGCGCGCCTCGGCCACCGCTTTGTCGGCCATTCCCACCAGCAACAGCGCCGGCGCGCCAGGCGCGATTTGCACCTGAACCTCGACCGGTACGGCCTCGATGCCGGAGAACGCGAAGGTGTTGGCGCAGGCCATAGTGGAGGATTGTGTCAGCCTGCTCATGGCGGCATTGTCGCAGCGATTGGTGAACAAAGTCGTAAGCCTGGAAGGATTGCCATGCCCTTCGACGAAGGCGGCCGACGCCCCGGCCGACGGCCCTCCCGCAATGTTTTAGGCGGTCCGGTCGCGATCTGCTCCACCGCGCCGATGACCGGCTTCTTCCGCAACGGCTGCTGTGAGACCAGCCCGGAAGATCTCGGCAGCCACACCGTCTGCGCGGTGCTGACGTCTGAATTCCTCGCTTTCAGCAAGGCCGCGGGAAACGACCTTTCGACACCCCGGCCCGAGTTCGGTTTCGCCGGTCTGAAGCCCGGCGACCGCTGGTGCCTGTGCGCGCCCCGTTGGCAGGAAGCCTTGGACGCCGGGGCGCCGCCTCAGGTGGTGTTGCGCGCCACCGAGGAGGGCGCGCTGCAACACTGCAAGCTGGCTGACCTTACCCGCTTCGCGATCGACCTCACCTGAGCTCACGGTCCGGCATCGGCGGCAGCAGCGCCGCGGCATAGGCGACCGGATTGGCGATAAGTGCGCGAGCGGTGTCGAGATCGGCCGGTCCCCCTTCCGCCGCCGGACAGGGAGCACGTAGTGTCAGTACCTGCCTCGGGTGAGAGCGGCGGACGCGCGGAGCGCTGCGCCTTGATGGCGCCGCTCAGTGGCTCGATGCCGACGGACGAGCGCCGCGAGCTGACGGTCGAGCTCGCCGCGTCCCAGGCTGGTGCAGACCTGGGGCAACACGCCCATTCCCTGGAGCGGCCAACCGAGTGGCATCAGCACCCTGCTCCAGCTCACGAACAGTTCGCCGCCATCGGGTAGCGGATCGATCGTCTGCACCAAGCCCTTCCCGATGGTCGAGCTGCCGACGACCACGGCGCGGCCACGATCGGCCAGCGCTCCGGCCAGGACCTCGGCCGCGCTGGCCGTCCGCCCGTCGACCAGGACGACCAGCGGCACGTTTTCTGCCAGTTCGCCCTCTGCCGATCGCCAAATGTGGCTGGAGTCCGGATCACGGCCGATGGTGCTGACCACCAGACCCGCCGGCAGGAATGTATCCGCTGCGGTCACCGCCTGGCGCAGCAGTCCACCGCGATTGTCCCGCAGGTCGAGCACGATGCCGTCCACCGGATGCCGTGCCGCGAGCGCGTCCTGCACCGACAACGCGACATGCGACGCCGTCGTGCCGCTGAACCCGGTGATCCGTAGCACCAGCACGCCGGCCAGCCGCTCGGCGAAGACGGTCTCCGGCGGCACCAATGCGCGCATCAACTGCGCCTCATGGGTGCGCCCGTCCCGGCCACGCCAGCTCAGTGTGACAACGGACCCCTCGGAGCCTGTCGTCAGGGCTGTGATCGTCGCCAGGTCTTGGCTCTGGGTTCGCTGGCCATCGATCGCCAGGAGCACGTCGCCGGCTTTGATGCCCGCAATTGCGGCGGGGCTGTCGCGCACCACCGAGCTGACGGCGATCACCCTGCCCTGTTGCGCCACAGCGATGCCGACGCTGGCCCGGCCCGCCCGCCGCGCGCGATCCTCACCGGCTTCCACCGGGGGAACGTAACGCGAATAGGGATCGATGTGGCTGAACATCGCGTCGAAAAACGCCTGGATGATCCCCTGCGTGCCGAGCTGACGGATCGGTGGCGAGGCTGAGTAGCCAGCCTCGGTCATCAGGGCAGCGATTTGTCCCCAGGCCGCCGGTGACGCATCGGTCGGCGCGAGCGTGTCCAACAACAGCTTTCCTCGCAGCGACATCAAGAGCCGCCCGTCCACCTCGCCAAAACCAATGCCCGGATCGAGCGCAATCAGGCTCCGCAGACCCCAGGCGGTGAGCAGCGGAACCCGGCACCGGCTCAAGAATGCGCGGCGCGATGAAGGTCAGTCCCTCAGTATAGACCGAGACGAGCCGGTCAGCGTCCAGCACCGCGCCGACCATGGACCCGGTCGACTGGGCCTGCGCTCGGCTGGCGACAAACAGCAGCAGAAAGATAGACAAACGGATCACCGCGGGCGGGGCCGTTTCCCCGGATGAATCCGCCTGTTGCCCGCGCCTTCCGAAGCACGGCCTTGAAGAATGTGGAACACCATGCTGCCAGTGACCGGATTGGCCTCGCTGAGCAGAACCTCCACTTCCTGGGCCAGCCGAAAGACGAACTGGGAGCGGCGGCCGGTCAGGGTCTGCTCGCGTTCGTCAAACTGCCAGAAATCGTCGCCGAGTGACGCCATTGGGACGATGCCGCTGGCGCCGTTTTCGTTGACGGTGACGAACAGACCGAAACGAGTCACGCCGGATATGCGCGCCTCGAATCGCGAGCCGACCTTTTCCACCATGAACGCCGCCAGATAGCGGTCGATCGCATCGCGTTCGGCAAGCTGGGCCCGCCGCTCGGCCTCGGTGATACGCTCGCCGATGTCCCCGAGCGTGGCCGCCTGATCGTCCGTCAGCCCATCCGGGCCCAGTTCCAACCCCTTGATCAGGCTGCGATGGATCAGCAGATCGGCATAACGTCGGATCGGGCTGGTGAAATGCGCGTAACGAGACAGCGCAAGTCCGAAATGTCCAATGTTGTCGGGACTGTAGGCGGCCTGTGACTGGCTGCGCAGGATCACGTCGTTGACCAGGCTCGCCTCCGGCGTTCCCGCGACGCGAAGCAGCACACGCTCGAAGTCGCGGGGATGCAACTGGTTGCCCGGCGGCAACGAGATGCCCAGCGTCGCGAGGAAACCTCGCAGTGCCTCCACCTTTTCTTCGGAGGGCGGCGCATGCACGCGATACATGCAGGGCTGGTGCAGGCGCTCCAGTTCCTCGGCTGCCGCGACGTTGGCGAGAACCATGAACTCCTCGATCAGACGATGGCTGTCCAAGCGCGGCTGGGGTGCAACGCTGACCACGCGCCCCTGATCATCGAGCGCGACCTTGCGTTCCGGCAGATCGAGGTCGAGCGCGCCGCGAGCCCGGCGTGCCTGCAGCAGGGTCTGGAAGGCGCTGTACAGATGCGGCAAAGACAGGCCGAGATCGTCGCCCGCGTCATACGCCCGCTGCGCCGACTCGTAGGTCAGCCGAGCGGCACTTCGCATCAATCCCCGGCCGAAGCGGTGCGATACCTTACGGCCGGTGCGATCGACGACAATGTCGACGAACAGACAGAATCGCTCTTCGTTGGGGTGCAGGCTGCACCAGCCATTCGACAGCGCCTCGGGGAGCATCGGCACGACGCGGTCGGGGAAGTAGACGCTGTTGCCGCGGGTGCGACCGGCTTCATCCAGAGCAGAATCCGGACGAACGTAGTGCGCGACGTCGGCGATCGCGATCACGAGGCGAAAGCCACCGGGGCTGTCGTCGGATGGTTCGGCATACACCGCATCGTCCAGGTCGCGCGCATCGGCCCCGTCGATGGTCAGCAAGCCAAGAGCGCGAAGGTCGGTGCGACGGCCGAGCCGCAGGGTGTGGGCGCGGGCAGCCTCGTCCAGCGGCGGCGGCGGGAAATTCCTGCGGAATGTCATGGGTGTGTATGGCGATCAGGCTGACCGAACGGGCATCGCCCAGCCGCCCGAGCCGCTCCAGGACGCGTGCCGGCTTCAGTCCCAGGCGATCCTGCTGCGCCAGGGGTTCGGCCAACACGATCTCGTCCGCTTCGGCACCGGCCTCATGCCCGGTCGGAACGATCCACTCCGCCTTGGAGCGGCGATCGGTCGGCACGATGCGGCTTTCGCCTCGCCCAGCCTTGAAGACGCCGAGAATTCGGCCGGGCGCTTCCGTCAGCCGCCTCAACGTCCGGCCTTCATAGCGACCCGGACCCATCGGTTTGAGCCTGGCGAGGACCTTTTCGCCGGGCGCCAGCGCCGCACGGCCGGAGGCTTCGGCCTGCATCAGGATGAGTCGGCGGCGGCCCCGAGGCCTTGTCCCATGTCGCTGGCCTGGCAACCGCATCACCGTCCAGGTCGGTGCCGGTGATCTGAACAATGGCTGTGTCAGCCAGCCTATCCGTCGGAGGCCACGAGGACGAGGCCTGACCGTCGTGATGGCGCGTCCCTTGCCGGCGTCCCCCGGGGGACCGATGCTTTATCCGTTTGGCCACTGATCTCGCGATCGCTGATCTCCTAGTGTCCCGAACCGGAAAGCAGCCATTCGCAGAAGGACCTCGGTTTCGCGCCACTAGCTCTTCGTTTTTTCAGCGGCCTGCAGGTCCCCGAGGTGGCCGCGCGGTGGGATGAACCTCAGGGCAGGACACCTGGTGGCAGACTGCCACAGCCGCAGCCATCGTGCCATATTCGGTTGCAGTGATACTGTGTCTTTCCCGCGACAATGCAACGCCAATCCTGGCGAAGCACGGATCGCGGCGACGGCGAGGTCGCTGGTCGGTCGCTAGCGCGTCCGTTGGACGGTATAATCGGCAACGTCAGCCAGCGCCTCGCGCGTGGCGCTTTCGGGAAAAATGTTCAGCGCCGCCTTTGCCTCGCGTGCGAAGCGCCTGGCCCAGTCGAGGGTGGCATCGATCGCCCGATGCTGGGCTATGAGCGTCATGGCCTGATCCAGGTCGGCCCCCTGCTGGTCCAGCGCTTCGATGGTCCGCCTCCAGAACGCCTTCTCACGGTCATTGCCGGCAAAGAACGCGACGAGGACCGGCAGTGTGATCTTGCCCTCGCGAAAATCGTCGCCGACGGTCTTCCCCAGAATGGCCTGATCCGCGGCGTAATCGAGCGCGTCATCGACGAGTTGGAAGGCGATGCCGAGGCTCATGCCATACTCGGCCAACGCCGCCTCCTCCGGTTCCGGCCGGTTGGCGATCACCGCCCCAACCTGACAGGCGGCGGCAAACAGCGCCGCAGTCTTACCTTTGACCACGTCGAGATAGCGCGCCTCGGTGGTCGACAGGTCGTTCTGGGTAATCAACTGGAGAACTTCGCCCTCGGCGATAGTGGCGGCGGCTTTCGACAGGATGGCGAGAACCTTGAGCGAGCCGTCATCGACCATCAGTTGAAACGCACGGGCGAACAGGAAGTCACCTACCAGCACTGAGGCCTTGTTGCCGAAGACCGCGTTGGCGGATGCCAGCCCGCGGCGCAGCCGGCTTTCGTCCACCACGTCATCGTGCAGCAACGTGGCGGTGTGAATGAACTCCACGCAGGCAGCCAGATCGATGTGCCGGGATGCCCCGGCGGTGTTCGTGTAGCCGCAAAGGCGCGCGGCGGCCAATGTCAGCAGCGGCCGCAACCGCTTACCCCCGGCCGCGACGAGATGGGCGGCAAGTTGAGGGATCAGCGCCACAGGACTGTCCATCCGTGCAACGATCACCCGATTGCACGCTTCCAGGTCGTGATGAACCAGGTTGACTAGCGCGGTCAGCGCGTCCTCATTTTCGTGCCGCCCCGAACTGGATATGGGCGCCACGCCTGGATCGAGTGGACTGGCAACGCCGCCCAAATCATTCTCCCGACAGCCGTGGATGGCCAGACTTCATATCTGTCTGCGCGAACAAGGGTCAAGCCGCATGCCTTGGACGTCCCGGGCGCGTGGCGCTTTGCTGCTTCGGGCGGGACGGTTGCGACGAACCGTCATCCGCGCCACCATTGATTATGCGCATTATCGCCACGTCCAATGACCCGGTCAGACTGTCGTTCCTGATATCCCTCCTGGCCGACGCGGGCATCGAGACCGTGATGCTGGATGCCCACACAAGCGTTACCGAAGGCAGCGCCGGAGCAATTCCGCGACGCCTCGTCGTAGCGGAAGATGATTTCACGCGTGCGCGCAGCATCCTGCACGACGCCGGCGAGTGCTGACCACCGAAGATCAGCCTGCTGGGGGGCCGCCTCTCCTATCTACAACCAGCCTCGGGTTTTCGCAGCGGGATTGAGCCAGTGCTGCTTGGCGCCGCCACGCCGGCTCAACATGGTGAACTCGTACTGGAAGCCGGCACAGGCGCTGGCGCCGCGCTGCTGTGTCTAAACGCCCGGGTTCCCGGCATCGTCTCGGTCGGCGTCGAGGCCGACCACGAGATCGCCCGGCTGGCCACGATCAACGCCGAAGCGAACGGCTTCCCCGGCATGGAGGTGATCGCCGGCCGGATCGAGACCGTTGCCGTCCGGCAGGATTTCCACCATGCGATGGCCAACCCTCCCTATCATCCGCCCGATGGCTCGCGGTCGCCAACAGCTTCGAGGGAAATGGCGAAGCGGGGGTCGTCGACCCTGATCGGAGCCTGGGTCGATCGGCTCGCTGGCTCATCTCCGCGACCGAGGCACCCTGACATTGATCGTCGCGACCGGGATGGTTCCGGCGTGTCTCGGTGTGATGGCTGAGGCCCGGTGCCCTTGCGGCGTCATTTTCCCACTGTGGCCCAAGGCAGGGACGACCGGCGAAACTTGTCATGATCCGTGGCATTAAGAATTCGCGCGGATCAATGCGGCTGTTGCCCGGGTTGGTGCTGCACCAACCAGACGGCGCGTTCACGGCTTCCGCTCAAGCCATCCTTGTGGAGGCGGCCGCCCTCTCCCTTGACTGAGGCGGACGGAGTTCGGGCCAGACCAAGGATTGCAGCGGCGGGACCGCGTGTCGGTCCTTCACTGATTGGACCCTGCCGGCTTCGCATGGCGAAGGTTCCATTATCAGGCTCGGTTGAGCGCCCGCGGACCGCTGACGAACTCGTTGTCCCGAACGTAGAACCGCAATGGACTGTCGGCTGCACGCGTGATCCCGATCCGTTTGCCCTGCCCAATTTCGCCCGCCTCATGGCCGCCGGATCCGAGCCACAGCGGGCCCGCCTGGCAAAGGTCGATCCCGTCCAGCCGGCGATCAATGTCCAGGGCTGCGCACAGCCGTCCCGGGCCGCGTGCCAAATCCCGCACCCGCTCGATCGCCCGGTTTCGCTGCATGATCGCAATGCCGTCGGTTGGTTCAATGGCCCTGATTAAGACGCCGGCACCGACGCCGGGCGTCTCGCTCGAGACGTTCAGCATGAACGAGGTGCCATACGCGAGGTAGACATATGCGTGCCCTCGCTCGAGGAAAAGCGCCCGGTTGCGCGGGGTGATGCCGCGATAGGCGTGACCGGCAGGGTCGCCGATGGAATATGCCTCGGTCTCGACGATGCGACCGCCCACCAAGCCGTCGGCCAGCGTCCGCACGAGCATTTTGCCGATCAGAAAACGAGCGAGCTGGGCGGTATCGACGGGCAGCTCCGCCCGATCCAGCACGCACGGACGCACGACCGGCGCGCGCCGATTTCAACCCATTCGTTCAACCAAATGCGCGCGCGAAGGTCCGGGGTCGAACGGGTCGCCAAAGTATTGGGTTTCGCGGGCTACCTTGCCATCCACGAACTCCATGACGCTGACCGTATACGACGGGCGGCCGTCATAGGTGAGGATGAATTCCGAGACCCATAGGTCGCCGGTGCCGACGATGCGGCGCACCGTGAAGCGCTTCGACTTCGGGCTGCGCGACGCGAGAGGCCTGGATGTTATGTCGGCCCCTGATGCGCTCGCCCGATTGCGGGTACTCGAGCACCGCGTCGTCTCGGTATATGTCGTGCTCAGCCTCGAACTGATTTACGTCCGAGGCGGCCCAGTGGCGATCGAGTGCCTCTCGAATCTCATTCTCACTCATCGTGCTGCTCCCGTTCCTGGTCATCGAGGGCCGGCCATACTGTGCAGCGGTCGTTGGCCGCGCACGCGAAGCCGACCTGCCCGACCATTCGAGAGTAGCATCAGCTCCGGGTTGACGGGATAGTCAGCCCGTCATCGCCAGAATGAACGCGCAACGAACCGGCAACGCGACACTCGGCTCGCCGATGATCTCGTCCGGGACGGCAGGCACCGTCGTTGCAGCAACCGGAATAGGGCAGTACGGTCCCGGGGGCTGCTTTCTCGATGCAATAGCGCATTGGTTCGCCAGAGGGTTTTGCAATGGAATACCGTCGTCTGGGCCGCAGCGGCCTCAAGGTTTCGGAAATCTGCCTTGGTACAATGACTTTCGGCCACGGCACCGATGCGGCTGAGGCAGAGCGCATCGTGGGCAGGTCCCTCGACGCCGGTGTGACGTTCTTCGATACCGCGGATGGCTACAGCGACGGCGTGTCCGAAACGATGCTGGGTCGGGCGTTGGGGGCGCGACGGCGCGAGGCGGTCGTCGCGACCAAGGTGTTTGCTCCGATGGGCGGCGGTCCGAACAACTCCGGAATGTCGCGTGTCCACATCATGAATGCGGTCGAGGACAGTCTGCGCCGGCTGGGAACTGACTACATCGACCTCTACTACATCCATCACGTCGATGTGCAGACGCCGATGGATGAGATGCTGCGGGCATTCGACGACCTCGTGCGTCAGGGCAAGATCCGCTATCCGGCCTGCAGCAATTACGAAGCCTGGCGGCTGATGGAGGCGTTATGGATCAGCGACAGCAAAGGCTGGGCCCGGTTCGAGGCCTACCAGCCGCAATATAGCCTCGTGGTCCGGGACATCGAGGAGGAATTGGTTCCAGCCTGCGCCCTCAAGGGGGTGGGTATGGTGGTGTGGTCGCCGCTCGCGGGCGGATATCTGTCGGGCAAATATCGACCGGGCGAGCAAACTGTTGCCGGGTCGCGTTCGGCTGAGAACTGGGCCTTTCCGACGCGATTTTTCCACCCGGGACATGAGGCGATTCTCGCCGAGCTGCTTGCGGTGGCGCGCGAGCTTGGATGCAGTCCCGCTCAGGTGGCAGTGCGTTGGGTGCTCGAGCAGCCGATGGTTGCCAGCGCAATCATTGGCGCCCGGACAGTCGACCAGCTCGGCAACACGCTGTCCGCGGGCGGTTGGCAGTTGCCAGCAGCAGCGCGCGAGCGGCTCGACAATGTATCGGCTCTGCCTCGCCGGTATCCGCGCGCCATGGAAGAAACGATGCTGCAACGGCGTGAACGTGCCGTGCGCCGGCCGAACTCGATCACAGTGAATGAAGCGGCGGCTCCGCGAGCGGAAAGCCGCCGAACACACACCGCCTAGCGCAAAATGAAAGGATTTGACGGCACATCCTTTGTGGTCGATATCCACACGCTCTTGGTTTCGAGATATTCGCGAATCGCCTCGATCCCGCTCTCACGTCCAAGGCCGGAGCGCTTCATCCCACCGAACGGCATCATATAGCTCACGGCTCGGTAGGTGTTGACCCAGACGGTTCCGGCCTTCAGCGCTGACGACATCCGAAGGGCTCTGCCCATATCCGTGGTCCAGACGCCCGCGGCCAGGCCGTAAATCGTGTCGTTCGCGAGTCGTATCGCTTCCGCCTCATCCTCGAACCCAAGAATTGAAAGGACCGGGCCAAATACCTCCTCGCGGGCAATCCGCATCTCCGGTTTGACATCGACGAAAATCGTTGGCTCGACGAACTGACCGCCCGGCAGGTCGGGCGACACCGCCGGCCCCCCGCCCAGGATGCACCGGGCGCCTTCCGCCTTTGCGATGTCGATGTACTCGAGGATCTTCCGGGTACTGCGGCGCGGTGGTCACCGGTCCGATGTTGGTGTCGGGCAGCATCGGATCACCCTTGCGCGCGCTGCGTCCGAGATCGGCAAGGCGTTGACTGAAGGTGTCCCGGATCGAATTCTGCACAAGCACGCGGGAGCCCGCAATGCAGGTCTGGCCGGTGGCCGCGAATATTCCCGAGATCACACCGGACAGCGCGGCATCGATATCGCAGTCATCGAAGACGATGTTCGGAGACTTGCCGCCAAGTTCCAGGGATACGCGCTTCAGGCTCTTGGCGGCCTGCGCATAGATACGCGCGCCGGTCGCGTCCGACCCGGTGAAGGTGATCTTCGCCACGTCCGGGTGGTCGATCAAGGCCGATCCGGCCTCCGGTCCGTAGCCCGTAACGACATTGAACACGCCATCGGGGAAACCGGCTTCCTTCGTCAACGCCGCGAACTCCAAGGTCGAGGCGGAGGCAAATTCGGACGGCTTCACCACCACGCTACAGCCAGCCGCCAACGCGGGCGCGCATTTCCAGGCGATGAATATCAGCGGCGAATTCCAGGCCGTCAGAGCTGCCACCACGCCCATAGGCTCATGACGGGTGAAGGCGAACATGTCCGGCTTGTCGATTGGCATGACCGCCCCCTCGACCTTGTCGGCCAAGCCACCGAAGTAGCGCCACCATTCCGGGTGATAGCGCAACTGACCAAGCATCTCAGCCATCAGTTTGCCGTTGTCACGCACTTCGATTTCGGCGAGTCGTTCCGCATTTGCCGCGACGAGGTCAGCCAAGCGCAGCATCAGCTTGCCGCGGGCGGACGCAATCATTGTGGACCATGGCCCTTCGCGCATCGCGCGCGAAGCGGCGGCAACGGCGTGATCGACGTCATCCTCGCAGCCCTGTGGAATGCGCGCCCAGACCTCCCCACTGTAGGGATTGAAACTATCAATCCACCTGCCCTTGATCGGCTCGACGTAGGCTCCGTCTATGAAGTGGCCATAGGTCTTCATGTTGTCCTCATGTGGGAAGTTGGAGCGCCGTGTCGCAGCCGCGGCACGACTTTCCGTCAATGACCGGTGGTCAGCACGACGCGAAAGCGCGCATCGCCACTCATCATACGGTCATAGGCTTCGGCCGCACGTTCGAGTGGATAGATCTCGGTCATCGGCCGCACCCCGGTCAGGGCACTGAACGCGAGCGTTTGTTGCGAATCGATGGAAGTTCCCGAATACCAACCCTTTACCGATTGGCTGCCCAGGATCATCGGCAGCGGATCGACCACGAGCGATTCCGGTATACCAACAATCAACAGTGTCCCGCGTGGCGCGAGGCCGCCCTGGATCATACTCATCGGGTTGCCGCTGGTCACCGTCGTCAGGACGACCTTGGCGCCGCCGAGCTTGCGCAGCGCGACAGCGGGATCCTCGGTCCGGCTGTCGATGTAGTGGTGCGCGCCGAGCTGGTGCGCCAGGGGTGCCTTGTCCTCGCCCCGCGCGATGGCGACGGTGTTGAAGCCCAGCTTCGCGGCGAACTGAACGCCGAGATGTCCGAGCCCTCCAAGCCCGAGCACCGCGACGACCTCACCGGGCCGGGCGCCGCTGTTGCGCAACGCGTTAAAGGTGGTGATGCCGGCGCACATCAGCGGCGCCGCCTCGACGGGCCCGAGATCGTCCGGAACCCTGGCGAGAGCCGTTGCGGGCGCGATCATATAGTCGGCGTAGCCTCCATCCGAGGTCACGCCGGTGACAAGGGTTTCGGTCTCGCAGGCAAATGCGTCACCGCGGCGGCAGGTGTCGCAATAGCCGCAATTGCCGCCGTGCCAGCCGACGCCGACCCGCTGGCCCGCGCTCCATCCGGCGACCCCTGTTCCTACCGCGTCGACGATGCCGATCACCTCATGTCCCGGCACCCGCGGGTAGGAGATGTTCGGGAAAAGCCCCTCCTTGGTGACGCTGTCGCTGTGGCAGACCCCACAAGCCTGCACTTTGAGCCTGACGGTGCCAGGACCGGGCTCCGGAATTCCACGTTCCACCAATTCCAGAGGCGCATTCGGCCGCGCTATCTGAACAGCCCGCATCGTCGTCATCTCGCCCTCCACCGTTGCATGATTCCGCGCATCGGGGCGACCCAAGTTTCGCGCAATTCCCGGGTGCCGCAACCCGACGCACTGGATAGTCAATGGAGTGAAATCAGCGATCGTCAAGGTACTGGATGCGCGGAGCGGGAAGCACAGGAGCTGGGCGGTTGTGACGCAACGATCGAGCGCCTGGACGCGGGTAGCTGTGGGCGGTTCGCGCCTCTCGATCACTTCGCCAGCCGACGCCGGGCACCGACCTCGTCCTTGCTGTCGCCTAACGCTTGACGATCCTCCAGGCTGCTGTGCGTGATGTCCCATCGTATACGGCGGGCCGCTCGGCCGCATCTCAAGAGGAGCCCAGGCCGATGCAAGGCTATCCCGAACACAGCGGCGCGCGGAACATCGATGAGGCGATCGAGAATGCGAATTCAGCCCCTTATCGGCTTGCCGCCCACGCCTTCACCAACTCCGCCCGCAACGCGGATCGTCCCGCGGTGTCGAGGTCGGCAATCTTTCGATCGACCATTCCGTGGCATCCAGTGCGGAGACGCTGTTCGGCGGTGTCAAGGAGAGCGGTTTCGGTCGAGAGGGTGGCATCGAAGGTCTGCAATGCTACACCGTGGTGAAGAACGTATCGCACTTGACCACCTGAGGCCAGATTGTCGACCCGATCTGGGACGGGCGTCAAATAGATGAATCACAGGAGGCGGCGCTTGGCTGAAATTAACCGACTTGCGGCACTGCTGGCGGCCGAGAAGAAGGCAGAGGCACTGTTCAGCGCAATCGAAACCGGAGGGTTGATCGCGCCCGGACGGACCGAGCGTGATGTGGAGCAGGATATCTATGCGCTCGCGGAGCATGCCTTCGGCGTCAAGAAACACTGGCACAAGCGGATCGTTCGCTCGGGCCCAAACACCGTCTGCATTTTCGCGGATGATCCCCCTATCCGTGAAATAGCGGACGATGACACGGTTTTTCTCGATCTAGGGCCGGTGTTCGACGAATGGGAAGCAGATGTCGGTCGCACCTATGCCATGGGGAGCGACCCCGAAAAGCATCGGCTATGTCAGGATCTGCCGCGTATATTCGACACGCTCAAGCAATACTTCGACGACCATCCCCGTGTCACGGGTGCCGAGCTGTATGCATTTGCTGAGCGTTCCGCGATAGAGGCAGGTTGGCTGTTCGGCGGGACGATTGCCGGTCATCTGGTCGGCGAATTTCCCCACGCCCTCATTCCGGGTGATCGGGATCTGTACCGAATCAGTCCGGCGAACCTTGAGCCGATGCGTGATCCTGATGCGCTGGGGCAGGAGAAGCATTGGATCATCGAGGTGCATCTGGTCGATCGTGCCAAAACCTTTGGTGGGTTCTACGAACGACTTCTGCTGCCCGCTGGTGCGAGTTTATCCTGATCCGCCCGCCCGCGAGAAGCTGAAATCCGAGCGGTCTGTTGCAAATCATGACCCGTCGAAACCCGCTGTGATCCGACCCGGCTCCTGCTATCATGACCGCGAAAGTGAGGATCCGGATATGGGCATCGCTCGGAAGTACAGCCGTCATCGACCCCGCCACCGGCAAGATCGACCGCCGCATCTTCAGCGATCAGGCGGTCTACGACGAGGAGATGGAGAAGATATTCGGCCGCGCCTGGCTGATGATCGGGCACGAGAGCCTGGTGCCCGCGCGCCGACGATTACTTCCACACCTATATGGGCGAGGACCCGGTCATCCTGACCCGCGACGGGCAGGGCCGGCTCCACGCGCTGCTGAACATGTGCCGCCACCGCGGCAACCGCGTGGTGCGCTGCGACGACGGCAACGCCAAACGTTTCATGTGCACCTATCACGGCTGGACCTATCGCAACGACGGCACCCTCGAGCACGTCCCGGGCGAGTCCGAAGCCTACTACGACGCGCTCGACAAAGCCGTCCCTCGGTCTCATCGAGGCCCGCGTGGAAACCTACGCGGGGATCGTCTTCGCCACCTGGGCCAAGGACGCGCCGAGCCTCGAGGCCTATCTGGGCGACGCGCGCTGGTATCTCGACACCGTGTTCAATCGGCTCGACGGCGGCATGCAGGCGCTGGGTCCGATGAAATGGCTGGAGCCCGCCAACTGGAAGACGATGGTGGACAACTGCTCGGACAATTATCACGTCCCCACCAGCCATCTTTCCAGCGCCGCGGTGCAGACCCGCTTTCTCGGCCGCCCGCGGCTGTCGCACGAGGACCAGTTCGCAAGCCCCAACAAGCACGTCTTCGTCAACGGCCACGCGCTGACGTTCCGCGACGCGGACGACAACGCGCCGCGCTACGTGCACGGCGTGTCGGACGAGACGATGCAAGCTGTTCCAGGACTACCACGACGCCACGATGCCCGAGGTCGAGCGGCGGCTTGGCACGTTGCGCGCGCGCCGGGTGCAGCTTGGCAACCATTCGATTTTCCCGAACGGGATTCTCGGGTTCCGGCTGGCGCTGCCGCGCGGGCCGCTGAAGACCGAGTTCTGGCACTTCGTGCTGCTGGACCGGGACGCGCCCGAGGAACTGAACCGCGCGATCCGGATCGGCAGCCAGGCCAACAACGGCGCCGCGGGCATGTTCGAGCAGGACGACGTCGACAACTGGCGTCAGGTGACGGAAGCGAGCAGCAGCCGCTTCGCGCGTCAACTTCCCCAGGATCTGTCGATGGGCGTGGGCCACGCCGGGCCGCATCCGGATTATCCCGGGCTGGTCTCCGAGCGGTACATCTCGGAGAACAACCAGCGACTGTTCTATCAGCGCTGGGAGCAGTTCATGAACGCGGAAAGCTGGGCGGACATCCCGCTCGACCCGATCACGGCCCGCTTCGAGGGCACCGCGACGATGCGGGGTTAGCGCGATGAACGCGATACCGGAGCGAGGCGATGACGACGATCGAACCGGTGTGCCCGGCCGGTGATGCTGACACAGCAGCAGGCGCTGTGGCTCGAGCTGATGCCGTTCTATATCCGCGAGGCCTGGCTGCTCGACGAGCGCAAGTTCAAGGAGTGGCTCGATCTCT
Organism: uncultured Alphaproteobacteria bacterium; assembly: GCA_963759425.1. Classification (GTDB taxonomy): domain Bacteria; phylum Pseudomonadota; class Alphaproteobacteria; order Acetobacterales; family Acetobacteraceae; genus Rhodopila. The sequence goes on from CAVWZM010000040.1 coordinate 69,511, forward strand.
TCACCGACGACGTGCTGTACTTCATGCCGCGCCGCAAGAACGTGCCGCGCCGGGAATCGCACCGCGAACTGACGCCGCTCGGCGATCTGGCGATCTTCGAGGAGGACAAGCGCTATCTCGAAATGCGCGTGGCTCGGCTCGACACCGGGATGGCCTGGGCCGAGGATCCGCCGTCACGCACGCGCCATCTGATCGGCAATCTCGAGGCGGAGCTGCTGGAGAACGGCGAGGTGCGGACGAGGACGGCGTTTCTGGTGTACCGCTCGCATCTGGAAACGGATCATCAGTTGCTGTCGGGGTGCCGGGAGGATGTGCTGCGAAAGGTGGACGGCGGCTGGAAGGTGGCGAGGCGCACGATCGTGCTGGATGCCAACGTGCTGCTGGATAAGAACCTCAGTGTGTTCTTGTAGGGCCGCCGGTATACGGCCGCCGTCGCGGGATCCCGCTCGCCGCAGTTTGATTGGCTATACGCGGTAGCCCCGCAGGAACGCCAGCACCTGCGCCGTCCACTCTGCCGGCTTTTCGAAGGGCGGCCAGTGCCCGCAATTGTTGAGCAGCACGAAGCGCGAGTCGGCGATGTGGTTCAGGATCGCGATGCTCACCTCGAACGCCACCATCCGATCGTATCGTCCATGGATCAGCAGCACGGGCGCCTGGATGCCGCGAGAGCTCAGGCGCGTAGTCGTGCGGCAGGCTCACCGATTGCCGGCGCGCCTCGATGAACTCGGGCGACCACGTGTGCGCCTGGTGGATGTAGTCCACCAGTTCGTCGGTCACCAGACTCTCATCGTCGATGTGCACCCGCAGATAGCGCGCGAATGTTCTCCTGGCTCGGGTCATCGAGAGCATGGCGCGTGGCCCGGCTGCCCTCCGATGGGCGATTGGCCATCAGGTAGCGATCGCCGCCGGTGCCGATATGCGAGCCGCCCATGACGAATTTTCTCACCCGCTCGGGGTAGGAAATGGCCGCCACCATCGCCGACTGGCCGCCCTGTGAGTTGCCGACCCAATGCGCGCGCTCGATGCCGAGCGCGTCGAGCAACGCGACGCGCGGTCCGCGCCTGAACCGCATGCACTCCCTCGTGGTAGACGATGGGGCCCGTCTTGCTGAAATTCGGAAGGTCCATGAGGATGCAGCGGAAGTGCCGCGAAAGCCGCCGACCGCCTTGTGAAACGTGATCCACGCGGTGGTGCCGGGACCGTACGAATGGAGGAACAGCACCGGCTCCCCGGAGCCGATGTCGTGGTAGTGCACCGACATGCCTCCGGCCTGGATGGTCTTGCTGGTGCCAGCCTCCGTGAGGCCGTTCGATGCGATGAACGGCATGTCTCCCCCTTTTGCCAGTGAATGAAAAAATCGCCGTGGCGTTAAGCCCGCAGAATCGTCGGCTCTTCGCCCGCGGCTCCGTGAGGACCGTCGTACCCGGACCTCGATCGCCATAGCGGTTTCGCCATCTCGTCCCAGGCCGCTGCCCACCTCGCCTTTCCGTTAGAACGAAAAATCATAACACCTGAGTGATGCGGGGTCGCAACGGCAGGCCGGAGGCCGCTGTCGAACGTTCATCCTCGCCCACACTCCTCCGACAGCCAGGATCATAAGTGACCAACGTAATCGTCGAACTGAACCGGGCCCGCCCGGCGACCGTTGTCGCCATCCCGGTCCGGGATGAGGCCGACCGTATTGCCGCGTGCCTGAAGGCGCTCGACCGACAGGATCGGCGACCGAACGCGGTTCTGCTGTTGCTCAACAACTGCACCGATGCGACGGAGAAGATCGCCCATCAACTGGCGCCATCGCTGCGCTTTGAACTGAAGCTTGTCCGCCGCGAACTGCCGCCTTCCCGGGCCAATGCGGGGAATGCCCGGAGCATTGCAATGGCGCTGGCGGCAGGGCTGGCCGGACCAGCGGGTGTTCTACTGACTACCGATGCCGACGCCGTGGTTCCATCTGACTGGGTCAGGCGCAATTTAGCGGGATTGCGCCAGGGGGCGGACCTCGTGTGCGGACGCATCATGGTTGATCCCGTCGAGGCCGCGATGATCCCGGCTCACCTGCATGCGGACGACAAACTGGAGTGCAGCCTGATCAGCCTGTTGGACGACATGGCCTGGATCATCGATCCTGATCTGAACGACCCGCCGGACCGCCACACGGAAGCTTCCGGGGCCAGTCTGGCCGTCTCGGTCGCCGCGTTCGATCGTGCCGGCGGAATTCCGCCTGTTGCGTCGGGTGAGGATCGTGCGTTTGTCGATGCATTGCGGCGGATCGATGCCCGCATACGGCATGACCCGGAGATCAAGGTCATTGTGTCCGGCCGGATCGAAGGTCGCGCACGTGATGGCATGGCGGATGCCATCCGTCGCCGCATGATTCGGCAGGACGAGTTCACCGACACACAGGTCGAGCCCGCATACAATGCCTCTGCGGCGCTTGACACTGCGCCGTCGTGTCCGCCTCGCCTGGCGGTCGGGCGTGGTTGATGGGACCCTGGCAGCCCACCTTTCGCTTCATCCTCACTCTCTGGCCGAAGCGTTGTCGACCATGTTCTTCGGCGCCGCCTGGGCGGAAATCGAAAAACGCAGCCCGGTGTTGCGGCGAGAACCGGTGCGCTTCGTCGACCTGCCCAGCGGAAATCGCCGCGGCGAATCGCCTGCTGGCCTGGCTTACGTCAGACGCAGTGGCGGCGGATTGATATGTCGATCGAATTGCGCCTGCTCGAACTGGTGCCGTTTATGCAATCCCGGGCCGGTCCACTTGACCAGGACGCCATATTCCCGGCCGAGGAAATTGGCCGCCTGTGGCGGGTCGGCGCCCTGACGCTGCCGTTGCCGGTGAGAGCCGGCCGGGGCGAGGATGGCACGCGAGACAACGATTTGACAGACCAGATGGCGGAGGTGCTGACCCTGACCGGGCGTGGCAATCTCTCGGTCGGCCGCATCCTGGAAGCGCACATCAATGCACTGCACCTGATCGGTCGATACGGGTCCGCCGAGCAGTGGCAGGAGGCAATGCGGGACGCTCGGGATGGGCACCTGTTTGCGCTTTGGGTCACCGATCCGCCAACTGGCAGGCTCCAGATGAGGATTTCGGGCCAGGCGATCCAGCTGACTGGCGGCAAACAGTTCTGCTCGGCGGCGGGTCACGCGACACGAGCGCTGGTTACGGCCGAGGACACCGACGGTTCGGCGCGCATGTTGGTCCTGCGGCTGCAATCGGGCGAGCGGGTGAGCCCGGCTGGCTTCACCCCTGCATGGAATGCGGGCGGCGGTCACCGGAGCGGTGGACTTCACCGGCTGCGAAACGACGGCGGATCGTAGGCTGGGACAGGCCGGTGACTACCTGCGAGAGCCGGATCTGTCCGCTGGAGCATGGCGCGGATCGGCGGTGGCGCTGGGCGGATTGATCGCGCTGCTGGACCTGACCATCGACCAGCTCCGAACATCCGGCCGGCTCAAAAGTCAGCACGCTCAGGCGCGTCTGGGTCAGGCGCTGATCGCGCGGGAGAGCAGCCGCATGTGGGTACGGCAGGCGTCGCGGATCGCCGAAGCCGCGACCGAGGCGTCGGGTCACCGCGTCGCTGCCGTCGGCCTCGCCCGAATTGCGGTGGAGACGGCCTGCCTCGACGCCATGCGGCTGGCGCAGCGGTCGCTGGGATTGTCGGCCTTTCGACAGGGCAACCCGGTGGAACGAATCTGCCGCGATCTTTCCACCTATCTGCGCCAGCCGGCGCCGGATGAGGTGCTGACCGAGGCGGCTTGCTGGTTCGCCGCGAACCCCGACGCCTCGGTGGCCGGATGATCGCGGCGGCAGAACTCCATCGCGCCTGGCGCCAGCTTCGACTCGGTTCGGTCAATGACATCATCGGCGACGGTTCGGCTTTGATCCTGGCGCCACATCCTGATGATGAGAGCCTCGGCTGCGGTGGTCTGATCGCTGCGTGCGCTGCCGCCGGGCGGCCGCCGCATGGTTGCGATCGTGACCGACGGCGCCGCGTCGCATCCCGGCTCCCGCGCCTTTCCGCCCGATCGGTTGCGGGCGCGACGGGCGCAGGAGGCACGAACAGCCGTGGCGCATCTTGGACTGCCGCCCGACCGGCTGGTGTTTCTGAACCAACCGGATACCGCCGCCCCCACCGAGGGGCCGGCATTCGAAGCTTTGGTCGATGCGGTGGCGGAGTTGATCCGACCTGAGGCCAATTGCACCGCCATCCTGGCGCCATGGCTTCACGATCCGCATTGCGACCATGAGGCCACGTCCCGGATCGCCGCCGCGGTGGCCGAGCGCTGTGGCATCAGAGCGGTGGCCTATCCGGTCTGGGGCTGGACGCTGCCAGCGGACACACCGGTGCCCAGCCCCAGTTGGCCTCGGCTGGCGGCTGGATATCGGCGGATTTCTGGTGCGAAAGCGGGCTGCGATCCTCGCCCATCAGACCCAGTACGGCGAATTGATCACCGACGACCCTGACGGCTTTCAGCTTCCGCCGGCTTTGCTTGCGGTGTTCGACACCCCGTTCGAGACGTTCCTTCAGCCATGAGCGGTTCGCGTGATGCGTCACATTTTGACCGACTCTATCAGTCCAATCCGGACCCGTGGGGATTTCTCTCCGACCCCTATGAGCAAGCCAAGTACCGCCGCTCCATCGACAATGCTCGGCGGCCGCCGCTTCGCCTCGGGCCTGGAGGTCGGCTGCTCGATCGGCGTTCTGACCCACCTGCTGGCGGCGAACTGCGACGCGCTGCTGGGCGTGGACATCGTCGAACAACCATTGGCGGCGGCCAGATTGCGTTGCGCGGGACAGCCCCAGGTTGCGATTTCAGCGCATGCGGGTGCCCGGCGAATGGCCCGAGCAGCGTTTCGACCTGATCGTGCTGTCGGAGGTGCTGTATTTCCTGTCACCAGCCGACATCGCGCTCTGCGCGGATCGTGTGATGTCGAGCGTTCTGCCCGGTGGGAAAATCCTCCTGGTCAACTGGCTTGGGCAGTCGGACGATCCGTGCTCCGGTGACGAGGCATGCGGAGCACTTCATAGCCGCGACCTCGGCAGTGCTGCGGGTTGTCGCAACAGCAGCGGCAGCCGCGCTACCGGCTGGATCTGCTGACCGCGCGAGGATGACGCAGCACGCGCTTTGACAGCCGGCTCACGCGGTCGCAGGCCGAGGGTCCTGGAGACCGCGTCATTCGGGTGACACTCCCCGCGCCAGCATCAGGGATGGTCGAGGACACTGCCGAACACGGTCGGAGATCTGGGTCAAGGTCATCTGCCCTTGACATGGCGCGTGGCCAGAGCAATCAGGGCATTTCGCGCCCGCGCCGCGTCCGACGCCAAACTCAGCATAGCGGGGATCTGGCCCGGCTGGCGCAGCAATGACAGCAGCACCCGTATTGGCGCGATGCCGCCGTTCGGATCGAGTGCCAGCAGCGCCGCCGGCGGAAGGCTCCGCTCCGCCGGGTCGCAGATGGCCCGGACGACCGCGAAGGGAAGTCCACGGGCCTCGGCAAACCGGGCGACACTGCCGCTTTCCAGGTCGATCGCATGCGCTCGTGTTTCGCTGTGCAGCCGGGACTTGGTTGCCGCGTCCGCGGCGATTGCCGTGCCAGCCAGCAGGCAATGCCCGGTCAGTCCGCCGAAGCGTCCGGCCAGCAACGGGTCCGTCGCGTACGACCGGCCCTCGGACAGGACGGAGGTGGGAATGATAATGGTCCCAGGCTTTAGCGTCGGATCCAGCCCTCCGGCCAGACCAAAGCTGACCAGGGCATCCGCACCCTGTTCGACCAACCGGCGTGCTGCCTCCGTCGCGCCGGCGGGCGTGCCGCCGCCCACCTGCACCGGATAGCCGAAACGCGCGGCAACCCGAGCCTCCGCCGCCAGTCCAACCACGAACCCTGGTCTCGACGCAGCGGTCGTGGTCAGAACCCCACCTCGACGCGGCGTGTGTTGCCGGACGCGCAGATTGCGGTAGCGGGCCAGGGCGAGCAGCGGGAAATACAGCCGGTAGCCGTGGTATCGCAGATAGAACACCCGCGGAAAGCCGACGGCGGTATAGGGTTTTTCGGTCCACTCGCCGTCTTCGCGCTGACGTCTCGGCGAGGTAGGCGATGCCGCGCGCCGTCGCCGGATGATCGGCCGCCCCTGCCGCCATCAGACCCAGCACCGCCCAGGCCGTCTGGCTGGGGGTGCTTTCCTTGTAGCGACCATGCGGCGCGTCGCCGTAGCTTTCCTCGTCCTCACCCCAGCCGCCGTCGTCGCGCTGAACCGAGATCAGCCACGCCACGCCACGCCGCACCGCCGGATCATCGGTGCGGAACCGCCGCCGCATTCAGCGCGCACAGCACCGACCACGTGCCGTAGATGTAGTTTGTTCCCCAGCGGCCGAACCAGCTTCCGTCGGCCTCCTGCTCCCGCCGCAGATAGGTCAGCGCACGCGCCATCACTTGATGCTCATTGGCCATACCAATTTGCGCCAGGAAGGAAACGCAGCGGGCGGTCACATCGGCGGTGGGCGGGTCCAGCAGGGCGCCATGATCGGCGAACGGGAATATGGTTCAGATAGTGGTGGGTGTTCTCCGGCTCGAACGCGCCCCAGCCGCCGTCAGACGACTGCATGCCGATGATCCACTCACGGGCGCGCTCGATCGCCTCCACGTAGGAGGGATCGCCGTTCCGGTGCAGCAACATGCCGACCACGGCGGTGTCGTCGACGTCGGGATAGTGCGCATTGGCATACTGGAAGGCCCAGCCGCCGGGGCGCAATCCGGGACGGCGCACCGCCCAGTCGCCGACGACGTCGGTGATTTGCCGGGGACGCAGCCAGTCACAGGCGGCGTCGGTGGCCAAGCCCGCCTCGGCCAGCGCATGGCCCGCGAGGCCGGTGTCCCATACCGGCGACAGGCAAGGCTGGCAGTAGGCACGGTCCTCCTGGATGACCAGCAGTTTGCGCACCGACTGCCATGCGAGGGCGGCGTCAGGGTGATCCGGCGCATAACCCAGCGTGTCGAACATCATGACGCTGTTGGCCATCGCCGGATAAATGCCCGCCGAGCCCGTCGTCGCCGTTGAGGCGCTCGGTGACGAAGGCAACGGCAAGCTGGATGGCGCGCCGGCGCGAGGCTCCCGGAAACAGCGGTTCGGCGCGACGCAGCAGCACATCGACACCCTTGAAGAAGCGGCCCCATCCGGACCGGTACGGACCGCGGATCCAGTCCGTCACCTGCTCGGGCGGGGTGCGGAACAGCTCCTGGATCTCGATCCGGCGAGGGTTGCGCGCGCGCGGACGCAGGGCCATCAGCACCAGGAGCGGAACGATGACGGTGCGCGACCAGTACGACACCTTCGATAGATGGAACGGGAACCACAGCGGCAGATGCATGATCTCGAGCGGCATCACCGGCACCGCCCGCCACGGCACCTGACCGAACAAAGCGAGCTGGGCACGGGTGAAGACGTTGGTCCGCTCCGCGCCGCCCGCCGCCAGGATCGCCTGCCGCGCGCGGCGCATGTGCGGCGCGTCCGGATCGTCGCCGATCGCCTTCAGCGCGAAATAGGCCTTTACGCTTGCGGAGATATTGAACGCGCCGTCATGGAACAACGGCCAGCCGCCATGCTCGCCCTGGATGCCGCGCAGATAGACGCCGATGCGCGCCTCCAGCGCCGGGTCGATGCGGTCCAGGAAGTGCTCCAGCAGCACGTATTCGGCGGGGATCGTCGCGTCCGCCTCCAGTTCGAAGACGAAGTGGCCGTCCGGCCTGCGATGGCGGTTCAGCGCCTCCGCCGCGCCAGTGACGCGATCCAGCAAGGTGGTGTCATCAATGACCGGCGCAGGCGTGATCGCGTCGAGAGCCATGGTGTTCCTTGACCGTGGTCGAGGGTGAAAATCTGGTCAGGGTAGTGGGTTGCGGTGTTTCCGGGCACTGGTAGCAGCCGGTGGGGTTTAATGGCGACGCCGAAGCGTGCGGTGAAGCCGGCGCACCAAGTTGCCAATACCCCGAACCAGGAACCACCCTGCCCCCGCTGGCGGAGGCGGACGCCATCACGCCAAGGGACGCAGGGAGCAAAGCGGTGACTGACCGCCCGCGCGATGCCGCCCGCGCCGGCAAAGCGGCTGTCGCTCAGCCGGCGCGGTCTGCAAAACCAGCCCTCACAAAGATATCGACAGTTCTGTCAGAGGGACGGCAGGCTGGTGCTACTTTACCGGAACCATGGCGTGTTCGTATGGCGTATTCGGCCACATCATATATGGCTGCGTCGGATCTGGGTCCGCCACCCGGGCATAGCCCAGCGCCTTTGCCTGCGGGCCGAAGATCATCACGTGCGGTCCGGTAACGACCCAGTGATTGTCCGCCGTCTTCGCTGTCGCCGATGGATCGGTGTTGCTCGCGCCGCCCACCTCGCCGGCCGGGCCAACATCGCCCCCCAGCATGTAGGCGAACCCAATCTGATCCGGCGGCGGTTGCTGGCTCATCATTGCATGGATGAACGCCATGCTGTTCTTGTCGGCGCACATCCGGTCGGTACCCATGATCACACAGGTGAAACCGTTGGTGCCAGGACGGAGCGTCCGCATGCTGCCGTCAGCTTCTGGCCTGACGACGGCAGCGCCTTTCGCCACCGCCTCCGGGCCTGCGGCCAGGGCCTGGCGCATGTACTCAGCGTCAGAGAGCGCTTTTTGTTGAGCACTCGCAGCAAACGAGGTGGCGGCAAGCGAAACCACCACCAAGGCGGTGCAGGTCAGTTGACTGGACATTGTTACCCCCTTTGTCTTGCCGCCGCCAAATATAACTCCGTCCTGCCACGGCATTCGCGGGCGGCAGCGGGAACGCCGCAAAGAATGTAACACCTTTTTAGCGCCTCGTCGCCGGCTTTGAACCATGGCCACGCCGCGCGGATCAGGTTTGTCGCCTCAGCCTTGGAATGAGCGCGCCGACTGCCCGAACAGGATCTTTCGCGACTCTTCACTATGCTGCCCGGACCGCCGCAAATCCTTGCCCAGATCGACCCCCCGCCGCACCGCCGGCCGGTCCTTGATCGCATCCCGCCACCGGGCGACGTTGGGAAACTCGGCCAGTTCCTGGCCGAGCGGCTTGGCGATCAGCACCCACGGCCACGAGATCATGTCGGCGATCGAATACTCGTCCAGAATGAATGCCCGCCCCTCGAGCCGCCGCTCCAGCACCCCGAGGCAGCGGTTGTATTCGCCGGCGTAGCGCCTGTGGGCGTAGCTGTGATCGGTCTCCTCGACGCTCTTCGCATAGTTCACGAAATGACTGAGCTGCCCCGCCATGGGCCCCAGATTGCCGACCTGCCAGAACAGCCACTCGAGGCATTCCTTTCGCCCCACCCGCGCGGTTGGCATGAACCGCCCCGACTTCTCCGCCAGGTGCAGCAGGATGGCGCCCGACTCGAAAACCGCCAGTGGCCCGTCCGGTGTGTCATCATCGACGATCGCCGGCATGCGGGCGTTCGGGCTGATCGCCAGAAACTCCGGCCTGAACTGGTCGCCGGCGCCGATATTCACCGGGTTCAGCCGGTAAGGCAGCCCGGTCTCCTCCAGCATGATGGAGACCTTCCAGCCGTTCGGCGTCGGCCAGTAATAAAGGTCGATCACGCAACCGGCTCCCTGGAGGTGAGTGCCTCGATCTCGGACGCGCCGTAGCCCAGTTCGCCCAGCACGGCAGCGGTATGCTCGCCCAGTGCCGGACCTCCTTCGCGGATCGAGGCGGGCGTTGCGGAGAACCGGGCGGCGGGTCGCGCCTGCCGTATCAGCCCGGCCTGTGGATGCTTGGCTTCGACCACAATGGCGTTCGCGACCACCTGCGGATCGGACAGCATGGCGGTGCGCGTAAGCACCGGTGCGCACGGCACGCCCGCCCGCGTCAGCCTGTCCAGCCACTCCTCCGCCGAACCGGTAAGCAACACTTCCTGGATCATCTGCAGACGCTCGTTGATGTGACGTTGACGCAGCGCGGGGGTCCTGAAGCGCGGATCGTCCAGCCACTCCGGTTTGTCCAGCGCGCGGGTCAGGGCCAGCCATTCGCGGTCGGTCTGCACCGCGGCGCTGATCGGGCTACTGGCGGTCTCATAGATCAGGTCGATGAAGCTGGCCGCCTCCTGCTGCGGGATCGTCTCGCCAACGAATGTCTGGCTGCCCATGTCAGAAGCCCAAAGAAAAGCGATCACCGCATCCAGCATCGACAGCCGGACATGCTGCCCCTGCCCTGTCCGCTCCCGCACCAGCAAGGCGGCGGTGATCGCCTGCGAGGCGCTGATCGCCGTCAGCTTGTCCGGCACGATGGTTCGCACCAGGCGGGGCCGTTCCGTGTCGGAACCCGCCTGGATCGTGGCGAGACCGGAGACGGCCTGGATCAGCGGATCATACACCGGCTTCTGGGCGTACGGCCCGGTCTCCCCGAAGCCGCTGATCGAGACATAGACGATCCGCGGCGAAACCGCCCGTAGCGCCGCTTCCCCCAGACCCATGCGCTCGGCGACGCCAGGGCGGAAATTCTGCACGAACACGTCCGCCGTGGCGATCAGCCGCAGCAGAGCCTGTAGGGCGTCGGGGTTCTTCAGATCGAGCGCGATCGAGCGCTTGTTGCGGTTATTGTTCAGGAACGACGCGGAGAAGCCGGCCCTGCGGTTGTTGGCGGCCCGTGTGTGGTCGCCGCCGTCCGGGTTCTCCACTTTGATCACGTCGGCGCCCTGATCGGCCAGGATCATCGTCGCCAGCGGTCCTGAGATCATCGAGGTGAGATCGACGATCCGGTAGGATTCAAGTGGTCCGGGCATGGCGGTTCCTTCGGTGGTCCGACCGGCAGGATATGGGCGGATGCGGGTGGCTGCAATTCGTCGGGCGTTAACTGTCCGGCAACCAAAGATTGCTAGGCTGCCGGCATGGACCTGACCGTCTGCATCTGTACCCAAGATCGACCGAGCTACCTGCGCGACTGCCTCGAGGGACTGCGCGCCCAAAGCGTGGCCCGGGAGCGCTTCGCGATCGTGGTGGTCGACAGCGCTTCCCGTGCGGAGGCCGCTGCTGGTATTGCGTTCCTGGCGGTGCAGCATGGTGCGCGGCTGATTCGTCTCGACCAACCCGGGCTCAGCGTCGCACGCAACGCCGGGGCCTGGGCCGCACGCACGCCGTTCATCGCGTATATCGACGACGACGCGATTCCGGCAGTCGGTTGGGTCGCGGCGATTTTGAACGCGATTGCCCGGTCTGACCGCCCTCCGGCTTTGATCGGCGGCCGGATACTGCCGAAGTGGGAGGCCCCTTTGCCTCCGTGGTGGCCCGCCTCACTCCGCGGCGTGCTGTCGATTATCGAATATGAGGGCGAGGGCGAATGCCGAACCCTGGCGTTGCCAAATGGGTTGGAGCCCTACGGCGCCAACATGGTCGTCCATGTGCTGTCGCTACTGGCGGCCGGCGGTTTCGGCACCACTATCGGACGCCGCGGCGACTGCATGCTGTCAGACGAAGATGTGAACCTCGCCTGGACGTTGCAGGATGCCGGTTATTCGGTGCGTTACAACTCCCGTATTGTCGTTCATCACCAAATTCAGGCACGCCGCCTAGAGCCCGAGTGGCTGCTGACCCGGCTATACTGGCAGGGCGCATCGACGGTACTACGCGGCGCTTGCGGCACCAGCCCAAGAGGGTGCGGGGCGAGCTGCCGCGGCGCATCCTGGTGGCGGCGCTGCTGGCTCCACTGGCTCTTGTCCCAGGACGCTGCACCTGGCTGCTGGCGCCGCGCTGGCGGTTTGCCTATTCACTCGGCTTCGTTAGGGCTGCCTTCGGCTGGCATCGCCCGAGCCCGGTCGAGAGAGGCCCAGCTTTGACCATAGCCGTGCCGCCCGGTATCGCCAGCAAACAGCGGCGAACTTCGGCGATGAACAGAACGTGAGACTTCTAGAAGTTCGTGCCGGCTTGGAGAGGGAAGCCAAAGCCCGCTTCCGGATAGCGTCGCGTCTACAACTATAGGGATCCCTCAACAACCCATCGGCCTACCCATGGGCGTGATCGTGCTTGCGCAGGTGCGGCGGTTCCGCGTAGCAGGGGAGCCTACCGGCTGACCACGCCGGCGCTACGCCCGGGCTCATGCGGGATACCGGCACCGACGATGCAGCCTTTGCCTGATCCTGACCCGGAATTGCTTCGCCGGATCCCGTTATCCGCTCGGACCATCCTTACTGTCGGCCGCGGCACCGAGGCCCTGACGGCAGCGTATCGGCTGAGGAACCCGTAAGCCAGACTGCTGGGAATGGATCTCACGCCGAATGTCGGGACCGACAGCCGAGAAAGCGCGACGTCCGGCGTGGAAGCCGACCCGTTGCCGTTTGACGTCCCGGGCGAAATCGACTCATTATTTACGACGGAATACTTGAGCAGGTTGCTAACCCATGGGCCTGTTCGCCGCCATGCTGAGGCCCTCGGTCCAGACGGAATGATGCTGATCCGTGTCCAGAACAGGGAAC
>CAVWZM010000041.1:0-134443 GCA_963759425.1 uncultured Alphaproteobacteria bacterium
AATTGTCGACGTGAACATGCTGGCCGGGCGCAATGGCGGCGGAGGCGAAGCCAATGATCTGGCCGTAGCGCCGGATCGCCTCCCCCGCCGTTATCGGCCGGGTCGCGACCTTGTGGCCGGCCGGGATCCGATGGACCGCGCTGACACCATCGTCCACCCGGTTCCCCACAGCGAAGTCGCGCCGGGCGATGACTACGTTGTCCTCGGGATGCAGGCGAATGACGAGCGGGGGGGCCATAACGGTTTCCTTGGGCGGTTTGCTTGGCGGGTCTGTTGGGGCAGTTTGCCGGGGCGACGCGAGAGCGGTGCCACCATAGCGCTTCCGAACCAGCATCCCAAGCCGCACGAAACATTTCCGAGATTTCATGTGTAGCGAATGATCCCCGAAAGTGCCGCATTCGCGCGCTTTACCGTCGAGTTGCGTGCGCTTAAGGCACCTGCCCGGATCAGGGCCGCTTTTTTATCGAACCCGGCCAGCGCGTCCGTTGCAATCCACGTGATCCGTTTGGACCACGCCTTGAGCAACCACGGAGAAAGATATGGCTTCGTTTCAGGCCACCCAATTGGGTGGCACGCAGCCAGGCGGAATTCTGCCGGACGAACTAGTGAACAAAGTCGCTGCGGCGGCGGGCCGGGTGGCACAAATCCAGCATTTGTTCACAATGCAGGCGGAGGCGACGAGCGCGCCGGAAGCGCGGAAAGCGCTGGCAAATCGGGCCCGTATGGAAGCCGAGCAGGCGATCGACGACCAGGGTATCTCGATCAACGATTACAACGCTGTCCTCGGTGCGGCCGAGAGCGACCAAGCGCTTGAAGCGAGACTCGTGGAAGCCGTGCGGGAAGGAGACATGCCATGACCCCAGCAAATGCCTTCAGCGGAGCGTTGCTGCGGGCGGGCTTGACCCTGGCAACAGCGATGGCCCCGGCGATCGCCGCGCCCGATACCCGGGCCGGAGCCAGGTCAGATCAAGGGCAGGCGCAAATGCCGGCCGCGAACGCGCCCCTATCGGACGCGACAATCGATAAAGCCGGGGCAGCATTGCGTGATATTGCAAAGGTGCAGGAGGATTATACCGGCAAGATGGGTGCCGCCGGCTCTAACGAAGAGAAACATGGATTGACCGAACAGGCGAACGCTGAGGCGATGCAGGCCATCCAGTCGCATGGCCTATCGCTGCAGGAATATTCGAGAAGTGGTGCGGACCGCTCAGTCTGACCCACAACTGAAGCAGCGACTGATGAATGCGGCGCAGGAGGCCAAATAGGAAGGCGTCCGGGCGGGGCCGACGACCCCGCCCGTTGGTTTGGTTTCCGCTGGGCGTCAGTTGGCGAGTTCGCCGGCCGCCTTGCGAGTTGCGGCCACTGCTTCGCGCGCCGCACGGGCCATTAGTCCGCTGTCATTGGCGATAGTGGTGAACTGGAAGCCCATCTGAATCATGCGCGCCGCATAGGCCGCCGATCCGTTGTGCAGGCCGGCGAATTTGCCATGCTTTTTGCAGGACGCCAGCAGCTTCTTATAGATGTCGAGAATGACCGGCTCCTCGCGGTCCAGGCTGGGGACCATGCCGAGCGAAAGTCCCATGTCCGAGGGGCCGATGTAGATGCCGCTGATGCCGGGGACACTGAGTATTTCGTCGATGTTGTCGATGCCCTGTTGGGTCTCGATCATCGTTATAACGAGGATCTCGCTGTTCGCGATGGTCTGATAGCTGCTCGCCTCACCGTACATCGCGGCGCGGATCGGACCGTTGCTGCGCTTGCCGAGCGGGGGATACAGGCAGGCGTCCGCCAGTGCCTTGGCTTCGGCGGCGGAGTTGACCATCGGGCAGATGATGCCCCAGGCACCGCCGTCCAGGCATTTGCCGATGATGCCGGGCTCGTTCCACGGCACGCGAACCAGCGGGGTGATCGGGTGCCGGTCCATCGCCTGGAAGCACTGCACCATAGACTGGTAGTCCTGCACCCCGTGCTGGAGGTCGACAGTGACGCTGTCCCAGCCGCACTGCGCCATCACCTCGGCGGAGAAGCCGGACGGGATTGCGAGCCACCCGTTGACGGCGGCCTTGCCTGCGGCGAGGCGGGCGCGGAGCTTGTTGGACATTCGATATTCCCTACTGGTGCACGACGGCGGGGACGCTAGGCGCGGACGGACAAGGGGTCAACGCGAGTGGGTTGGGGAAAGTTGGCGGAGCGCCCGATGATTGGCGCCGCCCATCCGAGTCGCCTCGCGGTTTTATCGATCTGGCACCTGAGCACATTCCTTGCGCTCCAGGTTCAGATAAAGGATTCCCCGGTCAGGGTGCATACGGTGACACGAATGCGGACCCATGAGGATGCCCTGTTTACGGCGACCGAGGCAGCCGTCCTGACACGAGTGTCGGTCAAAGCCGTGAACAATGCCATTGATAGAAAGACCGTGCCGACGGTGGCAGGTCACCGCGCCGGATCTGCGACCAGGCTACTGAACCTACGTGCCGTGATGTCATTGGCATTGGAGCGCCGGCTGGCGGATCGTCTGGTGCCGGAAGCGCGCCGTGAAGTGTTTGACGCCGTGGCGGCCGCTCCGCGCGACCGGGTATCTCTTGAAGGCGACAATGCCGGCGATTTCCGCAACTTTACGGGGTGCAGCCGCTTCACGCCGGCCTGATCATTATCATTCCGAATGTCAAACGTGCTGTGCAGCAGGATCTGTTTCGTCGAGCAATTGATGAGCTGGCCCGGTTTGGGGAGTCGATCAATCGCATTCTTGAAGTCGATATCGACGGTGATGACGTGACGTTCAATGTCTACGATCCGCTGTGATTTTGGCGCTGGACGCAACCGAAATGACCGATGGTGGCACATCGATTGACACTCGCGACGTTACCCCGCCAGTTCCAGCACCGCATCCAGCAGCACCTGCGCGCCCCGCGCCACCTGCTCCTTCGTCGAATACTCCTTGGGATTATGCGTTATCCCCGCCACGCTCGGCACGAACAGCATCGCGCTGGGGAGCAGCGGCGCCATCAGCACCGAGTCATGTCCCGCGGCGGCGATCATGTCGCGGGTCTGCAACTGGCGATCCTCCGCTTTTCGCCGCAGCAGCGCGCCGAGCCGCGCATCGAACGCGATCGGGCCGAAGGTCGCATAAGGATCGATTTCGATGCGGACACCGCGGCGCCGCTCGATCTCCGACAGCGTCTGGCGCAGCGTCGCCTCCATGGCGACCGACTGTGCCGCCTCGTTGTGGCGCACGTCGCAATGCAGGCGCGTCAGGTGCGATACGTTGCCACGCGCGTTCGGGATGTTTTCGATCCACGTCGCGCTGGCACGGCCGCCCGGCTCCGCCGCAAGGGCGATCCGTTCCACTGCCAGGATGATCTCGGCGGCTGCCGCGAGACTGTCGTGGCGGCGATTCATTTCGGTGGGGCCAACATGGCTGGGCTCGCCATGGACCGAAAGCTGGAAATAGCGCGCCTGCATGGTGCCGACGACAATGCCGATGTCGGCGCCGGTGGCCTCCATCACCGGCCCCTGCTCGATATGCAGCTCGAGCCAAGCGCTCCAGTCGCGCGGGGCGGGGACCAGTTCGCCGGCCTGACCCGAATCCCGTAGCGCCTGCGCCACCGAGACGCCGTCGTCGTCGGTGATCGCCAGCGCGGCACGCAGCGGTAGATCGCCCGCGGCCACCCGACTGCCCATCATGGCCGGGCGGAAGCGACTGCCTTCCTCGTTGGTCCAGTTGACCAGCTCCAGTGGCGCGCGCGTTTGGATGCCGGCCTGGTCCAAGGTGCGGATGACCTCCAGCCCGGCCAGGACACCGGCGACTCCATCGAAGCGTCCGCCGGTGGGCACGGTGTCGAGATGGCTGCCGAAGGCGATCGCGGCGGCGTCCGGGTCGGTTCCGGGCCGGCGCAGGAACATGTTGCCGATCGCATCCTGGTCGTGGCGGAGGCCGAGCGGCTGGCACCAGCGCAGGAAAAGGGTGCGCGCGGCGGTGTCCTCGGGTGACAGCGCCAGGCGGCAACTGCCGTTCCCCGGCAGCGGGCCGATTTCGGCCATGTCCATGATCGATTGCCACAGGCGGTCGGCGTTGATGGTCGGGGTCATGCCGCGCTGGCTGCTTTCGTGACTGTCGCGAGGATTGCGCGCCCGCGCCGGTGCGTGAGCCGGTTCAGGTGGAACTCTGCTTGTAAAGACGTGGCCACCGGGCGTCCACTTCACCCATGGCATCCTTCCGATTCGTCCACTGCGCCGACCTGCATATCGACAGCCCGTTACGCGGCCTGGAGGCGGACCCGGATGCGCCCGCCGGCCGGATTCGCGGCGCCACGCGGGATGCCTTCGTCGCCCTGGTCGACTTCGCGATCGCCGAGGCGGTCGATTTTGTCCTGGCCGCCGGTGACCTCTATGACGGGGACTGGCAGGACTGGCGAACCGGGCAGTTCCTGGTCCGTGAGGTCGGACGGCTCGGCCGCGCCGGCATTCCCTTCATCGCCATCAGCGGCAATCACGACGCCAGGAGTGTCATCACCCGCCAGCTTCGTTTCCAGGCGCCCGCCCACCAGATGAATTCGGCCAACGCCGAGACCTGGTGCCTGCCGGACCTGGATGTCGTGATCCACGGTCAGAGCTTCGCCACGCCGGCGGTGCGGGAGGACCTGTCGAAGAACTATCCGCCGCCGCCGCCCGGGATGCTTCAACATCGGGCTGCTGCATACCAACGTGGATGGTCGGTCGGAGCACGAGAACTACGCGCCCTCGAACCTCATCGACCTGCGCAACCACGGCTACGCCTACTGGGCGCTTGGGCATGTCCATACGCTGGCGATCCTCAGCGACGATCCGTGGATCATCTACCCCGGCAACCTCCAGGGTCGCCATGTCCGGGAGACCGGGGCGAAGGGCGCCATGCTGATCACAGTCACTGACGGCCGGGTGAGCGAGCGTCCCCGGTTCCTCCCATTCGACACCGTGAGGTGGGAGCAGGTGAATGTGGACGTCACGGGCGTCGGCGATGAGGAAGCCGCGCTGGCGATTGCCCGCCGAAGCGTGACCGAGGCGCTCGATGCGGCGGATGGACGATTGCTCGCGGCCCGCATCGTGCTGACCGGCGCCACGCCAGCCTATGCCACGCTGGCGCGGGACATCGGAGCCACAAGGGAGAAGCTTCGCGCCGAGGCGATGGCATTGGCCGGGCCCGAGCACCTTTGGATCGAGAGTATCGTGGTCAATCTGGCGCCACCGCCTTTGCGAGCGGCCATGCCTGACCATCTGGCGTCCGCCATCGGTGGATTGGATGTTGCCGATCTTGGCCCGAGCGCCAGGAAATATTGCCGCGACCTGCTCGACCGGGCCGGCGGGCTTCGCGACTTCCTGGGCCCCGACCATCCGGCGGTCCTCGCCGCCGCCAGCGAGGAACTGCCGGCCAGCCTGCTGGAGCGTGCCCGGAACCTGCTGCTCGCACGACTGGCACAGGATTAGACATGCGCCTCACCGCCCTGACGCTCACCCGCTACGGCAATTTCGATCACGAGCGCCTGGTCTTCGATGCGCGGCCCGGGGTGGTGAACCTGCTGCTGGCGCCGAACGGCGGCGGCAAGTCGGTGCTGCGCGCGGCATTCTGCGACCTGTTGTTCGGGATTGGCGGCCAAGCCCGATGGGCTTTCGCTATGGCTACCCGGGCATGCGCATCCTCGCCGAGGCGATCGACCCGAGCCAGCAGCCGTTTGTCTTCGGCCGCCGCAAGGGGCGGGGCAACACGCTCGTCGACGACGAAGGTGTCGCACTCGATCCGGCCTCGATCGCGCGCTTGCTGGGCCGCACCGACCGGTCCAGGCTCGAGCGGCTGTTCGCCCTCGACACCGAGCGCCTGCGCCAGGGCGAGTTGGACCTACTGGCCTCCGACGGCGAACTTGGTGCGGCGTTGATATCCGCGGCCGGGGGCGCCCGCGATCTGAGAGCGCTGCGCCGGAGCCTGGAGGAGACCCGGGACGCGCTGGCGCCGACCCGACGCTCGCCGCAGCGGCCTTTCTACCTGGCGCTGGACCGCTTCGTCGAAGCGCGCAAGCGGGCGGACAGCAGCCTGCTGCGGCCAGATCAGTGGCAGAGACAGCAGCACGAGCTGGATGCGGCGGAACAGCGTCGGGCGGAGCAGAACCGGATTGCGGATGCAGAGGCCGCGGAGATCGCGCGGCTGGAGCGGGTTCGCCGGGTGATCCCCTGGCTGGCCGCCCGGGATGCGGCGGAGGCGTGGCTACTGGGCAACCCCGAGGCGCCGGTGCTCGACGCGACCCTGGCGCCGCGCCTGGCCGAGGCGCGCGTGGCCATCGTGTTGGCGGAACAACGGGTTCTGCGCGAACAGGAAGCCGCCGCTCGCCTCACCGAGCAGGTTGGGCAGATCGTGGTCGATGATCCGCTGCTGGGGGAGGTGGTGGAGATCGAACGGCTCGCGGAGGCCACCGGTGCGGCGCGTAAAGCCATGGCGGACCTGCCGGCGGTCGTCGCGCGGACAGTCGCGCTTGGCGAGGTCATCGCGGTTCGGCTGCGGGAACTTGGATCGGCGTTGCCGGTCGAGCGGGCCGCGGAGGTCGTCCCGCCGCGGGTGGTGGTCAACCGTGTCCGCCGGCTTATTCAGACGTACACGGCGCGGCACGCGGCGGCGCAGGCCGCCCCCGGCCAAATCGCCGACCTGACGCGTGAACTCGACGCGATAAGGTCACAGCAACCGACGTCCCCGATGCAGTCCGACGTCTCGGAGCTGGAAGCCCTGGTCAGCGAAATTCGCGCCGACGGCGATCCCTCCCGCCGCAAACGCGACGCCGCCACACTGCGATCGGAGACCGCTGGGAGCCTTGCAGCGGCGCTGGCGCGGGTGCCTGGCTGGACCTTGGGGGAGGCGGAGCTTGTGGCGCTGGCACCGCTGCTGCCGGACACCTATGAGCGGCACGCCGCCGAAGTTGCCGCGAAGCGGTCCGAGGTGGTGACCCGGCTGGATGCGCTGCAATCGGCGCGTCAGGCGAGGGATGAGGCGCGGGAGCGCCTGGCCGCGGTCACCGGGTCGGCAGTGGTGCTCGATGAAGCCGCCCTGGTCCGGGCGCGCGGGCGGCGTGACGATGGCTGGCGGCTGATCTATCGCCGAGCCTTTACCGATGATGCGCCGGGGCTGGAGGAAGAGCAGGGATTTGCCGGACAACTGCCGCTGCCGCTGGCCTACGAGCGCGCGGTGACGGCGGCCGATGCGACCGCCGATCGCCATATCCGCGAGGCCGAGCTGATCGAGCGTGCCCGGGCGGCCCAAAGAGGTCTGGATGACGCGGAAGCGCGCGTGGCCAGCGCGGAGCGGCGGTACGAGCATGCTCGGCAGGCCCGCGACGCCGTCGAACGCAACTGGCGACAGATTTGTGGGATCCTGCCGCTGGGGGAGCAGCCCAGCATCCGCGATCTGCACAGTTTCCTCGCGGCGAGAGACCGGGTGATCGACGCGCGGAGCGGCTCATCTGGCTGCGGTGGCGGCTGAGACGGCACTCGATGAGAGCCACGGGAACTGGATCGGTCGGCTTGCGGCGATGCTGGCTGTGCCGGGCGAGGCGACGCTGTTCGGTCTGCTGGCGGCCGCGGACAAGCGTTTGGCCGAGGCGCAACAGGCGGGCCACTCTCGGGCCGCTCTGGCAGCCAGACGCGAGGTTGCCGAAAAAGCTCTGGCGGACGCGCTGGGTGCGACAGCGTCAGGCCGATGCATCGCTGGCGGAATGGCGAGGCGAGTGGGCAGGCGCGATGCGGGAACTCGGCCGCGCGGCCGACGAGGACCCGCAGGTCACAGCGGACCTTCTGCAGGTGTATGCCGATGTCGATCAGGGGCACAAAGAGCTCGGGACCCTGAGCGAACGCGTCTCGGGGATGCGGCGGGACCTCGCGCGGTATACCGAAGAGGTCAAATCGCTGACCGGAAGGGTGGCGCCTGACCTGGTCGCGGCTGATCCGTTCATGATCGGTAGCGGCATTGCGCCAGAGGGTCCGGCAGACGGGGGAACTGGAAAAGCAGCGTGATCTGCTGCGGCGGCAATTACTTGGAGCGGCCAAGTCCGCTGCCCTGGCGGACCAGCAACTGGCGGACCGCCAGGCCGAACTGCGCGCCATCCTGGTGCTGGTCGGGGCGGAGACCGTCGAAGCCGCGGAACATCGGCTCGGCCTGGCCGCGGAACGGCAGCGACACACCGCCATGCTGAGCGGAGGCGGACGCGAAACTGCACGAGACGGGCGACCTCCGGCCGCTGACGAAGCTGCGCGAAGAGGCCGCGTCGGTTTCGATCGAGGAAATCGTCGGAAAAATCGATCTGGCATCGCAGCGGTGCAAGGAGGCGCAGGCGGCGGCACAGGAAGCGGCGGCGATCGCCTCGGCACTGGCGCAGCAGATGCAGCGGATCGCCGCCGAAACCAGCGCCTCGGATGCCGCGGCGGACCAGCAATCGGCGATCGCCACCATCGGGCGGGTCCTGGACGAAGCGCTGGTGCACCATGTGGCGGCGGAAATGCTCGGCTGTGCCCTGGTCACATTGGAACAGCGGGATCAGTCGGCGCTGCTGCGGCGCATCGGCGCGTTGTTCAGCCGGTTGACCAGGGGGGTCTATACGCGCGTATTGGCGGAGATCGGCGACGACAACGTGACGCGTCTGATCCTGTCGCAGCGCGACTTTCCGGACGAGCGGCAGTCGGTGAGGGAACTTTCCGAGGGGACGCGGGATCAGCTTTATCTCGCGCTGCGGCTGGCGGCGATCGAGGAGCAGGCCGCGATCGCGCCAGCGCTGCCGTTCATCGGTGACGATATCCTGCAGACCTTCGACGATGACCGGGCACTGGCGGCGATGCACGTGTTGCAGGAGGTCAGTGAGCGAGTGCAGGTGATCCTGCTGACCCACCATCGCCACTTGCTTGATCTCGCGGCGGGTCTGCCCGCCGGTTCGGTTCACGTCTGCCGGACCGATGCGGTGCCGCCGCCCGTTACGGTGTCGTCGCCGGACCTGGTTCGGTGAATTCTTACCTTTGTTCATACAGGGACGGTCGTAGGTCCCCGCGCCTTCGCAAGGGCAGGCCCGTTCAAGGCACGGAGACATTGGAGGGCCTACTCGGGGTCTTGTGCTTCGCCCTCCCGCTGAAATTCCGGAGTGCCGCGACAGGCGGGAATATACTGGGCGAGGTTGAACGCGGTGTGGCGGATTGCTGCCTCGGCCGGCAGATGCAGGCCGTGGAACACAGCGGCCACGACGACGACGACCGCCATCACCGGGGCAGCACTCAGGCTTTCCGGTGGTCTGCCCGCGAACCGCAGCAGCGCGGCGGCGCCGACAAGGCCAATCAGCGCCCCGACGATCACTTCCTCCAGCGAATGCACGCCGAGCAGCATGCGGGACACACCGATCACGCACGCCGCGACCAGTGCGGCAGGCAGGATACTGGCCCGCCGCCGGGTCAGCATCGCCGCCAGACCGCCCGAGACCACGGCCGCGGCGGCGACGTGACCGCTTGGGCTGTGCACATCCATTGGTTCGAACAATGGCGAGCACGCCAGGAACATCAGCTTGAAGGCAAGGGTTGCGCCGAACGTGGCGGCCACCACGGCTACCCAGGTGACCGCGCCGCGCCGCCATCCCTGAATGGCCAGGGTCGTGGCAACCGCGAGCACCAGGGGAATGATCACGGCCTGGTCGGCGAAGTCGGTCAGATATGTCACAGAAGCTCGCATAGCGGGTAGATGTTAAGAAACCGTGCAAAACCGCATCACGTATGAGCCGGCGGGACCATTTTCAGGCTGATCGTTGCCGACAGAAGATGGGCCGGATTGTGTGATGACGCACTCAAACGTTCGGCTCGCCGGGATCATCCGCAGAGACGGCCGAGCTTGCAGGAAGCCGCCATGCGCCTGGTCTCCTCATGGATGGGTCCCGGCCCCGCCCGCGTTGGTCAATTGATCGGGCTGCCGGCGTCAGTCCGGGATGGACCACGGCCGTCGCTTGGCATCGGTGGTTTCGAAAGCGGTGATGCGGGCGGTTTCATCGAGTGTCAGTGCAATATCGTCAAGTCCATCGCTCAGACAACGCTTAAGGAAGGCATCAATCAAAAAGCTGAAGGCATGATTACCAAAACGGATACGCTGTTCGGCCAGATCGACCGTGAACTCGGCTTGGTTGCGAGCAGCTTGCACCAACGTCGCGTGTTGGTCCGGCGGCAGCACGATCGTGAGCAGACCGTTCTTCCCGGCATTACCCGCAAAGATGTCGCCGAAACCGGTCGCGATGACACAGCGCACGCCTGCATCCACAAGCGCATAGACGGCGCCTTCGCGCGACGATCCGCAGCCGAAATTTGCTCCGGCGATCAGGATCGGCGGGTTGTCCGAGGGGCGGAGCGGGAATTCTGGATCGGCTGCCCGTGCGTCGTGGAACAGGAAAAGGTTATAGCCGTCGCCGCGTGGCTTGCGCAGGAAGCGTGCGGGGATGATCTGGTCGGTGTCGATGTTCGCGCGGTCCAGCACCGCGGCTCGTCCGGTGACGGCGGTGAACGGCGTCATCCCACCAGCCGGCGGACGTCGCAGAGAGTTCCGGTCGCCGCCGCGGCGGCGGCCATCGCGGGCGACATCAGATGGGTGCGTGAGCCCGGCCCCTGGCGGCCGACGAAATTACGGTTGGAGGTCGCGGCGCAGCGCCGTCCCGCCGGCACGGTATCGCCGTTCATGCCGGTGCAGGCGGAACACCCCGGCTCGCCCCAAATCAGTCCAGCCTGCTGAAAGATTCGGTGCAGCCCCTCCCGCTCGGCCTGGCGCTTGACCGGTGTCGAGCCGGCCACCACCAGACCGGGAATCGCCGCGGACCGGCCCGACAGAATGGCGGCGGCAGCGCGCAGATCCTCGATCCGGCCGTTGGTGCAACTGCCGATAAAGACCTGATCGATGGCGATACCATCCAGCGGCTGGTTGGGTGCCAGACCCATCGCCTCGAGTTGAACGCGAATGCCGGCGGCCAGGGCCGGATCCGCTTCGTCGGCGGGATCGGGCACGTGTCCGGTGATCGGCAGCGCGGTCTCCGGACTGGTACCCCAGGTGACCGTGGGCGCGACCGAGGACGCATCGAACGCCACCGCCCGATCGAATGACGCCGTTGGGTCGCTGAACAGCAGACGCCAGGCAGCGACGGCATTGTCCAGGGCGGCGCCCTTCGGCGCCCGGGGACGGCCACGCAGCGCGGCGAAGGTGGTCTCGTCCGGCGCGATCATGCCGGTGCGGCTGCCGGCCTCGATCGACATGTTGCAAAGCGTCATCCGGGCCGCCATCGACATCGCACGGATCGTGGAACCGGCAAACTCGATGGCGCAGCCGGTCGCGCCAGCGGCGCCGATAGCGGCAATGATCGTCAGGATGACGTCCTTGGCACTGACCAGGGGGCTCAAGGTGCCGTCGATGGTCACGCGCATCTGCGCAGGCTTGCGCTGCCAAAGTGTCTGGGTTGCAAGAACGTGCGCTACCTCCGAGGCGCCAATGCCGAAGGCCAGGGCACCGAACGCGCCGTGGGTCGCGGTATGGGAGTCGCCGCACACCAGCGTCAGGCCCGGCAAGGTCAGGCCCTGCTCCGGTGCGATCACATGGACGATGCCTTGACGTGGATCGCTCATGTCCATGCTGTCGAAGCCATGGCGGCACGCATTCTGCCGTAGCTGGCTGACCAGCACGGCCGCTTCCGGGTCGGCGATCGCTCGATCCTGCCCCCCGCTCCCCGCCTGGCTCGGCACGTAGTGGTCAGCGACGCCGAACGTCAGATCGGGCCGGCGGACCGTGCGGCCAGTGTGATCCAGCTTTTCGAAGGCGTGAAAGCTGCCCTCGTGCAGCAGATGGCGATCGATCCACAGCAGGCAGGTGCCATCATCGCGCGTGGTAATGACGTGGCTGTTCCAGACCTTTTCGAACAGGGTCAGTGGGACGTTCATTCGCCTCGCCAGACGGGCGGACGCTTGGCCAGGAAAGCCTCCATGCCCTCCTTGAAGTCCTGGCTGGTGTAGCACATGTGGATCAAATCCTCGTCCGGCGGCAGATTGTCGCGCAGGCGGCGGAGCGCCTCTCGGGTCGCGCGCATCGTCAGCGGCGCGTGGTCCCCGGCGAGCGTGGCAAGGTCCATGGCGCGGGCTTCGAGCGTAGCCTGGTCGGGCAGCACCTCGGTCACCAGGCCGGCGGCCAGGGCGTCGGAGGCGGACAGCAGGCGCGCGGTGAAGATCATTTCGATCACGCGGGCGGGGCCGACCAGAGCCGACAGGCGGGCGATGTTGGACATCGACAGGCAGTTGCCGAGGGTGCGGGCGATGGGAAAGCCGAAGCGGGCGTTGGCGGCGGCGATGCGCAGGTCGCAGGCGGCGGCGATGGCGGCGCCTCCACCGGTGCAGGCGCCGGCGATGGCGGCGATGGTGGGTACCTTGCAGCGTTCGAGGGTGCCGAGCACGCGGTCGATCCGGGCCTCGTAGGCCATGGGCGTCGGCGGCGGTGGGGTGAAGGCGCGGAACTGATTGATGTCGGTGCCCGCGGCGAAGGCCTTCTCGCCGGCGCCGGTCACGATCAAGGGCGCGAACGTCGCCGGGGTCGGTTGCTATCTCAGCCAGGCGTTCGTACATGGGGAATGTCAGCGCGTTGCGTGCCTGCGGGCGGTTGAACATGACGTGGCCGATGCCGTCGCGCTGCGCGTAAACCAGTTCGTCTGTCATCGGCGTCTTCCTATGGTGCGAGGTGAAGCGGGGCAGTTATATTTCAGTTTCCCTCGGACGCCCGTCTAGACACTTCGCGGGCTCGCTTTGAGTTCGGCAAAGTCACAAGGCCGCGTAGATCCCGGCCTCGAAGGCAGCGAATGTTTCCACCGCCTTCTGATCGAAGAACGGCAGCACCTGGGTGGCATAGACCCCTGTCACGCGGCGCACCGGATCGATCCAGTAATAAGAATTCGCCAGGCCCGCCCAGGCCAGGCTGCCCGGTGACCGGCCGGTCGGCAACGCAGTCGGGTTGATCAGGAAGCTCAGGCCCCACTTCATGCCGGCGACGAAATCAACGTCATTGGTGACCGACGGGGCAGCGGTCTTCATCGGATTGCACACGTGGTCGCCCATGGCATTCAGTGACATGGCCGCCACAGTGGCCGGCCGCAGCACCTCCGCGCCGTTGAAGGTGCCACCGTGCAGGATCATCTGGGTGAACTTCAGGTAGTCGCCGACCGTCGAGTAGAGGCCACCGCCGCCCATGTGGAATTCCGGGTCCTGCGGGATTTCCATGGGCGTCGAGACCAGGCCTTCATTCGATCGGGAATGGACCTTGGCGAGGCGCTGCCGCTGCTCGGCCCCCAGCTTGAACCCGGTGTCCGACATGCCGAGCGGGCCGAAGATCTCATCCTGCATGATGCGGTCCAGTGTCTGGCCGGAGATGGCCTCGACCGCCTTGCCGGCCCAGTCGATCGCGATCCCGTATTCCCATTTCTCGCCTGGGTCGGATGCCAGGGGCAGCAGCAACGCAGCGTTCCTGCAGGAGGTAATGCTGGGCGTGCCGGTGGCTTCGATGTAGCGCGCGATATCGGCATTCCACATGCCATAGGCGTGACCCGAGGTGTGGGTCAGCAACTGGCGCAAGGTGATGGCGCGCTTCGGCGCCCGCAGCCGCGGCTTGCCGCCTTCATCGAAGCCGTCGAGCACCTGGACCCGGGCGAGTTCGGGCAGCACAGGGGAATCGGTATCGAGCGAGAGCTTGCCGCGTTCCACCAGCTGCATCGCGCAGGCGGCGGTGACGGCCTTTGTCATCGATGCGGCCCAGACGACGGTGTCAGTCGTCATGGGAACGCCGGTCGCCAGGTCGCGGGTGCCGAAGGCGGCCTCGAAGATCATTCCGTCGGAGGTTGCCGCCGCTGCCACCACGCCCGGCAGATCACCCGAGTTGGTGGCGCGCCGGAGACCGTCGGCAATACTGCTGGTGTCGGCCATGTTCCCTCCGATGCCTTGCCGTCCAGGTGGCCGGCGGCGGCGGGGCGGAGCTTGGTCCGATTACGCGATTTCCGCCAGGGTTTCGCGGGCTATGTGATTGCGACACCGGCGGCGCTCGGATCGACGGTGCATAATCTCCTATTTTCCGACGATCGCCTCGATCTCGGCCTCGGAACAGCCGGCCTCGGCAAGGATCTCCCGCGTGTGCTCGCCGAGCTTCGGCCATGGCCGGTGGACGTCGGGGGCGATTTGAGAACCGGGCGGGAATGGCCGGGATCACCACCCTGCCCTCGACGGGATGGTCGTATGGCTCGAAATATCCAGTCTCGGTCAGATAGGGGTCGTCGAACAGCTCATCCAGCGGTTGGCCTTGCCGCAGGGAATGTCCGCGGGCCGCAGCTCCGCCAGCCACTCCTCGGTGGTGCGCTGCTTCATTCCCTCGGTCAGCGTGGCGTAGACGGCGTCGATATTCGCCGACCGTGCCGGCATCGAGTTGAAGCGCGGATCATCGATCAGATGCGCCACCCCCATGGCCTCGAACAGCTTTGCGCCATTGCGCGTCGCTGTGGGCAATGACGCTGATGTAGCCGTCCTTGGTCTGATAGGGGCGCCGATGCGGGGTCATCATCCGCGGATAGCCCAGTCCCTTCTCCGGCTCGCCCAGCGTGCCGTGCATGAGGTGCTCGATCAGCGTGAACGACAGGATCGTTTCCATCATCGGCAGATGGATTTCCTGCCCCTCGCCGGTTCGCTCGCGATGGAACAACGCCATGCCGATCATCGAGGCCAGGGTCACGCCGGTCAGCTTGTCGACCACGACGGTCGGGAAGTAGCGCGGCGCGCCGTCCGGCCCGGCGTTCAGCGAGGCGATGCCGGAGACGCCCTGGATCAGGTCGTCATAGGCAGGAAACTCCTGCATCGAGCTGCCTTTGCGGAAGCCGCTGGCGGCGGCGTAGATCAGCTTCGGGTTGCGCGCCGACAACGTCTGGTAGTCCAGGCCGAGTCGCGACGCCGCGCCGAAGCCGCATGTTGTGCAGGAAGACGTCGGCGGTCTCGACCAGGCGCAGCAGCGCCTGCCGGGCGGCGGGCTTCTTCAGGTCGATCGCCAGGCTGCGCTTGTTGCGGTTGAGGTTGGCGAAATAGCTGCCCATGCCCGGTGTGCGGCTGGGACCGATGTACGCGCGTGGAGTCGCCCTCGATCGTTTCGACCTTGATGACGTCGGCGCCCATGTCGCCCAGCGTCTGCGACGCGAACGGGCCGAGCACGACGGTGGTGACGTCGATGACGCGGATACCGGAGAGCGGGCCGGTTGGTTGCTGCACGGGTTTCCTCCTAGGGGGTCGTATGGCGCAGCTTCACCATGCCGCTCCGGATTG
Organism: uncultured Alphaproteobacteria bacterium; assembly: GCA_963759425.1. GTDB lineage: Bacteria > Pseudomonadota > Alphaproteobacteria > Acetobacterales > Acetobacteraceae > Rhodopila. The sequence goes on from CAVWZM010000041.1 coordinate 15,355, forward strand.
GCAATGGCCGCCGCACCGCCGGGCTGTAACGCGCCCGGGTTGGCACCGGGTGGGGGTGTCGATAGGCTCCCGGGATTGGATCGGGGGGACCCCGTCCGGCGTTCCCATGGGTGCCGGAGAAAGCGAGGCCAGTGCAACGGAACCCCTCGGGACCGGAGGATCGTCGTCTCGCGAACCCTCGAACCGTGTCTGTTGATCGTCGCCAGCGCGATGTTCATGGAGCAATTGGACGGAACGGTGCTGGCGACCGCGCTGCCGACCATGGCTCGCAGCTTCGGCGCCGAACCGCTGCAAATGAACATCGCGCTGACCTCGTACCTGCTGACGCTGGCGATGTTCATTCCGGCCAGCGGGCGGATCGCCGATCGTTTCGGATCGCGTTCGGTGTTCCGCGCGGCGATCGGGCTTTTCACCCTGGGGTCGATCCTTTGCGCCCAGGCGCCGTCACTGTGGGCCCTGGTGGCGGCGCGGATGCTGCAGGGTGCCGGCGGGGCCATGATGTCGCCGGTGGGGCGGCTGGTGATGCTGCGTGTCGTGTCGAAGGCGGAACTGGTGCGGTCGATGGCGTGGCTGATGGTGCCGGCCACCATCGGGCCGATCGTCGGTCCGCCGGTCGGCGGCTTCATCGTTACCTATCTGTCGTGGCACTGGATCTTCTACATCAACGTGCCCATCGGCATCGCCGGCATCATCCTGGTGACGGTCTTCATCGACGAGATGAAGGAGCCGGCGCGAACCAAATTCGACCTGCGCGGACTGCTGCTGGCCGGCACCGCGCTGGCCTGCCTGATGTTCGGCATCGAGGTCGCCAGCCGCGGCGTCGGCGCAACGCTGGGCGGTCGCCGCTCTGCTCGGCGTCGGCGTCGTTTCCGGTGTGCTGTACACGCTACATGCCAGGCATCATCCCAGGCCCATGCTGGATTTTCGCCTGCTGCGCATCGAGACATTCCGCATGTCGCTGCTGTGCGGCTCGCTGTCACGGATCGCGGTGGGGGCGATGCCGTTCCTGCTGCCGATGATGTTGCAGATCGGCTTCGGCATGGCGGCGGCGGAAAGCGGATTGATCACGTTTGTCACCTCGGTCGGATCGCTCGCGATGCGGACCTGTGCGCCGTATATTCTCAAGCGGCTGGGTTTCCGCCCGGTGCTGACGTGGGTCGGGGCGCTCGCCACCTCGATCCTGGCGGTCTGCGCCGCGTTCCGTCCGAGCTGGCCGCTGCCGCTGATCTATGGCGTCCTGGTCGCCAACGGATTTTTCCAGTCGCTGCAGTTCATGGCCTACAACACGATTGCCTATGCCGACGTCCCGCGCGAGGAGATGAGTTCCGCTACGAGTTTCTACACCACGTTCCAGCAGATGTCCTTGACGCTGGGCATTGCGATATCGGCCGCCGCGTTGGCTGGGTCGATCGCGATCACGCATCACGCGGGTCCGCAGCTGCCGGATTTCTCGGTCGCGTTCCTGTTCGTCTGCGCCATAGCCTTTGTGGCCCCGCTGCTGGCGACGCGGCTGGACAGGGCCGCTGGAGCAGAACTTTCGGGCCATCGTGACCGCTCGATTCCGATCAAGGCAGAGCGTTGAACGCGAAAAACGCAGATGGTCGCATGCTGCGGGCGTCGATTCGACACCGAACGATTTGCAAGCTGTGCGGTCGGCCGCCGCCGTGGTATCAGCGGGCCGCTACCCAATCGGGCGACGGAGAGACATGAGCCAACCATTCACCGTGTTGCACTATGAGACGATCGGGTCCACCAACGATGAGGCGCGACGTCTGGCACAGGAGGGCGCGCCGCATGGCACGGTGCTGCATGCCGACGAACAGACGGCCGGGCGTGGCCGGCTGACACGAACCTGGTTCAGCCCTCCTGGCAACCTATACTTGTCAATTCTGCTGCGCACCGATACGCCGCCTGCCCGCGTCGGCGAACTGAGTTTTCTAGCTGCTCTGGCGGTCGCCGAGACGGTGGAGGCGCTGATGCCGCGCCAGATCAGCCCGATGCTGAAATGGCCGAACGATGTTCTGGTGAACGGCGCCAAGATCGCCGGCATTCTGCTGGAGCAGGAGCAGGACGCGACTATCCTGGGCATCGGTTTAAACGTGCTGCGCTCACCGCCAAATGCCAATTACAAGACGACCACGATTGTCGACAACGGCGGCATCGCGTCGGTCGACAGCGCGCGAGATATCCTGCTGGACCGGCTGGGCCATCACCTCGACGTTTGGCTGGCCGATGGATTTGCCCCGGTCCGGGAACTCTGGCTGCAGCGGTCCTACCCGGTGGGTGCATCCGTTCGGGTCAACGCCCAAGGTGAGTCGATCGAGGGCGTGTTCGCCGGACTGGACCAGGACGGCGCCCTGTTGCTCGACACGCCGGAGGGACGCCAGCGGGTTATCGCGGGCGACGTGAGCATGGATCAGCCGCCGAGCTGACCGTGGCGTCTGGCGCGGGCGGTTCGTTGGGAAACGCACGGGTTTCGGCGTGGTCCGGCTTAGCCGCCGGCGGGCATGGTCGGGGGTTCGAACAGGTCAGGTGTGACCCTCGGCGCTGGTGTCGATGCCAGACAGGCTCATCGTCAAAGTCCGCCGCTCGGCATCGCTGACGGTGACCGATGCAAGCCGGAGCGGTTTCTCCGCCAGCGTGAGCGTGAGGCTGCCTTGGGCCGGATGCTGGGTTTTTATCAGCGTCAGCTGGATGGCGCCCGGCGGTCGATCGACCGCCGCCACGGTGATGTCCCCGGACAGGCTGATGCTGGGCGTCAGCAGCATGCCGAGCGGTGTGCGGGAGACGGGTATCGTGGTGGTGGAGCCATTGCCGCGGTCGAGAATGATCATCTTGCCGTTGGCTATGACCATCACCCGTCCAGCAGGGTCGGCGTAGTCGATGCGCAGATGGGCAGCCGGACGGTCAAGCAGGATCAGCCCGGCATCGGGACCGAACGAACCGAATTGCACGAAATGTGCCTCGAAGCGGGGAATGCTGTTCAGGTAGGCGGTCACGCGATCGACATCCGCGGCATCGGCCGCCGAGAGTTGTCGCGGTGGCGGGGTGGCGCAGGCCGAAAGCAGAAGCAGGAGCAGGAACAGGAAGGGCAAGGCGGCGGCGGCACGCGCAAGCCGGGAGATATCCTTGGCGCCCGCGTTGTCACGGTGACGGCTCAAAATGGCGTGCTCCCTGCCTGATACCTGCCGGCCCACGAGATAACCGGAACGCGCGGCGTTGGTTGGGGCCGCGGACGGGCGCAATAGATGGGCGCAATAGATACCGATGGCTGGGCGGTCGCAAGTCGGGTCGGGTTCCAAGGCGCCTCGGTTGCGGCATCACTGTGGCTTGACTACCTTTGGTACGCCAAGGCCGGACCGGCGGCATGATACGGGGACGTTCTGAACGATGAGCAAGCATGTGGTCGCGGCGGTGTCAGAAATCCCGCCGGGGCAGCGGAAACTGGTGACGGTGCGCGGTCGCCAGATCGCGGTGTTCAATCTTGGGGGCGAGTTCTTCGGTCTGTTCAACCGCTGCCCGCACCAAGGCGGGCCGATGTGCGAGGGCATCCTGACCGGCCTGATTTCATCGGATGAGCCGGGTCAATACCAGTATTCGAGAAAGGGCGAGATCCTCCGGTGCCCTTGGCACGGCTGGGAGTTCGACGTGCGTACCGGTCAAAGTTTCTGCGATCCCTCCCGGATCGGCGTCCGCAGCTACCCTGTGGAGGTGGCCGAGGGTCAGCGCATCGTCCACGGGCCCTATGTCGCCGAAACGATACCGGTGGCGATCGAGGAGCAGTATGTCGTGGTGGATCTTTGAGCGGGAGGGCTGACCGCGGCCACGTTCATGCCCGGTCGGGGAAACTGAAGGCAATCAGCGCGAGCACCATTCCGGATGTCCACGCGAGGTAGATGGCGATCAGCATGTCGCGCGAGGAAAATCGCCGGCTGAGCCAAACGGCGGGCAGCACGGCCAGCAACAGGGCCGCGGCGACCGGTAGCAGTCCAAAATTGTCCTGCGCATATAGGGCCATGATGAAGCCAGTGATCAGCGCCACGAAAACCGGCGGGATGCTGACCAGGATCAGCATCTCTTGCCGGACGAAGGCAGCGCCGACGACGACGAAGCTGAACAGGGTGATCGTGGCGAGATAGACCAGCGCCTCGGTCAATGCGGACCTATCGAGGCCGCCGGTCAACTTCCGACCTTGAGGGGCGAGACCAGGCCGCGCAGACAGGCCAGCACCGAGAGGGCGGACAGCTGGCCCGTTCGAGGATTTTCCAAGCTCGGAACGTTCTCGATCGTCATGCTAAAGCGGGCCGCGGCCGCTTCTACCCGGATGCTGTGAACATTACGGGTTGCGCCAGGGTCGGCCCAGATGCGCACCCGCGTTCGCGCCGGGCCCACACCGGCCAGCGCCAGGGCCGCGGCAACATTGAGATTGGCCGGGAAGCCGGCGGCGGCCTCGAGCGCGTTGCCCTCGAACACCAGCGTGGCTTCTGTCAGTTCCAATACATCGATATGGTGCTTAAGCAGGTAAGGAGCACCTGCCAGCGCGGACGGTGGTTTCCAGGTCTCGATGGTAACACTGTCGATTGGTCCTTCGGCGGCGGCGCGCACGGCATCCAGGCCCAACAACGCGCCGGTGGGAACCACGATCCGGGCGCCGGTCTGCTGCGCCAGGCGGACCAGGTGCATTCGTGGCAGCAGGGCGCCTACGGAAGCGGGAACGAAGATTCGCCCAGCCTCGATGGCAGGCAACGCGATACGTTCAAACACCGCCGCGGGAGCAGCCTCGACGACGATGTCGGCTGCTGCCAGTTCGGGGATCTCGACCAGGCGGGGCGGGTCGTGAAATCCGGCCAGGTTAGCTCGCCCCTTGACCCGATCGCGGCAACTCACCGCGATCAGACGCAGCCCCTCGACGCCGGTATCGAGGGCGCGAGCCAATGGCAAACCGATGGCACCCAGGCCGGCGATCGCGACACTCATTCTCATGTGAGCCACCGCCCGTTTCGTCGCTGCGCCGTCCGATGTTGCTCCGATTAAGAGTCGTATCGCTCACTCACTCGTCTTCTTCGAACTATTTGTTAACAATCGCCGAGCGCAGTTTGGCCAGTTCGTCCGGGGTATTTATGTTAGCGAAAGGATCGTGGTCCCCGACCGGAAAGTCAACGTAACGCATGCCAATACTTTGAGCAAAGCCCGAGACGTGTCGTGGTCCGGACACAGAGAGCAGCGCCAGGAGATGGCTCCGGCAAGATATCGGCCAGAGTGCAACCAAATGGTGACGGCGACCTCCGCTGGCTGCACAAGCCGGCGCCGGTGACAGCCGCCGCGCCAGCCCACGCGGCAGAAAGGGTGTGTCGCCGGGGACCGTCAGGAGTGCGGTCATATCGAGGGCGGCGGCCCAGTTCAGTCCGGCCAGCAGCCCTGCCAGTGGCCCCTCTCCGGCAAACCGCCCATCCGGCAGCACCGGGACCCCGAACCTAGCGAAGCGATCCGGATCGCCATTGGCACTGATGGCGATGGTCGCAACATCCAGTGCCGCAATGATCGACGCCAACATCGGCACACCTTGCACGGGGAGGAGCGTTTTGTCGCCGCCGCCCATCCGGGTCGCCTGTCCGCCCGCCAGCACAACCGCCCCGGTGCGCGCCGAAACGGCGGCGGCCGGCGGCGTGGGCACAGCGGGAGCCCGGGGGGTGGGTTTTCTCACGTGGGGCGGATGGGGCGAGCGATGGGGCTCGAACCCACGGCATCCAAGACCACAACCTGGCGCTCTACCAACTGAGCTACGCCCGCCATCCAGGGGGCGCGGTTTAGGCCGGTTGAGGCATGGTCGTCAAGATTTGCCCGGCGGTTTTGGGTAACGGTCGGTCCGGCGGGTTGCGATGACGTCGGTCGCTCGCTCGGGGGGCGCCCAGGGCACTGACCGTCGAGGGTCGCCGAGCCGGCATTGCGGCCCATCAGGCAGTGACTGGGGCAACCATCGGCACGAGGACGCCGCGATTCGTGCCGGCGCGTTCGAGGCGTGGCCGGGTGGTCGGGTGTGCCGGCACCGCGGGATCCCGCCCAAAACGGTAGGGATGCAATGAACAGTGGTCGGGCGAAGGTGCGGTCTCGCTCCGATGCGCGATCACGTCAGCCTGACAGCGCGCGCGGTGTGGTGCGCTGAAGGAACCTTGTCGCCTGGATCGTTGCGTTGGGGATATGGTCGCCAGTCGCCAATCCGGCGATAATCGAGCAACGCCGAAACCTCGTCGCCGCTCGATTGCCGCCTGACCGTTGTGGCGGTTGGGGTCCGGACTACCGAATGTTCGAGACTATGAGCAAGACTTGCCACCGCTGGCGTGGTCCCCGGCGGCTTTTGCGTCCATCTCCGACATGTACTCACCCTGCTTGGTCTTGCCGTAATAGCGTGTGCCGGGACAATGATAGACCTTGCTCGCGGTGTTGACCCAGACCTGTCCGGGTTTGGCAGGCTTCGCACCGGCGACGCCAGCCGGGTTCGCTGCCACAGGTGTCGCCCGCGTCGTCGTGGCCGGCGGCGCCGCTGGGGAAGAGGTCGTTGCGGCGGGTGCGTCCCAGGTGGCGACGCCCTGGTGGCCCCGGCATGCGCCACTTCGCGACGCGCCGGAGAACACCGAGCCGTCCTTGCAGGTCGCAGTCACATTGGCGGATGTCTGCGCTGACGCGCCGGCGGCGATGGAGAGCGCGATACCTAGGATCGTCGATAGGAGTGCTGCACGCATTTGATGTACCTCATGTGAAAGGAGACGCTGTGACGGCGTCGGGAAAGGGAGGCGCGGTGATGGGGCCACATGGGCTGCCACGAATGCGTATCGTCGGTTGGCTGGCGCTGCCCTGGCACCGGGCGAAGGCCTGAGCAGGACCAAGTCCAATCCTTCGGGCTGCCCGATTGTTGCGGTTGGAGGTGCGGGCACCGCCTCCGTCGCGATCGCCACGAACCGCGTCGCGCGGGCTGCTTCTGTATTGATCCGGGCAGTCAGCAGGTTTCCACCGCTTCGAAGACGCTCGAACCACTGCGGCCGATTCCCGCCAAGTCAGCGCTGGTGTTTCCCTTTCGTTGGATACGTTCGGCAGATTGTAAGTTGTGGTACGGTCTCGGGTGAAAGCGTATAAAAATATAATAGCGTTGCGCACGATACCATAATCGCCCCGGCTTCGAAACCCTTATTCGTATCGGGAACGTCGGGAACGACTGTTCGTTGCAACCATCACGGCCGGCGCGAAGGCCAGATGCGCGCGGTTGTGTCCCGAGGGCGTGCCGTGGCGTGCCCCCGCTTGGCACAGTGACTTACCGGGCGGTCGATCTCATTCTCGCCGCCGCACCCGAGGTCACGGCGAACACGCCACTGATTGTCGCCTCTGTCTCGGACACGCAGAACGTCGAGACGATCACCGCCCTGGGCAACATCATATCGGATATAATCCGCGCTCGCCTGGTGCAGGACGGGCTGTCGGCGTCGGAAGTTTGTTTCCGCAACGCCGTCAGCTTCTGCCATGGTGAGGGTCAGTTCCTGCTCTCACGCAACCACCGCGCCCTGATGCCACCGGCCATGGCGACCTCCATCGAGAATAGCCAAATCCGATTTGTAACGATGCAGGATGGAGCAATGGAGGATTTTCGGCTGAACGCGTCGATCGGGACCTCCGATCCCCCGGGCCTTCACCGTGTCGTGGTGGTCGGCGGAGGCGCGGGCGGGTTGGAACTGGTGACACGTCTCGGCGAGAAATTCGGTCGGTCGGGACGCGCACGGATCACCCTGGTCGAGAGATCGCGGACGCATCTGTGGAAGCCGCTGCTGCATTCTGTCGCGGCCGGCAGTGTCGACCGCGCGCAGCATGAGCTTGACTACCTGGCGCAGGCGCACTGGCATCATTTCACCTACCGCTTTGGCGAAATGGTCGGGCTAGACCGGGCGGCAAGGCAGATCCGCCTCGCGGCGACGGTCGACGATGAGGGTCGGCAGATCACGCCGCCAAGTGTGCTGGACTATGATACGCTGATCATCTCGATTGGCAGCGTAACCAATGATTTCGGCACGCCGGGCGCCGCGGCGTTCGCAGTGCCACTCGAAACGCCAGAACAGGCGTCGAGATTTCACCGCCGTCTGGTCAACGCGTGCCTGCGCGCCAACACGCAGGACGGGCCGGTGCGGCCGGGTCAACTCGACGTGGCGATCATAGGCGCCGGCGCGACCGGGTCCGAGCTGGCCGCCGAACTGCACCGCACGGTGCGCGCCCTGGTGGCCTACGGGCTTACCCGGATCGATCCGGAACGCGACATCCATCTCGTGCTGATCGAAGCCGCGCCGCGTATCCTGCCCGCGCTGCCCGAGCGGATCGCCGATGCGACGCGGGTGCTGCTGGAGGAACTCGGGGTCTCGGTCCGCACCGCCGCCCGGGTGAGCGAGGTGCGCCGGGACGGGGTGTGCCTGGCCGACGGAACGTTCATCCCGAGCGAACTGGTCGTCTGGTCGGCGGGGGTCAAGGCGCCGGATGTCCTGCACGAGATCGATGGGCTGGAGACCAACCGGATCAATCAACTCGTGGTTCTGCCGACGTTGCAAACGACACGCGACCCGAACGTATTCGCGATCGGCGATTGCGCGGCGTGTCCGCGCGAGGGATCGCCGCAGCCGGTGCCGCCACGCGCGCAGGCGGCGCATCAAATGGCGTCACACATGGCCCATCAGGTGGAACGATTGTTGGCCCGGAAACCACTGGAACCGTTCCACTACCGAGACTTCGGCTCACTGGTCTCACTGGGCAAGTACAGCGCGGTCGGCAGCCTGATGGGATTCCTCATCGGCAAAAGCCTTTTCATAGAAGGCTATTTTGCTCGGCTTATGTATCGTTCGCTCTACAAGATGCATCAGGCGGCGCTGCACGGCGGCCGAGCGGTCGCATGGCGCACGCTGGTCAGCGGCATCTCGCACCGGCCGGAGCCCAGCGTGAAGTTGCATTGAGGGGATGCCACTACTTTCAGGGGCAACGAACCGACGGCCCCGCCGGTCGTTACGTTCTACGATTCGATCGCCAGCACCTCGCCCACCGCGCGATGTGCCTGGTCGATCGCCGAATCGGTGTAGGCGCCGGCGCCGGAATCCGAGTTCGCGATGGTGATCCGGCCGAAGGGCTGGCGGCCGACGACGTGGGGTTGGTCGTGCTCGTCCCAGTCGGGGTCGAACAGCGGGTTGTACTCGTAGGCATAGCCGTGCGGCCAGCGGTTGACTGTGATCGCCATGATGTCCTGTGCCGGATCGAAGCCACCGGGACCCAGCGTGCGGCCCAACTGGTCGCGGATATTGCGCTCGAAGGTTTCGAAGCTGGTGGCGAGCAGATCGGCACGACCGGCCCGGTTCTGCGCCCGTTGATCCAGACCCGGCTGGCACGGCATGCGGGTCATGAGGACCAGCATCGGCTCGTCGGGCGAGCGCGGACTGCGGTAGTTGCCGATGTCGACTGTCGGATTGAGCCGGAAGAACGTGTGATAGCAGCCCGGCGAATAGCACACTGGCGATGCCGAGGTTCTTGAAGGCGCGCCAGTTCCTGATCGCCACGCTGGTGTAGACGAGCGGCGTCTTGACCAGCTAGTGCAGCGCCTCCTTCTGGCGGGTCGGCAGGTCGGGGCAGAGATACGGGATCATCATGTTCCAGCACGCCAGCACACACGACGCGCCGCGCACCGTCGTCACCTCGCCGCCCCTTGCATAGGTGACCGCCACGCCGTCCGGCGCCTCGCCGGGTCCCAGATTGGCGACCCGCAGCACGGTGCTGCTCAGACGGATGCGCATGGTCGCACCGGGCTGATCGAGCTGGGCATAGTTCGCGCGCGCGGTCACGACGTCCTCGACGCTGTGGCCGGGCAGCGCGGCGGGGATCAGGCTGCGCACCAACAGACGCGCGATCGAGGCGTTGCCGTCAGGGAAATGGAACGTATCCGAGCCGCCCGCGGCATAGCCCGCCGCGGTGAAGCCCATGCGCGGCGCGGGGCCGGACTTGAGGCCAAGGCCTTGAAAGCCCGGGAAACTCGAACGGCCAGACCTCGAGCGCACCGACCGCATCGATGCCGACGCCCCACTCGTCATGGGTCATCGCCTGGAAGAAGGGCACCACGCCGGGGTCGGCCTTGATCACGTCAACCAAATAGTCGCGGTAGCTGATGCCGGCGAGCGTGGCCTTTTTCTCGTCCGAGGTCAGGCCCGGCAAGTAGTCCACTTCGGCGTCGTAGATGCGCACGATGTCGGCTCGCACCTGCGGCGACAGCGGCGCGTCGGCCAGCCGCTGCGCCCAGGTTGTGCCGTCGCGTTCGACCACCAGCTTGTCCGCGCCGAATGTTTCGCGGTCGAGAAAGACGGCGCGGCGCAAGCCCAGCGACTGGTAGAACTCGGGCTTGTGCGCAGGCCGCCTCCAGCTTCGCCGGAACGATCCCGAGCGCCTCAACAGCCCCGAGGCGACCACGCTGTAGGGTCGCGGGCTGTCGATCTCGAGCGTGCCGCCGTTGAGCAGTTGCAGCCTGCCGTCGAGCACGAACTCGTTGCGCTTGGCATGGCCACCGAAGTCGTCGTGGTTGTCGAGGATCAGGATACGGGCATGGGGCCGTGCCTGGCGATAGAAATAGGCCGCCGACAGGCCGCTGATGCCGGCGCCGACGATGACCAGGTCGTAGTGCTTCGTGCCGGACGTCACCGGCGGCAACGCAACGACGCCGTCACGGAGCTGATGCGCGGACTCGAATGAGCCGGGATGGCTGCCGCGAATTCCGGTGAGCGCAGGTGGATAGTAGCCCGGCCGATCCTGCATCGCGGTGGTGGCACCGGCGGGCCCGGTTGGGATCAGGGCAGCCGCAAGCGACGTTCCGGCCACGCCCGCGACACCGTTCAGGATATCCCGCCGCGCGATCGGCCGATCCATGCCGAGCGCCTGGTCGCGCCCGGTCCGTCCGTGGGGTATGTCACCCTCCTTGGCCGCTCCTGTTTCCCGTATCCGGCGACTGACCCGTCGGGCCTTTCTCATTTCTTTGAGGGTACGTCCGGGTGGCCGACAACGCAACTTCCGGGATCGTCGCACGGCGGCACTCGCCGCAATGTCGTCGCCGATATGATCGGTGAGAATGGGCTGGCCCCAGCGGACGAAATCCGCACCTTGTAGCGATAGCGCGCCGCCGGCTTCAGTCCCGAATCCGCAAAGCTCAAACCCGAAACGGAGCCGACCTGATGGAAATCCTCGGCCGTGGGGTCGGCGCGAAACACATCGTAGCTGGTAACCCCGGGAATCGAGGACCAGACGACATCGATGGCGCTGTCGCTGCGATCCGCCGCAAGCACAGCCGCCGGCGCGGGATGTTGCGGCGTGGAGGGAACAGATACCGCCGAGGCGCCGCTGGTCACCCGGTCCACCATCGCCTTGATTGCCCTGATTTGCTTGCCCGACTTCAGCAGATAGGTGGGCAACTCGGTCGGATTGGCATCGAGATACCCCCACCAATCCCAGCACGCGTCGGGATTGGTGACGCCAAGCGCGGTCACTCCCACGGCATGGATCTGCGGATAAAGGACAATGATGCGATTGGTGTCGGCCCATTCGTCATAACCTGCATGCCGGACGAAATCCTCGCCGATATTCGCGAACGACTGCAGACAGCCATGCAGGACAACATGCAGTTGGCAGCGCTGTTTCGCCGCACAGGAAGCCGGGACATAGACAAATCCTTGGTCGTCCATGCTGTCGTCGATCGGCTGGTCCGGCGCGGTGAATTCAGCCTGCTGGAACGGCAGAAACTGCCCGGTCAATGCGCGGTCATTGCGCGGCGCCAGCGCCCCGTAGATGTGGCGCAGGATGACGCCGGCCTGATCATACCCACAGTTGTCGATGAATTCGCCGCCATTTTCGTTGCAGCTTCCGCCGAAGCCGACGGTGACCTGTGAATGGCCAGCGCCGATTGCCGTCTGATAGAACAGGTTGCCCGTGTTACGACCAAGGTAGTGCGCGTAGAAGGCCTGCAGCGAGTCGGTCACCGGCCTTGCAACTACTGCGTCGTTATAGCCGTTGAACAGATAGATCTTCTGCGCCGCGAGCCTGGCGGTATCGTCAATTCCGCCGCTGCCGCTCCATGTGTCAGTGCGCCTGATCAGTTCCGAAAGATCGGGGGCCGGCTCGCCGCCCATGCACGTGCTGAGCGCCGCCGAACCGGAACCCTCCGAGCAGCCAAATGGGCCCCCTGCGATTGCACCGACACCCTTCACGATCGACGACCATGCCGTCCCGAACTGCACCGCCATGAAGGCACCGGAAGAGACGCCGGAGACGGAGGTCTCCGCGATGTCTGCGTTGTAGGCCGACAACGGTGGCGCGGCGACGGCTGGGGCGGTGGCCGTCGCTACCGTTAATGCCAGAGCGGTGCCGAGCAGCCATTGCCCGACAGTTTTCGATCGAAACATCAACGAGAGATGGCCCTTTTATCACGCTCCGGGGCCCTTATCGAGGACATCGGAGGTGTGGTCAAATTCGCCATCAGCGAGATTCAGACGCGAATTCCCCTACCGCCGCGATCGGTTGCCTGGCGCTGGCGCAGTCAGGCCACATGCGGCGCAGGTACTGTGTCCCTGATCACGTAATGGTGGAACAAGGCGGCGGCGGCATGAAGCGCAACAGTCGCCGCAATAACGTTGGCGACGAGATCGTGCCGGGCATTGATCGTTTGCGCGAAGTCATCCTGACCCAGTTTTGGAAAATGCCAGACGTTGAACAGCGGAAAGCCGTGGGCAAAAACATTGATCACACCGAGCGCAACGACTGTCAGGAGAAGAACATAGATCAGCCTGTGGGTCACGAGGGCGAGCAGGCGCAGGGCGCCACGGTCGGCGGGAGGCAGCCTGCGGCCACCTGTCGTCCGCCAAACTATCCGCGCAATCAGCACGCCTGCCAGCGCGAAACCAAGCAGGACATGCAGCGACCATAGATCGATACGTAACGTGCCGCGTGGCAGGAAGCCGATCGTTCGCCCCATCAACCACAGCGCGGCAACCAGCGATGCGACAACCCAGTGCAACCCGATCGTCACCCGATCGTAGTTCTCAGGCGGGGTTTCTGCTGCCGCCCGCATTGTTGCGCCCGTATTCATCTGTGACCCACCAGAAACGTTCGCCTCAGCAGATGGCGGCACCCTTGCTGCCCGCACGATGGCATCAGCCCTTCGCGACTGTCGAGACAGAGGCCTGCGCCGTCGGAGCGGTCGTTACGCGCATGCCATCGGTCACCCCTACGGGCGGGTTGAGGATGAGCTGATCTCCCTGCCTGAGGCCAGCGCGGACCTGGACCTGCGCGCCGTCATCCGCCTGAACATCGAGGTGGCGGAGGCGAACCACGCCATCCTGGTAGACCGCGGCGCTCAGCCCGTCCTTGTCGAAGATCACCGCTTCCGACGGCACCGACACGACCGGTTCGGCGCGTGGCTCCTGGAGATGCACGATGCCATAGAGTCCGGCGGCCAGCGTGCCATCGGCATTGTCGACGTCCACCTCGGTCAGCAGGGTGCGGGTCTGCTGCTGCAGCACGCTGGCGTTGCGAGCCACCTTGCCGTGAAACACGCGGGAAGGCAGTTCCGGAACCGTCACCGTGGCGTCTTCGCCGTCCTTCAGACCGAAATACGCGTCCTGTGGAACGTAGACCTGGACGCGCAGCACGTCGGTCCGGGCGATCGAGAACAGCGGCGAGCCGCTCGCGGCGTCGGCGGTCACCAGGCTGCCGACGTCCACCTGTCTGGCCGAAATCACGCCGTTGAATGGGGCAACGACTCGCTCGAACCCGGTGAGTTCCTCCAGCCGGCTCACCTGTGCCTGCTGCGCCTGCAGGTTTGCCTGCGCGACGGCGACGGCAGCGGTGCGTGAAGCGAGCGTCAGCCGATCCGTATCGCCCCGCTCTTCGCTGCTCCAGCCTTGCTGAACAAGTTGCGAAGTTCGATTGTTCGTGGCGTGCGCGAGCGCCATGTCAGCCTGTGCCTGCGCCAATGCGCCCTGCATCTGCGCCAGTTGCCCGCGTGCCTGAGCCAGTTGCTGATCCAGATCGGGGGCCGAGATCACCGCGAGCACGTCACCCTTGTGCACATGACTGCCGATATCGACGTTGCGTATGCTGATGTAGCCGGTGGCGCGGGCGAACAACGTTGCGCTGTCGAACGCCTGCATGGTGCCGGGCAGATCGATCCGGCGTGGTGCATCCACTACTTTCACCGCCGCGGTGTGCACCATGGGAACCGCCGCGCGCATGGCCTGCAGCGTGGCAACGGCTTCAGCGCGCTGCGACGAATGCTCCAGCACGCCGAATGCCACCAGACCTGCAATGATCATTGCCGTGCCGAGACCGAGCAATCGCGCGATGCGCCGCCGCTGCCGGTCACGTCCCGGGTCGGCCGGAGCGGTTTCATGTTGTCCGATGTCCCGGAGCGGTGCGGCAAGATCGTTCATGTCGGTATTCCGTGATGTAGCAGGTTCTGTGGCAGATCTGACCGGCGGCGCTCGAATTTGCCGAACACCGAATAGAGATAGGGAACGAACAGGAGCGTCGTCATCGTGCCGATCACCACGCCGCCGATCACGGCGCGCGCCAGGACGGCGTTCTGCTCCTCGCCCGGGCCGCCGATCGCCATCGGAACCATGCCGACGACCATCGCCGCTGCCGTCATCAGCACCGGGCGCAGGCGGGTCGTGCCGGCTGACAGCGCCGCGCTGAAGGCGTTCATCCCCGCCTCCCGCTGTTCGCGCGCGAATGTGACCAGCAGGATCGAGTTCGCCGACGCGACGCCGATCGACATGATCGCGCCCATCATCGAGGGCACGCTGAGCGTGGTGCCGGTGATGAACAGCATCAGCACGATGCCGCTGCCGGCCCCGGGAAGTGCCAGGATGACGGCCAGCGGGTCGATGAAGCTCTGATAGTTCACCACCATCAGCGCGTAGACGAACACGGCGGCGAACAGCAGACCGATGGTCAGATTGGCGAAGGCGCTGTTCATGCTTTCGATCTGGCCGCGGATCACGATCCTGTCGCCGGGGCCGAGTTTGCCCTGCATGTCCTGCACGACGCGCTGGATAGCGGTGGCGGCGCTGCCAAGGTCTCGATCCTGCACGCTGGCGTAGATGTCGTAGACCGATTGAATGTTGGAATGATTGTAGACCGACTGGACTGGTTCGCGTTTGGCGCGTTGCAACGTTGCCGAACACATCGGGCACCACCGTTCCCGCCTGAGAGACTGCTGCCGATCGGGGTGTTGTCCAGATCGTTCTTGCTCGCAATGCGATATTCGGGCGTCTGCACCGCGAAGTAATAGGGAATGCCATTCTTCGGGTCGGTCCAGAAGTTCGGTGCAACCTGCTCCGACGAACTGAGGCTGATGTTCAGATCGGTAGCGACCTGGTTCAAGGTCAGACCGAGCTGCTGCGCCCGCGTGCGATCGATCGTGTAGGACAGCTCCGGTGCATCGAGTTCCTGTTGCACATGCACGTCGGTCAGGCCGGGTATGTTGGCGAGCCGCTGGCGCAGTTCGCCGGCGATCCGCTGGTTCGCGTCGCGGTCGCGTCCCTGCACCTGCACGTCGACCTGAGCGGGCACGCCGAAATTGAGCACCTGGGTCGCCAGATCGGCCGGCTGGAAATAGAACTGCACATCGGGGAAGGCGGTCGGCAGCACCTTGCGCAGTGCCTTCACGTAGTCGGCGGTCGGTGTGTGACCCTCGTTCAGTTGCAGCAGGATCTGGCCGTCATTGACGCCGATGGTCGTGCCGTCGGTGAAGGCCAGGTTGTACAGACGTTGCGGCAGGCCAATATTGTCCAGCACCAGCCCGAGATCCTTGGGCGGAATCTGCTGGCGGATCGCGTCCTCGACGGCGGCGAATATCTGCTCGGTGCGCTCGATGCGGGTGCGGGCCGGAGCGCGGACGTGAAGCTGGATCAGGCCGGCGTCGACCGGCGGGAAGAAGTCACGCCCGACCCCAAGCGACAACGCCGCCGCCGCCGGCAACGATCGCGCAGGCAACGACCGGTGTCAGGATGCGCCGCCGCAGGATGCCGGCGAGCAGCCATCCGTAAAAATCCTTGAACCGGTCGAACCTGGCGTTGAAGCCGGTGTGGAAGCGGCCAAGCCAGCCCTGTTGCGCGCCGTGGTTCTCGTGCTCCCGGCGGAGCAGAAGGCGGATCACGATCGGCGTCAGCGTGCGCGAGATGCCGTATGACGCCAGCATCGCGAACACCACGGCCATGGCCAGGGGTGTGAACAGATAGCGTGCGGCGCCCTGCAGGAAGAACACCGAGACGAACACGCAACATATCGCCAGGGTGGAGATCAGGGTCGGCACCGCGATGCCGGCCGCACCCTCCAGCACCGCCTTGTCGAAGGGCTCGCCCTCCTCCAACAATCGGTGGGTGTTCTCGATCGTAACGGTCGAGTCGTCCACCAGGATGCCAACGGCGAGCGCCAGCCCGCCCAGCGTCATGATGTTGATGGTCTGGCCGAGCGCGGACAGTACGGCCAGCGATGTCAGGATCGACAGCGGGATTGAAACCATCACCACCACGGTGGACCGCCACGAGCCGAGGAACAGCAGGATCATCATCGCGGTGAGGCCGGCCGCGATGGCACCCTCGCGCACCACGCTGGCGATGGCCTGGCTGACGAACACCGACTGGTCGAACAGCAAATGGATCTGCATGCCGGGTGGCGCGGCTTTCTCGATGGCCGGCAGCGCCGCCTTGACCCGATTGACGACATCCAGCGTCGAGGCGTCGCCGTTCTTGATGATGGTGAGAAGCACCGATCGTTTGCCGTCGGAACGAACGATATTCTGCTGCACCGCCCAGCCGTCGCGCACATGCGCAACGTCCGACAGATACACCGTGGTCTGGCCGACCTGCTTGATCGGCACGCGGTTGAGCGCCTCGATGGTCAGGGGCATCGCGTTGACCCGAACGATCATCTGCTTGTCGCCGAGCTTGGCGTCGCCGGAGGGGAGGGTCAGGTTCTGTGCGTTCACCGCGTTCAGGACATCGGTCGGGGTGATGCCGCGCGCGCGCAACGCATCAGGATCGAGGTCCACCATGATCTGGCGGTACTTGCCGCCGTACGGCGTCGGTAACGTGATGCCCGGGATTGGCGCCAGCGCCTGCCTGATCTGATAGATGCCGTAGTCGTAGAGCTGCTGCTCATTCAAGGTGTCGGAGCTGAGGCTGAGCTGAAGCACCGGCACGGATGAGGCGCTGTACTGAACGATGGTGGGGGGCTGGATGCCAGGCGGCATCAGCGCCCGAATTGAATTGGTGGCCGAGACGATCTGGCTGATCGCGAGGTCAATGTTCACATTGGGCTGAAAGTAGATCTTCTGCACTGAGATGCCCGACAGCGTCTGGCTCTCCATGTTGCGAATGTCGCTGACGTTCGAACTGATCGAGTATTCGCTGTAGGTGGTGACGCGCTGCTCCATCTGGTCGGGGGTGAGGCCGGTCTCCTGCCAGATGACCGTGACCACAGGTATATTGATGGCCGGAAATATATCTTTCGGCGCCACAATGACGGCACTGACGCCGAGAAACAGCATCAACCCGGCGAGCACATAGAAGGTATGAGGAAATCTGAGGGCGAAGCGGACGATACCCATCACCGGCACTCCCGGAACGAACAGGTGCCGGAACTTTCAGCACGCGGGTGTTTGGTTGCCGCACCGACGCTGTTGAATCGTGGGAAGGTCATGGGACACGAATTGACCCAATAGAGCGGACGCATTGCACCTCCCGGGAGGCAGGGCGCCGGCGTTATGGTTCGTCGTGCTGCAGGTGCGAGATGGCATCCCAAATCGACAGCGCAAGCGCGCAACGGTCCGGGTCGGGTGTAAATTTGGTAATGGAGCGCGGTAAATCGCCGTGTGCGCGGAAAGCACGCAAGGCGAGCGGAGCCCTTCGTCGGCCGGCGGACACGGATCTCTTTGCGGTTCTTGTCCGGGAGCGACCTTGAAGACTCGGGGTGGTGTGTTCACATGCCGGGCGTTAGCTTGTTAGGTAGGGTGATGCCCGCTTTCGCTGCAAGGCAAACCTCGGTCCCGCCCACTGAGGGTGACCGTCGTTAGCGAATCGTCAACCATTGGGGGTTTACGATACCCGCGGGTTGGCTGGGGTGTCGCCCCCGGGACTTCAGTACCGTCACCAAGATCTCCTCGTCGACCCGTTGCCGCGCCTGTCGCAGGACTGACGGGGCTTCGGTGCTCGTCGTGCGGCTTCCTTTGGCCCGCTTCCTCGGCAAGATGGCAACGACCCTTACGTTCGAGCAATCGTCATATCTCGGTCGGTGCTTGGCGCTCAGCCAGATTTCACGGACAACACAGCAAGGCAAGCGCCAATGGCGACTACCGAACCAGGCTCAGTCATGAGTGATCGATCGCGGGGGTTGGCCTCGTGTATTTTCGACGTTGACGGACTTCTGCTGGCCTCGCCGCATGAGCAGGCCTGGCGCGAGGCGTTGGCGGGGTTTGCTGACCCGGAATGCTTCACGACCGAAATGTATCAGGCCCATGTCGCGGGCAAGCCCCGCCTCAGCGGTGCCCTTGCCGCGCTGCAGGCATTGGGCGTGCCGGACGCCCGCCAGCAACGCGCCGGCCTACGCCGAAATCAAACAGCAGCGCCTGGAGGCGTTGATCGCTGCCGGGGCAGTCCGTCCCTATCCCGACGCACTGCGCTTCGTTCAGGCCGTCGCGGCGCTGCGCTGGCCCCTGGCGGTCGCGTCGTCCTCCAAGAACGCCAACGAAATGATGCGGCAGATCCTACTCGCACCGGGGAAAAATCTGCTCGGCGTCGTTCGCGGTCAACGTCTGTGGTCGCGAGATCCGGCAGGGCAAGCCAAACCCGGAGATTTTCCTGCTCGCCGCGGCCGAACTCGGGATCGCGCCCGCACGTTGCCTGGTGGTGGAGGACGCCCCCGCCGGCATTCAGGCGGCCCGTGCGGGTGGCATGGCGGCACTCGGGGTGGCGAGGCAACACGATGCCGACCTGCTTCGGGCGGCGGAGGCTGATCTGGTGGTGACCAGCCTGGACGAGGTGGCGCTCGACGAACTGGCCGGCGGGACGGCTGCGCGGGACACCGGCATGATCAGGGCAGGCACTATGAAACGCTATACTGGAGCTGACGCCTGACCCGAGCTGGGTGCTGGAGGCAGAGGGCCGCGACGGGCTTCGCGAAGGCAGCGCCGAATCACGTTTCGCGATCAGCAACGGTTTCCTCGGGATCAGAGGCGGATGCGCGACAGGCCGCGGCCCGCACTGGGTCGTGCCGTCGCGGACCTACGTCGCCGGGCTGTTCGACACGCCTGCGACGGACGATGGCGTGCCGGAGCTTGTTCCCGCCGCGGACTGGCTGCGATCTCCGCGTCCGGTTGTCCGGCGAACCGATGGTGCGTCATCCGGGCGAAGTGTCCTCGTATCGCACGGCACTCGACATGAGGCGGGGGGCGTTGGTCGGCCGCGGCGAGCATTTCGCGTCGTCCGGCATCAAGGGCCACGTCCATACCTTGCGTCTGGTTTCTCTCAGTGAGCGCTCGGTCGGATTGCAGTTGATCGAATTCGAGATCGAGCAGGGAACGAGCGAGATCACCTTCGAAGCACTGTTCCGGGGTGCGGATGATGGGCTCGTCACCGAAGAGATCGGCGAGGAGCTCGGTGTGTGGCGCACCCGGCATTCGGGCAAACGTCTTGCCATGGCGACCGCATCGTCGCTGCAAATAGACGGTCATGATCTGGCACCGGCCGATCTCGGGCCGCTGCATTCATCCTGGAAATGGCAGGCTCGGCCTGGCCAGATCGTGTCTTTCGCGCGGACGGTCGCCATCGTGCGAAGCGACCCCGATGGCCCGGATCCGGGGAGTGAAGCGCGGCAACGGCTTGGTTCGGCGCGCAATGCTGGTTGGCGTGACGTCGTCGCGGCGCATGAGGCGGCGTGGGCGAAGCGCTGGTGGAACAGCGACATCGAGGTCGAGGGCGACGCGGCCGCGCAGCGGGCATTGCGGTTCGCGCTCTATCATCTGAACGGCGCGGCCAACCCATCCGACGAACACGTGTCGATCGGTGCGCGCGCGCTGACCGGTGACGACTATCGCGGGCATGTGTTCTGGGATACCGAGATCTACCTGCTGCCGTTTTATATCCTGACCTGGCCGGAAGCGGCCCGGGCCATGCTGATGTATCGCTTCCACACCCTGGATGGCGCGCGGGGCAAGGCGTTTCGGATGGGCTGGCGCGGGGCGCTCTACGCCTGGGAGTTGGCCGACACCGGCGAGGAAACGACACCGGAGCAGGTCGTTACGCCGGAGGGGCTGCTCGTCGATGTTCTGTGCGGCAGGCAGGAACAGCATATCAGCGCGGACGTCGCCTACGCGGTCTGGCAATACTGGCAGGCCACCGGTGATGAGGCTTTTCTGCGCGATGCCGGCGCCGAGATCATTCTGGAAACGGCGCGGTTCTGGTCCAGCCGAGCGCAGTTGGAAGCAGATGGACGCCACCATATCCGTGGTGTGATCGGTCCGGACGAATATCACGAACATATTGACGACAACGCCTACACCAATGTCATGGCGCGCTGGAACATCCGGCGCGGGCTGGACGTGGCGGCACTGGTGTCCGAACGTTGGCCGGAGGCCTGGACCCAGCTCCGCGGGCGGCTTGGGCTCGATGCCGCCGAACTGAAGCAATGGCGGAATGTCGCGGACACGATGGCGACCGGTCTTGATCCGCAACCGGACTGTTCGAGCAGTTCGCCGGTTATTTCGCCCTCGAAGACATCGACCTGGCGGACTATGCGGGCCGGTCCGCGCCGATGGACGTGGTGATCGGCCGCGAACGGACGCAAAATTCCCAGGTCGTCAAACAGGCCGATGTCGTCGCGCTGCTGGGTCTGCTGCCGGATGAATTCCCTCCGGGAGCGGCAGCCGAGAATTTTCGATTACTACGAGCCTCGCTGCGGCCACGGCAGCTCACTGAGCCCCGCCATGCACGGGCTCGTGGCGGCTCGGCTGGGAGACGCTGAAACGGCGTTGCGCTACTTCCGGCAGGCGGCGGCGATCGATCTCGAGGATACTCACGCGGCGCGCGACGGCGGCGTGCATATAGCGGCCCTCGGGGGCATCTGGATGCTGGCGGTGTTTGGTTTCGCCGGCCTGTCGTTGCGGGACGAGGGCGTGGCGATCGAACCGCATTTGCCGGCGAGTTGGGCCGGTCTGACGGTGCGGGCGCAATGGCGTGGCCGGCGGTTCAAGATAAAGGTCGACCAGCAGAGGCAACTGCTCGAGGCAACGCTGGAGTCCGGGGAGCCGATGACGCTGCAGCGTGCGGGGCGGCGGAGCACGAGCTTCGCCGCAACCATGCGATGAGGATCTCGTCCGCGCCGAACGAGGACCGCTCGCAGGGGTAGTCCCGCCTGCGGCATGCGAGGACCCGTCGAGCGAGCCACTCGCCTGGTCTTCACAAGGCTCGCGCCCGCATCCGCGGCCTAATGTCATGACTTGATCGACGGCCGGTACACGGCTACCGTCACAGCGCTCTGGCCCCCGGGTTCTCGCTGGCGGCGTTCGGCCCCTTCGCGCGTTTATGCATTGATGGACGGTCCAATATCCACCCCGGCGGCCTATACCGATAGCGGTTCTTTTCGGCTCACGATGCCGGAGCAACCTCTCATACCGGTCGTGTTCGCGTCGTCGCACTCGGGCCGGTGCTATGGCGCCGAGTTCCTGTCCGGCGTGCGGTTGCGATCCCTCGATCTGCGGCGCAGCGAAGACTGCTTCGTCGACGAGCTGTTCCGGTCGGCGCCAGACCACGGAGCGCCGCTTTTGGCGGCGAGCTTCCCACGCGCCTTCTGCGACGCCAACCGGGAGCCGTGGGAACTCGATCCGGCGATGTTCACGGATCCGCTTCCCACGTGGGTGAACACCAGCAGTGCCCGGGTGGCCGCTGGGCTGGGCACGATCCCCAGGGTGGTGGCGTCGGGAGAGTTGATCTACCGCGCGAAACTTCCGTTCGTCGAGGCTGAGCGGCGGATACAGACCTACTGGCGGCCGTTTCATGATGCGTTAGCGCGCCTTGTTAGCGAGACCAAGGCGAGATTCGGGTTCTGCTGGTTGATCGATTGCCATTCCATGCCGACGAGCAGCCAAGTCACGGAGTGGGGGGTTCGGCCTGCTGATTTTGTGTTGGGTGACCTCCACGGCGCGGCCTGCGCCTCACGCGCCACCCGCTTCGTCGAGCAATTCCTTTCCGCCAGGGGCTACGTGGTGCGCCGCAACGACCCCTATGCGGGCGGCTTCATAACCGCGCATTACGGCCAGCCGGCGGATGATGTTCATGTGCTGCAGATCGAAATCGCCCGCCGGCTCTACATGGACGAGGTGCGGTTCGAGCGGCTGACCGGGCTGCGGGTCGTGCAGCGGCAAATCACCGATTTGATTTCCTCGTTGAGCAGCGAGGTTTTTGATCTGATCTAATGAACGGCGACGGGCGGCGGACGCACCGATGCGATCGGATCATACAGCGGACCGAATCGCTGACTGTCCGGCGGCGATTAACCCCTCGCGACCCGGCCACCGTATGGCGACCGGGCGCAAGGCCTACCGGTGAGTGGCGGTCTCGTTCGGAATGCCGTCGATGGGGGCTTCCTGAGTGCCAACCGTCGGGCGGGTAAAGGCTTCCACCATTTCGCGCGTCGCCTCGGGGTCGGCGATCCACTTCGAGTAAAAGTCGTACGGGCAGGCGGCAACGCCCCGGTCGCCTTCACCGGAGTTGATCTTGCCGGTGTAGCCGCGGTGCAGCAGCTTGAACAAATGGTTCTCGGACTGGCCGGTGCGGCGGAAGTCGCGGATCAGCGATTTCGACAGTGCGGCGTACTGGATGCCGTAGTCCTCCTCACCGCACTCGCCGAGGGTGCGGCCATCGAAGCCGATGATCGCGGAGTGGCCGAAATACGAATACACGCCGTCGAAACCGGACGCGTTGGCGACCGCGACATAGGTGTTGTTCGCCCACGCCATCGCCTTCGCCATCAGGACCTGCTGTTCCTTGGCCGGATACATGTAGCCCTGACAGCGCACGATGAGCTCCGCGCCCCGCATCGCGCAGTCACGCCAGATCTCGGGATAGTTGCCGTCGTCGCAGATGATGAGGCTGACCTTGAGGCCCTTCGGACCATCTGAGACGTAGGTACAGTTGCCCGGATACCAGCCCTCGATCGGCACCCATGGCATGATCTTGCGGTATTTCTGGACCACCTCGCCCTTGTCGTTCATCAGGATCAGGGTGTTGTAGGGCGCTTTTTTCGGATGCTCCTCGTGCTGCTCGCCGGTCAGCGAGAACACGCCCCAGACCTTGGCCTTGCGGCAGGCCTCGGCGAAGATTTCGGTTTCGTCGCCCGGTACCATCGATGCGGTGGCGTACATCTCGGCGCTGTCGTACATGATGCCGTGGGTCGAATATTCCGGGAAGATCACGAGATCCATGCCCGGGAAGGCCCTGTTTCATGCCGATCAGCATGTCGCCGATCTTGCGGGCATTGGCCAGCACCTCGGCGCGGGTATGCAGGCGCGGCATTTTGTAGTTCACCACCGCCACGCCGACGGTGTCGTGACTGCTGCTGATATCGCCGTGAATCATGCTGTCCTCCTGCTTTCGCTGTTTCGGGTGGTGTTATATTATCAGACTGCCATGTGACGATGCACGACATCGTCGGTCAGCCCGGTTATCGCGTCCGAGGCGACGACGCGCCCCTTCTCCATCATCACGAAAGCGTCCGCCGCCCGTCGCGCGAATGCCACGTTCTGCTCGACCAGGATAACGGTAATGCCGATCTCCTTGTTGAGGCGCAGTATCAGCGCCTCGATCTCTTCGACGATGCTGGGCTGGATACCGTCGGTCGGCTCGTCCAGCAGCAGAAGTTTCGGCGCCGCGGCGAGCGCCCTGGCGATGGCGAGTTGCTGCTGCTGGCCGCCGGAAAGCACGCCCCCGGGCCGGTCGAGGTTGTCCGCCAGGTAAGGGAACAGGCTGGCGAACGCTGTCGGGGATCGGCCGCCTGCGGTCACCGCGCGCGAACGCGCCCAGCAGAATGTTCTCGCGCACTGAGAAATCCGGAATGATCTCGCGTCCCTGCGGCACATAGGCGATGCCAAGGCGGGCGCGACGAAACGCCGGCTGCGCCGCGATGTCGGTGCCTTGCAGCTCAATACGGCCGAGCATGCGGTCGATCAGGCCGATGATGGTCTTTAGCAGCGTGGTCTTGCCGACACCGTTGCGGCCAAGCACGGCGGTGATGCCGCCGTCGGCGACGTCCATCGAGACACCGTGCAGCGCGTGGCTGCGGCCATAGAAACTGTCGACATCGCGCAGCGCCAGCATCAGGCCGCCTTTCCGCTGATGCCCTGGGAGCCGAGATAGGCGTGGCGCACCGCCTCATTGGTCTCGATCATCGCGATATCGCCTTCCGCGAGCACACGACCGAGGTGCATGACGGTGATCTTCTCGGCGATCTCGCGCACGAAGGCCATATCGTGCTCGACCACCAGGATGGTGTGCTGGCCGCGCAGTCCCTTGATGATCTCGGCCGTCTTGTGGGTCTCGGCCTGGGTCATGCCCGCGGTTGGCTCGTCTAGCAGCAGCAGCTTCGGGTCCTGCACGATCAGCATCCCGAGTTCCAGCCACTGCGTCTGGCCGTGGCTGAGGTTCGCAGCCTGGGTATCGGCGACATCGGCGAGCCCGGTCAGTTCCAGGACCTCATTGATCCGGCGGCGGCGGGCGCGAGGAATGCCGATGCCGAGGTTGGCGCGCACCCGCGGATCGGCGCAACTGGCGACGTCGAGGTTACGGCGAACGGTGAAGTCGCGGAATATGCTGGGGATCTGGAACTTGCGTCCAACGCCGGCGCGCGCGATGCGGTGCGGGCTCCAGTTGGTTATGTCGGTGTCGAACAGGAACACCCGGCCTTCGGTGCAGCGAGTGGTGCCTGAGATCAGGTCCATCAGTGTCGTCTTGCCGGCGCCGTTGGCACCGAGCAGCACGCGCAACTCGCCCTGCTCGATCAGCATTGAGACGCTGTCGACGGCCTTGACGCCGGCAAACGCCACGCCGATCCCGTCGATGGTCAGCGCCACGGTCATGGCGTGCCGCCGCCGGCCTGGCGCAGCGGAACCGCGGCGGCGGATTTGCCCCGGCGTGCGAGGCGGTTCGCCAGCGCATCGGCCAGGTCCTGTCCGAAACCGGCAAGCCCGCGCGGCAGGAACAGCACGACCAGCACGAAGACCAGGCCGATGATCGCCTTCCATGCCTCGACGAACATTTCGGTCTCGCTGACGCCGGCGGCGATGATGTTGATCAGGATGGCGCCGATACAGGCGCCCAGCAGCGAGCCGCGGCCGCCGAGCGCGGCCCAGACGACCATGGTGATGGAGAAGCTCAGGTCCATGAAGGTGGGCGAGGCGAACTCGGCGACGATGACGTAGAGCATGCCGGCGACGCCGGAGATCGCGGCCGAGATGGTGAAGAAGAACACCTGGTAGACCGGGACGTCGAAGCCGAGATAGCGGGCGCGGTTCTGATCGTCGCGGATCGCCTGGAGGATGAGGCCGGCGCGGGTTTCCACCAGCCATCGGGCGCCGACCAACGCCAGTATCAGCATCCCGGCGACAAGATAATAGGTGGCGCGGGAATAGGGGTCGAACTCCAGGCCAGCCACTTGGAACACGCCGAGGTCGGTCAGGCCGTTGAACCCGTTGGTGACCGGCTGGGCGTCGATGATCACCAGTCGCACCAGCAGGACGAGCGCCAGGGTGATGACCGAAACGAAAACGCCGGCGATGCGCTTGCGGAAGACGATCAGACCGAGCGCCGTCGCCAGGACCACGGGCAGCAGGACGCCCATTGCGACCCCGAACCATTGCCACTGGAACGGCAGCCATAGGAACGAGCCCTGGTTGATGCAGCATAACTCGGTCGGCGCGCCC
Source organism: uncultured Alphaproteobacteria bacterium (assembly GCA_963759425.1). GTDB lineage: Bacteria > Pseudomonadota > Alphaproteobacteria > Acetobacterales > Acetobacteraceae > Rhodopila. Next base: position 41,378 of record CAVWZM010000041.1, read on the forward strand.
GGTTCGGCGTTCCACAGCATGAAGTCGGGGACCGGCTGATCCGATCCCTGCTGCAGGCTGGTGGCGCTGGCGAGTTTCAGCGACATCGCCAGCATGTAGGCGCCGGCACCGAAGAACAGTCCCTGGCCGAGATTGAGGATACCGCCGTAGCCCCAGCACAGCGACACCGCGACGCCGAGGATGCCATAGACCAGGAACTTGGCGATGCGGTTCAGCCAGAATTCCTGGAGTATCAGAGGGGCCAGCAGGATCAGCGCGATGAACAGGATGTAGGCGGCACGGTCGAGCGTGCGCTGGGTGGTCATGTTCCGCGGCCCTTGAACGAGAACAGGCCGGTCGGCTTGACGATGATGATCAGGATGACCAGCCCGAACACCACCGCGCGGGCCAGGATGTCATTGGTCACCGCGGCTACGCCTCCGTTGACCTGGCCGAGCAGTCCGGCGGACAGGATCGAGCCGATCAGGCTGCCGACGCCGCCCACCACCACGACCATGAAACCATCGACCACCATCGACGTCCCCATGTCGGGAAACACCGTCTTGAAGCCGGACATCATGACGCCGGCAACGCCGGCGAGCCCCGAGCCGTAGGCGAAGGTCAGGCCGTTGATGCGCTGCACGTCGATGCCGCAGGCCGCCGCCATGCGCGGGTTGCGCATGATGGCACGGACCTGGATGCCGATGTCGGTGCGATACATCAACAGCCATGTCACGCCGGTCAGCACGGCCGTTACGACGATGATGAACAACCGGTAGATGTTGACCCGATCGCCGGCGATGCTGACGACACCGGTCATCCACTCCGGCACCGTCACGTTCTGCAGGCCGGGGCCGAGGCCACGGACATGGATGCCGAGGAACGACAGGCCGAGCTCGAGGCGGACCGCCTGCTGGATCAGGATCGCGACGCCCCAGGTTGCCAACAGCGTGTCCAACAGACGTCCATACAACCGCCGTACAACCACTCGCTCGATCACCCAGCCTAGCAGGGCGGTCACGATGAAGGCCAGTGGCAGCGAGGCGAGAAAGCCGAGTTTGAGCCAGATCGCCGACATGACAGTTGTATAGGCGCCGAGCATCACCATCTCGCCGTGCGCCATGTTGATGACGCCCATCGCGCCGTAGGTGATGGCCAGACCGAGCGCCACCAGCAGCAGGATGGAGCCGAGGCTCAGGCCGATGAAGATGACGTCCAGCACGGCGTGGATCCTGTGGCTAAAGTCGTGGGTCCCTCGCTTCGCAAGGGCATGCCCGCGCCCCTTGGCCTGCGCCAAGGGCATGCTGCGCCGGCGGATGACACGAGGAAATAGATCGGACACGCATCGTGCCCACACTGCAAGGATCGTCGATCCTCGGCCCTCGCCTTGTGTCATCCTCGGCGGAGGCCGGGCCGCCCCGCGAAGGCGGAGGGAGCCACGACTGTATCGCGCCGCCCGCCTCGCGCCCATGGGTGGGACCGGACCCTCAGGATTTCTTCAGCTTCGACGCATCCAGGCCCTTGGGGGTGCAGAACAGGTTGGTTTCGGTCTCGCCATAGGCGACATAGGGCAAGGGTTGATAGGATTCGGATAGGCGTCGATGATCTTGCCCTGGCCGTCGGGCTGCCATTGCGCGATGCGCGGCGTCAGGTAGGTGTGCAGGTTGTCGGCATCCATCGTAACATGGCCGTTCGGGGCGTCGAACTGCTGGCCGCGCACGCCCTCGCGAATGCCATCGGCGGTTGCGTTGCCAGCCTTCTCCACCGCCTGCTTCCACAGGAACACCTGAAGTAGGACAATTCCAGGGCATGGTGCGTCACCGCCTTCGGGTCCTTGACGTAGGCCCGGTAGCGCTCGACGAAGGCCTTGTTGCGGTCGGTGTCGATGGCCATGAAGTATGGGAACGAGGTATAGCTGCCGACGGCGTATTCCGGTCCCATCGCGGCGATCTCGATCTCGGAGGTCACGGTGGCGCAGATCGGCAGCTTGTCGTGGCTCAGGCCCTGGTTCTTGAACTCACGATAAAACGCAACGACCGAGTCGCCGACCACGTTCGACAGCACCGCGTCGCAACCGGAGTTCTTGATCTTGTTGACCATCGAGCCCCACTCGGAATGCCCGAGTTCCAGGTATTCGTCGGCGACGAACTCGACGCCGTTCTGCTTCATCAGGATCTTGCAGACCTTGGCCATTTCACGCGGATAGATGTAATTCGATCCGACGATGAAGAACTTCTTCTTGCCAAGGTTCTTGACGATCCACGGAATGAAGTTGGAAAGCTGCTGGTTCGGCACCGCGCCGGTATAGACGACGTTGCGCGAGCACTCGAAGCCTTCGTAGTAGGTCGGATAGAAATACATGGCGTCGTGCTTCTCGAACACCGGCAGCACGGCCTTGCGGCTGGCCGAGGTGTATGATCCGAACACGGTGGCCAAGCTTGTCGCCGATGACGAGCTTCGAGGCTTTCTCATTGTAGGTCTTCGGATCGGACGCACCGTCCTCGAGCACTGCCTCGACCGGGCGGCCCATGACGCCGCCGGAGGCGTTGATCTCGGCGATCGCCATCAGCGTGGCGTCAGACAGCGACTTCTCGATGATCGAAAGTCCGCCGGTCAGCGAGAACAGCACGCCGACGCGCAACGTGTCCGCGGCCGCCGCGTTGCGGTGAAAGAAATATGGTGTCGCGAGCGTGGCCGCGCCGAGCGCGCCGGCCTGCAGGATGGAACGGCGATCGGAACTCATTGTTTCCCTTTCCGTGTTGACCCGTCAGCGCTGGCAAGCTGGCTTGCGTTCGGGCATCGCTAGCCGGCGGGCGGCGGCAGTGCCGCGCCCAGATCAAAACGAAAAAGCCAGGGGGACCTGCGAGTCGACCTGGCTTCGATGCCATTCGGGACAGCGGCATGGTGCCCCGACACGCGCTGCCACGCCACACCTACGGTAAGGCAGCGCGGATGTTAGGGGAGTTTCGGTAGCGAATTCAAGAGGCGATTTGCGTCGTGCGGGGCCGGGAAAGTTTCATCAGGTGGGTTTTTGCGTTGCCCTGCCGGAAGGAGTTGTCCAGGGTCCCCGAAGTGACAGGTGAGGTCGAAACGATCATTGATCGCCTGACAGGCCGTTGCTGGCCATGCTCAATTGTCCCAGGATTGCCTCGCGTCAGAGGAGTAGATTCAGTCATGCCCCACGACATTCCGGGCGACCTGTGCAGCCTGACCGCGACTACTGCGGCACGCCTGATCCGAAACGGCAAGTTGCGGCCAGAGGCGCTTATCGACGCCTACCTGGACCAAATCGCCGTACGCGATCCAGCGGTGCGCGCGTTTGCCCATTTCCATCCCGACCAAGTCCGGCGAGCGGCCGCCGAGGCCCGGCCCGGCCCGCTGCACGGCATTCCAATTGGCGTGAAAGACCTGCTGGACACCGCCGACATGCCCTCCGAGTACGGCTCCCCGATCTGGGCCGGCTGGCGGCCCCGTGCCGACGCCGCGGCGGTCGCCTGGGCAACGGCAGCGGGGGCCGTCACCATCGGCAAGACCGTCACCACCGAGTTCGCAACGCGCAAGCCTGGCCCCACGATGAACCCCGTCAATCCGGCGCACACACCCGGGGGATCATCCTCGGGATCGGCCGCTGGTGTCGGCGCCGGGCTGTTTCCGCTGGCCTATGGCAGCCAGACGGCCGGCAGCGTCATCCGGCCAGCGGCCTTTTGCGGCGTGGTCGGCTACAAGCCCACCTACGGGATGATCAGCCGCGCCGGCATGAAGCCGATGGCCGACAGTCTGGACACGATCGGCGTCCTGGCTCGAACCGTGGCCGATTGCGCCTTATTCGCCGGCGCCGTCTCGGGCCAAGACCTGGGAGATCCCGACGCCAGGCTGGAACGCGCGCCGCGTATCGGCATTTGTCGTTCACCGACCTGGGACCTCGCCGCGCCGGAGACCCATGGCCTGCTGGCTCGCGTCGCCGAGGCACTGAGCCGAGCGGGGGCGTCGGTTGGGGCGCGGGAACTGCCGGAGCGTTTCGCGGCGTTGATCGACGCACATCCGATCGTCATGAACAGCGAGAGCGCCCGGTCGCTTGGCTGGGAACTGGCCACGCATGCCGACCTGCTGAGCGATGGCCTGCGCGAGCGGCTGGAATTCGGCTTGAGCCAATCGCCGGCCGCGCAGGAGAACGCCTACGCGGTATTCGAAACGACCCAACGCGAATTTCCCGCCGCCATGGACGGGCTGGATATCCTGGTCACGCCCGCCGCACCTGGCGAGGCCCCGAAGGGGTTGGAGTGGACCGGCGACCCGGCGTTCAATTTCATCTGGACCTCGTTGCACGTGCCGTGCGTCACCGTCCCGGCAGGCACCGGCCCCAACGGCCTGCCGCTCGGGATCCAGATCGTGGGACGGCGCGGCGATGACCGGGCGGTGCTGGCATGGGCCCGCTGGGTCGAGGCCGCGATCGGCTGACGGAACCTCCGGCTCCGGCGGAGCAACACGTGTTGCCAGACCGTCCCGCCGACCCAGAGCCCGCGCCGATCGCGACCGAACCGCCTGATTGGGCGCCGATCATGTTCGCCGGCGATCCACATCGGAATTTCGCCCCCATCCTTCGGGCCTGCTCGGCGGTCCCTGCCGGAACGTTGATCATAGTGGGCGATTGCGACTGTCCCGCGCCGCTTCCGCACCTGCTGGCGCCGTTGTTCGAACGTGGCTGGGACGTGCGATGGATCCTGGGCAATCATGACACCGAAACCGAGGACGCGTTCGACAATCTAGCTGCGTCGCCAGGAGACCTCGGTCTGCGGGTCACCACAATCGGCGGGCTGCGCATCGCCGGACTGCCCGGGGTATTCAAGCCACGGGTCTGGTATCCCCGGCCACAGCCCGGCTCCGCGCAGGTCGAGCCGCCATCATTCCGGACCAGGGCCACATTTCAGGCCAGTTTGAAACCGAGCGAGGTCTGGCGAGATGGCCTGCCGCTATGGCACCGCGACACCATTTTTCCAGAGGATTTCGAACTCCTCGCCAAGACACGCTGCGATATCCTGGTCACCCACGAAGCGCCGTCGAGCCATGCGCACGGCTTCGTGGTGATCGACACCCTGGCCGCAGCATGTGGCGCACATCTGATCGTGCATGGCCATCACCACACCTCCTATGCCACGCGGTTGCCGAATGGCATCAGGGTGCGCGGGCTGGGGCTCGCGGAGCCCTGGCTGCTGGACGATCCGGCCTTCCCCGCGTTTTCCACCGGCAGCGCTTAGGGATAGTTCGTGCCCTTCGAGCGATTGTTTTACTATTACTGGCGGTTTCCGAGCACGCCCCGCTGTAGGGCTATGTCGCCAGTGGCCGACATCATACAACCAGTGCCAGTGCCGGCGGACAAGACGAGACACGCCACGCACCCACTCACGGTTAGATCGCGTCGCCGGTCCGCGCCTTGAAACTGCCCTGATCCAGACTGAGTTCGCAGCGTTTTCCATAAGTTGGAGCCGATCCATCTGATGGAGCGCAAGCCCAAGACAATTACAGTCATCATTGAAACGACCACTATAGCGACGCCGATCCAATCGAGCGACAGTGGCGCATCGGATACGTAACATACTCCGTCGCCGCGCGCTTGCCATGTCAAAATATTGCCGTGTCGATTTATCATCGAGCAAGAGGCGGCAGTGTTGGCTTCATTGCTCATGGAAGAACCGACCCTTTCCCGCCCGCTGCCTACATCTCCGTTGTCAGCGCCGTCATCGTGCGCTCCAAAATCCGAGCAAAAGCCAAATCGGAGCCCGCCATCAAGATGTACTTTCGACGTAACTGACGAATGCGCGGCTCGCGTTGTCTTCCGGATTGGAAACCCTGTCGGTGTCCCGGACAAGGCTGTTCGCGGCTCGGCTCTCAACGTTGCCCATCGTGCACCCCGATGATTTAACGAAGGTCGGGAATAATGAATTGGCCTCCGGGTAAGTTGTGATATAGACAAGGGGCGCGCCAGGAAAGGCGGGCCGACGCCAGGCCGATCGAATGCGCCGTGCGGAACATTCCACCGCTCGTGATTGTTTCAGCATCGTATATAGCCAGTCCACGAGGTCGTCTGGTCCCGTTGCGTCGCGCAGGCCACGCGCGCGCCACCCACTAGCGACATTACACGCCCAGCACCGATTCCGCCTCCCGCACCACGTCCGCCAGCGCCCCATCGGCGAACGGAGAGACCAGACCGGCGGAACGCACCAGATCCTGAAACGGCGCCGAGCCGCCACGGCCGCACAACCGCACATAGGCATCCAGCGTCGCCGGATAGTCGCGCCGCGCGCGCACCCAGAACTGCATCGCGCAACACTGCGCCAGCGTGTAGTCGATATAGTAGAACGGCGAGCCATAGATATGCGGCTTCGCCTGCCAGCGCCCGCCCTTCGCCAGAAAGGCCAGATCGCCATAGTCGGCCCACGGCATGTAGAGCTGCTCCAGCCGCCGCCACATCGCGTGCCGTTCCGCCGGGGAGGCGTCGGGGTTCGCATAGACCTCGTGCTGGAAGTGATCGACGCAGACGCCGTAGGGCAGGAACTCCAGCGCGCCGATCAGATGCATGCGGCGGAAGCGGTCCGCCGCAGCCTCGCCCACCAGATTGCCGATTCCGGGATGGCTCAGAAACTCCAGACCCATGGAGTGGATTTCCGCCGCCTCCATGGTCGGCCACAGGTAGTCGACGCCCGGCTGGTCGCGACTTTGCCAGTTCTGGAACGCATGCCCCATTTCATGCGTGAACACGCCGATATCATGATGCGTGCCGTTGAAATTGGCGAAGATGAACGGCACGCCGACGGTCGGGAACGACGTGCAGAAGCCGCCGCCGGCCTTGCCCGGCCGGTTCTTCAGGTCGAGAAAACCGCCCTGGTCCATCACGCTGATAGAACGCCGCCAGCCGCTGGTCCATGCCGTCGAACATGTCCTGCGCGCCGGCGACCAGCGTGTCGTGATCGCCGACCGGCTTCGGGTTGCCGGCCGGATCGATCAGCGCCTCATCCCAGAAGCGCAGCCGGTCCCAGCCGTTCGCGGCCCGCCTTGCTTCCAGCATGCGCGCGACCAGCGGCACCACATGGGTAACCACCTGCTCGCGATAGCGCGCGACGTCGTCGGGCCCGTAATCGACCCGGCGCATCCGCCGATAGCCAAGCGGGGTGAAGGTCGAGAAGCCAAGTTTGCGCGCCATGCCGTGCCGCAGGCGCACAAGTTGGTCGTACAGATCGTCCAGTGCTGCGGCATGTTCGGCGAAGAACGCCCAGCGCACCGTCTCGGCCTCGATGGCGGATGTCTCGGTCCGGGTCCTCGGCGAATGGTGCCAGAGCCGGCCAGGTTTACCGTTTGGCCGCCGATCGCCAGCTTCGCGGAGGCCAGCAATTCGGTGTAGCGCGCGGCGAGCCGCGATTCTTCCTCCAGATCCGGCTTGATGGCGGGATCGAAGGTGGTGACGTCGGTTTCCCACAGCCGCAGCGCGTGACCGCCGACCAGGCCTGCGAGACCGGCTCGATCCGGATCCGCCAGCAGCCGGCGTTTCAACGCGATTTCCAGATCCGCGGCCTCGGGCGCCAGCGCGTCGGCGTAGTCCGCGCCGCCTGCGCCGCCGCGTCGGTCGTGTCCTGAGCGAAGCGCAGATGCACGAGCGCGGACCAGGTGTCGTAACTGCGGCGCAACGCGTCCCACTCGGCCATCGCCCCCGCCCGGTCGCCACTGTCCAGAGCACGCGTCGATCGCGGCATAGCGCGCGGCGAGCTCCGCCTGCGTCGGGCGTCGGTTCGGCGATGTCGGCTCGAAACTGCAGCGCCGTTGCTCATGTCAGTGGTCATTCCGCCGGCTGCTCCGGCACGACCGCGGATCTCGCACCAGCGTGCCGGGCTGTCCGCCGTCGCGCCGACGAATGCCAGCCGTCGCTCATGGAACGCGCGACCGATGGGCGATGCGCGATGGAAACCAGGGTGCGCTTTGGCAAGCGCTGCTTCAGGATACGGTAAAGCTCGGTCTCGGCTTCCGGATCGACACTGGCAGTGGCCTCATCGAGGAAGATCCAGTCCGGCTTGGCCAACAGCGCCCGCGCAAAGCCGAGCCGCTGCTGTTCGCCCATCGACAGGCGCATCGGCCAGTTGTCGTCGTGGTCCAGCCGGTCCGACGAGTTCTGGCAGTCCGACGTCGCACAAAACCTGACACATGTCCTTTTCGGTGAACGAGTTCACCGGGTTGGGATAGGTGATCACATGGCGCAACGTGCCCAGCGGAACATAAGGGCGCTGCGGCAGGAAGAACGAGCCGGGCGGAATTTGCACCTGACCCGAGCCAAACGGCCAGATGCCCGCCAGGGCGCGGAATAGCGTCGTCTTGCCGGCGCCCGATCGGCCAGTGACGACCACGGAGTGCCCCGGCGTAAGCAGCAGATCGGCGTGGTCCAGCAGCTTTGTCCCATCCGGCAGGCTCATCGTGACGTCGTGCAGATGCACGTTGCCATCAGGCGCCTCCACCGAGACGAAACCGGCGGCGGTCGCCTGGTGCGCCTCGAGGATGGCGCCGTGAAAGGTCGAAAGACGTTCGACGATGGCGCGCCAGGTGGCGAGCTGGGCATAGGCGCCGATAAACCACGACATCGAGCTCTGCACCGAGCCGAACGAGCCGACGGTCTGCATCAGGCCACCAAGCTGCATCGCGCCGGCGAAATAGCGCGGCGCGGCAACCACGATCGGGAACACGACCGCGACCTGGTCGTAGCCGATGACCAGCGAGTTCAGCAGCTTGGTCCGTGTCATGATCTGGCGCCAGTTGGCGATCACCGCGCCGAAGCGTTCGCGCAGCGTGACGCCCTCCTCCTCCTCGCCGCGATACAGCGCGATGCTCTCCATGTTTTCGCGAAACCGAACCAAGGCGTAGCGGAAATCCGCCTCGACGCGCTGCTGCTTGAAACTCAGGATCGCCAGCGGCCGGCCTACCAGATGGGTCAGCCAGGTGCCGACCACCGCGTAGCCCAAGGCGACCCAGACCATATAGCCGGGGATCGGAATGCCCAGCAGTTCGATCGCGCCGGACAGGCCCCACAGGATGCCGACGAAGCTGAACAGCGAGACCAGATTGGACATCAGCCCGAGGCACAGCGAGAGCGTGGTGTCGCAGAAGTCGCGCAGATCCTCGGCGATGCGCTGGTCGGGGTTGTCGGTGCCGACCGCGGCGCGGTCGGTCGTCAGGCCGATGCGGTAATAGGCGCGGTCGGTCATCCACTCGTGCAGGAATTTGCGCGTCAGCCAGCGCCGCCAGCGGATCTGCAACAACTGGTTGAGATAGACCGCGTAGACCGCGAGGATGATATGAACCGCCGCGACCTCGACAGAAACCCGGCAACAGGCCGCTGGGCGTGTTCCGGTAGAGGAACAGCAGTTCCAGGAACGACCGCCAGTCCTTGTCCTGCAACGCGTTGTAGAATTCGCGCCGCCAGAAGCTCAGGACGACGCTCAGGCCAACCAAGGTCAGGTCCATCGCGATGATGGCCAGCAGGAGGCCGCGGGCGGACCAGCGTTCCTCCGACGTGACGAAATAGGGCCGGGCGAGACGCCAGGCGTCTTTCAGGAAGGGTCCGATACCACGCATGAACGGGAGATCTCTCGTTGGGTCGAGTGAGTCTTGTTCGTCAGTCCGCCAGGCCAGTTTCGAGGCGCGAGCGGTTTACGCCAAAATCGCCGTGGCCGTATACGCTGCGGAATTAGAGTTTTGGATTACTTCTTCCTAAGCCGTCATCTCGCACCCGCACCATGACCAGTTCGGAGAACTCCAGTGCCGCCCTGCGAACGAGGTGGTACACCGGCCAGCGATCCGGGTTGTGCGCCGGCAGGAAGGCCGTCGCCTGAAGCGAATTAAGCGCCCTGCCCAGCGGCACCGCGCTGGGCGACGCGGCCGCCAATCAAGCCACGAGGCTGCCGCCGAACCGGCAACGCCGGGCCCGGCATCCGGGCGCGAGCGAGTTGGGATGCACGGGTCATTGTTCCGGTGATGCCCGGAATGCGCAGGCCCGGCAAGTCACGTCACATGACACAGGCGGTGGCGGACCCGCGCCTCGACCACTCGAATTCTTGGCTCCTTGGGGCATTCAATGACTGGCCTCGTTCGTTTGCAGCGCCTGCACCTGAGTGCGCGGCAGGAAACTCGGTTGACGTGCGTTTGTCCTGAAAATGCGCGCCGACAATGTCGATTGTCGTCGCTAAATCGATCCGGCCGATGTCGGTCAGCATACGGGCAAGACACAGCGCGCCGTAGCAGGCAGTGTAGCAGCGACCCACATGACCGGCGACATCACGTAGCGGTAGGCCGATAAAATCGCGTTCCCCCTCGTAGTAGAGTTCATCGAACAACTCGACCGGATCGGGGGTGTGATCAAAGATCGTACGACGAGCCATGATCGAGGTCCCTGTTTTGTTCTTTGGTCGGCGGGATCACCGTGGCGGTGTGGGGCGGCCACCGCTGCCGCACACTGGCGATGGACCGGCCCCCGAGAACTCGCCGGCCCAGATCGGCAATCAATGCTCCTATCGATGTTCAACGGGTTTAGCCGTTGATGCTGATATCAGTGAGCCGCCGATGCTCATCCATCGCATACCGGTCGGTCATCCCCGCCACGTAATCCCCAACGATGGTAGCGGCACGCTGTGTTCCCCCCTCCCCGGCACGCGCCCGCCAGTCATCCGGCAGCAACGATGGATCGGCGAGTAACAGGCGATAAATCTCCTCGGTCAGTCGCCGTGCCTTCGCCGACATCCGATTGACCCGCCAATGGCGGTACATGCGCGTGAACAGAAAATCCTTTATCGCCTGGTTGGCCTCGGCCATGGCGGCGCCGAACGCCACCACCCGATGCTTCGACCGGCGAATTGCATCGGGATCGGGCGGGTCCAGCCTGGCCAGTCGCTTCGTTGTTTCGCCGATCAGGTCGTTGACCATGGCATCGATCACCCGCCGGATTGTTTCGTGACGCAGCCGCGGCGGCGGCACATCCAGGCTGGAGAGGCGGGCGGCAGTCAACGCCTGCCCCACGATCGGCAGATGCTTCAGGTCGTCCGGCGTGAACAGTCTCGCCCGCAGGCCGTCATCCAGATCGTGGCTGTGATAGGCGACATCGTCGGCGATCGCCGCCACCTGCGCCTCGGCTCCCGGCTGCGCGTGCAGATCCAGCCTGTGAAGCTCGTTGTAATCGGCTATATACGCCGGGGGACGGCGCAGCGGACCGTTGTGCTTGACCAGGCCTTCCAGGGTTTCCCAGGTCAAATTCAGCCCGTCCCAGCCGGCGTAACGGCTTTCCAGAAGAGTAACGATCCTCAGGCTCTGAGCGTTATGGTCGAAGCCGCCGAACGACTTCATCGCGAGATTGAGTGCCTCCTCCCCGGCGTGGCCAAACGGCGGGTGACCCAGGTCGTGCGCCAGTGCGAGGCCTTCGGTCAGGTCCTCGTCCAGCCCGAGGGCGCGGGCGACGGACCGGGCGATCTGTGCCACCTCGATGCTGTGGGTCAGGCGGGTGCGGTAGAAGTCACCCTCGTGGTTGACGAACACCTGCGTCTTGTACTGCAGTTTCCGGAACGCCGAACTGTGGATGATGCGATCACGGTCGCGCTGCCAGGGTGAACGGGTTTCCGCCTCCGGCTCCGGATGCAAACGGCCGCGGGCGTTGCCGAGGGAAACGGCGTAGCGGGCCATGGGTGGACGGGCAAACATGCGTTGCCGGCTTACTCCTAGCCGGAGCAGGCTTCAATTCCGCGGCGGAAGCGCCTATGTATCCGGCATGGAACAGTTCGCCGTGACCGATCGCGCTGCCGCCCGTATCGCCGAGATCGTGGCCGAGACCGCCCCCGACGCCTCGCCCGCTCTGCGCGTGGCCGTGCTGGCCGGCGGCTGCAGCGGCTTCCAGTATCGCTTCGAGCTGGACGGGGAAACGCAACCCGATGATCTCGTGATCGAGCGCGGTCAGGCCAAGGTTGTGGTTGATCCGGCCAGTCTGGACCTGCTCACCGGTTCGGAATTGGACTACACTGACGAGTTGATGGGCAGCCACTTCGCGGTCCGCAACCCGAACGCCAAGTCCGCCTGCGGCTGCGGCACCAGTTTCTCGGTCGACTAACGAGCGGCCGCCCCCCGCGGATCGGTTCGCACGGCGAACCGGCGGCTATAGCGGGCGATCGGCTGCTAGCAACAGGAACACGGGCCGCCGTCGTTCGTCCCTCCACTCCGGGTGCTCCGCCAGCTGAGCCGCGGTTTCCGCCTCGGGTTCCTCCAGCCGGACCAGCGACAAACCCGCATCCAGCAGCGTATTGACATACGTCTCTACGGTCCGGTGGTATTTCACCACGCCCTCGACAAACCAGTGAGTGCGTCGCTCGCCCTCGTCGCGGTAGCGGTCCACCGGCCAATGCGCCCATTCCCCATCCGGTCCGATGTGCCACGAGCAGGTCCCGCTAGCCGTGTAGATCGGGTGTTCCACCGAGATCGCGACCCGGCCTCCGGGCACCAGACAGCGCGCAATGCGGCGGACGATCAGCGCATAGTCGGCGACGTAGTGCAGGGCCAGCATCGATACCACCAGATCGAAAGCCGCGTCCTCCGGCTCGAAGGTTTCCAGCGACGATTGCACATAAGCAATGTTCGGGTCGCCGCCCCGGGCGCGGGCCGCGGCCAGCATGCGTTCGGAAAGGTCGACGCCGGTCACCTGCCGAGCGCCACGGGCACGTGCCTCACGGGCGAAGTTGCCTAGGCCGCAGCCAAGGTCGAGGACCCGCCTGCCCCGCAACGGCGGCAGCAGTCGCTGGAACGCCGGCCATTCGTAGACCTGAGATAGTCCGGCGATCGAGCGCGGAAGCTGGCTGTAGCCGGCAAAGAAGGTGGAATTGTCGTAGATGTTCTGTGGCGGCATCGCGGTGCAACTCATCGATGGAAACCTGGCTGGGCGAACCAGGTTCTGACTGACCATCTTCCTACACCGCAGGTGATCCTCCTGGAAGCACGAGGCTTGATGTAGTCGCGGCGTTGGCGCAGGCTTGATCCCATGCGGATCGCCCTCATCCACGCCATGCAGCATTCCATCGCCCCGACCGAGGATGCATTTCGCCGCCTGTGGCCGGACGCCCGCCTGATGAACCTGCTGGACGACTCTCTTTCCGCCGACCGCGCACGGGACGTTTCGCTGTTGCCATCGATGACGCGGCGTTTGCTGGCCCTGGCGCGCTACGCCGTCAGCACCGGCGCCGAGGGCGTTCTGTTCACCTGCTCTGCCTTTGGCCCCTGCATCGAAGCCTGTCGTTACGACCTTGCGCCGCTTGCGGTGTCGAAGCCGAACGAGGCGATGATCGAGGAAGCCGTCGGTACTGGCCGGCCCGACAGGCAAAATCGGACTACTGGCGAGCTTCGCGCCAACGCTCGCCACCATGCCGGTGGAGTTCACCGCGGTTGCGTCGGGTGTCACGGTCGTTCCTTGCCTTGGCCGAGGGCGCTCTGGCGGCGCTGGACCGAGGCGATGCGGCCGGTCACGACGAGGCGGCGGTCCGTGCCGCCGGGGCCTTGGCGGACTGCGACGTGATCGCGATCGGTCAGTTCAGCCTCGCGCGTGCCGCGGCGCGGGTCGCGGCGGCAACCGGAAAGATCGTTCTGACCACCCCGGACAGCGCGGTGCGGAAACTGCAGCGGCTGCTCCTGACGTCGGAGGCAGCCTGAGCGATGGACGTCACCGAGTTCCGCGCCTCGATTGTGGCCGCTGAACCACCGCTAGTGGCCCGGCCGTTGCAGGCGTTGTGGTGGGAGGCGAAGGGCGACTGGAGCCGCGCGCACGAGTGTGCGCAGGCTGAGCCGGGGCCGAGCGGGGCGGCGGTGCATGCGTATCTGCACCGCAAGGAGCCGGATCTGGCGAATGCCCGGTATTGGTACAACCGAGCCGGCCGCGCTCCAGCAACCGGGACGCTGGACGAGGAATGGGACGCGCTGGTCGCGGAACTTTTGGCCAGCCGCTGAGGTTATCCAATCCGCGGCATGACGGCGCGACGGCCATCCCAGCCACGCCGATTATCCGATACCGTAACAAACCTGCGACCTGAGTTCCACGGCCTGCTCGGTCGGAATAGCATGGGCGGGTAGACCTTGGTATCACTGGTGACGGTTCAATGGGGATCCCATGCTTTCGAATGGCCCGACCCGACGAACATATCTTGGAGCCATTCTCGTGACGTTGGCCTTGGCCCCGGTGGCCTTGGCTCCCCTGCGATCCGTGGCAGACCCGCCTGATCCCGAATTCCGAGGATGGAAGGTTGATGGCCCCCTACGTGGACGCCGTCCGAGCCCTTAGGCAGCGCAATGGGGCATTTTGCTGTTCGGAGAGCGACTGCCGGCCGGCTCGATACAGAGTCAACGAGGCAGGCAACTACGAGGTCTTCATCCACGGTCTCACCAAGGACGGCTCCGGTTGGGAAGACGGTCCCAACCAATGGCTAGAAGTCCCAGCTCAAAGCGTGACACCGCCAAAACTGCGTCCTCCGATCCCGTTCGGACTTGCCTGTTGGAGGGCCCGCAAATCATTCGGGAGCGGCGGATTCACCTGCTTCACGCCGGGTACCGGCACATAGGCCGTGGACCGATGGTCGAGGCAGTTCGATGGGCTTTCGCCTCGCCACAGTCTTGTCGAGGCCGGCGGAGGCTGTCCAAGATCCGTGTCCTGGCCGGCGAAGGGAGGGTTTCACGCCGCTTCGTATTATGGCCGGCGAAGATCCACGTCTTTGCGCAGTCAGCGAGCGTAGTCCTACACGGAACTATCCTATGCCAGCGAGATGTTACGTGGGCAAATCAACGCCCCTCGCCGCTGAGGTGAAGTGCGACAGCACCTGGTTTCTGGGTACGTCAACAACAAGGACGCCCAGCGTGCACTTTCGAAGACCAAATAAAACCAGTTTATCTTAAATGACGACGTTCGCTCACAACCGAAGCTCCAAAAGACAGGCCGCGATACCCCTGCTTGACACATCCGGCTTCGTTCCGCTCAAGCATCCCGAAACGATCGTACTGCCGGTGTGACCACACGAGCGCGCCGACCCGGCGACGATCGGCTAGGGTGCGAAATCGTTCGCGAGGGACTCCAACATGATACCGGCCACAGCCTTGACCGCCGTCACCTTCGCAGCGGTGCTGGTCTATATCGGTCTGGCTGTCCTCGGCGGCGGTGGGTTCGCCGCCTTTTTCGCCAGCCCCGCTCGCATCGCCCTCGTCGTCATTATCCTTGTTCTGGCCACCGCATCAGCCTTCACCCGCGCCAGCATGAGCCGAGGCGAGCGCGAGGATCGCGATAATCGCTGGGTCATCCCGGTCATCGGGCTGCTCGGGCTGCTGATGGCCATCGTGCCGCCATACACCGATCGGGTCGGATTCTGGACCCTGGACGGCGACTTCGTTCGTTGGTTCGGCGTCGTCCTCTTTGCCGGCGGCGGCGCACTCCGACTCTGGCCGGTCTTCGTTCTTGGCCACCGATTCAGCGGACTGGTGGCAATTCAGCCCGGACACTCGCTCGCACGCAGGGCATTTATCGCTTCATCCGTCACCCCAGCTACCTCGGTCTGCTGACCAACTCTCTTGGCTGGGTCCTGGCCTTCCGTTCCAGCGTCGGCGTGATCCTCGCCTTGCTGATGATCCTGCCGATTGTCGGACGGATACGCGCGGAGGAAGCGCTGCTGAGTTCGCAGTTCGGTGGCGAATACGATGACTATCGCAGTCACACCGCCCGGCTGGTTCCCTGGGTCTGGTAGCCAGCGCGATTATTTTGCCGCAGCAAGGGCGTCGGCGATCCGCTGGGCCAGCCGCCGCGCAACGTCCTGCTTGGCAAGTCGGGGCCACTCCTCGACGCCCGCCGTCGAGACGATGTGAACCGCGTTCTCCGCTCCACCCATGATCCCGGTCGCGGGAGAAACGTCGTTGGCAACGATCCAGTCTGCATTCTTGCGCACCAGCTTGGCTTGCGCGTTGCGCATCAGATCATCGGTCTCGGCCGCGAAACCGATCACCAGACGCGGCCGCGACGGGCCAGGGGCAGCGATGGCGGCCAGAATGTCGGGGTTCGGCACCAGGTTCAAAGCCGGCGGGGCGGCGCCCGGCTGCTTCTTGATTTTGCCGGCAGCGGCATGCTCCACACGCCAGTCGGCGACGGCGGCGGCGAACACCGCGATGTCCGCTGGCAGGGCGGTCCGGCAGGCATCGAGCATCTCGCGCGCGCTCTCGATCCTGCGGACGGTAACCCCGGCCGGGTCGGGAACGATGACCGGGCCACTGACGAGGGTCACCCGCGCCCCCAGGTCCCGCAAGGCCGACGCGATCGCATGTCCCTGCTGGCCCGACGAGCGGTTGGCGATGTAGCGGACCGGGTCGATTGGCTCGTAGGTCGGGCCGCTGGTCACCAGCGCATGCCGCCCCGAGAGTGGTCCGGCCGATACTCCCATCAGTCGCTCAATCGCCTGGACAATTGCCGGCGGCTCGGCCAGACGCCCGGGGCCAAACTCGTTGCAGG
This sequence comes from uncultured Alphaproteobacteria bacterium, assembly GCA_963759425.1. Taxonomy (GTDB): domain Bacteria; phylum Pseudomonadota; class Alphaproteobacteria; order Acetobacterales; family Acetobacteraceae; genus Rhodopila. The sequence continues at coordinate 57,897 of CAVWZM010000041.1, forward strand.
CCATCGCGCCTTCCTCCGGTCCGACGACGTGCACACCGCGCTGGGCTAGAACCGCCATGTTCGCCCGGGTGGCAGGATGCAGCCACATGCGAACATTCATTGCGGGCGCGACCAGCACCGGCTTGTCGGTCGCGAGCAACACCGTGGACGCCAGATCGTCGAGCCAGTCCCGCAGCCATCTTGGCCAGGATATTGGCGGTGGCGGGAGCCACGACCAGTAGATCGGCGGCACGCGACAACTGGATATGCCCCATCTCCAATTCATCTGTCAGCGAGAACAGGTCGGTGTAGACCTTCGCCTCGCTGAGCGCCTGCAATGACAGTGGCGTGACGAATTGGCCACCATTGTCGGTCAGCACGCAGGTCACCGCGCATTGCCGCCCTCGCAGCAGCCGGATCAACTCCAGCGCCTTGAACGCGGCGATGCCCCCTGAGATGATCAGCAGCACCTTCCTGCCGGCCAGAGTCGGGCTTGAAACCCCCGTCACAACGCGCTCCACCAGCCGGAGCACCAGGTCCGCACCGCCAATCTCACAGCCGCCAGCCTGAATGGATCGCGGCGATGCCGCCGGACAGGTTGCGGACATTGACGCGCGCCAGCCCGGCTTCCCGCAGCATCGCGGCCAGTGCCTTTTGATCAGGAAAGGTGCGAATGCTCTCGGCCAGGTAGCGGTAGCTGGCCTCATCGCGTGCGACTGAGCGGCCAAGCCGGGGCAGCACCCGGAACGACCAGAAATCATAGACCGGAGCCAGCGCGACGACGCTGACGCGGGAAAACTCGAGGCACAGGAACCGGCCGCCAGGCTTCAGCACTCGCCGAGCCTCGCGCAGTACCGCGGGTTTGTCGGTGCAGTTGCGCAGACCGAAGGCGATGGAGACGCGGTCGACGCAGCGGTCCGGCAGTGGCAGCCTCTCGGCGTCCGCGACCGCCAGGCTGACGTCGCCGGCGAAGCCATGTCCCAGCACACGGTCGCGGCCGATCGATAGCATGGCGTTGTTGATGTCGGTCAACAGCACCGGCCCGCCGCCGCGCCGCAGCCACCCGAGGCTGATGTCGGCCGTGCCGCCGGCCAGATCGAGCAGCGTATCCTGTCCGCGTGGCCGCAGGTCGCTGACGAAGATCTGCTTCCACACGCGGTGGACACCAAGCGACATCAGGTCATTCATCAGGTCGTAACGCGGCGCGACGCGGTCGAATACGGCGCGGACCAATCCGGCTTTCTCATCGGGCTGCACCGATCGAAAGCCGAAATCGACGGTTGCCACTGGCCGCCCGGCCCCGCTGGAGCCGCCAGGAGAACCTTCGCCGGCTGAACCCCCGGTAGACACACCATTGTCGCTCATGCGTCGGACCTATAGCGTGAAACCCGCCCATGCCGGAACTCCCCGAAGTCGAGACCGTGATGCGAGCCCTCCAGGCGCGCCTGGAGGGGCGGGTCCTGCTGCGCGCGGTGGCTCGCCGACCCGACTTGCGCTGGCCGCTTCCCGCCGGGCTGGCCGAACGGCTGACCGGCGCGCGGGTCGCCGGGTTCCGCCGCCGCGGCAAGTACATTCTAATGCGGCTGGACAGCGACTGGTCGGTGCTGCTGCATCTGGGCATGTCCGGACGCATGGTCCTGGGGCCGGCCATGGGGTCGGGCGGCGTGAACAGCGTCACCCTGCACGAGCACCTGGAGCTGGAGACCGATGACGGCTGGCGGGTCGGCTTCGTCGATCCGCGCCGTTTCGGCTCTGTCGATCTGGTGGAAACGGCGCATGAGGACACCCACCGGCTGCTCGCCGGCCTGGGACCGGAGCCACTGGACGACAGCTTCTCGCCGGCCGTTCTGGCAACCGCCCTGACAGGCAAGCGAACGCCGATCAAGGCGGCGTTGCTCGATCAGAGGGTCGTCGCCGGACTGGGCAATATCTACGTGTCCGAGGCACTGTTCCGCGCCCGCATCTCGCCTCAGCGGAAAGCCTCCAGCGTGCCGGGGGTGCGCGCGACCCGGTTGGTGCCGGCGATCAAACAGACGTTGCGAGACGCGATCGCGGCCGGAGGCTCGTCGTTGCGCGATTTCATCCAGCCGGACGGCGAGCTGGGCTATTTCCAGCACGCATGGCAGGTCTACGGGCGCGAAGGTGAGCCCTGCCCCGCGTGTCCAGGGCCCCCCGTCTGCGCCGGCGTGCGCCGCATCGCGCAGGGCGGGCGCAGCACGTTCTATTGTCCAAGGAACCAGCGCTAGTTTCGAACCAAAACCTCGGCCCGGCCTTCCCGCCCCCAAGGACAGGGCGGCTGGCCCGCCGTGGTCTGCCGCGAACCCCGAATGCCGCCCCTTTCCTCCGGGTCGGGTCTGTTCGCGCCCGCCCCTTCTGATATGGTCCGCACGGGTTCCAATCATTGGTCGAAGCTGCAACTTGACCGGGAGACAGCATCATGGCGGCTTACGAAAACATCCTCGTCGAAACCGAGGGCCGCGTCGGCCTGATCCGCCTCAACCGTCCCGCCGCGCTGAACGCGCTCTGCGATGCGCTGGTGCACGAACTTGGGCGAACAATTGACAACCTTCGACCGCGATCGAGCGATCGGCGCCATCGTCATCACCGGCAGTGACCGCGCCTTCGCCGCCGGTGCCGACATCAAGGAGATGCGTGGCCGTACCAATCCGGCGACCATGGTGGAGGATTTCATCGGCGCCGGCTGGGAAAGCGTCCTGCGCGTCAAGAAGCCCGTGATCGCCGCGGTTGCCGGCTTCGCCCTCGGCGGCGGCTGCGAGCTCGCCATGATGTGCGACATGATCTTTGCCGCCGATACCGCGAAATTCGGCCAGCCCGAGATCAACCTGGGAGTCATCCCCGGCGCCGGAGGCACCCAGCGGCTCACCCGCGCCGTCGGCAAGTCGAAGGCAATGGACATGATCCTGACCGCGCGCATGATGGACGCGGCCGAAGCGGAGCGCGCCAACCTGGTCTCCAGGGTGTTTCCGGCAGACCAATTGCTCCCGGAAGTGATGAAGATCGCCGAACGCATCGCAAATCTGTCTCCGGTCGCGGTGCAGTTCGCCAAGCAGGCAGTCAACCGGGCATTCGAAGGAACCCTCGTCGACGGCGTCCGGTATGAGAGGGCCTTGTTCTTGTCGCTGTTCGGTACGCCCGATCAAAAAGAAGGCATGGCCGCGTTCGTCGAAAAGCGGAAACCGAGCTTCCAGTTCGACTGAACAATCTATCCGGAGTGGTATGGCCCTCGTACCGAAAGGCGAAGCTCGTCTGCCATTGGGAGCAAAGTAACTAAGTCCTATTAAATCATAGTCCGAATCCAAATAGCGGGATTCCTATCGCAAATTTTGTGCGAATCGGTTAACGCTGCTCAATGAAGAAACGCTGGCCGTTGCCGAGTCTCACTATGATGGAGGTCGCCGGCAAACCCAGGTCTCTCGTCATCGCCGCCGGTCACTCGAAGCTCAATCTGTTGCTGGTCAGCCGTAGTCCCGGCTGGGCGCGAGCCGTCGTGCGTGCGACCGAGGAGATCGGGGGCGGCGTTTCCACCTGCAGTGCGCGCGACGCGCTGACCTGCCTCGCTGGTATTTCTACGCACTACTCCCATCTATTGGTCGACACGAAGGACGCGGATGGGCTGCTGAAGGAGCTCGTCGATCTGGTAAGCGAAATCGCCGACCCCAACACCGAGATGCTGATGCTGGGCGCGGTGGGGAAAGGATGGCCGCATATCCCGACTATCCAGGCGGCCGACACAAGGGCCGTGCGAGAGGCACTCATGACGACCCCGCCTCGAACCAAACCGGGGATGACCCTTGGCCCGGACGAGTTGCGCGCCGCGCTCGACGGAGCGATGGTCGAGATGCGCTATCAGCCCATCATCCGAATGTCCGATCGACACCCGATCGGCCTCGAAGCCCTCGCTCGACTCAAACATCCGATGGCTGGGACAATTCTGCCGGACCAGTTCTTGCCGCAGATCGAAGCGGCCGGTCTTGCCGCTCAGTTGACCGAAATCGTATCGGCGCGTGTTTTCGCGGATCTTACTGTCCCCGCTCTCGCCGACACCAGGCTGCGCATGTCGGTGAATTTCCCGCTCGACGTCATGCTGATGCCGGCCGCCCTGTGCCGCCTGGAGGAGCAGCGGGTAGCTGTCGGGATCCCGGCCCATCGCATCATTATCGAGTTGACTGAAAGTCGCCCGGTCGAAGATCTCGTGACGTTGCGGCGCTCGCTGGACCACCTGCGCGACCTCGGCTACGGCGTCGCAATCGATGACGTCGGCCCGGCCGTGCCGCGGCTCGCTCCCCTGCTGGAATTGCCGTTCACCAGCCTGAAGCTGGACAAGGATCAGGTACGGCAGGTGATCGACTCGCTTGAGGTTCAGGTGTTCTTGGCCGAGACCATCATCGACGCAAAACGTCACGGATTGTCCGTCGTCGCCGAGGGTGTGGAAACAGAGGAACTCTGGGCAGCCATGCTCGCCCTCGGCGTAGATGAGGCGCAAGGTTTTCTGGCATCTCGTCCGTTGCCCGCAGCCGCAGTGCCAATCTGGCTGGAGTCCTGGAATGCCGGCCCGAAGGGTGGGCCAGGTCGGTAGTAAACGACTGCCATTTGAGGCTGACCGGGATGCGCGCGGGTTGGTCGAGTGGCCGTATGTGCGAAAATGAACAGGATACCGAACGGGTCGATTGCAGCGCGACGCGTAACGTTTCGGGCCGCGGGTAATAGCAGCGAGCCAGGGTCACCTATGAAGCGAACCGGGACCCGCTTTCGTCGCAAGGGCCGCAAGAGAGGGCCTTAGCCCGAAGGCGGGGACGATCGCCGCCGGGCCGGGATACCAGCAGCTTGCCAATGGCCATTCACCTCGGGCGCCCACCGTTGGCCTCATTGCCACGCGGCACAAATCAAGAGACCATCCAGGCGAACAGGCGAAAAGGACCGGATATGGCGCGCAACATTGCGGTCGGCGTCGGGATCATGGAATACCCGTTCGACACCGCGGACGGCTTCTGGCGCTGGGTCGATCTCTGCGAACAGGGCGGCATCGATTCGATCTGGCAGACCGACCGGCTGGTCAGCCGGACCCCGATCCTGGAATGCATGACGACACTGGCCGCCGTGGCCGGCCGGACCCGCCGCATCAAGTTCGGCGTCAACGTCGTTTCCGTGGCGATGCGCGAGCCGGTGCTGCTGGCCAAGCAATGCGCCACCATCGACGTGCTGTCCAATGGCCGGCTGCTGCCGGGCTTCGGCATCGGCAGCCCGCGCGGTGCGGAGTGGGCCGCGATGCACCTCGACAACTCCACCCGAGGCCGCAAGACGGACGAGGCGCTGGAGATCATCAGCCGACTGTGGACCGGCGCCCCGCTCGATTTCGCGGGTAAGCACTTTCGCCTGACCGGCGCCTCGATCTCCCCGGTGCCGGTACAGCCGGACCTGCCGATGTGGATCGGCGGCTCGTCGGATGCAGCGATCCGGCGAACCGCCAGACTTGGCACGGGATGGCAGGCCGGGCCGGAAACCCCGCAAACCGTCGCCGAAGTGATCGCCGGCATCAAGCGCGCGCTGGGCGAAACCGGTCGGACTATCGATGAGGACCACTATGGCGCGGCCTTCGCCTTCCGCTTCGGCGGACCGGACGACCCCGGGGTGGCGCGGGTGATGGAACAGTACAAGGCCCGTACGGGCCGCGATCCGGCCGAACTGTTCGCCATGGGGGACGCAGACGTGATCTTGCGGCGGCTCGCCGCATACATCGAGGCCGGCGCATCAAAGTTCATCCTGCGTCCGGTGGCGCAGGGCGATGCGGAGATGCTCGCGCAGACCAGGCGACTGGTGGAGGAGGTGTTGCCTCAGGTCGCCGCCCGCTGGCCACGGCAGCGCAAAGTCGCGGCGTAGAGCATGATCGCGATGAGCCGTCGCCGCTGCTCGCAAGCAATATCGGCAGCCCTTGGGGCTGACTGGGATGCACGCGGGTTGGTGGGGCGGCCGCGGCGAAACCAATAAGATACCCGTCGAATTTGGCTGGGGGTCGAAATGAGCGGCTGCCGGTTAAGGTCGGAATATCGGCCCGAAGCACCTTCGGCTGACTCGGGAACGTGCCTTGCCTGACCGAAATGAAACGAGTTGGGACGTGTACGCTCGGATCGGCGGGGAGTGGAAAGCGTCCGCGTCGACAGGGTCGTGATGAACCTCGACGGCCGGCCTGACGCGCCGTGGTCGCGACGGAACTAGAACCCGGTTGACCCAAACCGGGTCCGCCGTCCACCTCCTACGAAACCTTGCGGAACTTCTGCAACGATCGCAGACCGGCCGGACGCGGCTGGTCCGGAAACGTCTGTGGCCAGTTGGTCCAGGAAACCTCGCCCACGTAGATGTCGCCGCGACTGTCCACGCTCAATCCGTGCGGCGCCATGAACTGGTCCAGTCCCAGACCCGCGTGCAATCCACCGAGGCGCGCGAGACGCTTGCCAGTATGGTCAACGATGGAGACACGCGGGCCTAGATTGGGCATGTCGCGGTTGACCGGCTGCGTTGGACCCAGTTCGCCTATGTAACAAATAGGACATTTCCCTGGCGGCATGAACAGGCCGCACGGACGGTGCAGGTTGTTCCACTGCGTCTCGTACTTGCCGTTGCCGTCGAACACCTGCACCCGATGATTTTCGCGGTCCGCGACGTAGACCCAGCCGTCGGCATCGCAGGTGATATTGTGCGCGATATTGAACTCGCCCGGGTCGGTGCCCGGTCCTCCCCACGACATCAGCAAGCGTCCGTCCGGCGCATATTTATGCACCCGCGAGTTGCCGTATCCGTCGGAGACATACACATCGCCATTGGGTGCCATGGCGGTGTGGGTGCAGCGGTGAAATGGCTCACCACTCATGTACGGGGCCGGCTTGCCGGGCGTGCCTAGCGTCAGCAGCACCTTTCCGTCCAATGTGCACTGCCGCACGCTGTGGTCGGCGTCATCGGTCAGCCAAAGTGTCTCGTCAGGAGCGACGAACACGCCATGCGCGCGCGGAAATATGCCCTCGCCCCACGAGCGGAGGAAATTGCCCTCGCGGTCGAACACGATCATCGGATGTTCGCCACGATTGAACACGTAGACGTTGTCGCGACCGTCAACGCCGACACCGCCGATTTCCTTGAACGACCAGCCGGAGGGCAGTTTCGCCCAGTTCTCCACCGGTTGGTAGATGTATTCGCCGCTTCCCAACGTGACCATGGCCGTTCCCCTTTTTTTGGCTTGCGCAATCTTGCCACGATATCGCCGCGCCAGCCAAGCCGTTCGGCTTCCGGCCCGCCAAACGGCTGCCGAACGCCATCGAACTCGCCGCGTGCGGTAGTCCTCGCCGCGCCTGCCTTCCGGAGCGCCACGTGTGCGTCGCGGACCCAGGGCCCAGCAGGTTCGCCACGGCTCGGCCGCTCCCGCGCCCGCCGACGGTGACCATCGCTGACCCCGCGCACCGGTCATTGCGCCGTGCCACCGCCATCCACAGGTAATACTATGCCAGTAATGAATGACGCGGCGTCCGAGGCCAGGAAAGCCACCGCCGCCGCAACCTCCGACGGCACGGCAAAGCGGCCCAGCGGCACTCCCGATTTGTAGGCGTCGGCCGAGGACAGCGGGAACCGGTCAGGATATTTCGCCGCCAGATCGCCAATCACCGTGGCCAGCATCGCGGTGTCCGTGCTGCCCGGCGCAATGCAGTTCACGCGTATCCCGAAACGAGCCCAGTCCAGCGCGGCGGATCGCGAGAGCTGTGCGATCGCCGCCTTCGAGGCGCCGTAGGCCGCGCTCACCTGCTTGCCGATCAGCGCCTGGTCCGAGGCAACGTTGATGATGGCGCCCCGTCGGCGTTCGACCATACCAGGCAGCACCGCCCGCATCAGCGCATAGGCAGCCAGGAAGTTGATGCGGAACACCCGCTCGACCTCCGCCAGCGAAGTCTCCAGCACAGTGCCAAGCACCGTGACACCGGCATTGTTGACCAGAATGTCCACCGGGCCGAGCGCCGCCATCACCTCGGCCAGACGATGTTCCAGCGTGGCCGTGTCCGACAGGTCGAAATCGGGCAGGTCCAGGCCGGTCACCGCCACCCCGTCCGCCGTCAGCACCTCGAGGATGGCCCCGCCGATGCCGCCGCGATGACCGGTCACGATCGCTCGCCGGCCCGCCAGCCCGAAGCTGACCGTTGCCCCCATCTTGCCTCCCTCTCCATCAGTGCCATGCTGCGGGTTATGCACCGCTGTCCGGACCAAATCATCAAGACGAGCGGTCAGGGATCTCCTCGCCACCGCGCCATCACATGAACCGCCCCGACAACCGGCTTCTCATCTTTGGCCTGGGTTACTGCGGCGCCGCCATACAGCGCGCGGCGAGGACGGCCGGTTTCGAGGTCACCGGGACAACCCGGACAGGATCAAATGGTACCATCCGATTCGATCAGTCGGCCGAGCTTGTTCGGTCCGCTACCCACTTGCTGACGACCGCTTCTCCCGCCGATGGCGCCGACCCGGTGCTGGCCCGTTACGGCGCAGCCATCAGGGCAGCTCCAGAGCTCCGCTGGATCGGCTACCTGTCCAGCACCGCCGTCTACGGTGACCGAGGTGGCGGCTGGGTGGACGAGGACACCTCCCCAGCACCCACACAGCCCCGGGGCAAGCGGCGGCTGGACGCCGAAAACGCATGGTCCGCCTTCGCCGATCACCATGCGGTGGACATTTTCCGCCTCGCCGGAATTTATGGTCCCGGCCGCTCCGCTCTCGACGACCTGAGGGCGGGCCGGGCTCGTCGCCTGATCAAGCCAGGCCATCAGTTCGGCCGCATCCACCGCGACGACATCGCCCGGGCCGTCGCCGCCGCCATGAGCCAGCAGCGACTTCCCGGTAGGCGTGTCCTCAATCTGACTGATGACGAGCCGAGCGAGTTGGCCCGGGTGGTGACCGAGGCGGCGGCCTTGCTGGGCAAGGAACCGCCCCCCGAGGTTTCTTTCGCCGACGCGCTGTCAGACATGAGCGCCATGGCGCTCGGCTTCTGGGCCGAGAACCGCAAGGTCGCCAGCCGGAAGACGAAGGCCGCGCTGGGAATTGCCTGGCTCTATCCGACCTACCGCGAAGGCCTACGCGCCATCCTTCTCGAGCAACGCGACAACGGTCTGACGTAACAGCGCCAGATCGGCTGGACGCGACAGCCGATGGCCACCGTCCTTGATGAGGATCACCCGCACGTCCGGTGTCTCGACCTGCTCCGCGATGCGCAGCGCAAGTTCCCATGGCACGTCCGGGTCGGCTTGGCCGTGCAGCAGCCGCACCGGGCACCTGATCGGAATGGCGCCGGTCAGCACCAGATGGTTCGCGCCATCGCGGATCAGGCCAAGCGTGATCGGGGTCGGCTCGCCGTATTGGCTGGGCACATACAGCACACCATCGCGCTCCAGCACGGTGCGCTCCGTCGGCGTCATCGCCTCCCACATCAGGCGCTGGGTGAAATCTGGAGCAGCGGCAATACCGACCATCGCCTCCACACGCTCGGGCCGGGCCACCGCCGCCAGCAACGCGATCCAGCCTCCCATCGAGGATCCCGCCAGGATCAGCTTTCCGTTGCTAAGCTGGTCGATCGCCGCGATCGCGTCGGCTGCCCAGGTGCCGATCGTGCCGTCCAGAAAGTTGCCGCCGCTGGTGCCATGGCCGCGATAGTCGAACCGCAGCATCGCCTGGCCCCTGGCAGCACAGAATGCCGCGAGAGCGGTCGCCTTGTCGCCGGTCATGTCGCTGCGAAAACCTGGCAGAAAGACGACGGTGGGTCCGCGACCGTCCAGCCGGACCCAGGACAGTTCGATCCCGTCTCCGCGATCGAGCCGGCCGGTCGTTTCCCGGGTCAAAGTGGTCTTGTTCATCCGCGTCATATCCCAAAGAACAGCCAGTCCAATGCCCGTGTCAGGTCGTCACGATAGGACGCGATCGACCCCACAGGATGGCGCAGCAGACGAACGGGCACCAGAACAGAAGCCGAATCACGACCACAAAATCCTGGCGTCGTGGCCGGATCGGGGAGCATGCGCGATCGGGGCCCGGCGGTCACCCCGGTCAGCGGAGCGACCACCCGTTCCTCGCCCTCGGCAACGTCCGCCTGCAAACCACGATCAATGGATAGGCGCGCCTCGCACGCTTGTTCGGATGTAAAAGATCATGCTGCGCATCGTCAATCTGCGTCCTCGGGCAAGAACGCGCCCCGCGACTCCGGAAATGGATGGCCGTGCTCGGCGACAAACGCCTCCCCCATATTGCGTCTTCCTTCAGTTCCTCGCGTATCTTCGCCCTCTCCGCCTCCTCGAACGCACGTACCAGCGCCGCTTCGGCAACCCGTGAGATGTTGATGCCGTGCGCCGCCGACCGCGTCACTAGATCGGCATTCAACGTGACACTGACAGTCTTGCGCCTCGCGTTGTGGTCGTAGAGCGGTCCGCATGTCAGTCCTCCGCGCGAAATGACCCGTGCATCTCTACCCGTGCACGGATCGAACAGCAACCATGCTATTCCTGTCTGAATGTTCCGATCGTCCGATCCACCGGTCGTGCTCCAGGTCCTACCGTCCCTGCACACCGGTGGGGTCGAGCGGGGCACCGTCGAGATCGCGCAGGCCCTCACCGAGGCCGGCGGCGTTGCGATCGTCACAAGCGCCGGTGGCCGCATGGTCCCCTTGATAGAAAGCGCCGGTGGCCTCCACGTCGCGCTGCCGCTGATGACCAAGAACCCACTCGGCGTCTGGCGCAACGCAGACCGGCTGGAGACGCTCATCCGCCAGCACCGCGTGTCGATCGTCCATGCCCGCTCGCGCGCACCCGCCTGGTCCGCGTGGCTGGCCTGCCGGCGCACCGGCGTGCCGTTCGTCACCACCTATCATGGCACCTACAGCGAAAGCCTGCCGTTCAAGCGGCACTACAACGCGGTCATGGCACGCGGCCAGATCGTCATCGCCGCCAGCCGTTACATCGCCAGCCTCGTGACCGCTCGCCATCGCGTCGATCCGGCGCGCATCAGGGTCATCCCGCGCGGCGTCGACCCGTCCGTGTTCGATCCTGACGCCATCTCGGTCGACCGCGTCGCTAGGCTGGCCCACGACTGGCGACTACCGGACGGCGCCCGCATCGTGGTCCTGCCAGGACGCCTCACCGCCTGGAAGGGCCACGCGATTCTGCTGGACGCCATCGCCCGTCTCGGCCTGCGCGACGTGGTGTGCGTCCTGGTCGGCTCCCACCAGGGGCGCCACGACTACGCCCGGCAACTGGAGCAGCAGGCCGTCCGGCTGGGCATCGCCGCCCGGCTGCGACTGGTCGGGCAATGCGACGACATGCCCGCCGCGCTGCAACTGTCGGACTTGGTGATCCATGCGTCCACCCAGCCGGAAGCTTTTGGACGCGTGGTCGTCGAGGCGCAGGCGATGCGCCGGCCGGTTATTGCCGCGGACCTCGGCGGGCCGGTGGAGACGGTCCGGCACGGCGTAACCGGCTGGCGCGTCGCGCCAGGCGATCCGGACGCGCTGGCAGCGGCGATCGCCCGCGTTCTCGATCTCGATCCCGCGGAACGCGAGGCGGTCGGACAGCGAGCCCGCGCCTCCGTTCCAACCGTGCACGCGATGCAGCAAGACACCCTGAAGGTTTACGACAGCCTGCTGCACGCGCCGGCCGCCCCGCCAGCCTGACCACGGCGGAAAATGGCCAGCGGCACACTTGGACTTCGACAACGACGCCCGCTGGAACCGCCCGGCTGTTCGTGTCTTCCCCGACCGATCATCGGGCCGCGACCACGCATTCCCCCCGCCCCCGGCCTCGCGCCAGTCAGCCGTCGCGCGGCAACGCCTGGCTCGCGCCGAACCGTTCCACCTCCGGCCGGACACCAGCCACGGCATCGCGTGGGTTACGCATGTCGCCCGATCCGATACACTGGCTGGTTCACGCAACTCGACGAAAGGGTGCCCGATGATGACGCCACGAAGAGCGGTCCTCGCCCTGCTGGCAATCCCGCTGGCCGGCGGCACGTCGTTGGCCATCGCCCGGACGGCAAGGGCCCAGGCACCCAACATCATCCGCATCCGGGGCGACATCGAATCGGTCGACGCAACCGACATCCATATTCTCAGCCGGCGTGGCGAGAAATTCACCCTGCGCATGGCCGACGATCTGAAAGTCCAATTGATCGCGCCGATCGCCATCGAGGCGATACAGCCGGGATCGTTCATCGGCTCTGCCGCCATTGGCCAGCCCAACGGAACGTTTCGCGCGCAGGAGGTGCACGTCTTTCCGGAATCCATGCGTGGCACCGGTGAAGGCCATCGTCCCTTCGACCTCGGCCCCGGCAGCACGATGACGAACGGCACCGTCGGAGAAGTCACCATGTCCGAGGGCAGGACCTTGAAGGTGAACTACAAGGGTGGGGAGAAGACGATCGTGGTCTCACCGGAGACCCCGATCGTCGCCTATGAACCAGGCAGCCGCGCGCTGCTGGTCCCGTCCGCTCACGTCATCGTGTTCGCGACCGAGGGCCCGGAAAAAACCCTGACGGCCATGCGGATCAACGTTGGCAAGGATCATCTGGTGCCCCCAATGTAACTCTAGGAGGAGCCAGTCATACGGCATGCGGCGACTAGACCCCGCAGGCGGGAATGACCGCCCCTTCAGGTCACCGCATTTCGTCGACTCTCTCAGACGCACGGCGTCTCGCAACTGACATTCTCGCCGCGATCCGTGACCCGACGAACACTCGCACTCGCCTTGAGACGGTGAAGCACGCTGGACAGCGGCCGCTTCACACCCTCAACTGCGCAGCCCTGTCATGCGTTTGCAACGTAGCTAAGCCGTCTCGCCCTAAATGAAGTTTTGCCGCAACCCCATCCCCAACCGGGAGACCATCTTGCACCATTGTTGCCAGCCACACTCAGCAGGCTCGCTCCGCGTACAGGGGATACCTGCCAGCTCATGACCACGATTGCGGTGATCGGCGCCGGTTTCAGCGGTACCTTGCTGTCGCTGCATCTGCTGCGCCACTGTCCGCCGCCGACCCGGCTGCTTCTGATCGAGCGCAACAGTCAGTTCGGTCGCGGCCTGGCATACGCGACCGGCAATCCCAGCCACATCCTCAATGTCCCTGCCGGCCGCATGAGCGCTTTCCACGACCGGCCGGACGACTTCCTGACTTGGCTGACCGCCCAGCCCAGGAGCGATCACGCAACGCCCACTGGTCCTGGCACCTTTGCCCCGCGCCAGGTTTTCGGCGCCTATGTCCGTGCGTTGCTGAACGAGGAAATCAAACGCAGCGGGCGCGAGCGCCTTGAGTTGGTGAAGGGCGATGTTGTCGGTCTCGACCGGACGGCTCACCCGCTGACCCTGACCCTGGATCGTGACCGGACGTTGCAGGCCGACTTCGCGGTGCTGGCGATCGGCAATTTTCCGCCGGAGCCGATGCCGATCACCGATCCGAGCTTCTACGACACGCGATTCTACCGGCCTGATCCATGGGCGCCCGACGCCCTGACCGACCTCGACCCTGACGCCGCAGTCCTGCTGCTGGGCACCGGCCTGACCACGGTCGATGCGGTGATATCACTGCTCGACCAGGGTCACCGCGGCCCGATCCATGCGCTCTCCCGCCGCGGCCTTCTGCCACGCCGCCACGCGGCCGCACCAACGCGCCCTCCGGAGCACGAGCCGTATCCAACGACGGTGGCCGCCCTGACCCGGTTTTTGCGCAACGAGTCCGCCCGTGCGACCGCCTGCGGCAGCAGTTGGCAACCGGTCATCGATGAGCTGCGGCCGTTCATGGTGGACGTCTGGCAGACCATGGAGCAGTCCGATCGGCGGCGCTTCCTAAGGCATCTGCGCCCGTGGTGGGACGTGCATCGGCACCGCATGGCCGGACCGGTCGCCGAGCGCATCGAGAGCGCGCAGGCCAGCGGGCAGCTGCGCATCGTGGTCGGCCGGGTGCGCGACTATGTGGTCGAGGATCAGCACGTGGAGGCAACGTACCGGCCGCGGCGACAGGAACGACTCGCCACCATCAGGGTCGCTCGGGTGATCAACTGCGCCGGCCCTGGCGCCGATTTCGACAGAATTTCCGACCCGCTGATCCGCAACCTGCTGCGCGACGGCGTGGTGCGGCCTGATCCGTTGCGACTAGGACTCGATGTCACCGGCAACTGCGCGCTGCTGAACCGGGACGGTGCGATCTCCCGCCGGCTGTTCGCGGTGGGGCCGGTTACCAAGGGCACTTTCTGGGAAATGACCGCGGTACCGGATATTCGCCGGCAGACCGAGAAGTTGGCTGAATATCTCGCCGGACTGATAAGGGCGTTGCCTTGAACCAAAAGGTATGGCGCAGGGGCCCTTCGCGCTGTCCTGTGGGCTCCCGTTCTCGACGCAGGCAGCCCCGTCCGAACACTGTCATGACGTTACGATAACGGTCTGAGAGCGGCCGAAGCTATAAGACGTCGTCAATTCACCTAAAGTGATTTTGTTGTGCAATGAATTTGCGAAACCGCATCTATTCTGTTCACCCCTGGACAGACCCCATGGTCAGCCCCCGCACCAGGTGCCGTTGCACCATCATACCGAGCACGATCGAGGGCACCAGCGAGGTGACCGCCAGCGCGCTCGATTCGCCATATTGCGCCCCCTGGAAGCCGGTGAAAGCACGGAACACGGTCGGCAAGGTGAAGGCGTAGCGGCTGGTGAGGATCAGCGCGAAGAAGAACTCGGTCCACACGGCGATGAAGGCGAACACCGCGGCGGCGGCGATCCCTGGCGCGGCGAGCGGCACAGCGACCCGCCAGAACGCCTGCCAGCGGCTGGCCCCGTCGACCAGCGCGGCGTCCTCGAGTTCGCGCGGCACGTGGCGGAAATAGGTGTACATCAGCCACGACGACAACGGCAGGGTGAATACGGTGTAGGCCAGCACCAGCCCGGCACGCGTGTCGTACAGGCCGAAATTCCGATACAGCAGGAAGATCGGCAGCACGATGGCGATCGGCGGCAGGAAGCGCTGCGACAGCACCCAGAACGCCAGATGGCCGCCGCCGGTATTGAAACGGACGAAACTATATCCCATACAGGTGCCGAGGACGACGGAGCAGATTGTGGTTGCTGATGCAACGATGAGGCTGTTGAGCAGCCCGGCCAGCCCGCGATAGGCGAACAGCGCCGCGGTGTAGTGCAGCAGCGTCGGATGCGTCGGGAAGAACACCGGCGGTGTGGCGAGATAGTCATCGCTGGGCTTGATCGAGGTGATCACCACCCAGTACAGCGGCAGAATCACGAACACTGCGAACAACACAATCATTGCGACACTGGGCAAGCCGGGGCGGTTGCGGCGATAGGCCATCAATGGGCCTCCGTGCGCATCAGCCGGCGCACCAGGAAGGTGATCCCGATCAGCGTCAGGATCAGGAACATCCAGCTTCCGGCGGTCGCCTCCGACAGATGAAACTGCGCGAAGCCGATCTGATAGAGATAGAACGACACCGTATAGGTGCTGCTGCCCGGGCCACCGCCGGTCATCATGAATACGGTGTCGAACAGTTTGACCGCGTCGAGCAAGCGGAAGGTCACCGCCAGCAGGATCATCGGCCCCATCTGCGGCAATGTGATGTGGACGAACGACTGCCAGCGACTGGCTCCGTCCATCTCCGCCGCCTCATAGGGCTCCGCCGGCAAGGCGCTGAGGCCCGCCAGCAGGATGACGAACATGAACGGTGTCCACTGCCAGGCATCGGCCAGCATCAGGGCTACGAAATTCCAGGGGAAGTCGCTGAGCCAGTTGATGTCGATTGGATGTCGCAACAGCAACGACAGGAGGTAGTCGGTGGGACCGAACGGCCGCTGCAGTAGCAGCGCCCAGAACTGGCCGACGATCACCGGGCTGACGAACAGCGGCACGATGAACAGCGACATCAGCAGGCTGCGCCCGCGGAAGCTGCTCGACATGGCCAGTGCCAGCGCGAAGCCGAGAACAAATTCCACCGATACGTTGAGCGCGGCGAGGACGAGGGTGACCACCACCGACTGGAGCGCCACCGGGTCGGCCAGCACCTGGGTGAAATTGAGCCAGCCGACAAAGGCGTGCCCGGGAACCAGAAAGTCGTAGTTCACGAATGCGACCCACACCGAGTAGACCAGCGGGTACAGCGACAACGCGAGGATCACCAGCACGCCAGGCGCGACCAGCAGCCGACCGAAATGCCGCTCCGCCCAGCGGGAGCGCGCGGTGCGCCTTGCGTGCGGACGGTGGCGGTCAGGGAGCGTTGCGGCTTCGCCGAGTAAAGTCATCGGTTCCATCACAGTCCGTGAGGTGAGGCCCGGCTCCTCGGCGCAGCCGGGCCTTGTCAGTCAGGTCAGATGCCAGTCAGGTCAGATGAACTGCCATGCCGAGGGTCTCGATGGTGTGGTCGGCGTAGCACCCGGGCAGCTTGAGGAACTGCTCATAGGCACTCCGCTGGGAGTCGACGCCGATCTTGGTGGTCACCACGTCCCATTCCCGATCGGCCTTGCCCAAGGCGGTGGCAGGGTCCTCGCCGGCCCACACGGCGGTGCACATGCGGTCGAGCGTCACCGCGTAGTCCTGCGCGCCTGGCATGATCAGATCGACGACGGAACCGTTTGCCGCGTCGGACAGCGCGATCAGATACTCCTTTGCCGACGGCCAGAGGCCGCGATAGATCGGCGAGGTGAAGTGCGACAGGCGATACGGATCGCGCAGCGTGTACGGAAGCATCACGCGCACCAGTGAGACCGGCGGACTGGTCGACCATTGCATGAACAGATAGGCTGCCTCGGCATTCTGCGAGTCAGTGGTCAGCGCTTTGACGTAGCCGGACGCCATCTCGCCGTGGCCACCGGGGATGACGGTGTAGCCGACCTTTCCCGCGATCGCCGAGGACGGAACGAAGTTGATGGCCTTGTCGCGCTGCGCGTAGTTCTCGCTCATGCGCCCGGTCGGCGGCCAGGAGAAGATCATCGCAACCTTGCCCTGCAGCCACGCGGCCCACTGCGCCACAGCATCGAGGTCGTTATTTCCAGGTATCGATGCCTTGTTGGCGGCGAGCATCTGCTGCAGGGTCTTCACACCGGCGGGAGAAGCGAGCTGGGCCTTCATCGTCTTGGGGTCGAAGAATGTGCCGCCGTTGGCGCGGAACTGCTGGGCGAAGGCGAACTGATTGCCGGGGCTGCCGGCCTTGCGGAAATGCGCCGCGCCGTAGACGTTGGGCGCGAGCTGGTCGGTGATGAACTGGGCCACCTGGTTATATTCGTCCCAGCTTTGCGGCGGCCGCAGGTCCTGGTTGAACTTCGCGCGGTAGGCCGCCTGTAGCTTGGGGTCCTCGAACAGGTCGCGGCGATAGTAGAGCGCCCACTGGTCGCCGTCGTCGAAGAAGCCCCAGCGCTTGCCCTTGTAGGTCGGCAGGAACTTGTAGAGCGGATGGTAGTCCTCCAGGTCCGCCTTGTTCATGTACTTGGCCACGCGGTCGTCGATCGGCGCGATCACGCCACCGTCGGCCAGTGAAGGTATCCACGATGGCTCAATGTCGATGACGTCGTACGCCCCCGACTGTGCGATGTGTTCGGCGATCGGCTTGGAATACTGGTCGGGGTGGCTCAGCTCGACCACGTTGGACGAGATGCCGGTGAGGTCCTGCCAAAGCGGACCGGAGAAGTTGCGCGGCTCCAGCGCCTGCAGGCCGGACTCGGAGGTCACCGTGACGGTGCTGCCCTTGAACTGCTTCGCTGCCGCGACGGCGCGATAGGCCGACCCGTCCTGCGGCCCCTGCGTCGAGGTGTTGACGGCATCGGCCTGGGCGCGGCCGAGCGGCGTATCGGGGGAGGCGAGGTCGGCCTTGGCGTGTTGCAGCAGGGCATTCGCGTGGCGCAGCGCGAAGCGTGATGTGGCGAAGGCCGGGGCCGTCACCAGGCTGCCGCCGACCGCCACGCCGAGCAGTCGCGCCAACGCCGCCCGCCGCGAGACATCCCCGTGCAGCCAGGCATCGAGCTCGTGCGATAATGCCGCCGGGTCGACCGGTCCGTTTTCGTCGTCATCCATGGTTGTTCCTCCCCTGTTGCGCGAGGCGGTCAATGACGCCGCCCCGTCGTTACCAATCGAATGGGCGTGGCCTATTTGGCTGGCTCCGTCAGCCACGCCGCGACGCGCGGATGCCGGAGCACCTCGGGATTGACGACGTGGCGCGGTCGGCTGCCCTGCAGCGCGGCGATGATGCTGGTGAAGCCACTCTCGGCAATGCCGCGGAAGCATTCGTCGGTCCAGCACAGAGCATGCGGCGTGACGATGACGTTGCCCATCGTCAGCAGCGGGTTGGCGGGATCGACCGGTTCCTGTTCGAACACGTCTGTCGCCGCGCCGGCGATACGTTGTTCCCGCAGCGCCGCGATCAATGCCGCCTCATCGACGATCGGCCCCCTCGCGACGTTGACGAGGTAGGCGCTCGGCCGCATCAGATGCAGTTGCGCGGCGCCGATCATGTGGTGCGTCTGAGGCGTGAGCAGGCAGGCGACAACGACGAAATCGGACTCGCGCAGCACGGCATCGAGATCGACCCGCTGGGCGCCCTCGGCCGCCATCGTCGCGGCGTCCACATTGGGGTCGGTGGCAATCACGCGCAGGCCGAAGGGGCGCGCCAGGCGGATGATCTCGCGGCCGATATTGCCGGCGCCGATTAGGCCGAGCGTGCGACCGATCAGGCCGATGCCCATGTGGTCGTTCTTTTCCGCCCACAGTCCGGCACGGGTCAGCCGGTCCTTGGCGAACAGCTTTTGCGACAGCGCTAGGATAAAGGTGAGGGCCGCCACCGCCACCGGCCGCCTGACCCCGTCGGGCTGAATGGTCAGCGCCACGCCGTGCTCGGTGCACGCGGCGACGTCGACCGAGTCATAACCGACGCCGTGGCGGGCAATCAGCCGGGTGCGGCCGGGGCCCGCCGCGAAGCTGGCGCGGGTGACCAGCGGCGCGTTGACGTAGAGAGCGTCGTAGCGGGCGAGGTCCGCGGGTGTGATCTCGGCAGCCGGTTCGGCAAGGAACTCCCACCGCACGGCCGGATCGTTGTCCAGCACGCGCAGCGCTTCCTGCCCGAAGGCCGGCGCCCCGGAGGTATCCAGAAGGTCGCGCGTCAATCCGACCAGAAACTGTGTCATGGCGCGGCCCTCCCGCTACGAGCGCGCTCCGGATGGCGGTCGCGCCGCGGTGGTTTCGCGCAGCACCGCCAGACCGCGCGACAGCGACTGTTGCAGCAGCAACGAGTCCACGCCGTAGGCGTGGATGCGGAACCCCTTGTTGGCGTAGTCGCGCGCCCAGGTTTCGTCGGCGGGCATGAAGCCGGCGGTCTTGCCGTGGCGCTGCGCGGCGGCGACGATCTTGTCCACGGCGGCGAGAAAGTCGCGGATGGTTGAACTGCCCGGGGATGCCCATGAAATTGGTCATGTCGAAATGGCCGAGCCAGAGCACGTCGATGCCGTCGATCGCGGCGATGTCGTCGACCGCCTCGGCGCCGCGCGGGGTTTCGATCTGGGCGATCACCAGGGTGCGGCGATTGGCGGCGGCGATCTTGTCGACCGGCGACCCGGGAGCGTAATCGTCATGCGCCATGCCGAAGCCGGCGCCTCGGACGCCATGCGGCGGGTAGCGGGTGAACGAGACGATGTCCTTGGCCTGGGCGACGGATTCCACCATCGGCACCATGATGCCCATGGCGCCGGCATCGAGGCAGCGGGCGATAAAGTGGTACTGCGTCGTCGGCACGCGCACCATCGGCACGACATTCAGCCCGCGGCAGGCCGCCATCTGCGCCTTGATCGTGTCGATGCCGGCGCCGCTGTGCTCCATGTCGTAGAGCACGAACTCCGCGCCGGCGGCGGCGGCGATCTGCGCCATGCCGGGCGTGAAGAACTCGAACACCATGGTGCCGAAGGCTGAACCGCCGTCCGCCAGACGGTGCTTTATCGGATTGTCGCGCATCGTTTGTCTCCCCTTGGTTCCGCCGAGTTCCGTCCGACGGGCCTGGCATTGCTTGTATCGTCGGACGCGGGGCTGCGGTACCACGGCGAGACCTGGATCGGCAACCACAACAAACCGTCTCGCGGCATGCCTCGCTCTTGTGTTCCGCCACAGAGTTCCGGCCACCGGACGGCCGCGGGGCCGAGGCAAAGGGAGATTTCAGCGCAGACGTCCGGTTCTTCCCGCCAGCGCGATTTTCCTGTCGGTATGAAACTGGCTAACCGCGTAAGCAGCCCAGATCGCCGCCGGCACCCATCCGATCAACGTGAGCTGGAGAACGAGACAGACGAGCCCGGCGATGGGCCGGCCGATGGTGAAGAATGCCAGCCACGGCAGCAGCAGGGCAATGAGTAGACGCATGACGAGGCCTCCGAAGTGTTACATCATGTTGTGCACGCATCGACCTTCACGATCCCTCTCGGCCTAGCGGCGGCTGGGTCTGTGCCAGTCGGGCGGGCGTTGGCACAAACCAAATGCGTGAAAAGCTGTGATCCAGTTCACAGCGCGGCACAAATTTTCTTCGTATTGCCGGCGCACGAAACCGAGCGGAGGTGGCTGGTCGGACATCTGGAAGTGCCTTCAGGTTGGCTGGTGGCCGTTGGCCCCTGGCTGCCGAAGCCATGTCTTGCCTTGTGAAATACCGAAGCCTAGACCATGTGCCGGCGGCCTGTTCCGCCAAAAATGGCCCGGTGTGGTGGTTCCGAAGTCCGCCATACTTTCGATCAGCCGCGGTAGCGGGCTTCGGAACCATAAGCCACTCTAAAAAACGATGCTTTGCTAGGCGTCCTGTCGATTTCGAAAGCTCGAAACTGCCGTCACAAAGTATGTCGAACTTTCAAATCGGGATACTAGCTCACTGTTCTGATTTTCATGATTCACGTACTCAATCGTTCCGTCGAGCATGGGCCTGACAATCGGCCGATGCGAACGGGAAGAGGAGGCACCGGTGGCAGCGTCGCGCAACCCAGGACCACTAGCCGGGACGAAAATCC
Organism: uncultured Alphaproteobacteria bacterium; assembly: GCA_963759425.1. Lineage (GTDB taxonomy): Bacteria > Pseudomonadota > Alphaproteobacteria > Acetobacterales > Acetobacteraceae > Rhodopila. The sequence continues at coordinate 78,920 of CAVWZM010000041.1, forward strand.
TCGTGGATCTATTGCGGACAGATCACGAAGGCGACGCTGGGTGCGATTCCCGAGATCAGGTGCAACGCGCCTGGCCGGAGACATCGGCAAGCCCACCAGGTAGGTCGACGTGGCGAGGCGTTGTCTGTCCCTCCTGCCAATCAGTCCCGCCGCTCGCGGCAAGCTTCTGTCCACAGTGCGGGCAAGATATTCGTGGACTGGCGCCGCTGCGTTTCGATCGGGAGGATGCCGACGCGAACAGTCAGGTTCGCGACGAGGTCTATCCGCGCCTGATGCTTGAAGACAAGGCGCCACCGCCCCTGGCTCGCGCGGAACGGCGTCAGCTGACCGTTGTGTTCTGTGATCTTGTTGGGTCCAGTGAACTGGCGGCGCGGATCGATCCCGAGGACCTCGCGGAACTGATCGGGAAGTTTCACCGCTGCGTGTCCGAAACGATGGGACGCTACGGCGGCTTCTACACCCCCCCTATGGGCGACGGTGCACTGATCTTCTTCGGCTTTCCCCATGCGCACGAGGACGATGCGGAGCGGGCGGTCCGAGCCAGCCTTCTCACTCTCGGCGCGGTGGCCACGATTACCGGCGCCGACGGTCGGCGTTTGCACGCCCAAATCGGAATCGCCACCGGCATCGCGATCGTTGGCGATGTCGCCGATACCGGCACCGCGCACCGCATCTATGCCGCCGGCGAAGCACTCAATCTCGCCGCTCGGCTGCAGCAACTGGCCGAGCCCGATACCTTGGTCGTGGCCGAGAACGTTCGTCGCCTTCTTGGGCACCTTTTCGTCTATCAAGAACTGGGTGAGCATACCTTCAAGGGATGGGACCACCCAATCACCGTCGCCCGAGTGGTTCGCCCGGCCGAGAATCCGAAGTCGTTTTCAGGCGCGCGCCGGTCCGAGACTGACACCCCTGATCGGACGCGGCGAGGCGATCGATACGCTAGCGGAGCTCTGGCGCGAGGCACGCGAGGGCACTGGGCGCATCGCCGTCATCAGTGGCGAAATGGGGATTGGCAAGTCGCGTCTGGCGGCGGAACTGCTGCGTAAAACGGCAGTCTCGAACCCGATGCGGATACGCTGGTTCTGTTCCGAGCATCAGCAAGGCGTGGCGCTGCATCCATGCCTGCAGCAGCTTGAGTATGCCGCTGGTATCGGCCACGACGATCCGCCTGCTGTGCGGCGAACCAAGCTGGAAACGGTTCTGCCAGACGTTTCGGCTGAGGATTTCATTCTGATCGGCAGTCTGATGCGAGTGTCGGTCGATCAGCGTTCCACCGTGCTCCAGTTCTCGCTTCGACGTCGCCGCGAGCGCACTTTGCAAGCCTTCCACCAGTCGCTTGTTCGCCTCTGTCAACGCCGGCCGGTGCTGGCGATCCTGGAGGACGCGCATTGGTCCGATCCGACGACGGCTGAATTGCTGAGCCTGGCCGCGCGCGACGCCGGCTCCCTGCCGCTGATGATCGTCATTACCACGCGGCCCGGTTTCAAGCCCGACTGGCTCGGCGCGCCTTGGGTCAAGGCTATCTCCCTTGAACCGCTGCGCGCAGAACAAAGCGCCCAATTGGTGCGCAGCGTGGCCGAATTCGATGGCCTGACGGACACCGTCGTGCAGACGATCACCGCGCGCTGTGACGGCGTACCGCTGTTCCTGGAGGAGGTTACACGGGCGGTTCTGGAAACCGACGGCCGCGCCGGTCCGAACGCCGGCACCGTGCCCGCATCGATCCATGCTTCGTTACTTTCTCGTCTCGACCGGCTTGGCGCCGCGCGCAAAGTGGTCGAGGCGGCGGCGGCGATCGGGCGAAACTTCAACGTGGAATTACTCAGACAAGTCTACAGAGGCAACGATCATGCCCTGGACGCGGCGCTCCAGCGCCTAGTTGATGCCGGGCTCGTGCTGCGCAATGGCGCATCTGATTCCGGTCAGTTTCAGTTCAAACATGCCCTGATTCAAGATACCGCCTACAGCATGATGTTGCGTGAGCGGCGGCGTGTGCTGCACGGACACATCGCGCAGGCGCTGGAGATCGACTTTCCGCAAACGGCAACCGCCGAGCCCGCAGACTTTGGCGCATCATTGCACCGAGGCGGGGCTAACCGAGAGGGCGATCGGCTGGTGGCGCCGCGCTGGCGCGCAGTCATTGCTGCGGACTGCAATACCGGAGGCAATGGCGCAGTTGAGTCGCGGACTGGAGCTTTGTGAAGACCTTCCCGATACCGAATCGCGCCGGCATCTGGAGCTTGATCTGCAACTGGTGCGGGGCAAGGCAATTATCGCAACCGAAGGCCATGCAGCCGGAAGCTTTGCCACGTTACCTCGCCCGGGCACGAACGTTGTGCGCAGAGTTGGGGGAACCGCCGCAGTTGCCGACCGTAATGTTCCAGGAGTGGACGCAGGCGCTGTTGTGCGGCGAGCTTCCGTTGGCAAGACAACGGTCCGAGGAACTTCTCGCGCTGGCCAGGGATCGGGGGGATGCGGTTTGGGATCTGCTGGCCTGTTACTCCGCCGGTTACACCTACTTCATCCTAGGATCGTTTCAGACCGCGCATCATCACCTGCGTCGCGGACTGCTGCTGTTCGAACCAGATCGGCTCGACGAATACGCGAGCCGCTTTCTGGGTGATCCACGTGTCATGCTACGAACCTATCTGGCGTGGGAGCGGACGTGCACGGGTCACGAAGCCGAGGCTTGGGCCGCGACCGACGCCGCGCTCAGTCAAGCGCGCGTGCTTCGGCATTCCTATTCGCTGGCCAGCGCACTGGGCAATCGAGCGTCAGTACATACCTTCATGGGCCGGCCAAAAGCAGGGCTGGCCATCGCGGAAGAGCTGCAGCTGTTGTCAGACGAGCACGGTATTGCCTTTTACGAGGCCATAGCGACCAGCTTGCGCGGCTGCTTCCTCGGCCAGCTCGGTGACCTGAAGCGGGGACTCAAACTGGTGCAACAGGGTAGCGAGCTGCTGCAATCGACGCGTACGCGTTTGCACTTGCCGATGGCAATGCGGTTTGAAGCCGAGCTCCTTGGCCGGTGCGGGCGGATCGCCGAAGGGCTGACAAGGATCACCGAGGCGAGAACGGTCGTCGAGGAGTTGAGCCAGCACTGGGAGGAAGCCGAGGTTCGCCGCGTTGAGGGCGAGCTTCTGGGCCTCGCCGGCAACGAGGCGGCGGCGGAAGCGGCTCTGCGCGACGCCGATCGCGTCGCCGTTGCCCAAGGTGCGAGATTGTTTGCGCTCCGTGCTCGAGTTTCCCTAGCCGCGGTGCAGCCTCGCCAGGACGTGAAGATCGCGATCGCCGCCGCCGTCGCATGGTTCGATCCAAGCACCGAACTGCCGGACGTGCTGCGCGCACGGCAATTCCTGGAAGAATTGAAATGAACCGTGTTGCTTTTCCCAAGGTCGTGCTGGGAGAGGCCGACGTGGCTTCCTCCTCCGAAGGGGCGCCACCACCCGCATTCGAGCGGGCACTCTTGACCCAACAGACTTTCAAGGTGTGGATGACTTGGCTGCTGTTCGATCATTTGGATCCTCTGTTTGCGCTGATGCGTTGGGTGGCGCCGATCTCGATCCATTTTCCACTACCGCTGAACGGCCGCCCGACCTGGTTCGTTTTCATAACCCGGGCCGAGAATGTGCGCGACGTCCTGAACAACAACGCCACCTTCAAGGTGCCGTATAAGCCAAAGCTGGAAGGCCTCTCCGGGAGCGGTTTCCTCCTAGGTCAAGACGGTCCCAGAGAACATCAGGCTGATCTGAAAATCGCGGCAAAAGCCTTCCCGCTATCGGATATCCCGGAGCTCGCCAGGTTTGCCGCGACATTGGCCGATGAAAGTGTGGGTAGCGCGCCGAGCGGCGACTGGCGACTTCGATGTCATTGCGCAACTTGCACGGCCTGTCCTTACGAAAATCTGTAAGGCCTATCTCGGGATTGCTGTCGACGCGGACGACTTCCCGTATTGGGCGATGGCAGTCAGCGCGTATCTTATTGAGCCGCTCGGCACTCGCGATCCGGTCGCAACCGAGCAGGCCGAAGCAGGTGCCCGCCTGCTGATCGACGCCATCCGACGGGCGCGCGGTCGGGTCCGGGACTGGGGTCGTTCCGGCGAGACAGATCTTATTGCGGGTCTTTCGGATAGTGTGCTGATGCGTCTCGTATCAAGCCAGCGGCGCAACGACGGAGCGCCGGACAATGGAATGATCGAGGCGCTGCTTCACGGTGTGATTGCGGCGATCATACCAACCGGGATTCTCGCGATCGGTCACATTGTGGAGATGTTGCTGCGGCGACCGGATATGATGTCGGCGTCGCAACAGGCTGCCGGGTCGGGTGATCCAGAGTTACTGCGCCGATGCTTGTTCGAGGTATTGCGGTTCAAGCCGATCATTCCGGTTTGGCCACGCGTCTGCGCGGACGATTTTCAACTGGCCATGGATAACGGACGCTCACACCGCATCAAAGCGCGACGGCGGGTCTTGGTAAGCACCCAGTCAGCAATGCACGATCCGCGTCAGATAACTGAGCCTGAACGCTTCAACCCCATGCGCCCGGCATCGGATTATCTTCATTTCGGCGCTGGACTTCACGCCTGCCTAGGCGCGGCGATCGCGTCAGCGGTTGTCCCAGCCATACTCCGCCCATTGCTGCTGAAAAAGGCGATAACGGCCGGGGCTGGAGCGCGCAGCTTTTACGCGGCGGTCTTCCCCGACAGATTTCCTGTTACGATCAAGGACTGAGGTCCCCTGATGCACAGCTTTGCGACCGTTGCCATACCGTTCGCCAACCCGAGGGGAAATCCTGTTTGGCCGGGTCTGAGGACCGATGAGATCCGCTCCTCTGAGGGAATGGAGATCCGGGTGCAGCGGGTCGAGCGACTGTTGACCCAAATGGGCAATGACATTTTCGCTTACCGCGCATGGCAGAAGGAGGATCGTTCTGAGCACGATGCGCCGGTCGACACACTATGTTGTGGCCTCGATCAGACGGACATCATCCATTTCATGAGCATGAACGTGGTGCGGGGGACCGTGCCTGGCGGTGCCCATCTCATGATCGAGGTAAGTGCCGACGGCAGCGTAGACGAGGCGTTGCGAGCCATCGCGAGTCGGCTATGCGACAGGCTGGCGGAGATAGTGGAGCACGTTGACCTGGGGGTTCACTCCGGTCGCCCATCCGACGAACTCGCCAGAGTGCTGATCAGCCATCATCGTGAGGTCGGCCAAGGATGGTTCGCTCCGGCGCTCGGCCTTGCCTTCGATGGCACGCCGGGCATGAGCGTGCGTCGCCTGCGAATGGAACAGCAACTCGCCGCTCACGTCGCGGATATGGACATCCTGTCGCGTTCCGGAAGCACTCCGCGCGAAAAACTCGGCGCCGTCCGCGAGGTGCTTTGGCGGGACGATGCCGCTAGGTGGGTTTTCGTTCCGGATCCAGCCCCAATGCTCGATCCACCGCCCGTCCCGGGGAACGGAACGCTCCTCTCAGCTTCACAGCTCGGCGGCCTCGTCTTGCCGGCACTGCGTACACTGCTTTGGCCGCTGCTCGTGCCTGTCGCGGTGCTGTTGCTTGTCTGCGTCTGGCTCTTTGCGGATGCGGGATGGTCTGGGCGCGATCATTCTCTCGCTTCAGGCGACGGTCTTTTTTTCCGTTTTGGCGATCGCGGTCTCCGTGTGGTGGGCCAAGCGGATACTGAACAGGTTGGAGACAACCGATCCGGCACCGGATCGAGCGCCCGACCCGGAACTGGTCGGCAAAATGATGCAGCGGGAAGGACGCTGGGCGCAGGGACTTCTTGCATCGGTCTCAATCATGAAACCGGGACGATTTGGGGGCTTGTTCCGCCGTCTGGCTCTGCGCCTTGCCTTCTGGTTCATTGCGGAGTCAGCCTCGCGCTTCTCGCGCCCGGGATACCTGGGCTCCTTGTCGGACATCCACTTCGCCCGCTGGTTTTTGTTGCCGGGCTCGGACAAATTGTTTTTCTGGTCGAACTATGATGGCGCGTGGGAAAGCTATATCGAGGATTTTATCCAGCTTGGACACAACGGAGTTTCGGCCATCTGGAGCAATACGACCGGGTTCCCGCGCACTCGAAACTTGTTTCAGGGCGGAGCCAGCGACGGCGACCGGCTGCGTCGCTGGGCTCGGCGGCAAATGTATCCGCCGCAGTTCTGGTATTGTGCCTATCCTGATCTGACGCTGCAACGGATTCGCTGCAACGCCGCGATCCGTCAGGGGATCGCCTCCGCCCAAACCGATGCCGAAGCCACAGACTGGCTGTCGCTGTTCGGCTCCGCGCCCGAGCCCCAGGCGGCGATTGTTTCCCCCGCGGCTAACCCTCCTGCAGGCCCGCCAGTGGCGCAGCCAGTTCCGACCCTTGATAAGCCCGAGATTCCGACTTTGGTCTTCGGTGGCCGTCGGCACATGCCACACGCCTTATGTCTGGTCATTACCATGTCTGACAGCCCGGAGGACTGTCGGGCGTGGCTAAGAAAGATCGAGCCTTGTATCACCTACGGCGAGGATCGTAGGCTGTCTTGGGCGCTCGTCCTGGCGCTCTCCAGCACGGGCCTCGATAAGCTTGGCCTGCCGAAAGCGGATCTCGACACGTTTCCGGCCCCCTTCCGAAACGGCATGACGGCGTCGTGGCGTTCGGTGGCCCTCGGCGACATTGGGAAGGATGCGCCATCGAACTGGGACTGGGGGAACAAGATTCAGGGAAGGGAGTGCAATACTCTGCGAAGCAATCCGCCACAGGCCGATGCCGTGGTGCTCATCTATGCAACATCAGCGCGCGAATTGCAGGAAAGGAACAAATGGATCATCGGCGTTGCTGTGGAAAAGGGACAGCGGATATCGGAAGTGATCCAGATGCAGACACTGCCGCCGGCAAATGAGGAGATGCGTGAGCCATTTGGGTTCGTTGATGGGATCTCGCAGCCGCTGTTGCGCGATACACCGCGCGCGCGCGCCGCGAGCGACGTAAACAACACCGTGGAGCCCGGTGAATTCATCCTCGGCTATCCAGACAACAGCGGGTTCTACCCCTCGACCCCGAGCGTGCGTGCCGAGCTTGATCCGGATCACCTGTTGGGCGAGTGCACGGAGAATATGCCGGAGCAGCGCCCGGCTTTCGGCAGGGGCGGTTCTGATGGACGCCGTGATCTTGGCCGCAACGGCACCTTCCTGGTCATCCGTCAGCTTGAGCAATATGTCGAGGAATTCAATCAATGGCTCGACCATACGGCCACTCAATCTTCGCTATTATGTGACCGAGTGCCTGACCTCGACCTTAGGCGCGAGTTGATTGCCGCAAAGCTGATCGGACGGTGGCGTCTCAACGGCACGTCTTTGTTTCGCCATCCTGAGCGGCCCGGGGAAGCGCTGAAAGAAAACAGCGGACAATGATTTCGCCCCCGGTCGCGAGGATCCGCAGGGCCTCCGCTGTCCGTTCGGTTCGCATATTCGCCGGGCCAATCCTCGCGATAGCCTCGATACCGACAATCCGGCGTCCGCACTTGCCATTGCCAACCGCCATCGCATTTTGCGGGCGAGCAGGCCGTACACCCCTCCCTTCGGTCCACCGGCTCTCGGCCCCGCCGAGCGGCGCCTCGGCACTTTCTTCATGTGCCTGAATGCCGATATCGAGAGGCAATTCGAGTTTGTCCAGCAAACCTACTTACGGGGCAGGAACTTTCAATCGCTGGAGGATGAGGTCGATCCGGTGGTTGGCCGGAGGTCAGGTTACGCACCCGATCCCACAGGCTTCACGGTCCCGACCGTCGACGGTCCCGCTCGGCTTTGCCACCTGCCGGACTTCTTGCGGGTGCGTGGCGGCGGCTATTTTTTCATGCCCGCTCGACGAACGGTGCGTTTTCTGGCGAGGAGAACCTATGGTGCTTCGCAACGAAAACTAGCAATGACCCCGAATGGGCATAGGGAGTGTACCGATCTCATGCCGAGCGCACCCGGGAGCTGACGGCATTTCGTGGATCCGCGGCGCTCCCTTCGGCGGAATTGACGACTGAGCGCTCCGAGCGATTGGCGCGGCGGTTACCATTGGGGCGTGGACGGTTCGGCGACGCCGCGCGTAAGCCTGTATTCCGTGGCTTGTCCCTCGAGGGCGATACCGGCAAGTAACGCCAACAGGAGTGCACACCCCGCCATAATGAAACTCACGGTCAGTTGCTTTCACGGGAGCGGTATTGTTGCCGCTGGGTATGGTTCCAGTCAGATCCTACCTGGACGATTTCTCGCCTGGGCCAGACAATCGCCGCAACTGTTGGAGCCGATGAGGACGACGTTGACGGGCTGGGCGCCGCCATGGGCTGCTCAAATAACGGCATCGTGGTATGGATGAAATTACCAACGGTTGCCGCAAGAGGATCAACCAAGGCAGGAGACGATGCGCAAAGGGCTCCGATGAGCACGCCTGAGGAAAGAGCAAAGCGGAGCATTGGATTTCTCCAGTTCAGGGGGAACGATGATCAGCATTTTGGACAGCACGAGGCGCCGCAAACCCGTTGGGCGCTGCTGTGCGGCGCCTAGTAGCCGGTGCTGCGCGGGCGTGGCTGTTACCTTCGGGACAGGTTGACGTTGCTGACCGGGGAGCCAATTTGTGTGAGCAGCGACTGGACGTCGCCGGGCATGACAAGCCTTGTCCGGCGCCCGGTTGATCGAGCCGGTTTATCGGAAGCGTTCGACCGATCCGGTTCCATTGGAAATGATCCCCGGCGTCCCAGCGTTGACCGGGCTCCGTTTCAAAGGAGCTTAGCCTGCCCCAATGCGTGACGAGGTTCTTTTCCTTCTGGGTAACTTGAGGCTGTTTGCCGGAGTGCCCGAGATCGCCTTGGCAGGACTGGCTGCCTCCGCTCTCCGAGTTCACTTCAGAGAAGGAGAAACGCTGTTCCGACGAGGCGATCCGGCCAAAGGCATGGTGCTTGTCCTGGACGGAGTTGTGCGGATACACCTGTCTGACGCCAAGGGTCGCGAGATCACGCTGGCCCTCGTCGGAACTGGCGAGCCGATCGGTGAAATCGCTTTGATCGACGGCGGCTTGCGTAGCGCTGACGCGACCGCAATGTCCCCCGTCTCGGCACTTCTATTCTGCCATGCCGATGCGGCGACGATGATCGCTTCTGACCCGGTCATGGCCACGGCCCTGCTTCGCTCGATGACCGCACGAATCAGGCGTTTGACGGATCAGGTGGAGGCGGTCAGCCTGCAACCGCTTGCGCAACGTCTGGCGTCGGCTCTACTTCAGTTGGCAGCGGCTGATCCCTCCGGGCTCGTTCGGGTGTCCCAAGGACAATTGGCGACTTTGGTTGCGGCATCGCGGCCAAAGGTCAATGCCGCGCTTTCCCAATACCGGTCGCGTGGGCTCATTGCTTCGGTGCGGGCTGGCCTGAAACTGCTGGATCACGAAGCTCTGAAAAAGCTCGCATCCGACGAGTAAAGGGCGGTCAAATATGCAGATTTACTCATATCGCAAAGCCGAGACCGGTCGAGTTCGCGCCACCTGAACGGCGTGGAAGGCGGTCGTTGCGATAGCAATGATGAGCGCCCCGGCACCCGCTGCCACGAATGGCGACGGACCGAGATCAATTCGATAAGCGAAGCCGTCCAGCCAGCGGCGCATGAACCACCAGGCAATCGGCCATGCCACCACATTGGCCAACAGCACCGGCTTGGTAAATTGCCAGATCAACAGCAAGGTGATGTCCACGGTGGTAGCGCCGAGCGCCTTACGAATGCCGATCTCTTTGGTGCGTCGCTCGGCGGTGTAGGCTGATAGCCCTACCAGGCCAAGGCATCCAATTGCCACCGCGAAGCAGGCAAAAGCCGAGAACAACTGGCCTTCATGGGTGATATCGAGATAGAGCACGGCGATCCGATCATCGAGAAAAGCGCGATTGATCGGCCGCCCAGGCACGAGGTCGTGCCACACAGCATCAATGCCTCTCAATGTCTCCGGCAGGTTGGATCCTGAAAGTCTCACGCTGAGGACGTTGAATAGATCGTGGTCAACAATGAATATGCTCGGTGGTACTGGATCGCGGATCGAATTGAGAGGAAAATCAGGAGCCACGCCGATAATCCGGTGACGGCGGGGCAACTGAGGATCCGCGCTCTTGATCTCCCGGCCGATAGCGGCCGACGCGTCGGTGAAGCCGAGAGTGTGCAACGCTGTCTCGTTGATAATCGCCCCGCTAAGCCGAGACTTGTCGCTGGGAGCAACCCTATCGTCGACAAAATCGCGCGAGAAGTCCCGGCCGGCGAGAAGTGCCAACCGGTAGACACCGAAGTAGCCGAAATCGACAGGCTGGACGGTGAAATTGACAGCCTGCCCATCGCTTTGGTCTGGCCTGACGAAATCCGTCCGTATAAAGTTGAACCATGGCGGCAGAGTGAACGTCGCCGCCATGGCCTGCACGCCTGGAACGTTTGCCAATCTGGCACGCAGCACCTCCAGGGGAGCCGCCTCACGGCGCGAAAGACCGTCCGGCGTGACCTGACCCCGCATTCCATTCAAATCAATAGCGAGCATGAGATCCTTGTCGAAGCGGAGCGCGCGCGACGTGGCAAAGGAGATTTGACTGTGGATCACGATCGTTGCCGTCAATACGATGATTGTCACAGCAAACTGAAACATCACCAGGGTCAGACGCATCCGGCCGCCGCCGATCAAGACGCCGGCTCGCGTCTTCAAAACCTGCGCCGGTGAGAACCGCGATAGGATTACTGATGGATACACCCCTGCGGCTAGGCCGAGCAGCACGGCCGTCAGGAGCGGGACTGCGACCATCAGCGGATTGTGCAATAAATCGAAGGCGATCTGCCGAGCGAGGAAGGCGTTCAGAGTGGGCAGAAAGAGTTCCACCATAGCCAGACCTAGCAGCAAGCCGGCCAGCGAGTAGGCGAGAGACTCGCCCATGAACTGGACCATCAACTGAGTGGGTAAGGCGCCTTGTCCTTTGCGTACACCAACCTCAACCGCGCGCCGTGCGGCTCGCGCCGTCACCAGGTTGACAAAATTGATCGCTGCCAGCAACAAAATGAGCAACCCCGTGGTTGCGACCGCGTACAAGGTCAGCACCCGGTCATCAGGCTCACTGGTATCCGGGTTGAACGGATGCAGATGCACGTCGGCCATCGAATGCATGAACAGCGACGCAAAGAGCGGCTTGGGGCCATCGGGGTCGGGGTAGTGGGCGAGGGCGAAGGCGGGAAACCGCGCAGTCAGCATCTCGGGATTGACGCCGGGTCCGAGCCGGACAAAGGTTTCCCCCGCAAGGCTCAGTTCGCCCGGCGTTGGCGGGGTGGCGTCCGCGATGGCGAGTTTACCCCAGGTGGTCTTGCCCGACAGTAAGGCCGGAAACCTCTCGGTCGCGTTCGATGGCGGGTCTTCGACGACGCCCGTGACGCGGGTCGGATGCAGGTGGTCGACCTCGACGGTTTGACCCAGACAATCGACGGTACCGAAATATTTTTCGGCGAGCTTGCGGGTCAAGACGATAGAATTTGGTTCGACCAAAGCTGCCGGGCTACCGCGCAGCAACCGGTATCCCAGAACGGTAAAGAAATCGGCATCGGCCCACATGACATCTTCGACCGCTTCGACCTCGCCGTGACGCAGGCCAACCGACTGCGTCCTGGTTCGCGTGGTTGCAACGATTTCAGGAAAATCCAGCTTGAGTTCTGCCGCCATTCGTTCCGGAGTACCTCCAGCGTCATGGGTCGCTGTCCCGCTTCGGCGATCGTCAGCTTCATCATGTAGACGTCCCGATATCCGGGCAGAAAGCTGTTGTAGGATAATTCGTCACGCACAAAGAGCCAGATTAAGATGACAATCGCAAATCCCAGGGCAAGTCCGAACAAATTCAGGATGGCATAGAACCGATCGCGGCGTGCGCTCCGCCACGCTGCGGCGAGATAGTTGCTGAACATGATTTCCTCCTGGATCGGCAGCGTCCGTCAGGCCGCGCGCTGCATCGCTCCCGTGATGATCTGACCGTCGAGCAGATCGAGCGTGCGTTCGGCGCGCGCCGCATGAGCGCGGCTGTGCGTAACCATGACTATCGTGGTGCCAGTCCTTGCGACCTCGGTCAGCATGCTCAGAACGGCCTCGCCATTGGCAGTGTCGAGATTGCCGGTGGGCTCATCTGCAAGGATAAGCTTTGGCTCAGCCACCAAAGCACGCGCGACCGCGACCCGTTGCTGCTGGCCACCGGAAAGTTGCTGCGGCAAATGGCGCGCGCGATGTGGTAGTCCGACTTGATCGAGCGCTGCCGAGATTCGCCTTTTGCGCTCTGCCGAACCGACGCCGCGGTAAATCAGCGCGACCTCGACATTCTCCTCAACCGTCAAATCGTCGATCAGATTAAAGCTCTGAAATACAAAGCCGACGTGCGCTCGGCGTAACAAGGTCAACCGCCGCTCTGAGGCGCATGAGATTTCTTCCCCGAGGAAAAAGAAACGACCGCCACTGGGGCTGTCGAGCAGGCCGAGGATATTCAACAGGGTCGACTTGCCACAACCCGAGGGTCCCATAATGGCGACGAACTCCCCCTGATTGATCTCCAGGCCGACCTGACGGAGTGCCAAGGTTTCGATTTCGCTGGTGGCGTAACGCTTCGTGACATCGACGAGCTTCAGCATGATTGCGATTGTTCCTGTCTCAGGAGGAAAGGGCGAGCCGGTCGATGCGATCCAGACCGGTGTAGTCGGAGGTTACAACTCGGTCCCCCGGCTGAAGTCCTTCCAATACCTCGACCGTTTCGACGTTGCGCCTGCCAAGTTTGACCGAGCGGCGTGTTGCCACGTCGTGATCGACCACGAATACCCAGGCGCCACCGGAGGCTTCTAGGAAGGGACCCGCGGGCAGCACCATCGCCCGCACGTCGTCACCCAGTTCAAGCTTGCCGTGGACCGCCTGGCCGCGTCTCAGTCCGCCCGGCGCTGTGCCCTCCCAGGCCAGCTCTACTTCGAATTTCCGGTCCTTGACCTGCGGGTAGACCTTGGTGATGAGAAGGGCTCCTGGTGCATCGTCGATGGTGACGGTTACGTGCTGGCGCGGTTTCACCCGGGCCAAATAGAATTCATCGAGTTGCATCGTCACTTTGAAGCCGCTGTCGCGATCTATTTGGCCTAGGTGCTGGCCGCGTGTCTTCTCCTCGCCGAGGTGGGCGTCGAGTCCGGTCAGGACACCATCCGCGGGGGCGCGCACAGTCAGTGCCTTGAGCTGGCCTTTGGCGGCCACGAGATTGGCGTCCAGCCGAGCCGACGTTTCCTCGATCAGCTCATTGCTTCGCTTGATCAGTGCGGCATCGTGCTGAAGTGCATCCGCGGCAATTTCCCTGAGCCGCATTTCGTAGGCCAGTTCGTCAACCGATTGATCGAGCTTTTCGCGCGACGTGAAACCTCGGGCGACCAATGGCTGCCGGCGGGCGATTTCGCGTGAGAGACGGACGATGTTGTATTCCGCGCTGGCGATCGCTTTGGCGTCGCTGGTCTTCGTCAGTTCGAACCCGAGCTGCTGCGAACGCTGGCTATTGATCTGCTGAATAACCTGGGTTTCCCGGGCAATGACATCCAGCTCCAGCAACGGATCTGAAAGCCGGATCAATGGTTGGCCGGCAACAACACGCTGCCCGGCCTCGGTCAGGACCTCCTCAACCCGGCCACCTTGAACCGCATCCAGGACGATACTTTCCAGTGGCACGACCTCTCCGCGCACCGGAATGAAATCGCGGAAGGGGGCCATCTCGACGGTGGAGATGGTGACCTTTGATACCTGCATCCTGACCACTCTGTCGGCCGGATGCAGCATCAGCCAGGCCAGCGTCAACAGTGCAGTCGCCAAAACGACAGCACCAATCAGCACCGGCGGTTTGAACCGGTGCCCTGTGATCGGGCGATCCATCGGAGACGCGAACGCCCGCGTGCTGATCATCTCCATTGTTATGCGGGCTCGCTACAGCGCTTCGCCATGCTGATGTCCCGCAGACAGAGGTCCTCGCGACCCAATGCTCGATAGATCGCCGCGCGATTCTCATAGTGAGACGACTTTTCCGGCTCAGCATCGATCACGTTGTCCATGTCCGCTAGCGCAAGTCCGAAGGAGCCGGCGTTGTAGTGCAAAGCCGCCCGGTTCACTCGCACGGGAATAAAGTCGTAGCCAAGGGCAATCGCAGTATTGTATCCATCGAGGGCCTCGCCGTCCCTTCCCAGTTCTCGCAATAGATCCGCCCGCAAGGCATGACTCTCCGGTTGGTTAGGCTCGAGTTCGAGAACTCATTTCGAAACAGGTGAGGGCTGCATCCAGCTCTTCTTGTCTGGCGTGACATACCCCCTTGTTGAAATACACCTCCGGGTAGGGTGCGCAACTCGCGATGGCTTGCGCATAATACTCAATAGCCTCGTTGAAGTTTCCGAGTTCCTGTAGAATGTTCCCCGCCTCGTTGTAATACTCTGAATAATTCGGATCCATGCTGATCGCGTTCCGGTAATACTCGAGCCCATCTTCGAGGCGACCAAGCATGACGTAGACCTGGGCGATGTTATATTGCAGCACTGAGCGGTGCAAACGATGACGATCCTCGCCCATCTCCCGGGTCAGGAAATCATATCCGGATTTGCACAGTTCTAGCGCCTCCTGATGCCGGCCCTGTCGCGCTCTGAGGAAGGCCAGGCCATTGTCGATAAATACCTTTTTGAAAGGGTAGCTGCGCGATTCGGCACTGTCCCTGGCCGCGTGGATGTTATCCACTGCCAACAGGATGTGCCGTTCGGCGCGCTCGACATCCTTATCCTTGGCCTCAGCGTAGCGGAGATAATGCATTCCCAGGATGTAATTCATGCCGGCAAGGACGTAAGGCTTCGTGAGATACGACGCCGCAAGTTCTCCAACCAGGCGTAGCCCGCGGGTTGCGTCGCCGGTCATGACCAAGCAGAAATTCAGCTTGCTCACGTAGTGCATGCGCTTGGCTTCGTCGTTCTCCACGAGAGGTTCAAAATACGGCAGAATGGCATCGACGAAGGTTCTCGCTTCGTGGTAATATCCGTGGCCGTTGTATATTATGAATATTCTAATCGCGATCCGCGCGGCGGCCAGTCCATCATCGGCTTCTCGGCGATCGGCAAGCAGCGTCGGATATATTTGCTCGAACTGGATGTCTGTGGTTTCCGCGGCGAGCTGGCCGAATGTTTCTCGGTCGACCTCGGCCATCCGCGGGGGCGCGGGTGGATCAAGCCGAAGATCGGCGATCGACTGTGCGGCAGGAACAGCCAGTATACCCGGGAGCCGGTCCACGGTGCCGTTCCAGTCGCTGCGGGTTTCGATGACGACTTCGATCTCATCGGTGGCTGCGGCACGCCGGGCCAGTTCGACGAAGAAGCGCCGACCCAGATGCTGCGCGTGGTCAAAGTTTCGCACGATAATAATCCAGCGGGACCTGTCCGGCCCGGATCGCCTCCACTGCAAAACCATGCCGACCAGCCCGTGCACCAGTCGATACGCTCGATCGAGTGCGTAGAAGCGTGTTCTCTCTTCCGCGGTGGCCGTCTCGGTCAGGCTCAGGTATTTGGGATGAATACGATCCCGGTACTTCAGCAGCACCATGTACAGTTCGAGCAGATGCTCGTCGACAATTTCCTGTTTTCCCTGATCCAACAGGTCCAAATATGCCCGCTCGATCAACTGCTCGACCCCCGACCAGGTTCCGGCACTCTCAAACCGAGCATCGACCTCGAAGATCCGATGTTTCCCCGGGGCGGTTGCACCACAAGTGGTCGCGCAAGGTGCAGCTGTGTTGCTCGCGATGGGTAGCAATCTCCGCATTTCAGAGACCTCGTTGCGATCTGACATTCGAGTGAGGGCGCTAGATACGTAATTCATTGGGCTCTCCCGTAGTGCTCTGGGTCAAGATTCATCTCTGCTTGAGCCACATGTACATGCCGCCCCCGAGCATCCCGAGAGTAAGCGCCACATACATGATGGTATCGCATGCTATCCAGATCGAGGCGGGCGGCCCCATCAACAAATGTGCCGCGGATATGACATATTTAGTCATCGTCGGCAGGAACACACCAAAGAGGACCCCAATGGATAGTATCCTACCGACTAGCCAGATCAGAGAAAATACTCTAAGAGCATTCAGGTTCTGCAGGTGGGTCATCGCTCTCGTCCCGAATTGACCGAGGCTTATCCGGTGTAGCAGGTCATTCAGATAGATGCGTGCATCGCGGTCGAGGTCCGCGTGGCCGAAGTAGTTGCAGATGACGAAATAGATATCAGTCTTGACGAAGATATTGAACTGCCACCGAACCGTAATGAGCATATCGAGGATGAGGGCCTGGATTACCTGTATGGTGAAGGCTCCTGCGCCATAAAGAAGCAAGAGCTGAATAAGGATTGTAAGCAGCGACATACTGAGACCGTCCACCAGCAAACCCGCCAGCATGGGGAAATACCGCTGCGATTTCGGCAATGTCAGAATGCCGGTCAGATCGAACTCGGCGACAATGGTCCAAAGACGATTGCCGATACCATATTTCGATTTGATTCCGTGTCGAGCAGCAGCGAGCATGTGGCCGGTCTCATGCAAAATTACCTGTAAAAGTGACAGCGTAACGACTATGACCAGCAGCGCTGTGCGATTGGTCTCGGTATAGAACGCGGCGAAGTTTATCCGGAGCTCAGGCATGGCGATCGCGCTGGTTACCGCGTACAGGACCACCGCCAGGTAACAGAGCAATCCAAATGGCGAGAAAATCGCCCGGGCAATCCGGGGGTCTACGCTGAAGGTTCTTCGCGAATCGCGCGAAATGGCCTGGAGCCGTTCCTCGACGCCTTGTCTTTGATCTTCTGGGTGAATAAATCCTATGGTCGTCAACTGGTCCACGAAGTCGTCAACGTCCACCGTCTCCGGATACTCAGATGCGAGCCGGGTTCTGATGGTGGACGCCGTATCACCGGACCTGAGCATGTTAAGAATCCGCAGGCCTTGCTCCGGAAATTGGTAGAAGTCACCCATCTCAAGATTGCCGACGAGGTACGCGTCCCCCTCCTTTTGAACGGAGAGAGGAATGACATAGAATTGCTGTGCGCCCGCGGTCGACATCGTAAAGCTCTCTTCGTTTCCTAGGCATGTACAGCGGTGGTGAACTTCCAGCCGCCGGCGACTTTGCCATCCGCGTGACTTTGCATTAGTGGAAGAAGGAGGTGAACTGCTCGGCGACCGTGCCGATATGCGCCTGTTCTGCCGGGATGACCGCGCGTAACCGACCGCGGTGATCAGCTACTCCTTGCTTTCCAGTCAGGTGTGCGATCCAGCGCAAGCCGAACCGGCTTCCGTGCCATGGAGGGTCCGGGCATGGAAGCCGAGCCCGCTAAGCCGCAACCTTAGCGACTGCGCCCGGAGACTACCGGGCGGTCATGCAACACTCGTAGTAAGCAGCGAGCGTCCTGGTCAAAGCGATTTTCTGTACCTTGATGATGGAGATTGTTTTCATGGCTAGTCCCTTTCGAATTACAAATGACCGACGTTACACTTAACCGGTTAGGGACACCGGTTGCGGCGGATGGAGTTTTTGCCGCGAGCGAATTACAGCGCGGATAAGACAGCAAGTCCTTAGAGTTCGGTGAATTTCTTCTGAAAAAGTAGTGAAATTGGATATGAAGCATGCCTGGAGCGCGGACCTGGTCGGGGAGAGATGTAGTTGGGAACGACATCGCATCGATGACTTTGGCCTTCTGACCATGCGTGCTCGGCAACAACGGCGCCGTCTGATGACCATACAGCTGCCAGGACGTCCGCGGCGCTTCAAGCGTCCGTTTGGTGGAGGTAATAAACAGGATTGATCGCGCCCGATACGGTGCTATTGTGAATACGGTTGCGAGCACAGGTCAAAGCCGTGCGTTCGTCGGTTCGCCCGGGGCTGCCGAGGCGGACGATCCAGCGGTTGCGTGTCTGGTTGGATCGTCCAGTTCCAGCCGCGGTGCCGATGTGGCGAAACGTCGGAATGACCTGGGTGGGCTGGTGCCGGACTGCGGCCGCATCTCGTTGTCGTTTGCAGCCCGTTGTCCGTCTTCTCGATGTGCTGCAACGGTGGGTGTCATGGCGCCGTCGGAAGGTATTTCAGCAGCACACCGGGCTGAATGGGGCCAAGGCAGCAGGATGACGTCCGCGACGAAAATGTAGCCGCGCCTTGGCATCGTCCGCAGTAGTTTGTGCGCGTCAGGCCCAAAGGCATCCCGAATATCATGGATACACTGTGTGACGTTATTTTCGGTTACGAAAATGTTTGGCCACAGGCGCTCCATGATCGTTTCCCGCGACAGGAGGCACCCTTCATTTTCCACCAGCAGCCGAAGCAGTTCGAACGATTTGGGCCGTAGCGGAAGTTCCTTGCAGTTCACGCCGAGCAGTGCTCCACGCCCCAGATCCAGGACAAATGAGCCAAACCGATAGGCCCTACAGTGTACTGAGCTTGCCATGACCTATGCTCCCGGACTGTTGGGCGCGAATCCGGCCGATATGACCCCTTCGCGGCGAAATGCCCTATCTACCGAGAATCAGAATAGCTCAGGCAAGCGCACGAATTATGTGACGTGGTTCACTCCGGGATCGATCAAGGCAGGGACCCGGTGAGAAATGAACGTCCTAGGCGGCGCCGTCCTGGATACTTGGCAGCCCGCCGGGCAGACCAGGCGATCGCAGCCGATGTTCAGGACCATCATGCTTTCGGGTTGGCGCCTGAATTGGCTTCATCACCGACCATATCGCTGGCGCCCGATCGAGCCGGGCCATTGACAGGCCGGATGGTATGCAGTAGGGGTTAGGTAGCCCCATCTACATCCGTGAATGGTCGTGAGCAGGCCAGACCGGTGGTTCTAGTCAGGCTAAACCAGCATTGCGGATTTTGACCGCGACGCAGTCTGATGAATTCGGACCATAACTGCCAAGTGTTCCAAAAAAGGGGAGAAAACGATGGGCACTTTCCTGAGTGAGCGAGAGCTCAGTGAACTGACGGCGCCAGACAATACTGCGTTTCCCTCGCCGGTGCCGTTGCAAATGGTGTCGAACGGCGAGTTCAATCCGCTGCCGCAAACCGAACAGCAGCGCAAAGTCGAAGGCCGCCTGAAAGAGCTGGCCGACGAAAATGGACGCAGGCTGGGCATGGACCGACGCCGGTTCCTGCGCTCCACCTGCGGCATGGCGGCGGCATTCGTGGCGATGAACGACGTCTTCGGGCGGGTGTTCAACGTCGATCCGGCCGAGGCCAAGGAGCCCGAGATGGGCGCCGCCCGCGCCGCGGCATTGTCGAACCAGTTCATCCTCGATGACCAGCTCCATTTCGTGCGCGACGACTATGGCTGGGAAGGCATCTTGGGCATCGGCCAATTCGCGGCCGATAACTGGAACCCGGCGTTGAAGAAATCCCTCGGTATGGGAATGGATCGAATCAAATTCGAAAACTTCGTGAAAGAGGTCTATCTCGACAGTGACACGACGGTCGGACTTTTGAGCGGCGCGCCTTTCGACGACCCCAACAAGTGGTTCTTGTCCAGCGACCAGATCAAACAGGCGGCGGACGCGGTCAATACGCTGGCCGGAACGAAACGGCTGCTCTACCACTCGCTGATCACGCCCAAGCAGCCCGGCTGGATGGACGCGGTTGATCACGCGATCCAAGACCTGCATCCGACCAGCTGGAAGTCCTACACCATCGGCGATCCCCTCAGCCCGACTACCACGAAATACCCATGGCGGCTGGATGACGAGAAGCTGATGTATCCGTTCTACGAGAAGGCGGTGAAGGCCGGCATCAACACCCTTTGCATCCACAAGGGATTGTTGCCGAAAGACTACGAAACATCGATCCCGGGTGGCGGTTGGCGCTATGCCACGGTCGACGATGTCGGCAAGGCAGCGAAGGACTGGCCGCAGATGAATTTCGTCATCTATCATGCGGCGCTGCGTGCCTTCGTCGATAATACCGACGACGACCTGGCCGAGTTCAACCGGACCGGCTACGTCCGCTGGACCTCTGACCTGGCGGCGATCCCGGAAAAGTTTGGAGTCACCAACGTCTACGCGGAACTTGGCACCTGCCTCGCGGTCTCGGTGGTAACAAATCCGCGCTTCTGTGCGGCGTTCATGGGCACGCTGATCAAGGGGCTGGGTTACGATCACGTGTTGTGGGGCACTGATTCCGTTTTCTATGGCTCCCCGCAATGGCAGATCGAGGCGTTCCGCCGTCTGGAAATCCCCGAGGACATGCAGAAGAAGTATGGTTTCGCGCCGTTGGGTGCCGCCGACGGACCCGTCAAGAGCGCCATCTTCGGCTTCAACGGGGCGCGCCACTATCACCTGGACCTGCGGGCAGCGATGAACGATATGCCGTTCGATGGCATCGCAAAACAAAAAGCGGCATATCTGGAAAATGGCACCAGCCCCAGCAACGCCTCCTATGGTTACATTGTGAAGCCGGTCTGACTTTGGTCGGGATCGCCATGCCGTCCGGCGCGGCGATCCCAACCGGTACTTCGGCGACAGCCCCGGAGCAGGAAACTTGTTTCCCGGGATGGCGGAGCCGCCCTGTTCAGGCTGTACTGCGTGTCGCTATCAGGCTAATCCAGCATTGCGGATTTTGATCGCGACGCAGTTCTGATGAACTTGGACCATAACTGCCAAGTGTTCCAAAAAAGGGGAGAAAACGATGGGCACTTTCCTGAGTGAGCGAGAGCTCCGTGAACTGACGGCGCCAGACAATACTGCGTTTCCCTCGCCCGTGCCGTTGCAAATGGTGTCGAACGGCGAGTTCAATCCACTGCCGCAAACCGAACAGCAGCGCAAAGTCGAAGGCCGCCTGAAAGAGCTGGCCGACGAAAATGGACGCAGGCTGGGCATGGACCGACGCCGGTTCCTGCGCTCCACCTGCGGCATGGCGGCGGCATTCGTGGCGATGAACGACGTCTTCGGGCGCGTGTTCAACGTCGATCCTGCCGAGGCCAAGGAGCCCGAGATGGGTGCCGCCCGTGCCGCGTCCCTGTCCGAACAGTTCATCTTCGATGACCAGCTGCATTTCGTGCGCGACGACTACCCGTTCGAGGGGCTTCTAGGGATGGCGACCTACGCCGCGGACAACCTGAATCCGGGAATGCGGAAGGAAGCTGTCGGCATGGGGCTCGAACGTTACAAGTTCCAGAACTTCGTGAAGGAAATCTACTTCGATAGTGACACCAAAATCGGCTTGTTGAGCGGCGCGCCGTTCGATGACCCGTCCAAGTGGCTGCTGTCAAATGATCAGATCAAAGAGGCGAGCGACACGGTCAACGCCCTCGCCGGATCGCGCCGGTTGCTGTTTCATTCGCTGATCACACCTAAACAGCCCGGTTGGATGGATGAGGTTGACCGGGTCATCGCGGTGGTGCGTCCGACCAGTTGGAAAAGCTATACGATCGGTGATCCGCTCAACCCCGGAACCACGAAATATCCGTGGCGGCTGGATGATGAGAAGCTGATGTATCCGTTTTATGAGAAGGCGGTGAAGGCTGGGATAACCAATCTCTGCATCCACAAGGGATTGCTGCCGGCGGACTATGAGTCAAAGCTACCCGATGCATGGCGCTACGCCACGGTTGATGACGTCGGGAAAGCTGCGAAAGACTGGCCGCAGATGAACTTCATCATATACCATGCTGCGCTTCGCGCATTCCTGGAAAATACCGACGCCGATCTGGCCGAGTTCGAACGGACTGGCTATATCCGCTGGACCTCCGACCTGGCGGCGATTCCGGAAAAGTTTGGTGTCACCAACGTCTTCGCGGAGATCGGGTCCAGCTTCGCGACCTCAGCGGTCACCAACCCGCGCTTCTGTGCCGCCTTCATGGGAACGCTGGTCAAACAGATGGGCTCCGACCATATTTTCTGGGGCTCAGACTCGGTTTGGTATGGCTCCCCTCAATGGCAGATCGAGGCGCTCCGGAACTTGGAAATTCCGGAAGACATGCGCAAGAAGCACGGTTTTGCCCCACTAGGCCCGGCCGACGGTGACGTGAAGAATGCGATCCTTGGCTTCAACGGGGCGCGCCACTATCACCTGGATCTGCGCGCCGCGATGAACGACATGCCGTTCGATGGAATTGCACAACAGAAGGCAGCGTATCTTGAAAATGGTCGTACCCCCAGTAACGCCGCCTATGGTTACGTTGTAAAGGCGGGCTGACTTCAGCCGGTTCGCCAGTCGGGATCATCGTGCCGGTCCGGTGCGGTGGTCCCAACCGGCAACACACTGGCGACAGTCCCATTTGGTGCAACGGAACGCCGCGTAACAATGCGGGTGTGTCGTTGCTATCAGGGTCCCGTTACCGAACGAACCGATATACTAACGGCAGATGCCATGCTGATCTCTTGCCCGCGCCGAGTTGATCGGCGCCGGCATACCCACGTTCGCCATCGAAACGATAAGTCGACGGCCTCAGCGCAGCGGCATGGCGAAAGAAAACAGTGGACAATCTCTCGTATCACAGTCCCTACCATGCGAGCAGAGCTCCGCATAAGGAGCCGCATAAAAGGGAGGGAAAGCCATGGCCACCGCCGCTGCGCCCGCAATGCCTGTTTCGTGGTGGAAGGAACCAACCAAAGACCAGTGGTATGCATGGTGGGCCGCCTGGTTGGGCTGGACGCTGGACGCGTTCGACTTCACCGTGTTCCTGCTGATCATGGTGCCGATCGCCGAGGAATTCCACGCGCCGCTGGCCGCGGTGGCGTTCGTGCTGACGATCACTCTGTGGATGCGGCTCGTCGGCGCGGTCGCCGCGGGCTGGCTCGCCGACAGGGTGGGGCGCAAGACCCCGCTTATGATTTCGATCGCCTGGTACTCGTTGGCGAACTTCATCGCCGGCTTCTCGCCGACACTATGGTTCCTGCTGCTGTTCCGCGCGCTGCTCGGCATCGGTATGGGAGCGGAATGGCCGGTCGGGGCCGCACTTGTCATGGAGAACTGGCCGCAACGTTCACGCGGCTTGATGAGCGGCATCCTGCAGGCGTCCGGCAATCTCGGCTTCCTGCTGTCCAGCATCGTCTACGGTCTGCTCTACACCACGATCGGCTGGCGCGGCATGCTATGGCTCGGCATCCTGCCGGCGCTGTCGATCATCTACATCCGATATTACGTCAACGAGCCCCCAGTCTGGCTTGAGAACCGACGCCTGCAGCGCGCTTCCAACCGCGAGGTCAAGACCCCGCTGTTCGCCATCTTCAAGCGCGGCATGATCGGCAACACCCTGACCGCTTGCTGGTTCATGGCATCCGCCTTCATCACCTATTACTCGATCAATTCGCTGTTCGCGTCGCATATGCAGGTCGACCTCAACCTCAGCCCGGCACGGATCGCTACCCCGATCGCCCTCGCCAACCTGCTGGCATTTCTCGCTAGCAGCAGTTGGGGATGGATGTCGGACCGGTTCGGACGCCGATGGGCGATGATCATTCCCGCGCTGTTCGCGATCCCGCTCGCGCCTTTCTATTTATTCAGCGACAGCTTCACAGTGATCGTTGTGGCCTTCGTGCTGCAGGGTGCGGCCGGCAGCGGCGGGATGTTCGGCCAGATCCCCGCCTATCTGAATGAGCGGTTCCCAACCGAGGTTCGCGCCACGGCAACGGCGTTCTGCTATCATCAGGGGGCGATCTGGGGCGGCTTCTGCGCCCCGGTGTTGGCGTACTTCGCGACCGGTTGGCAGATCGGCCTGGCGATCCCGATGATGGTCGGAACGGCGGTTGGAGCGGGCAGCTTCATCATCGCGCTGCTGCTCAGCCCGGAGACCAAGGGGACGGATATGGTGGCGGACTTGGTGGTGATCTGACCGCATTGCATTCCGGCGAACCCACGGCGCCGGAATGGCCCGGGACCGACCGTGCCTTGAAGCCGCTACGGAGCATCGAGGTGGCAAGCGGCACCGCGCCGGGCGTCCAGCAGGTGCGCCGGGGCCGGGGCCTAGAGTCGCCTTGGCGATATCGGAAAATCCGGCCCGCACTGACGGGTTGCGGCGAACGCAGCGGTGGCGTGGTTGACACCCCTCGCCCCTGGCGAATATCGCAGTGCTTTCCCGGGGCAGCGGGACAGGCCCGGCCGAAACCCCACCACGATGCTCGGGCGTCCGCGGACCCGTCGATGCGCTACAGTGAATGACATGGACCAGAAAGTCGGGCGCTCGCCTCGATGGACGATAAAGCGGCGGCTCATGTCGGCATGGCTGCGCGACCGCCGACAGTTCGACGGCGGCAAGGTGGCGCGTACATGCCCCATCTGCGGCCATCAGGGCATCATGATCAGCGTCGGTCATCCCCCCCGCTGGGATGCGAGGTGCGCGGGTTGTGGCAGTCGCGAACGGCATCGGCTGTTGTGGCTGTGGGCCACCAGGGACGGTGGCAACGAGCTGGCCGCAAAGCGCATTCTCCATTTCGCGCCCGAAAAGGCATTGCGGCATGTGCTGCGAGACAACCCCGTGCTATGAGACCGTGGACCTGCATCAAGCCGACGTGACCCATCGCGCCGATATCCGCCGACTGCCACTCCCCGACGCCACCTATGACGTGGTGATCGCCAACCATGTGCTGGAGCACGTCGATGACGACCGCCGGGCGGTGGCAGAGCTGTTTCGGGTCTTGCGGCCGGGCGGCACCGCGCTGCTGACCGTGCCGATCAATCCGACGCGCGCAACGACATACGAGGACGCAACGATAACCGATCCGGCGGGGCGGCAGGCGCATTTCAACGCGCCGGATCACCGCCGGTTCTACGGCCTCGATTTCACTGATCGACTGGCCGCCGCCGGATTTGTCGTCGCGACATTCCGCATGACCCCGGCCGAGGAGGTCAAGTTCGGTCTGCTACCGATGGAGTGGCTCTACGTGGCCACTCGTCCCGGTCCGACCTGATCTGACCACGCAACGGTCGCACCTGAAGAAATAGCCATCATGGCATCCGATCGAAGCGCTGCATCTCGATGGTTTGCCGGGTCCAGGGCTGGGCGGTCTCACACCATACTTCCGCGTTTGGGTGCAGCCACGTTCTGCCATCAAGAGTGCCGGCCTTGATGAAGGCAACATCCGGCATGATGTCGACCTCGGTAAAGATCGGCCAGCCGCATTCCGGACAAAAATGTCGATGAGCGCGTCGGCCGTGGCACCGCAACTACGACGGAAAACGCTGTTCCCGCCTGTCGCTGGCAGGCGTTGCAGTGGCACAAGGCGGTCATGATTGGATCGGCCTCCGCCGAATACCGAATGCGGCCGCACAGACAGGCCCCCGACATCTTTTACATTTTTCTTGCTTCCTGAACCGAACAACTTGGAGCAGGCATCGCGATCTGGCGTCAATCAGAAAGTTCGCTTTGCCACACCGGTGGTGGCCGACAGACGACCCGTGATATTCAAGCGACCTGGCCAGGAACTCGCCGCAGGTAGATGCCCGGTCAATCGTCGAGGTGCAGGCCTCCCATCGGTGAAAATCTCACCAGCGTCGCGGCCGTCGTGCTCGAGGTACGCCCCTTCAGGCGGCGAGGAACCGACCTCAATCCTGGGAGAATTCGCCCGACTTGCCGCCCGCCTTGTGCGTCACCCGCAAGCCGTCGATCCGCATTGACCGGTCGACTGCCTTGCACATGTCGTAGACGGTGAGCGCAGCCACGCTTGCAGCCGTCAGCGCTTCCATCTCGACGCCGGTCTGACCCGATGTGCGCACCTTGGCGGTGACGTCGACGGCGCTCACCCCCGCATCCGCGGTCAGGTCGATGCTGACGGCCGAGATCGGCAACGGATGGCAGAGCGGGATCAGATCGGCGGTGCGCTTTGCCGCCATGATACCGGCCAGCCGAGCGACGCCGAGGACATCGCCTTTTCTCGCGGTGCCTGCCTGGATCATGGCCAGGGTCGCGGGCTGCATGACCACCCGCGCCCGCGCCGTCGCTTCTCGCACAGTGATCGCTTTGCCGGAGACGTCGACCATGGCGGCGTTGCCAGCCTGGTCGAAATGAGTCAGGCCGCCGCTCATGCGCCCCGCCAAGCCAGAGGGGCTTGCGAATGCGAACTCACCGCGGCGAACGCCTGCTGTCGCCCAGCAATACCCGGACCGCCTCCGCCACGTCCGCCTGCCGTACCAGGCTCTCGCCCACCAGGTAGCCCTGCGGGCCAACCGCCGACAGCAGTCGCAGATCGGCGGTGTCTCGGATGCCGCTTTCGGTGATCAGGAACCGATCGGGGGGGACCAGCGGTCCCAGCGTCACAGTCGTCGTAAGGTCGGTCTCCAACGTCTTGAGGTTACGATTATTGATCCCAATCAGCGAGGTCTCCAGCAGCAGCGCCCGATCCAGCTCGTCGTGATCATGAACCTCCACCAGCACGTCCAGATCGAGGCTGAGGGCGATCTGCTCGAGCTCGCGCGCCTGCGCATCGGTCAGCGCCGCCATGATCAGCAAGATACAATCCGCCCCCATCGCTCGGCTTTCATAAACCTGCCAGGGATCGATGATGAAATCTTTGCGCAACACCGGCAGCGAGACGGCGGCGCGGGCAGCCTTCAGATGCGCCGGCTCGCCTTGGAAATGTTTGCGCTCGGTCAGCACCGACAGGCAGGCGGCGCCTCCGCCTCATACGCCTTGGCCAGTTCGACCGGATCGAAATCGGGGCGGATCAGGCCACTTGACGGCGAGGCCTTCTTGATCTCGGTGATCAGTGCATACAGGCCGGCAGCCGCGGCGGCCTTCAGCGCATAGCCGAAGCCGCGGGTGGGCCCGGCCCGCGCCGCGATCTCCTGTCGCAGCGCATCGACACTCCGCGTCGCCTTTTCGGCCGCCACCTCCGCCCGCTTGTCGGTGCAGATCCGGGCGAGAATGTCCGGCATCGAGCCGATATCGTCTGGCATCTACGCTTCCTCGGTATGAGTGTTCGCTGGGATATTCAGCGGGATGGACACCACTGCAGGATACTACCGCGAGACATCACGCTCGGACATCACGGCCCGCCAACGGCGCACACCCGCCGCAGGGTCTGCAACGCGGCAGCGCGGCACCGGATGCAAGCGATCGTTCGGCCATGGCAACTCCGTCGCGCAGGTCCGACGCGCGTTCGGCCACGATCAGCGCGGCGGCGGCGTTCAGCAACACGGTGTCACGATAGGCGCCGCGCGCGCCTTCCAGCAGGTCCTGCAGCGCACACGGCGTTGAATGCGGCGATCGCCGCCCCGGATCGCCTCGATCGGCGCGCGCCGCAAGTCCGGCTTGTTCGGGCTCCACGCAGGAAGCTGCGGATCGCGCCATCGCGCAGTGCGGTCACGTGATTTTGTCCGGCGACCGTCAATTCATCGAGGCCCATGCCATGGACGATCCAAGCCGACCGATGGCCCAGCGCGGCAAGGGTTTCCGCCATCGGCCGCGTCCAGTCGGGGGAAAACACGCCGGTCAACTGGCGCCGCACGCGCGCCGGGATTGGCCAGCGGGCCCAGCAGGTTGAAGATGGTGCGAGTGCCAAGCTCGACCCTTGGGCCGGCGGCGTGGCGCATCGAGGGGTGGTGGCGGGGCGCAAACAGGAAGACGCAGCCGGCCTCGGCCAGGATCATCGGCAGCCGCTCGATCGGCGCGTCGACATTGATGCCGAGCTGGGTCAGCACGTCGGCGCCGCCGGTGCGGGAGGACAGGGCGCGGTTGCCGTGCTTTGCCACCGGGACGCCGCAGCCGGCGACGACGAAAGTGACCGCCGAGGAAATGTTCAGCGTTCCGGCGCCATCGCCGCCAGTGCCGCAGACGTCGATGGCGTCCGCCGGCGCCTCGATCGCCGTCATCCGGGCCCGCATGGCCCGCACCGCCCCGGTGATCTCCTGCACCGTCTCGCCGCGCATGCGCATCGCCATCAGCAGCGCGCCGATCTGGGACGGCGTCGCCTCGCCGGACATGATGACTTCGAAGGCTGCCTCGGCGGCGTCGGCCGACAGCGTCTCGCCGGCGGCAAGTCGGGCGATAGTCGGTTTCAGATTGGCGGACACGCCTCAGGCGGCGCGATCGAGAGGCGGGCGAGCCGGCGGAGGGACATCGGCCGGCGTGTTCCTGCCACGGGCGATTGCCACGAAATTGGCCAGGATGGCGTGGCCGTGCTGGCTGGCGATGCTCTCCGGGTGGAACTGCACGCCGTAGACCGGCAGCGTGCGGTGGTGCATCGCCATGATCAGCCCATCTTCGGTCCAGCCGGTGCGGACAAGGGTTTCCGGCAATGTGTCCCGCTCGACGATCAGGCTGTGGTAGCGCGTGGCGGAGAATGGCGACGGCACGCCGTCGAGGATGTCCGTGCCGTTGTGGGAGATGCTGCTGACCTTGCCGTGCATCGGCACCGGCGCGCGGATGACGCAGCCGCCAAACGCCTGGCCGATCGCCTGATGACCCAGGCAGACACCGAGCAGCGGAATGTGGCCGGCCGCGGCGGCGATCAGGTCAAGGCAGATGCCGGCTTCGGTCGGCGTGCAGGGGCCGGGGGACAGCACGATCGCCTCGGGTTGCATGCGCCATTGCCTGCTCGACCGTCAGCTTGTCGTTGCGCCAGACCTCGCTGTGGGCGCCAACGTCGCCCAGGAAGTGATACAGGTTGAAGGTGAAGCTGTCGTAGTTGTCGATGAGCAGGATCATGGTCCGGTATCTTCGCTGGCCCCAGCTTGCATGCGCACTATGTTTGGTCCCCTGGCGCACGGCGGTCAATCACGGAACGAAAAGGCTGATCCGACCCGTCTGCGTGGGCTCGTAGGCAGGCAGCCAGTCCGGCGTTGCCCGCGCCAGCCCGATGTGCTCTTGCAGCCGGAGGCGGAATGGCCAGTTTGGCCGTTATGGAGACACCGAACGAGGCGGGCATGGGGGACGACGAGGTCCCGGTCGACGGCAAGCTTCGGGACAAGCTGATCGAGCGCAAGCAGGACTGGGCCCGGGAAGGGCGGCTGCTGACCGGCACCACGGCCGATCCGCGATCGGGCCGCCTGCCGCCAGGACAACGTCTAGTGAAGGACTGGCCGGTGCTCGACCTCGGCGCACATCCGAACGTGACCGAGCAGCGGTTCCGGCTCGATGTCGATGGCGCGGTGGAGAACCGACTGAGCCTGCGGCTCGACGAGTTCATGGCGCTGCCGCAGTCGGAGCACGTCTCGGACATCCATTGCGTGACGCAGTGGTCACGCTACGACAACCACTGGAAAGGCGTCTCAGCCAAGGCGTTGCTGGCCATCGTGCGTCCGGCGCCCGAGGTCGGGCATGTCATCTTCCATTCGTATGACGGCTACAGCACCAACATCCGTCTCGACCAATTCGACCAGCCGGACGTGTTCCTGGTCCACCAGTGGGAAGGCAGCCCGATCAGCCGCGAGCACGGCGGCCCGGTGCGCATGCTGGTGCCTCGGCTGTATTTGTGGAAGTCCGCCAAGTGGCTCCGCCGCATTCACTTCACCATCAGCGATCACCCGGGCTTCTGGGAAGTTCGGGGCTATCACAACAACGGCGATCCATGGGCCGAGCAGCGGTACGTAGGCTGATCAGCCGAAGCTTGGCGCGCCGGTTGCGACTGCGGTCGAACCTGCCTACACCTGCGGTCCGACCGCATAGGGGGAGGCCAGTATGGATAAGCCTTTACGCGATCTTCCCACCGGAGCATGGCCCGCCGGCCTGACCCGCGTCCCTTACTGGGTCTATCGCGATCCCGAGGTCGCGCGCGAGGAACAGGCGCGCGTGTTCGAAGGCCCGGCCTGGCACTATCTCTGTCTGGAAATCGACGTGCCGGAGATCGGCGACTACCGCACCACCATGATGGGCGCGATGCCCGTCGTGGTGGCCCGCGCCGAGGATGGCGAGGTCGTCGCGTTCGAGAACCGTTGCGCCCATCGCGGCGCGCTGATCTGCCTCGACGACGGCGGCAAGGTTAAGGACTTCCACTGCGTCTATCACGCCTGGCGCTACGACCTGCGCGGCAACCTGAAATCGATCGCCTTCCGTCACGGCGTCAACGGCAAGGGCGGCATGCCGGACGACTTCCGAGATGGACGGCGCATCGGTCCGCGCAAGCTGCGCATCACGGTGGAAAGCGGCCTCGTGTTCGGCACCCTCGCCGACGGACGCGCCGGGCTTCGAAGACTATGTCGGACCCGAAGTCATGGTCCGGCTGCGCCGCGTGCTGCACAAGAAGCTGGAGGTGATCGGTCGCTTCACCCAGCCTCTGCCGTGCAACTGGAAACTCTACATGGAGAACGTGCGCGACACCTATCATGCGAGTTTGCTGCACATGTTCTTCACCACCTTCCGCATCACCCGGCTGAGCCAGGGCGGCGGCGTGATGGTCAGCGACAACGGCGTCGCGCATGCCAGCACGACGCTAGGGCCGCCGGAAGGGCCGGATGACAGCTATGCCGGAATGCGCGCCGACAATCAGGGATTCCAACTTGCGCGACCCGTCGTTCATGCAATCGGTCGCCGAGTTCAACGACGACATCAACCTGCAGATCCTGTCGATTTTCCCGGGTTTCATTCTGCAGCAGATCCACAACGCGCTGGCGGTGCGGCAGATCGTTCCGCGCGGCGTCGACAAGATGGATCTCAACTGGACCTATCTCGGTTTCGCCGACGACACGCCGGAGTTGCGGGCGATGCGGTTGAAACAGGCCAATCTCGCCGGACCGGCCGGGTTCGTTTCGATGGAGGACGGCGCGGTCGGCGGCTTCGTGCAGCGCGGCATCGCCGCCGCGGACGAGCGAGACCTCGGTCGTCGAGATGGGCGGCGCCGGCGCCGAGACGTCGGAGACCCGCGCGACCGAGGCCTCGGTGCGCGGCTTCTGGAAGGCCTGGCGCGCGCATATGGACGTGTAGGCGATGACCGATCCGGCCGTCCTGTTCGAGATCGCCGCACTGAACGCGGCCTGCGCGGCGGCGATCGATGCCGACCGGCTGGAGGAATGGCCGGGGTTCTTTCCTGGAACAGTGCCTCTACAAGGTGACGACGGCGGACAATCACGCGCAAGGGCTATCAGGCCGGACATCATCTACGCCGACTACGCGCGCCATGCTGATCGACCGCGTCTTCGCGTTGCGCGAGGCGAACATCTACGAACGCCAGCGCTACCGGCACATCCTCGGGATGCCGCTGATCCGGCCGAGGCGGACGGCGCGGTGTCGGCGGAGACGTCGTTTCTGGTCATTCGCACCATGCGCGAGGGTCAGATGGATGTGTTCGTCGCCGGCGTTTACCTCGACAAGCTGCGCCGGGACGCAGGCCGGGCGCGTGGCGCTATGCCGAGCGGATCGTGGTGTGCGACAGCCAGCGGTTCGATACGCTGCTGGCGATCCCGCTATAGGCAGTCACCGGGCGTCGATCGGGCGCCTCTTGATCCCCGCCGCCCACCGGGCGACAAGGACGGTCAAACAATCGCAGGAAACGCTCATGCCACGTCTGGCAGGCAAGGTCGCGGTCATCACCGGCGCGGGCACCGGCATCGGGCGCGCGACCGCGAAGCTATTCGCCGAGGAAGGCGCCAGGGTCGTCGTCGCGGAAATCAGCGCCGAGGCCGGCGAGCAGACCGCCCAGTTGATCGTTCAGGCCGGCGGCGAGGCGATCGCGATCAGGACCGACGTCACCGAACCCGACAGCATCCAGGCCACCATCGACAAGGCGACCCAGCACTATGGCGCGCTGCACATCCTGCACAACAACGCCGGCGGGTCGACGCAGCGCGACAGCGATGTGACCGACGCGCCGCTGGAGGAATTCTGGCGGGTGATCAAGCTGGACCTGTTCGGCACGTTCCTCGGGTGCCGCTTCGGCATCCCGGCGATCATCCGTTCCGGCGGCGGATCGGTGATCAACATGTCCTCCAACGTCGCGCTGATGGGCATCCCGGGCCGCGACTGCTACACGGCGGCCAAGGGCGGGGTCGCGTCGATGACCCGCTCCATGGCGGTCGAGTTCGCGCCGAAGGTCCGCGTCAACGCAATCGCACCATCCGCGACGATGACCGACCGTGTCCGCAAGCTGGTCGCCGGCAACCCAGCCCTCGGCAAACTCGCCGACTCCCACCTGCTCGGCCTGATCGAGCCCGAGGACATCGCCGCCATGGCGCTGTTTCTGGCGTCCGACGAATTCAGCAAGGTCACCGGCCATGTCTACCCGGTCGACAGCGGCGTAACCATTTCCTGACACGGAGTTGCAACGGTGGACACTGAAAATGGCAGGATTCGTTCATCCGGAACTACTCGTCGAGACCGACTGGCTCGCGCAGCATTCGCATGACCCGGACGTGGTGGTGCTGGACTGCACCACCCACCTGATCCCGAACCCGGCGACCACCTATACCGTGAAGCCAGGACGCGAGGATTTCGAAAACGGCCACATCCCGGGGGCGCAGTTCTGCGACGTCTCCCGCGATGTTTCGGACACGTCGCAGAAGCTGAATTTCATGCGGCAGAGCGCCGGAGGATTTCGCCGCGGCGATGCGTCGTTTCGGGGTCAACGAGACGACCCGGGTCGTCACCTACAGCACCGCCAACGCCTGGTGGGCGACGCGGGTCTGGTGGCTGCTGCGGGAATTCGGCCACGACAATGCGGCGGTGCTGAACGGCGGCTGGCAGAAATGGGCGCGCGAAAAGCGTGCCGTCGAAACCGGCCCCGGCGCCGTCGCGTCCAGCCGGGCGACTTCACCGTTGCTGAAGTGCGCAACCTGATGGTGGGCAAGGAGCAGGTGAAGGCGGCCATCGGCGACGCCGCGATCTGCACGTTGAACGCGCTGCTGCCGGCGCAACATTCCGGCAGCGGCGGCAACAGCTACGGCCGCCCTGGCCGCATCGCCGGCAGCGTCAACGTGCCGGCGGCGCATCTGCTCGATCCCGACACGAACACCTTTCTGCCGCCCGATGAGCTGCGCCGCGCCTGGGTGCGGTCGGCGCGCTGGATCGCCCGGTCATCGCCTATTGCGGCGGCGGCATCGCGGCCAGCGCCGACGCGTTCGTGCTGACCATGCTCGGACATCAAACGTCAAGATCTACGATGCGTCGCTGTCGGAGTGGGCCAAGGATGCAAGCCTGCCGATGGAGACAGGCTGACACACCGTCGCGGGAGGACAACAACCATGCGGCTACAGAACAAGATCGGCATAGTCACTGCTGCCGCCTCGGGTATGGGCCGGGCGGGGGCGGTTCGTTTCGCCGCCGAGGGTGCGGCGGTGGCGGTGGTGGACCTCGACCGGGGGCCACAGACGCCGTGGTCAGACGGATCACCGACGCGGGCGGGCGGGCGATCGGACTGTCGGGCGATCTGACCAAGTGACGAGTTCGCCCGCGACATCGTGCACCAGACCGCGCGCCATTTCGGCGGCCTCGATTTCGTCTGGAACCATGTCGGCACGCCGGGTCCCGCCTCGATCGAAGGTCTCGACTGGAAAGACTACGACTTCGCGATGAACCTGAACGTCCGCACCGTGCTGGTCACCACCGAGGCGGCGCTGCCGGAACTGCGTGCCCGCGGCGGGGGTGCGTTGCTGTTCACCGCTTCGACCTCAGGACTGCAAGGTTCGCCCTACAGTCCGGTCTACAACATCGCCAAGTTCGGTGTGGTGGGCTTGGTGAAGGGCCTGGCGAAGCGTTATGGCCACGAGAACATCAGGGTCAATGCCGTCTGCCCCGGCACCACCGACACCCCCATGCTCCGCGTCTTCGTTGCTCGGCCGGACAGCCAGATGCCAGCGGGGGAGACCGCCGAAACGCTGGTTGCCAAACGTGGCGGCCAGAACCCGATGCGCCGCGTCGCCCAGCCTGAGGAAATTGCCAACGCGGCGCTGTTCCTGTTGTCGGACGAGGCGTCCTTCATCAACGGGGTGGCGCTGCCGGTCGACGGCGGCACCACCGCGTAGATTGATATCGGGCGGGCGTTCCCGACCGGAGCCTGTCGCTACTTGCAGGCGGTGATCATGATCTCCACCAGCACCTCGGGCGACGCCATCTCCGCCTGCACGCAGGCGCGGGCCGGCGCGCCGTCCTTCGGCAGCCAAGGGGTCCAGATTTCGTTCATCAGCGCGCGGTCCTTGATGTGCTTCACCCAGATGGTCGCCTGCAGCAGCCGCGTCTTGTCGGTGCCGTGATGCTCCAGCATCGCATCGATCTGCGCCAGCACGTCGGCGGTCTGGCCCTTGATGTCCTGCTTGGTGTCGCGGGCGGTGATGCCCGGCAGATAGACGAAGTCATGATATTCGACGGCCTTGGAGAGGATCGGGCCGGGCTCGGTGCGGATGATCTTGCTCATGGACTGCTCCTGACGGAAATGATCCCAGGGTTCTATTCCATGTCGGCAACCTGGACCAGACGGCTGGATACCCCGCGACGGGTTGACCCGTCCCGCCGTCATGGCGTCCGATGCGGGAGCAGGGAGAAAAGGGGCGGCGATGAAGATCTGCGTTTTTGGCGCCGGCGCGATCGGCGGCCACCTCGCGGCGCGACTGCACCGGGCCGGCGCGCAGGTCTCGGTGATCGCCCGCGGCGCCCACCTGGCTGCGATCCAGGCCAACGGTCTGCTGGTGCACGCGATCGACGGCACCCATCATGCGCCGGTCCGGGCGGCGTCCGATCCGGCGGAGCTGGGGCCGCAGGACGCGGTCTTCGTTACGGTGAAAGCGCCGGCATTGCCGTCCGTCGCCGCCTCCATCGCACCCCTGCTGACCGCCGAAACCCCGGTCGCTTTCGTAATGAATGGCATTCCGTGGTGGTATTTCCAGCATTTGCCCGGCCCGTTGCAGGGCCGCTCGCTGCCGCGCATCGACCCCGGCGACGTGCTTCAGGCGGGCACTCGGACCGGGCAGGGCGATCGGCGGCGTGGTCTACTCCGCGAGCTCGGTCACCGCGCCAGGGGTGGTCGACGTCGAGCAACCCAAGAGCCGCTTCATCCTGGGCGAACCTGACGGCAGCCTGTCCGAGCGGGTCCGGACGCTCGCCGGCCTGATCACCGACGGCGGCATCAGCGGCGAGGCGACCGCGTCGATCCGAAAGGAAATCTGGAACAAGCTGATCAGCAACCTCGCCGGCGGCACGCGTGGCGGTGCTGACCGGCAGCGCACCGAAACACAACTACGTCGAGCCCGCCATCGAACAGGCCGCGTTGCGGATGATGCAGGAGGCCACCGCGATCGCCCGTGCGCTCGGCGCCGACCCCACGACCAATCACGCCGCGCGGATCGCCAACCATCGTTCGATGGATCATAAACCCAGTATCCTGCAGGATCTCGAACTGGGCCGCCCGATGGAAATCGACGGCATGTTCGATGCCCCGCTGGCCTTGGCCCAAATGGCCGGGGTCGAGGCGCCGACGCTTGAACTGCTGGTTGCGCTGTGCAAGGTCCGAGCCCGATCGGCCGGGCTGTATCAATGATCCACTAAGGGAGGAACAAAGTCATGGAGATGCGCGAATTCGGGCGTACCGGGATGCGGCTGTCCGTGCTTGGTTTCGGCTGCGGCGCCGTGGGCGGCTTGATGGTGCGGGGAGCGACCGGCGGACCAGGATCGCGCGATCGATAGGCGCTCGATGCCGGCATCAACTATTTCGATACGGCGGTGCAATACGGCGACGGCGTGTCCGAAACGAACCTGGGGCGCGTGCTGCGAGGGACATAAACGCGACAGCGTCCATGTCGGCACCAAGGTCCGCATTCCCGCCGCCGAGTTCGGCCGCATCGCCGAGGTGGTGACCGCGTCGCTGGATGCCAGTCTGCGTCGGCTGGCCATGGACCACGTCGATATCTTCCACCTGCACAACCCGATCACCGTGGGTGGCGGCGGCGAAAGTCTCAGCGTGGCGCAGGTGAAACAGCAGGTGGTGCCGGCGTTCGAGGCGTTGCGCCAGGCCGGCAAGACCCGTTTCCTGGGGATTACCGCGATCGGTGACACCGACGCGCTGCATCAGGTCATCGATTCCGGCGCCTTCGACAGCGCCCAGGTCAGCTACAACATGCTGAACCCGTCCGCCGCAACCGCCCTGCCGCCAAATTATCCGGCGCAGGATTACGATCATCTGTTCGACCATACAACGAAGTCCGGTGTCGGCGTGGTGGGTATTCGCGTGCTCGCGGCCGGCGCGCTGAGCGGAACGGCGGAACGCCATCCCACAGCCAGCGCTCCGCCCGCGCCCATCGGGTCAGCCCACAACTACGAAATCGATCTGGCCCGCGCTCGGCGGCTGCTGCCGCTGGTCAGCGATGGTTTCGCATCCAGCTTGGCCGAAGCGGCAATTCGTTTCGCCATCTCGCATCCCGCGATGGGCACAATCCTGGTCGGCATGGCCACGGTCGGGGAGTTCCAGGCAGTCTGGCCGCGGTGCAAAAAGGCCCGTTGCCGCCGGCCGCACTGGATCGGCTTGCTGAACTGACCGCCGGCTTTGCCGGTGAACAACGCTGAGACCCGGACCGCTTATCCCAGCGCGGGTGACCACCGCGAAACGGCCGAATGCCGCTGAACCACGCCCTTGTGTCATCCTCGTTCGCCATCCCGCGCTTGAAGGGTATCATCCCCCTGCTTGGACACCGGCCTGCCCTTGCGAAGGCGAGGGGATCTCCCGTGTTCGCTGTCAAGCAAAATCCGTGTGTCCCGTATGGTGACCCAGCCTGACCGAGGTTCGCGTCGTGCTCGCGGCCGTCAAGGACGCTGCGCGCCGCCGCGCGGTGGCCTCGGAAGGCCGAGGCCATCCCTGACCGCCGCTGCGCGCGGCGCGGTTCAGTTCCCAGGCCGGGACGAGGAAACGGCGCCCAACCGAACCAGGAAACGGATGCGGTTGTCATGCCGTCACCGTCTCGGTTGGCTGCCACGGCTGGCGATCCCTGGCGATCGCATTCAGGGTCACCAGCATCTTGCGCATCACCGCGGTCAAGGCGACCTTGCCAGGCCGCCGATTGGTCTGCACCAGGCGCTGGTAGAACGCCCGCATCGTCTGGTTGTAGCGAATGGCGATGCGGGCGGCGTTGAACAGCACCCGGCGCACGCCAGGCCGCCCGTGGCCGGTGACGGCGCGGCCGCGCTGCGTGCCGCTGTCGCGTTGTTGCGGCGCCAAACCGACCAGGGCGGCGATCTGCTTTCCGGAGCGGCTGCCAAGCTCGGGCAGTTCGGCCAGCAGGGTGTGCACCGTGACCGGCCCGACTCCCTTCAGGCTGCGCAACAATGCGGCCATCGCGGCGAACTCGGGCGTCGTGCGGATGGTCTGCTCGAGCGCCGTCTCGATCGCCGCCAGAGCGCTCTCAAGCGCCTCGGCGACCACGGTGAAGCTAGCTTTCGCGGCCGCCGAGCTGGCCATTGCGGCGCGACAGCGTTCGCCCTGCAGGGTGGCGACCAACTGCCGCCGGCGGGCCGACAGTTCGCGCAGTGTCTCGTTGTCCTCGACCAGCGGGGCGAGGCCGCGGCTGGCCAGCTCGATGGCGGCGAAGTCGGCCAGCAGGCGGGCGTCGATCGGATCGGTCTTGGCCTTGACGCCGCGGCGACGGCGGAAGGCGACGATCTCATTCGGATGCACCCGGGCGAAGGCGAGGCCAGCTCGGCGCAGCGCGCGCTTCAAGGGTCGCTCGTAGCCGCCTGTCGGCTCGAAGGCGACGAGGTCGACGCTGGCGGTATCCAGCGTGCCGAGCCAGTGTTGGATCGCGGCGTCGCAGTTGTCGATCCGGCGATGACCGGGCCGCCCGGCCGTTGCTACATCGATCCAGCCCTTGGAGACATCGACGCCGATGAACTGCTTGTCTGGCATGATGAGTTCCACCACTATGGTTGTCGTGGTCCGCACGCTGGATTGCATCCGGGCGAACAGCCCTCACTCCCGTACACGTGTAAGACCGTGACGCCGGCAGGCCCGAGATCCCCACGGTCGCACAGACCAGCCCACGACCCGAGTGTCTGCCGGCGTCTCCCTGTCTCGCTCCAGGGAGCCGCAACATGCAACCCACGACTTGTGCCGAGCGCGGCGCTGCTGAAAGTTGGCTACCGGCCGCTGGTCGTCGGCACTGCCGGTCAAGGTTCCGAAACTCTTTCCGGTCCGCCGCAGGACTACGACTTAGGAGCCGTCCGGTGCGGCGGGAACGTTCGGCCCACTGCGGCTACGTGGCCGCATCGCGCATTCCGCGTGTTCGCCGGTGCCGGGCGCGTTCTCGAACGTGCATAGCGCTCGGTTGGCGGCGTTCCGCACTTTGAGGCCAATTCCCGGAATCCGACGCAGTGGCCGTCGTGCGCACGATAGCCGGGCCCTCCGGCGCATCCGCAACCATGGCAGGACCGGTTGTGAGGACATTCCTGTGCAGAGTTTGGCGCCGGCTCAGCGGCGATCGTCAGGAGGGCCAGCACAAGGACAGCAGTCGAAGCGGCTTGCTCGGACGCAAAAGGGTTGGGTTGTCCCGCGTGCTGGTCGTATTGTCGGTGCGACGGTCGGCGCTCAACGGGGGCTCAGACCGCTCGTCGCGCGGACGGCCGCTGCAAGCCCGCGAATGGCAAACGCTGCCAGCCGTCTTGCAAACTCGGCATCCAACAGCTCATCCAGCATGAGTCGGCACCGCGTAGCATCATAGACCGCGGCCAACGTGGCATCGAGGTCACTGCCCACCGGCAGTCCTCCCGCGCCACCCCGCGTTCGAGAGTGGCGCGCAAGGCGGGGCAGCGTAGCTGGAGCAGCCACTCGAACAACTGATCGCGCACCCACGCAACCGTGACCCCGGTGATATATCCCGCCGGAGCTTACCGCCGCTGCTTGCGGTGCCGCGCTCGGCTTGCTAAGCGGCATCAAGCCAAAACGCTCCCGGGTGGCGGAACTGCCTGGCGCGATGAAGGCCGGGACAAGCGCAGACAATATTGCGCGCGTCGTGGTCGAGTTTCGATCGATGAAGCAGCCCGCCAACCGCCACTCCAACTCATTCCCGGTCAGTCGCCCTTGAAATCGGGCCGTCGCTTCTCCAGGAACGCGTTGACCGCCTCGCGATGATCGGCCGTCGCGTGGGTCAGCGCCTGCATCGCGGCCGACATTTCCAGCAGCGTATCCAGCCGGGTATGGCGTCCTTCCATCAGCAGCCGCTTGGCCATGCGCACGGCGTGCGGCGGGTTGACCGCGATCCGCTCCGCCAGAGCCTTCGCCGCCGCCAGCAGTTCCGCATCCGGCACGACGCGGGACACCAGACCGCAGGCCAGCGCCTCGGCGGCGTTCAGCATGTCGCCGGTGAACGCCATCTCGCATGCTTTCGAATAGCCGACGACGCGCGGCAGCAGCCACGCGCCGCCGTCGCCCGGAACGATGCCGACCTTGACGAAGCTCTCGGCGAAACGGGCGGTTTCGGCGGCGATGCGCATGTCGCACATGCAGGCCAGATCGAGGCCCGCGCCGATCGCCGGGCCGTTCACGGCGGCGATGATCGGCACGTCCAGCTTCTCGAACGCCAGCGGGATGCGCTGGATGCCGTGCTTGTAATACAGCGGCGTCAGATGCGGCTTTTCCGCCCGCGTATCGAACTCCGCCTGCATCTTGCGCAGATCGCCGCCCGAGGAAAACGCGCTGCCGGCGCCGGTCAGGATCGCGACGCGCGCCGAACTGTCCTGGTTCAGCCGCTCCAGGGCTGCGACGATGCCATCGACCATCTCGGCTTCCGAGATCGGGTTGCGCATCGCCGGATCGTTCAGCGTGATCGTAACGATCGGCGCCGTCCTGGTGGTACAGAACCTTATCGGTCATTTGGGTCCGTCCTTGCAGAGATCAGCGAAATCCGAGGCGCGCCGCCTCGGAGTGAAGTAGCCGCACAAGCGTCGTGTGAAAGCAGATCTGGGGCCTTGAGGTCCGGCTCACGCCAGCCGGTAGACCGAGGGTCCCACGGGGTCAAGCATCGCGATCCGCCACAACCCCTGCCCGCGCATTACCTGACGCGGCCACTGGGCGACGCCGGTCGCACGGCTCGGGCGAGCCGAAAACTTGCGCTGAAGCGACGTTCGGATCACAATACCCGGCACGCGCACGATGGAGACCATACAGATGTCAGCCGCCCTCCAACTCTCCGCCACCGATATGTCGGAAGCAGAATGGCACACCCGCTGCGAGCTCGCGGCTCTTTATCACGTCTGTAACGACCTTGGCTGGACGGACCTGATCAACACCCACATGTCGGCGCGGCTGCCGGAGGAGCCCAACCACTTCCTGATCAACAATTACGGTGAAACGTTCGACGAGATCACCGCCTCCTCGCTCGTCAAGATGGACATGGACGGGAACGTGCTGTCGCCGGGCGGCAAGTTCAACAACGCCGGCTTCACCATCCACAGCGGCGTCTACAAGGCTCGGCCCGACGCCAACGCCGTGCTGCACACCCACACACGTGCCGGTGCCGGCGTGTCGTTGCTGCGCCACGGCCTGCGCCCGATCAGCCAGGAGTCGCTGCACGTGCTCGACGACGTGGTCTACCATGAGTATGGCGTGCCGGCGAGCGCCGAGGAATGCGAAGCGCTGGGCAGGACCTGCGCCAACGGCACCTGCGTCGTGCTGCTGAACCACGGTCTGCTCACGCTGGGCGAAACCATCCATGGCGCGCTGATGCGGCTTTATATGCTGGAGCGCGCCTGCGAACTCGAACTGATCGCGCGTCAGATGGACGAGGCGCCGATCGTCATCGACGAATACGTGCAGCGCAAGGCGGCCGAGCGGATGAAGCGGTTTCGGGCGACGCAGGAATATGGGCTGAGTGAGTGGAAGGGGCTGGTCCGCACCGTAGAGCGCAAGGGCGCCGACTTCCGCCGCTGATCTCACGCGTTACGACCCCAACGGTGCCGGATCGCTGCATCCGGCCTGTTGGTCGGGCCGCGCGCTTGCGTTACATTGAGACGGTGATGCTAGTGATCCGCTTCCGAAACCGTATCGGGCGGCCGATAACGGGATCGGCAGGCCATGTGAGATGGCTGACGGCGAGAACCGAAGTCAGCTGCCAACGGGGCTTCGGCCACTGGACGAAGCGCAAAATCTTGAACAAAATGAAAATATGACTCGGTTTGATGGCCTCTTCCCCTGCCAGGTCGGGTGACGAACGGGTCGCTTGAGGACCCAACCCGGCGGAGCCCCGCCCCAGCGACGGAGAAGGTCTCAGGTGATTTGCGACGGAATGCCGGGGCCGCGTCCATCCTTGGATCAACCGCCCCCTCGGCTCTGGTCCGCGCGGGAACAGTGGTGTCCGTCGACGCGTTGATCAGCGACGCTGATAGTGCCGCCGCCCGTGGCTCTGCGCGAAACCAGGAAAGTGTCGAGCCCCGCGCCGTTACTGGCCTACCAGTGTTGCCGCTAGTCGCGATTTTGCTGTCCACGTTCGACGGCGCGTTAT
Organism: uncultured Alphaproteobacteria bacterium; assembly: GCA_963759425.1. Taxonomy (GTDB): domain Bacteria; phylum Pseudomonadota; class Alphaproteobacteria; order Acetobacterales; family Acetobacteraceae; genus Rhodopila. The sequence goes on from CAVWZM010000041.1 coordinate 120,287, forward strand.
ATCTGGACGACCAGTTGCATAGCTATACCGCGCAAACACATGGAAACTGGTGCCTATACTGGCGCGACGACGGCTCATCGGATCGCAGCGTTGCCCTGGTCGAGGACTACGCCGCCGGCCCGGGCCTCGGGCGCTGTATTCGCCAGCAGCAGCCGGGCCATCTCGGCGCCGCCGGCAGTTTTCTGGCCTTGCTGGCAACAGCGGTGGTGGGACCGGCGGAATTCTTCGCGTTTTCAGATCAGGACGACGTATGGTCGCCGCAAAAGCTGGCGCGTGGGTTAGCCGCCCTTCGTCGGATACCGTTTGCCACACCTGCCCTTTATTTCTGCGCGCGGACCCTGACTGATCAGTCGTTGACGCCGCTCGGACACGCGCCGCTGCCCCGGCGGGCACTGGGATTTCCCGCCGCGTTGACCCAGAATGTAGCGCCGGGCTGCTGCATGATCATGAACCGGGCCGCGGCCACGCTGATTGACCAAAGCCCGGCGCCGGACGGAACCTGGCATGACTGGTGGTCATATATCGTGGTGGCCGCGAGCGATGGGGTGATCATTGCCGGCACGACGCCGGACGTCCTGTATCGCCAGCATGCCGGTAACCATGTTGGCGAATCCCTGGCCCTGTGGCATCGGGGGGTCAGCGCAATGCGGCGTGGTCCGATGTCTTTCCTGCAGGTCTTCTGGCGTCACGTCATCGCGATTCGTAATTGGGATGGGCCATTATCCGAGCAGACGCGCGCGCATCTGGCAATCATCGAGGCCGCGCGGTATGGCGGCCTGCTTGCTCGAATCAAGGCATTGCGGATCCCTGGTCTGGTACGGCAAACCGGATTGCAGACGCAGATTTTCCGACTATGGGTCCTGTTGGGGGAAAAGCGATGAGTCACGGGGGACTGCCGCGGATGGCCCGGGAAATCCGCTCGTCCCGCCATGGGCCAGCGGTCAGTATCCTGTTGAACGCGCGGGCCATTTCAGGGTAACGCCGGCCAAAGGGCCGACACGGAACACATTGATGGATGCAAATGCCGCGGTGATCAGACCTCCACCATCCGGGCGGGGCCGTACGTGATCGAGACCACGCGTGCTTGAAGGTTTCCAAGGCCGGGTAGCCAGTCGGGTGGTCGCATTGGGGCGCGGATTTGTTGCCGATAAGCCAGCCCTGCGCGCCGCCCTTCGCGCCATGCGGCGACGGGCGCGGAAGCGGTGGTGGCGTATCTCCCCGAATCAGAACAGGCAGGTCGGCTCCTTCCGCCCACTCGTCACGATTGTCGTGCCGAACTTCAACCATGCGCGATACCTGCCGAGAAGACTCGATAGTATCATCAACCAGACATACGCGAACCTGGAAATTCTGATCCTCGACGACGCCTCGACCGATGACAGCTTGGACGTCATTCGTCGGTACAGCAACGCCCATCCCGGTCGTTTTCGATTGCTGTTGAACGACGAAAACGCGGGCAATCCGTTCCATCAATGGCGAAAGGGCATTTCCGAGGCCGCCGGTAAGCTGATCTGGATTTGTGAGAGTGATGACTTCGCAGATCCGACATTTCTTGCTCGCCTTGTCCCTATGTTCGCTGACGAGAGCGTCATGATCGCCTTCGGGCGAATTCAGTTCGCCGACAAGAACGGTGATCCGTATCCCGGGCTTGACCGCTACCGGGAACGCGCCCAGGCCGGGATTTGGTCAAAGACCAACGTGAGGCCGGCAAAGGCATGGTTCGACGGCGCATTCGGCGTATCGAACGTCATCCCGAATGTCGGGGGCTGCCTGCTTCGCAACCAGCCGATCGAGCCCGGCATCTGGGACAGCGCCTGCGACTACCGGGTTCTCGGCGACTGGTACCTGTATGTCATGTTGTCCCGCGGCGGGCGCATCGCCTATGTGCCTGACGCCGTGTCATGGTTTCGCCAGCACGACACAAATACCTCGGTCTCGGCGTTCGCCTCTGAAGCGTACCTATCGCGAACATGAACGACTGATATCTCTGCTCCGAGAACGCTGGGGCGTGAGCGACACCACCGTGGGTCGGTTCAGGCAAACCCTGGCGACACAATTCGATTATGCGAAGGCGGCGGAAAAACTTGGCTCTCTGGATGACTGTTTTGACTACCACAGGATTTTGGCGACGCGCCGGAATACACGCCATGTGCTGATTGTGTTCCTCGGTTTCTTCCTTGGTGGGGGCGAATTGTTTCCGATCTATCTGGCAAATCAGCTGGTCCGGAAGGGCTTCATCGTCTCCGTGATGGCACTGGAATCCCAAGGCTGGGACTACAGGATCAGAAACCGGCTGGACCCCAGCATCGCGGTTTACAGCGCGTGGACCGCTCGAGAAGCCGGGGTGGCTAAATTCACCCGCGAGATCGGCGCCGACCTCGTCCATTCTCATTTCGTTGGCAGCGAAGGTTTGTTCTTCTGCGAGGAACCCGAAGTTCCCGACATTCCATATGTCACGACCTTACACGGCTCCTACGAGGCAATCTACCAGCCGAGGGACTTCATTATTCAAGCGGCTCGCCACGTGACCCATTGGGTCTATCTGAGCAAGAAAATCTTGATCACCTGAAGATCCTGCATCCTTCCCAGCGAGCTTTGATTTCGGCGTCCACAATACCGAATGCGATGCCCATGGACCCGGCCCCGTTTGGGCAAACCCGCGCGGACCTAGGTATCGGCGAGCACGATTTCGTCTTTGCGCTGGTTTCGCGCGCGTTTCCCCCGAAGGGGTGGGAGGTCGCGATCCGTGCGCTGGAACACGCCAGGTCTCGCACCGGACGACAGCTGGTTCTGTTGCTGTGCGGCTCGGGCGAGGAGTTGGACCGACTCTCGATTCAATATCGCGATCATTCAGACGTCAAGTTCCTTGGCTTCCAGGATCGGATACACGGTCTCTATCGTCTTGCCGATTGCGCCATCCTTCCCACCCGGTTCGCCGGCGAATCATTCCCACTGGTTATCATTCAAGCGCTTCAGGCCGCCAGGCCCGTGATCGCCACCGATGTCGGTGAGATCGCTCGTATGCTGGTCCAAAATGGAACACGCGGCGGTATCGTTCTGCCACCGGACCAGGACGACGATGTTTTCATCAAGACCGTGGCCGATGCCATGGTGGCGATGGAAGATCCCACCGCGCATCGGCTTTACAGTGATGGCGCGGCGGAACTTGGCCGCGGCTACAGCATGGAAGCGGTCGCCGACGCCTATATTCGCTGCTACGAGGAGACGATCACCCGCCACACTGATCGATCTAGATTACTTCCTGCCCCAAGATCGCGCAGGTGGGATATCCGCCGCCGCTTGGCGCAAGCCCGAGCGGCTCTGTTCTGATCCTGGCTAAGAGGTGACACCGGTCGCATCCGGCGATCAATTCGCTGGGGAAGGACGGCCAGATCCAGGAATTCTGAACACAGAGGCTCCGGCGGGGATGTTTCGCCAGCCCATCGGCGCCTTCCGATACTGTGACCGGCTTCACAGAACACTGGCCGCATCCGGGTTATAGTCAGAAACTCTCGGCGCCTTCCATTCCGTGCAAGAAACGCACGAGGGGCCGTTCTGCTCGTGGGGCTTCGCCTATTGGCAACCCATCGGGAATCACTCAACCCCTGCCCCCGGCTGATGCCCGACGGGCACAGTCCAGGGCAAACAGTTCTGGAGCATGAAGATGAGAAACTGTGTCTTGCTACTCGCGGCCGCTGTTGCCGCGCTTTCGATCGGCATCACCGGCGCACAGGCAATCGAATACGTGACCGTCGATGCAACGACGCTCGAGACCGGTGGCGTTTCCGGCTACTTGGGCTCAACGACGCCGCGGCAACCCGGCGCCGACGCGCTGCTGTACTCGATCGGCGGCGGTGAGCGCGGCGATCATGCCTGCTATATCGAGTTCGGCTGGTGGCGGTTCAACGCGACCGCGCAGGAGACCTTGGCCACCAAATTCTGGCAACCTCCCTGCGCTGATGAGCATCATAGCTTCCAGAGCACGGCGCTGGCGGGGATGGCTCCGCCGCCCAGCGGGTCCGCCAACGGGATCACCGAGATCCAGGTCTGCTCGAGCGGTCTGCGCCTGAAGGGCGTGCGGATCACCAAGATGCGACCCATCACTCTGGGCGTGCCGCAAAAGGAAGTCGCCGCCAAGACGGGGGGAACATTCGATCGCGCCAACTGCACCGATCGGGACTGGCGCCCGCCCTCCCATTGCCCGGAAGACAAGGTGGCGGTCGCGATGAATATTCATCACAACGATGACTCCGTCGTGGGGCTGGAGCTTCTCTGTGCTACGGCCCAGGCGAAGTCGACTGCCCCGCCGGAGTTGCCGCTCTACAGCCTGGACGCGGCGGGCGTTCATGTAACCGCGATTTCCGGCTTCGCGGGCACTTCGACGCGGGTCGGCGCGCCGCTCGAGAAAGGGTATGCGCTCTACAGCCTGCGGTCGCTCGAAAAGGGGGACCAGGCCTGCTACATCGAGAATACCTCCGATCTGTTCCGACTGCCGTTGACGGACGAGAATCCCTGGAACAGCCACGAATTTCGGACCGACTCCGCCGACCGCTGCGGTGGTCCTCACCCAGGCGATGCTGTGACGGCGGCGGCCATGCCGACCTCCGACTACCTCGTCGAACACCAGCACGATCAATACCAGACGCTGGTGCGCGGCATCAGGATCTGCATGAACAATGACAACTCTCGGCTCAAGGGCATCGAGGTTCGTGGCCGAAGCGTCGGCGCCAATATGGCCAACAAGTTCCTATTGCAGGACACGCCCCTCGATCCCGACAAGGCGAGTGGGGCGCGGGCAAATTGTCATGACGACGGCTGGCAGCGTTGGGTGGACTGCGGCGCGGGCGAGGTGGCGACCGCGGCGGTGGTGCATTTCGAGGCCGGCGAGCCTCCCGGGCTGTGACCGGGCTGGCACTGGAATGCGCTCCGGTGAAGGGGCCGTAGGCCGGGCCTAGGGGCCGTATATTGGGGGCCGCGTCAGCGGCTCCCACCTGAGGTTACGCAGGCCCACTCCCGGCGGTCGCGGAGACCGTGCCAACCCGGCGAGCGTGGACCAACGTGGCGCGTGGGCAGCCCTCCACGGGCCCGCTCCACGCCGCGTCCCTCTCCACCATCCCATCCAGCGCCTCGGCCCTGGCGCCGCCGTATCCAGCTTGACTTTCGCCTTGTCCGCCCAATAGCGTTCTGGGACATCCATCGAAAATAGGGAGCGAAACCGTGACCAGTGCTTCGCCCAACGGACCGGTGCCGCCATCCGGCCTCAATCACCTCGTGATCAACGTCCGCGATATCGAGGAATCGCACCGCTTCTGGACCGAGATGCTCGGCTTCACCCAGGTCGGCGAATTTCAGGGCCGGCCCTGGCGGGGCACCGCAACGCGGCACCATGCGGTTCTACAGCGGTGATCATGGCGGCGGCCGGCAGAAACCACCACGACATCGCGCTGGTGGAAACCCCTAGCCTGCCGGCGCCGTCGGAGGGCGCTGCGCCGACCGCCATCAGCCACATCGCCATCACGCTGCCCGACCGTCAGTCGTGGTTGCGCCAGCTCGCCTACCTGCAAAGCCGCGGCGTGCAAGTTCGAGCGGCGGGTGGAGCATGGCATGACCCACAGCCTGTATATCCGCGACCCGAACGGCTACAGCGTCGAGCTGCTGTACGAGCTGCCGCGCGAGGTCTGGGAGGGTGACATTCAGTCGGCGCTGAACCATTACGTGGCCTTGCCGACTGACGGCGAGGCCGCGCTCGAGGATCGGACCGAGGTTCCGGTATTCGCCGCCCCATGCCGGCCTGAACCTAACGGGGATCATCTGGCGCCCGCCGCGAGCAACGCCATCAGCCTCCGCTGAGCCGGATCGCCCGCGCCGGAATACTGCGGCTGAAGGAATATCTGGGTCGGTGCCCAGGCCAGATACCAGGGAGAAATGCGATGCTGGAACGGGCGCCGGTCGAGGCAACGCGGCGGACCGAACGCGACCGGTTCTTGCATGGGATCGCCGAGCTTCTGCCGGAAATTCGCGCCCGCGCGCGTGAGACCGAACAGCTTGGCCGCGTCCCGGACGAAATCATTCAGGCCCTGACGGCGGCCGGCGTGTTTCGTGCCGTGCAGCCGCGGCAATGGGGCGGGCTCGAACTCGACCTGGCGAGCTTCTACGAAGGCATGATCCAGATCGCCTCCGCCTGCGGGTCTACCGGCTGGGTCGCCAGCGTGGTCGGCATCCACCCCTGGCAGATGGCGCTGTTCGACAATGAGGCGCAGCGGGAGGTCTGGGCCGAGGATCCGGACGCCCGCGCCTCCTCATCCTATGCACCGACCGGGTCGGTAGGGCGGCAGGGCGACGGCTTCCTTCTATCAGGGCGCTGGCATTTCTCCAGCGGCGTCGATCACTGCGGCTGGGCGCTGCTGGGTGCGGTGGTGCCGGACGAGGGCAACGGAGCGGAATTTCGCACCTTCCTGGTGCCGCGCCGTGATTTCACCATCGACCACGAAAGCTGGCATGTGACCGGCCTCCGCGGCACCGGCAGCAAGGATGTCATAGTGCCGGGCGCCTTTGTGCCCGAGCACCGCACCCACCGCATTGTTGACGTCTATCACGGCACCGATCCCGGGTTCGCCGTCAACGACCGTCCGTACTACCGGCTGAACTGGCGGCTGGTGTTCGCCGCCACGATCGCCGCCCCCGCAATCGGTGCGGCCGCCGGTGCGATCGACGCCTTTGTCGCCGGCAACAGCGGCCGTGTTCCGGCCTATGGCGGTCCCCCGGTGGCGCAAAGCCCGGCCCTGCACCGTCCCCTGGCCCGCGCGTTGACCGAGGTGGACGCTGCCCGCGACCGGATCCGGGACACCTGGACTGATTTTCTCGCTCGGCTGGAGGCTGGCGAGACGATCCGGTACGAGGAACGGGTGCAGTGCCTGTATCAATCGGCGCACGCTCATTTCGGCTGCACCGGGGCGATCTACGATCTGATGGGGGTGAATGGCGGCCGCACCATGGAGAGCGACAGTGCGCTGCAGCGCTTCTTTCGCGATCTGCTGGCGATGCGCAACCATCCCGGCGCCAATCTGGAGTTCAGTGCGACCTTGTACGCCCTGGCCAAACTCGGCATGGACCCGCCGCCCTTCGTGCCGACCCAACGTTTTGTGCTGTGACCGCGTAGCGATGCAACTCCTCCGCGCGGTCGCCATCAGCCCCGAAAACAGGCGAACCTGCCACCGAGGCGCGTGAGTAGGCTCAGGCCGCCTTTCGCACCAGCAGGTTCATCGCCATCAGCGTCTCCGCGATCTGCACCGCGTTCAGCGCCGCGCCCTTGCGCAGATTGTCCGACACGCACCAGAACGACAGGCCGTGCGCGACCGTCGGATCCTTGCGGATCCGGCTGACGAACACCGCGTCCTCGCCCGGCGATTCCAGCGGCGTGACGTAGCCGCCATCCTCGCGCACATCCACGACCTCGACCCCGGGGCGTCCCGCAGCAGGGCTCGCGCTTCCCCGGCGGTGACCGGATTCTCGAACTCGACATTCACCGCTTCACCATGGCCGATGAACACCGGCACGCGGACGCAGGTGGCATGCACGGCGATGGCGGGATCGAGGATCTTCTTCGTCTCGACCGACCATCTTCCACTCTTCCTTGGTGGAGCCGTCGTCCATGAACTTGTCGATGTGCGGGATGCAGTTGAAGGCGATTTCCTTGGTGAACTGCTGCGGCGGGCTTTGCTCGTACACGAAGGACGACTTGGTGTGGTTGAACAGCTCGTCCATGCCTTCCTTGCCGGCGCCGGACACCGACTGATAGGTCGAGACGACCACCCGCTTGATCTTGAACTCGTCATGCAGCGGCTTCAGCGCCACCACCATCTGGATCGTCGAGCAGTTCGGATTGGCGATGATGCCGCGCTTGCCGAACTGGCGCAGATGGTGCGGATTGACCTCCGGCACCACCAGCGGCACGTCCGGGTCCATGCGGAACTGGCTGGTGTTGTCGATCACGATGCAGCCCTGCGCGGCCGCGCGCGGCGCATGGACGGCCGACACGGCCGCTCCTGGGCTGAACAGCCCGATGTCCCAGCCGGTGAAGTCGAATGTGTCCAGGCTCTGCGGACGGTCAGGACGCTTTTTCTCGCCAAAGGAGACTTCCGATGCCGGTCGAACGGCCGGACGCGACGGCGGCGACTTCCGACACCGGGAAATTCCGCTCGACCAGGGTTTTCAGCATTTCGCGTCCGACCGCCCCGGTGGCGCCGACAACCGCGACCCTGTAGGCCATGCTGGTCTCCCGTAAACGTCCCGGCACACATGGTGCACGCACGCGTGCACGGTTAGCCGCGTGCCGCTCCAGGTGCAACTATAACGTCACTTTCTTGTTTCGGACCCGCGAAAACACGATAGTGCAGGCATGCAGCGGATCATCACTTTGGCCGAGCGCAAGGCGACCGAGGCGGCGCGACGGCGTGCGGCGGTGGAGACGCTGGTGCCCGCGCTTGCGGACTATGCGCGGACGCATGGCGGCCGTTTCCTGCTGTTCGGTTCCGCCGCCCGCGGCCAGATGAAATATCACAGCGACGTCGATCTGCTGCTCGATTTCCCCCCCGAGGCGCTGAGCGAGGCATGGAACTTCGCCGAGAGAGCGTGCTGGGACCTCGGGCTGGAGCCGGATCTTCTGCCTTACACAGGTTGCAAACCGGCGTTTCTCGAACACATCTCGGCGGATAGCCGGGTGCTGGCATGAGCGACGCCCGCTGGTCCGAAATCCAGAACGCCGTGAGCTTCCACCGTGCGGCATTTCTCCGGTGCGGTCTCTATTTACCCGAAGCTCGCGGCGGCGGAAGATCGCTATCTCGTCGAGATGGCCTTCCTGCATGCCATGCTTGCCGGTCAAACGTCTCTGGAGGCGGCCTTGCTTCGCATACTGGAGTGATGAGGAAGCGCCCACCGGTGCACGCTGGCATGCCGACCTCATCTCTCGTGCCACGCGCCGGCTCGGTGACGGCCGGAAATCCTGGCCAGTAAGGTCGCGGCGGCGGCCGAGGAAACCCGCCGTTTCCGGAGCATCGCCGCCCACGCCTATGACAATTTTGACGAGTTCGAGAGCGACCTTTGCCGTTGCGGCCGCCGACTATTCTCGCCGACCTTCTGCCGTCCGAGATCGCCCGCTTTCGGCAGTCGATCGATCCGTGAGCGCCCGACTGCGCCCCCGGGCGGCGAGACCGACCTTGGCATCCCTCGAGCAAACCGAGCTAACTCCGCCCCAGGAGAGCAGGAGCAACGACATGCGCGAGATCGGGCACTTCATCGGCGGCAAACACGTCGCCGGTACCAGCGGCAGGTTCGGCGACGTGTTCAATCCGGCATCCGGCGAAGTCACCGGCCGTGTCGCCCTGGCCGACGCGCGGGAGGTGGATGCCGCGGTAACGGCTGCCGTGGCGGCCTGGCCGGCCTGGGCGAACACCCCGCCGCTGCGTCGCGCCCGGGTCATGTTCAAGCTGAAGGAATTGCTGGAACGCGACCGCCGCGAGATGTCCGCCATCGTCACCAGCGAGCACGGCAAGGTGCTGTCGGACGCCGATGGCGAGGTGCAGCGTGGTCTCGAGGTGGTGGAGTTCGCCTGCGGCATCCCACACCTTCTCAAGGGCGAATACACCGATCAGGTCGGCACCGGCATCGACGCCTGGTCGATCCGCCAGCCACTCGGCGTGGTGGCCGGCATCACACCGTTCAATTTCCCCATCATGGTGCCGCTGTGGATGATCCCCATGGCGCTCGCCTGCGGCAACTGCTTCATCCTCAAGCCGTCGGAGAAAGACCCGTCGGTGTCGCTCAAGCTGGCGGAACTGCTGCGCGAGGCCGGACTGCCGGATGGCGTCTTCTCGGTCGTGCAAGGCGCGCGCGAGGCGGTGGAGACGATCATCGCCCACCCCGGCATCGCTGCCATCAGCTTCGTCGGGTCCACCGCCATCGCCGAGACGATCTACCGCGGCGGCACTTCGCACGGCAAACGCGTGCAGGCGCTGGGCGGTGCCAAGAACCACATGGTGGTGATGCCCGATGCGGACATCGACGACGCGGTCGACGCGCTGATGGGGTCCGCCTACGGCGCGGCCGGCGAGCGCTGCATGGCGGTGTCCGTCGCCGTTACCGTGGGGTCGGCGGGCGATTCACTGATGTCCAAGCTGGCGCCCCGGGTGCGCGCGCTGAAGGTGGCGCCTGGCGTCGATCCCGAGGCCGAGATGGGCCCGCTCGTCACCCGTGAGCATATGGAGAAGGTGCGTGGCTACGTCGATCTTGGCGTCCGCGAGGGTGCCGATCTGGTGGTGGACGGCCGCGGCCTGAAGCTGCAGGGTTACGAAAACGGCTTCTTCCTGGGCGGCTGTCTGTTCGACAACGTCACCACCGACATGAGGATCTATCAGGAGGAAATCTTCGGCCCGGTGCTCTCGGTCATTCGCGCCCCGGACGTGGCAACCGCGTCCCGCATGATCAACGCGCACGAATACGGTAACGGCGTCGCGCTGTTCACCAATGACGGCGGCACCGCGCGAGATTTTGCCAACGCCATCCAGATCGGCATGGTCGGCATCAATGTGCCGATCCCGGTGCCGATGGCATTTCACTCGTTCGGCGGGTGGAAACACTCGTTGTTCGGCGACCACCACATCTATGGCCCCGTGGATTCGATGGAGGTCGCCGGCCGCGGCGAACTGCAGCTCGGCATCCTCATCGAAACCATGCGGCGCGAAGGTTTTGAGCTTTCCGTGTCTCGGCCGAAGGTCCTGTTTCAGAACGGGCCGTCCGGCGAGCTGCTCGAGCCGATCGAGGAGGTGTTGATCGATGTCGACGAGCAGCACGCCGGCGTCGTCGTGCAGAAGGTGGCCGAGCGCAAGGGCGAGCTCATCGAGATGCGTCCCTCCGGCGGCGGACGCGTGCGGCTCATCTTCTATGCGCCGACGCGCGGACTGATCGGCTATCACGGCGAGCTGTTGACCGACACGCGCGGCACCGCGGTGATGAACCGCCTGTTTCATGCCTACGGCGCGCATCGGGAGAGATCACCGGACGCCGCAACGGCGTCCTGATCTCGACCGACCAGGGCGAAGCCGTGGCCTACGCCATGTGGAATCTTCAGGACCGCGGTCCGATGATGATCGAACCGGAATGGAAGGTCTACCGCGGCATGATCGTCGGCGAGCACACCCGCGGCAACGACCTCGAGGTCAACGTGCTCAAGGGCAAGAAGCTCACCAATATCCGCACGCACGCCAAGGACGAGGCGATCCGGCTTACCCCGCCGATCCGCATGACGCTCGAAAAGGCGCTCGCCTATGTCGAGGATGACGAGCTGGTCGAAGTGACGCCGAAATCGATTCGCCTCGCAAAAAGCTCCTCGATCCGAACGAACGCAAGAAGGACGAGCGGCGCAAGGAAGCCGAGCGCATGTGAATCGCTGCGGCGGTCCCTGCGTGCCGCCCACCAGGCCCCGCCCACGATTTTCAACGGCCCAGCAGGCGCCGGCCCGAAATATTCGGACGACCGTGTCGCTCGTGCAACAGCCCCTCCAGCTTGCGAGAGACCTAGAATTTTTCCGCTCGCGACGATGGCGCTGTGGCCGGGATTCCGCTAATAATCCACACCGTTAACCGATCATAAATCACGGCACTTGAAGCCCGGGGAATCGCTTGCTTTGATTGCGCCATGAGCACTGTCCTCATCGAAATTCGCCGCGCCAAGGCGTACGATGCCGGCGCCGTCGCCGATGCTCACGACGAGGCGTGGCGAACCGCCTATCAGGGGATCATCCCGGGCACCGAACTCGAGAAGCTCATCAACCGCCGCGGCCGGCGTGGTGGGAAAGCGCGATCCGCAAAGGCAGCCGCATTGCGCTCCTGCAGTTCAGCGACAAGATCGCCGGCTACGCCAATTACGGGCGCAATCGGGCGCGCAGCCTCTACTATGACGGCGAGATCTACGAGTCTACCTCCGCCCCGAATTCCAGGGCCTCGGCTTCGGGCGCCGGCTGTTTACCGCCGCGCGCCGCGACCTGGCGCAGAGCGGATTGAAGTCGCTGATCGTGTGGGCGCTGTCGGAGAACGACACCGCCGTCGAGTTCTACCGCGCCCTGGGCGGCAAGGCGGTCGCCCGCTCATCGGAAAAATTCGGCACGCGCGTGCTCGACAAGGTCGCCTTCGGCTGGAATAGCTGAAGCGGACGACCGAGCACGAAGGACAGAAGACGGGATGTGAGCATTCCGATCCGTCGTCCGTCGTCCGTCACCTCCCGTCTGACACCAGGCGCCGCAGCGCTGCGATAAGCACCGCCGGGTCGCCGGCAACCCGAATGCGCTTCAATCGCGACGTGGCCCCGCCGGCCAGCGTCACTTGGCGCGGCGCGATCGCAAGCGCCCTGGCGATGGTCAGGCAGAGCGCCGCATTCGCCTCTCCTGCAGCGGGCACGGCACGCACCCGCACCTTGAGCACGGCGCGGCCGTCGGCGCGCCGTTCGGTCCCTTCGATCGCATCGCGGCCGCCGCGCGGCGTCAGCCGCACGTCGATGACGACGCCATCGGCTGCCGCCGTCCACGGATCGCCAGCCACGGTGGTCAGTAGACGTTCGGCAGGATGTAGAGCTGGATCACATAGCGAATGAAGATGATGATCAGGAACAGCACGACCGGCGACACGTCGATGCCGCCGAGATTCGGCAGCAGGTTGCGGATCGGGCGCAGCACCGGCTCGGTGATCCGGTAGAGAAATTCGCCGATCATCCCCACGACCTGGTTGCGCGTATTCACCACGTGGAACGCCACCAGCCAGGAGAAGATCGCTGCGGCGATCACGATCCAGATGTAGATCTCGAGGGCAAGATCAATGACAAGAAAAAGGGCGCGCATGGACCCGTGTCGCGGTGACGATGACGGAACCTAGCGATTTGCGGTGGCGCGAACAAGCCGAGCATCAGGCCGACCGCACTTACCGGCAGTTATCCTTGACAGTATCAGGTCACGGCCGTAAATGGCCCGAACTCGCCAAGACGGGCCCCCAGATCGGGGCTGATCGCGCCGGCGGCGGGGCCATAGCTCAGTTGGGAGAGCGCCGCAATCGCACTGCGGAGGTCAGGGGTTCAAATCCCCTGCGGCTCCACCAATAAAACTGGCTCTGGCGTGGCATCGCCACGTGAACAAAAGCGGTGCGTGGCCCCAAGTTTGGACCCATTGTTCTCGCGCTCTTTGTTCCAAAGCGAGAATATACCCCATGACGGGATCTCCCGTCCAGCGCTGTGAATGCAGCGAGAGCAGGAATGAACGACCACCCCGAAAACGGCAACCCGGAGCATCGCGTCGTCACGGTCAGCGAAGCCGCTTCGATGCTACGCATTTCGCGGGGCGCAGCATATGAAGCGGCCAGACGCAAGGAGATCCCCACAATTCGCATTGGTCGCCGCGTGCTGGTGCCGCTCGCTGCACTCGAGCGGATGCTGGCTGGCAACAGCGACGGGTACTACACCCCGGACGGCGCGCGATGACCTCAATCGCACTGCGCGGAGCATGTTCGGCGTACGCGTTGCTCGCGGCGCACTTGGCAGTGGTACCCACCGCGATCGCCGATGACGATACATACGGCGGCACGAGCTCCCAGAGCATTCCGGTCAACTCGTCCTATGGCCTAAATTAAGCTCCTCGTGACGATACTGCGATCGCTGCCGGGCACACAAAATCGCCTCCATCAAGTAAGCCGGTAACACGGTTACGGTGCGAATTGGAGTATTGGTGAGATGGCAGGCAAGTAGTGCATCTGAGGACGCCCAAGTCCGCGGGAAGAGATTGCGGACGAGGAGACCAAACTCAAAGAGGAGATGCTCAAGTGGGCCGACGACATCGCCGGCAAGGTGATTGCAGCCGCGCGTGAGGATGCTGGGCTCCCGTTTCTCGATAACATCAATGATGAAGCGCTTGGTTCCTTGGACCTGAACGGTCAGGAATACGATCCGATTGTTGATGAGAAAACAGGGGCGCGGCTGTCCGATGCAATCGAGGAATTTGCCGAGAAGCTGCAGGAGAAGATCGAAGAGCCGGAAAAGGTACTTAGAGCCGATCCAAGAAGTTCAGGTTCAGGAGCAAACAGTTGGGTTGGTCAATCGTCGGAGCATGATGCGGATCATTGC
>CAVWZM010000042.1:0-99420 GCA_963759425.1 uncultured Alphaproteobacteria bacterium
GGCGGTCGACCAAAGGGACGATTTTTCCGCCGGCCGATGCTATGTCATGAGTAGCTATCGGCTTCGATGACAGCCTCGGCGAACGCCCGGGGCGCTTCCTGCGGCAGATTATGACCGATGCCGCCCCCGATAGCCGGTGGGCATATCTGCCCGAGAATTTGTTGCGATAGGATGCCGGGTCCGGATGTGGCGCGCCATTGGCGTCACCTTCCAGCGTGATCGTGGGCACATCGATGACCGGGCCTGCCGCGAGACGCCGTTCCAGTTGGTCGTATTTCGCCTCGCCTTCCGCCAGGCCGAGCCGCCAGCGGTAATTGTGGATCACGATGCTGACGTGATCGGGGTTGTCAAAGGACGCCGCGGTGCGATCGAACGTCGCATCATCGAAGTCCCACTTCGGCGAGGCGATCCGCCAGATGAGCTTGGCGAAATCGTGCCGGTATTGTTCATAGCCCGCCCGCCCTCGTTCGGTGGCGAAATAATATTGGTACCACCACTGAAGCTCCGCGTTCGGCGGCAGCGGCTTCTTGCCGGCTTCCGGGCTGCCGATCAGATAACCGCTGACGGAGACAAGGGCCTTGCAGCGATCCGGCCAGAGTGCCGCGATGATGTCGGCCGTCCGAGCGCCCCAGTCATAACCGGCGAGGATCGCCTTCGGAATGTTGAGGGCATCCATCAAGGCAATGATATCGACGGCAACCGCCGATTGCTGGCCGTTACGGAAGGTCTCATTCGCAAGGAAATGCGTCGTGCCGTAGCCGCGCAAATACGGGACGATCACCCGGTAGCCGGCCGACGCCAGCAACGGGGCAACATCGACATAGCTGTGGATGTCGTAAGGCCAGCCGTGCAGAAGGATGACAACGGGGCCGCCGGCGGGACCGGCTTCGGCATACCGACGTTGAGCACGCCGGCATCGATCTGTTTCAGCGAGGCGAACGAGGTGTTCGTTCCCGGCCTGATCGCGGGCAGGTCCGCCGCCGTGCGGGACTGTGCCCCCGCGGGACCGATCCGGCCAAGCCGGACGGCGGCCACGGTCAGCACGGCACTGAACAAGAAACGGCGGCGATGATCGCGGCTGATTTCTGTTGACATTTTCCCCTCCCCGACCGGTTTGAAACCGGTGTGACCGGCGAGCCGAACCCGGTGCCTCAAAGCAGGCCCAGCGCGACACCGAGCGACGCTGCCACCGCCACCGCGCCAACGATTCCGGCGCCGATCGTCATGCTGCGGATACGTGTCACCAACGAGACCGAGGCGAGCACGATCGCAAGCTGCAAGCCGCCGACCGCATACTCGTAGATATGGTAGCGCTCTGCCGCAGCGTCCCGGGCCGCTTGCTCGATCGGGCTTTCGCCGCCAACTGCTTCATCCCCTCGCCGCTTTCCGGATCATCGCGCATCCGGGCGGCGGTGTCCTGGGACTCCTTGATCCGTGCCTGGATCTTGGGATCTTCGGCATTGGGCAGGCTTGCCATCAGATCGGCTGCCGAGGTGCGAACGACCGCGCGCAGGTTCTTGGCCTGGTAGAACGCCCAGTCGTTGGTCCAGGTGACATGGTGCGTCAGATACGCGGTCTGCGAGGCCTTGCCGCCGATCTCGGTCAGTGCCAGCGCCGCCGCGAGTGCGGACACCAGCACCGCGACGCCGCGCGCCCAGCGGTCGCCGCCGCCATGCTCGTGGATCGTCTCGTGCGCCCGTTCGATTAATTCGCTCACCTTGGCTTCTCCTGTATCCGGTGCGGTGGCAAGGTCAGATCATAAACGCACAGAACCGAGGGGTGAAATAACCCGTTGTCCGGCAAAATCCGAGACACCGGATGATGTGACCAAGCGACACGCGGTCCCAGTCCGCCCACCACTCATCATCTCGGCGATCGTCATGCGCACGCCCATACCCGAGGCACCCAGAGGCGCCTGCCCATCTTGCCCTTCGTCCGGTGAACCATTACTCAGCCGCCTCAGATCAATCTGGGAGGCCGCGATGGCCGTAGAGCGCACGTTTTCAATCATCAAGCCCGACGCCACGCGGCGCAACCTCACTGGACGGGTCAACGCCTGCCTGGAGGAAGCCGGGCTGCGCATCGTCGCGCAAAAGCGTCTGCAAATGACCCTGGCGCAGGCGGAGACATTTTACGGCGTCCACAAGGCGCGACCTTTCTTCCGCGACCTGGTCAGTTTCATGATCTCCGGCCCGGTGGTGGTGCAGGTGCTGGAAGGCGAGAATGCGGTGGCCCGCAATCGCGAGGTGATGGGCGCCACCGACCCGAAGAAAGCTGATCCCGGTACCATCCGGGCGCAGTTTGCCGAAAGCATCGAGGCGAACTCGGTGCATGGCTCCGACAGCGCCGAGAATGCGGCGACCGAGATCGCCTACTTCTTCGCCGGCACCGAGATCGTCGGATGAGGTCGGCCTCGATGGAGTGGGTCGCCTTGCTGGGGCGGGTGCTGATGAGCGCGATTTTCATCTGGAGCGGATACGAGAAGGCGATCGGGTCGACCGCGACAATCGCCTACTTCTCAAAGGAAGGCCTGCTCCTGCCCGGTGCCGCCTTCGCGGTAGCGCTGGTGGTCGAAATCGCCGGCGGCATCCTGTTCCTTCTCGGCTGGCGCGCTCGGCTCACCGCGCTCGTGCTCGCCGTCTGGTGCGTCGTGACGGCGATGGTGGCTCACCGCCACTTCTGCTGAGCACGCTCAGATGATCCACTTCATGAAGAACATCTGCATGGCTGGCGGCTTCTTGCAGGTCGCAGCGTTCGGCGCCGGCCGACTGAGCGTCGATCGCCACTAGCTGCGGCAGGCCTCAGGAACAATGGCCCGTTGCCGCAAACGTTCCCGGGCGGCGCGGGCTCGACGAGCGGATGGGCAACTAATGTCGGAAAGACTTATAAAATTACCAAAAGCAAGACGGGCCTTGACATTCGAGGACTTCTCTGTCGTCATTGACGATACCCCTGCAGGGTGTGGCTATTGTCTCGTAGCGGAGACAATCAAAGACAACCAAAGTAACGTTGCGGGAGGATACCTTGAAAAGCACAAGACTGCTGCTGTTGGCGGCTGCACTTTCTGCCGGATCGATCGTCTCGGGCGGGGCGCGGGCCGAGGACTGGAAACCCGTTGGCCAGTTTGGATTTTCGGTGTCGGCAAGGTGCAAGAATCGAGAAGGGCCATCTTTACTGGGTCGGGGAGTTCTCAGGCACGTTATTGAGTGACAAGGGCGAGAACGGTCTGTTCGATCATGCTGGCATGAGATGTCCTGCATGGCACGACTCGACATCAACAATAAGAAGAGCAAGGCGGGGGGATATTGTATCGTCTCCGATCCCGATGGCGACCAGGCCTATTTGACATGGCAACACACGGGGGATACCCTGCGCGGTCCCGGAACGTTCGAGTGGACGGGCGGAACGGGAAAATACAAAGAAATCAAAGGAATAACAATTTCTTTGGTGTCATTCAAGTGAATTGGCCGGACGGCACAGCTTCCGGGGCTCACGTTCGACCTGGAGTCTGATAATTCGGCCATGAGATCGAAAGCACTCTTTTCACCACGGTAGACCGCAGGTGCCTGGTGATCGCACGACCATTCGCGCCGGGAGGCCGAGTGGTCGTGTCCTTCCGGTGGTAGCGGCCGCGGGGCACGAAGACGGGTCAAGCCGCTTAGTCGCTGAAAGGTGCGAACCGGCGCGGACCTCGGGTGTCGGTCCGGCCGCTCGGACGTCGATAACCGGCAAGGTTTTGGGCGGGCCTCGTGACCCGCCCAGAAATCCTCAGGACAATAGTCTAGGCCAGGCCGAGCTTCGGGCGCACCCAGGCGGCGAGCTGCCTGATCGCCTCGTCCGCCTCCGGGGCGACGCCGGCGAGGAAATGGAACACGTGCTGCATCTCGGGAATACACGTCGAGCTTCACCTCACCATCCGCTCGCCGCAGCGCCTCGGCAAGCGCGCGGCTGTCGTCCAGCAACGTCTCATAGCTGCCGACCTGGATGTAGACCGGCGGCAAGCCCGCGCAGGTCGCCGTGCAGCGGATTGGCCAACGGATCGTTCCGGTTGCCGTTCTCGCCAAGGAACGTCGCCGCCATTCCCTGGATGATTTCGCGTGCGACGAGCACGTCCCGCTCCTTGTTGGTCTCGAATGTCGCACCGGTCGCGTCCATGTCGAGCCACGGCGACAGCGGCATGCGTGGCCGCCGGCAGCCGCAGGCCTTGTCTCGCGCAGCCGGAGGATCGTCGTGACTGCCAGCCCGCCGCCCGCGGAATCCCCGGTCAGCGCAATGTGGTTCGGCGTGATGCCCTGCTCCAGCAGCCAGCGATACGCCTTCGCCATGTCGTTCACCGGGCCGGGATGCACGTTCTCCGGTGCCAGCCCGTAATTCACGATCAGCGCCCGGCAGCCGACCGCCTTGGCGAGGTGTCCATACATCTTGCGATGCGTGTACATCGAGCCGACGACGTAACCGCCGCCATGCGAGCAAAGCAGCACGCGATCCTCGGCGCAGCCCTTCGGCACCGCCCACAGCGCGGGCACGCCGCCGGCCTCGGTCTCGATGTAGTCCACGCCGCCCGGCTCCGCGGTGACGTCGCCCATATGCTCGAACAGCGCCCGCATCTCATCGAGCGGCATGTCCGGATTGGCACCGAGCGCCGCGAGCAAGCCCTTGTACAACGTGATCGAGTTGCTCGCTCTGTTTGCTGGCCATCCTGTCCTTCCCTGTTTCATAGTCATACGACAGAAGTCGAGTGGCCGCGTCGCCACGGCCGCCGCTTACCCCGTCAGCACGTGCAAAGTTATGCCGCGCTCCGGCAATTCCACCTTGCCGCCGCACTCGCGCGCGATCACCGGCATCACCTCCTCGGCGAAAAGCTGCATCTGGTCCTCGATCTCCCGGCCTTCGAAGCCGCCGAGTTCGAACCAGCCGAGGAAGCAGAAATCCTCGTAGCCGATCTCGTTCTTCATCTTCATGATCTTGTCGATGACGAACTGCTTCGAGCCCTGGATCGCGATCTCGCGCTCGCGCAGCATCTCCGCCGTGACCTTCTTGTTGAGGTCGAACATCGGTTCGTCGAGCCGTGCCACGACCGCGCCGAAACCGAACGGCCCGTAGTAGTCGAACTGCAGCTCCATCGCGCGCGCGGCGCGCTCCATCGCCTGCTTCTCCTTGCCCGGCGTGGTGATATGGATATAGCGGCTGGTCATGATGCCGCGGCGCTTCTCGGCGTCCCAGCCGTATTTGAACCTGCCGCGGTTGAGCATGTCGGGCCAGCCGGCCTTCTCCGCCGCCTCGTAGTAAATATCGATGTTCTTCTTCAGCCGGTCGTTCGGCTCGACGATCATCACGCCGTTGATGCCATGTTCGGCGGCCCATTTGAGCGAACGAGAGCTGGTGACCGGCTCCCAGATCTGCGGATGCGGCTTCTGCACCGGCTGCGGGAAAACCTGCAGCTCCTTCAGCGTCGTCGTCGTCGCCTGCACCGGGTTGCCGGCCGAATACATGTCGGGCGCGCCGATCGCGATCACGTCCTCCAGCCGGCGCTCGACCTTGTCCATCTGGAAATAAGCGATGGTCTGCTTGTGGTTCCATTTCGTATACGACGGCGGAATCGAGAAGTTCTCGCCGCGATGCGACGAACGACGGCTCGGTCCAGCACTTGAGGATGATCGCGACCGCCTCCTCGAACGACTTGCGATTGCGCTCCTGGTCCTGGATCGTCGAGCCGTACGGGCGGCCCAGGGTCTCGTTCTCGCGCGGCTGGTAGCCGCGGCCCATGCCGCATTCGACGCGCCCGCCGCTGATCACGTCGAGCTGCGCGATCTGCTCGGCGATGCGCACCGGGTGATGCCAGACGACGATATTGGCGCACTGGCCCAGCCGGATCTTCCTGGTCTGCGCGGCGATCGCCATCTGGGTGAACAGCGGGTTCGGGCTCATCTCCGCGCCTTCCGGCTGGAAATGGTGCTCGGTCAGCCAGAACGACTGGAAGCCGAGCTTCTCGGCCAGGATGCCCTGGCGGACCTGATTTACCAGCACCTCCTGCGCGGCGGCATGAACCTCGGCCAGCGAGCCGTCGTTCACCGCGACCCCGTCCTTGGTGACGATGACCGGAAGACTTGACGCGCCGTTGTGGAATACACCGATCTCGAACATTTAGGCTCCTCCCGAAGGAACATCGTTTGATTTTCACTTGTCGAAAAAGGCGTTGCACAACCGTGGCCATGCCGCCTCGCCGCGGCCGGATGATGAACCCCCGGGGTGGTCGACGCAAGCGGCGCGGTTGCTGTCCAACGGCCGGATCCGGTCGGCATCCGAGCGCCCGATGCTTCTGGTGGACCCGCCAGGCGCGCGGGTGTACAGCGACAGTTCTGAACCGCTCGTAACCTAAGGTTGGCATCATGCCAGACAGCATCTCACCCAACGGCGATACCCTTATCATCGACATGGTCCGCCGCTTCTCGCAGGAACGGCTGGCACCGCTGGCGGCCGAGCGCGAGAAGCAAAAGCGGATCGAGCCCGAAATAATTGCCGAGCTCGGGGGGCTCGGTGTGTTTGGCGCGACGACGCCGGCGGAATGGGACGGCAGCGAGATCGACGCGGTGACCTATGCGCTGCTGCTGGAGGAAATCGCCGCCGGCGATGGCTCGGTTTCGACCATGGTTTCGGTGCACAATTCGCCCACCTGCATCGTCGTCAACAATTTCGGAAACGATGCACAGAAGGATCGCTGGCTGCGCAAGCTGGCGACCGGCGAGCATGTCGGATCGTTCGGTCTGACCGAGCCGCAGGCCGGGTCGGATGCCTCCAACCTGCGGACCCGAGCGGTCAAGAAGGGCGACCGCTACATCGTCAACGGCGCCAAGCAGTTCATCAGCAACGCCAACCATCCCGGCAGCCTGGTGTTTTTCGCGGTGACCGACCCGGCGCGCCGGCAAGCGCGGCCTGTCGTGCTTCATCATCGACAAGAACTATCCCGGGTTCTCGGTTTCACGGGTCGAGGAAAAGCTTGGTCAGAAGGCCTCCGACACCTGCGCGCTGACGTTCGAGGACGTCGAAATACCCGAGGACCAGCGCGTCGGCGCCGAGGGCGAGGGTTACAAGATCGCCCTCTCGACCTTGGAAAGTGGCCGCATCGGCATTGCCGCGCAAAGCGTCGGAATGGCGCGGGCGGCGTTGGAGTATGCGATCAACTATGCCCGCGACCGCAAGGCCTTCGGCGGCGCCATCATCGACTTCCAGGCGGTCGGGTTCCGCCTGGCCGATGCCAAGACCAAGCTGGAGGCCGCCCGCCAGCTCACTCTGTATGCCGCGCGCCTGAAGGCGGAGGGCCGGCCGGCGCTGGAGGCCGCCTGCATGGCCAAATTGTTCGCCTCCGAGGCTGCCGAGGCGATCTGCACCGCCTCGATCCAGACACTGGGCGGATACGGCTTCCTGGCTGATTACCCGGTCGAGCGGATCTATCGCGACGTCCGCGTCTGCCAAATCTATGAGGGCACCTCGGACGTGCAGAAGCTCATTCTCCAGCGCATGCTGTAATCGGGATGTTGCGACATCTCCTGCAAGGGCTGCGCCGGCCGTTGACCGAGCCACCACCGGAACTTGATCCCGAAATCACCGCCCTCGCCACGACGCTCGATCAGACCGCCCGGGCTCGGCTTGGCCACAGCCTGTCTATCCGCCAGGTCGACGCCGGGTCGTGCAACGGTTGCGAGCTGGAGATCCACGCCCTGAACAACGCGTTCAACGACCTGGAGCGCTACGGGCTGAAATTCGTCGCCTCGCCGCGTCACGCCGATGTACTTATGGTGACTGGTCCAGTAACGAAAAATATGCAGGAGGCGCTGGAGCGCACCTGGCGGGCGGCACCGGACCCGAAATGGGTCGTGGCCGTCGGCGATTGCGGCGCTGACGGTGGCGTGTTCGCCGGCAGCTATGCCGTGGTCGGCGGTGTATCGGCGGTGTTGCCCGTGAACCTCGTCATTCGCGGCTGTCCGCCGACGCCGAAGCAGTTGCTCCAAGGGCTGCTGTCGCTGCTCGGACCCGCCGCGAAGCCCGGCTAACGCGCGGGGCGTATGTTATGCCCGCCTTTGCGTGTGCTGGCCGCCCGCGTCTTGGTTTTGTCACCTGACATGCCTGCTAGCCGCTCCCGGCGACTGCAATTGACGATCGCCGACTGCGCCAGGGCGGGAAGGCGCGCGAATGTCGATCGCGCGACCCGCCTGGGCCGGCAGCGCCGACAGGTGAAGTTCGGCCGGTATTAACCGTTCGTTCAACCTTTCCTGCCTCTACTCAGTATTCGCACGGATTGCGCAGTTTTTCCGCCAAATATGTTTTTTCGACCCGACGGACTGTACCATCCCCTGGCGGGGGCCGCGCCTCCCGTCCGAAGACAGCACCGAGGAGACCGATTTTGCCCAAACTCCTGTTTGTCAGCCTGATTGCGCTGGCTCCCATTGTGGCTTTCGCAGCCAGTGACGTGCCGGCGGCCGGTATGATCGACCCAGCGACGATCCTGGCGCGCCGGCCGGTCATCGTGGCCCACGATCAATTTGCCAATCCCGACGGCAGCGCCGGTGTGATCGCAGGAGGCGTGTCCGGCAACATCCGTTCCGACCTCCAGACGAAAACGTTCAGCGTTCTCGGACCCGCTGGACCTTACCCGAAAGCGCCGGCGTCTGTTGGGAGTTGTGCTCGCGCAAGCGGAACGTCTGGCTGCCGTCGGGATGTGCCGCCGCCTGAGTGACGCCCGTGGCCGCATCTTGAGTCGGTGCCGAGACCCACGCTGACCGAACAGCCGGCTCGTGTCATTGCGCGCGCGCCGCCCTCCTACCCCACATCTTGACGGCATCAGGCCAACCCTACCCAATCTTATGGCCGCCTCAGGCCGACCGCCCATGTCTCTGTTTATGCAGGGAAAGTCGGGAGTAGCCGGGCCAACTGTCGCGCGCGCTCCATGGGACGCAGCGCTTCATCGGCCCCACGGAACGGTCCATCTTGTCCCCGCCCCAAGGTGGCCCGCCGGCAGTCTCCCACCGATCGAAATCGAGCATTACTCCCCGCAGACCTTGTTGACGCGCCGTTCTTGCGCCGACGTCGTGCTGCACCAATCGGGGCGCTGCTTCGGCGGCGCGACCTCAACCGGAGGCGGCGTGGCGATCGCAACCGCGATGGGCGTCTCGGATACCACGGCCGATGGCGGCTTGGAGGTGCCTCGATCGGCCACGCAAGGCTGCCCTATACGCTTGAGGGCCTCCCTGACACCGCGCTCTACACACATCACCTCCACCGCCGCTTCCCGAATTGCCTCGCCCCTCGGGCCCGGATGGTCGTGTCCCATGTTGTACAACAGCGCCGCCACCTGGCGTCGCTCGCATGCCGCTCCCTCCCAGCTCCGAGCGGCGACGATGCCGAAGCCGGGCAGCGAGACGCCGCCAGTTGCTCCGACGGTGCACGGGTCTCCGCCGATGATCGATGGGGCTACGATTTCCGGCGTGTTCCGTAGCGTCTGCGTGCTGGTGTAGTTGCTGCGAGCGAAGTTGCTGCTCGCGGCAGTACTGGCCGCACTTGCCGCCGCGGTTGCCGATCCGGCGGTGGACCCTCCGGTTGAGCCGCTGGACGTGTTGTTATTGATTATGACCTGGCTGTTCGAACTGCTCCGCCCACTGCTGGCGGCTGCGCCGGAGCGGCTGTTGCTGTTGCTCCTGCCGCTGGCCGACGAGTTGCTGGACGAGGCACCGTTGCCGATCGGATTGCCGTAGACATTGACCTGCGGATTGGAGATCGAATTGGATCGCGAACCCGACTTGGTGTCGACGTTCGCGTTACTGTTCGACCCGGAGGTCGAAGTCTGTGCCAAGGCCGCTCCGCAAAGCAGCGTCAATGCGCTCGCCGTCACAAAAAGTGACCTCATATGGCATCTCCTGGAAACCGATCGTGAAGGCCGTTGCCCACCATTCTTTTATGCCGAGCAGCGGTTGGATTCTGGTTTTGTCTCGGCGGACTGATCACTGCGGCTTTCTGCTCGGCTTGTGGTCGCTGGTGGACGCGGAGTTGGGTGCCGTTACGGCGTCTCCACCGGCGCCGCGTGGGTCACTCGTTTGCCAGGCTGGTATGCCTCTTACCGTTTAGACCGCTTTCAGGCTGACTATTGTCGCTGGCATGGGCTGTGTGATCGTATTGTTTCCATTATAAAATATTCAGCGGGGAGCGATCATCCTCTAGCCGTCGCATGCTTTGTTGGCCCGCCGTTCGGCCGCTGATGCGGTGTAACACCACTCGGGCCGCGTCGGCTCCGCACTCGCGACCGGAGCCGACGCCGCGATCGAACTAGTCGCCGAGACCGGGGACGGAGACGGTGCAGCCATCGTTCGAGACGCTGCGGCCTCGGTGGTCGGCAGAGCTCCATCGAGGGGAGGTGACCGCGCGGGGTGCCAGCGAGGCCGTAGCAACGGGAGCCTTTGTCTTCGGCGCCGCCAACCCGGTGGATGAGGCGGCTGTTGACGCAACACCGCGATCGCCGACGCACGGCTGCCCTATCCGCATGAACGCCGACCTGACGCCGGGGTCGACGCACAGCACTTCGACCGCCGCGTCCTGTAGTGCTCCGCCCTTGGC
Source organism: uncultured Alphaproteobacteria bacterium (assembly GCA_963759425.1). Lineage (GTDB taxonomy): Bacteria > Pseudomonadota > Alphaproteobacteria > Acetobacterales > Acetobacteraceae > Rhodopila. The sequence goes on from CAVWZM010000042.1 coordinate 10,606, forward strand.
GCCCGAAGTGCCATGGCCGATGTTGTATAGCAGTGCCGCCAATTGCCGTCGCTCGCACGCCTTGCCTTCCCAGCTGCCGCCGGTGACGATACCGAAGCCGGGAAGCGAAACGCCACCAGATGCACCGACCGTGCAGGGGTTTCCGCCGATGATCGATGGAGCGATGATTTCTGGCGTGTTCCGCAATGTTGTCGTGCTGGTGGAGTTGTTGCCGAAGGAGTTGCCGTTCGCGGTGGCAGTGGTCGCCGGGGATGATCCGCTCGATGTGCCACTCGACGTGTTGCTCGACCCTCCGGTTGAGCCGCTGGACGTGTTGTTATTGATTATGACCTGACTGTCCGAACTGCTCCGCCCACTGCTGGCGGCGGCGCCGGAGCGGCTGTTGCTGTTGCTCCTGCCGCCGGCCGACGAATTGCTGGACGAGGCACCATTGCCGATCGGATTGCCGTAGACATTGACCTGCGGATTGGAGATCGAATTGGATCGCGAACCCGACGTGGTGTCGACGTTCGCGTTACTGTTCGACCCGGAGGTCGAAGTCTGTGCCAAGGCCGCTCCGCAAAGCAGCGTCAATGCGCCGGCGGCCATAAGAAGCGATCTCATATGGTTTCTCCTGAAAGCACACCCACTTGACGCTTGCTGTCCGCGGAACGGCGGGTGCGCCGCGAGGGGGGCGCCGGCGCATGCTCGGTCTCCTCCCCGTGCGGGAAGCGGACGGCGGACTTCTCTTCGCTCGGATGTGCCCTGGTCTTCCAGCGGATGCGTCGGACGAAGCACTCGCACTGAGGGCAACGGCCCACATAGTCTCTTGCCGCACAGAAGAACCCGTCGCCGTTCCGGGCGGACAACTTCGGCAATCAGTACGATAGCGCAAAATCATCAATCAATCGTTGATACGGGAGCGACAGGAAGTATGCCCGCGCAAATGGGCCCGGTCCGCGGCGGTTGTCGACGCCAGGAAGGTCACTCGATTCAGCCGCAACCTTCATGTGTCGCCCCAAGGCCGCTAACCGCCGCAGGACTTGTTGGCCCTGCGCTGCTCCGGCGACGCCGTGCTGCACCAGTCGGGATATTGCTTCGCAGCGGGCGAAGGTGCCGCGACCGGGGCCGCCATTGGCGCCGCCGCGGCCATGTTCCGCCGGCCCGTGGCGGTGCTGGCAACCGGTTTCGGCGCTATGGATGGCGCCGGCGCCATGGATGCCGTCGGGGCCGCGGTCATTGGCGGGCCGCCACGATCCACGACGCACGGTTGCCCTATACGCCCGAGGGCTTGCCGGACGGCCACGTCGACGCACAGCACCTCGACCGCCGCGTCTTGCAGAAATTCGCCTTTTGCCCCGGGGATATCGTGGCCCATGTTGTAGAGCAGCGCGGCCAACTGGCGCCGCTCGCACGCCTTGCCTTCCCAACTGCCACCGGTGACGATGCCAAAGCCGGGGAGCGAAACGCCACCGGAGGCACCGACCGTGCAGGGATTGCCGCCGACGATCGAGGGGGCGACGATTTCCGGCGTGTTCCGGAGTGTCTGCGTGCTGGTGTAGTTGTTATTGCTGCCGCTATTGCCCGTGGTCGTTCCGAGCGCCTGGTCAGAGCCGCTCGATCCCCCGGACGTGCTGCTCGACCCGCCGGTCGACCCGCTGGAGGTGTTGTTGTAGACGGTAACGCCGCTGGTCGAACTGCTCTGACCGCTGCTGGCGGCGGCGCCGGAGCGGCTGTTGCTGTTGCTCCTGGAGGCTGCCGAGGAGTTGCTGGACGAGGCACCGTTGCCGATTGGGTTACCGTAGACGTTCACCCTCGGATTGGAGACCGAGTTGGATTGCGACTTCGAGGTGGTGTCGACGACTGCGCCGCTGTTCGACAAGGAGTCCGAAGTCTGCGCCAGCGCCGCGCCGCACAAGATCGTTAATGCGCCGGCGGTCATAAGAAGCGATCTCATGTGGTTTCTCCTGAGAACACACGGTCCCGGAGGCCGAAGCCCCCGGGATTGTCGTTGAGTTGCGAGACGGTTTGACGTATCCCGATCCTACGCAGTTCCGGATCAGCGCGGGTTGTGGCCGCCGCCACCGCCACCCCCGCCGCCACCAGGCTGGGTGACAGTCCCAGCGACGAAGCCACTGGTATCGGAAGCCGTTGCCCCGGCGACGCCAGAGGTTTGGCTGCTCTGGTTGCCGCTGGCGGTGCCGTGCGAACCAGCATTCGGCCCACTCATTGTTGTCATCGAATGACGGCTGCCGTCCTTGTTGGTAACTACCCCACCGGCCGCGGTGCCGCCCACATTGGTCTGCTCGGCCGAGGTCTGGGTGCCGGAGTGACCGGGCCCAGCCTGGCCAGCGGCTGTCGTATTCACGCTGGAGCTATTCCCTGACACAGCGCCGGCCGCCACGCCGCCGTTGCCGCTAACCCCAACACCCGCGCGCGTCCCCTCGTAGCTGCCGACGCCCGCGTTCGAACCAGCCGCAGTCGAGTTGATGTCGCCCGCCGCGGCGCCGCTGGTCGTATTCGCCGCCGGGTCTCTGATCCGCCGCGAGCACCGCGAACGGTGCCAGCGCAACGACACTCACCAAAAGAAGCTTCTTCATTATTTGATCTCCTCGCTGCTGCGCAGGGCTGGAGACGGCGGACTCCCATACGCAAGGTTGCCGTGGTTCTCCTGCGCATGAGCCGGAAGATTGAAGTTCGGAGTCCTGTCTGTGACTATATTCTTGTTACTCAGACAAATCGATTTAGCAGCATCACAACGTCTTCATACAGAAGTACCCTTGATACCTCCCTCGGCGAAGCGTCGAGGATTTGCTGGATAGTCCAAGATTTTGAAGGAAGGGTTAATCGCGTCGACAATTTTCGAGTTAAATTGGCCTAACAACGTCCAGTGCTGGGGGCTGGCTGTCTACGGTTCCGGATGTCGTCAGAGCCTCGCCTGCGCATGGCGCAGACGAGGCGAAACGGTGGTAACACGCATCGATTTTGGTTCCGGTTGATCGGGTTTGGCGGGCATGGTCGGCGCCACGGCACGCCACCGCGCCGCCGTTTCCGCCGGTCGTTCAGGCGGCGGGTGCGGAGAGACACGACGTCAGCCCGGCCAGGCAACTCACGACATTCGAAGGCTCAGACCAGGTCGCCTTGTGAGCCGCCGTGGCTTCGTTCATAAGGCCGGGGATTCATCCAGCAGGGGTTACGTCATGCAGATCTTTCCGGACCGCTCATTTGGGGCTCCGGCCCGGCTGCTCGCCGCGTTCGTGGGCCTCGGTATCGTATCAGCCGGAACCGTGCTCGCGCAGACTCCGGCCGATCAAGCCACGCCCGCGCCGTCCGCGACGCCCGCCACGACCGGGTCGGCCACGCCGATCCGTACTGGCGACCGTCAATGGCCAGCCGATCCACAGCAGCGATCTGAACGCGGCGATCGAAACGCTGCCGCCGCAGGCCCGGCAGATGCCGCCGCAGCAGTTGTATTCGATGATGCTGGAGCAACTGATTGACGGGCGCGCCCTGGTATTCGAGGCGCAGAAGACCGGGCTCGATAAGGATCCCGCCGTGGAGCGCCAGATGACGGCGGCACAGGACCGGGCGCTGCAGTCGGCGCTCCTCAACAAGGTGATCCGGCCGCAGGTTTCCGATGAGGCGGTCAAGGCTCGCTACGACCAGCAAATGGCGGGCAAGAGCGGCGAGCCTGAGGTGCATGCGCGCCACATCCTGGTGGCTGACGAAGCCACGGCCAAGAAGGTCATCGCTGAACTGAAGAAGGGCGGTGACTTCACCGCCTTGTCGAAGCAGTACAGCAAGGACCCGGGGGCGGCGCAGCAGGGCGGTGATCTCGGCTTCTTCAAGAGGACCGACATGGTACCTGCGTTTGCCACCGCCGCCTTCGAACTGAAGGACGGCGAGGTGACGCAGATCCCGGTGCACACCCAGTTTGGCTGGCATGTGATCCAGGTGATCGAGCGTCGCACCGACGCGCCGCAAAGCTTTGAGCAGGCGCGCGACGAGATCAGGCAGTCGATGGTACAGGCCGCGGTCCAGAAAGAGGTGGCACAGGCCCGCGCTGAGGTGAAGGTGGAGAAATTCAACCCGGATGGATCGCCGATCCGTGCCACCGACACGGCGGAGCCGCCCGCGGCGAAGTAACCCAAACTCAATCGACCGACCCGAGATCCGCCAGCACGGAAAGCTGAACCATGACCACCGCCGTGTCTCCACTGGCCGTTGCCATGCCCGAATTGCCGCCGCTGGCCGGGGTTCGGCTGGCTGCGGCAGAAGCGGGCATCCGTTACCAGGGCCGCACCGACGTGGTGATGATCGAGGTCGCGAACGGCAGCACCGTCGCCGGGGTTTTCACCTCGAACAAGTGCCCAGGGGCGCCGGTCGACTGGTGCCGGGACGCACTCAAGGGCGGCCGCGCGCGCGTGGTTGTGGTCAATGCGGGCAACGCCAATGTTTTTACCGGCAAGGCGGGTCGCGAAGCCTGCGCCGCCACCGCCGCCGCCGCCTCGAACTTGGCCGCCTGTCCCGTTCGGCAGGTCTTCGTCGCGTCCACCGGTGTGATTGGAGAGGTGCTGCCGCATGACAAGTTGGTGGCGGCATTGCCCGGAATGCATGGCAGGTTGAGCGAGGACGCCTGGGAAGCCGCCGCGCGTGGCATCATGACGACGGACACCTTCCCAAAGGCGGCGACCCGCACAGCGATGATCGGCGACGCACAGGTGCGAATCACCGGGATCGCCAAGGGCAGTGGAATGATCGCCCCCGACATGGCCACGATGCTGTGCTTCGTTTTCACCGATGCGCGCATTCCGGCGGACGCGCTGCGGACGATGCTGAGGAAGGGCGTCGACGGCAGTTTCAACTGCACGACGGTGGATAGCGACACATCCACGTCGGACACGGTGTTGCTGATCGCTACAGGACAGACCCGGCACGGCCGCATCCCTTCGGCCGACGGCAGTGCGGCGCGCAACCGTATGCTGGCCGACTTCGGTCGTGCCTTGAACGACCTGTTGCTCGACCTCGCGCTGCAGGTGACGCGGGACGGTGAGGGCGCACAGAAGCTAGTCAAGATCGACGTCACCGGAGCCGTGAACAGGCGCTCGGCCAAACGCATCGCGATGACGGTGGCGAATTCGCCGCTGGTGAAGACCGCGATCGCCGGGGAAGACGCCAACTGGGGCCGCATCGTGATGGCGGTAGGCAAGGCAGGTGAGCCGGCGGATCGGGACCGAGCTGTCGATCGGCGTCGGCGGGGTCTGGATGGCTCGGGAGGGAGCGGTGATTCCCGGCTACGACGAGGCGCCGGTCGTCGCCCACATGAAGGGGCGCGAGGTGGACATCGCGATCGACATCGGACTGGGACGGGGCAGCGCGACGGTCTGGACCTGCGACCTGACGCATGGCTACATCGACATCAACGGCTCCTATCGCAGCTAGGTCGGACTTGCCGGTTCGGTCCATACCGGTGCGGTGGCCGGTGTGGATCGGGCAGATCCCCTGTTCGCCGCCATCCGCTCAACATCAACAGCAGGGATACCGAAGCCGCGGCGGCCAGGTCATCGAGATGGTCTGCAAAGCCTCGCGCGATTGCTAGACCAACTTTGCTGACCGTGCCGCCGACATCGGTCCAGTCCATGATTCGTTCGCATGCCTCGCGCCCTCAAACGGGTGCGCCGAGTGTGATCATGCTCCGATGCAACGACCCGAATGCGGCGATGGGTTGAGCAAGAACAGTTAAAACACCGCTAAGCCTCGCCCGAATCGCGAGGGTCACGCCGTCAGAGATCGTTGCGAATGCTTTAGCGAACGTCGATCATCGATAAACCGGCCCGTGCGCAACCCTCGTGGCCCGGCGACGGAGATTGGTCAGGAATTTGGATAATCGGGACCGCTCAGGAATGGAAACGGCCCGGGATAGGTGTCGGTGTAGACCGTGTGGGAGGCGAAGCCTTCGGTCGCCAGCCAGACATGAAGCTGAAAGGCCGGCGGTTCGAAGTTGAACGCGCCATCGCCGGTGGGATCAAACGACAGTTCCACCTGGTGCGCGACCGACGGCGAAATGGAGACCGGCACATGCGCGCATTGGCCGAAGATCGGGCGGTGGTGGTGGCCGCAGACGATCCGCTGGACCTGACGGTGACGGGCGATCACCGAGCGGAATGCGTTCACGTCGTGCAGCGCGATCGCATCCATCTGCGGCAGTCCCGACGCGAAGGGCGGATGATGCATCCCGATCATCGTCGGCTTCGACGGCTGTTCGGCCAATGTTCGGTCGAGCCACGCCAACTGATCCTTCGGCAGTTCGCCGTGGTTGGCTCCGGGCACCAATGTGTCGAGCATAACCAATCGGACGGCGTGGTCTTCCACGGCGTACTGGACGAATTTCGGGTCGCTGGTCACGCCGGGCAGATGTGCCAGCGCGGCGCGGAAATTCTCCCGGTGGTCGTGATTGCCTGGAACGACGTAGACCGGCATCGACAAGGTACGGCGCAGCATTGCCGCCACATTGTCGTATTCAGCCGGAAGTCCGTATTCGGTCAAATCCCCGGTGATCATGACCACCTCAGGTCGCGGACTGAACGCCGCGACTGCCCGAAATGCCCGCTCGGTCAGCATGTTGGTCTCCGAGACCCGGTTGACGGCGAGTTCCGACCGGGCGCACGTGCAGGTCGGTAAGCTGGCAAATCAGCATGGCGGTCCTTTTTCCCGTCGATCCCTCGTTGCGGTGAGATATAATGCAGTCATCGTATCAATGTGTTGCTAATTCCGCAGGCACGGCCCGACTGTCGTGCCAATTCGATTGGGGGCGAAGTCGCGCTCGTATGTCGAACCTCGGTGACCAGGCGTCTTCCGCCCAAACCATCGGCGCTGGATCAACCACGCATCGATCGATCCGCGTGCGCGGCGTCGGCCCGTTAGCAACAAGGGACCGGCCGCCGCGTCAGGCGAAGGGCGGACAACGGCCAGCCTCGGGCCACTGCCAAACCCAAGGGATTTGGTTGCTACGCTCCGGTTCGCGACAGTCAACACAGCCAACATAGTCGCGGTGGCCGGCACTCCCACCTATGCTGTTCCGCCGACCTTTCTCGGCGTGTCGCGCACTGGCCTGGACGCCGCCTTCGTCGTAGCAGGCATCCCGATGGATATCGGCACCACCAATCGCGCCGGCACTCGCGACGGTCCGGCCGCGATCCGTCGCGCCAGCAGGATGCTGACCGATGGCGATCACCCAGAGCACCGGATCGAGCCGGCTCGGCTGGATCTCTCCGATATCGGCGACTTCACCATTGCCCTTGGTGACATCCAGGCAAGTCTGGCGGCGATCCAATCACAGGCCGACAACGCCGGCCATCTGATCGCCCTCGGCGGCGAGCATGGCATAACCCTGCCGCTGCTTCGTGCCCTGGCTCGGCGACAGGGAAACCAGGTCGCGCTGGTGCACTTCGACGCCCATGTCGACACCTGGCCGGATAATTTCGGCCAAGCCTACGCCCATGGCTCGCCATTCTTCCACGCGATCAACGAGGGCCTGATCGATCCGCGGCGTATGATCCAGATCGGCATCCGCTCGCCGGTGCAGAAGGACGTGATGGACTGGACGCTGTCCAAGGGCGTGACCATCCTGTCGGCACAGGATGTCCACGCTTCCAATCCCGGCGCGGTCGCGGCGCGCATCGCCGAGGTGGTGGGCGACGCTCCGGCCTATCTGAGCTTCGACATCGATGCGCTCGATCCGGCCTTCGCGCCTGGCACCGGCACGCCGGAGGTGGGTGGTCTTGCCACTTGGCAGGCCCAGGCGATCCTGCGGCGGCTAGGCAAGGTCCGCTTCGTCGGGATGGACGTGGTCGAGGTGGCGCCCGCCTACGATATGTCCGAGATCACCGCGCTGGCGGCGGCGACGATGGTCTGGGAGTATCTGGCCCTGATGGCGGTGCAAGCCATGCGTTGATGGATTGCCCGCCAACTAAAAACGCATAACAGTATGGCGGTCGCGCACCCTATATCGCCGCTCTCGCTTCTGATCGCAGGAGCGGTGACGCATCGCACGTGCCGCGAGCCTTGGTTGGGCTGAATCCCCTGCCGGGCACAGCAACGACGTAAACGCGTCCTTTTCGATAGACCCGGCCAGACCGTGGGCTGGGGTCGTTAGGGAATCGCCTATGTCCGAACGCACCGCCGCGATGCGAAGTACCACCAGCATCGTTTGACCCCTTAGCCGAGGCGGTATCCGCTCGGCTTTGGATTTGTCCCCGTATCGTTGCGGGCGTGCTCGCGCGCGTCCGTTTGTTCGCGAGGATATGCCGCGATGTCTGTTGCTCGTACCCGCTCCGCCGTCTCTCCCCTGCGCCGCCGCGCCGCGGCGCCGCGCCGTTTGCCAAGCGTCGATCAGGTGGTCGCCGCCGATCGGCCCGAGGAGCCCGATGCACTGCCTGCGTCCTGCCGTGGTCGCGGCAGCCGCCGAAGCCTTCACGCGGGCGTTTCCCGGCGACGTGCTGTACGCGGTGAAGTGCAACCCCGATCCGGCGGTGCTGCGCGCGCTGCATGCGGGCGGCGTGCGGCATTTCGACTGTGCCTCGCTGCCGGAGGTGCGGCTGGTCCGCGCCATGTTCGCCGATGCGGCGATCCACTTCATGCACCCGGTCAAGGCGCGCGGCGCGATCCGCGAGGCGTGGGCGCGCCACGGCGTGCGCGATTTCGTGCTCGACAGCGCCGATGAACTGGCAAAGATCCGCGCCGAGACCAGCGCGACCGGCGTGCCAGGGCCGTTGGGCCTGATCGTTCGCCTGGCACTGCCGAAGGGCGGGGCGAAGCTGGATCTGTCCGGGAAGTTCGGTGCGGGCACCAGCGAAGCGGCGGCGTTGCTGCGAGCCGCGCGGGGCTGCGCCACGACGCTCGGGGTGAGCTTTCATGTCGGCTCGCAATGCCTCGATCCGCTTGCCTGGCGCGATGCGCTCGCGCTGAGCGGTGAGGTGATCCGGGCGGCTGGCGTCCCAGTCGACGTGATCGATGTCGGGGGCGGCTTTCCGGTGGCCTACCCGGACCAGGAGCCGCCTCCGCTCGGCGCCTTCTTCGCCGAAATCGAGGCCGGCTTCGAGCGGCTCGGCCTGCCGCGGACCCGGCTGTGGGCGGAGCCAGGCCGAGCATTGGTGGCTGCGGGGACGTCGGTCGTGCTGCAGGTGCAGGCGCGCCGGGGTGACGCGTTGTATGTCAATGACGGCGTGTATGGCAGCCTGGCTGACGCCGGCGCGCTCGGGTTCCGCTATCCGGTACGGCTGATCCGCCCGGATCGGGGCGCGGCGGCCGAGACCGTCGGCTTTTCGCTGTTCGGCCCGACCTGCGACAGCGCCGACGTGATGCGCGGCCCGTTCCCGTTGCCGGCCGACACCCGCGAAGGTGACTGGATCGAGGTCGGTCAGTTGGGTGCCTACGGCGCCTGCCTGCGCACGGCTTTCAACGGCTTCGACCACGCCCGCATCGTTGAGGTCGACGACGAGGAGGACGAGGGCCTACCGTTCCGCGTCGCCGCCTGACTATAACGCCGGCTCGACTGTCGGGAGACCGCATGATGAAACACGTCGCATTCGACGGCCGCCTGGTCATGCTTGGCTGCGGCAGCATCGGTCAGGGCGTGCTGCCGCTGATCCTGCGTCACATCGACATGCCGCGTGAGCGGATCACCATCCTGTCGGGCGATCCTCGCGGGCAGGAGGTGGCCGCTGAATACGGTGTTCAGTTCGCTGTCGATCCGCTCGATCGCGGCAACTATCGCGCGGTGCTGATGCCGCTGCTGCGGCCGGGAGACCTGCTGCTGAACCTCAGCGTCGACGTGTCCTCGGTGGCGCTGATCGCTCTGTGCCGGGAACTGGGCGCGCTCTATCTGGACACCTGCATCGAGCCGTGGGCCGGCGGCTACACCGATCCGTCGCTGTCGCCCTCGCAACGTTCCAACTATGCGCTGCGGGAGAGCGCGCTGGCCCTGGTGCGACCCGGCGCCGATGATCCCACCGCCGTGCTGACGCATGGCGCCAATCCCGGACTGGTGTCGCATTTCGTCAAGCAGGCGCTGCTCAATCTGGCCCGTGATACGTCTGTCGATACGGCGGTGCCGGACAGCCGGCAGGGTTGGGCGACGCTGGCCCGGGCGCTGGGTGTGAAGGTCATCCACATCGCCGAACGCGACACCCAGACGGCTGCCTTCGCCAAGCAGCCGGGCGAGTTCGTCAACACCTGGTCGATCGATGGTTTCGCCGGCGAAGGTTGCCAGCCGGCCGAACTGGGCTGGGGCACGCACGAGCGGACACTGCCGGAAGACGCGCGGCGGCATGATTTCGGCTCCGATGCGGCGATCTACCTGCTGCGGCCGGGCGCTTCGACGCGGGTGCGGACCTGGACACCGATGGCCGGACCGATCCACGGCTTTCTCATCACCCACAACGAGTCCATTTCTATCGCGGACTATTATTCCGTGATCGAGAACGGAACGGTCGGTTACCGGCCGACCGTGCATTACGCCTATCATCCCTGCGACGACGCGGTGCTGTCGGTGCATGAGATGGCCGGACGGAACTGGCGGTTGCAGGACCGGCAGCGGCTGATGATGGACGAAATCCGTGATGGCGTCGACGAATTGGGCGTGCTGTTGATGGGCCACGCGCGGGGCGCCTACTGGTATGGCTCGCGGCTGTCGATCGAGCAGGCGCGGGCACTCGCGCCGCACAACAATGCCACCAGCCTGCAGGTCACGGCGGCGGTGCTCGGCGGCCTGGTCTGGGCGATCGAGAATCCCCGGGTGGGGATTGTCGAGGCGGATCAGTTGGATCACGCCCGGGTGCTGGCTGTTGCCGAACCTTATCTCGGCGACATGGTCGGCGCTTACTCCGACTGGACCCCGTTGCTGGATCGCGGGCGGCTGTTCCCCGAGGATGTCGACCGGTCATGCCCATGGCAATTCGGCAATTTCCGCGTGGTGTGAGGCGGCGCCGCGATACGTCGATCAGGATGCGGACGCGGCCCGCTCGAGCCGGCGGTCCAACGTGACTAGTTCCGCGCCGAGTTGGCGCGCCAGCCAGAGGTAGCTCGCATCGTACGCGGTCAGTCCGGTCCGGCGGCGAGGTCCATCGCACCGTCGTGGTCGATCGCCATTTCCTCGACGCCGAGCCGGTGGCGCAATGCGAACGCGCTGATCAACGCTGACCGCTGCTCGGGATGCCGCCGTGTCTTGATCAGGCATACATTTGCGAGTTCGAAGCCGAGCAGGGTCGGGGCGACGAGGTGCGCTTCGGTTAGCCTCCCTGCGACGACATCCGCCTCCGGCTCCCCGAACAGCAGCGCGGCAAGTGCCGAGGCGTCGACAACCTTAACGCCCGTCGCGATCGGCACGGATCAGATCAACAGCCTCGCCCGGCGTGCGCAGCCCGAGCCGGCGAACCTCGGCGAGAATGTCACCGGGCGTTGCGGGGCGATCGTCGAGCACCGCCGCCTCGATGATCGCCAGGAGTTCGCCTTGGAGCGACCGATGATTCCGCTCGGCTCGCTCCCGCAGGCGTTGCGCGACCCGGTCTGGGGCATTCTTGATAGAGAGGTTGACAGGCATGGTTCTAAATCGGCTCCAAACTGCATCCGCCTCTATCACGATTGTTCCTCGGTGGCAAACGTTTGTGCCAACCCAGTCAGCGTTGCCGCCCGCCGGATGCCGCATCCAGCGCCGCCTGCAGCATCCACGTCGCGGCGGCCCGATCAACGACCTCGGCCCGTTTGGCGCGGGTCAGGTCCGCCTGCTGGATCAGAAAGCGGTTGACTGCAGCGGTCGACAGCCGCTCGTCCCACAGGGCGGCGGGCAGTCCGGTCGCGCCGGACAGCGCGAATGTCCAGTCCCGCGCGGCCTGAGCGGCGGGTCCGGCGGTGCCGTCCATCGACAGCGGCAGGCCTACGACCAGCGCGCCGGCGCCTTCCTTGCGGGCGATCGCCCCGATTTCCGCCGCGTTCGCCTTCAGTTTTCCGCGCCTGAGGCTGCCATACGGCGATGCCAGCGTGCGGCGAACATCGGACAATGCCAGACCGATGGTCCGGCTGCCCGGATCGACCCCGATCACACGCAGGTCGCGGCTCGCGGGATCCTCGGCCAGCGCCGCCAGCAGATCCGTCAGGTTGAACAGAGCCATGGCCGTCGTTATGGTCCCGCGCTTCCAGCCAGCCAAGGTAGCCCCGATAATGGGAAACTCCCGATAATGTCGCTTGATCACGCGACTGTCCGACGCATCGCCGTTCTGGCCCGCATCCGGGTGGAGGAGCACGAGGTCGACCCCCTGTGCCACGAACTGAACGGCATCCTGGGCTGGATCGAGCAACTGAACGAGGTCGACATCGAGGGCGTGGCGCCGCTGACCGGGGCCGCCGACATGGCGCTGGCGATGCGCCCCGACGTGGTGACCGATGGCGGCTATCCCGACAAGATTCTGGCCAATGCACCCGAGCGGATCGGCGACTTCTTCGCCGTGCCGAAGGTCGTCGAATGATGTTGACCGGCCTGACGATCGTCGAGGCCCGCGACGGTCTGCGCGCGGGAAAATTCTCGGCCGTCGATCTGACCATGGCGCATCTGCACGCGATCGAGGCGCTCAATCCGCGGTTGAACGCTTTCATCACCGTCAGCCACAGCCAGGCGCTGGACCAGGCGCGCGCCGCCGATGCCGCGTTGGCGGCAGGGCAGGGGCGGGCGCTGACCGGTATTCCGCTCGCGATCAAGGATCTGTTCTGCACCACGGACGTGCGGACCACGGCCGGCAGCAAGATCCTGGGGCCGTTCGTGCCGCCCTATGAAAGCACCGTGACCGCCAACCTGCTGCGCGACGGGGCCGTCTTCCTCGGCAAGACCAACATGGACGAGTTCGCCATGGGGTCGTCCAACATGACGTCGGCCTACGGGCCGGTGGAGAACCCGTGGAAGCGCCGCCAGGACGATACCGCGGTGCTGGTGCCGGGCGGGTCCTCGGGCGGCTCGGCCTCGGCGGTCGCGGCGCGGCTGGCCATGGGGGGGACGGGGACCGATACCGGCGGCTCGATCCGCCAGCCGGCGTCGTTCTGCGGCCTGGTGGGGGTGAAGCCGACCTATGGGCGGTGCTCGCGCTGGGGCGTGGTGGCGTTCGCCTCCTCGCTGGACCATCCCGGACCGTTCGCCCGGACGGTGCGGGACGCCGCGATATTGCTGGGGTCGATGGCGGGGCACGATCCGAAGGATTCGACCAGCGCCGACTGTCCCGTGCCCGACTATCGAGGCCGCCTGTGCGCGCGGCGTCCGCGGCCTGCGGATCGGTGTGCCGAAGGAATACCGCTCGGATGGCATGCCGGCGGAAATCGAGGCACTGTGGCAGCAGGGCGTGGACTGGCTGCGCCAGGCCGGGGCGGAGGTGGTCGATGTCTCCCTGCCGCACACGAAATATGGCCTGGCCACCTACTACATCGTGGCCCCGGCGGAGGCGTCGTCCAATCTCGCCCGCTACGACGGCGTGCGGTTCGGCCTGCGGCACAGCGGCGAGGACCTGCGCGACATGTATGAGCAGACCCGGGCGGAGGGGTTTGGCCCGGAGGTGCGCCGGCGGGTGCTGATCGGGACCTATGTCCTGTCATCCGGCTACTACGACGCGTATTATCTGCGCGCGCAGAAGATCCGGTCGCTGATCCTGCGGGATTTCACCGATGTCTTTGCCGGCGTGGACGCGCTGCTGACACCAACAGCGCCATCCGCGGCGTTTGCACAAGGCGAGAAAATGGATGATCCGATCAAGATGTATTTGAACGACCTGTTCACCGTGCCGTCGAATCTGGCGGGCGTGCCGGCGATCTCCGTCCCCGCCGGCCTGGATGCGAACGGCCTGCCGCTGGGCCTGCAGGTCATCGGCAAGCCGTTCGACGAGGAAACGGTGTTCGCGGTTTCGGCCGAACTGGAACGGGCGGCGGGCTTCGCGGCGCTGCCGGCGATCAGGGCAGGGGCTGAATGATGGCCGTCGATCTCGCAACGAAGACGACCAAGGAACTTGAAACCATCGTGGCGAATTGTCAGCGCCTGAAACGAACCGGCGATGCACGATGCCTGGCCGCCAGCAATATGCTTCAGGAGCGGCGAAACGGCGACTACGACCTGGAAAAGACGGTTGCGACGATCCGTGACCATGGCCAGCGGGGCCGCTTTCTTTCTTACCGGGATGTCGCGAGCGCCAGTGGCCTTGAGTGGGCCAACGTATTTCGTCAGATCAACCCGCACCTCGACGCGGTCTGTGCCTATTCGCATGGCAAGGGATGGCCATTGCTGACCGCGATCGTGGTCAACCACCAGAATCTTGCTTCAGGCGAAATGACCGCCGCGAACCGCAAAGGCTTCCTGGTAGCCGCCCGGGGTGCCGGTCGCGAGGTCGATGTCGAGGACGTGGCCTTCGTCAAGCGCGAACAGCAGCGTGTGTTCGCGTGGTGCCAGTTGGAGCACTGAAGATGGCGGAGCACTGAGAATGTCCTATGCCATCGAAGGCGGCACCGGTCCGTGGGAGGTCGTGGTCGGCCTGGAGGTGCACGCGCAGGTCACCAGCCAGGCGAAACTGTTCAGCGGCGCATCGACCGCGTTCGGCGCCGAACCGAACAGCCAGGTCAGCTTCGTCGACGCGGCCTTCCCCGGCATGCTGCCGGTGATCAACGGCGAATGCGTGGCCCAGGCGGTGCGCACCGGTCTCGGCCTGAACGCGCGCATCAACACCGTCAGCCGCTTCGACCGGAAGAATTACTTCTACGCCGATCTGCCCGCCGGCTATCAGATCAGCCAGTACGAGCACCCGATCGTCGGCAGCGGCGAGATCGAGGTCGTGCTGTCCGACGGCACGGTGAAATCGATCGGCATCACCCGGCTGCACCTGGAGCAGGACGCCGGCAAGTCGCTGCACGATCAGCACCCGGCGAAATCCCTGATCGACCTCAACCGCGCCGGTGTCGCATTGATGGAGATCGTCTCGGAACCCGACATCCGCAGCCCGGAAGAGGCCGGCGCCTATGTGCGCAAGCTGCGGTCGATCCTGCGCTACCTGGGCACCTGCGACGGCAACATGGAGGAAGGTTCCATGCGCGCCGACGTCAACGTCTCGGTGCGCAAGCACGGCGAGGCCTACCGCACCCGCTGCGAGGTGAAGAACGTCAACTCGGTTCGTTTCGTTATGCAGGCGGTCGAGGCCGAGGCGCGGCGCCAGGTCGAGGTCTGGGAGTCCGGCGGCACGGTGATGCAGGAAACCCGGTTGTTCGACAGCGCACGCGGGACGACCCGCTCGATGCGATCCAAGGAGGACGCGCACGACTACCGTTACTTTCCCGATCCGGATCTGCTGCCGCTGGTGCTGGAGGAAGACTGGATCGCGCGGCTGAAGGCGGCACTGCCGGAGTTGCCGGACGCGAAGCAGGCGCGGTTCATTCAGGCCTACGGGCTGACGCCCTATGACGCCGGCGTGCTGGTGGCTGAAAAGGCGACCGCCGCTTTCTACGAGACGGTCGCGAGCCGGGCGCGATCCCAAGATCGCCGCGAACTGGGTTATGGGTGATTTCTTCGCCGCGCTCAATCGGACCGGGCGCTCCATCGAGGATCCGCCGGTCAGCGCTGACGCCCTCGGCGGCTTGCTCGATCTGATCGGCGAATAAAACGATCAACGGCCGCATCGCCAAGGACGTGTTCGAGGCCATGCTCGAATCCGGCAAGGACGCACGGGCTATCGTGGACGAGCGCGGCTTGCGCCAGGTCACCGACACCGGCGCGATCGATGCCGCCGTGGACCATATCCTGGCGGCCAATCCGGACAAGGTCGCGGAATATCGCTCGGGCAAGGACAAATTGTTCGGCTTCTTCGTCGGCCAGACGATGAAGGCGATGGCCGGGAAAGGAAACCCGGGTCTGATCAACGAGATACTGAAACAGCGCCTAGGCACCCACGAGGCGTAAGCCGCTCGGCGAGGAGTCCGGGCGGCCCGCCTCACTACGTCCGGACGTGCGTGGTCCCGACTTTGATGGTCAGGACCAACGTCCTTCGCGTAGAGGCCATTGTTGAGATGTCTGCATGACCCTCCTTCGCCCTACCGCGACCGGCCCGTTCCGGTTGCGCCATTTGCTTCTAGCGCGTCCCAGTTAATAAATGGCTAACCGCAATCGGAAAATTGCGTGACGCTTCCCAGCTCGATCATCAGGGGGACACCGCATTGGACAAGGATGAACTGACCGGCTGGGCGCTGAAAAATGGCTGGCAGCTCATCGCCGGCTGCCCGAGCCTGACGAAGCCGTCCTCGCCGAAGGAGGCGATCGTGCGGATGGTCTTCAAGGCCACCGTGGTGAACCTGGAAATCAAAAAGCCGGCCGGGAAGTGGGAGAAGGTCGCCGGCCAGAGCTACGCGAAGATCCAGCCCGATCCCGAGACGGGGCTGCCGCTGGCTCTCGGACTCGATACCATCCCTGGCTTCACCATGCTGATGCGGGAGAACAAGGACCGCATGACCTTCGCGGCAATGGGCGGGCCAAAATCCTAACCCGGCGGGCGCCCACCTTCAGCGGCGGCGGGCGGTCCGCGCAGCATATCGGGCATCGCGTGCGGCCTTTTGCTGGGCAGCCAGGGCGGCGGAGCGAGAGGACCCGGCGGCCTGCCGAGCGGCCTCCTCCGCGGCTTTGGCTTTTTCAGCGGCGAGCAACGCTGCCTGGGCGGCGGCCTGTCTGGCGGCCTCGGCCTCGCGGGCGGCCTTGCGCTCCTGCATGCGGATTTCGCGTGCGGCCTGGATCGCGGCCTGCGCGGCCTGCCGCTCCTGGAAAGCGGGATCGTCGGGTCCCGGCCTGGAGCGATACCGCTCCAGCATGGCGTTGCGGGCCTCCGCCGCGGAAGTTAGCCGGTCGTTGAACGTGTCGTTCTTGCGAGTCTTCATGCGCCGATTTTACTAAACCAGGCTGTTCGCGCATAGGGCCAAAACCAGGTGACCGACGTGTAGAAGTGCAGGTCGCCGGCACGGCGCGCTTGCCGGACCCGAATTGTCGGTGCATTCCGTACACAGGAGGACGCAACATCATGGCCCACGCAGCCCCGATCGCCGCGCATGAGCAAGGAAATCCGCCTGCTGTCGACCAGTGCCATCCTCGGGCTACGGCTTTCCGGAGGCCTCGCTTCAGGCCGGGATGGACCGCGAGCCGCACTTCATCGGCGTCGATGGCGGCTGCGTCGATCCCGGGCCGCATTACCTCGGTTCCGGCAAGCCGTTTTGTTCGCCGATCGCCATCCGCCGCGATCTGCGGCTGATGTTGCGCGCGGCGATCGAGAACAAAATTCCGCTGGTGATCGGCACCTGCGGCGGGGCCGGGCGGCGCGCCGCATCTGGAACTGGTGGTCGTCGATGGTGCGGGAGATCGCGCGCGAGGACGGCCTGCACTTCAAAATGGCGACCATCCACGCGGAGCAGGACAAGGCCGAACGTGAAGCGCCGCGTCGCGGCCGGGACGGGTCAGCGCCGCTGGCGCATCAACCGCCACTGACCGATGCGACGATCGACCGCGTCCGACCCGCATCGTCGCCATGATGGGGCCGGAACCGTTCATCGACCGCGCTGGATGCCGGCGCGCAGGTGGTGCTGGCGGGGCGGGCCAGCGATCCCGCGCCATGGGCCGCGGCGGCGACCCGCGCGCAATTGCCTCCGGCGCCCGCCTGGTATGCCGGCAAGATGCTGGAATGCGGCGCCACGCCGTCGATCCCGAAGGGCCATGACTAGCTGTTCGTCACGGTGCGGGACGATCATGTCGAATGCGAGCCGACCAATCCGGCGCGCCGCTGCACGCCGCTGTCGATCGCCAATCACAGCCTGCATGAAAACAGCAGCCCGATCCATCATATCGAGCCCGGCGGGATGCTGGACACCTCCGATTGCCGTTTCGATGCGGTCAGCGACCGCGCGGTGCGCATCAGCGGCATGCGCTGGAACCCGGCCGATCGTTACACGGTCAAAGCTGGAGGGGGTGGAGCTGGCCGGCTATCGCGCGATCTGCGTCTGCGGCACGCGCGATCCGTTGCTGATCGGCCGGCTCGACGATTTCCTCGCCAGCGTGCGTCAGGAGGTGGCGACCAAGGCCGCCGCGTTCGGCGCCGACGCCGGAAGCTATCAGCTTGGCGTTCGCGTTTACGGCCGCGACGGCGTGATGGGCGCGCGCGAGCCGTGCCGCGACGCGCATGCCGCACGAACTCGGTTTCGTGATCGAGGTCGTGGCACGCGACAAGCCAGGAAATCGCCAGCGCGGTGCTGGGCATGGCTCGAACCAACATGCTGCACACCGATTTCCCCGGCCGTTTGTGCCGCGAGGGCAACATGGCGTTTCCGTTTTCTCCGTCGGACATCGAGGTCGGTCCGGTCTATCGGTTCAGCGTCTTCCACGTCGCGGAACTGGACGACCCGACCGAACTGTTCCCCATCGAATACGAGACATTATGACATGGCACTGATCCGCGATGTCGCGACGCGTCTGCAAGAGCAAGAACGCCGGCCCGTTCGAACTGACCATCGACGTGGTGTTCGACGACGCCGAGACGTTCCGCCGGGTAAAGGCGACCGGCGTGCTGGGCCCGGCGTTGTTCGCCCGGCTGTACAACGTGCCGGAGGAGCACGTGCTGTTCACGCCTTACGATGCCGCGTTCGCCTTCAAGGCGACGTTGCCTCGGCTGGTGCCGTCTGGCGATTTCGGCGACACCGATGTCTATGGCTGCCAGCAGCACGCGCCGCTGCTGGATGTCGATCTGTCCGATCTGAAAGCGAGTATCCCCATGGCATTCCCGAATGATGACGCTGGTCGCGTTCCTGCAGGCGCAAAACTGTTCCAATCTGCCCGGGTCGTGGCGCCATCCCTCGACGATGCTGGATTTCCTGACGCCGGAATATTACCAGCGCATCGCCCGCATCCTGGAGGACGGCAAGATCCAGATGGCGTTCTTCGACGACCGGCTGGCGTTGCCGGACCGTTACACCGACAACCACGCCGAGGCGGTCAACGCCGGCGTGCGCGCGGTGAAGATGGATCCATCCACGATGCTGATGGCGATGGGCATGGCGACGACGCAGCTCGGCCTCGGCGACGACGTATTCCACGACGTATTACGAGCCGTACCACGTCGCGCGCGTGTTCGCGACGATGGACCTGATGCTGAAGGGCCGCGTCGCGTGGAACATCGTCACCTCACTGAACAGCGCGCGAGGCGTTGAATTTCGGCGGCGCAGAGCACATGGAGCATGACGCACGTTACGACCGCGCCGATGAGTTCATGGACGTCGTCATGGGCCATTGGAACACCTGGGAGGACGATGCGCTGATCCTGGACAAGGCAGGCAATCGTTTCGCCGACGCGAGCAAAGGTGCACCGGCTGGATCATGCCGGAAAGTATTTTCAGCTCGCGCGGCCCGTTCAGCGTGCCGCGGTCGCCGCAGGGCCATCCGGTGCTGATCCAGGCCGGCCAGTCGGGCCGCGGCCAGTCGTTCGCGGCGCGATGGGCGGAACTGGTGTTCGTGATCCACCACAACCTGGAAGCCGGCAAGCAGCAATATGCCGCGTTCAAGGCCGCGGTCGCGGCGGCAGGGCCGCGATCCCGGCTCTGGTCCAGGTCGCGCCGGCTTGTTACGTCATGCGTCGCGGAATTGGAGGCCGCGGCGCAGGAAAAGCGCGCCGATCATCGAGGCGACGGCGAGACCGGTCGATGCGCTGGTGCTGATCTCCGAAGTGACCAACTATGATTTTGGTGCCAAGGAGCGTACGACGAGCCATTCAGCGACGAGGAACTCGCGGGCTTCTAGCTGGCACGGCTTTCGCGAGCGCGTGGTGCAAGTTTTCCGGCAAGAAAAACCCCACCGTGCGCGACTTCGTCGAGGTCTCGGGCCGCGGCACGATGAAGGAGCACAAGATGTTCGGCGGCACGCCGAAGTCAGGTGGCCGATCAGATGGAGGAATGGTTCACCGCCCCCGCCTGCGACGGTTTCGTTCTGGCCGCGACGCACATGCCGGGATCGTATGAGGACGTGATGCGGCTGCTGGTGCCGGAACTGCAACGGCGTGGACTGTTCCAGAAGGAGTATCGCGGCACGACGTTGCGGGAGAAACTCGGCCTGCCGATCCCGCGCGCGGCCGACTGGCACCAGCGGCGCAGGGCGGCACAATGAGCGCGCTGCGCAGCCTGCTTTTCGCCCCCGGCAATCACGCCCGCCGGGTCGAGAAAGCCCTCACCCTGCCCGCCGACGGCGTCATCCTGGATCTGGAAGATGCTGTCGCCATCGCCGAGAAAGCCGCGACGCGCGCCGTCGTGACCGAAACGTTCGGCAAGACCCGAACCGGCCGGCTCTATGTGCGGGTCAACGCCCTGACCACCGAGTGGTGCTTCGCCGACATCGTCGCGGTGGTCCGGTCGGGCCTGGACGGGATCATCCTGCCCAAGGTCGAGCACGCGCACGAACTGCGCACGGCCGACTGGCTGATCGGCAATCTGGAACGCGAGCGCGGCCTGCCGCCCGGCGGCATCGACCTGATCCCGATCATCGAGACCGCCCTTGGCATGAGCAATCTGGCGGCATCTGCGGCGCCGGCACGCGCTCCGGCGCCTTGCGTTCGGCGCCGGCGATTTCACCCTCGACATGGGCATGCGTGGACACGCAACGAAACCGAGTTGCTGCCGCATCGCGCCGCCTGCGTGCTGGCGTCCCGTGCGGCCGGGCTGGAGCCGCCGCTGGACACGGTGTGGGCCGACCTGCGCGACGCGGAGGGCTTCGTCGCGTCGGCGAAACAGGCGGCGGCACTGGGGTTCCAGGGCAAGATGTGCATCCATCCGGATCAGGTCGCCGGCGCCAACGCTGCCTTCACCCCGGACGAGGCCGCCGTCGCGCAAGCCAGACGGGTCATCGCCGCGTTTGAAAAGGCCGAGGCGGAGGGTCTCGCCTCGATCCAGCTCGACGGCCAGTTCATCGACTACCCGATCGTGCAACGCGCCCGCCGTATCGTTGCTCGCAATCTGAACGCCAGGGGAGGCGTGTGATGCTCGACGTGCAGGCTCTGGAGGGCTGCCGGGTTCTGGACATTGCGAGCTTCCTGGCGGGACCGTTCTGCGCCACTCAGCTTGGCGAATTCGGTGCCGACGTTATCAAGGTCGAATTGCCCGGCATCGGCGACGCCACCCGCCGCTTCGGCACCATGACCGGAATGTGGTGATTCACTGCCCTGGCTGTCGGAATCGCGCAACAAGCGTTGCATTACGCTCGATCTGCGCAAGCCGGACGGGGCGGCGCTGCTCAAGCGGCTGGTGGTGGACGCCGATGTCCTGGTGGAGAATTTCCAGCCTGGGACCTTGGAGAAATGGGGCCTCGGCTACGACGTGCTGCGCGATGTCAACCCGCGCCTGATCATGGTGCGCATCTCCGGCTACGGGCAGACGGGTCCTTACAAGGACCGGCCGGGGTTCGGGCGCATCGGCAACGCGTTCGGTGGGCTATCGTTCCTGGCCGGCTATCCGGACCGTGCCCCGGTGACACCCGGATCGGCAACGATCCCCGACTACATGGCCGGACTCTATGGCGCCCTGGGCACGTTGCTGGCCTTGCAGGCGCGCGAGAAAACCGGCCGCGGCCAGGTAGTCGATATCGGGCTGTATGAACCGATCTTCCGCATCCTGGACGAACTCGCCCCCGCCTTCGCCTACAACGGTTATGTCCGCCAGCGCATGGGACCGGGGACGGTGAACGTCGTGCCACACAGCCACTATCCCACGCGTGACGGTCGATGGATCGCCATCGCCTGCACCAACGACAAGATATTTGCCCGTCTGGCCGAGGCAATGGGCCGCGCCGGAGCTGGCGGGCGACGATCGTTGGGGTACGCTGGCCGCACGCGAGCGCGACAGGGCCACGGTTGACGAGACCGTCGCCGCCTGGACCGCGACGATGGATCGGTCGGACCTGATGCGACTTTGCGAGGGTTCGCAGGTGCCGTGCGGCCCGGTCTATTCCGATGGACGAGATATTCGCCGACCCGCAGTATGCCGCGCGGGAAAATATTCTGCGTATGCAGGACCCGCGCGCCGGGGAACTGGCGGTCCCGAACCTGGTCCCGCGGCTCAGCGAAACGCCAGGCAGGGTGAACTGGCTGGGCGTGGAACTTGGCGCGCATAACAAGGAGATTTACCAGGGCCGCCTCGGGCTGAGCGATGACGAACTGGACCGGTTGCGCGGCGCGGGGGTAATCTAGCATGGTGGTTCCGAAGGTCCGCCATTCCTTGGATCGCGCCGGCATAGCAGACTTCGAAGCAATACACTCTTCCAGAAACAATGCTCTGCTAGTGCCATTGTCGGTTCGAAGTTCGAAAGGCGTCGTACAAAGTATGACCAACTTTCGGATTCGGACACGAGCGCGCGCGCTCGGCGGAAAATGGGTTGGCCTGTCACGCGAACATTCCTGTGAGCCGATGAAAACGCCGAACCCGCCAGTGAGGTTTGCGTTGAGGCATTGGCCTCGGCGGTTACCGCGCCGCCGGGCAAATCGGTCTGGAGGAGAAGTTCTCAATGCTGAAACTCACTACCGCGTCGCTGTTGCTGGCAACGTCAGTCGCGCTGCCGTTGATGGCACAGACGCCGCCTCCGTCCGCCAAGAACCACCCGGCGGACATGCTCGACGCCCCGGCGCCCATGACACCGCCGGCAAAACCGCCGACCGCGGCTACGATTCTCCAGCCGGCCGCACATCCGTGGTGGCGGACGCTGGCGGGATGCGAAGCAGCAAAATCGTCGGGTCCTCGGTTTACGACGACGAGGACCAAAAGATCGGAAGCGTTGACGATCTCGTGATTGGCAACGACAAGTCGCTCAACGCGGTGATCTCGGTCGGCGGCTTCCTGGGCATAGGCAGCAAGATGGTCGAGGTGCCGTTCGAAAAGCTGCATTTCGGCAACAGCAGCGGCGACAACCACGTCGTGATGCCGGGCATGACCAAGGATGCGCTGATCGCGATGCCGGACTATCACTACGCGGATCGCGGATAACCCGAACGGCGTTGGAACTCGACCAGACTTACGCGGCTGGCCGCTCCGGCCGCTGCTGGTTAAACCTTGCCTGAAAATCCTCTTCGGCCCCGTGGCGACGGAAATAATCCGCCACCACGGAGGTTTCGCGTTCAGCGCAGGCCGAAGAAACTCAATACCGCAATGACAACTACCACAAGACCAACAATATAGATGATACCGTTCATCTGACCCTCCCGATTATGGCGACACGCCAAATACACACAGGGAGGAAAACCCGGCGCGGGGGTTATCGTTGCTTCAACAAGCGGTGTTTGCCTGCGATTGGTGGCTTCACTCAGACGTGGAAGCTTTCGCCGCAACCGCAACGGCCTTTCTCGTTCGGATTGGTGAACGTGAAGCCCGCGGTCAGCGCTTTTGTCTCATAATCCATCACCGTGCCGATCAGGAATAGCGAGGCTTTGCGGTCCACCAGCACGGTCAGACCCTTGATCGGTTACCACCTCGTCGGTCGGCGCGGGTGCATCGGTCCAGGACATATCATAGGACATGCCGGAGCAGCCCTTGGTCTTCACGCCGATGCGCAGCAGCTTCCCCTGCTCGCCTTTGGCATAAAGGCCACGCAATCGATCGGCGGCGGCGTCGGTCAACGTCATCAGCGGGGGCAGGGCGCGGGTCTTGCGGGGCGCGGTCGTCGTTGTGCTCATAGTGCACCTTATGTCGCGATCGATCAGAACATATTCAACTGCAGACGGGCTTCCTCGGTCATACGACTGGGGTCCCAAGGGGGATCCCAGACCGTCTCGACGTGACATGACGTCACCCCCGGGACCGCCAGGACTGCCTGCTGGACCTGCTCCGGCAGTTCCTGCGCACTGGGGCAGGCCGGCGCGGTAAGCGTCATTTCCACCCGGACCGCGCCATCATCGTCGATCTCTACCGCGTAGATCAGCCCGAGTTCGTAGATGTTCACCGGTATTTCCGGATCATAGACAGTCGCGATCGCCTCGATCAGAGTGTCCTCGGATGGGCGCGGTCTCGGTCTCACCGCTCGCGCCAACGGCGTCCGCACCATCCGCGAGGGTTCGGTTGGCGATCGGGATCTCGCCGTCGGGCGTCCATGCAGTGCCGGTCGGCGTTATTTCATTCACTGCTCGCCTCCTTCGTGCCGTCCAGGGCCGCGATCAGTGCATGCCACGGCAGCGTCGCGCACTTCACCCGTGACGGATATTCGTGCACGCCGGACAACGGCGCCAGCCGGTCCAACGGTTCGGCCAGTTCCGGTGGGCAATGCGAACAAGCGCCGGTGCGGGCCATGTCACGAAATGCCTCGAACAGCGCCCTGGTATCGGCCTTGCCGCGGCCCTGGACGGTTTCGGCCATCAAATCAGCCGAGGCAACGCTGATCGCGCAGCCGCGCGCCTCGAAGCCGATCTGGCGATCGCTGTCGGCGGCGAATTTCACCCAGACCTGCACCCGATCGCCGCACATCGGGTTGTCGCCTTTGGCGGTCGCATCGAATGTATCCAGTCGCAGCGCGTGCCTCGGCTTGCGGCCGTGATCGAGGATTACTTCCTGATACAGATCGCGCAGATCGTCGAAATCTTCCGTCGCCGTCATGCGAAGAACTCCCGCACGCGCAGCAGTCCGTCCGCCAGCGCATCGATTTCCGCGTGCGTCGTATAGATGCCAAAACTGGCGCGCGCGGTGCTGTCCAGATTGAAGCGGTGCATCAGCGGTTCCGCGCAATGATGGCCGGCGCGAACGGCGATGCCCTGACGGTCCAGCAGCGTCGCCACGTCATGCGCATGGGCGCCATCCAAGGTGAACGAAATCACGCCGCCGCGATCCTGCGCCTGGCCCAGGATGCTCAGGCCTGGCACCGCGGCAAGCCGGGCCAGCGCGTGCTCGGTCAGGGAGGCCTCGTGGTCGGCCATGGCGTCGTAGCCGATCGCCTGCACATAATCGATCGCCGCCTTCAGGCCGATGCCTTCCAGGATCGCCGGCGTGCCGGCCTCGAACTTATGCGGCACCGCGGCCCAGGTGGATTGCTCGTAGGTTACGGATGAAATCATGTCGCCACCGCCGAGGAAGGGTGGCATCCGCTCCAGCAGCTCGCGCCTGCCCCACAGCACGCCGATGCCGGTCGGGCCATACAGCTTGTGGCCGGTCCAGACGTAGAAGTCGCAGTCCAGCGCCCTGACGTCGACCTTGCGATGCACGATGGCCTGGGAGCCGTCGAACATCACCTTGGCGCCGTGCGCGTGCGCGATGCGGACAATCCGTTCCGCCGGCGTGACGGTGCCGAGCACGTTGGACATGTGGGTGATCGCGACGAGGCCGACCTTGCCGTCGTCCAGCAGCGCCTCGAACGCCGCCATGTCGAGTTCGCCGGCTGTCGGTGACCGGCGCCACCCGCAACTCGATGCCGTGCTGTCGCGCAGCATCTGCCATGGCACGATGTTGGAATGATGCTCCATGCCGGAGATCAGCACCGCCTGGCCGGGCTTCATCACACCGCGGCCGTAGCTGTGTGCCAGCAGGTTGATCGCCTCGGTACTGTTGCGGACGAAAACGATCTCCGCGCGGTCGTTGGCGTTCATCAGTGCGGCCACGGCGTCCCGCGTGGCCTCATAGGCTTCCGTGGTCCGTTCGCTCATCCAGTGCAGGCCGCGATGGACGTTGGCGTATTGGGTCTCCATCGCATGCACCATGGCGTCGATCACGGCACGCGGCTTCTGCGCCGAGGCGGCGCTGTCGAGGAACACCAGCGGCTTGCCGCGGATGGTCTGCGCCAGGATCGGGAAATCCTGCCGGATGCGTTCGACGTCGAGCGCCACGGGCTGGTCATCACATTCATGCGAGCTGCCTCTCCCACCAGCCCTCGACGGCGATCTTCGAGGCCGCCGCGGATGGTATCATCGGCAATGGCATCCAGTGCCTCGGCCAGGAAGGCGCGCACCAGGATCGAGCTTGCCTCGGCGTCGCGGACGCCGCGGCTGCGCAGATAGAACATCTGCTCGGCATCCAGTTCACCGACGGTCGCGCCGTGGCTGCATTTCACGTCGTCGGCGAAAATCTCCAGTTCCGGCTTGGAATCGATCTCGGCGTCCGGCGACAGCAGCAGCGCCTGGTTCATCTGGTAGCCGTCGGTCTTCTGTGCGTCGCGCGCGACCTCGATGCGACCTTGGAAGACGCCGCGGGACCGGCCGGCCAGCACGTTCTTCACCGTCTGGCGCGAGGTGCAGCCTTCGGCGCCGTGTGGCTGACGACCGAGGTGAAATCGGCGTGCTGCGACCCGGTCAGAAGTTGGCCGCGTTCAGATGCGCGATGGCGCCGGTGCCGTTCAGGCCCGCATGCACCTCGGCTCGTGACAGTGCGCCGCCAAGGTTCAGCGTGAAGCTGTCATAGGTCCCGCCTGCCTCGACATCGGCATAGATGGTGGAGACATGGAACGCCCGGCGGCCTCGTCCTGCAGCCGGATATGGGTCAGGCGGGCGCCGTCCGCGACATGGATCTCGGTCACCGTTATTGGTCAGGTAGTTGCCGTCGCCCAGCGGAGATCTCGAGCAACGTAAGCCGAGCGCCCGCGCCGAGCCGAATGAGGTGGCGCGGATGAGACCGAGTTGCTGGCTGCGATGCTGACGATCTGGACACGATGCCGCGCATCATGGCCGGCCGGCATGGTCGGCCGCGCCGTCCTCGGCCAGCATGGTGTTCAGCGCGACCATCGGCTCACGGTCGGGCCAGCTCAGCGTGCCGAAATCCGGCTGCGTCGGCGAAGCGGGCGAAACCGGTGCACCGGAAGCACGAAAGGTCGTTGCGGAATGCGCCGTCGACGAAGACCAGTCGCGGCGCGTTCAGCAGCGGCAGACCGGCCAGGATCGTTTCGGCTTCGTGGCGCGGTGAGGTGGCTGAATGACAATCTCGCCTCGCGGCTGCAGGCTGGTGTATTTCCATGCCTCGACGCGCGCGCTGCTCGTGCCACCCGGCAGGCCGCGGTGCGGAACGCGTCGGCCGCGGCGGCACGCAGCGAGGAATCGCCCGGCAACCGGCCGCGAGGCTTCATACCGTCGCCAGGAAACCGGCTCCGCCCCGGTGCGCGTAGAAGTTGCGCTCACGCCGCCTCCGCCATCATCGCGCCGTAGCCGCTCTTTTCCAGTTCCTTGGCCAGTTCCGGGCCGCCGCTGCGGACGATCCGGCCGTCGGCCAGGACGTGCACGCGGTTCGGCACCAGGTGGTCCAGCAGCCGCTGATGATGCGTAATGACCAGCGCCGAGAAGTCGGGCCCGCGCAGCGCGTTCACGCCGTCGGCGACGATTTTCAGCGCGTCGATGTCCAGCCCGCTGTCGGTCTCATCCAGGATCGCCAGCTTCGGCCGCAGGATCGCCATCTGCAGCACTTCGTTGCGCTTCTTCTCGCCGCCGGAGAAGCCCACATTGACGTTGCGCTTCAGCATGTCGTCGGGCATCGCCAGCCGCTTCGTTTCCGCCCGCGCCAGCTTCAGGAACTGCACCGCGTCCAGTTCGCTCTCGCCGTGCGCGCGACGGATCGCGTTCAGGGCGGTGCGGAGGAAGTTGGCGTTGTTGACGCCGGGCAATTCGATCGGCGCCTGGAATGCCAGGAAAATGCCGGCGGCGGCACGCTGCTCCGGCTGCCATGTCCAGCAGGTCGGCGCCCGTTGAAGGTGACCCAGCCGGCGGTGACCGCGAAGTCGTCGCGCCCTGACAGCACGTAACCCAAGGTGGACTTGCCCGACCCGTTCGGGCCCATGAGGGCGTGCACCTCGCCCTGCGGCAGCTTCAGGTCGATGCCCTTCAGGATCGGTTTGTCGTTGATCGCCGCGGCCAGGCCTTGAATGTCGAGTCCACGAAAATCCAGCATAGTAATTATCCCACTGATCCTTCGAGGGAAACCGCCAGGAGCTTCTGCGCCTCCACGGCGAACTCCATCGGCAGTTCCTTCAGCACATCCTTGCAGAAGCCGTTGACGATCAGGCCGACGGCGTCTTCTTCCGACAGACCGCGCTGGCGGCAGTAGAACAACTGGTCGTCGGCGATCTTCGATGTCGTCGCCTCGTGTTCCACTTTCGCGGTCGGATTGCGGCTTTCGATGTAGGGCACCGTGTGCGCGCCGCGACTGATCACCGATCAGCAGACTGTCGCACTGGGTGAAATTCCGCGCATTCCCGGCGCTCGGCAGCATCCGCACCAGCCCGCGATAGGTGTTGTTCGACTTGCCGGCGCTGATGCCCTTGGAGATGATCGTGCTGCGCGAGCCACGGCCGATATGGATCATCTTCGTTCCGGTATCGGCCTGCTGGTGATTGTTGGTCACCGCGACCGAGTAGAACTCGCCGACACTGTCCTCGCCGTGCAGCACGCAGGACGGATATTTCCAGGTGATGGCCGAACCGGTCTCGACCTGGGTCCAGGAGATCTTGGATCGCGCGCCGCGGCAGGCGCCACGCTTGGTGACGAAGTTATAGATGCCGCCTTTGCCGTTCGCGTCGCCGGGATACCAGTTCTGCACCGTGGAATATTTGATCTGTGCGTCATCAAGCGCGACGAGTTCGACCACCGCGGCATGCAACTGGTTCTCATCGCGTTGCGGTGCGGTGCAGCCTTCCAGGTAGCTGACGTGGCTGCCGGCCTCGGCGATGATCAGGGTCCGCTCGAACTGCCCGGTGTTGCGGGCGTTGATGCGGAAATAGGTCGACAGCTCCATCGGGCAGCGCACGCCCTTCGGGATGAAGAGAAGCTGCCGTCGGTGAACACGGCGCTGTTCAACGCGGCGAAGAAATTGTCGGCCACCGGAACCACCGTGCCGAGATACTGCCTGACCAGATCAGGATGCTCGCGCACCGCCTCGCTGATCGGGCAGAAGATCACGCCCGCCTTGCGCAGCGTCGCCTGGAACGTCGTGGCGACGGAAACGCTGTCGAACACGGCGTCGACGGCGATCTGCGTGCTCTCGCACGCGTGTCGGGATCGACGCCGGCGAGGATGGCACGCTCCTTCAGGGGAATGCCGAGCTTCTCGTACATCGCAGCAGTTCGGGATCGACCTCATCGAGGCTCTTCGGCCCGTCCTTCTTTTTCGGCGCCGCGTAGTAATGCAGGTCCTGGTAGTCGATCGGCGGATGATCGACGCGCGCCCAGTGCGGCTCGTCCATTTTCAGCCACGCCGCGAAGGCCTTCAGACGCCATTCCAGCATCCACTCCGGCTCCTGCTTGCGGGCGGAGATCAGGCGGATGATGTCCTCGTTCAGCCCCTTGGGCGCGAGGTCCATCTCGATCGTGGTCTCGAAGCCCCATTTGTAGCCGGACTGAGTGACGGACTGGACAGTGTCGAGGGTTTCCGTAACGGCTGTCATGCAAAATCCTATTCGGCGGCGGCGCGCGGCGCGGCCTGGGTGGCCTGAGCCGGCAGGCGGAAGGCGGGCAGCACCGAGACCTGCATATCGGCCAGCGTAATGGTGGACAACGCGCGATGGATGGCGTCGTTCACCGGGTCCCAGCGGCCGCGCATCGGGCACAGTCCCTGCGAACTCGCAGCCGGTGTTGGACCCCTCGACGCAAGCGGTCAGCGCGATCGGGCCATCGACGGCGGCGATGACGTCGGCGATCGGAATGTCCGGCAGAGTTGCGGTTCAGCCGATAGCCGCCCCGCGCGCCGCGCTGCGACGACACGAGGTCACTGGCGGCCAGGGTCTTCAGCACCTTGGCCACCGTGGGTTCCGGAATGCCGGTGGCGGCGGCGATCCCGGGGGAGGTCTGCACGCCATCCAACGCGGAAAGGCGGACCAGCACCACAACGGCATAGTCTGTCAGTTTCGACAGCCGGAGCATGGCCTACGACCCCTCGCTTCTATCCGCTGCCGACCAGCAGATAATAGGACCAACTCAGTCCTGATTGACGGCAAATGGCGTACCCGCGCGAGGGCGTCAAGGGGTGCGGGCGGCGGATTGACGACGGACCTGGACAATTGAGATCGCGCTGCCGCGACACCGGATTCCCGCCATGCAAGGCGCTGCGGCGTGCGATGCGACGATGCCGGTTCACAATTCTTCCCGAGGCGCCTAGCTTCCCGGCTTCGCAGCCAGGAGGACAGCAATGCCAGGAATGATGGAAGGTAAGGTCGCGGTGGTCACCGGTGCCGGCGGCGGCATCGGACGGGAGATCGCGATCATGATGGCGGCCGCGGGTGCCAAGGTCATCGTGGCGGATATCGGTGCCTCCCTGAGCGGCGAGGGCGGATCGGCCAGCCCGGCGGAACAGACCAAGCAACTGATCGCGCAGAAAGGCGGCGTGGCGGAGATTTGCACGGAATCCGTCGCGGCCTGGGGATCGGCGCGAAAGATCGTGCAGGCGGCGCTGGATCATTTTGGCCGCATCGATGCGGTGGTGAACAACGCCGGCATCCTGCGTGACGTGATCTTCCACAAGATGACCGAGGACGACTGGCTGTCGGTCATCGCCGTGCACCTGAACGGATCGTTCTTCGTTTCGCGGGCGGCGGCCGAACACTACCGCAAGCAGGAAAGCGGCACCTTCGTTCACATGAGCAGCACATCCGGCCTGATCGGCAATTTCGGCCAGGCAAATTACTCCGCTGCCAAGCTCGGCATGACGGCGCTGTCGAAGTCGATCGCGCTGGACATGCAGCGCTACAATGTGCGGTCCAACTGCATCGCCCCGTTCGCCTGGAGCCGCATGACCAGCTCGATTCCCGCGACGACGCCGGAGCAGCAGGCCCGCGTCGCCAAGATACAGCAGATGACGCCTGACAAGAACGCGCCGATGGCGGTGTATCTGTCATCCGACGCGTCCAAGGATGTGTCCGGGCAGGTGTTCGGCTGCCGCATGAACGAGATGATCCTGTTCAGTTCGCCGCGTCCGATCCGCATCGTGCACCGTGCCGAGGGATGGACGCCGGAGACGATCGCCGACCACGCGATGCCAGCAATGAAGGCGGGGTTCATGCCGCTCGACCGGTCTGGCGACGTGTTCGGCTGGGACCCGGTGTAACTGGCCTGCATTTGACCGGATTTGGGCGGCGGCGAGCGGGGGCATGGACGGTTCCATCCCGCCATCGGATTTATCCGATAATGGCATGAATGTCATACCGTGATGCGGCATTATCATTCATCTGTGAATAGGTCCATTTGCACGCCATACAGAATCGGGCACTTGGTTCGACCGAAGATGGAGAGTTCAAATGAAGGCCATGATCCTTGCCGCTACCGCCGCCGTCAGTCTCGGCATCGCTGCCACCGCTTCCGCGCAGGGCCTGCCGTACGGCACCGTGCCGCCAGTTTACGGCGCACATGCGTTTCCCAACGAGCCATACCACACCGGGACCGTTTTCTCCGAACTCTATCACAACGTCTTTGGCCATTCTAACAACGGCTCGGCAGTCGCGGTCAGGGCGCCGGATCGGACCATCACGCCGGTCAAGGGCGGCTAGTTCAGAAAAGATCCGCGCTTAATGCGAGCGGCCAACTCGAGCGAAGCGTAACGATAGGGGGAGATGATGGTTAACCCTCCTCCTATCTGTGTGCAGACGTTCAGTTGGCGCGGAGGACATAGTAGCGAGCTCCCGCCTTTCTCCAAGCTCGCGGTAAGCAAGCCGGATTGACGCCTGCGTTGCGGCGAAACTACCAGGCCGCGTCAAGGAGTGCCCGGACGGCAGCGGGGCCGTCGATCTTACGGGGATTTGTATGCACCCACCTGTCGTGCATCGAACCGGTCGCGATCGCATCGAGTTGCTCCGACCTCACCCCGACGTCACGCAAGGTTGCGGGCAAGCCGAGGCTCGCGATCAACGCCGCAACCGCATCCGCCGCCTTCTCGCCCGGCCGGCCCAGCGCCTCGCTCACCCATCCCTGTCGCTCGGCGTTCACCTTCTCGTTGAAGCGCAGCACGTGGGGCAGCATGACACACGACGTATAGCCATGCGGCACGTTCGCGGTTCCTCCAAGCACATGGCCGATTCCGTGGCTGGCGCCTTTGGGAACGCCGTTCTGCGAGCCCATGATCGACATCCAGGAGCCAAGCTGACAGTTCAGCCGAGCATCGAGGTCGGTGGGATGAGCTTTGACCGCGGGCAGGCCGGCGGCCAGTAGGCGCAGCGCATGCAGCGACGCGCCATCGGAGAACGGCGCCGGGTCGACCGAGCAAATGTCCTCCACCGCATGGTCGACCGCTCGGATTCCGGTCGACAGGAACAGCCATTCCGGCGTGTGGATCGTCACCGCCGGATCGAGGATCACCACCAGCGGCATCATCAGCGGGTGGGCGTAGCTCTCCTTCATCTGCCTCTCGGTGTCGGTGCAGCCGGCCATCGCGGTGAATTCTCCGGCCGAAAGCGTCGTTGGTATGTCGATCGAGCGCAAGGCGGGCGCGCTGACCGGCGGCCGGTGCGTCTTGCCATCCGCGGTTATGACGGCCCGGAAGGCGTCAAGTTGTTGCGGCGTAGTCACGTCGTTGCCCAGGCACAATCCGACCATCTTGGCCGCGTCGGTGACCGATCCGCCGCCGACGGTCAGCAGCAGGTCGGCATTGCGCCGCGCGGGCCTCGTTCGCCGCCGCCACCACGTCGACGCGTGGCGTGTGCGAGCCGATCTTCGCGCAGACACCGGCCAACCGGTTGCCCAGCGCACTGCGGACGCTGTCGACCACATCCGTTTCGCGGTTGAGCGTGCCGCTGGCCATCACGTACACCGCGCGCGCGTCGAGCCGGCTTGACTTCCTCGGCCAGCGCCTCGGCCAGCGGGACGCCGTATATCACCCGCTCCATCGGTGGATAGCGATGTGTGCCGCGGACCATCGGTTTCACTCCTGGTTTCGGCCAAGCATGGCGGAGACGCCAGACCAGGGAAAGGGGCGCCGAGGGCTCCACTGTCGCGGGTATCTCGGGTTGACCGGGGCACATGCTTCTTGGCGACGGCACTGCACACGCGCACAATCAGCCCGCAGTGTGCCGATCAAATCCTTCGTGACCCGACGCTTCCGAGACCGTAGCGCCGCTTGCCTCCCGGCCCCCTTCGCCGCTATCCACACCCCATGAGCTGGCTCACCGAATTCGTCCGACCGAAGATCCGCACTCTGTTCACCCGCTCCTCGGTGCCCGACAACCTGTGGCACCAGTGCCCCGCCTGCCAGCAGATGATCTTTCACCGCGACCTGCTGGCCAACCGCAAGGTGTGCCCACACTGCGGCCACCATATGCGTGCCACCACGGCCGAACGCCTGGAGTGGACGTTCGACGAAAACAGCTACACCCGTATCGAACTGCCCAAGCCCGTCGCCGATCCGTTGCGGTTCCGTGACACCAAGCGCTACGTCGACCGGCTGAAGGAAGCCCGTGAGAAAACCCACGCCGACGACGCCATCACGGTTGCGCATGGCACCGTCGGCGGCCTGAAGGCGGTCATCGCGGTGATGGAGTTCGACTTCATCGGCGGCTCCATGGGCGCCGCGGTCGGTGACGCCATCGTCGCCGCCTCCCGGCTCGCGGTGCTGCAACAGGTGCCGCTGATCATCTTCACCGCATCGGGCGGCGCACGCATGCAGGAAGGCGCGGTCAGCCTGATGCAGATGCCGCGCACCGTCATTGCCACACGCCTGGTCAAGGAGGCCGGCCTGCCGTTCATCGTCGTCCTCACCGACCCCACAACGGGGGGCGTGACCGCCAGCTTCGCCATGCTGGGCGACATCCAGATCGCCGAACCCGGGGCCCTGATCGGCTTCGCCGGCGCCCGTGTGATCGAACAGACCGTCCGCGAAAAACTCCCCGATGGCTTCCAGCACGCCGAATATCTGCTGGAGCACGGCATCATCGATATGGTCGTGAAACGCACCGAGCTGAAGGCCGATCTTGACCCGCCTCATCGGCCTGCTGTGCGTAAAGGACCTTCAGGCGGCCGCGTGACGCGCGCCATCGACCAGATCGCCAGCCGCCTTGAGCGCCTGCATCCCAAACTGATCGATCTCAGCCTCGACCGGCTGCGTGTCCTGCTCGACAAACTCGGCTCTCCCGAGCGCCGTCTGCCGCCGGTGATCCATGTCGCCGGCACCAACGGAAAAGGCAGCACCTGCGCTTTCATCCGCGCCATGGCGGAGGCGGCCGGACAGCGCGTGCACGTCTATACCTCACCCCATCTCATTCGTTTCAACGAACGTATCCGTATCGCCGGCGAGATAGTTGGCGACGACCGTCTGCTTGCCGCCATGGAGCGGATCGAGCGGATCAACGACAACGCCCCTATCACGGTATTCGAGGTCATTACCGCCACCGCCTTCGACCTGTTCGCCGAAACGCCCGCCGACCTCTGTGTGCTCGAGGTCGGCTTGGGTGGTCGAGGTGACGCCACCAATGTGATCGACCGGCCCGCGGCATGCGCGATCACCTCGATCTCCATGGATCATCGCGAATTGCTGGGACCGAGGCTGGAAATCATCGCCGGTGAGAAGGCGGGCATCATGAAGCCCGGTGTCCCGGTCGCCATCGGTGAGCAACCACCTGAGGTGAGCCGCGTGCTGCTCGACCACGCCCGCGCACAGGGCACGCCGGTGATGCGGCGAGGCAGCGACTGGGATGTTACGCCCACTCGGTTCCGGCTTCCGCTACACCGACGGCGCTGGCGGCTTCGATGCTCCGGCGCCCTCCCTGCCAGGTTTGTTCCAGCTCGACAACGCCGGGATCGCCATAGCGGCTCTTCGCGCCGCCACGATCCCCGCCGATCCGGCCGGCGTCGTCCATGCCGAGTGGCCCGCCCGATTGCAGAAACTGACCGGCAATCTGAGGCATCTGCTGCCACCGGAGTGGGAGCTGTGGCTGGATGGCGGCCACAATCCCGGAGCCGGTATTGCGCTGGCCGAACATCTGCGTGGCTGGAATGACCGGCCGGTGCATCGTCATCGTGGGCATGAAGCAGGCCAAGGATGCGGCGGAGTTCCTCCGGCCGCTGCTGCCCCTCGCGG
The DNA here is from genome assembly GCA_963759425.1 of uncultured Alphaproteobacteria bacterium. Lineage (GTDB taxonomy): Bacteria > Pseudomonadota > Alphaproteobacteria > Acetobacterales > Acetobacteraceae > Rhodopila. Next base: position 45,612 of record CAVWZM010000042.1, read on the forward strand.
CGACTGCATGGGCGGTTTGCGAGCCTGATCAGCACGCGGCGATGCCGGTTGACGCCATTGTCGCCGCATCCAACGGGGTGGCTCGGCCAGGGCCGCGCGTCCAGGACGCGCTGCGTGCCATTCCGCGTACTGGCGGCCCGGCGCGGGTGCTCATCTGCGGCAGCCTCTATCTGGCCGGCGAGGTTTTGCAGCTGGATCAGCGGTCGAGCCGGTAGCGTGCCCGCGGCCCGTGATCGCGAGCGACGCTCGCTGCGTGCGTTTCCGGTCGACCGGCCAGCGACACGGCCAGATAGCCGAAGATACCGAAGTTGCACCACTCCATCACGTTGCCGACGGCAGCGGCCATGATTCCTCGGCAGCTTCGCGCCGCAGTTGGCCCGAGACCGCCATCGCCGAGGCTGCGACAGTTGTAGCACACCTCTGCGGCGTCCGCGAACGACTCCGACCCCCGCGAGGGCGATCCCTCGTTGACTGGACTAGATCGGGCCTGCCGCCATGCGTGGCGGATGGTGCCAGTGCGCGCATGCGCGCCACGGCGCTGTCGTGCTGAGCGTAGCTGCGGGAAAAGATGTGACCGCCGGCGCCGTCCGCGACGAAGTAAAGATCGTCGCTGTTCGGCCGGATGCACCACGGCATACAGACTGCCGCGCCCGGTGAGCAGATCGGGCCCGGCGGCAATCCCGTGCTTCGGTAGGTGTTGAACGGATCGTCGCGATCGAGTTCGGCGCGCTTCAGCTGGTGATCCAGCACGCCAGCGCCGCCGCTCGCCAGATAGGCGACGGTCGGGTCGGCCTGCAGCTTCATCCCAGGCGCAGCCGATTCAGATAGACCGCGGCGACATGCGGACGCTCGTCTGGCTTGGCGGTTTCCCGCTCCACGATGCTCGCCAGGATCAGCGCGTCGCGCGGCGACGGCGAGCGGCAGGCTCGGCGCGCGGGCGGCCCAGGCCCGGCGAGTTCCTTGTCCATCGCCGCCTGCGCCCGGGCAAGGATCGCGGCGCGGTCGTGCCGTGTTCGAAGGCATAGGTTTGCGGCAGCACGCTGCCTTCGTCGAAGCGGGCGGGACCGGCGCCGGTCATCGCCTCGGCATGCACCAGCACACCCTGGATCTGTTGCGCGGTCAGACCTTCGGCGATGGTGACGGATGCTCGACCGGCTTGGCCGGTGCGCAGGATCGCCAGCACCTCGATTGACCGAGGCATGCGCGGGAAAAGCGAATTCCGCCGGCGCGCAGTGGTGCCGTCGGACGCGGGTCAGCCAGACGGCGGCTCGAAGAACGAGCGGCCGTTCCCGATCACGCCGTCCGCTCCCAGCGTCGTCCGCGGTCGGCGGTGGTGCCATGCGGCACGACGATGGTGCGAGCCTCGCTCCACGGGCCCGGCTGCCCCATTGCCGTCGCAGCCAGAAGCCAGACACGAGCGCCAGCGCCGGCCACGACGCCGAACCAACTGACCGTCGACAGGCCAACGCCACGCGCAGCCAGCGCCGAAACGAGGGGCGAGCCTCACTGCCTGGCATCGCGGATCAGGCGGCGGAGCGGAAGATGACGGAGGCGTTGGTGCCGCCGAAACCAAAACTGTTCGACAGCGCAATGCTGATCGTCCGTTCCTGCGCCTGATTCGCGACCCGGTCGATCACGCTGTCGCGGCTGGGATCGATCGAGATTGAGCGTGGGTGGCGCAACGCTGTCGCGAATGGCCAGGATGGAGAAGATCGCCTCGATCGCACCGGCCGCGCCCAGCAGGTGGCCGGTCGCCGACTTGGTGGACGACATCGCGAGGCCGTCGGGCGTGATCGCCGAACAGCCGTTCCACCGCCTCTAGTTCCAGGTCGTCGCCAAGCGGCGTCGAGGTGCCGTGAGCGTTGACGTAGTGGATGTCCTGCGGCACGACAGCCGCCGTTCTTCATCGCCGCGCGCATCGAGCGGAAAGCGCCGTCATGGCCCTCGGCCGGCGCGGTGATGTGATAGGCGTCGCCGGACATGCCGTAGCCGCCGATACCTCGGCGTAGATTTTCGCGCCGCGCCGTCGGGCGTGCTCGTATTCCTCCAGCACGAGACGCCGGCGCCCTCGCCCATCACGAAGCCGTCGCGATCGCTGTCCCACGGACGGGAGGCGGCGGACGGGCGGTCGTTGAAGCCGGTGGACAGGGCGCGAGAGGCGCAGAAGCCGGCGATGCCGATCTCGCAGACCGTGGCCTCCGACCCGCCGGCCAGCATCAGGTCGGCGTCGCCCGACTGATCAGCCGGGAGGCGTCGCCGATGGCGTGCACCCCGGTCGCGCAGGCGGTCACAACCGAGTGATTGGGTCCTTTGAAGCCATACTTGATCGACAGATGGCCCGACGCGAGATTGCTCAGCGCGGAGGGGATGAAGAACGGCGACAGCCGCCGGGCCTTGCCCTCATGGATCAGGATGGAGGCTTCGATAGATCGTTTCGAGCCCGCCGATCCCGGAGCCGATCATCACGCCGGTGGCGCAGCGGTCGTCCTCGGTCTCGGGAACCCAACCGGAATCCTCGACTGCCTGGCTGCCGGCGACCATCGCCAGATGGATGAAACGATCCATCTTCTTCTGGTCCTTGATCGGCACCCACTCATTGATGTCGAGACCACCGGTCGCCGTGCAGCCCGACGGCACTTGGCCGGCGACCTTGCAGGGCAGATCGCTGGGGTCGAACGCCTGGATCGCGCCGATTCCCGAACTCGGCATTGATCAGCCGCCGCCAGACGTATTCAACGCCTACCCCCAGCGGACAGGCGATCCCCATGCCCGTCACCACCACACGCCGCATCGCCGCCGGCCCTTTCGCGTTTGTCAACGAATGGGTCTTACTTGCCCTGCTTTTCGATGTAGTCGATCGCGTCCTTCACCGTGGCGATCTTTTCAGCCGCGTCTTCTGGGATTTCCACGTTGAACGCTTCCTCGAACGCCATCACCAGCTCGACAGTGTCGAGGCTGTCGGCGCCCAGATCGTCGATAAAGGAGGCTTCCGGGGTGACCTTGGACTTCTTCCACACCCAGATGTTCCACGACGATCTGCTTGATCTTATCTGCGACCTCGCTCATCGGCTCCGCTACTCCTGAACTGCTTGTTTCGTTGACTCTGTTTCCCGTCACCGGCTGACCGCTGCGGTCGCCGGCGGCTTGTCCGGTCCATATAGCGGGCCCGCGCCGTCTAAGTGCCACGTCATATACAGCGCCCGGGCGCTTAGCATGGTTTCCTGACACCGCGAAAGGTCGTAGCCTGTCCGTTGGCGTTCAAAGCATAACCATCCCGCCATTCACGTGCAGTGTGGCGCCGGTGACCCACCCGGCTTCGTCCGAGGCCAGATAGACCACCGCGGCGGCGATATCGTCAGGTTGCCCCATCCGGCGCAGCGGGATCGCTTCGGTCAGTTTGGTCCTCTGCGCTTCGGCCAGCTTCGCCGTCATCGCGGTGGCGATAAAGCCCGGCGCCACCACATTGACCGTAACGCCCCGTGAGGCGACCTCCTGCGCCAGGGCTTTGCTCATCCCCACCAGGCCCGCCTTTGCCGCCGCGTAGTTGGCCTGGCCGGCATTGCCGGTGGCGCCTACGATCGACGAAATATTGATGATCCGGCCGGCGCGGCGGCGCACCATACCGCGCAGCGCGCCGCGCGCCAGACGGAACGGCGCCGACAGGTCGACATCGAGCACGTGCTGCCAGTCCTCGTCCGCCATCCGCAGCGCCAGCATATCGCGGGTCATGCCGGCGTTGTTGACCAGGATATGCAGCGGGCCGACGGCGGCTTCCGCCGCCTCGATCAGTGCTCTCGGCCTCGGACGGATCGCGAAGATCAGCCGCGCAGACATGGCGCGTGCTCTCCGAGTTCAACCGCCAGGGCACCGAGCGCATCCTTTCGCGTCCCCGACAGCGCGACACGTCGCGCCTTGCCGGTGCAGGGCACGAGCGATCGCCGCGCCAATGCCGCCTGAGGCGCCGGTGACGAGCGCGGCCTTGCCGTCCAGTCTGAACATAGCCGCCTCCAATTCAGAGACTTTTCAACACCGCCTCGATATCCGCCGGGGTTCCTGCCGCCTGGCCGGACGCGTCGGGTGCGATGCGCTTGATCAGCCCCGTCAGCACCTTGCCGGAGCCGAGTTCGATGAAACTGTCGACCCCCATCGCCATCATCGCCTCAACGCATTCGCGCCAGCGGACCGTGGCGGTGACCTGTCGCACCAGGAGGTCGCCGGATGCGATCTGGATCGTATTCGCGCGCTGCCGAAACATTCGCGACCAGCGGCACCACGGTTCGGCTGGCGGCGTTTTCTCCAGTGCCTCGGCCATCGACGTCCGCCGCGGGCGCCATCAGTGCGCAGTGAAACGGCGCCGAGACCGGCAGCAGCATCGCCCGCTTGACGCCCTTCTCGCCGGCGATCAGGATGGCTCGCTCGATCGCGGTGCGATGGCCCGAGATGACCACCTGCCCGCCGCCATTGTCGTTGGCCGGCTGCACCACCTCGGTCCTGACCGGTTCTGTCTCCGTGGTCCGCGGCACCGGGGCGGCTTCGGCGCAGATCGCCCGCGCCAGATCCATGTCGGCGCCAAGTAGGGCAGCCATGGCGCCCAGTCCAGCCGGGACGGCTTTCTGCATCGCCTGGCCGCGCAGCTTCAGCAGGCGGGCGGCGGTCGGGGACGGTGAACGCGACGCGCGGCGGCCAGCGCGGTGTATTCGCCGAGGGAATGACCGGCGACAACCAGCGCCCGCTGTCGCAGTGTCGCACCGCTTTCCTTCTCCAGCACCCGTAGAACCGCGATCGAATGCGCCAGTCAGCGCCGGCTGGGTGTTCTCGGTCAGCGTAAGTTCCTCGGCCGGACCCTCGAACATCAGTTTGGAGAGCTTCTGGCCGAGGCTGTCATCGACTTCCTGGAACACCTCCCGGCCGCGGTGAAGGCCGCGGACAGATCGCGGCCCATGCCGACGGCCTGGCTGCCCTGTCCAGGGAAAATGAACGCGTGCACCGGCATCAAACGAAGTCCTTCAGGGACGGCGGGTTACGGACGGGTAGCCCGGGTGCGGCGGCGTAACCGTGGGTAGCGGGGCTGTCAAGGAAGCCGCCCGATCGGCGCCGGCGGATTGTCAGGCAGCAGGTGGGCTGCGACACAAGGTGAACCCGCGTCTCTGGTGGTTTGCATGATCCACGCATTGGGGAGGTTCCCCTCGGCGCGATCATGCCTCAGAAGTCGAGATCGGCGTAGTGCGCCGCCGCTGTCATGCCCGGCACCCGGTCCGCCAGCACGCCCCTGAAGCTCGGCCGTGATTTCATCCGCGCGTACCATTCCTTCGCCGGCGGTGAGACAGACCAGTCCACTTCGCCCAGAAAATCCAGCGTCGACAAATGCGCCGCGGCGGCGAAGTCGGCCATCGACAACATACTTCCGGCGAGCCATTTCCGGGTCTCCGCCAGCCAGCCGATGTAATCCAAATGGTAGCGCACCGCGGCGTAGCCGGTGCGGATGGCCGCGGGGTCCGGATTGCCCCGGCCGGTCAAGCGCCGCAGATGTTTTTCGCCGTAGAGGTTGCCGGTGACCTCCACCGCGAACTTGCCGTCAAACCAGGCCGCCAGCCGCCGCACCTCGATCCGCTCCGCCAAAGTGCGGCCGAACAGCCCGGTGTCGGGATAGGCCTCGTCAAGGTATTCGCAAATGACGCTCGAATCCGGTACCACGAGGCCGTTGTCCTCGACCAGGGTCGGCACCGTTCCGGCGGCGTTCATCTCGAGGTACTCAGGCCGCCGCTCCCACACCTTTTCCAGCGTTAGTTCGTGTGGCAGGCGCTTCTCCGACAGCACAAGACGCACCTTACGGGCATACGGTGACAGCGGCATGTGATAAAGGACGCGCATCGCGGCGGCTTATCGCATCACCGCGCGAGCCGAGCCAAGCGTGAAGTAGGCGCTGGCACCTGCTATCGCGCGGGCGGCTCGTGCTCCAGCCAACTGTCGAATCGCGGGCGCAGCTTGGGCAGATTGTCGTGCCAGAAGGCGGCATCGGTGCGCAGCGACGCGTTGAGATTGGCCGGGTTGCTGGCCGATATCGCCAGGACCTCAGGCGGCAACCCGTCGTTCAATCCTTTAGCGAGACCCAACTCGCCACCGACGTGGAGCAGCTTGACCTGGATTGCCGGCAATCCGGCAAAATACAGGAATTGTTGTGCGGTTCGCACCGCTGGGCTGCCCTTGATGATCGCCCAGCTCAGCACCTCGAACAGGCTGGAGGCGAACTGCACGCCGAAATTGCGATGCTCCGCCTGGCCGGTGGTGACGATCTGGCCGCTGGGCGCGCTGGTCATCAGCACGTCGCCCGATGACAGAATGTGCGCCGCCTCCGCGTCCGCCGCCCACCAAACGATGTAGGGCTTGAGCTGGTCGAGTTTGCGGAAGGCGCGATCAACCCCATCGTTGGTGGCGAGCGTCTTGTAAATGTCGGCCGGCGCCACGCCGTCGGCCAGCAGCGCGATCTCCAGGTTGCCGCGCACGCCCTTTCGCAGGCCCCGCTTGCCGGGATATTTCGCCACGTCCCAGAAATCCGCCCAGGTCGGCGTGACCGGGAACTTGTCGCGATCCCACGCCAGGACGGTATTCGCGATCACCCCGCCCAGGCCGCAATCGCTGACGGCGAGCGGCACATAGTGATCCTTGCCGCCGATCGCCGACCAATCCAGCTTGTCGAAAATCCCCTCGGAGCAGCCGACGGCGAGTTCCTCGGGATCGACCAGCACCAGCGTCCAGGTGTTGTCGGGAGCCTTTGCCCGGGCGCGCAGAACGTCGATGCCGCCCTCCCACACTTCCTGCTGCACCGCGAGTTCGGTGGCCACGGTGAACGGCTGCACGTAGGCTGCCTGGATTGCTCGCGGCAACGATTGGTCACGCGTGACGATTGTCAGATCGTTCGAGTTGCCGAATGCCGCCGACAGGGCGGCAAGGGGCGCGACGAAAACCGCCACGGCGGCCAGGAACGAGCGGACGAGCATGAGAAGACCGGTTTCCGTCTTTTTGATATCGCACGGACGCTACAGGCGGAGGCGCTTCGGGGCAACGACCCTACGACAACGACAATTTCCCAAAATATATTCCCTTCTCATTCCGGTCGTGCCTTGCATGCCCACTAACAGCAACGCGACAGCACCGCCAGCGGTCGACCATGCGGGGCGAACATCCTTGTGACATCGACCCGTGGGCAATACATCCGGGCCGGCGAGGAGATCCACCGCGAGGTCCTGCCCGGAGCTATCGCTGACGTCGGACGTTTGCCGCGGCCGGGTCAGGTCCCCAGCAGTGCGCCGCACCTGCAACCCCGCCTCGGCCGCCGGCAGCTTCTTGCCGCCGTCCCAGCGCACGCGCTGCACGTCGATGAAGCCGCCCTGGCCGTGAACGGTCAGGATGCCGTCGTCATCGGCCACGATCTGGCCGATCTTCTTGCCCTTGACCTCGCTGAAGGTGCGAGCCAGGCGTTTTTTGCTTTCGAACAGGAACAGCTTCTTCCCGTCCAGCGTGGTCCAGGCGCCGGGCGCCGGATCGCAGCCTCGGATCAGATTGTAGATGATATCGACGTGGTTGGCCCAATGGATCCGCGACTCAGCCTCCCGGATGATGCCCTCGTAGCCGGCGGCCGGCTCGTATTGCGCCAGCGCCGGCGCCCGCCCGGCCACGACCAGATCGGCCACCTCCACCAGTCCGGCGACGCCCAGCGGGAAGATCTTGCCGAAATAGAGCGAGCCCAGCGTGTCCTCCGGCTCGATCGGCACGGCCCGGGTCAGGATCACCGGGCCCTCGTCCAGCCCGTCGGTCGGACGGAAAATGCTGAAACCCGTTTCCGTCCGGCCCAGGATGATCGACCAGCTCATCGAGGATGCACCGCGATGCAGCGGCAGCAGGCTTGGATGGAACTGGATCGTGCCGAATTTGGGGATGGCGCAGAAGGCCTGCGGCACGAACTGAGTAACGTAGGCCATCACGCCGATATCGGCCCGGGCATCGCGCAAGGCGCTTTCCGCAGCAGGATCGGTGAGTTTGGCAAACTGGTGCACCGAGATGTCCATGGCTTCCGCTGCCAGGCGCAAAGGGTCGGGGCGCCCCGTCTCGGGCGCGCAGAACACGGCGCCGACCTGATCGCCACGCGCGGCAAACGCCTCCAGGGCGGCCTTGCCAAAGTCCTGCTGGCCGATAATGGCTACCCGCATCCCTTCCTCCCCCTTGTAACGGAAGCGCAGCATGCGTGGCTGCCCGGCGGCTTGTCGAGGGGCAGTGGCGGCGGTGCAGACCGCCCCGTTGACGTCAGCGGACCCACCGACCCGCGACCCTGATCCGGACCCGCAATCGTCGGGAACGCGCTTGATCCGCGATGTTGCTCGACGTTGCGAAATGTGACAGGGTTTGCAACCCTGAGTTCGGAACGGGCAAGGCACAACAACAGGGTTAGAAATTTGGAGTAGGTTCCGCACGGCGCGCCCCGGGGGGCCAACCGTCATGCCTCGCCAGATCGGCATTCCCGCAGCAAGAACACCGCCTCGAACCAATCCGGCAACCGCCTCGCGTCACGCTACGAAATCCGGGAGCGAAACAAAATGTCGCAGTCACGACCGGCGGGATCGGCCGACGGCGTCCCCAACCCGGACCCATTTGCCGAGGCGCTGGATGACGCCGAGGAATTACTGAAATATGCCGCCGAGGTAGGCAAGCCAGTGCCGGCGGAGGTGATTAAGAATATCCTGGCGGCACGGGAAGCCGTGGCCAGCAACCACGACGACGCTGCGATGCGATCGAATTTTTACGCGGCTTTCACGCGGCTTTCGGCAATCTGCGGTGAGGTGACGGCGCGAACCATCCGCAATTGCTCGTCTCCCCAGACCCTGCGGTCGCTGGCCCGCAATCGGATTACCGCCGTTGTGCTGACGTTGTTCATCGCGGCACTGTCAGTGGTCATCTTCGTCACTGACGACCTGTCAAAAAAGATCCTGGCGAACATCGCCTCGGCCAATGCGGATGCTGCAAAGTTGCGGATCGGGCTGGCCGACGCAGCCGGCAACCCGGCCAAACTCGATACCCATTTCGCGAAGGACGCCCCCTGCGGACTGATCGCGACGAAAGCGAACGAAGCGGATCCGGTCATTCGCAGCATCGACGATGTCACTCTGTTGCAGCAGTTCAGCGCGACCAATCGAGCACTGCTCGGCCAGGCGCTGAAGTTGAACTGGGTGATCAAGCGCTGGGAGTGCGATCCGTTCTATTTGCAGCATTGCAACGTTCCCAGCCACGACAATCAGAAGCCACCGGATGATCTCAATCAGCGGCTGCAGATCAATCCGGCCATCCTGAACTTCGGCGCGGAGGTTCTTTGCAAGGTCCAAACCTATCAACAGGTCCGCGATTTCGCCGGAAATGTGCAGGCGGACTATGCCGCGATCATCGGTGCGATCAGTGCCTTCCTGCTCCCCATCCTATACGCCTGGCTCGGATCCTACGCGTATCGCCTGCGCGAGTTTGGCGAAACGATACGGCGCAGGACATATCATCCGTCGTTCGCTGATTCGGCGCGGATGATCACCGCCGTCATCGCCGGCGCGATCGTCGGCCTGTTCAACCCAAGCCAAGGGATTTCGCTCTCGCCGCTCGCCACCGCGTTCCTGGTCGGTTACGGTGTGGAACTGTTCTTCCGCTTTCTCGACACACTGATCAACTTCGGCGCGCCGCCGCCGCGGCAGTCCGGAGCGACGATGCCCTGACCGGTCCTGCACGGCGATAACGGCACGCCGCCGGGCCCGCGGCTGTCGGTGGCGTGGGTTGGCAGCATCCGATCCGCCTGCGCTACACCGACCGTCGACCCGGAGAGACCAGCCGAATGACAGCCGACGACACCGTTATCGCCCGCCGCGACGGGCGGGTGGGACGCATCCTGCTCAACCGGCCGAAGGCGCTCAATGCGCTCGACATGGCAATGATCCGCGCCTGTGCCGACATCCTGCGCGCCTGGCGAGACGAGCCCGCACGTCCATGCCGTCGTGATCGAGGGCGCCGGCGACCGGGCCTTCTGCGCCGGTGGCGATATCCGCGCGCTGCGTGATCAGCAGGTCGCCGGAGACCGTGCCTCGGTGGACGTGTTCTTCAACGAGGAATACGCGCTCAATCTGATGATCGCCAACTATCCGAAACCATACGTCGCGCTGATAGACGGCATCTGTATGGGCGGCGGTATCGGCTTGTCGGTGCACGGACCCTATCGTGTCGCAACCGAGCATGCCGCCTTTGCCATGCCCGAAACCGCCATCGGCTTCTTTCCCGATATCGGCGCCACCTACTTCCTGCCTCGGCTGCCCGGTCAGCTTGGCCTCTACCTCGGCCTGACCGGACTCCGCGTGACCGGGGGCGACGCGGTGCACGCCGGGCTGGCGACACATTTCGTCCCGCGCGCGCGGATCGCCGATCTATCCACCGCGCTGGCGCGGGATGGAGTTTCCGCCCTCGCCGAGTTCGCCGAACCGCCGCCCGCTTTCTCGCTGGCAGAACACCTGAAGCAGATCGATCATTGCTTCAGCGCCGAAACCGTGGCCGGGATCGTCGCCCGGCTTGAAGCGATCGCTGCCGCCGCTGGCGGTCAGTGGGCCGAGCCCGCCCTGAAGGCGCTGCGATCCGTTTCGCCGTCGGCACTGCACTGGACGCTGCTGGCGCTGCGCCGAGGCGGCAACCTGACCCTGCCACAGGTGCAGGAAGCGGAATTCAGATTGACCCGTACGACCATGGCGCACCCGGACTTCGCCGAGGGCGTGCGGGCGATGGTCGTGGACAAGGACCGCAAGCCGGATTGGAAGCCCCCGATGATCGAGGCGGTCGATCCGACGGCGATCGCCGCGATGTTCGAGGCCTGATCGAACCCGCCTAGTGGCGGCCCTGGCGCTAGAGCCGGCCCAAGATGTCCGTGGCGCAGGGCCAAGCGACTGGGCACCCACGGCCCAACCCCGTCACTTCGTCCCCCCGGTTACGACACCCAATGGCAGTGCTGCATGGCGGGGCTGGCGGGCCCCCCTCAGGACCCGCAGGGGAGGGCGCCGGCTCCGTACGGTCAGTGCACCGACGTGATCGCGTTGCGATTCTGCGCCCAGGCCTGCTCGTCGGAACCCTGCGCCGTCGGTCGATCCTTGCCGTAACTGATCGTGCTCATTCGTGCTGCCGCCACGCCCCTCGCCTTCAGGTAGGAGGCCGAGGCGTTGGCCCGACGCTCACCCAGCGCGAGATTGTATTCCTCGGTTCCCCGCTCATCGCAGTTGCCGGCAACCTGCACATTGGTGCTGCCGTACTTGGCGAGCCAGGTGGCTTGCTTGTCCAAGGTCGACCTGGCGTCGTCACGAAGCGCCGAAGCATTGAAGTCAAAGAACACGCGATCACCGACATTGGCGACGAGGTCCTCCTGACTGCCGGGAACAATGCCACCGGTTGGCGGGGCCACCGCGGCGGGTGTTTCAGGGGCCGGGTGGCTGCACGCCGCCAGCAGGGCGACCGCCGAAAAAGCGCCGAGGATCTGGGTCTTCATCTGTTGTCGTCCCTGGATGGGGTGCAAGCCGGATACGCAGCCCAATGACCAACAGACTGCGCGGGCCAAGCGATAAGCCGTTCCGCCCGTGCGAGCGATTAACGCGTCCCCGCGAGCGGGGTCAAGTTCCCTCAGCCTTCTGGTCAATCCGCGCCCGTTCATGTTGCCGTGTCAACACCGCGAAGTCACGATCAGGGCTCGACGGAACGTCGACGATCAAGCCGCGTCTGCGCGATTCGCGAGGTCCCCGTCATTGTCGCTTCGCCGCCTGCCGCTCCCGTCGGACACGCCCGCAGCTAAGTTCCGAGCGGCGACCAGGCGGGGTCCGATGCGTCGGTCGGCGTTTCGGCAGGCCGCTCGTTGAAGCCGGTGATATCCACCGACACGAGACGCGATGAAAAGCCGCCGCCGCGTGCATCTCGCGCCCGTGTCTCCCGGTAGAACATGAGCACCCGTCCGTTCGGCGCGAAGGTGGGGCCCTCCACCAGCCAGCCTTCGGACAGGATACGCGCCCCGGAGCCGTCCGGGTGCATCACCCCGATGGCAAAGTTGGCGGTTTCCGCGCCATAGCGGGTGAAGGCGATCAGATCGCCGCGCGGTGACCAAACCGGCGTCGCATAATGACCGTCGCCAAAGCTGATCCGTCTCGCGCCACCTCCGCCTGCACCCATGACGTAGATCTGCTGGTCGCCGCCGCGATCCGAGGCGAACGCGATCTGCGACCCGTCCGGGCTGTAGCACGGGCTTACGTCGATCGACCCGGACTCGGTCAGCCGCCGAGTCGCCCGGCTGGCCAGGTCGACCGCGATGATGTCCGAGCCGCCGCCGTTCGACACCGCCATCAACAGGCTGGCGCCGTCAGGCGCGAAGCGCGGCGCGAAGGTCATGCCGCTGAAGTCGCCCAGCTGGGTCTGCCGGCCGCTGGTCAGATTGAACAGGTAGACCCTCGGGCGATTGTTCGCGTAGCTCATGAAGGCGATCTCGTCCCGCGACGGGTGAAACCGCGGGGTCAGCACCAGCCACGACCCATCGGTCAGTAGCCGGTTGTTCTCGCTGTCCTGATCCATGATCGCCAGCCGCTTGGTGCGCCGGTCGCGCGGACCGGTGGCCGAGATGTAGACGATTCGCGAATCGAAATAGCCCTTTTCGCCAAGCAGCCGTTCATAGATGACGTCGGCCATAATGTGCGCTATGCGGCGCCAGTTGGCCTGCGTGGTGGTGTAGGCGGTGCCCTGAATCTGGGTCCGCGGCAGAATGTCCCACAGACGGAATTCTACCCGGACTTCCCCGCCGCCCTGGATCTGCACATTCCCGGTCACCAGCGCCTGCGCGCCGCTCACCTTCCAGTTCTGGAAGTTCGGAGGCCCGGCTGAAGTCGAGCCGCCCTGGATGAACGCCGTCCGGTCGATCAACCGGAACAGCCCACTGCGCCCAGGTCGTTGCCGATCACACTGGCGATTTCAGCGCCGAGCTGAGCCGAGGCGCCGTCAGGGCCGCCGAGGTCCGGGACCGCGATCGGGATCGGCTCGGAGCGTGCCCGGCTGACATCGATCACCGCGGATTGGCCGCCGCCGCCCGGCGTGTTCCCCGGCGGAGCCACTGCCTGGGCAAGCACCGGCACGGGCGCGCCGGCGAGCAGTCCGGCAGCGCCGGCGATCAGGCCGCGCCGCCCGAAGGATGGGTTCGGGATGTGGGTCATGCTGTTGTCTTCCACGTCTGGACCTTCCAACTGTCTTTCCGCTCCGGCCGGTCTTGCCGGTCCGCGCAGGCTCGGTCGGGCGAAGCACTGCCGCCCTATGGCAAATCGCGGCGTTGTACGGAGTCGCCCTCATGGGCTGAACCGGAACGTCAGGACATTGGTGCGCCCCAGTGCACTGGACGGCAGCGGCAAATTGGCGCAACGGGCGTCCAAAATCGCTCGGATCGCCCGTTCGGCGAAGACGCGGAAACGTGGGTCGCTCATCCGGCCGACATCGCTGGCGGCAACCTTGGCGTCGCGGACGATGCCACCTGCATCCGTCGTGACAGTCAGCAGCACGCGCAGCTTTTCGATGTCCAACGCTTCGGGGTCCTTGGTCCAGCATTCCCTTACATGGTCGCCGATGGCACCGCGCTGTTCCGCGCTCAGCGCCGCGGTGTCGTTGCCCAGCGGATTGCCGCCGCTGTTGGGCTGACCGCCTGCCTGCGGATTCGGCCGCGCTTTCGGCGGCTGCGCCTGGGCCAACTGCTGCCGGAGCTTCTCCAGGGTGTTTTCCACCGAACTACTGCTCGGCGCCGGATTCTTCGTCGCATTCGGTTGCGAGGTGCTGCTTGGAGGCACCGGGGCGGGGGGCGGCGGAGTCGGCAGTGGCTCGACCTTTGGCGGCACCGGCGTAGGCGGAGCTGGTGGCGGTGGCGGCAACGGCGGGGCGGCGGGATTACCGGCGGGGGTGCGGGCTCGGGCGGTGGTGGCGGCGGTGTAGGCAACGGCGGCGGCGGGACGACCGGCGCGGGCGCTGGCTCGGGCGGGGGCGGTTGCGGTTCCGCCGGGGCTGGTTGCGGCGGAGGTGGGGGCGGCTCGGCGGTCGGCGGCGGGACTTCAGGCGGCGGCGGTGCCGGCGAGGCTCAGGGGTCGGCGGCGGAACTTCGGGCGGCGGATGCGGTGCTGGCGGCGGCTCGGGGGCCGGCGGGGCCACCTCAGGCGGCGGTGGTGCCGGAGGGGGTGGTGCCGGAGGGGTGCGGGCCGGAGGGGGCGGCGGCGGTGGTGGTGGCGGCGGCTCGATCGGCTCTGGCTTCGGCGGCTCGGGTGCCGGCGGTGCCAGCGGCGCGGCCTGCTTTGCCGGCGCCGGCACGTCCGCCGGCACCGGGGCTCTGCATCGAAGCCTTGGCCGGGCCCTGAAACACCATCGCCACCGTTGCCTCCGGCGGTTCCTGCTTCCTTCGGCACGAACATCGGCAGGCCCAGCAAGAGAGCCAGTATCACGATCACATGCAGGACTGCCGACGCGATCAACCCGGCGCGCAAACGAGCGCTCGCGGCAACCTCTCGTCTGCCCGCCCGACTGGCGCTTCGGAACACCCGCTGCAGCACGCGGCGATTTCCCCTATTTGTGCTGGCCGGAAGCGGACTTGGCCGAGGCGAGGTTCGGCGACGGTGCGGCCGACGAGGCGCGCCCGGAAGTCGGCGAGCTGGAGCTGCGGGTGACGTGGACGCCGGCGGGTTTGACGTAGAAGGAGTGGACGCAGGGAGTGGACGCAGGCGCGTGGACGCTGGCGGGGCGGAGGCGGATGGCGGCGGGCGCGGTGATCTGTTCCGCCAGCAGCGCCACCTTGGTGAAGCCGCCCCGGGTGATCGTGCCCATCGCCTCCATGATCCGGCCATAGGCCAGGTCCTTGTCGCCCCGGACGAAAATTCGCCGGTCCGGATTGTTCTTGGCGATTGCCTGCAGCTTGGCGACGATGTCGGCCATCTCGACCGGCTGGTCCTGCAGGAAGATCGTGCCGTCCGCCTTGATCGACACCGTCAGCGGCTCACTGTCGCTGTTCAGCGGCTGCGCGTCGGTCTTCGGCAGGTCGACCGAAACGCCCGACGTCATCAGCGGCGCGGTGACCATGAAGATGATCAGCAGCACCAGCATGACGTCCACCAGCGGCGTCACGTTGATCTCCGCCAGTGGCTTGTAGCGCCCTCTCCGCCCGTTGCCGGAGCCCACGCCCTGATAGGAGGAAAACGCCATGGCTCAGGCGCGCTCCTCGCTCTGGCGCGACAGGATGGCGCTGAATTCGCTGCCGAAATTCTCCATGCGGCCGGCAAACCGGGCCAGGTTGGTGCTGATCTGATTATACGCGAGCACCGCTGGGATGGCGGCGACCAGGCCGATGGCGGTGGCGAACAGGGCCTCGGCGATGCCGGGGGCCACCACCGCCAGGTTGGTGTTGTGCATGGCGGCGATGGCCGAGAATGAGTGCATGATGCCCCACACCGTGCCGAACAGGCCGATGAACGGCGCGGTGGCGCCGACGCTCGCCAGAAACACCATCCAGCGCTCCATCCGCTCCATCTCCCGCTGCACCGTCACTGTAATGGCGCGGTCGATTCGCTCGCGCACGCTGGTATGGGAGATGTCGGCGCCGGCGGATCGCAGCGAGCGGCGCCACTCGCCCATCGCCGCGGCGAACACGGATGCCATCGGGTGGCCCGGATTGGTGCCTTCGCGGTCGAACAGTTCATCCAGGCTGCCGCCCGACCAGAAACGGTCCTCGAAGCTGTCGGCTTCCTTGTTGACCCGCCGCAGGCTGGCCCATTTCTCGAACACCACCGCCCATACCCACACGCTGGCGCCGAGCAGCCCGACCATGACGAGCTTGACGACGATGTCGGCCTCGATGAAGAGGCTCCAGAGCGACAGATCGCCGCCGGTCGTACGCCAAGATTTACCGCATCTACTGCCCGATCCACTGCCCAGGCCCCCCAACGCATCGTTTGTCAATATCATCCGGCTGGCCCGTTGCCAGCATCCGGCGTCTCATTCGGTATGACTTAGGGCGGCCACTGCCTCCCGCCAGCGCGGCGGAATTCGGGCCGCTCTGTTGCCCTGGATCCGGACGCAGGCGAGTTTTATGCGCAGCGACGCACAGACACCCATCGGGCCGAGCACCGTCTGGCGCAACAGGACCGAGGCGCCGCCCACCTCCAGGGTTTCAGTCTCGACCACCAGCGTGTCATCGAGCCGTCCGGGGCGCACATAGTCTATTTCCGCGCGGTGCACCATGAACATCAGGTTGAAACGTTCCACCAACTCCGCATGCGGGATTCCCGCCTGCCGCAGGGCTTCGGTCCGGGCGCGTTCGGCATAGCGGAGGTAGTTGGCGTGATAGACCACGCCGCCGGCGTCGGTGTCCTCGTAGTAGACGCGGAAGGAATAACCGGTGGATGGAGTCGCGGATGAGTATTCATTCACTCCGTTCCGCCGGCGAAAGCTCGTCCAGGGCCGCCGGGGAACCAGTTTCGGCACGGAGAAGGTCGAGCAACGGCGCGGCGGAGCGCGGCGGCTTCAGCCCCAGGTGTCGCCAGCCGGGCTCCCCCAGCATGCGGCCGCGGCTGGTGCGCAGGATCAGGCCCTCCTGGATGAGAAAAGGCTCGATCACGTCTTCCAGCGTGTCGCGCGCCTCGGCCAGCGCCGCCGCCAGCGTCTCGACGCCAACCGGCCCGCCGGCGTGATGTTCGGCGATGCGGCGCAGATAACGGCGATCCATCTGGTCCAGGCCCAGGCCGTCCACCTCCAGCCGGGTCAGCGCGGCGTCGGCGATGGCGCGGTCGACCGGCGTATCGCCCTGGACGGCGGCGAAGTCGCGCACCCGGCGCAGCAGCCGCCCGGCGATGCGCGGCGTGCCCCGGGACCGGCCGGCGATCTCGGCCGCGCCGGCTTCGGTCAGACCGAAACCCAGCATGCGGGCGCCGCGGGCGATGATCTGGCGCAGTTCCTCGGGGGTGTAGAACACCAGGCGCAGCGGGATGCCGAAGCGGTCGCGCAGCGGCGTCGCCAGCAGGCCGGCGCGGGTGGTGGCGCCGATCAGCGTGAACGGCGGCAGGTCGATCCGCACACTGCGCGCCGCCGGGCCCTCGCCGATGATCAGGTCGAGCTGGAAGTCCTCCATCGCCGGGTAGAGGATTTCCTCGATCGCCGGTTGCAGGCGATGGATCTCGTCGATGAACAGTACGTCCTTCGGTTGCAGGTTGGTCAGAATGGCGGCCAGTCGATCCGGCCTTGTCGATCACCGGGCCGGAGGTGGCGCGGAAACCAACCCCGAGTTCGCGCGCCACGATCTGCGCCAGTGTCGTCTTGCCGAGGCCGGGCGGGACCGTGCAGCAGCACATGGTCCAGTGGCTCGCCGCGCGCTTTCGCCGCCTGGATGAAGACCGCCAGATTTTCCCGTGAGGTCTTCTGTCCGGTGAAATCGGCCAGGCTCTGCGGACGCAGCGATGCCTCTGCCGCGTCTTCCGGCTGGCGGGCGGCGCGAGACGGTGCGGCCGGCCTCATCGTCGTCGTCGCTCATCCGGGAGCCCTTTGCGCCAGTTCCTTCAGGCTGTCACGGATCAGCGAGTTCGAGCGTAGCGTCCTCGCCCAGCCGTTCCGCCACCCGGGCGACGGTCTGTTGCGCCTCGGGGCGGCGGTAGCCGAGGTTGACCAGGGCGGACAGCGCGTCCCCGGCGATGCTCTGGGGCGCGATTTGCGGCGGATGGGTTACACCCGATTGTGCCGGCATCGCGCCAGCCTTATCCCGCAGTTCCGTCAGCAGCCGGATGGCGAGGCGGGGGCCAACTCCGGCGGCGCGGGTGAGGCTGGCCTTGTCACCGGCGGCGATGGCGCCCACCAGATCGCGGGGCGATAGCGCCGACAGGATGGCCAGCGCGACCCGGCCGCCGACCCCCTGCACCGTGGTGAGCAGTCGGAACCAGTCGCGTTCGGCGGCATCGGCGAAACCATACAGCAGGATCGCATCCTCGCGTACATGGGTCTCGATCAGCAGTTTGGCCTGCGCCGGCGCTTGCGGCAGGGCGGACAGGGTGCGTGAGGACGCCTGCACCAGATAGCCGACGCCGCCCACTTCGATGACGCAGGTGCCGTCGGAGAGTGCGTCCACCCGTCCGGTGAGCTGGGCGATCATGGCGCGGGTCCTGCGACGTGAGGGAAATCGGTACAACTCGACGAGAGTTGCACATTATACCAGTCCGTCGGGTGAATGACCGTCTGGAACTCGCTACGCCGTGTCGGCGGTCACGCCAGGATCAGCCCGCCGAATTCACGCAACCGATGCCATCCCGGCGAAGGCCGCGGATCCACGACTGTCCACGCGAAGGGTGATCGGCGAACAACGTCACGCCAACGCAGCCTCGACCGCTTGGCGCAGCGCCGGCAGCAGCATGTCCGCGAACCACGGATTGCGGCGCTCCCAGCCTGTGGTCCGCCAGGACGGATGCGGCAGCGGCACCATCTCCGGCCCCAGCTCGGCATAGCGCCGCACCCGGTCGGTCATGGCGCCCTTCCCCAGAACGATGCCGCTGCGCGTAGAGGCCGACCAGCAAGGTCAGCCTCACGCCCGGCATCAGCCGGATAAATCTGTCCAGCCAGAGCGGAGCGCATTCCGGGCGAGGCGGCGCGTCGCCGCCCCCGGGCACCCGGCCCGGATAGCACAAGCCGGTCGGGACGATCGCGATCGTGTCGTTCGTCGTAGAACAGCGCCCGATCCATGCGCAGCCAGTCACGCAGGCGGTCGCCGGAGGCATCGTTCCAGGGCAGGCCGGTCATGTGCACCTTGGTGCCGGGTGCCTGGCCAATGATCAGGATGCGCGCGGTGGTGGAAACACGGAACACCGGGCGCGGACCGAGCGGTAGGAATGCTTCACAGCGCCGGCACGCCAGGGCCTCGGCCGTGGCGGCTTCGAGGCTGTCTTCGGGGAACGGCGGCGGAACTTCGGGCACCGAGGCATGCGGGCGCAGGGCGCCTGCCGGATCAGGCAATAATGGTCCCTCTGCCGCAACGCGGCCACGACCACATCGGCCAGCCCCTCTGGCCCAAGTTCCAGCGTGCGCAGCCGAATTTCCGGGTCCAGCGGCGGCTCGTACGGGGCATCGACACCGGTGAAATTGCGGATCTGCCCGGTGTCCGCCTTCTGATACAGGCCCTTGGGATCGCGCCGCCGGCATTCCTCGATCGGAGTGTCGACGAAGATTTCCAGGAACTCGTCCTCCTCTACCCGCTCGCGCGCCAGCATCCGTTCCGCGCGGTATGGTGAGATGAACGAGACGATAACGATCAGCCCGGCCTCGACGAACAGCCGGGAGACCTCGGCGATGCGGCGGATGTTCTCGACCCGGTCGGCTTCGGAGAAGCCCAGGTCACGGTTCAGGCCATGGCGGACATTGTCGCCGTCGAGCACCATGGTGTGATGGCCCAGCGCGTGCAGACGCTTTTCCACCTGGTTGGCGATGGTCGATTTGCCGGCGCCCGACAGGCCGGTGAACCACAGCACCGCCGGCCGCTGGCCCTTCAGCGCGGCGCGCGCCGGCTTGTCGACATCGAGCCGGTGCCAGTGGATGTCGCTGCCGCGGACACGTGTCGCCGTCACCATCCCCGCGCCGACCGTGTTGCGGGACAGCCGGTCGATCAGGATGAAGCCGCCGAGTTCGCGGCTGGTCTCGTAGAGTTCGCAGACCACCGGATGGGTCAGTGAAATCGCAACCCGGCCGATCTCGTTCAGACCAAGTTCTCGCGCGCCGACCTCGTCCAGCGTCTCCATGTCCAGCCGCACGGTGATATCCGTCACCGTCGCCGTCACGGTCCTGCTGCCCAGCATCAGCAGATAGGACCGGCCGCGGAACAGCGGCGTCTCGTCCATCCAGACGACCCAGCAATCGATCCCGTCCGCCGCCACGGGCGCGGAGTCGACGCCAAGACGTCGCCGCGGGAGATGTCGATCTCCCGATCCAGCACCAGCGTCACCGGATCGCCGGCCCCGGCGTGCATCAGATCGCCGTCGAGGGTGACGATGCGGCTGACGGCGGCCTCTGATGCGGGCGGCGGCGTTGTGGACCAGGTCGCCCCTGCGAATCTGTCCGGCCGCGACGGTGCCGGAATAGCCGCGGAACAGGTGGTCCGGCCGGTTGACGTACTGCACCGGCATGCGGAACGGTCCGACGCGGCGTGGAGTCCCCCGGATCGGCCTGTTCCAGTGCTTGCAGCAGGGTCGGTCCGCGGTACCACGGCATGCGCGGACTGGTCGCCGATCACGTTGTCCCCATCGCGTGCGCAGACCGGGATCGCGGTGACCGCGGAAAAGTTGAATTGTCCGCGAAGTGCCGCGAAAGGCGTCGGCGATCGCCTCGAACATCGGACCGGTCGAAACTCGACCAGGTCCATCTTGTTGATCGCCAGCACCACCTGGCGCACGCCCAGCAGCGAGGCGATGGCGGCGTGGCGGCGGGTCTGCGACAGCAGGCCCTTGCGGGCGTCGACCAGCAGGATGGCGAGGTCGGCGGTCGAGGCGCCGGTAACCATGTTGCGGGTGTATTGCTGGTGGCCCGGGCGTATCGGCCAGGATGAAGCGGCGGCGCCGGCGTCTCGAAGAAGCGGTAGGCGACGTCGATGGTGACGCCCTGCTCCCGCTCCGCCTCCAGGCCGTCGACCAGCAGCGCGTAGTCGATCGCGTCGCCGACGGTGCCGAAGCGGCGGGAGTCGCGTTCCAGCGCCGCCAGGACGTCGTCCGGGATGGTGCCGCATTCGAACAGCAGACGGCCGATCAGCGTTGACTTGCCGTCGTCGACGCTGCCGCAGGTCAGCACGCGCAGGACAGAGTCAGGCATCGAACAGGCTGGCATCAGAAATAGCCTTCCCGCTTCTTGCGCTCCATCGAGGCGTCCTGCGTCGCGATCGATCAGGCGTCCGGCGCGTTCGGAGACCCGGGTCAGGCGCATTTCGGCCAGCAACGTCGTCCAGATCGGCGGCCTCCGACTCGACGGCGGCGGACAGCGGGTAGCAGCCGAGGGAGCGAAACCGGACCATGCGATCAACCGGCGCCTCGTCCGGGTTCAAATCGCATCCGGTCGTCGTCCACCACGATGAGCTGGCCGTCGCGCCACGACGGTCGGCCGCATCGCCGCGAAATACAGCGGCACGACGTCGATCTGTTCGGCCGCGATGTAGGTCCACACGTCCAGCTCCGTCCAGTTCGACAGCGGAAACACCCGCAGTGTTTCCCCCGGCGCGAGGTTGCCGTTGTAGAGGTGCCAAAGCTCCGGCCGTTGCCGCTTCGGGTCCCAGGCATGGCCCGGGACCGCGGACCGAAAAGATCCTCTCCTTGGCGCGCGACCGTTCCTCGTCGCGGCGAGCGCCGCCGATGGCGAGGTCGTAGCCGCCCTCGGTCAGCGCCTGCTTCAGCGCGTCGGTCTTCATGATCTGGGTATAGGCGCCGCCATGGTCGAACGGATTGATGCCCTGGCGCAGGCCCTCGGGGTTGGTGTGGGTCCGCAATTCCAGACCGAAACGGCGCACGGTCGCGTCGCGGAACGCGATCATGGCGCGGAATTTCCAGGTCGTGTCGATATGCAGCAGCGGAAATGGCGGCCTGGCGGGGTAGAACGCCTTGCGCGCCAGGTGCAGCAGCACCGAGCTAGTCCTTGCCGATGGAATACAGCAGCACCGGGCGGGCGGCCTGGGCCGGCGACCTCGCGGAAGATATGGATGCTTTCGGCTTCGAGTGTCGCCAGATGCGCCGGACGCGTGTCAGTCCAAGTGCGGTAATGCTCCCAGCCGTGTGCGACGCGCCAACTTACGCTGCTAAACACGCCGAACGATATAGCTCTCCTCTAGCGCTTGCACGATGGCATTGGCATGTGTCGTGGTCCCGCGCCTCCACCATGATCTCGAGTTCGGCCGCCTGGACCGAGGACGGCGGCGAACAGGCGCTGGTGCGATACCTCGATGATATTGCCGCCCCTGCCGCCGATTTTGCCCGCTATGTCGGCCAGCACGCCTGGCCGGTCTGGAATCTGCAGATGCAGCCGCAGCAGGCGGCCGTCGCGCAGCAGATCGCGCAGCAGCACATTCGACAGTATGCGGGCGTCGATGTTGCCGCCGGTGATGGCGATGCCGACCTTCTTGCCGCGAAACCGTTCGGGATGCGCCAGCAACGCGGCCAGACCGACCGCGCCGGCGCCCTCGGCTACCGTTTTGGCCGCTTCGATCAGCAGCCCGATGGCTTCCTCGACCGAGCGCTCCGGCGCCACCAGGACACCGGCGATGCCGCGGCGTATCAACGCGAACGGGATCTCCCCGACATCGCGCACGGCAATGCCCTCGGCGATGGTCGCGCCGCCGACCGAGACGGTGTGGCCGGCGAGGCGCTGCGCCATGGCGGCGTAGTTCTCCACCTCGGCGCCATAGACGTCGATTTCCTGGCTCGAGTTCGGTCGCCGCCACGAGGCAGCCGGCCAGCAGCCCGCCGCCGCCCACCGGGATGATCAGCGCGTCAAGGTCCGGGACGTCCTCGCAGCATCTCAAGGCCCAGCGTTCCCTGGCCAGCGATGACGAACGGGTCGTCATAGGGATGCACGAAGGTCAGCGAGTCGGAAGCGGCGCGTTCACGTGCGTGAGCGGCCGCCTCGGCTAGGGTTTCGCCCAGTAAAACGATGTTGGCGCCCCAGGCGGCGGTGCGCGTCACCTTGGTCGAAGGGGTGAATTTCGGCATGACGATGGTGGCGTGAATGCCGAGCAGGCTGGCGTGGCGGGCGACGGCCTGGGCGTGATTGCCGGCCGACATGGTGATCACGCCGCGGGCGCGTTCCGCCTGGCTCAGCAAAGCCAGCCGGTTGGCGGCGCCACGTTCCTTGAAGGCGCCCGTCACCTGCATGTTGTCGAACTTGAGCACGACCTTGGCGCCGGTCACCCGTGAGATCGCGTGGTTGGCCAGCATCGGCGTGCGGATCACCTTTCCGGCGATGCGTGCGGCAGCAGCCTGGACATCTGCCAGGGTGACCATCTGCGGCGGCCGGTCAAGCGGCCCGGCGGCAACCTCGACGGGACCGGCACCAACCGCAGCGGCACGAGCGGGCGCCCTGGTGGCCCGAAGCGGCCGGGCGGCAGGAATGGCCCGCTTCCCCGTCACCACCCGGGTACGCCTGCCATATTCGACGGCTCTCCACCCGACGCCTTAGCCGAACCGTATGTCTAAGATTTCGTAAGAGCGGTCGCCGCCCGGCGCCGGCACCGACACCGTCTCGCCGACCTTCTTGCCGATCAGCGCCTTGGCGAGTGGCGAGGAGATCGACAGACGGGCGGCCTTAACGTCCGCCTCATGCACGCCAACGATCTGATAGACCGCCTCACGCTCGGTCTCCTCGTCGACCAGCTTGACGTGGGCGCCGAACTTGACGTGGGACCCGGATCAGAGTGGCCGGGTCGATCACCTCCGCGCCCGATGTGATCTCCTCCAGTTCGGCGATGCGGCCCTCGATGAAGGATTGGCGTTCGCGCGCGGCGTGATATTCAGCGTTTTCCGACAAATCGCCGTGTTCCCGTGCTTCAGCGATAGAGCGGATGATCGACGGACGCTCCACGGCCCGCAATTGGCGGAGTTCGTCTTCCAACCGCTGTAGACCAGGGGCGGTCATCGGAAACTTCTGCACGTCTTGGTCCTTCGAGACTCGGTGAACCGGGGATAATCACGCTGCGCCGCCGCGGTCGGGTCGACCCCAACCGCGGCGCCTTGGTCAAAACGAACCGCGAAAGTAGGACTGGAGAGGCGCGACTTCAAGCGTTCCCGCCTTTAGGGCTGCGATAGCATGCACCGCCGCCCTCGCGCCGGCCAGCGTCGTATAGTGCGGCACCCCCCGGGTCAGCGCGCTGCGGCGTATCGCAAAGCTGTCAGCCACCGATTGCGGGGTGGACGCGGTGTTGATCACCAGTTGCACCTCGTCGGACAGGATAGCGTCGACGCAATGCGGCCGGCCTTCCAGCACCTTGTTCACCACGGTCACCGCCAGGCCGGAGTCACGGATGCGGGCGGCGGTGCCCCGGGTCGCCATAATGGCAAAGCCCATGTCCACCAGTCTCCGGGCCAGCGCGGGCAGCCCCTTCTTGTCGGCGTCCTTGATCGACAGGAACACTGTCCCCGCCAGCGGCAGGATCACCCCGGCGCCCAACTGCGCCTTGGCGAACGCGCGCTCGAACCCGGAGTTCGAGCCCCATGACCTCGCCGGTCGATTTCATCTCCGGTCCCAGGATGGTGTCCACGTTCGGGAAGCGGGCAAACGGGAATACCGCCTCCTTCACCGCCACGTGCGGCGCGATGGCGTCGTCATCCAGCACGAAATCAGTGGCGAGGTGGGCTCCCGCCATGACCCGCGCACCGATCTTGGCGACCGGCACGCCGGTGGCCTTGGCGACGAACGGCACGGTGCGGGAGGCCCGGGGATTGACCTCCAGCACGTAGATGGTGTCGTCCTTGATGGCATACTGCACGTTCATCAGGCCGACGACGTTCAGCGCCTTGGCGATCGCCTCGGTTTCCGATTTCAGCTCGGTGATCATCGCCGGCGACAGCGAATATGGCGGCAGCGAGCAGGCACTGTCGCCGGAATGGATGCCGGCTTCCTCGATATGCTCCATCACGCCAGCGACATAGACGGTTTCGCCGTCGGCGATGCAGTCGACATCGACCTCGATCGCGTCGTTGAGATAGCGGTCGATCAGGACCGGGTTTTCGCCGGAGGCGCGGACCGCCTCGCGCATGTACCGATGCAGCCCGGCGCGGTCGTAGACGATCTCCATCGCTCGGCCGCCCAGCACATAACTCGGCCGGATCACCACCGGATAGCCGATGCGCTCGGCGATGCCGACGGCCTCCTCGGCCGATCGCGCGATGCCGTTATCCGGCTGTAGCAGGCCGAGGCGGTGCAGCAACTGCTGAAAGCGCTCGCGGTCCTCGGCCAGGTCGATGGCATCGGCGGAGGTGCCGAGGATCGGGATGCCCTCCCGCGACAGCGCCTGCGACAATTTCAACGGCGTCTGCCCGCCGTACTGGACGATGCAGCCGAGCAGGGTGCCGTTCTGTTGTTCGCGGCGAACGAGGGCGATGACGTCCTCCTCGGTCAGCGGCTCGAAATACAGCCGGTCGGAGGTGTCGTAGTCGGTGCTGACGGTTTCCGGGTTGCAGTTGACCATGATGGTCTCGAACCCGGCCTCCTTCAGGGCATAGGCGGCGTGGACGCAGCAATAGTCGAACTCGATGCCCTGGCCGATGCGGTTCGGACCGCCGCCGAGGATGATTATCTTCGTCCGGTCGGTGGGGTCGGCTTCGCAGGCCGGGATGCCGTAGCCGCCTTCGTAGGTCGAATACATATACGGGGTGCTGGAGGCGAACTCGGCGGCGCAGGTGTCGATACGCTTGTAGACCGGGGTCACACCATGTTCGGCGCGGACGCGCTGGACATCGGCCGCGGTGCCACCGGACAGTTCCGCCAGCCGCAGGTCGGAGAAACCCAGCGCCTTCAGGCGGCGCAACGCGCCCGCCTCGCGCGGCAACCCGACAGCGGCGACCTCGCGTTCGGCGGCGACGATTTTGGCGATTTCCCGCAGGAACCAGGGGTCGAATTTAGTCGTATCGTGGATATCCTCGACCGACAGGCCGGCACGCAGCGCCTGGGCGGCCATCAAAAGCCGGTCCGGGCGCCGGCTGCGACAGCGCGGCGCGGAAGGCATCGGGACCGCCATCGCCGGGCGGTTCGATCGGATCGAGGCCGGAAAGGCCGGTTTCCGTGCTGCGAAAGCCCTTCTGCAGGGCTTCGGCGAAGCTGCGGCCGATCGACATCGCCTCGCCGACCGATTTCATCGAGGTGGTCAGCAGCGCCGGCGTGCCAGGGAATTTCTCGAACGTGAAGCGGGGGATCTTGACCACCACGTAGTCGATCGTCGGCTCGAAGCTGGCCGGCGTGACGCGGGTGATGTCGTTGGCCAGCTCGTCCAGCGTGTAGCCGACGGCCAGCTTCGCGGCGATCTTGGCGATCGGGAAGCCGGTCGCCTTCGATGCCAGCGCGGAGGAACGGGACACCCGCGGGTTCATCTCGATGATGACCATGCGCCCGTCCGACCGGGTTGAGCCCGAACTGCACGTTGGCACCGCCGGTGTCGACGCCGATCTTGCGCAGGCACGCGATGGAGGCGTCGCGCATCCGCTGGTATTCCTTGTCGGTCAGCGTCAGGGCCGGCGCGACGGTGACGGAATTGCCGGTGTGGATACCCATCGGATCGACATTCTCGATCGAGCAGACGATGATGCAGTTGTCGGCGCTGTCGCGGACGACCTCCATCTCGTATTCTTTCCAGCCCAGCACTGATTCCTCGATCAGCACTTCGGTGGTCGGGGAGGCTTCCAGGCCGCCCGCGACGATATGCTCGAATTCTTCGCTTGTTGTAGGCGATGCCGCCGCCGGTGCCGCCGAGGGTGAAGCTGGGGCGGATGACCGCCGGCAGGCCGGTCATGGCAAGGGCGGCGCGGGCTTCCTCCATCGAGTGCGCGATGGCCGAGCGGGGCGAATTCGATGCCGATCTCGGCCATGGCGTCGCGGAATTTCAGCCGGTCCTCGGCGCGGTCGATGACGTCGGCCTTGGCGCCGATCAGTTCGACTCCGTGCCGTTCCAGCGCGCCGTTCGCGGCCAGTCTCATTGCGGTGTTCAGCGCGGTCTGGCCGCCCATGGTGGGCAGCATGGCGTCGGGTTTTTCCCGGGCGATGATCTTTTCGACCATCTCGGGCGTGATCGGCTCGACATAGGTGGCGTCGGCCAGGCCAGGGTCGGTCATGATGGTGGCGGGGTTCGAGTTCACCAGGATGACGCGATAGCCCTCGGCGCGGAGCGCCTTGCAGGCCTGGGCGCCGGAATAGTCGAACTCGCAGGCCTGGCCGATGATGATCGGGCCGGCGCCGATGATCAGGATGGATTGGATGTCGGTGCGTTTGGGCATGCGGCTAATTTTGTCCGGGTCGAAGTGGGAGATCAGGCGCGCATGCGCGAGGCAGTGCAGACGACTTTGCGGGCCGGCTTGCGTGCTGCTTGGACCACGGCAATCGCTTACATAGGTCGACGATTTCAACACTGCGGAAGAATGCGATGCGGGAGCCACTGCGAGCCTCGCCGCCGCGACTCCGGCCGGGGTCAGTTCCAGGTGCCAGTGGCATTGCAGGGCGCCCTCGGCAGCCGAACGGTTCGCGGATCAAGCCTTCGCGCTGGCATTGGGCGACCGCCTCGCAAAAGGCGTCGAAGCTGATGCCCTGATCCGGTGAGGCCAGCAAATCGGGCGAATCCCGCCTCGATATTCGCTTCGTCGATAGTGTGGCGGAAGGCAGTCGGCGAGCAGCTACGCGAGGCATCCATTTCACCGCCGCTGCTCCATCAAGCCGA
This sequence comes from uncultured Alphaproteobacteria bacterium, assembly GCA_963759425.1. GTDB lineage: Bacteria > Pseudomonadota > Alphaproteobacteria > Acetobacterales > Acetobacteraceae > Rhodopila. The sequence continues at coordinate 73,099 of CAVWZM010000042.1, forward strand.
CGAACCGGCGGAACAGATGGTGGCTGTCGGACGGCCCGGGGCTCGCCTCCGGATGGTACTGCACCGAGAACGCCGGCCGGTCGGTGCACGCGATGCCCTCGTTGGAGCCGTCGAACAGCGACACATGCGTCACCTTCACGCTGGCCGGCAGACGCGTCCGCATCGACCGCGAAGCCGTGGTTCTGGCTGGTGATCTCCACCTCGTCCGGTGGCCAGGTCCTGCACCGGCTGGTTGGCGCCGCGATGTCCCCGGCGCCAGCTTGTAGGTCGTTGCGCCCAGCGCCAGGGCCAGCAACTGGTGGCCCAGGCAGATGCCGAACAGCGGCACGCCCGCTCTCCAGCACGTTCCCGGAGCACCGGCACGGCGTATACGCCGGTCGCCGCCGGGTCGCCGGGACCGTTCGACAGGAATACGCCGTCGGGCTGGTGGCGCAGGATCTCGTCGGCGGTCGCGGTGGCGGGCACCACGGTGACCCGGCAGCCGGCCGAGGCCAGGCTGCGCAGGATGTTGCGCTTCGCCCCATAATCCACAGCCACGACATGGCGCGTGGCTCGGTCTGCCGGCCGCACGCCGTCCGGCCAGGACCAGGCTGTATCGTCCCAGTAATAGGTCTGCCGGCAGGTGACCTCCTTCGCGAGGTCCATCCCCTCCAGCCCCGGCCAGGCGGCCGCCTGCGCCCGCAGCGCCGGCAGGTCGAAACGACCGTCGGCGGGAAACGCCAGCACGCCGGTCGGTGCGCCGCCGTCGCGGATGCGGATGGTGAGCGCCCGGGTGTCGACACCGGCGATCCCGGTCACGCCGTTCGACCGCAGCCAGGCATCCAGCGACTGGGTGGAGCGCCAGTTGGACGGCTCGGTCACGTCCTGCTTCACCATCAGGCCGCGGGCGGTGATCGTCGCCGCTTCGAGATCCTCGCTGTTGGTGCCGACATTGCCGATATGGGGAAAGGTGAAGGTGATGATCTGGCCGGCGTAGGAAGGGTCGGTGAGCGTTTCCTGATAGCCGGTCATGCCGGTGTTGAAGCAGACCTCGCCCACCGGGTCGCGCGCCGCCGTGCCCTGGGTCACCGGCGTATGGGCGCCGAAACCGCGGCCCCAGAACACCGCGCCGTCGGCCAGCACCAGCGCCGCGGTGGCGCCCGCGGGCACGGCATCGGCGCTGTTCGGATCGGACATCGTGGGTCTCTCAGGCTCGGAGGAACTGGACTGCAGATCCGCCATCGCCAGGCCTGTCGCCGCAATGACGGCGGGCCAGTGGCGGGGCGGGATAGCACGCGCCTGGCGCCACTTGCGCACCGCCTCGGTTCCCACACCGGTCAGCCGAGCGGCGGCGTCCGCTCCACCGAGACGTGCTATGATATGTTCGATCGGGATCGACATAGCAGGCGGTATGGGGAGAAATTTCTTCCCATCTGCAACCGACCCTGTCACCGCGTATGCCGGAAATTATTTCCGCCAATCACGGAGGATCCGATGTCCGAAAGATCTCCCGATTACCGGCGGCTGCCAGTGCGGCGCGGTCCGCTATGCGCTGGCGGAGCGGCCGGAGTCGACGGTGTGCCATTGCCGCATGTGCCAGAAGGCGGTCGGCGGTCCGTTCGCCGCGCTGAGCAAGGTCAAGCTTACGAAGCTTTGCCTGGACCCGCGGCCAGCCGGGCAGCTTTCGCAGTTCCTCCGTCGCCGAACGGCATTTCTGCGCGCGCCTGCGGCACGCCGTTGACGTTCCGGTTCCTGGGCGGCGACGCGATCGAGGTCACGACCGGCAGCCTCGACGCGCCGGCCGCTGGCGCCGCCGACGAAGAACTTCGGCATCGAGGCTCGCCTGCCCTGGATCGCCATGCTGCTGCCGGGCGGCTGCCTGACGTGCGAACCGGCGAGAGCGCACGCGAGCCGGGTCGTGATCAGCCGGCAGCATCCCGACCATGAAACGCCGGCGCACTGGACCCCGCCGGACCCGGAATGAGATCTCTCGATCAGTTCAGGAGGTTCGTGGCACGACCAGTCGACGTCGCGGGAAAGCGAGGGTCCGGGCATCCTAGGGACTTTCCGCACTGGCGACATGGCCCTATAAACGATCGATCCGCGCGGGAGAGCGTCGTGAGCCTGAGAGAAGAATTCACCGGTCAATTGAAAGCCTCGATGAAATCCGGCGACGCCGCCCGCACCTCCACCCTCCGCATGATCATGGCCCGCCTCAAGGACACTCGACATCGCCGCTCGGCCCAAAGGCATCGACAAAGTGCCCGAGGAGGATGTCGTGGCAATGCTGCGCGGCATGGTGAAGTCCCGCCGCGAATCGGTGGAGCTGTACACGCAGGGCAACCGCCCGGAACTCGCCGCCAAGGAGACGGCCGAGATCGCCGTGATCGAAAGCTTTCTGCCCAGCCAGATGGACCCGGCGGCGACGGAGCAGGCAGTGGCCACGCCGTCGCGGAGACCGGGGCCGCGGGCATCAAGGATATGGGCGCGCGTGATGGCCGCCCTGCGGGCACAGCACGCCGCCACGCATCGACATGGCCAAGGCCGGTCCGATGGTCAAAGCCCGGCTCTCGGCCTGACCGCACCGGGCGATAACGCGGCGATGGCGCTTCCCACCAGCTTCACCGACGAACTGCGGGCGCGCACGCCAATCTCCGGCGGTGATCGGACGCCGAGTGCGGCTGGCGCGGTCGGGCAAGCAGTGGAAGGGCTGCTGCCCGTTCCATGGTGAGAAATCACCCAGCTTCTACGTCTACGATGACCACTACCATTGCTTCGGCTGCGGCGCGCACGGCGACGCGATCAGCTTCGTGATGCAGAGCCAGGGCCTCGGTTTTATGGAAGCCGTGAGCCAGCTTGCCGCCGAGGCTGGGCTGGAAGTGCCTAAGCCGTCACCCGAGGCGGCAGAGGCGGAGCGGCGGCGTCTCGATGTCATCGGCGTTCTGCAGGCGGCGCAGGTCCACTATCAGCGCTGGCTGGCGATGCCCGATGGCCGCGCGGCGCGAGAGTACCTGCTGGGTCGCGGACTGACGGAGGAGACCATCGGACGGTTCGGCCTCGGCTGGGTCGGGGAACGTGGCGGACTGACGGCGGAAATGGCGCGACAAGGTATCGACGCTTCACAACTGGAGGAGGCAGGCCTAATTCGTCGTGATGAGGAAACCGGCCGGGTGTTCGAGCTGTTTTCCAGCCGGGTAATGTTTCCGATCCGTGACCGCCGCGGCCGGATCGTCAGCTTTGGCGGACGTACACTCGGGTCCGGCCAGCCGAAATACGTCAACGGCCCCGAAACGACGGTGTTTTCCAAGCGCCGCACGCTGTACGGGCTCGATCTGGCTCGAGACGCGGTACGGGACGGCGGGGTGCTGCTGCTGGTGGAGGGCTATATGGACGTCATCGCCGCAGCGCAGGCCGGCTTCGCAGGTGCGGTCGCGCCACTCGGGACCGCCTTGACCAGCGAACAGATGGAAGAGCTCTGGCGAGTCTCTCCGATCCCGGTGCTTTGCTTCGATGGTGACGCGGCCGGAGTGAGGGCGGCGGCGCGGGCGATGGAATTGGCGCTGCCGATGCTGACGCCAGACCGATCGCTCAGATTTGCTACGCTGCCGCCGGGTGAAGATCCCGATAGTCTGCTGCGGAAGGGCGGGCCGGCGTTGTTCCAGGGCGTTCTGGATGCGGCACGGTCGCCGTCCGATGCGCTGTATGACATGATACGTGCAGTCGGCCGGCGATTCGACACCGGAACAGCGTGCTGGCATTGCGCACGAGGCTGACCGAGGCTGCTTCCCGGATCACTGACAAGTCGCTCGCTGGTGAATATCGGCGCGTGCTGCTGGACCGGTTCTATCACAGCCGGCAGGCTCGGACGCATGGCGGCAGCCAATTCGGCGCCCGTGCCGCGGTCCGGGGTAGGGGGCGGCCGCCCCCTGAACCTCCGCGATTTCTGCGGATCAGAACTGATCAAACCTCCACCACGCAAGAGTGGTCGCGCATCCTGACGGCGATCTTACTGCGCCATCCTTTCCTGCTGCATGGTGTGCAGAACGCCTATGCTACCCTGATCCTGAGTGGCGCGATGTCCCGGTTGCGGGACGTGCTGCTGCAATGGTCGGAAACCGCTGAAAGCCTTGACTTTGCCAGCCTGACGGACCACCTCACGAAATCCGGATGCAACTCCGAAATTGAGCAGGTCCTGACGGCTGGGGCGATGCCCCTGCCGGAATGCGCGGCGTCCACCGCCATGCCGGCCGATGCCGAGTCGGGGTGGTGGCATTTTTTTGGGTTCTTGAATGTGGAACATCTTCGCGAGGAAGTCGCTTTAGCCAAGATGGACGCAGACCGGAACCTCACCGCTGATACGCAACGCCGCCTGAGTGCCCTGCGACAAGCATTGATCAGGGTCGAAAGCGGCGAGCCCGACGGCGTCGAACTGTTGGACGCGTGATGCGCCACCTGCCTGATATGACGCCAGCAGCCCCGGGGGCAGGCCGGCACGCGCAAGGTTGGGGCGAGCGGGCGGCGCGAGCGATGTGGATGCCAACGGGCCGATCATCGCAAGACATTTCAAGGCTTCGGGCCGCTGGCGCGGGACATATTGTGATTTGGGCCGTCGGTCAATGCCGGCCGTGCCCGACGGACGAAGGAGTGCTCTGAGCAATGGCTACGAAGCCAATGGTCGCCGGCGACACAGCGACGGCGGAGCAGGACGTGGAAACCACTCTGTTGGACGTGCAGACGGTCGCGGTCAAGCGGCTGGTCGCGCGCGGTAAGGAGCGTGGCTACATCACCTTCGATGAGCTGAACGCGATCCTGCCGCCGGATCAGAACAGTTCCGAACAGATCGAAGACGTGATGGCCAACTTCTCCGAGATGGGGATCCAGGTCGTCGAGAGCGAAGAAAGCGAGGAGGGCGAGGTCCCGGCTGCAAAGGCCGAGAAAGCCGACGAGGCCGAGGAAGAGGAACAGTCGGGCAACGTCGACGAGGCGAACCTGGGACGCACCGACGACCCGGTGCGGATGTATCTGCGGGAGATGGGCAGCGTCGAGTTGCTGTCCCGCGAGGGCGAGATCGCCATCGCCAAGCGGATCGAGGCTGGCCGCGACATGATGATCAATGGCTTGTGCGAAAGCCCGCTGACATTCAAGGCGATCATCACCTGGCACGAGCAGCTCAAGGCCGGGCGCATGCTGCTGCGCGATATCGTCGATCTGGAAGCCACGGACGGTGCCGGCGCGCCAGCGCCGGAGGTTCCAGGGATCGTCAACGGTTCGGTGGCTGACGGAGCCGGCGCGAACGGTTTCGCCGGCAATGACGAGCTCGATCCGGACGATGAGGATGGTGGGCCCAGCATGTCGCTGTCGGCACTGGAAGAAAAACTCAAACCGGAGGTCCTGGCCAACTTCGAGGAAATCGAGAACCAGTACAAGAGGCTGCACAAAATGCAGCATCGCCGGCTGGAGACCATCACCAGCGGCGAGGAAATGACCTCGCGGTCGGAGAAAAGCTACGAGAAGATCCGCGAGGAACTGGTCGAGAAGGTCGGGCAGGTGCGGCTGCACAACAACCGCATCGAGGAACTGGTCAGCCAGCTCAAGCTGCTGAACCAGCGCCTGACCACGCTGGAAGGCCAACTCATGCGGATGGCGGAGGGCTGCAAGGTCAACCGCGAGGAGTTCCTGAAGAATTATCGCGGTCAGGAGCTCGATCCGAACTGGCTGGAGAAAGTCGGCAAGCTGACTGGCAAGGGCTGGAAGCTATTCGTCGCCAAGCACCCGACCGATATCGGCAAGGTGCGCGGGCAGATCTCCTCCGTGGCGACCGATGCCAGCCTGCCGATCGCCGAATTCCGCCGCGTCTACATGACCGTGTCCCGAGGCGAGCGCGACAGCGCGCGGGCGAAGAAGGAGATGATCGAGGCGAATTTGCGGCTGGTGATCTCGATCGCCAAAAAATACACCAATCGCGGCCTGCAGTTCCTGGATTTGATCCAGGAAGGCAACATCGGCCTGATGAAGGCGGTCGATAAGTTCGAGTACCGCCGCGGCTACAAATTTTCCACTTATGCGACGTGGTGGATCCGTCAGGCGATTACCCGTTCGATCGCCGACCAGGCTCGGACAATCCGCATTCCCGTGCACATGATCGAGACGATCAACAAGCTGGTTCGCACCAGCCGGCAGATGCTGCACGAGATCGGCCGTGAGCCAGCGCCGGAAGAACTTGCCGACAAGCTCGGCATGCCGCTGGAAAAAGTGCGAAAAGTTCTGAAGATCGCCAAGGAGCCGATCAGTCTGGAGACGCCCATCGGCGACGAGGAGGATTTCCATCTGGGCGACTTCATCCAGGACCCGAACGCCGTCATCCCGCTGGATGCGGCGATCCAGGCGAACCTGCGCGAAGCCACCACCCGTGTGTTGTCGTCGCTGACGCCGCGCGAGGAGCGGGTACTGCGCATGCGGTTCGGCATTGGGATGAACACCGACCACACGTTGGAAGAGGTTGGCCAGCAATTCAATGTGACCCGCGAACGCATCCGGCAGATCGAGGCGAAGGCGCTGCGCAAACTAAAGCACCCGAGCCGGAGCCGAAAGCTGCGCAGCTTCCTGGACGATTGAGGCCCGATCTGCCGCGTGCCCGCTGGGGTGTGCGGGCTGATGTGGGGGAGGTTTCGCCAGTCGCCGGCTCCCCGCCGGACGTATAGATCAAATGCAGGCCAAGGCGATTGTCGTTCGACCTGATTAGATCCATCTCTGACCAATCGGAGCTAGCCGGAAAAGGGGAGAATTCCGATGAGGATCATGATCCTGGCCGCCGTCGCCACTATTGGTCTGACTGTTGGCGCGGCAAGCTCTCAGACGCAGTATCGTACACCCGCGCATAATTTTTATCAGAACAACTGGATGTCCGGGCAGTAGAGCGGCACCGCCAATGCTGAGCAAGTGCCCAAGGCGCTGTCTTGCCGTTTGAAAGCAACGGAACGGTCATCCAAAAAAAGGCGAAGGTGCACTGAGTTGGCATCATTGGCTGCCCAAGCTTTGCCACCGCTACTGGTTGGGGGTCGGTCTACCGGCCATGTGGTTGCGGCGGTTTGTCTGTGATCGACCTATCGGCTAGCCTCACCCGTGGGTCAACGGGGGTTCGCCATGGACCGCGCCACCATCCATCCGGGGAATGAAGGGCATTCTCAAGGCCTCACGCGGGTTCCGTTTCATCTGTATCAGAATCCCGCATTGGTGGTGCGCGAACAGCAGCTCCTGTTCGAAGGCCCGGTCTGGAACTATCTGTGTATCGATGGTGACATTCCGAACCCGGGCGACTGGCGCACCACCTATGTCGGTCGCATGCCGGTCGTGGTGGTGCGGACCGAGAGTGGGGGCATCGCGGCGTTCGAGAACCGTTGCCTGCACCGCGGTGCGCTGATCTGCTTCGACAACGCCGGCAACGCGCGCGATTTCACCTGTGTCTATCACGCCTGGCGCTATGATCTGAGCGGCAATCTGAAATCCATCGCATTCCGCAAGGGCGTCAATGGCCGCGGCGGAATGCCGGACAGCTTCCGCCCCGAGGACCATGCGATCCGCAAGCTGCGGATTGCGACGATCAGCGGCATCGTGTTCGGTACGCTATCGGATCAGACGCCGGCGATCGAGGACTATATCGGTCCCGAGATTGCCGCCGCGCTGACACGCACCGCGGGACGCAGGCTGCAGGTGATCGGCCGGTTCACCGAGGTGCTGCCCAACAACTGGAAGCTCTATGCGGAGAACGTGCGCGACACCTACCACGCCAGCCTGCTGCACGTCTTCTTCGCCACCTTCCGTATCAATCGTCTGAGCCAGGGCGGTGGCGTCGGCGTCAGCCCGAACGGCGGCAGCCATGTCTCGACAACCCTCGCGCCGGTTCGACGAGGCAGATGACAGCTACGAAGGAATGCGTTCCGTCGATGATGGTCTGCGTCTGTCCGACCCCGGCCTGCTCGATTTCCAAGACGAACACGGCGACGGGATACGCCAGCAGATCCTGTCGGTGTTTCCAAGCTTCGCGATGCAGCGCACCTACAACGTGATGGCGATTCGTCAGTTCCTCCCGCGCGGCGTCGATCGCACCGACCTCAACTGGATCTATCTCGGCTATGCCGACGATCCGCCGGCGTTGCGGCGGCGCCGGCTGAAGCAGCTCAACCTTGCCGGTCCGGCCGGTTTCGTTTCGATGGAAGATGGTTGCATCGGCAACTTCGTCGAGCGTGGTTCGGCGGCGGCGCCCAACGGCGTTTCGCTACTGGAGATGGGCGGTGCGGGGACGGAGAGCCAGGAGACCCGCGCCACCGAGACCGCCATTCGCGGTTTCTGGCAGATGTGGCGCCGCCTGATGCAGGAGTAGCGGCATGTCCGGTGCCGAATGGCTGTTCCGTGTGACCGCGTTGAACGCCGCCTATGCCGCCTGTATCGACGATGACAGGCTGGAGGAGTGGCCGGGCTTTTTCCTCGATGCGTGTCTCTACAAGATCACCTCGGCGGAAAACCTGCGGGATGGCAACGAAGCCGGCATCATCTATGCGGACAGCCGGGCGATGCTGGCGGATCGGGTGCTGGCATTGCGGCGGGCGAACATCTACGAGCGGCAGGCCTACCGGCACATCATCGGCACGCCGCTGATCATTGGCGCGGACGCGGGCGGCACCGTCGAGACCCCGTTCCTGGTGGTGCGAACGATGCGTGACGGGCGGATGGATCTGTTCGCCGCCGGACGCTACCGGGACCGGCTCCACGACGGCGCGGACGGGCTGCGGTTCGCCGAGCGGGTGGTGATCTGCGATTTGTCGCATTTCGATACGCTGGTGGCGATTCCGCTTTAAGGTTTGTTCCGAGTCCGATTTCGGCTGTCAGTCATCACCTGGCCGAGCGCGGCTCCGGCAGCGGAATGAACTCGCGCTCGTCGCCGGCCACCTTGCCGAAGCGGCCGGCCTTCCAGTCGGCCTTGGCGTGCTCGATCCTTTCCTGCGAGGACGAAACGAAATTCCAGAAGATGAAGCGAGGGACCGTCCATCACCGCGCCGCCCAGCAGCAGCAGCCGAGCGCCGCGTGGCCCGGCGAGGAGGGCGAGACTGTCGCCGGCGCGGAACAGCAGCATCCTTCCGGCCTCGAAATCGGCACCGGCGACCTGCACCGAGCCCTCGACGACGTAGGCGCCGCGTTCCTCGTGCGGTCGGGCAGCGGCAGTGCCGCGCCGGGGGACAGCGCGACTCGGCGTAGAACAGCGGCCACTGGGTATCCACGGGCGAATGCAGGCCCCAGCCGTCGCCCGCGATCAGGCGCAGCCGAATGCCGGGCTCGTTCAGGATCGGCAGGGAGGCAGCCGGGTGGTGGACGAAGGCCGCCGGCATCTCCTCCGATGTCCTGGGCAGGGCGGCCCAGGACTGGATGCCGAACAGCTTGTTGTTGCGGTCCGCAATGCGGTGTCGGTGCGCTCCGAGTGGGCGATGCCACGTCCGGCCGTCATCCAGTTGACATCGCCCGGGTCGATCGAAAGCTGCGACCCAAGGGTGTCTCGATGCATGATCGAACCGTCGAACAGATAGGTGACAGTGGCCAGGCCGATGTGCGGATGCGGCCGAACGTCAAGGCCACGACCGGTGAGAAATTCTCCGGGTCCCATCTGATCGAAGAAGATGAACGGCCCGATCATCTGCTTTTCCGCGGCGGGCAGCGCGCGGCGCACCTCGAAGCCGCCGACATCGTGGGCACGCGGGACGATCACCGCTTCGATGCCGGCCGGCCGGGGTATATCGTTGCCAGGCGGTTGGTTCATGGCGCTGCTCTTTCGTCGAGTGATCGGGAGGAGAGCATAGACCGCATCGCTCCACACGTCAGGACCGCGCCTTGGCCGCACGGATGTGTCGGATGAGCCGGGTGATATCTAATCATGTGGACGGGCAAAGCGTTCCCGTATAAGCTAGCCAACAGGCTAGATCAAAGAGGCTATGATGCGCGAAATCGGTGCCTTCGAGGCGAAGAACAAGCTCGGGCAACTGCTCGACCAAGTGGAACACGGCGACGAAATCGTCATCACCCGGCGCGGGAGGCCGGTCGCGCGGCTGGTTTCCACGGAACCGGGCTTCGACCGGGATAAGGCGCGCAAGGCGGTGGCGGGGATTCTGGAGGCGAGCCGAGGGGTTACGCTTGATGGCCTGGAGATCAAGGACCTGGTCAACGAAGGCCGCCCGTGAGCTTTGTTCTCGACAGTTCCGTGGCATTGGCCTGGTGCTTTGAAGATGAGCGTTCCCCGGGGGCGGAAGCGTTGCTTCATCGTGTCGGCGAGACGGGCGCAATGGCGCCGCAGCATTGGCCGCTTGAAGTCCTGAATGGACTGATGATGGCCGAGCGGCGGAAGCGACTTGATCGGCCACGTCGCCGGCGTCTGGCCGATTTTCTGCGCGATCTTCCGGTGACGCTCGACCCCGAGACCACGATCCAGGTCTGGGCGACGACCCGGGGTCTGGCCGAACGCTTTCAACTGACGATCTACGATGCCGCCTATCTCGAGCTTGCCCAGCGGCGCGGCCTGCCGCTTGGTTCGCTCGACAAGGAACTTCGTCAGGCCGGATCGGCGGTCGGCGTGGCGGTGCTCGGGAGCGCGCTGGCGTGACCTTGGTGCGGTAACTTTCGCCGTCGAGCACAGGCCAAAAGGGACGGGTGGCCGCTGCTAACAGTCGAGGTTGTTCGTGCCGTCCCGCACTTGGTCTCCCTTACCCCTGCCGGTACACCGCCTTCGCATTCTCCAGAAACACCTGCCGCCGCTGTGCCTCGGTCAGCTTGATCGGCAGCGCCTGAGCCGGATCGTCGAAATCCCAGTGCGGATAGTCGGTCGCGAACAGCACCCGATCCCAGCCGATCCACTCGAGCGTCTCCGCCAATTGGCTGCGCGGGTCCGGCTCCTCGACCGGCTGCGTGGTGAACCAGACATTCGTGCGGATATACTCCGAGGGCGCCCGTTTCAGATGCGGCAGCTCCCGCTTCAGCTTCGCCCACTGCCGGTCCATCCGCCACCCCAGCGCGGCGGCCCATGCCAGCCCACCCTCGACCAGCACGACCCGCAGGTCGGGCACCCGTTCGAACACGCCCTCCAGGATCATGCTGACCAGCAACGCCTGCTGCGCCTGCGCGTGACCGACCATTTCCTCGATGTAGTAGCTGCCCCAACCGCCGGCGGTGTTCGGCCAGCCGCCATTGCCGAAGGCGTGGATGCCGACCGCCAGACCGGCCGCCGCGGCCGCCTCATAGATCGGCCAGTAGCGCCGCTGCCCGAGCGGCTCCGCCGTCCGGCTCAGCAGCAGCACCTGGGCAAACTCCGGATCGCCGGCGCGCAGCTCGATTTCCTTCACCGAGGCGACGCTGTCCTCGTAGGGGATGACGACCGAGCCGCGCAGCCGCTAGTCCTGCGACGTCCACTCGGCCTTCTGCCACTCGTTCGTGGCATGGGTGATCGCGGCCGATAGCTCGCGGGTTGGTCGCGCCCTGCCCGCTGGTCAGCGGGTTGAGAATGCCCAGCGCGACGTTGTTCGGGTCCAGGTGCTGCGCCGCCATGAACGCGCAGATCGCTGCCCGGTGAACCGCCGTCCGGCAGAAACGCATCGCGCCGGCACGCCTGCGGCTGGCCCTTCGGATAGGCCGATCCCTTCTCCCAGGGCTGGCGGTAGGTGATGCCGAATTCCTTCGACATGGTCCAGCCAGCGCCGCGACAGATACGGATACAGCGACTTGCTGACGCCGCCGATGCCAACCCCGGCCGGCCGCGGATGGATGTCGCAGTCGGCGATCGCCAGCCGGGAGGCGGCGGCCGGCTGGACCCCGGAGCGATTGAGGACGTCGACATTCATGCGCACGTTCTCCCTGGCCACCGTTTCATTCAAACGAACATAGGTTCGCAGCGGGTTGTCCGCCATGATCTTCCGCGCGAGGCCGGTATCCAGCCCCTCCGGCAGGGCGTTGCCGCCGTCGTACTGCCAGTGCGGATAATCGGTCGAGAACAGCAGCATCTCGTCCGACCCGATATGCTCGATCAGCCGCATCACCGAGGCGGGCTCGGGCGGCGCATCGAACGGCTGCAGCGTCAGCCGCACCCGCTCGCGGACGATGGAACCGGGCGGATCGGACACCCAGGGGATCTCGCTGCGCAAGCCCTTCCAGAACTTCGTCAGCCGCCACAGATAGGCCGGCAGCCAGGTCACGCCGGATTCCATCAGAACCACCGTCAGCGCCGGGAATTTGGCGAACACGCCCTCCGCCACCAGGCTGGTCAACTGCGACTGAAACGCCGTCGCCTGGTTGACATATTCTTCCGTAAACGTGCTCGGCCAGCCCACCGGCGTCATCGGGTGGCGGTACATCGAGCCGGCATGGATCCCGATCGGCAGCCCGTGCCGCTCCGCCGCCGCGTAGATCGGCCAGTACTGCCGGCGACCGAGCGTCACCTCGCTGCCGACCAGAAGCATGACCTGCACGAAGCGGTGATCGCGCGGCGCAACGCTCGATTTCGTCAACCGCCATTTCGGCGTTCTGCATCGGCACGATGATGGAGGCGCGCAGCCGTGGCGTCGCGGTCGAGCCACTCCCGCGCGATCCAATCGTTGAGCGCGCGGCAGAAGCGCGACACCGAGGTCCTCGCTGAACTGTGCCTGCACGCCATACAGGCAGTTGCAGATCGCCAGCCGCGTGCCCAGCGGGTCCAGCGCCTGCGAGCCGAGAATGCCGGCGTCGGTGGCGGTGCGGCCCGCCTCGTCGCGCCAGTCCTGGCGAAAACTGAGAGGATTGCGCGTCGGGTAGCTGATCGTGGTCAGATCTTCGATGCCGCGCCGGACGACGGTTTCGCGCCAATGATCGTCGAGATATGGCAGCAACGCCGCCAGCCCCGGAACCACCGGATGGACATCGCAGTCAATCGGCGCCGTGGGGTCGCCCTGGCCGCTCATCCCGGCACTTGCGACCAGAAGATCGTCGCCCTCGGCCTTGATCGGATACACGGGGATATCCTCATCCGCCGGTGCCGACATCGCCTTGCCGGTCCGGACGTCGAACTGGGCGGCGTGCAGCGGGCATTCGATGCAGCCATTCTCCAGCCAGCCATCCGACAGCAGGGCGTACTCGTGGGTGCAGACGTTGGAGGTGGCGTGAAACTCGCCGCCGGGAAGATGAAAGATGGCGACTTCCGTGCCGCCGACCTTCACGCCCAGGCACTGCCCCTCCGCTACGTCGCCCTTCGCGGCCACCCGCACCCAGTCACCCATCGCCCCGTCCGCCGCCATGCTCGTCTCCATCAGGTTTTGCCGCCCGCCAACGGGCCTTATTTGGCAGCATGCCAGCGTAAGCGTCGCCGGCCAACCTCAGCCGAGCAACTTGCCGCCATAGGTCGGTCGACGCGTCGGGGTGACCGGGTGGGGTGGCGGTAATTGCGGGCGACGGTGGTAGGCTGCTTCACGAAGCTTGCCCCGATGACCGCGGATGGCTGCCCGCCGGTTGCGGGATCAGCAGGACGCACGCGACGATGAACGCCGCGATCAGGATCGAGGAACTGATCCGGCTCAGGTTCAATCCGCCGTCTTGCAGCGGCTTGGTCAGCAGATCGCCAACCGTCGCGCCGAGCGGCCGGGTCAGGATAAATGCAGACCAGAACAGCAGCGTCCGCGATAGACCGGTGAGGAAATATGCCGCCGCGACCAGTGCCAGCAAGGCCGTGAAAAACAGCGCGCCGCCTTCATATCCAAGGCCCGAAATCGTCCGCCAGGAAATCGCCGAGCGCGGTGCCTAGGGTGTTGGAGAAAAGGATCGTTGCCCAGTAAAAGGCCTCGGCCTTCGGCGACGCGATATGTTCCACCGACACCGAGCCGACCGATTGCTGCCATGCGCCGAGCACCGCCACGAGGAGCAGGGCGAGGATCACTGAGCCGCCGACGTAGCCGATCCCGAGTGAGCGGTCCGCGAAGTCCGCCATCGTTGTCCCGGCGGTGGTGGTGGCTACGATGACCGCCCAATACAGCAGCGGGTGGAATCTCCGGGCGCTGATCTGCGCCGCGACAGCAACCAGAAAAATGCCTGCGAAAATGACCGTGCTGAGGGCATAGCCCAGCCGCAGGGTCATGGAGACCGCGTCGCCGCCCGTCTCCCCTAGCGTCGTCGCCGCGATCTTGATGATCCAGAACGCCAATGTGACGCGGGGGACCTTGCTTTCCGGCTGCTTGGAAAGCCCATGCATGATTTGCCGTCTCCTCGAACGGAAGTTGATCGAACGCTGAAGATTTACTGGATTGGGGTAAAGCGTGGGTTAAATCGGGGATAGGTCCTGTCGACGATCGTGGCTCATGATCCGGCCCCCCGAGCCGGGCGGGCCAACGAGCGTCGGATTCCCAGACCCGATCCCGGGCATCTTGCACCCGGTCGCGCCGTCGTGGCACGAAGCTTTATCAACGCCGCTGCCTTTGTCGGAGCCCAGTGGAGAGCGAAGAGATCACATGGACCACAGTCCCAAGCTTCCGCTCGACTTTGCGCCGGACCACAACTCGCCGATCGCATACATGCGCCGCACCCGCAACTACTATTCCGCGATCGGTTACACGACGCCGTATCGGTGGGCACATTATGTCGCCGCCCCATTTACCCCTCTGCCCAAGTCGCTCCCGCAGTGCAAGGTCGCCCTGATCACCACGGCCGCGCCCTTTCAGCCGGACAAAGGCGATCAGGGACCGGGCGCTCCGTATAATGGCAGCGCCAAGTTCTATAGCGTGTATTCGGGGGACACGGCGCATGACCACGACCTGCGCATCTCGCACATAGCCTATGACCGCATTCACACCACGGCGACCGACAGCGCGACGTGGTTTCCGCTGCCAGCGCTGCGCCGAGCGGCCGCGGCGGGACGAATTGGCGCGGTGGCGGAACGGTTTCATGGTGTGCCGACCAACCGCAGCCACCGCGTCACGGTCAACACCGACGCGCCGGAGGTTCTTGCCCGGGTGCGCGAGGATCGGGCCGACGTGGCGGTGATCGTTCCCAACTGCCCGGTCTGCCACCAGACCAGCGCGCTTGTTGCCCGCCATCTGGAGCTCAACCGCATTCCCACCGTGGTCATGGGCTGCGCCCGCGACATCGTCGAGCACGCCGCGGTCGCGCGTTTCCTGTTCAGCGATTTTCCTCTCGGCAACAGCGCCGGCAAGCCGCACGACGTCGAGTCGCAGGACCAGACCTTGAGGTTGGCGCTCGATCTCCTGCAGGCGGCGACAGGCCCCATGACGACGATGCAGTCACCGCTGCGCTGGAACGCCGACGGCGAGTGGAAGCTCGACTACCTGAACCTGGAGCAGATCGGCGAGGCCGAACTGAAGCGCCTGCGCGAAGCATTCGATCGTGAGAAGGAGTTCGCTCGGCGAAACCAAACGATCCAGGCGGAATAGCCGAGACGCCATACAAGGCTGGTAGGACGAAAGTGCCCGCTATCGGGCTATCTGTTATGAAACGACATCGGCCGCCTCCCGCAATCCTTCCGTCTCAAGATCATCCTCCGGTGTGCGTTCCAGTTCATGGTCATGCGAGATGCAAAGAATGGCAATCGCTGAGCCGATGCAGACACAGGCGATCACCAACAGCCCTCCATCGAAACTGCCAGTTGCGTCCTTGATCCAACCCATCACGAACGGGCCTATGAAGCCGGCGATGTTCGCGATCGAGTTGATGTAGGCCACGCCGGCAGCCGCCGCGGCACCGGACAGGAACGCTGTTGGCATCGCCCAAAATACCGGCAGTGTCGACCACGCGCCGAAGGCCGCAACACACAGGGCGGCAAGCCGCAGTGTGGGGGACGGCAGCAAAGCTGTCGCGACCAGTCCGACCGCCGCGATCAGGAAGGCGATCACGCAATGGCTGCGCCGCTCCATCAGCCGGTCGGAGCGCCGTCCGTACCACATCATGCCGCATGCGGCCACCAGGAACGGAATGGCGCTGACAAATCCCGTCTGCATGTTGGTCAACCCGAAGGCCTTGACGATCTGCGGCAGGAAATAGACGATGCCATAGGTCGAGTAGGCGATGCCGAATCCGCCCAGGCCAAGTATCAGAACACGTGGATTGTGCAGCACCTGAAAGACCGACAGGTCGTGGACTGCCTCGCGCTGTCGCCGTTCAGCCGCCTGGCGCCGGACCAGCCAATCGCGCTCGTCGTCAGCCAGCCACTCTGCCTGCGCGGGAGAGTCCCGCAAGAAGATCAAGATGACCACCGACAGGACCAGCGCGGGAATTGCTTCGAGGATAAAGATCCACTGCCAGCCTCGAAGACCGAAGAAGCCGTCGAGATAGAGAAGCGTGCCCGAGACGGGCGCGCCGAACACCGCGGAGAACGCTGTCGCCACCATGAAGGTGCTTACCATGCGACCCCGGTAGGCGGCCGGGAAGAAATTTGATAGGTAGAACAGCATGCCGGGAAAGAAGCCGGCCTCGGCGGCACCGAGGAGAAAGCGGACGATGTAGAAACTGGTTTCACCTTGTACGAAAGCCATGCCGCCCGACAACAGTCCCCAGGTGAACATGATGCGTGCGATCCAGCGGCGCGCGCCGACACGGACGAGAATAAGGTTTGACGGGGTTTCCAGCAGGAAATATGCGACAAAGAAGACGCCGGCGCCCAGGCCGTACACCGTTGAGCTGAACTTCAGGTCCTGGTTCATCTGCAGCGCGGCGAAACTCAGGTTCACACGATCCAGGTAGTTGACGAAATAGCAAGCAATCGCCAGCGGAATTAGTCGCCGGATCACCTTCCGCATCGTTCTCTGTTCGATCCCGTCCACAACGTCCCCCATGATTTGTTCGATCCCGGCAGCGGTGTCTGCTGGTGTCACTCGTGAAGCCTCGACATTTATCGGCCAATTTGCAAGACACCGGACCTGAGATTGGCGGCCGCCGGCAATTTTCCCATCCGGCCGAAAGTTTGGCCTGTCTTGCAATGGTCGGCCCCGTTGGTATCCTGTTGATCTCTCATGCGCGGCCTCTCGCTCGCGTGAAGCCAGCTGATCGCTCGTGGGCTTGACCCGCGCTGCGGTCCGAGCGCTCGCCGCACCGACACCGTCCACATAGACCCTCAACCTGCCGGTATTACATTGTTATATCGCAATGTAGCGATGTGCCGCGGGCGGAGAACGCCTCTGGGGCCGCTTGAATGACACCCTCTGCGTCTGGCACGGTCAGTGGCCAGTCTTACGCGGTCCGAACCGTGGCAAATGGAGTTGGTTCATGACGGGGATCAGGTGGTCACGGCGGGCAGTGGCTGGCGTCATATATTCAAATGCCCAGTTCTCGCTTTACCGTGGTCCAGCGGTCCAGGATCGGCAAGATCTTATCGGAATGTTCCGCCGGCAGGCTGAACACGACGCGATCAACGCCGACACTCCTGGCAGAAGCGCAGTTTCGTCCAGGTCCTCGGGCACCCGGAAGATGGTGATCGGCAGCGACGCCGGGTCGCGGCCCGCCTCATTCGCCATGTCGCGAAATTTGCTGATGGCAACGCCTATGCCATCGTGTTCAAGCCGGTCGGCACGCGGTATCCAGCCGTTGCCGTAACGGATGGCCCGTTGCGCGGCGTAGGGAAAGGCACCTCCGACGATGATCGGCGGATAGGGTTTCTGCACGGGTTTTGGCCACTGGTTCATCGGGCCGAAATTGACGAATTCGCCGTGGTAGGATGGCTCGTCCTGGGTCCATATCGCCTGCATTGCCTCGATCCGTTCGCGCGCCAGTTTGTTGCGGGTGGCGAACGCGGTGCCGTGATTTTCGATTTCGTCTTGGTTCCAGCCGTTGCCGACGCCGAACAGGAAGCGACCCTGGGAAAGCTGGTCGATTGTCGAAACCATCTTTGCCGTGACGATCGGGTCGCGCTGCACCACCAGAGCGATGCCGGTGCCGATCTTCAGTGTTCTCGTCGCGGTGGCGGCGGCGTTCAGTGCCAGGAATGGATCGAAGATGTCGTAGTACGGCCGGGGCAGCGATCCGCCGCCGATGAACGGGGTCAGGCGGGTCAGCGGTATGTGGGTGTGCTCGGGCACCCAGAGGGATTCGAAGCCGCGCTCTTCCAGTTCGCGGCCGAGTTCGGCGGGCGGCATGGAATCGGTCGTGAAGAACATGACGGCGCCGATTTTCATTTTTGGCCGGTCCCTTCTCGCTCAGACATTGCCTCGGCAGGCGGTTCGCTGACGAAGCGCTCGCCTCAGGCGGAGCGAACGGCGGGAAACACCTGTTCGGAGATCAATTGCATCTGTTCCGTTGCCAGGGTGGCCGGCATGCCGGCCCAGTGGATGCCCAAGAGAACGTATTGATCCCAAAACGACGCCGCAGAACCAGGATCTGTTCGGTGATTTCGTCCGGGGAGCCGAACAGGAAGCGGTCATTCATCAGATCTTCGAAATCGAGCTCAAAATGATCACCGGCGGGCATCACCTTGTCCTGACCCCAGTCACGATAGGCCTTGTATTTGACTTCCAGGTAAGGCCGCGCGAGGCGGATCGCCTCGGCTCTGGTCGGCGCTGTGAAAACCTCGCGCGCCATAGGCAGTTCATCGGGAAACGGTTTGCCGCAGTCGTCGAGCGCGCGCCTGATAGACATCGATCTGTCCGGCGATCGTATCGATCTTGTTGTGGGGGTTGATGAACCAGGTGTCGGCCATGCGCGCGGCGCGCCGAATGCCGACATCGGCATTGGCGCCGATCCACACTGGCGGCATCGGTTGCTGCACCGGCATGACGGTGCAGTTGGCATACTCCAGCTCGAAGTAGCTGGCCTTCATCGTGACGAATTGTTCCGACCACAAGCGCTTCACGGCGGTCAGACATTCCTCGAAACGTTTGCCAGACTTTCTCTGCGTCGTTCCGAAGGCCTTGAACTCCACCTCGCGGTAGCCTATGCCGGCGCCGAACACCAGTTTGCCGTTCGACATCACGTCCAGGGACGCAAGTTCCTCGGCGACGTGCAGCGGACTGTGCAGGGGCAGCAGCACGACGCCCGGGACAAGGCGCAGCTTCGGAGCGACCAGCGCGACCTGGCAAAGATAAGGGATCTGCTGGATGTACTGGAACGGATGAGAGCTGTAGTGCGAACCTTTGGCGACAAGGTCATAGCCCAACTGTTCGGCAAGCCTGGCGGCGTCGAGGTCTTCGCGCAGGCGAACGCGCATGTCTTCGCCCTGGGCGTATTGGCCGCGGATGATCAGGCCGAAGCGCATCATCTCCCTCCCTTGGCCGAACCGCGATGCGCATGTGCCCATCCGGCTGGAGCCGAAGGGTGGCACCTTGGCCGCCACTGTCAAGGATGAGGCGGCACTGGTGTGGCTGCGAAGTCGGCGGGGCCGGCTCGCGGTGACGCCGCTGGAAGTCGAGTGCCGAGACTTGCATTCCTACGCCCTGCCTCGGGTCCGGGCCGGCCAGCGTGCCATCCTCGGCAAATACTGAGGTTGATGTTTTGATTGGCCGGGACTGCAAGTCGTCGATCTCCGGCCTTCGCTGAGGTTGGCACTGCAGATGCGAATGGTGAGGTAGAGGTCGAATTATGGGCTCAACCAATGTTGGAGCGACTATCCTACGCTGACCGGACGCATGCCTTTTGGCAATGTCGTCAGCGATTCCGCGGTATCGAAATCCCGCAGCACGGCATCGTCCGCCATCTCGACCTCGCATACCACCTCGGCGTGACGGCCGACCAGGAAGCGGGCACCGGAGTTGCCAGCGACCTGCAGGATTTCCGGAAAGAAACGACGGTCCCAGAGCATCGGGTTGCCCTGCTTGCCGCGAAAGGTCGGCAGCACGATCAGCCGCCCCTCGTCCGGGTCGTACATCGACAGCAGCCGGTCGATCATCCGTCCCGTCACCAGCGGCATATCGCCGAGGCAGACCAATACCGCCGCGCATTCCGGCGGCACCGCGGCGATGCCGGCTTTGAGGCTGGCCGACAGGCCCTCGGCGTAGTCGGGCGCGTGCACATAGCGCACCGGTCGGCCTCCCAGCGCATGCTCGATCTGCTCCGCCTGATGCCCGGTGACGACCAGGATCGGACGCGCATTGGACGAAAGCACATTGTCCAGAACGCGGGCGACCATCGGCTTGCCGGACTTGTCAGCCACCAACAGCTTGTTGTGCGGCGCCATTCGTCGCGACCGGCCCGCCGCGAGCACCAGTGCGCCGATCACCGGTGCGCTGCGCGGCGCCGCCCCCGACCGAGGCGTTGCCGGCGCCTTCTCGCGCGGCATCGGCCGGGTCTCCATCTCCTTCAGCAGCCCGCCCACGCCCATGCGCATCATATCGCGCGGCGTCACGGTGAGGCCTGCGAACAGGCGTGTCAGCACGAAATCGATACCGTTCAGGCTGGGGCTGCGCGCGCAACCGGGGAGCACCAGAGCCGGCCGCTCGCCGATCTGGCCGAGGCAGATCAGATTGCCGGGATCGACCGGCATGCCGAAATGCAGGATTTCGCCGCCCGCCCTCACGATCCCCTCGGGTCCGACGTCACGTCGGTCCACCACGGCCGAGGCACCTACCACCAGCAGCAGATCGGCCCCGAGCGCGATCAGTTCGCGGAGCGAACGGGCAATCGCCTCCTCGTGATGCGCGCAGTGCACCGGCGGCAAAATCGAGCCGGACAGCGCGGTGATCCGGGCATCGGTTATCTGGATGGTCTTTTCCGTGACGCTGGCCTTCAGGCCGGGCAGTTCGGTTACCACCAGGCCCACCCGCAGGGGACGAAACGGGTGCAGCGTCAGCGGCGAAGGGCCCTGTCGAGCCAGTGTCTCGGCGACCGAGAGGATCGTCCCCGGGACCGAGAAGGGAATGATCTTGATGGTGGCGACAAGATCCTTCGGCGCCACAACGGCGTAGTCGGGCAGGGTGCCTATCGTCATCGCCTCGTCGATGGTGTTGAGGCGGTCGATCCGGGCGGTGTCCACCCGCAGCAGGCCGGGGACCTCCGCCACCAGGTTGACCCGCCCGGTGGCCGAGCGGGAACGTGCGATGAGGGGTGACAGGAGGGGGGTGGCCAGTCGGTCGGCGGCGATATCCTCGGGCACGTCGCCGGGTTCCAGCCTGGCGCAGATGACGTCGGTGCGGCCGGCCGCCTGCAACGCCGCGATCGCCGCCTCGTCCAGCAGCGATCCTTTGCGGATCATCCGTTCGCCGACCTTCTGGCTGTGCGCCATGATGGCGCCGCGAGCCTCGTTCAGCGACGCCGAGCCGAATTTCATGGAGTGGGTTTGGGCGGCAACGGCGCGTTCCGACGCACCGCGACGATCTCGGCGATGATCGAGAGAGCGATTTCCGGCGCGGTGACGGCCTCGATGTTCAGTCCCACCGGCCCGCGGATGCGCGACAGCGCGTTGTCCTGGTGGCCAAGCTCTCGCAGCCGCTTGAGGCGGGCGGCGTGGGTGCGCCGAGACCCCAGGGCGCCGATATAGAACGCCTGCGATTTCAGTGCGCGATCCAGCGCCGGATCGTCCAGCTTCGGATCGTGGGTCAGGGTCACCACGGCGGTGCGACTGTCTGGCGCGAACGCTTCAACGGCCTCATCGGGCCAGTCGTTCGAGATCGCGACGTCGGGAAAGCGCTCATCGGAGGCGAACGAGCGTCGCGGATCGACCACGGTCACCGCGAAGCCGCACGGCACCGCGAATGGCACCAGGGCCTGGGCGATGTGCACCGCGCCCACCACGATCAACCGCAACGGCGGATTGTAGGCGTGCAGAAACCAGTCGGCGTCGCCCGATTTCACGGTGCCGCTTTCATCCCGGTCGAGCGCTCGCGCCGCGGCCTCGTTCAGGCCGGCCGGGGCCTCAGGGTCGGGCAGCAGCATCTGCTCCCCCGACGGCAGCCGCGTTGCCAGTACCACCGGGCGCTTGTCGCGTCTGGCCTGATCGAGGGCTGCGAGCGTATCGGGCATCATGGGTGTTCATCCTTGGGCAAGCTGATCCCCAATCGAACCACAGATAGGCACGGATGAACACGCACGGTCGTCGACTGCAATTTGCATGCACCGCCTGCCGCCCGCGCCGGCGCCGATCGTCGGGGCCCGGGTTACCGGTCGCCCGTTGCCGATGTCAGCTCAGTCTTTCGACGAACACCTTCACCTTGCCGCCACAGGCGAGACCCACTTCCCAGGCGCGTTCGTGACTGACGCCAAAATCCAGCAATTGCGGGGTGCCGGTGTCGATCGTCTTCATGGCGGCCTCGGCGACCGCGCCCTCGATGCAGCCGCCGGACACCGACCCCGCCATGCGGCCGGATTTCGTCACCGCCAACTGGCTGCCGGCCGGGCGAGGCGAGCTGCCCCAGGTTTCGGTCACGGTGGCAACCGCGACCTGTTCGCCGGCGGCGCGCCAAGTGGCCGCGATGCCCAGAACATCCTCTGCTTCTGACATGCTCATGAATTCAGCCTTTCAAAACTTCCGGCGAAGCGGCCGGTCGGACCCGCCGGGCGGGACAACAAATCGATCAACGAACGCAGACTTGCCAGATTGTGCACCGGGCGGAATTCGTCGACATGCGGTAGCATCGCCCTGATGCCCTGCGATCTTGGCTCGAAGCCGCTCCAGCGCAACAGCGGATTGAGCCATATCAGCCGTGTGCAGGAGCGATGCAGCCGGTCCATGTTCTCTGCCAGGCCGTGGGCTCCGTCGCGGTCCAGCCCGTCGGTGATCAGCAGCACCACCGCGCCCTGGCCGAGCACCCGCCTCGCCCATAACCGGTTGAAGCTGGCGACCGCCTCGCCGATGCGGGTGCCGCCGGACCAGTCAGGAACGGCGTGGGCGATCAACTGAAAGGCGACCTCCGGGTCGCGGGCGCGCAACTGGCGGGTCACGTTTGAAAGCCTGGTGCCGAACAGGAAGACGCTGACGCGGTCGCGGTCATTGGTCACGGCGTGCAGGAAGTGCAGCAGGATTTGCGCGTAGCGGGCCATCGACCCGGATATGTCGCACAGCACCACCAGCGGCGGCGGCCGCGTGACCCGGCGGCTGCGGGCAATCGAGGTGATTTCGCCGCCCTGGCGCAGACTGGCGCGAATTGTGCGCCTCAGATCGATGACCGGACCACTGCTGTCGGCGCGCAGCCGGCGGGTGCGCCGCAGGTCCAGCGGCAGCACCAACCTGCGGATTTCGCGCTTCGCCTCGGCGATTTCGGCGGCGCCCATGGCTTCGAAATCCATTTGCCGCAGTCGTTCCTGCTCCGACACGGTCATCGTCATGTCGTGTCTGGGAGGCTCCTCCCTCGGCGTCGGCGGACGCTCCGAGCGTGAGGCGAACGCCTCGGCGACGCGGCGGGCGGCGGGCGGCGGTTTCTCGGGCTTGCGCTCCTTCTGGGCATCCAGCAGTGCCATCGCCGCTGCCTGTTCGGCCGCCGACGGATCGCGCCAGAACAGGGCGAAAGCCTGCTCGAACACCTCCCGGTACTCGTGGCGATGCACCATGGCGGTCCGCAGCGCAGTGCGAACCTCTATCTTCGAGGCCAGATCGACGTGCATCATCGCCTTCTGGGCGCTGATGGTGTCCGCTGGCCCAACCGGCAGTCCCGCCCGTCGTAACAGGCGGGCAAAATGCATGACGTTGGCGGCCAGGCGCGTGGCCGGGGCTTTGGCGACCTCGCTTCCGAAGGGTGAAATCCGCGGCGAGGTGACTTCGTGCACCGGGGGCGGAGCGGAAACTCCGGCGGCGAACGGCTGCGATATGTCGGGATTGGTCGCCATCGATGGCACTGGAACCTTTGCCGGCTGACAGTGCAATAGGGCACCCTCTCGACCGGAGGGGTAGTTTGGCCTACTCTGTAGGGAGAGCGCCCCAAACGATGACTACCTGGGGTCGCAATCCAGTCCAACGGGAGCCATGATGTCAGGTCTGAGCTATGCCGCGCCCACCACGGTGGACGATGCGGTCAAACTACTTGCCGGTGCATCCGGCGTCGCGAAGGTGCTGTCGGGCGGGACCGACCTCCTGGTTCAGCTTCGTTCCGGCCGGGTGAAGCCGGAATTGATTGTCGACACCAAGAAAATTCCGGGCCTGATCGGCATCCGCGAGGAGAACGGCGGCTTTATTATCGGCGCCGCGACGTCCGGGGCGCAGGTGGAGGCTCACGCGGGCCTGACCGCGGCGTGGCCCGGCCTGGTGGAGGCGCTCGACCTGATCGGTTCCACCCAGGTGCAGGGCCGCTGCTCTCTGGCGGGCAATCTGTGCAACGCATCGCCCGCAGCCGACAGCGTGCCGGCCCTGTTCGCCGCCGCGGCCACGGCGATTGTCGTCGGCAGCAAGGGCAGACGCGAGGTGCCGGTGGAGCAGATTCCGACCGGTCCCGGCCGGACCTCGCTGGCAAAGGACGAATTCATTCTCGAATTCCATCTGCCCCCTCGCCCGGCGCGGTCCAGCGATGCGTATCTGCGCTTCATTCCGCGCACCGAGATGGACATCGCCGTGGTCGGCTGCGGTATCAGCGTGACGTTGGATGAGAAGGGTGTCTGCACGGCGGCTCGGGTGGCACTTGGAGCGGTCGCGCCGACCGTGCTGCTGGTGCAGGCCGCCGCCGATGTGCTGATCGGCCACACGCTGGATGCCGAAACGCTGGCAAAACTCGATGCCGCCGCCCAGGCTGCCGCCAAGCCGATCAGCGACAAGCGCGGCACGGTCGAATACCGCACCAAGGTGGCGGGAGTCCTGGCCCGCCGTGTCGCCGCGATCGCATTCGACCGCGCACAAGGTAAAATGAACGGAAAGGCTCACTGAGTATGCCCAAGCAATACGTATCCGCGACCATCAACGGCGAATCAGCGGAATTTCTTTGTGAGACACAGCAGACATTGCTGGATGTGCTGCGCGACGTGATCGGCCTGACCGGCAGCAAGGAGGGCTGTGCGTCCGGCGACTGCGGCGCCTGCTCCGTCATCATGGACGGCCGTCTCGTCTGCTCGTGCCTCGTGCTCGGCGTCGAGGCCGAGGGTGCCGCGATCACCACCATCGAGGGCATCGCCCAGGGCGACAAACTGCACCCGGTGCAGCAAAAGTTCCTGGAGCACGCGGCGCTGCAATGCGGTTTCTGCACGCCGGGGCTGATCGTCGCCACCAAGGCGCTGCTCGACGAGAATCCGAACCCGACCGAGACCGAGGCACGCTACTGGCTGGCCGGCAACCTGTGCCGCTGCACCGGCTATGACAAGGTGATACGTGCCGTGATGGATGCTGCCGCCGAACTGCGAGGGGAGACTGTTGCGTGAACTACATTGATTTCCAGCCTGAAGGTTGTTGGCTCTCGCCCGATCCGTCCGGATGGCGTCGACAAGGTGACCGGACGTGCGATATTCGCCGCCGACACCCGCGCGGCCGGGATGTTGTGGGGCAAGATCCTGCGCTCGCCGCACGCCCATGCCCGTATCGTCTCGATCGACACCAGCAAGGCCGAGGCATTGCCGGGCGTCCGTGCCGTGGTCACCGCGGCGGACTTCCCCGAGATCAAGTCAGAGGAGGCATTCGTCGGCGAAGGACCGATGAACTTCCGCGACCTGGCGCTGAACTGCATGGCGCGTGAAAAGGTATTGTACGAGGGTCACGCCCTCGCCGCGGTTGCCGCCACCACGCAGGAAATCGCGGATCAGGCGCTAGGACTGATCAACGTCACCTACGAAGTGCTGCCGCATGTCATTGACGTCGATGAGGCGATGGCCCCCGGCGCCCCGGTGCTGCACGACGACATGTTCACCGCCGGCGTAGACCCGAAGCCGACGAAACCCTCGAATATCGCCAAGGTCGTCACCTTCAAGAAGGGCGACGCCGAGGCCGGCTTTGTGGACGCCGACGTGATCGTGGAGGGCCGCTATACCACCCAGCCGGTGCATCAGGCATATATCGAGCCGCATGCCTGCCTCGCGACCTACGCGTCGGACGGTCAGGTGCAGATCCATAGCTCCAGTCAGGGCCATTTCATGGTCCGCGCCTACACCGCGAAGCTGCTGGGCATCGACATGTCCAACATCCGGGTCAATCCGGCCGAGATCGGCGGTGGCTTCGGCGGCAAGACGCTGGTCTATCTGGAGCCCCTGGCGGTTGCGCTGTCGAAGAAATCCGGGCGCACCGTCAAGATGCAGATGACCCAGAGGACGTCTTCCGTGGCTCGGGCCCGACCTCGGGCGCGTCGATGGACGTCAAGATCGGCGCGAAGAAGGATGGCACCATCGTCGCGGCCAAGCAGGTGCTGAAGTTCCAGGCCGGGGCGTTCGCCGGCTCGCCGATCGGGCCGGGATGCATGTGCGGCTTTGCCATGTATGACCTGCCGAACGTCGATGTCGTTGGCTACG
>CAVWZM010000043.1:0-17637 GCA_963759425.1 uncultured Alphaproteobacteria bacterium
CGGAGCGAACGGCGGGAAACACCTGTTCGGAGATCAACTGCATCTGTTCTGTTGCCAAGGTAGCCGGCATGCCGGCCCAGTGAATGCCCAAGATGCAGTGTATTGATCCCGAAACGACGCCGCAAAATCAGGATCTGTTCGGTGATTTCGTCCGGGGAGCCGAACAGGAAGCGGTCATTCATCAGTTCTTCGAAATCGAGATCAAAATGATCACCGGCGGGCATCACCTTGTCCTGACCCCAGTCACGATAGGCCTTGTATTTGACTTCGAGGTAAGGCCGAGCGAGGCGGATCGCCTCGGCTCTGGTCGGCGCTGTGAAAACCTCGCGCGCCATAGGCAGTTCATCGGGAAACGGCTTGCCGCAGTCGTCCAGCGCGCGCCGATAGACATCGATCTTGCCGGCGATCGTGTCGATCTTGTTGTGGGGGTTGATAAAGCCGGTGTCGGCCATGCGCGCGGCGCGCCGAATGCCGACATCGGCATTGGCACCGATCCACACTGGTGGCATCGGTTGCTGAACCGGCATGACGGTGCAGTTGGCATTTTCCAGTTCGAAGTAGCTTGCCTTCATCGTGACGAATTGTTCCGACCACAAGCGCTTCACGGCGGTCAGACATTCCTCGAAACGTTTGCCAGACTTTTTCTGTGTCGTGCCGAAGGCCTTGAACTCCACCTCGCGGTAGCCGATGCCGGCGCCGAACACCAGCTTGCCGTTCGACATCACGTCCAGGGACGCAAGTTCCTCGGCCACGTGCAGCGGACTGTGCAGGGGCAGCAGCCAGGACACGCCCGGGACGAGGCGCAGCTTCGGAGCCACCAGCGCGACCTGGCAAAGATATCGGGATCTGCTGGATGTCCTGGAACGGATGAGAGCTGTAGTGCGAACCCTTGGCGACAAGGTCGTAGCCCAACCGTTCGGCAAGCCGGGCTGCGTCGAGGTCTTCGCGCAGGCGAACGCGCATGTCCTCGCCCTGGGGGTATTGGCCGCGGATGATCAGGCCGAGGCGCATCATCTCCCTCCCTTGGCCCTTGGCCGAACCGCGATGCACCTGTGCTCATCCGGCTGGAGCCGAAGGGTGGCACCTTGGCCGCCACTGTCAAGGATGAGGCGGGACTGGTGTGGCTGCGAAGTCGGCGGGGCCGGCTCGCGCTGACGCCGCTGAAAGTAGAGCGTCGAGACCTGCATTCCTACGCCGTGCCTCGGGTCCGGGCCAGCTAGGGTGCCATCCTCGGCAAATACTGGGGATTGATGTTTTGATTGGCCGGGACTGCAAGTCGTCGATCCCCGGCCTTCGGGGAGGATGGCGCTGCAGATGCGAATCGTGAGGCAGGGGTCGAATTCTGGGCTCAAACAATGTTGGAGCGACTATCCTACGCTGACCGGCCGCATGCCTTTGGCAGCGTTGTCAGCAATTCCGCCGTGTCAAAGTCTCGCAGCACCGCATCGTCCGCCATCTCGACCTCGCAAACCACGTCAGCATGCTTGCCGATCAGGAAGCGCGCGCCGGAATCGCCAGCGATCTGCAGGATTTCCGGGAAAAACCGCCGGTCCCAGAGCATCGGGTTGCCCTGCTTGCCGCGGAAGTCGGCAGCACGATCAGTCGACCCTCGTCCGGATCGTACATCGACAACAGCCGGTCGATCATCCGGCCGGTCACCAGCGGCATGTCGCCGAGGCACACCACGGCCGCCGCGCATTCCGGCGGCACCGCGGCGATGCCGGCTTTCAGGCTGGCCGACAGACCATCGGCATAGTCGTGCGCGTGCACATAGCGCACCGGACGCCCCCCCAACGCATGTTCGATCTGCTCAGCCTGGTGCCCGGTCACCACGAAGATCGGGCCGGGCGTTCGAGGAAAGGACATTGTCCACCACCCGGGCGACCATCGGCTTGCCGGACCTGTCGGCCACCAACAGCTTGTTGTGCGGCGCCATTCGTCGCGACCGGCCCGCCGCGAGGACCAGTGCGCCGATCACCGGTGCGCTGCGCGGCGCCGCCCCCGACCGAGGCGTTGCCGGCGCTTTCTCGCGCGGCATCGGCCGGGTCTCCATTTCCTTCAGCAGCCCACCCACGCCCATGCGCATCATATCACGCGGCGTCACGGTCAGGCCGGCGAACAGGCGTGTCAGCACGAAATCGATACCGTTCAGGCTGGGGCTGCGCGCGCAGCCGGGCAGCACCAGGGCCGGCCGCTCGCCGATATGGCCGAGGCAGATCAGATTTCCGGGATCGACCGGCATGCCGAAATGCAGGATTTCGCCGCCCGCCCTCACGATCCCCTCGGGTCCGACATCACGCCGGTCCACTACCGCCGAGGCGCCCACGACGAGCAGCAGATCGGCTCCGAGCGCGATCAGTTCGCGGAGCGAACGGGCAATCGCCTCCTCGTGATGCGCGCAGTGCACCGGCGGCAAAATCGAGCCGGACAGCGCGGTGATCCGGGCATCGGTTATCTGGATGGTCTTTTCCGTGACGCTGGCCTTCAGGCCGGGCAGTTCGGTTACCACCAGTCCAACCTGCAGGGGACGAAACGGGTGCAGCGTCAGCGGCGAAGGGCCCTGTCGAGCCAGTGTCTCGGCGACCGAGAGGATCGTCCCCGGGACCGAGAAGGGAATGATCTTGATGGTGGCGACCAGATCCTTCGGCGCCACAACGGCGTAGTCGGGCAGGGTGCCTATCGTCATCGCCTCGTCGATGGTGTTGAGGCGGTCGATCCGGGCGGTGTCCACCCGCAGCAGGCCAGGGACCTCCGCCACCAGATTGACCCGCCCGGTGGCCGATCGGGAGCGTGCGATCAGCGGCGACAGGAGGGGCGTGGCCAGTCGGTCGGCGGCGATATCCTCGGGTACGTCGCCGGGTTCCAGCCGAGCGCAGATGACCTCGGTGCGGCCGGCCGGCCTGCAACGCCGTGATCGCGGCCTCGTCCAGCAGCGATCCCTTGCGGATCATCCGTTCACCGACCTTCTGGCTGTGCGCCATGATGGCGCCGCGAGCCTCGTTCAGCGACGCCGAGCCGAATTTCATGGAGTGGGTTTGGGCGGCAACGGAGCGTTCCGGCGCACCGCGACGATCTCGGCGATGATCGAGAGAGCGATTTCCGGCGCGGTGACGGCCTCGATGTTCAGTCCCACCGGCCCACGGATGCGCGACAGCGCGTTGTCCTGGTGGCCAAGCTCTCGCAGCCGCTTGAGGCGGGCGGCGTGGGTGCGGCGGGACCCCAGGGCGCCGATATAGAACGCCTGCGATTTCAGCGCGCGATCCAGCGCCGGATCGTCCAGCTTCGGATCGTGGGTCAGGGTCACCACGGCGGTCCGGCTGTCCGGGGCGAACGCCTCAACGGCCTCATCGGGCCAGTCGTTCGAGATCGCGACGTCGGGAAAGCGCTCATCGGAGGCAAAAGACCGTCGCGGATCGACCACGGTCACCGCGAAGCCGCACGGCACCGCGAATGGCACCAGCGCCTGGGCGATGTGCACCGCGCCCACCACGATCAACCGCAACGGCGGATTGTAGGCGTGCAGAAACCAATCGGTGTCGGCCAGCTTCACGGTGCCGCTTTCATCCCGGTCGAGCGCGCGCGCCGCCGCCTCGTTCAGGCCGGCCGGGGCCTCCGGGTCGGGCAGCAGCATCTGCTCCCCCGACGGCAGCCGGGTTGCCAGGACCACCGAACGCTTGTCGCGTCTGGCCTGATCGAGCGCGGCGAGGGTTTCGGGCGTCATGGGTGTTCATCCTTGGGCAAGCTGGTTTTCAATCGAACCACAGATAGGCACGGATGAACACGCATGGTCGTCGACTGCAATTTGCATGCGCCGCCCGCCGCCCGCAGCGGCGCCGATCGTCGGGGCCCAGGTTACCGGTAGCCCGTTGCCGATGTCAGCTCAGTCTTTCGACGAACACCTTCACCTTGCCGCCACAGGCGAGACCCACTTCCCAGGCGCGTTCGTGGCTGACGCCAAAATCCAGCAATTGCGGGGTGCCGGTGTCGATCGTCTTCATGGCGGCCTCGGCGACCGCGCCCTCGATGCAGCCGCCGGACACCGACCCCGCCATGCGGCCGGATTTCGTCACCGCCAACTGGCTGCCGGCCGGGCGAGGCGAGCTGCCCCAGGTTTCGGTCACGGTGGCAACCGCGACCTGTTCGCCGGCGGCGCGCCAAGTGGCCGCGATGCCCAGAACATCCTCTGCTTCTGACATGCTCATGAATTCAGCCTTTCAAAACTTCCGGCGAAGTGGCCGGTCGGACCCGCCGGGCGGGACAACAAATCGATCAACGAACGCAGACTCGCCAGATTGTGCACCGGGCGGAATTCGTCGACATGCGGCAGCATCGCCCGGATGCCCTGCGATCTTGGCTCGAAGCCGCTCCAGCGCAACAGCGGATTGAGCCATATCAGCCGTGTGCAGGAGCGATGCAGCCGGTCCATGTTCTCTGCCAGGCCGTGGGCGCCGTCGCGGTCCAGCCCGTCGGTGATCAGCAGCACCACCGCGCCCTGGCCGAGCACCCGCCTGGCCCATAGCCGGTTGAAGCTGGCGACCGCCTCGCCGATGCGGGTGCCGCCAGACCAGTCCGGAACCGCGTGGGCGATCAACTGGAAGGCGACCTCCGGATCGCGGGCGCGCAACTGGCGGGTCACGTTCGAGAGCCTGGTGCCGAACAGGAAGACGCTGACGCGGTCGCGGTCGTTGGTCACCGCGTGCAGGAAATGCAGCAGGATCTGGGCGTAGCGGGCCATCGACCCGGATATGTCGCACAGCACCACCAGCGGCGGCGGCCGCGTGACCCGGCGGCTGCGGGCGATCGAGGTGATTTCGCCGCCCTGGCGCAGACTGGCGCGAATGGTGCGCCTCAGATCGATGACCGGGCCGGTGCTGTCGGCGCGCAGCCGGCGGGTGCGCCGCAGGTCCAGCGGCAGCACCAACCGGCGGATTTCGCGCTTCGCCTCGGCGATTTCGCGCGGCGCCCATGGCTTCGAAATCCATTTGCCGCAGTCGTTCCTGCTCCGACACGGTCATCGTCATGTCGTGTCTCGGCGGCTCCTCCCTCGGCGTCGGCGGACGCTCCGTGCGTGAGGCGAACGCCTCGGCGACGCGGCGGGCGGCGGGCGGCGGCTTTTCCGGCTTGCGCTCCTTCTGGGCATCCAGCAGTGCCATCGCCGCTGCCTGCTCGGCCGCCGACGGATCGCGCCAGAACAGGGCGAAAGCCTGCTCGAACACCTCCCGGTGCTCGTGGCGATGCACCATGGCGGTCCGCAGCGCGGTGCGGACTTCTATCTTTGAGGCCAGATCGACGTGCATCATCGCCTTCTGCGCGCCGATGGTATCCGCCGGTCCGACCGGCAGTCCCGCCCGTCGCAACAGGCGGGCAAAATGCATGACGTTGGCGGCCAGGCGCGTGGCCGGGGCTCTGGCGTCCTCGCTTCCGGGGGTGAAATCCGCGGCGAAGTGACTTCGTGCATTGGGGGCGGAGTGGAAACTCCGGCGGCAAACGGCTGCGATATGTCGGGATTGGTCGCCATCGATGGCACTGGAACCTTTGCCGGCGGGCAGTGCAATAGGGCACCCTCTCGACCGGAAGGGTAGTTTGGCCTACTCTATAGGAAGAGCGCCCCAAACGATGACTACCTGGGGTCGCAATCCAGTCCAACGGGAGCCATGATGTCAGGTCTCAGCTATGCCGCGCCCACGACGGTGGACGATGCGGTCAAACTACTTGCCGGTTCATCCGGCCTCGCGAAGGTGCTGTCCGGGGGGACCGACCTGCTGGTGCAACTGCGCTCCGGCCGGATGAAGCCGGAACTGATCGTCGACACCAAGAAAATCCCGGGCCTGATCGGCATCCGCGAGGAAAACGGCGGCTTCGTCGTCGGCGCCGCCACGCCGGGCGCGGTGGTCGAGGCGCATGCCGGCATGAACGAGGCATGGCCGGGCGTGGTCGAGGCGCTCGACCTGATCGGTTCGACCCAGGTGCAGGGCCGTTGCTCGCTCGCCGGCAATCTGTGCAACGCCTCGCCCGCCGCCGACAGTGTGCCGGCGCTGTTCGCCGCCGCGGCCACGGCGATCGTCGTCGGCAGCAAGGGCAGCCGCGAAGTCCCGGTGGAGCAGATTCCGACCGGCCCGGGCCGCACCTCGCTGGCAAAGGACGAATTCATCCTCGAATTCAAACTGCCGCCGCGCCCGGCGCGGTCCGGCGATGCCTATCTGCGGTTCATTCCGCGCACGGAAATGGACATCGCGGTGGTCGGCTGCGGCATCAGCGTGACGCTCGACGACAAGGGCGTCTGCACCGCGGCGCGGGTGGCGCTTGGGGCGGTCGCGCCGACCGTGCTGCTGGTGCAGGAAGTGGCCGATGCGCTGATCGGGCACACGCTGGATGCCGAAACGCTGGCGAAACTCGACGCCGCCGCGCAGGCCGCCGCCAAGCCGATCAGCGACAAGCGCGGAACGATCGAATACCGCACCAAGGTCGCCGGCGTGCTGGCGCGCCGCGTCGCCGCGATCGCATTCGACCGCGCGCACGGCAAAATGAACGGAAAGGCTCACTGACCATGGCCAAGCAATACGTATCCACGACCATCAACGGCGAATCAGCCGAGTTTCTTTGCGAGACGCAGCAGACCCTGCTGGATGTGCTGCGCGACGTCGTCGGCCTGACCGGCAGCAAGGAAGGCTGCGCGTCGGGCGACTGCGGCGCCTGCTCGGTCATCATGGACGGCCGCTGGTCTGCTCCTGCCTCGTGCTCGGCGTCGAGGCCGAGGGCAAGGCGATCACCACGATCGAGGGCATCGCCCAGGGCGAGAAACTGCATCCGGTGCAGCAGAAGTTCCTGGAGCACGCGGCGCTGCAGTGCGGCTTCTGCACGCCCGGGCTGATCGTCGCCTCCAAGGCGCTGCTCGACGACAATCCGAACCCGACCGAGACCGAGGCGCGTTACTGGCTGGCCGGCAACCTGTGCCGCTGCACCGGCTATGACAAGATCATTCGCGCGGTGATGGACGCCGCCGCCGTAATGCGAGGGGAGACTGTTGATGAATTACATCGATTCCAGCCTGAAGGTCGTCGGCACGCGCCCGATCCGTCCCGACGGCGTCGACAAGGTCACCGGACGCGCGGTGTTCGCCGCCGACACGCGCGCGTCCGGCATGCTGTGGGGCAAGATCCTGCGCTCGCCGCACGCCCATGCCCGGATCGTGTCGATCGACACGAGCAAGGCCGAGGCGCTGCCGGGCGTCCGGGCCGTCGTCACCGCGGCGGATTTCCCCGAGATCACCAGTCGAAGAGGCGTTCGTCGGCGAAGGGCCGATGAATTTCCGCGACCTGTCGCTGAACTTCATGGCGCGCGACAAAGGTGCTGTACGAGGGTCATGCCGTCGCCGCCGTCGCCGCGACGACGCAGGCGATCGCCGACGAGGCGCTGGCGCTGATCGACGTCAACTACGAAGTGCTGCCGTTCGTCATCGACGTCGATGAGGCGATGGCCGCCGGACGCGCCGGTTCTGCACGACGACATGTTCACCGCCGGCGTCGACCCGAAGCCGACCAAGCCGTCGAACATCGCCAAGGTCGTCACCTTCAAGAAGGGCGACGCCGAGGCCGGCTTCAAGGACGCCGACGTCATCGTCGAGGGCCGCTACACCACCCAGCCGGTGCATCAGGGCTATATCGAGCCGCATGCCTGCCTCGCGACCTACGCGCCGGACGGCCAGATCAGATCCACAGCTCCAGCCAGGGCCATTTCATGGTCCGCGCCTACACGGCCAAGCTGCTCGGCATCGACATGGCCAACATCCGCGTCAACCCGGCCGAGATCGGCGGCGGCTTCGGCGGCAAGACGCTGATCTATCTGGAGCCGGTGGCGGTCGCGCTGTCGAAGAAGTCCGGCCGCTCGGTGAAGATGCAGATGACGCGGGAGGACGTGTTCCGCGGCTCCGGCCCGACCTCGGGCGCGTCGATGGACGTCAAGATCGGCGCCAAGAAGGACGGCACCATCGTCGCCGCGAAGCAGGTGCTGAAGTTCCAGGCCGGCGCGTTCGCCGGCTCGCCGATCGGGCCGGGCTGCATGTGCGGCTTCGCGCTGTATGACCTCCCGAACGTCGATGTCGTCGGCTACGACGTGGTCAGCAACCGTCCGAAGGTCGCGGCCTATCGCGCGCCCGGCGCGCCGATCACCTCGTTCGCGGTCGAAAGCGCGCTGGACGAACTGGCGATGAAACTGGGCATGGACCCGCTGACGCTGCGCCAGAAGAACGCGGCGAAGAACGGCACCAAGACCCATTACGGGCCGACCCACGCGAACATCGGCTTCACGCAGGTGCTGGCCGCGGTGAAGGCCCATCCGCACTGGAAGACGCCGGTGAAGCCGGGCCAGGGACGCGGCCTCGCCTGCGGCTTCTGGTTCAACATCGGCGGCGAATCCTCGGCGCAGCGTGCACGTCAACGAGGACGGCTCGGTCACCGCGGCGACCGGCAGCCCGGACATCGGCGGCTCGCGCGCCTCGATGGGCATGATGGTGGCCGAGGTGCTCGGCGTCCCGGCCGACGACGGTGCGCACCATCGTGGCCGACACCGCCTCGATCGGCTTCACCCATGTACCGGCGGGTCGCGCGTGACCTTCGCCACCGGCATGGCGGCGACCCAGGCGGCCGAGAAGGTCGTCGAGGACCTGAAGAAGCCGCGCCGCCATGATCTGGGAAATCCCGGTCGAGGCGGTGGAGTGGAAGGACGGCATGGCGTTCCCGGCGGGCTCCAACGCCGGCGCGTTCGAGCCGCTGGATCTGGCGGCGATCGCGCTGAAGGCGGCCCGGACCGGTGGTCCGATCAACGCCGAGGTGTCGGTCAACGCTCAGGGCGCCGGCGCCGGGTTTCGGCGCGCATATCTGCGACGTGACGGTGGACAAGGAAACCGGCCACGTCACGATCGAGCGCTACACCGCGATCCAGGACGTCGGCAAGGCGATCCACCCCAGCTACGTCGAAGGCCAGATCCAGGGCGGCGCCGTGCAGGGCATCGGTTGGGCGCTGAACGAGGAATACATCTACAACGCCAAGGGCCAGATGGAGAACCCGGGCTTCCTGGACTACCGGTGCCCGGTCGCCTCCGACCTGCCGATGATCGAGGCGGTGCTGGTCGAAGTGCCCAACCCGCGCCATCCGTTCGGTGCCCGCGGCGTGGGCGAGGTGCCGATCGTTCCGCCGATGGCGGCGATCGCCAACGCGATCCGCGGCGCCACCGGGCTTCGCATGCCCGACCTGCCGATGTCGCCGCCGAAGGTCCGCGCGGCGCTCGACGCGGCGGGCTGAGTTGATAGGGTGATGCCGAAAGTCATCATCGCCTCGGGTTCCGCTTGCCAGCAGTTCACCGGTGGCCAGACGGAGTTCGAGGTGGAGGCGACGACATTCCGTCGACTGGTCCTGGAGCTGGAGCGGCGGTTTCCCGGCCTGGGCAAGCAGGTCGAGGAAAGCATGGCGGTCGCGATCGACGGCGAGATCTTCCAGGACGCCTACGCCGCCGAGCTGAGGCCGGGCAGCGAAATTTATCTGATCCCAAAGATCGGCGGGGGCTGAGACGGCGGCTCGGTGAGTGGCTGCGAATGCCGCGCAGCCGCGAATTTCGGTGGTGCGGGTTGCGCTGTCCCTCGTACTGTCGCGGTGAGTTGGACCGTCGATCAATCTCGCTGCGTCAAAATCGTTGACCGGGTCGGCCCGCGCCATCCGCGAAAACGCGCAGAGTTGTTTGACCTAAAAACCCATCGAGCCCATCGGCCGCAGGGGCACGATGAACCGCCCCTTCCAGAAAATCCTGTCACTTGCGGGTTCGAGATACTCCAGGAACTCCGTCACGGCGTCACGGCTCAGGTTGCTGCCGATGCCGCGTGGTGGCGTCGTCTTGGTACATCTGACCACCGGGCCATGCGTGTCTATTCTGTTGCGCAGAGAGCGAGCGATATACTCCATCGCCAGACTATGGTCCTTCTTCATGGCGTGCTGAAACTTGATCGGGTTCGTGGAACCAATGCGTGTGTGCACCAGATGTCGCAGTTCCGGCGCCAGGTTCATCGAATTCGCGCTTACCTGCCACGCGCCGGCTTCGGTCGTTTGGGCCGTCTTCACCTCTGACTGTGGGTGGCTGTCGACACCCGCGTTCCAGTTCCAGTCCGTTTCGTGGCCAGCGAGCACGCGCATGACTTCCAGCATGACCGCGCGCCGGTGCATGACACCCTCGTAAGGACCGAGATAGTGTAAGACCGTGACGTAGATCTCGTTCGTGCCCTTAGGCGAGAAAATCTCGTCTGGCGCCTCTCTGCCCCAGGCGATGAGCTCGTCGAGGAAGGCTGTCGGAGGCACCGCGGGCCCGTCTTTTCTGCCGTGCCTCACAGCTTTCTTTAGGGCCCTATAAGTCATGTTCGTGCTCCGCTGTTCGCCGGTGAGCAAAAGTATGGCGCTTCGATGATCTGTCGTCTGTGGACTTGGGCACACACGCCGCCACCGTCCTGCAGAGGCCCTCCGCGATGCGCCTGGTCACCCAGGTCAGGGCCGGAAAGCTTCACGAGATCGCAACGATTTTCCACCATGACGCAGGCACCGGAGTTGGCGTCGTCCGACCACGGCGTTACCCTGCAGGCGCGCTGCCACTTCGTTTCAAGCCCCGACTGGATGTGTCGCTTTGCGAAACGTGTGGTTGGCCGATTGCGCCGGAAGATTTAACAGTACCCGCTCGTGCTCCGTCAGGCCGGCTCCGGCCGGAGTCAGGACCTGGCGAGCGGGCGCATCCATGCGATGCCGCAAATTGAATGTTTGGGCGAGCAGCTCGTAGGATCGCAGCCGCGCCGCCGGATCGAAGCACAGCGTAACGACCATCATCTCGTCCGCCCCATACTCGAGCGCGAGTTCCAGAAGGCGGACTCTGACCTGCTCTGGCGTCCCCACTATCCGGTTGCGCCGGCCATTGGCGATCAGAAGACGCTCCTGCGCGGTGTATGTTTGCGCCTCCGCCTCTTCGATGGGGGGTAACGGCCCTGGAGCTTCCCGGCCGGCCCGCAGCTCCCACAGATCATGGGACAACGCCAGCCTGTGAGCCTCCCGCTCCGTGTCGGCACAAAGGGCGGAGACGCACATTGCGGTCCGTGGCCTCGAGAGCCAGGTGGAGGGGCGAAAGTTACGACGGTAGTACCGCATTGCGGCGACACCGCTTTCGGCATTGATGAAATGCGTGAACGAAAGGGCGCAGCCAAAGTGGGCGGCCAGCGTCGCGGCATGGTGGCCGGACCCGACAAGCCAGGGGTCGGGCGCCGACGGCCCCTTGGGTTGGGCCTGCACGTCCAGTTGTTTTTGGGGCCAAGGAGTACGGCCGGCAAGGAAAGCCAGCAGGTCGGCCAACTGATCGCAAAATTTCTTGCTGCCGACGGGCAGGGAGCGTTGGCGAAGGGAGTGGGTTGTCGTGCCGGGGCCTGCCGCTGCGCGGCCGATGCCCATATCGATGCGTTCGGGATGGAGCGCGTGCAGAACCCTAAAGACCTCCGCCACCTTGAGGGGGGAGTAGTGGCTGAGCATGATGCCGCCGGAGCCGATGCGCATGGTCGAGGTCACGGCGGCCAGGTGTGCGAGCAGGATTTCCGGTGCCGTGCCGGCGAATGCGTCTGATGAATGATGCTCCGCCAGCCAGTAACGGCGGTAACCGAACCGTTCCGCCGCCCGCGCCAGCTCAATGGTCTCGGCGATGGCTTCTGCCGGGTCCTGACCCGCCCGGATCATCGACTGGTCGAGCACGCTGAGTGCAATGTCACGCGACCGAGACTGGCCAAATCGGTTTCGTTCCGGGTAACAGGACATCATCATTATCATCCCTTTTAGCTCAACGCCGACCGCCGCGGTTTGGGACCCGGCCTCCGACGCCGGCGGCAACCATGTCAGCCGATGCCGAGTGGCCAGTAACGATGCTACTCCTCCCGGTGATCCTTACGCTGTGAACCATTTCACAGGCCGACCGAGAGGCGGTGCTCGTTGGCGACTGGATCTTGCCCGAACGCCATGTCTGGCCGCGCAACGGCAGCACCAGCCGTCCCAAAGCGGCCCACGACTGGAGGAAAAAAGATTTCGGGATAACCACACAACTTCCGTCGCCCTCGGTGTCCGTTGTTCGGCGTGGGCTTCTCGAGGTTGCGCGGACTGCCGCCGCGCTTCCAATACGCTTGAGTGGCCATCGAGATCGACTTTCGACTGGCGTCGGTCGCTGCACTGACCTCAATAGCCGGGACCCCGGCATCTAGATGATCCGGGCGGGGGCCCCGGACTTCTCTGAGGACCGCATTTCCGCCGGATCGCGGCTGCCGGGGTCCCATACGAACATTATGGTCGGGCGTGGGGCGGCGTCTGTGATCTGGCTCACTGAGTCGCGGATATTACTGCCGACGCGACGCCACCGGGTTGCAAGGATGCCGAGGGATCGATGAGGCGCCTGCCAATTTGCTTTTTCGCAGGTGCAAGGACAATCTCCCGTCGGCTTTGCGCTGTTGGCCGCGATGAACCGGGTTGGCAAATTACCACAGCCCGGTGGTACCGCGACGGGGAGGACGAATTACGATCGTGCCGCTTACACGGGAAGCCATCCTGGCGAGCCATTTTCTACTCCGCCACCTTCGACCGGAGGAGTTGCGCAGCATCGCCGCTGCCTCGACGATTGCGCATTATCCTGCTCACAAGACGATCTTTCACCGGGGGGATCCTGGTGACAGCCTGATGGCTGTATTGTCCGGCCACGTGAAAATCTGCACCTACTCGGTGAACGGCAAGGAGTTGACGCTCAACATCATCGAACAGGGCGGATTGTTCGGCGAAATCGCGGTGCTGGACGGCCAGACGCGCAGCGCGGATGCGGTAGCGATCGGCGACACCGAGCTTCTTGTCCTGGAGCGCCGCAGGCTGATGCCATTCCTGACCAGTAATCCCGAGATCTCCGCTCGGCTGATCGGGGTTCTGTGCCAGCGTGTGAGACAGGCTAGCGAGCAGCTTGAGGATGCGTTGCTGCGTGATGCGCCGAGCCGTCTTGCGCGGTGTCTGCTGCGGTTGTCGAAGGCGCTCGGCGCGCCGGACGGCACCGGGGTGCGTCTCAATGTCAAGTTGTCGCAACAGCAGCTTGGCAGTCTGACCGGCATCTCGCGGGAGATCACCAACAAATACATCGGGGAATGGACCCGCGCCGGCTACCTGACGGTGACCAACGGCTTCATTCGGATCGAGGATCCGGAGGTGTTGAGGGATCTTTCGGAAGCAGACGTCTGACCGCGTTACTTCACCATACGAACGTTCCGCTGAGCCTGACCGTGCCCTGACAATGGGGGCGCCGCATGAAGAGCGGCCTGCCCCGTGCCGCGTTGCCGCGATGTTGTGCCACGCCATCGGGGAATCACGATCAGACGCGCCACGGCACCGGATAACGGGCATCGAAACGCGGTGACTGCGCTTGACCCGCGTCCTCCGCCTCAAGCGGAGCGGCGCCGGTTTGTGCGCAGCCGGATCAATCTGTCCATGGACCATCCTCGGATCATCTGTCCGGCCCAGGCCAACCACGGTTTTCCGCCGCCGTTACGAAAGGACCGAGCAGGCGGTTGACTTGCCAGTTCGAGGAATTTATATAGCCATCAGGTTATATATACGATTGGTTATGGACATGGCACCGGACCGGCTCAGTTCCACGCTCTTGGCGCTTGCCGATCCTACCCGGCGAGCGATCCTTGCGCGGTTGGCCCTGGGGGAGGCCTCGGTCAAGGAACTGCTGGAACCGTTCAAGATGAGCCAGCCGGCCATCTCCAAGCATCTCAAGGTGCTGGAACGTGCCGGGCTCATCACCTGCGAACGGACCGCGCAGTGGCGTCCCCGCAAGCTCGATGGGGCCGGCCTGAAGGACGTCGCCGATTGGCTGGAACCATATCGTCGCTTCTGGGAGGCCAGCCTCGACCGCCTGGAGGACCATTTACGCACGCTTCAATCGAAGTCCGAAAAGGAGGGCAACATGGCCAACCCGAATAGATCGACCGTGGATATGCACGGCGGGGAGCGCGAGATCGTCATCACCCGGCTGCTCGACGCGCCTCGCGAACTGGTGTGGCACGCCATGACGGACGCCGGCCAAGTGGTGCACTGGTGGGGTCCCCGCGGCTTTACCACCACCATCCAGCAGATGGATGTGAGGCCCGGCGGCATCTGGCAGTTCGTCATGCACGGCCCGGATGGCACCGACTATCCCAACCGGAGCGTCTTCAAGGAGGTTAACAGGCCGGAACGTATCGTCTATGCGCATGGCGGCGGCAAAAAAGACGCCCCCGATGTGCATTTCAACGCGACATGGACATTTGAGGCTTTGGACAATGGCGACAGGACTCGCCTGACCATACGCATGGTGTTCGATTCGGAGTCGGATCGGGAAATGATCGTCAGGGACTATGGAGCCATCGAGGGCGGCGAGCAGACACTCGAGCGTCTAAGCACGCATTTGCCAGAGATGGGCCTGGCGGTGCGCGAACTGACTATAACGCGTATCGTCGACGCGCCACGCATGCTGGTTTTTCAGGCATGGACAGAGCCGAGCCAGATGGCGCAATGGTGGGGGCCCCATGGGTTCAGCAATCCGGTTTGCGAATTGGACGTCAAGCCGGGCGGTGTCCTGGCATATCGTCATGCGATCGCCCGACGGCTCGAGTATCCTTGCAACGGCAATTATCTGGAGATCGTAAGGCCGGAACGGCTGGTCTTCACCAGCAGGGCAACGGATGAGGCTGGGCGCGTGATCCTCGACGGCCTCACCACCGTAACGTTCACCGAATACGGCGGCAAAACGCAGTTGGTATTGTGGACACGGATGGCGGCGTTGGCCAGACATGCGGTGTCGATGCTTGAAGGGATGCAGGCAGGATGGACACAGAGCCTTGAACGGCTCGATGCAACCATGGCCCGATAGTGTTTCTGGGGGGCGGGGCGAAACCGCGCCCCGCAGGGGTCCAGACGAGCTTTCGTCTCGATCGCAACAGTATCAGGCGAAGTTCCTGGGACCGGAAGTCCCGAACAACGGGCGAAAGGCCGAGCGTGGTCAATCCTCTTGGTCAGGAGCCGGCGCCGCGTTGAGTAAAATATAGCGCTCAATGCCGATCTGCTTGATCAGATCAAATTGCCGATCGAGGAAGTCAATATGGTTCTCCTCGCTTTGCAGAATGTCCACGAGCAAAGACCGCGACACATAATCGCCCACGCTTTCGCAATAGGCGATGCCGGCCCGCAGATCCTCGAGGGCCTTGGTCTCAAGCCGCAGGTCGGCTCTGAGGATTTCCTCCACCGTTTCGCCGACCGAGATCTGGTTAATGCGCTGTACATTCGGAAGGCCGTCGAGCAACAGTATCCGCTGGATCAATCGGTCGGCGTGTTTCATTTCGTCGATCGACTCGGCGTATTCCTGCTTGCCCAGCTTGGTCACGCCCCAGTGCTGCAAGGTACGGGCATGCAGGAAATACTGGTTGATGGCGGTCAACTCGTTGGTCAACTGGGTGTTGAGATGCTCGACGACTTTCGGATCTCGAAGCATGCGTTGCCTCCAAAATGCGCGCGGCCTATCCGCCGGGACCATCCTTTATATCGCATAGCCGTATGGGATGCGCGAAATTCGTCGCCCGACACGCGGTGAGCCGGCAGCAATTCATGCCCTTGCGCGGATAGTGGCCCGCCTGAGACCTCGGGGGGAAAGCGATGACGTCGCCGGGGTTGCGCTAAGCCGTTCTCAAGTTGGCGGCGCAGTCAAAGAGGGTCAGGCCTCTTTGTCTGTCGCATGGTCCACGCGCTGCAACGTTCCGCTGCGCTAACCCATCCCTAATCGGCGCCCTGCAACTGCTCCGGCGGCGAGCTGCCATGCTTTCGCAGCATATCCAGCACCGCCCGAACGCATTGTCCGCACTGCAAGCGGCAACCACACGCGGCATAAACCTGTCCTGGCTTGACGCTGCCGATAGCCTCGGCTGCCTGCTTCAGCGTCCTATCGGTCAGTGCGTTGCAGATACACATATACACGCGGTTGGTCCGTCTACCTCTGGACAACATACCTAGCACACCTGCAAATGACTCGCAAGTGCATTTGGAAGTGCATGCGGCGGCGCCTCAGGTGTGATTGCGCGCGAACCGCTGACCAGTCCTGCCCGAGTGCGACGCGGGTCTGCCATGCGATGAAATGGACGATATACCCGCGAGGTCCTTCAGGATCGGGCAGTCCGGCCGGTTGTCACCGCGACACGTCTCGGCCAGTTCCGCCAACGCGTCCTTCATCGCCGTGAGCTCTGTGATCTTCGCATCCAATTCCGCCACCTGCCGCAAGGCAATCTCCTTCACTTCGCGGCTCGGCCTGTTCTTGTCCTGCCACAGCCCGACAAGCAGTTTGACCCGGTCCATAGGCATGCCGAAC
This sequence comes from uncultured Alphaproteobacteria bacterium, assembly GCA_963759425.1. Lineage (GTDB taxonomy): Bacteria > Pseudomonadota > Alphaproteobacteria > Acetobacterales > Acetobacteraceae > Rhodopila. The sequence continues at coordinate 16,439 of CAVWZM010000043.1, forward strand.
TCGCGGGCGCGTCGGATGAACCGCAGCGTGTCCACATCGCGGTCGCTATAGGTCCGATACCCCGACCCACTTCGCTCGGCCCGTGGGACGAGGCCGACGGTCTCGTAGTAGCGCAGCATCTTGGCACTGATCCCCGAGGCCGCCGCCGCTTCGCCGATATTCATGCCCGCCTCTCGTTCGCCACACCATGAGGGTTGCCCTCGCACCCGGATCAATATGCCCTCGGTGCTTGACCTTCCCATGGTGGCAATCCCCATGTGCCCGGTCGAGAGGGCAATCCAGGCGTCTGCGGTCACCGCGGGAGATACTACATCATGGGCGAACACCGCCACGACCATAGCGACGGATCCGGCTGCGCGGGCAGCAGTATGACCGGGGCGGCCACCGACCCCGTTTGCGGCATGCAGGTGAACCCGGCCACGTCCCGGCACCAGGTCGAGCACGCGGGAACGAATTTCCACTTCTGTTCCGCGGGCTGCAAAACGAAATTCGAGGCAGATCCGGAGCAGTATCTCGCCCCAAAGCGTCGCGGGCCGGCGCGGTCCAGCGCCACCTACACCTGTCCGATGCACCCGGAAATACGGCGCAGGGGACCTGGAAGCTGTCCAATCTGCGGCATGGCTCTCGAGCCGCTGGAGGTAACAGCGGAAGCAACTCCAAATGATGAACTGCGGGACATGTCGCGGCGCTTCTGGGTGGGGGTGGGTCTCACGCTGCCGGTGTTCGTGCTGGAGATGGGCGGCCACGTACCGGTGCTCGGGTTGCACGGCATCGTCGCGCCGTGGCTTTCCGTGTGGGTCCAGTTCGTGCTGTCGACTCCGGTCGTGCTGTGGGCTGGCTGGCCATTTTTCCGACGCGGCTGGGCGTCGGTCGTCAGCGGCCATCTCAACATGTTCACCCTGATCGCCTTGGGGACCGGTGCCGCCTATCTCTACAGCGTAGTCGCTACTTTTGTGCCGAGCATCTTCCCCGACGGCTTCCGCGATATGGGCGGCTCGGTCGCGGTATATTTCGAGGCAGCAGCGGTCATCACGGTGTTGGTTCTGCTCGGTCAGGTACTGGAACTGCGTGCCCGCGAGCAGACCGGAGGCGCTATCCGCGCATTGCTGAACCTGACCCCGAAAACCGCTCGTCGTCTGGGCGATGATAGCGAGGACGAGGAGATTTCGGTCGACCAAATCAACGTTGGGGACCGTTTG
>CAVWZM010000044.1:0-165697 GCA_963759425.1 uncultured Alphaproteobacteria bacterium
CGAACCCGGAATGGAAACCGGATGTGATGTGGTGGCGATCGTGGTTGCTTCAGACGCGCCTCGGCGGGCACCTTTGTTTCGCCTGGTCAGCAGGCGTTGCACTCTTGGGCGCAAACGGTATCAGCCAAGGTGGGCGCATGGCAACTGTGGTTCATGGCTCGTACTCCCAACAATAGGCCGACTTCATCGGATCGGCGGGGCGTATTGCAGGCCGCCCTTTGACCAGATATTGTTGATCCCCCGAGGCACACCCATCGGGGTGATATTCCGGTCCCACATCTCAGCGAGATTGCCTACCTGCTTGATCACACTGTAGGCCCATTTGTTATCGAGCCCCAGCGCCTTGCCCATGTCGCCCTCAAGGCCCAACAAGCGTCGGATATCGGGGTCGGTGGAGTTGGCGAAGCTGTCGACATTGCCGCTGGACAGGTTTCTTTCCTCGGCGGTTATCATCGCGATGAAGGTCCAGCGCACGATGTCGAACCACTTGTCATCGCCCTTGCGGACCATGACGCCGAGCGGTTCCTTGCTGATGATCTCTGGCAACAGCAGCAACTCATCAGCCTTCGGTCCCTGGCTGAAGCGGAACGTAGCCAGGGCGGAAGCGTCGCTCGAATACACATCGCAACGTTCCGCCAGGAAAGCCCCCTGCACTTCCGCAAGATCCGCTATCAGGATCGGCGTGAACTTCATTTTGTTGAGCCGGAAATAGTCGCTGATGGCAAGTTCCGTGCTGGTTCCAGGCTGCACGCAGATCGCCGCCCCGTCCATCTCCTTGGCCGACTTCACGCCGGAGGCCTTCTTTACCAGAAATCCCGTGCCGTCATAGTAGTTTACCCAGGCGAATTCGAGCCCAAGATTGCCCTCCCGCCCCAGCGTCCAGGTTGTGCTGCGCGACAACAGGTCGACCTCGCCGGACTGCAACGCCGTGAAGCGGTTCTGCGTGGTCGTCGCAACGAACTTGACCTTGCCGGCATCGCCCAGTGCAGCCGCCGCGACCGCGCGGCAGGTGTCTGCGTCCAGACCGCGCATGACGCCCTGGCTGTCCGGCAAGGAAAAGCCCGCGATCTGGCCCGCTGTCCCGCAGAGCAGGTGGCCTCTTGCGCGGACCGCATCCAGGGTCGCCGAGCCCGAACCCTGCGCCGCCGCAGGCCGGGGCAAGCCGGCGGACAGAAGGAAAACGATGAGAAATACGCGCACAGCCCACCCTACCAGGTCGTCTCATTGCCAAGGTCTCCGTTGGCGTGCGGATCGTCCCGCCTCGCTGCCGGACTGTGCGAGGCGGCCGCGGTGAGATCAATGGCGGGATGATCAATCGGCGGCGTCGAGGTCGGCTTCGGCGAGACCGCTGCCGTTGAAACCGCGTCCTGTTCTGGCAGCCCCGCTCGGCGCAACCCCTCGGCATAGCGAGCGATATCCTGGGGCACTACCAGCGGCGAGCGGAGTGTCGCCTGCTCGACTGAGAAACCAGGTTCCAGCTTGAGTAGCCGGCGCAGGACCTCGGCTGCGTCCTGCAGCCTGTTCATGTGGCCGAGGGCCGCGAGATAGCCTTTGTAGGCCGACGAAAACCAGGGATTGAGCTGGATGGCTCGGCGCCCGATCTCGATTGCGCTCGCGTAATCGCCGCTCATGAGGTGCGGCATGATCAGCGCCATGTCGAAGAAGAACACATGCGGGTCAGACGGTGACAAACGAATCGCCTGGTTGATGCGGCGCAGCGCCTCATCATGGCGGCCCAGATAGGAGTGGGACAGCCCTGAAAAGCACCATGCGAGCGCGAGATTCGGGTTTAGCGTGATGGCCCTTTCGTGCAGATCAATCGCCTCTTCCGGCTGTCGGCCGAGGAACCCGCGCACATGCCCGGCCAGGGTTAGCGCCCGGGCGTCGCTCGAATTGAGCAGGATCGCCCGCTCCGCTAGCGCCGCCGCGTCGGCGGTGGATCGGACCGGGTCGGTTGCCCAGCCCTGCCCGACGTAAAGCAGATTCCAGTACGCCAGCCAGCCGTGCGCGACCGAACTGCCCGGGTCGGCGCGAAGCGAAGCCTCCAGCATACGTCCCGACGCCAGGAATGCGGGCCGTTCCATGCGATACAAAGCGGGAAGCGCCTGCAGCAGCAAATCCTGCGCGGTCAGATCACTCGACTTCCGGCCCACGGTGCGACGGCCTTCGTGCCGCATCAATTCCGGATCGACCTGGGCGACGATCGCAGCCCCGACCTCATCCTGCAATGCCAGCGGATCGGTCATATCGCGGTCAAATCGACCGGCCCAGACGATTTCACCTGCCGCGCGCATGTCGATCAGACGGGCAATGATGCGGACCTTACCGCCGGCCCGCTGAATGGTGCCATCGAGCACGAGATCGGCTTCGAGACCGGCCCATGTCGCTTCAGCCGCATTGCCGCTTTGCGTGCCCTGCCAAAAGGTTGCGGGGACGCAGGCGATCCAGCGAAAGCGTGCCATTCCGGCGGAGATTTCTTCTGCCAATCCGGAGGCAAGTCCGTCGTCGACTGTGTCGCCGATGCTGCGCAAGGGGGCGATGCAAAGGCGCACCGTCGGCCGATCGTCTCCATGCGGCGATTTTAATCAGCGGCGGCGTGGCTACGATTGAGCCGAAGGCCGTCGGGCCGGTCTTGGGATCGTTCTCGATACGCCGGATCAGGTCCTCGGTTTCGGGCGATGGGTGGGCGGACGCCACGTCGGCGAGCGCGGACCGGCACCGCTCATATGTCATGAGCGCTGCGCCGCGGTCCCCCCGTTCGCCGTGCGCCCGCATGATGGCCCGCCATGCCCCCTCATGTGAACGGTCGATCACCAGCAGTCGTTCCGCGATTCCAATGATCAAACCCGGGTCCGGGCTGCGCGTCAGAAGACTTTCACCGATAGTGCGGCCAATGCGGACGAAACGTGCCCGCTCTTCCTCCAGCCAGCGGTCGAAGGCGGGATCGAGGCCATTCAGATCTTCCAGCAGGACATCCTTCAGCTGGTCGAGGATGTCGGAAGCGTCCTGGATCGGGTGCATCAGCGCGGCGGCGTCCACTTTCAGCGCCGCGCCGCGCAGTGTCAGGTTGTGGCGATCGGCCAGGAGCAAATGTCCAAAGCTGTACCCGAGCGCATCCTGCAGCTCATGAATGCTCTGGCGGAGCGACGCCCGCGCCTGCTCCTTTGCGCGCTGGCTCCATAGCAATGACGAAAGCTGCAGACGTAGCACCGGCTTTGGGCTTGCCAGCGCCAAGACTGCAAGCAGGGCGCGAGTTTTTCGGGAGCGAGGCAGGAGCGTCCGCCCTTGTTGGTCGTCCGCGGCCATGTGCCCGAACAACCGCAGCCGCAGCCGGGCCCCGTGGTCCGCGATGGCACCCGCGTCATCGAAATGGGACGGCTTTGGCAGGATTTTGCAAGCCTTCTCAGGGTATGGGTATGTCTAGAAAATATATACAACCATAGAGGGAATTAATGTTTCATTTTCTAACGCGCCGGGAGAGATGCATCAATACGTATCCCGCCAAAATTGACGATTGCACGAGCCCCCCGGCGATGCAACTCAGCCTCTCTAAAAATTTTGTTTGCGCAGGCTTAGCTGGGCATGATTTTGAGAAACTGTGAGATTTCTCGGGGGCGCCGCAGTGCACGCTATGGCCAGTCGTCGCGCAATTGCAGGACCTATTTCCTTCCTTTTGACCTTTGTAGGAAATTTATCTTGACTAAGGCTTTTAATCCGGCTAGTCCTAGGACGTCAACAGGACCACTGCGCCTTGCGATCTTCCGGCTGGCATCACCAGAGCTGCCTATGGCCGACGATAGCCTGAATCCAGGCAGCACGATCCGGAACGACTTTCTATTTATAGTCTAATGATCGAGGTTTTTTGGTCGCCAAGGCAGGCAACTGCCCTGGCGGGTTGGCGTAGTTTACCCTGAGGAGATTGTAATGCTGTTTTGTAGCAAGTCCGAAGCCGGTATTATCAACGAAGCTCCGGTGCAAGCCCACATTCCTGTGGATGTTTCTGGGAAGATCATCCTGGGTGGCGGCTTTCGTCTGCCTATTCAGACCGTTGACACGGGTGCTATCCGGACGGGTGGCGGCTTTCGACTGCCGGTTCGAACCGCCGACACCGGCGTTATCCGGATGGGCGGTGGTTTTCGCCTGCCGGTTCGCGGCGCCTAGTGCCGCGAAGGTCCGCCGGTTGTGGCGACCCATCGTCAGCCGGCTGGCCAGCGGATAGCCCATCGGCTACTCTGAAATGCCGATGGAATTTCTTGCCAAAACAATGATTAAGCGTGACATCCGAACTATGGCGACGACAAGCCCACGCTGAATCATCCAATCGCGCGCCTACCAAGCGGCCCAATTCCAAGCGACTGGAAGCGGTCCGTTCGAGCCGAGGCATTGAGGTTCGGCGTCGGCGATCGACCCGGTCTCCTTGAGACCATCGAACGCCGACGTTGTGCCGCCAGACCCGCTGTGCGCGCCCCGGCCTCGCCCTGCCCGCGATCCCCGAAAATCCGCAGAACGACCGTTGCGCTTCCGCCAGCTCAGTCTGGTCGGGAGACGGCGCCTGTCATCTATCCATGCTTCCTCATACGCCAATGGTGATGTGTCATGACGAACGACCGCGACCCGATCGTGCGCTTTCACCAGCTCACTAGCCACGGCCGAGCACCGATCCGGGCGGACAGGTCGGCGTGCGGCACGCTGTCCGCGCGCGCGGTGCGCTATTGCGAGGCGCTGACCAGCGCGACCGCATTTGGCTGGTGGGTGTTTCCGGCCCTCGACATCGAGTTGCTCTGGGACGGCTCCGATATATTCTGGCGCTGCGACGAGGTCCCCGACTGGATGCCGCTGTTGCCCTCGGCGCAGATGCCGGGCTATGCTGAACAGTTCGACGCAGTGGCGCCCCTGGAACTAAAGGGCTGTTCGCCGCCGTTCCTGACGGCTCTGCCCGAGCCCGGCATGTTGCAGATGTGGACCGGACTGATCGCTCAGACCGCGCCCGACTGGCACCTTCTGGTTCGCTCCCCGGCCAATATGCCACCAATTGGCGGCATCAATCTGTTCGAGGGAATCGTCGAGACCGACCGCTGGTTCGGCCCGCTGTTCACCAACATGCGGTTCACGCGCAGCCATATGCCAATCCGCCTGCGTGCCGATTATCCTCTGCTGCAGGTGCAGCCGGTTGCGCGGCAAAACTACAGCCGCGAGACATTGGACAAGATGACGGTGACGCCCGGTCCGTCGCACCTGACCCGGGCTCATTGGGATGCCTATCAACAGTCAATCGTCGAGCCGAACAGTCGGCCGAACCGGCCATTCGGCGACTACGCGACCACCGCCCGCAAACAGCGCCACCGATGCACTGGCCGGCAGGACCGAGCCGCTGGAAACGTTGAGCAGGTTGCCTCTATCGAATGACCAGGGCCGCGTGCCGGCTGGCCTAGCACCGATCGCCAGGACGCCGGTCCGCCTGGTGGGCCTTTCAGCCGTGACGGAACCCACGCGCATATCGCACGCGCATATCAGTCACGCGAGGCAGCCGCGAGGCCGGCTTTTTATACCTGCACCAGCCGCATGCACCCTGCTCGTCGGCCCGCGGTGGACAGGAAATCGGCAAGCTGCCCCGCTAACGGGGCGGCGGTTGACCTGGTGATCGTGGTGAGATTCCACATCTCCTGTATCGCGTCGGCGGCGCCCATCAACACTGGGTCGCCTGCAGTCAGCAACATGACCGGCAGGTCCCGATCATAGGTGGCGACAATCTTCAAGGCGTGAAAGCCGTCCTGCCGTCGTCCATCCATGTGGCCGATCATCGCCATCGGACGATGTTCCAGCAACCACTGCATCAGATCCTCGCCGTCCGGCAGAACCTTCGACGCGACATCAAAAAACTGCAAACGGCTCGAAGTTGCTCGACGGTCTCGGGTACGTCGCAAACAATGACCACGAGCGCCTGACGCGCAATCGCCCGGTTGGTCTGAAAGCGAAGTTGCCGGACGGGTCGGCCCAGCCGATCATGTTCATTTCGTCTGCCCTTTGCGGTGGGCCGACATGGCTTGGAGCCAGTGACCCGCCTCAACGTGCAGGCTCATCTCGAACAATTGAAGCCACCGAAGCGGCAGTTCCGCGTTGGCTTGCGCCATTTCCGCGTGAATAACCGTGAATGCCCGGCTAGGGCGTGACTGCTTCACCCGGAAGCACGCCCCAGAACTGCTGTCGCCTTAGATAACCGCGATAGGTTCCGGTTTGCACGTTGCACCACTCTGACGCGGCCTCGCATGAGCGGATGCGCCCAATAACCCCTGGTTGCAGGATCGCGACCGCCGAAGTGGTGTCGCCAGGCTCAGACCGCAGCGTTGCATTGGCTTTCTGGACTATGAAGCTGCGCCGCCCCATCAGCGTTGCCTGGTGAACCCAGCCGCGGTTGCCATCGGGATCACTTACCCACCGCCAGACGTCGTATTCGCGCTCGATTTCCACCGGCAGGTCTCGGCGCTTGTAGACCCAGTCGATGCGGTAGCGCGTGCCAGGCCCAACCCGCATATTGACGTCGTCGGACCGCAGCGAGGCGAAGCGGGGCAGTCTGGTGGCACCGCCTTCCGACTTGTCCTGCGCAGGCTGCTGGCCGGCGCCGGCGGGCGTGGCATCAGTCGATCCTGTGGCGCCCGGCGCCTCGGGGCATCACCTGGGCCGGCGACGGCACCGGAGGAATTCCCGAGGGGACTGTGGCGGCCGGACCACCAGCGCTCCCCGGCCGGCTCGGCGGTTTGTGAGGATGCAGCGGCCCGTGCGGTGACACCATCGGCGGGGGCCCAGCGGTAGAGGAACCAGCCTGATGCACCGGCTGGCGAGGCGCCGCCGTGGGCGGAGTTACCGGGCCGTCATGCTTCGGGTGCGGGGACGCCTGCAAGGTTCCGGAGTGATTGCGACCACCCCCCTTCCCTGCTGACAATGAGCAGACCCGACACCAGGCACAATCGCCAGAAGACCGCCAGGAAGCGGAAACGCATGTGTTGCCCGTGCCAGTTCACGACGAGTTCGGTCAAGCCCGTCGCAGTGTCACTGCTCAGATCGAGATGATCTGTCCAGCCCCGACCGCGGCCAGGAATGTCGCGATCCCGGCAACCTCCACCCGCGGCAGCAGCAGCGCCGGGTCGAGTCCTTCGGCGCGAAGGCCGGCCTCGCAGGCGATCATTCTGACATCCATCTCGATACATGGCGTCGCGCAAGGTTCCAGGCCAGCCACGCCACGAGACTGGATGAGGGTGTCACGCCGCGCGTCGGACAGGCCGGACCAGTCGAGACACAGGGCATGGCAACCGAGATTAGTGGCAAAAAGGGTCACCGGACGCCCCAGCGCCGCCGCGCCGGAAGCGACGACGAACGCATAATGTGCCCGATCGTGAGTGCCGGACAGCAGCAACACGCCCAGTGGCTGTGGCGCGGCCGGCGGTTCAGACGGCACAGGCGTCGGCTCTCGTGCCGGCATGCGCGCTCAGGTCCTTTATGGTCTTGGCCTGGCCGCACAGCGCACAGGCCGGATCAGGGCGCAAGCTTGATTACCCGGAACCGGGTCGACAGGGCGTCCCACACCAACAGGCGGCCGGACAACGTGTCACCGATACCGAGGATTTCCTTCAGGACCTCAGTGGCCTGCAGCGTCCCCATGACGCCGGTCACCGCGCCGAACACGCCCGCCTCACTGCACGTCGGCACCGTGCCGGGCGGCGGAGCCTCCGGATAGAGGCAACGGTAGCAGGGGCCACCTTGATGCGGCTTGAAGACCGAGAGCTGGCCTTCGAATCGCAGGACCGCCGCCGAGACCAGGGTGCGCTTCGCCAACGCGCTGGCATCCGCAACAAGGAAACGCGTCGCGAAATTGTCGCTGCCGTCGCAGACGATGTCGTAGTCGCCGATCAGCCGCAGCGCATTGCCGGCATCGAGCCTTGTCGCATGCGCCTCGATGCGAATGTCGGGGTTGATGGCGGTCGCCGCCTGGCCAGCCGAGACCACTTTCGGCACGCCGATGCGCCCGGTGGTGTGGGCAACCTGGCGCTGAAGGTTGGACAACTCCACCCGGTCATCGTCGACCACGCCGATGGTGCCGATCCCCGCCGCGGCCAGATACAGCATGAGCGGAGACCCGAGGCCACCGGCGCCGATGACCAGCACGCGCGCCGCCCGCAGCTTCGCCTGACCGATGCCGCCCACCTCCTGCAACAGGATATGGCGGGAGTAGCGTTGGATTTCGTCTTCGGTGAAATCGAGGTTCATGGATCAAGATGATAAGATAGGGCAGTGGCGGATGACAGGGGACCGTAGGTGAGATGACGCAGAGCAGCCAGACCGAAGACACTGCCCTGGTGTTGTTTTCCGGCGGCCAGGATTCCACAACCTGCCTGGCGTGGGCCCTGGCGCGGTACCCACATGTGGAGACTGTCGGCTTCCGCTACGGCCAGCGGCATGCGGTCGAGCTCGACTGCCGCCCCGCGATACGCGACGCCCTCGGCTCCCCGCCGGCTCGGCCCGGACCACATGGTCGATCTGACCGCGACGATCACCGGCCTCGGGGAGACAGCAATGACCGAGGCGATCGAGATTGTCGCGGATCAGAGCGGTCTGCCCAACACCTTCGTGCCGGGGCGCAACCTGCTGTTCCTGACCTGCGCGGCGGCTATCGCTTACCGCCGCGGGTTGCGACGCATCATCGCGGGCGTCTGCGAGACTGACTATTCGGGCTATCCGGATTGCCGCGACGATACCGTCAAGGCGATGCAGCTTGCGCTGAACCTGGGGATGGAGCGGCGCTTCGTCCTGGAAACGCCACTGATGTGGCGGGACAAACAGGCGACATGGGCGCTGGCGTTCGACCTGGGTGGGCAGCCCCTTGTGGACGTCATTCGCGAACGCACCCATACCTGCTATCTGGGCGACCGCACCAATCGACACGCCTGGGGTTTTGGCTGCGGGACCTGCCCTGCGTGTTTGTTACGGGGCCAGGGATGGGACCGCTGGGTGGCAGCCGGCAGCCGGGCATCCGAGCCCAAGCAGGGTCTTTCTTGACGGGAGATAGGATAATGAAGCGACTTCTTGCCCTCGCCTTTGTTGCCACGATCCTGCCGCTGTCGATTGCATCGGCTGCCGAACCGGTTTCGATCCGCACCAAGACCGCCGGCGAACTGGCCGAGGCCTGCGGGGCCAATCCCCGCGAACCAGCAGCCGACGCGAAGCTGAATTTTTGCTACGGTTTTGCGCAGGGCGCGATCGACGTCGAGCTTCAGCATGCCGGCGACAAGCGGCCGTTCTGCTTCCCCAACCCTGCCCCGAAGCGCACCGCGACGATGAGCGAGTTCGTCGGCTGGGTACGCTCGATGCCTGACCGCCGGGAGATGCCTTCGACCGAGGGGTTGTTCCGCTTCCTGGCCGAGCGCTTCCCCTGCAAGTGAGGGACGCGTCACCGATGACAGCCGACTGTCGCCGTGACCTTCAAAGTTCGAGAGCGTGAGCGGACGGTTCTGGCGGACGCCCTGGGGTGCATCGCCGAACCCGTGTATCTGACAGACCTCGATCACTGCGGGCCGGGCACAAGCGCTGCGGGACGCTTCGGCGGTTCTCGCGCATGACACCGGCCGGGACCTGCGTCCGGGTGAAGCTGCGATGATGCGTTCGGCGCGCCTCGTGCAGTTCGTCAGCGCCGGCATCGACTTTGTCAAGCTGGACGAAATTCCGGACGGCGTGCCGGTCGCGGCCAATGGCGGTGCCTACGCCGAACCGATGGCGGAGCATGCGCTGGCAATGACCCTCGCGGCGGCGAAACGGCTGCTGATCAGCACGCCGCCCTGGCACGCGGCGAGTTCAATCAGCACGCGCGGAACCGGCGCCTGGACGGTGCGGTCTGCGGCATTCTCGGGTTCGGCGGCATCGGCGTGGCGACCGCCAGACTGATGCGGTCGCTCGGAATGCGCGTCCACGGCATCAACCGCCGCGGGCGCTCAGATGAGCCAGCCGATTGGTTCGGCACCCTGTCCGACCTGGACACGTTGCTGGCCGAGTTCGATGTCCTGGTGATCAGCATCCCGCTGACCCCGACAACCAAGGACCTGATCGGTGCGCGCGAACTGGGCCTGATGAAGCCGGACGCCATACTGGTCAACCTGGCACGCGGCGAGATCATCCAGGAAGCGGCGCTGTTCAGTCATCTGCGGTCACACCCGGACTTCTTCGCCTGCATCGATGCCTGGTGGGTCGAGCCGATCCGGCATGGCACGTTCCGTATGGACCACGACTTCATGTCACTGCCGAACGTCGTTGGCTCGCCGCACAACTCGGCGTCGGTGCCAGGCATGACCGAGGCGGGATTACGCCGGGCCGCCGCCAATATCCGGCGGGCCCTGGCAGGAGAAACGCCTCACTACGTTCTCGGACCGGAGGAGCGGATGACATTGCGCCCGGTAGCTCGCTGACCCTGCGGCCGCTACGGGGCGTCGACGAGATGGGCAAATGTCAGCAATTGTGATGCCTCGACGTCGGACACCGCGACATACGACACGCCACCGTGACGCCAGCGGACGATGTTGAAGCCATCGCGCGAGTCCTGACGCGGCGCTGCATCCGCCGGGCCGTCGGAGAGAAAGGCGAACAGGTTAATGACATGCTTGTCGCGATGGTAGACGATCGCGGCCGCCCGGTGGCCGTCGACGTAGTCGAGCCGTCCGCCCACCAGCGGATAGCCATCTGACGCCAGGTCCTTGACGACGGGCGCCAAATCCAGCCGAGCGGACAGCCATGGCTTGACGGTGTGCCGGTCGCTGGTGAGCACGTCGGTCAGGTGGTCCGCCATCATGGACCGGATGTGGCTCGCAACGACGTCGGCAGCCAGCGGATCGGTCTGGTGTGGCGCCCGAGTGACCGCCAGGGTCAAGGCGATACCCGCGAGGCCCCCGGCGAGCGCCGAACCGGCAAAGCCGAACCGTGGCAGGCTTCGCCGAACGACCGGTGGCGGCGCCTGGCGCGGCAGGGCAGAGGCGATGCGCATCGCCAGGGCCGGCGGCGCGCGATGGAAAGTCAGGTTGGTTCGCAGCGCGTCGCGCATCGCCTGCAACGTTTCCAGCTCCGCCAGGCAGGACGGGCAGCGGGCGATATGGCGCCATAGAAAAAAGCGCCGGATAGGGCTGATCTCGCCATCCGCGTAGGCAGGCAGCCAAGACAGGGCGCCGGGATGGTTCATGGTTGTGGCGCGCCCTTCTCATGAGTGACCCACGACTTGCGCAGCGCCAGCCTGGCGCGGGAAAGACGCGACATCACCGTGCCGGTGGGAACGCCCGTCACCTCTGCTATCTCCTTATAGGAAAGCTCCTCGATCTCACGCAGGATCAACACCTCGCGGTATTCGGCCGGTAACTGAGCGACGAGCAGATTGATCGTTTCATAATCGAGCCGCTCCAGCAGCATCGCCTCCGGGTTGGGCTGAGGATCGGTCCAGGCCTCCGGATTGGTGTCGGCGCCGTCGAGGTCAGCGGGCAGCGGCTGAAACATCAGACGGCCTGACCGGTTGTCCTTCAGCCAGTTGATGAAGCTGTTGCGCACGATGGTCAGCAGCCACACACGGAAATTGCCGGCGCGGAAAGCGTCGAAATAGCGAAACGCACGCAGATAGGCATCCTGGACGACGTCCTCGGCATCGGTCGGATTGCCGGTCAGCCAGCGTGCCAGGTTGAACGCTGCATCCAGATGCGGCATCGCCAACAGTTCGAAACGTCGGTTCGGGCTGTCAGCCGCCACATCGTGCATCCCGTTCGAAGCCATGATCATACCGGCGTCGTCCGCCTTTTATTCCCGGTCAAAAAACAATTTTCGTCGGCGGAATATCGGCGGGCGCAACTCGGTAACGCACTCAGACCAGGCCATTGGGGCCGGCACTGAAGGAGCGTGACATGATTAACGGGCAGGACAACAGCAAAGGTCAAATCGGCGCAGGCCTCGCAAACCCGGACCGCCGCGGGTTTCTGAAATGCATGACCTGGGCCGGCAGCGCGATGGTCTGGACGGTCGCCGGGGGTATCCCGCGCTCACACCTCATTGGGCAGGCTCAGGCGTCGGAGGGCAGCTTCAGCTTCGCCCAGATCAGCGACAGCCATCTCGGTTTCAATAAACCGGCCAACCCGGATGTCACCGCAACATTCCAGGATGCGCTGACGGCGGTCACCGCGATGCCGGAGAAGCCTGCCTTCCTGATCCACACAGGTGACATCACGCATCTGTCGAAGCCCGAGCAGTTCGACACCGCGGCGCAGTTGCTGGGTGCGACGGAGCTGACGACCTACACCGTGCCGGGTGAGCACGATATCCTGGAGGACGAAGGCAAGAGCTACCTCAACCACTACGGCCGCGGCTCGCTTGGCGATGGCTGGTACAGCTTCAACGCCCACGGGGTGCATTTCATCGGCCTGGTAAACGTGGTGAACCTGAAGGGCAATGGCCTGGGCGACCTGGGCCACGAGCAACTCGAGTGGCTGGAGAAGGACGTCAAGTCGCTTTCGGCCAGCACGCCGATCGTGGTGTTCGCGCATGTGCCGCTGTGGATCGTGTACCAGGACTGGGGCTGGGGCACGGTAGATGGCGCGCAGGCGCTGAGCTACCTGAAGCGTTTCGGGTCCGTGACGGTGCTGAACGGACATATCCATCAGGTGATGCAGAAGGTCGAGGGACACGTGGCGTTCCATACCGCGCGGTCCACGGCGTTTCCGCAGGGCGTCCCGGGCGTTGCCAAGGGTCCCGGCCCGATGGCCGTTCCGGCGGGCGAACTGAAAAACTACCTGGGGACGACGAAAATCAGCCTGGTGACGGCACACACACCGCTCGCCATCGTCGATACGCCGCTGGCCGGTTGAAGGAGGATCGTCATGTTCAATCACGGGGTCGCATCGGTGCCCGCGCGTTGGCGCAGTGCCGCGAGGCTTTGCGCCATGCTTAGCTGTCTGATCCTACCGTCGGTGGCCCGGTCCGACGCTGGTGGTCAGGTGATGATCGACAATTTCACCTTCTCGCAGCCATCCATGACAATCAGCAAGGGAACCGAAGTCACCTGGACTAACCAAGACGACATCCCGCACAGCATCGTTCTGGGAGCGCTCGGGGTGCGTTCCAAGGCGCTCGATACTGGCAACACATTCACCTATCGGTTCGACCGCACTGGGACGTTTTCGTATATTTGCGGGCTGCACCCGCAAATGCATGCGAAGGTGGTGGTCAGGTGACTTGATCCCGGTCGGCGCATCCTTGGGGCTGGCTCCGTCCCGGCGACCGACGGTGCTCGGCGGGGCATTTCTGACGCGAAGGCGTGGGTGCGACTACGCCCACGCGACTGGAAGTTCGCTTACTCCGCGCAACGCGAAGCTGGACCGCCATTTCGGGCGGTCCGGCTGCAGCAACTTCAAATCAGGAATACGGTCGAGCAAGGTCTCGAACACCACGGCCGCTTCGATACGCGCGAGCTGTGCACCGAGGCAGAAATGAATGCCGCCACCGAAGGACAGCGGCTTCAGATCCTTGCGGGTGATGTCCAGCCGGTCGGGATCTTCGAACATTTCGGGATCGCGGTTGGCCGCGCCGAGCAGTGCCACCACCAGCTCGCGCTTTTCCAGCGTGACACCGCGCAATTCCACCGGCTCGGCGACCGTGCGGGCGACCGCCTGGACCGGACTTTGAAAGCGGAGAATTTCCTCGATCGCATTCGGGATCAGCGCCGGATCGTCACGCAGCAACTGCCACTGGCCCGGATTGGTCAGCAGCGACCAGAGACCGTTGCCGATCAGGTTCACGGTTGTTTCGTGTCCGGCGCCGAACAACAGACGCACGTTGGCCCGCAATTCGATTGTGGACAGACGGTCCCCGGCATCCTCAGCCTGCACGAGCTGGGTGATCAGATCATCCTGCGGCTCGCGGCGCCGTAGTTCGAACAGATCCTCGAAGAAGCCGGAGGACGCATCGGTTTCGGCGTTGGCGGCGTCCAGTTCGGCGCGCGTCGGCGGGGTCGGATTGATCAACGCCACGCCCGCGCTCGATCCGGCCGTAAAGCGACTACGGTCTGGCTCCGGTATGCCGAGCAGTTCGCAGATCACCAACACGGGAAGGGGGAAGGCGAGATCCCGGATCGCCTCCATCCGGCCTTGGGGGATGACCTCGTCCAGCAAGCTGTTCGCGATGTCGCGCACCCGTTCGCGCAAGGCCTCGATGCGCCGCGCGGTGAACGCCTTGGTGACCAGCCCGCGCAGCCGGGTGTGGTCCGGCGGATCGCGCATCAGCATCATGTGGGAGAGCTCGACAACAGCGGAGTCCTGTGGCGCGGTCGGGCCGAAGCGGCGCATCAGGGCTTCCGGATCGACATAGTCCTTGCCGAAACGGCGGTCACGCAGCAGCAGATTACAGTCGTCATATTTGGTTAGGAACCAGCGTCCGAATGGCGTTTTCCAAACCGGCGCGACGGTGCGCAATTGCTTGAAGACCGGATAAGGGTTCGCCAGAAAAGCGGGGTCACGAACGTCGAATTGCAAAGCCGTTGCGGCGGACATCGAGGACCTCATCGTTAAGCTCGAGCGATGGTATCACACCAGCAGCCCTTGATTAACGACCATTAGCCAATTCGACCGCTGCTGGTATCTTGTTGGTTTCGCAGGCGGCCCCCTCACTCGCGTGAAGCCGGCTGACCGCGCTCGCGGCCTTGACCCGTTTCGCGGTCCAAGCGCTCGCCCCACCACCCCGTGTCCATACCGGTCAGCCCCAAGAGATGCCGGTATCACACTGCGATAGGGTTTGATCGGCAACTTACGATTTGGCTTGACCGCCATGTTTCTGCGGGTTAGGTTGGTCTGGTCTAGCTAAGGATACACGCCATGCCTACCATCAACATGCTTGAAGCCAAATCCCAGCTCTCACGGCTGGTCGAAGCGGTGGAAACCGGGTCCGAGCCGGAGATCATCATCGCTCGAAACGGCCGGCCCGCGGCCCGCCTCGTCGCCATCAAACCGGTGACGGCCGGCAAGCGTATCGGCGTCGCCAAGGGCAAATTCACTGTGCCGGCTGACATCGACGCGGATGAAGCCGCCATCGCGGCGCTGTTCGCTGGCTCGGCGGCGTGAGGCTGCTGCTTGATACTCACATCGCCCTCTGGGCCATCGCCGACCATCCAAACCTGTCCCCCAAGGCGCGCCGTCTGATCGACGATCCGGACAATCAGATCGTCGTCAGCACCGCCAGCATCTGGGAAATCGCCATCAAGCACGCACTGGCTCGCGGCGGCCCAAATGACATGCCGATATCCGGTGCGGTGGCACTCGGCTATTTTCGTGATGCCGGGTTCGAGTTGCTGGACATCGCTCCGGCCCACGCCGCCGCGATCGAAACCCTGGCGCCACTGCATAGCGATCCGTTCGACCGCATGCTGGTCGCACAAGCTTTGACCACACCCCTCCGGCTACTGACGCGCGACAGCAGGATCGCGGCGTACAGCGACACCGTCATCGCGGTCTGAACGTCCCGGACGTGCTCGCCTACGACGTTTCGGCCTCACTATCGCGAAAATATGGCTCGACCGGCCCTTGCGCCTTCATCGTCATGGGAAATCCGCGGCGGTCGACGGTCTTGCCGACGGCCACGCGAACCCATCCCTCGCTGACGCAATATTCCTCGACGTTGGTCTTCTCGACGCCCTTGAACCGGATGCCGACGCCGCGCCGCAGGGCAGCCTCATCATAGAACGGGCTGGTGGGGTTGTTGGACAGGCGGTCGGGCGGGACGTCGGACATCGGGATCCTCCAGGCGATCATTCGGTGCCCGATAGCCAGCCCGGACGACCCTGTCCAGACAGGCGCCCGCATCACCGTGCCGCGCAAAAAGCCGTCGACGGCAACAAGTGCCCGCCCGATCTGCTCAGACGGGCAGATACTCTCGATACCACGCGAGGGTCGGCTCGATCACCTGACGGAACGCCTCGCCGGTATACACCTCGTAGTGTCCCCAGCCCTTCAGTATCACCAGCTTCTTCGGCTCGCCCGCGCGGGCGTAGAGTGACTCGCTTTCCTCCGGCGGCACCAGCCGGTCGTCGTCGCAGGTGATGAACAGCACCGGCCGCGGGGCGATCTTGTCGACGATCCATTCCGGATGGAAGCCGAGCGTGTCGTCGATGAACTCCAGCGGGATTTCGCCGACGGCGCCGGGGTTGCCCCGCCGCGCCGCGGCTGCAAGTTCGGCGGACTGACGATCGGGCAGCAGCACCGCGTTCCGATCAGCGAACTCCGACTGGCCGGTCATGACCCGGCGGACGCGGTCCGCGGCCGAGCGCTGCAGTAAATCAACGAATTCGTCGGGACGGCGGACGCTGCGCATCCAGCGGCGGCCATGCCCGATGCCGACAACCGAAACGACCGCCTTCACCCGAGGATCGACCGCCGCTGTCCATACAACGGTAGCTCCGCCGTAGCTGGTGCCGTAGATACCCAGCCGATCCGGGTCCACCATCGGCTGCGCGCCCAGGAAGGTCAGCGCCGCCTGAGAGTCGATGACCCGGCCATACGGAGACAGACGTGACTTCGGTCCGTCGCTGTCGCCCCAGCCTTTGTAGTCGAAGGTCAGCACGATGTAGCCGGCGTCGGTCAGTGCCTTCGCAGTATCCGGCAAGTAGAGATTTCGCACCCCGGTGTAGCCATGGCACAGGACGATGCCCGCCCGCTTTTCGTTCTGCCTCAGCCCGTCCGGCAGGAACAGGTCCCCCGACAGCCGCGTCCCCTCGCTATAGAAGTTCACCGTCTCGCTCGGCATGGCGTTTCCTCCGTTGCTGTGCTGAAGTTGCGGCACAATGCCGGGGTTGGCGCAAGATGGGGGGAAGACACCGATGGCAACCTATGTCCTGCTGCACGGCGCCTACCAGGGCGGATGGATCTGGCAGCTTGTAGCGCCGCATCTGCGCGCCGCCGGCCACACGGTGTTCGCGCCCACGCTCGACGGCTGCGCCGAGCGGCGGCACGCTCTGCGGCCGGGCATCGACACGGAAAGTCAGGCGGCCGAGGTGTCCGAGATGCTGTTCTTCGAGGATCTGCACGACGTCGTCCTGGTCGGCACTAGCTGCGGCGGCATGGTCGCGGCCCGCGTCGCGGAGACTTCGCGAGATCGCATCGGCCGCATCGTGTTCGCCGACGCGCTCGCGCTGTTCGACGGCGAAAGACTCGGGGATATCGTGAAGCGACCGACCGCGGTGACCACGGACCTCGCCACCGGCCCGTCACGCGAGGACGCCGCCAACCGGATGTTCGTTTCGCTGACCGGGCCGACGAAGGAATGGGCGCTGGCCCGCTACACGCCGCATCCGGTCGCGGCGATGGCGGAGCCGGTCAAGCTCGAGCGGTTCTGGCGGCAGGACTGGAAGGCGTCGGTGATCTGGTGCCGGCAGAGCACCAACCCGCCGGTGGCGCATCAGAAGCGGGCAGCGGAGGCACTGAAGGCGCGCTGGTATGAGATGGACACCGGCCACTACCCGATGCTCACCGAACCCGAGGCGCTGGCGAAGCTTCTGATGACCGAGTGACGGCGCCGGGTGGCTTCAGTCGAGCGGCGCCCATAGCCGGGCCGCGAAACCGCGAGGGTCGAGACTGAATGTCGTCCCGACGATCACCGGCCGCCCGCCGGTGCAACGATAGGAATAAATCGTGTCGTGGCCGGTCGCGAAGGCCGGGACCGCATCGGCATCCGCGTTTGCGCGACAGTATTCGTTGGCTCCTCGGTTGTCGCGCGCCGTGTTCATCTTGCGGCATGGCAGGTTGGCGCCGGTAAAGCAGGCGAGCAGCCGGCCATCCATGCAGCGGATGTTGGCGCCGTTCTTCAGTTCTGCCTCGGGCGGCGGCATCGGGGCGCCGGGAAACAGGCGGGCGTACGCCCGGGTCAATCCAGTGCGGAGGGATGGATCATACGGGCGGACTGTATCGTCGTTGCGTATTTGCGCACACAGCGCGGCCATGTCGGTGTTCGCCGCTTGGACTTTCGCCGGAGCGAGCACCGCCCAGGCAGGCAGGACCGCTGTCAACATTGCGTGCGCCGGCCGCATGGGCCGTCCCGAATGCGTCGCGCATCCCTCACCCCGAACGTCCAGATCAAACCCTCCGCCGCTGCCCCTAACTGATCCCTACAAGGTAGCGGATCAGTCGATCAGTCTACATGCTCGCAAAGAGCGGTATGGCGGACACACGTCACACAGTCCAGTCCACAGTCCGCTCTGCGCCAGCGCTAGACGATGACTCGAAGTGGTTCACTCACGGAAGTGAGTATGGGCCCCGACACCAGAAGCCACCGCGGGCTCTGTCGTCGCGAGAACGGCTCCCGCCTCCTCGGCTGCTGGCCGCGCGGTCTCAACTGGTCGACGGAACGCTCTGGCCTTCCCGCACACTGTTGTTTGCCTCAGATGCTCCGCTGGGGCCTTACCAAGATTGGCAGTGTCATTGTAGTCTATCCGCGCTGGAAAACCTGGACGGTATCGCCCATTTGGCTGATACCCATGGAAAAAAGAAGCGCCGAGTCGAGAAAGTTGCATGCATGCCGGACGCCGCAGTAAGAGTCAGTCGAGTCACTTTTAGGAACTTCAAGGCACTTGCGGATTTTTCGCTGTCGCTCAGTGACATGAATCTCCTTGTGGGACCGAACAATTCCGGAAAATCGACAATCATTCCGGCCCTGAGAGTGCTCGATAATGGCATTAGATTCGCTCGGACTCGTGCCCCTGGTCCGGTATTTATTGGAGAAGAATCGGAAATAGGGTATAGACTGCCTGAAGATAGCATCCCAATCTCACTCGAAAACATCCACACGAATTATGATGCCACCGAGTTCCCGTGTCACGTTCCAATTAAGCAATCATAATAAGCTACATCTTATTTTTCCTGCCGATGGCGGGTGTATTCTTTTGCCGGAGGTGCCATACTACCGAGTCCTCACCGCTGCTGCCTTCAAGAAGCATTTTCCGATTTTACTCACAGTGATTCCTGTTCTTGGTCCGCTGGAACACCGAGAGACCCGTAGAGAAAAGAGCACGGTGGTTGCTGCGCTTTCGAGCCACAGAGCATCTAGGCATTTCAGGAGCTATTGGCAACATTTCGGCGATGGTTTTGATGAATTCGCCCGGCTGGTCGAAGAGACATGGCCGGGAATGCAAATCCATCGTCCAGAAATCACCGTTCAGACTAGCGAATTGTCGATGTTCGGCTTGGAGGGAAGGCTAACTCGCGAGTTGTTCTGGGTCGGATTTGGCTTCCAGATATGGTGTCAGCTTCTCACCCATTTATCCAGGGCAAAAGGCAGTTCTTTGGTGGTGGTGGACGAGCCAGAAATATACCTCCATCCTGACGTACAGAGGCAGCTTCTGGGCGTCATTCGTGACATTGGCGTCCCTGCTATCATGGCAACACATTCAAGCGAGATAATGGCCGAAGCTGAGCCGAGCGATATTGTCCTAATTGACAAGGCGAAGCGTAGCGGTGAGCGTTTGAGGGATGTTTCGTCGATCCAACGCAGTCTCGATTTAGTGGGCTCTGCGCAGAATATTACTCTTACAGCTCTGGCGCGTAGCAGGCGGGTGCTTTTTGTTGAAGGCGATTACGATTTCAAAGTGCTCAAACGCTTTGCGCGAAAATTTGGCCTCTCAGAGTTGGGTGCGGGCCTAGGCCTGACAGCACTTAAGTCGGGAGGATTTGGTTCCTGGGAGCGGGTCACTACGCTGGCCTCAGGCATTGCTGATGTTCTCGGAGCGCCGCTTATGATAGCTGCCATTTACGATAGAGATTATTTTTGCCAGGAACAAGTGGACCACGTAGTGAACACCTTGAGCACGGCCTTAAAGTTTGCCCATATCCACTCAAGAAAGGAAATTGAGAACTATCTTCTGGTTCCCACTGCCCTCCAAAGGGCTATTGCAGGCAGAATTTCATCGAGTGGAAAGGCGGCAGGAAAAATCGACATAAATGAAATCTTGAGCGGGATCACTGAACCAATGCAAAGCGATGTTCAGGCTCAGATATTGGCGAGGCGGGGAGATTACCTCAGATCGACTGGGCGAGATTCGGCAAGCGTGACTGCTGAAACTATAAAGGCATTTAATGGACGGTGGAGGAATTTGGCTGATCGTTTAGAATTGGTCTCAGGCAAGGAAGTGCTTGCCAAATTGCGGACTTATCTGCAGGAGCATTTTGGGGTATCATTAACGGATACTGTAATTATCGATAGCATACGGCGCGAAGAGTTCCCGGACGATCTCGTTGGCCTCCTAACTAAATTAAACGCCTATAGAACGCAGTCGCAAGAAAAATAAGAAACCAGACGGGACAAACAATACCGACTGAGAGGTGCACTACCTCCTACATCGCTACCGTCTGGCCCGTTGAACCGATTTTCGGGGAAGTGTTGGGCTCAGGGTAAAGGAGTTGCTTGGAGAACGGACGCCCAAATTCGAACAGCGTACGACTTTGGGTGGTGCAGATTGCTTCACCCACAGCGCCTGTTCGGCCAAAGCGTGCCCCGAGTTTACGTGGCCCCCCGGGCGCCGGGATCGTCGCCGGCACGCGGGCGGTCCTTGGATCAATCTTGTCTCCCACCAGCCCCATCGCCTTGCGGCGTCTGATCAGCTAGCTTCCAGCAAATTTGGTTCGAGGAGAAGCTGTGATGACCGAAGCCTGCATCGTCGGCTGGGCGCATTCGCCGTTCGGCAAACTGGAAGACCCGGACATCGAAGCGCTGATCGGCCGCGTCGCCGGTGCGGCGATCGCCGATGCCGGCATTGCCTCGCACGAGATCGAGGCGACCTTCGTCAGCCTGTTCAACAACGGCTTCTCGGCTCAGGACTTTCCCGCATCGCTGGTCTTGCAGCACCTGCCGGAACTGCGCTTCAAGCCGATCACGCGGTTCGAGAATGCCTGCGCCTCCGGGTCCGCCGCGGTCTACGGCGCGCGTGATTTTCTGCTCGCCGGGCGCGGCCGGTTCGCCTTGGTCATTGGCGTGGAGAAGATGACCGCGACCCCCGGCAAGGAGGTCGGCGACATTCTGCTGAAGGCCAGCTACCAGAAGGAAGAGGCCGACATTCCGGCCGGTTTTGCCGGCGTGTTCGGACGCATCGCGGAGAAATACTTCCAGCGCCACGGCGACCAGTCCGACGCGCTGGCGGCGATCGCGGCGAAGAACCACAAGAACGGCGTCGACAACCCGTTTGCCCAGATGCGCAAGGACCTCGGCTACGACTTCTGCCGCGCCGTCAGCGAGAAGAACCCATACGTCGCGCCGCCGCTGAAGCGGACCGACTGCTCGCTGGTGTCGGACGGCGCCGTCGCGCTGATCATGGCCGACGAGGAGACCGCGCGCGCCATGGGCAAGGCGGTGCGTTTCAAGGCCGCGGTCCAGGTCAACGACTTCCTGCCGATCAGCAAGCGCGACATCACCCAGTTCGAGGGCGCCGCGCAGGCCTGGGCGCGCGCGCTCGATGCCGCCGATACCAAGCTGACGGACCTGTCGTTCGTCGAATCGCATGACTGCTTCACCATCGCCGAGCTTCTCGAGTATGAGGCGATGGGTCTGACCGCACCGGGCCAGGGTGCCAGGGCGGTGCTGGAAGGCTGGACGGCGAAGGACGGGCGGCTGCCGGTCAATCCCTCCGGCGGGCTCAAGGCGAAGGGGCACCCGATCGGCGCCACCGGCGTCTCGATGCACGCGATCACCGCGATGCAACTCACCGGCCAGGCCCCGGGCGGTATGCAATTGCCGAAGGCCGACCTCGGTGCGGTGTTCAACATGGGCGGCGCGGCGGTCGCCAACTACGTCTCGATCCTGGAGCCGTTGCGCTGATCCCGACCAGCAACCTCGCGCATCTGCTGATCCAGACCGCTCGGCGTTTTCCCGAGCGGCCGGCGATCGTCTGGCGCGACGACACCTGGAGCTGGGCAGAGTTTTATCGCGCGGGTCCAGGCGGCGGCCGGCGCACTCGCGCACCACGGCGTCGGCCTCGGCGACCGGGTGCTGGTGCATGCACGGAACTCCAACGCCGTGCTGGAAACCATGTTTGCGACGTGGATGATTGGGGCTGCGTGGGTGCCGACGAACTTTCGTCTGACACCACCCGAGGTCGCCTACCTGGCGCAGTCGTCCGGCGCCGCGGTGCATATCTTCGATGCCGCGTTCCCGGATCACGCCGCCGCCGCGCGGGCGGAAAATCCCGCCTGTCGCCTGGAGATTTCGATCGGAGCTGGCGGGTCAGCGCCGGCCTGGGACGCGTTGGCCGGGCACGCGGGGCGGATGCAGTGGCCGGTGGAGGTGGAGCGGGATCAGCCGGCCTGGTTCTTCTACACGTCCGGCACCACCGGGCGACCGAAGGCCGGGGTGCTGACCCATGGCCAGATGGAATATATCGTCTGCAACCATTTGTGCGACCTGATGCCGGGCACCACGGAGCACGATGCGTCGCTGGTGGTGGCGCCGCTCTCGCATGGTGCCGGCATTCATGCCCTGCCGCAGATCGCCCGTGGCGCGGTGAGTGTTCTGCTGTCCGGCGAGCGGCTGGACTGCGAGGAGGCGTGGCGGCTGGTCGAGCGGCACAAGGTGACGCAACATGTTCACCGTGCCGACGATCCTGACCATGCTGACGCGGCATGAGGCGGTCGACCGTTACGATCACAGCTCATTGCGCTACGTGATCTACGCGGGCGCGCCGATGTACCGGGCCGACCAGGTGCATGCGCTGCGAAAGCTGGGGAAGGTATTGGTGCAGTATTTCGGCCTGGGTGAGGTGACCGGCAACATCACCGTCCTGCCGCCGCATCTGCACAGCGAAGACGACGCCGAGATGCCGGTCGGAAGCTGCGGCGTGCCTCGGGTCGGCATGGACGTGGCGATCCTGGACGCTGCCGGCGTCCGGCTTCCCGCCGGTGTCACCGGCGAGATCTGCGTCCGCGGTCCTGGGGTTTTCGCCGGCTATCACAACAATCCGGAGGCGACGGCAAAGGCCTTCGCGCATGGTTGGTTCCACACCGGCGACCTCGGCCACATGGACAGTCGCGGGTTTGTCACATCACCGGCCGCGCGTCGGACATGTATATCTCCGGCGGCTCGAACGTGTATCCGCGCGAGATCGAGGAAGCGCTGTTGCTGCATCCGGCCGTGGCGGAGGCCTGCGTCGTCGGCATGCCGCATGAGAAATGGGGCGAGAGCGGCGTGGCGGTGCTGGTGCTGGAGCCGGGATGCGAATGCCACCGCGGCAGAGCTTTTGGCGCACCTGGACGGAAAGCTCGCCAAGTATAAATGGCCGTACAACTTTGCCTTTTGGCCGGAGCTGCCGAAATCAGGCTATGGCAAGGTCGCCAAGAGAGACGTGAAACGATTGCTGCAGGAGGATTTGTGAATGGCGACTGCGCCCGAACAGCCCGGAGCGGTGAACTCCGGACCGGTCGATACCGCCCGGATCACCGACTATCACATCCATGTCTATTACGATCCCGAAAGCCGGACGCGCGCGGCGCAACTGCGCGAATGGGTCGAGGCTCGGTTTCACGGTCCGTATGGGCCGATGGCACGACGTGCCGGTCGGGCCGCACCCGACCGCGATGTACCAGATTCACTTTGCGCCCGACCAATTTCCGACCCTGGTGCCGTTCGTGATGATGAACCGCATGGGCCTGACCGTTCTGCTGCATCCCGAGTCGGGCCGGCCGCGTGACGATCACACGCTGAACGCGACATGGATGGGCGAGGTGTTGCCGCTGAACACGGCGATCCTGCCGGAGACCGACCGGCACGGTTGAGATTCCCTGGCGCTTGACAAGGGCTTGGCCGGCTTCATCATTCCGCAATCAAGGGGAGTGAGGAATGTCGAGGCTCGATAACTGCTACAACGTTTTCGACCTGCGCGAAGCCGCCAAACGGCGCCTGCCGCGCGGCGGTATTCGAGTTCGTCGACCGCTCCACCGAGGATGAGCTAGCGCTACGGAACAACCGTGCCGCATTTGAAAAGATCAAACTGCGGCACCGCGCCCTGGTCGATGTTTCCGGCCGCTCCACCAAGACCACGCTGTTCGGCAAGGAGATCAGCCTGCCGATGGCGATCGCTCCCACCGGGGCCGCCGGATTGTGCTGGCACGAGGGCGAACTGGAACTCGCCAAGGCGGCGGCGCGGGTGAAGATACCCTTTCACGCTGGCGACCAGTGCGATGACCTCGATGGAGAAGATCGCCAAGGAGGCGAATTTCCGGCTGTGGTTTCAGCTCTATGTCTGGAAGCAGCGCGAGTTGTCCTATCAGTTGATCGAGCGTGCGAAGAACAACGGGTTCGAGGCGCTGATCGTTACCACCGATACGATCGTGCCGCCGAACCGCGAATACAATGCCAAGAATGGTTTCTTGCTGCCGTTCCACCCCACGGTGCGGTTTACCCTCGACATCATGCAGCATCCGACGTGGTTCACCACCGTTCTGCTGAAATATTTCACTACGATCGGTATGCCACGAAACGAAAACTATCCGGAACCGTATCGGCGCCCGATCGGCACCGATCCCGGCACCCGGGAGGTGATGCGGCAGGACTCGCTGAACTGGGACGACATCAGGATCTTCCGGGACAAATGGCCGGGGATTTTGATGCTGAAGGGGATCAATCGGGTGGACGACGCGCTGAAGGCGATCAGCTATGGCGTGGATGGTCTGATCGTGTCCAACCATGGCGGGCGCAACATGGACAGCGCGGCGGCGACGATCGACATGCTGCCCGAAATCGCCGAGGCGGTCGGCGACAAGGCCACCGTCATCCTCGACTCCGGCGTTCGCCGCGGGTCGGACATCGTCAAGGCCGTGGCGCTCGGCGCCAAATGCGTGCTGACCGGACGCGCGACGCTCTACGGCACGGCGGTGGGCGGCGAGGCGGGCGCATCCAAGGCGGTCGGCATCATCCAGACCGAGATGGACAAGACGATGGCCTATACCGGCTGCTGTGGGGTGGACGAGATCATCGACCGACATCTTCTTCGGCGACCGCGAGCGCAACCGGATGATGGCCGGGATAGGAATCCTTAATCCCGCGCCTGCCGGGGGAATTGCAGGCACAGCAGATCGGCGCCGGATGGGCCTGCGATCAGCCGAGCGGAGGGGCCATCCGGGGGGACGAAGACGCAGGATTGGGGCGGCAGAAACGCGCTGCCTTCGACGGCGGCAGCGCCGGCCGATATCAACCAGAACTGGCCGCCTCCGGCCGCCGGAGCAGGCCCGGTCACGGTGCCACCAGCCAGAACCGTGTAGCGCCACGTGGCGAGGCCGTCGCGGGCTGGCTCGATCACGGCTGTTTCGGAGGTATCCGTGAGCCTGGCAAGTTCGCTGTCGGTCAGCGGCGGCAGCGGGCCGCATGTTGCCTCCCGGTGCTGATGCCTGGCGCGCGCCTCGCGCAACTGCTGGCGATGCTCGGCCATATAGCGTGCGCCCGGATCCCAGGCGTTGCGCAGGGTGAACCAGGCGACGACCCTCCTCGCCCGCGACGATCGGACCGTAAGCGGAATAGGCATCGGTGTAGTGCACCGCGACACTGGCGACGTCATGACGGCCGAGACGGCCCGACCCCTGCACCACCACCTGGAACTGGTCGGCCTGATGGAAGTGCGGATGGACGATCGCGTCGGCCTGTTTCTCGACCAGGAATGCCATCGGATACAGCCCTTCGGCTGACGGAGCGGCCTCGCCTTCCTGCAGCGTGTTGCGGTTCTGGCCGATATAGGTGGTGAGCCAGCCATTGCCGGTCTTCCGCCGGCTGGTCTGATGCGCGACAACGCTGTCCGCAGTCAGGATCATGGTCCGGATCTCCTTCTTTGCTGGTCAGGATAACGCCAAAATCCGAAATGGCGCGAATCGTCCTTCCGTCCTCGACGGCGATCGAGGTTGCCCCGGACCATCTTGGTGATAGACATATTTTCTGACATCGCAGGTGGGAGACGACACCATGGCATACGGCCCGTTCGACCTGACCGGCAAAGTGGCGCTGGTCACCGGCGGCAACAGCGGCATCGGACTCGGTATGGCGTTGGCCATGGCGCAGGCCGGCGCAGACGTCGCCATCTGGGGCACCAACGCGGCAAAGAATGCGGCTGCGAAGGAAAAGCTCGAGGCCATCGGGCGCAAGGTCCTGGCGCTGGAGTGCGACGTCGGCGACGAGGCCGCGGTGGAGGCGGCGTTTGCGCGCACATTGGAGGCCCTTGGCCGCGTCGATGGCTGCTTTGCCAACGCCGGCGTTTCCGGCCGCGGCGGCAATTCGTTCCTGGAGATGACCAGCGCCGAATGGCACCGCGTCACCCGCATCAATCTCGACGGCGCGTTCTACACCTTCCGCACCGCGGCCAGGCATATGGTCGAGCGCGGCGACGGCGGCGTGCTGGTCGGTACCGCGTCACTCGCGGCGATCGAAGCGGCGCCACGCAGCGAACATTACGCGGCGACAAAGGGCGGCATGATCTCCATGGTGCGGGCTATGGCGGTGGAATTCGCTCGTTACGGTGTGCGCGCTCATTCGATCCTGCCCGGATGGATCGAAACCAACATGACCGCCAACGCGGTCGCCACGGATGGTTTCAAGAACAAGGTGCTGCCGCGGGTGCCAATGCGGCGATGGGGCGAGGGCGACGATTTCGGCGGTATCGCGGTCTATCTGATGAGCAGCGCGTCACGTTATCATACCGGCGATACCTTCGTGATCGACGGCGGCTACTCGCTGTTCTGAGGGCCGAGCCGCGAGGCGCCGTCTGGTCGAGATTTCCGGTCCCGGCCAAGTCTGCGGTTTTGCCTCTTTCGGCCGATTGTCCGGTGGTGCATCGTGTCGCAGGTCACGCAAGCCCTTTGCGCGGGTGCCGAGGAGACCACGATGATTACCTTGTCGGAGAATTTTCGGGCGTTGTTCTACACGCCTTTCTATGCGGCGCAGGCGACTGACGCCTATGTGGCGGAGGGAGTTGACGTCGATATTCGTCTTTCATCCGATCCGAACCGCACCGCGGCCGCGTTGCGCGCCGGTGAGGTCGAGGTGATGTGGGGTGGTCCGCTCCGCGTGCTGTTGACCCACGATGCCGACCCGGCCTCGGATGTGGTGTGCTTTTGCGACGTCGTTGCGCGTGATCCTTTTTTCGTCATTGGGCGGGAGCCTCGTGTGGATTTCCGCCCTGCAGACCTCGTCGGTGTCCGTTTTGGATCGGTATCGGAGGTGCCAACCCCGTGGCTTTGTCTGCAGGACGACATCCGCCGCGACGGCGCCGATCCCGAAATGGTGGATCGGGTGACCGATGCCACGATGGCGCAAAACGCCGCCGCGCTGCGTGACGGGAGACTCGGGGCGGTGCAGGTGTTCGAGCCTTACGCCGAGGAGTTGGTTGCCTCCGGCGCCGGGCACATCTGGTATGCGGCCGCCAATCGCGGTCTGACGGCCTATACCACGCTGGTGACCCGCCGCTCCGTGATCGCTCGGAAGCGAGACGAAATACTGCGAATGGTTCGGGCTATGCGCAAGGCTGTGCAGTGGGTAAGGGCGACTTCAGGCGCACAGATACAGCCCGTGCTGGCCGACTACTTTCCTGACGTGCGGCCGGACGTCTACGTCGGCGCGGTCGACCGGTATCGCGCGCTCGATCTTTACGCACCCGATCCGGTTATCCGCCCGGAGGGGTTCGCCCGACTTGCCGCCTGCATGCGATCCGGCGGTGCGCTGAAACGCGAGATTCCGTTCTCGGAGTGCATCGACAACAGCCTGGCGGAAGAGATCATGGCCGAGGGCGGCGGGTAGGTCGAGCCGTACACGGCTGAGCATCGACGTCAATTTTGCCGGTTCACCGCTTCCCATAGGCTGTGAAAACGTAGTCTTTTGCCGCCACTATCGTATGGCATGCACCGCCACAGTCCGAGCCACTTCCTTCGGGCGTGAACGAGTCGGACGCGGCGACGTAGTTGAATTGGGCATATCCCCATCCGCCTGTGGCCGGAAATCTCTTGCCATCCTTCACCATGAAATCAACGTCATGCAGCGTGTCCGGCACCGTCGTCGGAGCGGGGGCTTCAGCGCTGAGTTTGGCGTTCCAGTGGATTTTGGCAGTCTTGGAGCCGTCCGGGAATGGCTTGCCGTTGCCCGGAACACCCGCCCGGTAGGCATCGATCATTGCGGGGTTGCCGAGGATCACCTCTATCAGGTCGCCAGCCTGACTGACCGCGACAGTCTGCCAGTCCTCGAAGCCCCTGAACTCCGAGAACGCGAGCCCATCCGGTACTTGCAAACTGTACTTGTCCTGCGCCGCGAGCGTCATGCCACCCATTGCGCCAAGCATTACGACTGTGACCACGGTCACGGACACGATCACACGCTTGCAGGATCGCATTGATACTTCTCCTCAGCCACGCGTATTTTTGCACCGCCAGTTTTCGCGCATCGGCGTTAGTATCCTGTCGCCGCGACGATGAAGGACCGCAACGTCAGGTCGGCGCGACGGGACAAATTCGTTGCCAATCTTCATCTGGATGTCAAGCCAAAAGAGCGGTCCACGCTCGAACGAAAATGGCCCCTTAGACCGAAGTTCCCTGCCCGAAACCTTCAATTCGCGCCAAAATGATCCAGAACCCAATGGACATTTCGCCTGCTGAAGAGTTTCCCCTTGAAATCCCGCGATGGTTCATACGTCGACGAACGGTTATCGCCGCGCTTGCCGTAACGTCTCTTGGCTGACAGCACTTTAACTCATGGGCTCGCCTGTGCCGCGGCTGGGATGACATTGGGGCGCGGTCGCCCCGCCGACCCCTGCGCATGCCAGTCAGCCCCAAGGGCTGCTGGTATGACTCCCCCGCGAGCATACAGTCGGGACCGTGTCCGCGACTTTTACTGCACGGGGCCGGTGCCCGATCGAACCTGGCAATCCTGACGTGCCCGGACCGCTGGCAAAAGCGGTCATGGCCGTCTTACCCTTCGATGATCTTCGCCTGCTCGATCACCCGCATCGCCCCGGCCGCCATCGTTGCGCCCTTGCTGACCAGCGCGATAGTGCGCGCCTCGGCCGCCCGCACCGCCGCCAGCCGATCGAGCACCTGACGTAACCGCCCGGCCGGCACGACGACGACGCCATCCGCATCGCCGACGATCACATCCCCGGGCTCGACATGCACATCCCCCAGCGTCACCGCGGCACCGACGGTGCCCGGGACCGTTCATCGCCGGAGAGTTCGGATGAATGCCCCGGCAGAACACCGGCAACCCGGCCGCGATGATGCCGGCCCTGTCGCGCGCCAGGCCATCTGTCACGAATGCCGCCACGCCCTTGTTCTTCATCATCCCGGCGGCGATGTCGCCGATAACGGCGGTTCGCGTGTAACCGTCGTTGGCGAGCACGATCACGTCCCCCGCCTCCGCCTCGGACAGCGCGCCGAACATCGCCACGATATCGGCGGGATAGGCGAAAGCGGTCAGCGCCGGCCCGGCAAAGCTCGCATTCGCAGGATCCAGCGGCTTGATGCGATAATCCAGCGCGCCTCGGCCATCCATGGCGTCAGCCAGATGGGACGTCTGAGCCCCGCGGAACTGCTCGACCAGTGCGGGATCAGGCCGGCGAAAGCCGCGATGAATGGACAGCAGCGGCGGATTGTCGATCATGTGGTGCCTCCCGGTTCGGCGCTCTCAGTGTGCCAAATCGGGAAGGCCCCGGCAAACGCCTCAGGTCTTGGTGGACTTATCCGCCAGAGTTTTGATCTCATCCATTGCCTCGGTGAAACGCTGGTTGAGCAGCTTGATCGCCTCGGCGCTGGATCGCTGGATCAGATCGCTGATCTCCTTGATGTTCGCCACCGACCGTTCGTAGCCAAGCTTGAGGAGTTCGGCCTGCCTGGCTGCCTTGGCCTGAGGCGCCTCGGCGGTCGACAGGGCGCGCACGGCCTCGGTCATTTCGGTCATGTTCTGCTGCACAATTTCCATATGCCGGCGGGCCACCGCCTGAGCGCCCTCCAGCGCGACCCGATTGGCCGCCGCCAGGGTTTCCATGTTTCGTCGGCTGGCAGCCACAAACGCGTCCATGTCCGGCATCGCCGGAAATTTGAGATCGGCGAACAACTTGGTGAAATCGCCAAAATCCGCCAGGGACTTGGGGGGGAATGCCATCGGGTCGCTCCTTGGTAGCTGGACCGGTTCAGCAGCGTCAGCCACGCTAGGCTTCCCCTGCGCGAAAACCAAGGCACAAGCGGATGACAAACTGGTGGTAGCCGTCCATCTATCGGCAAAGGAGAGAATCATGGACAACGACATGCAGGCTAGAAACGCGCACGCCGGCCCTACACCCACCGATGAGGTCCAACGTCCCGAAACCGATTTGGGGCCGACGTCGACCGCCTCCATCGTAGGAACGCGGATCGATATCGTATCGGACGCAATCTGCCCCTGGTGCTACATCGGCAAGCGGCAGCTTGAACGGGCTCTGGTCGCGCTGGCGGATGAGGACCTCACTTTTTCGGTCCACTGGAACGCGTTCCAACTCAATCCCGACATGCCCAAGGATGGCCGTGACCGGACCAGCTACCGGCTTTGGAAATTCGGCAGCGCCGAGAAGGCGGCGGCTTTGGATCAGCGCATCACGGACGCTGCCGCGGCGGTGGGGCTGAGTTTTCGGACCGACCTGATGACCCGGACCCCAAACACCATCGATGCACATCGGTTGGTCTGGTACGCAGGCCAGAACAATGTCCAGGACGCGATGATGGAGGCGGTCTTCCGGGCCTACTTCACTGAAGGAGGCGATATCGGCGACCGTGCGGTTCTGCTCGACTGCGCGGCCCAGGCTGGGCTCGACCGGGCGCATGTGGCGAATTTCCTGGCTTCCGATGTGGCCGACCAGGAGGTGCGGGCGGCGGATCAAGCAGCACGCAAGGCGGGCGTCAGCGGCGTGCCTTCGTTCTTCCTCGACGGCCACGCGTTGTTCTCCGGTGCGATGCCGGCTGAAACAATTGCCGATGCTCTGCGGCGCGGGCGCGACATCCTGCAGACCCGGCAGGTGGCGCCCGCCTGACATGTCGCTGACGTCAAGGGAGGCGACACTGCGTTCGACGCGCCTTTAGTGACCCCTGGCGTGACCTTGGCTCACTTTACGGCCAAGCTTTCTCACCAACCCCGCCATCGTCATTGCAGTCTCGCGCTGCCAGGCAAAGGCGCAACGAACTTGGGCGACGGCGGCGCACCATGGTCACATCGGCGCGCTCGAATCTCTCCCAGTCGGGGTGCTGAGAGATTAACAAAACTACACAAACGATCTTCGGGACAATAGCTTTCTGTTTGTCGCTAAAAAGTTTACCTGACGACCGCTTTCACTATAGTGCGCCGCCCGATATCCGGCCGAGGAGGTAAACGCCATGACCAGTAAACACCCGGAGACACTCGCCCTGCACGCCGGCTGGCGCCGCGACAGCGCCACCCATTCCGTCGCGGTACCGATCTACCAGACTACCTCCTATCAGTTCGACAGTGCCGAGCACGCGGCGAATCTGTTCGCGTTGAAGGAACTGGGGAATGTTTACACCCGCATCATGAACCCGACCAACGACGTGCTGGAGCAACGGCTGGCGGCGATCGAGGGCGGCGTCGCGGCCCTGGCCCTCGGGTCCGGTCAGGCGGCCTCGGCTTTCTCGGTGCAGAATCTGGCTCGGGCGGGAGACAATATCGTTAGCGCAACCGACCTTTACGGCGGCACCTGGAACCTTTTTGCGAACACGCTGAAGGATCAGGGGATCGAAACCCGGTTCGTCGATCCCAGCGACCCGGAGGCGTTCGCCCGCGCCACCGACGACCGGACCCGGGCCTATTACGCGGAAACATTGCCAAACCCGAAGCTGGTGGTTTTTCCGATCGCGGAAGTCGCGGCGATTGGGCGGTCGTTTGGGGTGCCGCTGATCATGGACAACACCGCGGCGCCCTTGCTGGTGCGCCCGTTCGACCATGGCGCGGCGGTGGTGATGTATTCCACAACCAAATACATCGGCGGCCATGGCAATTCGATCGGCGGCATCGTCATCGATGGCGGCAATTTCGACTGGGAGGCGAACCCGGCGCGACAGCCGGCGATGAACACGCCCGACCCGTCCTATCACGGCGCAGTCTGGTCGCAGGCCGCCAAGCCGCTCGGCCCGATCGCCTATATCCTGAAGATGCGCGTCACCCTGTTGCGCGACCTCGGTGCGCCGATGGCGCCGTTCAACGCCTTTCTGTTCCTTCAGGGGCTCGAAACCCTGTCGCTCCGCATGCGCGAGCACAGCCGCAACGGCCTGGCCGTCGCCAATTTCCTGGCCGAGCGCAAGGACGTGACACGGGTCATCCACCCGGCGCACCACAAGGGGATCGGCGCCGAACGCACAGCGAAATATCTGCCGCACGGCCAAAGCGGGCTGGTCGGCTTCGAACTGGCCGGTGGCGCCGAGGCGGGGCGCAAATTCATCAACGCGCTCGAGTTGTTCTACCACGTGGCGAATATCGGCGACGCCCGCAGCCTGGCGATCCATCCGGCAAGCACCACCCACTCGCAGCTCACCGAATCCGAGCAGGCCGCGACCGGGGTGACCCCCGGCTATGTGCGCTTGTCTGTCGGGCTGGAGCATATCGACGACATCCTGGCCGACCTTTCGCACGCCCTGGATGCCGCTCGGCACTGATGCAAGGTCGGTAACGACATCGACGCCGTGGGCCGAGGAGCGGGTTGCGCAACCCATCTTCGTGGCGTTCCATGGCGGACATGACCGAACCGGATGCGTCAGTCTCCCCTCGCGTCGCACTTGTCACCGGTGGAGCCCGGGGCATCGGAGCAGCCATCGCCGCCCGTCTCGCCGCGGGACTGGCTGGCGTGGTGGTGGTGGCGGATCGCGACGCATCAGGGATCCGCTCCGGCGGGCGGACGTTACGCGGTCTGCGACGTCAGCGACGAGGCGTCGGTCGCATCGCTGGCGCGGTCACTTGAAGCCGGTGAGCAACGCCTGGATGCGCTGATATGCAATGCCGGCTTCATGATCCGCAAGCCGATCGCCGATCTGACGCTGGCGGAGTGGTCTGCGGTGCTGACGACCAACCTGACCAGCACATTCCTGCTGGTCCGAGCGACGGAGGCTCTCCTGCGCACTGCCCATGGGGCGGTCGTGACCATCGCATCGTCGCGCGCCCGCATGTCGGAGCCGAATACTGAGTCCTATTCCGCCTCCAAGGGCGGACTGGTGGCGCTGACCCACGCATTGGCAATCAGCCTTGGTCCCGACATCCGCGTCAACTGCATCAGCCCGGGCTGGATCGCCACCAAGGGTCCGGCGCCAACCGCGGTGGAGCATGCCTTCCATCCGGCCGGGCGGGTCGGCAACGCCACCGACGTTGCATCGCTGGCGGCGTTCCTGGTCGGACCGGACAGCGGGTTCATCACCGGCGCGGAGTTCGTGGTGGACGGCGGCGTGACCAGGAAGATGATTTATCCGGAGTGATTTGCCTGCCACGAGGCCCCGGCTTGGCCCGCGTAACAGTGCTGGCGTCAATTCGACAGGAAGGCTTTGGCTTCCAACAGCTCGGGGCGCTCGGACGAGGCCGTGGTGCTTAGCGCCACCAGCTTTGATAGGCGTCGCGCGATGCCGTGAGATCGCCCACTTGTTTGGCAGCGCGGGCCTTGCCGAGGATGCCGCGGAAGCGGTTGGGCTCGGCGCGCAACACTAGCTCATACTCCCTGAATGCCTCCCGCGGCCTGGTTGACCTCCAGCAGCAAGTCGGCGAGTAACTCGCGCGCTGGCAATACCGAGGCGGGCGCTGCCGGATGCTTATCCATCGTCCCGTCCAGGTCCGCGGCTTCCCGCACCAGTTCGAACGCTTGCTTGTCATCACCTTGGATGTGGGCGAGGATGCCGGCGGCTCCCAGACGTTCGACCTCGACCTGGTTCGCCCAGTAAGTATCCCTTGCTTCCAGCAGCTTATCTTCCAATGATCGGAGCATCGCGATTTCCGCCTGGGCGCCAGGAATGTCCCCCGTCCGTGCCTCGCCGAGCGCGCGAGCGTACGAGATCATCGCCTCGGCCCAAGGGAACCGTTCGAGCGGAAACCCGACCTCCGGCGTCCCGAGGGCGGCAGCGGCGGGCCAATCGCGATGTTCGAGCGCGAGGCGTACCGGGATAGCCGCGACGGCATAAGCCGTGGGCAGGTTCGCGCCGGCGCTCTGGCGAAACGCGAGCAGTTCGTTGACGACCCCTTTCGCCTCATGATCCTGGGAGGTTTGCAGGTAGGCGTATTCAAGATAGTCCATCGTGTGGACGGTTTCGTTATCAAAGCCGTCCGGTCCGTGAGCCTTGCGAACATAGGCGAGAGCCGCTGTATGAGCGGCACGGTTCAATTCGATCGACTGCTGCCACAAACCAAGGCGGGTGAAGATATGCGAGGGCATGTGCAGCGCATGCGGCACATCGGGCGCGATCTTCGAATAGCAGATCGCGGCGTCCAGGCCCGCCGGTGCGAATTGCGCCGTATCGTCGCTGTGGATCAGGTAATGGACGACACCGGGATGCTTCGGCTGCTCGGCCCAGACCTTATTGAGTATCAGCGCCGCCCTTTGCTTATTGGCGTAGGTCTTGTCGGTGGGTAGCGCCGAGGCATTCAGCGCCAGCCCATAGAACACCGCGGCCTCGCTGTCTTCGGGATAGCGCAAATAGACGTGTTCCGTCGCTTTCTCGTAGGCAATGGCTCGGGTCTGGTGATCAAGCTTGTCACTGTCGCGGTAGAACGTCGCGATCGCCGCGATGTAGTCCTTTTCACGCTCGGTCTTGGGTCCTGCGGCAATCGCCTTGTCGACCGCATCGGAGCCCGCCTTCAGCGCCGCCGCGCCTGGGGGAAACCAGAGCGGATACCAATGGCTCATCGCAATGCCCCAGTACCCCATCGCGCAACTTGGTTCTGCTACCGTGATCGCGGTAAATGCCTTCAGCGCCTCGGGATACCAGAACGAGTGCAGCGTCCAGACCGCTTGTTTGAACGAGTTTTGCGCGTCCGGACCACAGGAGATCGCGAAACTGACCTCAGCCGTGGGTTTTGCCGCTTCGGGACTGGAACCGGCGCCTGCCTTTGGCTGGGCGGGCAGAATGAAAAGACACGCAGCGAACAGAAGCTCGAAAGTTCGTCGATCCGTCATGGCGACCACCTCCCTGTGGGGCAGCTCGCTGGCCTCGCTGTGTGGAGGTTACCCTTGGGATCACTAAGTTTTACCCCGTAATCGATAAAAAGGCGATCACGTTCAGGCCAACCCGAGAATTCAGAGCAACCGGCCACCCAATTGAATTCCAATCATTCTCAGCAATACCCTACCCGATCTGGAAGCGATACATGCGGTGCCAAGCCCTGAAGTGAGGTGACGATCAGCGGACGAGGTGGTCGCCGCCATCGTATCAAAGATCGGGTCGCTCACGCGCGTCTGTGCCGCTGCTGTCACAAATGCGCCAACTGACGCCCTGAGGGCGATTCCTTTCGCTTCCTCTGCCCAGGTGGCGAGTTATGGCAGCGTCGGTACGGATCGGAGGCCGGGCGTGAGCTCCAAAAGTCACCTTGACGCGGTCGGATCTGGACGCGCGTGGTGAATTCGAGGGCCAATCGACAGCGGCCGCCCCAAATGTCAGGAGTTTCCAATGCTACGCGTCGCAGTCCTCGCCATAATGTCCGTGGCTGTTGCCACCGCCGAACCCGCGCTGGCCCAGCAACCATCCGGTCCTACAAATCAATCCGCGGCAACCACCGCGTCGGACGCGACAAGCGCCCCGACAAGCCCAGATCTCACCGTCGCCGCGGTCAAACTGCTGGGCGGCCTCCGGGCCAGCAAGCTGATCGGGTCGGCCGTGTACAATGATCAAAACGAAAAGGTCGGCAGCGTCGACGACCTGATCGTAAAAGACAGCAACCGGATCGTCATTGCCATCGTGTCGGTGGGCGGGTTCTTGGGTATCGGGAACAAATTGGTTGCGATTCCGTATGAGCAGCTGCATCTCGAAATGAACAAGGACGAAACAAAGGTGGCCATGCCGGGGGCGAGTAAGGACCGACTGAGCGCCATGCCGACGTTCACGTACGGTGGATGACGGGGCGGCGGCCAGCAGAGCATCCACAAGCCGCCTTTCGCGATTATCGGTTGCGAGCTGCACCACGAGGGAGCGCCCAAAGTGATGGCTATAAATGATGAACTCGACCGTCTCGATCGCCAATTGTCGCGAGAAGGCGACGGGCCGGTTGCCGTCGTGGCGAACAGGGCCGTCTTCGCGGTTATCACGACGGTCCGCCGGATTGCTGATCAGTTGACCCGAGCCGCCCGTGATCGCCCTTTCATGGCCCTGCTGATTTCGTTCGAAGTGGGGTACGCGGTTGCCCGTATCGGCCGCAGCCATGCGCGCGGTTAGTCTCGCAAGGGTCGCGGCGGAAGCCGAAACCATCCGCATTCGGGCTATGGCCGGACGGCACGGCGCGCGGGCCGCACTTGGCGCGGTCGCCGCTGTTTTCGGCATCGCCACCCTGGTGCTGATCGAAATCATCGCGTGGCAGGTGCTGCAAATTCATACCGAGGCGCTTTACGCGAGCTGGATCCTGCTGGGTGTCAACCTTTCCCTGGCCCTGGTTTTCGCCCTGCTGGCAGCCCGTTCCGCTCCCAGCCGCGCGGAGCGGGAAGCCCTTCGGATACGTCAGCAGGCGGTTGGCGCGCTGCGCGGCTCGCTCGTATTGACGACGCTGATTCCGTTACTCGGCAGTGTCTTTAGGTCCGGGCGCTCCGACGGACCACGGCGCCTGTTGTTCAGGCGGTAGGTCGTGCCCTATTCGTGGGTCTCAGCCGACCAGATGCGATCGAACGGGGCTCCGGCCTCGAGCTGCACCTTCCTGACCGTCTCCGCATCGGGTGCCTCATACTCGCAGATCATCCGGCGCCGGTCGCGTGACATAACGCTGCGTTTCCAGGTGATGGAATGGATCTGCCGGCAGGCCTGCTCCCGTTCCGCGACCGCATCCAGATCCGCATCAGCAGGGGGTTGTTCAAAGCTACGCTCAACAATGACCAGACCCATGGTGTTCTCCTAAGGTTACGAATATCCGCGGGCGGCAACCGCCCACGTTGCTATGGCTGGGCGTTCATAGGCGAAGTCAACCTCATCCGCGGCCCTTTCGAAGCTTGCCCTCGCCCGCGCGCTCAAGGTCGCAAGCTCACATTCCGACGCTAGCGACTGAAGGCGCTCGATCGCCGCCGACCGTTGCCCCTCCGCACAGTCCAAGCGCGCCAGGGTGGAATACGCGACGACGATTTCCGTGGTTCGTGACATCGTTTTTGCCGTCGTCAGCGCCTCGGTCGCGGCCGAACGGGCTTGGCTGTGCTGCCCCTGGTCGAGCGCATCATGAGCAGAGAAATTGAGCACGTAGGCCAGGTGCGCCTTGGCATCGAAGTCACGCAATGACGTCAGTGCCTGGTCGAGCGCCGGCGTCAGGTCCGTGTCACCGAGCCTGCGTTGAGCCAGCACACGAAAAGCAGCCGAGACCGGCGGCAGCGCGTGATCGATACGTGCGGCGATCGTATCTATATCGTTGCAAAACCGTATCACAGACGGCAGCTTCCCACGTTCAAGGTCGATCATCGCGAGCCAGATCAGGCATTCGACCTCTCTCCAGCGTTCCTCCCGCAGTCGGGCCAAATCCACGGCGCGGCTCATCAGCGCATGAGCGCGGTCGAGATCGCCTTGCCAACGGGCGGCGTGGGACCGGGCCCACTCGAGCTCTACGAAGTCCAGTGCCAGCGCCCGCGCCATCGCTTTGGCTTCATCGATCATCGTGAACGCATGTGAAATCTGCTGTTCCACCTCCAGAAGGCACCGGCCGGTATTGGCCATTTGATAGCATCGCGTGGTCTCGTCGGCTGACCGGCTGGCCTCCTCCGCCCGCAATGCGGTCGTGCCTGCACCCATGGCGTCATTCGACCACTGCAGGAGCCATGATTTAGCGTGCAGTGCGGCGACAGCTTCGTTATGAAATCCAAATGTTATCGCGGCGTCGGCGGCAGCTTGCAAACCGTTCACCAACTCGGGAAGGTCTTCCCCGTGCCTATAAGAGGCGTGAACCTTGATCGTGAGCAGCTTGACGTTGAAGAGAACCTTTTCCTCGCCGTCGGGGAGGACCTCGAGATGGTTCAACCCACGCTTGGCTAGCCGGTATGCTTCCTCATGGGCAAAAATCTGTTGCGAGCGCTCGCCAGCAGCGATACACGCCCGCGCCGCCAGCGCGTGCTCATCCGCCAGCGTCGCATGGTGCAGCAGCAAATGCGACCAGTGCTCGGCCTCGTCCGGAAGCCGCTCGACGATTGCCTTTGCGATGCGGGCGTGCAATTCCTGGCGCCGGCTGCGAAGCAGGGTCTCATAGGTCGCCTGCTGCACCAGAACATGCTTGAACGTGTAGCGGGCGTCGGGCGGTGTGCCGGTCCGGAATACCAGTTCGGAGCGAATGATCTCCGCCAACGCGGTTTCTAGGGCGGTGGCGGCCAGTCCGGCAACGCTGCTGAGCATCTCGTGGCTGAACTCGCGCCCGATCACCGCACCGATCTGAGCCACTTCACGCCCGCACTGCAGCCGGTTCAGACGGGCCAACAGCGAATCATGAAAACTTCGCAGGGATTTCGGCCGCTGCTGGCGGCGTGACGCCACCCTCCTGCGGCTTTCTTTCCACAATCGCCCTGGTCAGTTCTTCGATGAACAGCGGGACGCCTTCGGCCCGGGTCACAATTTGCGCCTGCAGGTCCGACGACAGCGCGCGGTCTGTCACAACCTGCGCGGCCAGCAATGCCGCGTGCCGCCGGTCGAGCCGCCCCAGGGCCATCAGGCTCACGCCGGGCCG
The DNA here is from genome assembly GCA_963759425.1 of uncultured Alphaproteobacteria bacterium. Classification (GTDB taxonomy): domain Bacteria; phylum Pseudomonadota; class Alphaproteobacteria; order Acetobacterales; family Acetobacteraceae; genus Rhodopila. Next base: position 38,908 of record CAVWZM010000044.1, read on the forward strand.
GCCGAACCAGGATGCGGTGAAATCCGGACGGAAGGAAACGATCAGGAGCACCGGCAGCTCCGGCACCCGCTCGATCAGCGAATCGAGCAATTCGATCGAAGTTGGGTCGGACCAGTGCGCATCCTCGAACAAGATCAGCAGCGGCCCCTTGCGGGCGAAACTCGCCAAGCGACCGGTCAACGCGGCAAACGTCCGCTCCTTCCACCGTTGCGGACTGATCTCCGGAGACGGATGGCGTTGGTCCAACGGTACCGACATCAGCCTCGCGAGGAGCGCGACTTCCTCCTCCTGTCCGGGTTCGGTTGGTCCCAGAACATTCTCCAGCTTAGTCAGGCGCGTTTCGCCGCTGTCCCCCCGGACGAAGCCCGCCTCCTGTTCCATTCGGGCGGCAATCGGATAAAGCGGACTGTCCTGATGGTGCGGTGAGCAGAAGTACCCGCAGGCGGGCATGTGATTCGCCTCCCAGCCGCTCCTCGAGCGCGGCGAGCAGACGCGACTTGCCGATGCCGGCCTCGCCTGACAGCAGCACCACCGACCCCTCGCCCGCCTTCGCGCGTTGCCACCGCCGCAGCAGCAGATCCAGCTCCTCGTCCCGGCCGACCAGCGGCATCAGTGTATTCGCGTGCACGTGGACGGCCTCGGACCGGCTTGCCGCGCCACTCTCGCGTTGGGCGCGCCAGGCCCTTACCGGCTTGTCGAACCCCTTCAGCGCGACCGGACCAAGATCCTCCCACTCGAACATCTCGCCGACCTGTGACCGGGTCGCGTCACTCACCACCACCGTATTGGCTTCGGCCAGCGACTGCAGCCGCGCGGCGAGATTTGGCGTCTCGCCCACCGCGGTCATCGTTTGCGCGGCGCCGACACCGACCAGGTCACCGGTTACGACCAGCCCGGTCGCAATCCCAACGCGTACCGAAAGGTCGAGCCGGGTCACCGCTCCCAGAATCGCCAAGCCAGCACGTATTGCGCTGTCCGCGTGCGCTTCGTCCGCATTCGGCCACCCGAAATAAGCCAGGACGCCGTCGCCGACAAAGCGGGAAACATAGCCGCGCTTGGCTGCTACTTCCCGCGCCACGGCGACCTGGTATGCCGTCAGCACCTCACGCAGCTCTTCCGGATCAAGCCGAGCGGAGAGCGGGGTAGAGCCGACGATGTCACAGAACAGCACAGTGATCTGTCGCCGCTCGGCCGCTGACGCCGATGTCGGGCGATCGTCAGGCGACCCGGCCGCCGGAGGGAGCGCGGGCGCGGCGTTCTCCCGCAGCCTGGCGATCGCCACCAGGAGTTCCCGTCGATGGCCGACCGCGGCGACGCCCAGTTCCTTGAGATCTTCGGCGGTGAGATGGCAAAGGACTTCGGCGCTCACGTCGTTGTCCCGGAACGCTGGTTCGTAACGTTCCAGACCGAGAGCCCGCAGCCAGGTCGCGACATCCACCGCCATTTCCTCCGGATCAGTGGTGTTCTCGGACGGAGTATCGCCCTGGCGGATCGGCCGTGTCCAGGAACCGAGCGTCGAACGGTCACGGCTCGTCAGATCAGGTCTGGTGTACTTCGTTCGTGATCCCCAACTCCGGCGGCGACTCTCGTTCAACCGCACCGGCTGCTCTCGGCCATCACCGGCAACGGGCACGGCAGAGACCGCGATCTGATCGCCGCCGGTTGGATGCGCGTCGCGTCGGGGATCGGCGAAAAGCGGCCCCCTGGGCTGCCCGGAAGCATCAAAACGCCAACCGGCCTCGCCGCTTCGACAGTCCGGGCTTTATGAATATTTGCCCGAGGGACAGCTAGACCCATCGCGACGCTTGCGAGCAGTGCGAATATGGTTATTCCTGGCAGTCCGCAAACATTGCCCAAGAAATCACTGACAACGGGTGACGAGCGGCGGGACATGGCTTTTCCCCTGTGGTTCGGGTGCAGCGGGCTCCATCCTGCTGACCGGCCCAGAGTTAGGTGCAGTCCTGTTTTAGAGAACTGAAGTGCTTCACAGCGTTGTAGTTGTCTGGTTCACACTGGGATCAGGCGGCGTGATATCTCGGATCGATAGTCCCGCTGAACCAGAGTTTCCGCGGGCCGAACTGCCAGGCGAGCGGTGGCGTTGAACTGAAGTCGCGGTATGTCGTGCGTTGCAGCAGCAAGGGGGGAAGTGATGTCGCTGGCCTCGATCGCTATGTTCAAGGGCATGACCGCAGACGCGCGCAGCAAATTGGAGCGTGGCGGCACGGTCCTGGAGCCGCGTGACGGGGCAACGATCTTCGAGCAGGGTGATCTGGCCGATGCGCTCTACGCCATCATCGGCGGTGACGGGCACGTCCGCATCGGCTCCATCGATCGACACAGCAAGGCCTTGATGGTCGAGGTTTTCCGCGCGGGCGAGGTATTCGGCGAGATCGGCATTATCGATGGCGGCCCCCGGACCGCAGCCGCGGTGGCCGACGGCAGACTGCGACTGCTGAAAATTCGCCAGGCGGCGTTTCTCGAGGCTCTGGCGACCTCGCCAACGGTTGGGGAGGCGCTTTGCTACAAGTTGGCGAAGAGGCTGCGGCGAACCTTCGGACTGTTCCAGGATGCAACTTTTGAGACACTGGAAGTGCGCCTCGCTCGGCAGGTGCTCTACCTCGCCGCAAGTGAGGGCCGGTCGACCGAGCAAGGCCTGCGGCTCACGCACCGGCTTCGCCAAGCCGATCTGGCCGACCTCCTCGGCGCGACCACGCGCAGCATCATAACCATCCTGAACGCATGGCGCACCGACGGGCTGGTCGTTTACGACACCGATCGGGCGATTTTGACGGTGAAAGACATCGCGGCAATGCGGGCGATCGTCGGCACCCAGCAATAGGTAACGCCGGCCCATGCCACGGGCGTGAGCATCGTCAGGTGAAACAGGTCAGGACGCCAACGGATGTTCGGCGTTCTTTCCTCGCTCGGGGACGCGGTACGGTCTAAAGGCGGCGATCGTCCCGAAAAATCACTCGGCGCATGAAAAATCGTGAGGCAGGTCACAGCAGCCTACCTCCGTCCGTCTTATGCGGACGCCATCAAGAATTGGTACTCGTGCTGGAGAAAATCTCATGCTCCGTTTGACCCTGTACGCGTTGGCTCTCGCTGGAGCCCTGACCGCGCGTCCGGGCTTTGCCGATCCGGCAACCGCATCCGATCGTGCCCAAGCCGCGGCGGTCGCCGCAGGGGAAACATCCGCGCCGCAAAAACCGACCTGGTCTCCGTCATCGGACGCGTCCGCGCCCGTCGGGTTTGGCTGGGGCTAGCGCGCGGAGGGCGGTGTGAGTTTCATTGTGGCTGGCTGCGCGCTGCTGTTGGCGCTGGTTGGAGGGATTGTCCTCGGCGATCTGGGTGTCAGGAGAGGGCAAAGGGTGCGACGCGACGTGCCGCCGTTCGATGGGTGACGCGGGCAGAGGCCGTCAGCACGCCAGGCCAAACCGGGCAGGATCGCCGCGAGCGGAACGGTCGACCGCGTGAATTTGCGGTCAGACTATCAGCCAGACAAAAGTGGTCTAGGCTTGTGGATCCACTCTTCCGCTTCATGGGACCGTTTTGCCATCAGACGCGTTAGAACGTCATGCTCGCGCAGAGTGAGACTGTCCCCTGATTGCTGCCCAGTTGTTTTTTGCACAGTTGTTTACTCTGGCGTGCCATCAGCGGCATACTGGTCATGACGGGCCTGCCTGCCGGCGGACGATGATGATGCATCGATATCGAGCCTCTTTCCCGACGACGCTTCTGGCTGCCGCGATCATGGTCGCGGCAACGGCGACAGCCGCGTCTGCCAAGGACGATGTCGGCGCCAGTAAATCCGAACTCATCCGAAGCCTGTTGCCGACTGTGGTCAACATTTCGGTGGCGAAAGAGGAGACATCCACCATCAACACCGCGATGGTGGGCGCGGTGATGCCGGAGCCGGACACCAGTCAGACCACCAAGACCTATGTCGGCTCTGGCTTCGTCATCGATCCGTCGGGCCTGATCGTGACGAACTATCACGTGGTGGGGGATGCGTTCGAGATCATAGTGACATTCTCCGACGGCACCCGCTTGCCTGGAAAGGTGACCAGCGCGTCGCGCGTGATCGATCTGGCGCTGGTCAAAGTGGAAGCCAGCCACCCCCTTGGCCGCGGCGCATTGGGGCGACAGCGAGCTGCTGCAGGTGGGCGACCAGGTTTTTGCCGCGGGCGATCCGTTTGGGATCGGCCTCTCGCTGTCCACCGGCATTGTCAGTGGGCTCAATCGCGACATTCAGGAGTCGCCCTTTGACGACTTCATTCAAACGGATGCGCCGATCAATCACGGCAATTCCGGCGGACCGCTGTTCGACCTGCACGGCAACGTCGTGGGGGTAAACTCGACGATTATATCGCCCACCTCTGGCTCGACCGGGCTCGGCTTTGCCATACCGTCGAGCATCGCGCATTTCGTGGTCGACCAGTTGCGGACCTATGGCTGGGCTCGCCCCGGCTGGATCGGCGTCAGCGTGCAGCCCTTGACGCAGGAAATTGCCGACGCCCTTGGCATGGTGCGACCGGAAGGGTCGATCATCTCCTCGGTGTTGCCGGACGGACCGGCTAAAAAGGCCGGTCTTGCGATCGGCGACGTGATCTTGCGCGATGACGCCGGCACGCCGACCGATGAACGCGCCTTGCTTCGGGATATCGCCCGCACACCCCCTGGCAATACGATCACACTGGCTGTGCTGCGTGGCGGGGAGGAGCGCACTGTTCCAATTCTGGTGGAGGCGGCGCCTCGCAGTCCACGCGACGTCCCGACGATGGGACAGCGGCCGAAAGTCGTAATCCCACCTGATCTCGGCCTCTCGCTGTCGGCGCTGGATCGGCAGGAGGGGTCGAAATCAGTTGCGGACATTGCGCTGAAGCCCGCGTCAGGGGTGCAGAGTGCCCTGAAAGGCGTGCTGGTCACCGGTGTCATAGCCAACTCTGATTCGGCGCGACGGGGAATGGCGATCGGCGATCTCATTCTGCGCGTGCAGGACCTGCCTGTCACTTCGCCGGAGGATGTTCTGTCGGGGATCAATGCAGCCCGTGTCAGCAAGCGGGAGTTCGTGGTGATGCTGGTCCTGCCGAAGGTGCGCAAAGTGCCAGGGCCAAAGTGGGTGGCATTGCAACTCGAGAACGCCGGTGGCTGACGATTGTATGGCATGCTGTTGCCCCGGACTGGCGGAGTTCGGCTTTTTCTTGCCAAGATCCTGACATATTTGTACAGTCGTGGGCGCTAGGCGTGCACAACGGCGGCGGCGTGTGCGCGAAAATCGGCGGCGATACAGGAGCGCCCTTACGCTCCCTTGCCCGAACCAGAGCGAAGGCAAATGCCCACGGCGCTGATCACCGGAATCACTGGCCAGGACGGCGCCTACCTGGCTCAGCTCCTGCTGGGATTCGGCTATCGGGTGGTGGGACTGATCCGCCGTTCCGCTTCATCCGATGTCATGGGCGAACGGTTGCGTTGGCTTGGCGTGCTCGATCACGTCGAACTGATCGACGGCAACCTGACTGATCTCTCCAATCTGATCCGCACCGTGCAGGCGTGCAAACCCGATGAGGTGTACAATCTCGGGGCGCAAAGCTTTGTTGCCGCATCGTGGCAGCAGCCGCTGCTGACCGGGACCGTCACCGCCCTGGGAGCCGCGAACATCCTGGAAGCGGTCCGATTGGTTCGGCCGGAAGCGCGGTTCTACCAGGCGTCATCGTCGGAGATGTTCGGCCTGATCCAGGAGACGAGGCAGAACGAGCGCACCCCGTTCTATCCCCGCAGCCCGTATGGTGCGGCGAAACTATATGCCCATTGGATGACGGTGAACTACCGCGAGAGCTTTGGTCTCCATGCCAGCAGCGGCATCCTGTTCAATCATGAAAGTCCGCTGCGAGGCATCGAATTCGTTACTCGCAAGATCACGGATGGAGCCGCCCGCATCAAGCTGGGCCTTGCGACCGAACTGCCGCTCGGGAACCTGGACGCCAGACGCGACTGGGGTCATTCCCGGGACTATGTGCGGGCGATGCATCTGATGCTCCGGCAGGAAGTGCCGGATGATTACGTCATTGCAACCGGTACCGCAACGACGATCCGCGAATTCTGTCGGCTCGCGTTCAGCTACGTCGGGCTGGACTTCGAGGACAGCGTAACAGTCGATCCACGCCTGTTGCGGCCGGCCGAGGTTGACGTCCTGCTGGGAAACGCTTCGAAGGCGCGCCAGCGTCTCGGCTGGAAACCAAAGGTAACACTTGAGGATATGGTCGCCGAGATGGTCGAGGCCGATCTGGCCCGGCACAAAGCCCGGTTGAGGCAATAGATAGGTGTTCTCCGGGCGGATCCTGATCACCGGCGCCGGCGGCTTCGTAGGGCGGCACCTTTTGCCCGCCCTGCAAGGGGCATTTCCAAACGCCGAAACCGTGGCCTCCCAATTTGATGTAACCGATGCGGGGGCGGTCAATATCGCCGTCGAACAGATACGCCCGGATGCGGTGGTGCACCTGGCCGCGGTCGCCGCCGTGGACTCGGCGCGCGAAAACCCCGACGTGGCTTGGCAGGTGAATTTGCACGGCACGCTGAACCTGGGTCGCGCCTTGTTGGCCTCGGTCCCGACCTGCATGCTGCTGTTCGCGTCCACCGCGGACGCCTATGGCGCGTCGTTTCAGGCGGGTCATCCGTTGGATGAGACGGCGGCCCTGGCACCATTGAACACCTACAGCGCAACCAAGGCGGCGGCTGATCTGGCGCTCGGCGCGATGGCCAGGCAGGGTCTGCGTGTCGTTCGTCTGCGCCCCTTCAATCACACGGGTCCCGGTCAAAGCGACGGCTTCGTCGTTCCGTCGTTCGCGCGCCAGGTAGCCCGCATCCAGGCCGGATCGCAGCCGCCCGTCATTCACGTCGGCGCGCTCGACCCATTACGGGATTTCCTCGACGTGCGCGACGTGTGTGCTGCCTATACGGCCTGCATTGCCCGCATCAACGAACTGCCGCCAGGCTGCATCATGAACATCGCCTCAGGTCATGCACGCCGGATCGGGGATGTCCTGCAGGCGCTGCTGGACGAGGCGGGCGTGCGGGCAGAAATCCGGGTCGATACCGATCGCTTGCGGTCGACGGACATACCCCGGGCCGTCGGTGACGCAGGTTTGGCCAGACAATCACTAGGTTGGCTACCTCGGATACCATGGGACCAAACCCTTCGTGACGTCCTAAAGGATTGGCAGCAGCGCATTCATGGGTGATGGACGTTGCTTAAGATGTTGTCGATCGGCGCCTGTCATGTTGGCACAGATGGTCACGAACCCGCGCCAACCGACGGATGCGCCCCTCTGGGCTACGCCCGGGTCACGATCGCGCCGGCGTCGAGCAACCGGCGCCCCTTGGCGGTGATTTCAATACGAATGGAGCGTCGGTCGTCCGGATCTTCTCGGCGCTTCGCTAACCCGGCATCTTCGAATCTGTCCGCGCCGCGGGTGATGAAACTCTTTGAGACACCCATCGTTGCGGCAATGCCACGTACGGTGGCTGGCCCATCATATACCAGTGCCAGCATGATGACCTGATTGACGGTCAACTCTCTGAACGGGCGGAGGACTTGCGCTATGGGATGGGGCATGCGCCCTCCTGTTTTTGGCGGTTACAACTATTGGGCGTAAGCAGCGCCGTCGGCGCCGCGTAGGTCTTTGCGTTTGGCCGGGCATGGAGGCATTCGTGGGACAGCCAGAATTCACGCGAAATCACAATGGGCGCGATTTTGGAGCGGCCCGTCTTGATGGCGAGCCCAGGCGAACCGAGCGACGCTGTGCGAGAGTGAACCACCGCAAGAACAGGGACGGCACTCCATCAATTGGACACCATGGTGAGAACTGCCGTGCTCATCACGGAAATCATGATCACCCACAGACAGGCAGCAAGTCGTTCACGCCCCATGCGGATAAGCCAGACACCGAAATATGCGCTTCCCAGCAACGCTGCCGCCGAAGTCACGACAGCCAGCAAGGCGGCGATCAATTGCACGGCGACACCTCCAATTCAAACTCCGCGGCTTCCTACGGATCACGCGAGTTCAAGCCCACGAGCACTGGCGTGATGGGCCGGCCGGCGCCCTGCCTGGCTTCCCGTTCCCGCATCGTTTCGGCCCCGTTCGCCAACGCGTCACCCTGAGCGCCGCGGATGCTGATATTCGGCGCTGGCAAAGGTCTGTGGGCCGAGCGCGGGTCTGCGGCCAGGACAGCGAAGCGAGCTTGGCATGGGTGGACTCGATAAGCACCGGCGTGCATAGCGAGCGTTGCACCAGTTCGAGGCAGCGTTCTGCCTGATCTAAACACAGCGCGCGCCTGACCGCGCAGGTGGCACTCGCAACCTCGGCAAGCCATTCCGCGGCCCAAGCCATTTGAACATGCGGATCGTAATAGTTTCCGATCATGACATCGTGCCACTTGACGGCCACCCTCAGCCTCCCGCACTTGAAGTAGATCAGCAAATTAGGTCGGCCCGCCATAAGGCTGGCGAACGGTAAGTCAGCGGGATGACCAGCACTAGGTCACCTTAAGTAGCCATGGCCATTCCACTTATGATGTATGTTTGGCCTCCGCACTTATTGCTTTCGACGAGCGACGGCCGCGTCCCTCTGGCCTGAGGCTTCTCGAAAAACTTAGCAGCGACGGTCCTTGGCGCAGCTGTCCGGGTTTGTCCGCCGCGTGGATTTGGTCCCGCAAACTCGCCGCAGGGCGAGCGGCTCACCATGCGGCGGGTGATGCCGGCGGGTCGGGCGCAACGGGATGAAGGTTTCACCCGTGACCGTGGCTACAACCTCCTGACCGAATTTCAACAGAGGTCACGGATCGAGCGGAGCCGGACGGGCCGTCTGACCGCGGACCCGTCCCCTTCTTTTCTTGTTTTCTTACCCCCTCAAGCGGCCGCGGTACGTAATCGTTATGGGTCGCGCTCTCGGGCCGGCGCTGCTGCGACCGAAAAAAACGTTCAGCCAAAAGCTCCTAGTGGAGGAGGCCCGTCGGCTTCAAAGCGCCCAGCCACAAATCAGCGTGCGGATCGAAATCAGAGGTATCTGATAGTTCCAGTCCGCGGACCCGGATCACGTAACGACCTATGCCGGCTGGGCGATCCGGGATGCCGCTGAGAGCAGTTGAGCTCGATGCCGATTGCCAACTCTGCTCACTTTTAGCCCACGACCGTCGCCACGGCTAGATCGCCAGATAGCCGCCGTCCACGTAAAGTTCGGCGCCCGTAATGTAGGAAGCCTCGTCCGAGGCCAGGAACAGCACCGCATTCGCCACCTCGTCCACCTCTCCGGCGCGGCCGAGCGGAACGGCTCGGAGCATTTTTGCACGAACTTCGGGGTCGGCGGTGGCGCCGGAGGTGCGCATCGGCGGCATCAGGCCCGGATGGATGGAATTGCAACGAATGCGGTCCTTGCCGAACTGCACGGCAGTCGCCTTGGTCATGGTGCGGACGGCACCCTTCGAAGCGTTGTAGCCCATATGAACGAACGCTTGTCCGACCACGCCGGAGATCGAAGACAGATTGACGATCGATCCGCCACCGTTTCTTTGCATCTGGCGTACCGCAGCAGCCGTGCCGAGGAATACGCCAGTGCTGTTGACCGCCATCAGCCGTTCCCATAACGCAGAATCCAGCAGATCGTTGGTCGCGCTGCCGCTGATGCCGGCGTTGTTCACCAGGATGTCGAGCCGCCCAAAGGCGCGTACCGTCTCGTCCACCACCTTCGACCAAGCGGCCTCGTCGGTCACATTCAGCGCAACGAACACGGCCGTGCCGCCGGCAGCATTCACCGCGTCCGCGACCGCCCGGCCTTCCTCTTCCAGCATGTCGGCGACGACGATTTTCGCGCCCTCGCGCCCGAACCGCCTTGCCGTGGCGGCACCCATCCCCGATGCACCGCCGCTGATGATGGCAACCTTTTCCGCCAGCCGCATGACCTGCTCCCTCCGTCCGGGTTTTCGCAAGCTTGCCATCTCGGCGCTAACTTGGCTACTGGCTGGTATCGCGCCAATGTGTGGCCGCTTTCCTGACGCTTCGGAGACACGCTCATGGCCCATCGTGGTTTGACCTTCGGCATCTTCTTGGCTCCTTTCCACCGCCTCGGCGAGAATCCAACGCTGGCGATCGATCGTGACCTGGAATTGATTCAATGGCTGGATCACCTGGGCTTCGACGAGGCCTGGATCGGCGAGCACCACTCGGCCGGGTGGGAACTGATCGCCTCACCGGAACTGATCATCGCCGCGGCCGCCGAGAAGACCAGGCACATCAAGCTCGGCTCCGGCGTGACCAGCCTGCCGTACCACCATCCCTTCCTTGTGGCTCAGCGTTGGGTGCAACTCGATCACATGACACGGGGACGTGCGATGCTGGGCTGCGGGCCGGGAGCGCTGACCTCGGACGCCTACATGTTGGGGATTGAGCCGTCGACGCAACGGCCGCGCATGCTGCAGGCGATGGACGCGATCATGGCGCTGCTGAAGATGGAAGAGCGCGTCACCATGAAGACCGACTGGTTCGAGATGAACGCCGCGCGCCTGCATCTTGCGCCCTACAGCGACCCGCATTTCGAGATCGCCGTGGCCAGCACGATAACGCCGTTCGGGATGATCGCGGCCGGGACGCACGGTGTGGGCGTGCTCTCGATCGGCGCCGGGCTGCCCGGCGGCCCCGAGGCGCTGGCCAGTCAGTGGAAGATCGCCGAGGATGCGGCGACGAAGAATGGCAAGACGGTTACGAGAAAGAAATGGCGCGTCGTGGTCAACGCCCATATCGCCGAGGACGACGAGCAGGCGCTGGCTGAAGTCAAGCTCGGAGAGCGTAACGAAACCCAGTCGTATTTCGAGGATACCCTGGGCCGTCCACCGGGCCGCGCGGATGATCCGTTGCGGGATGGTGTGAGAATGGGAACGACGCTGGTGGGCTCGCCGGAGACTGTCACCAAGGGTATCAGGCGACTGCTCGAGTACAGCCAGGGCGGTTTCGGCGGCATTCTGTTCCGCGCTCATGAATGGGCGAACCGTGAGCAGACGATGCGCAGCTACGAATTGTTCGCGCGCTATGTGATGCCGGTTTTCCAGCAGTCGAGCGAACCACCCATCGGATCGAACATCTGGGCACGTGACAACCGAAAGGCGGTGTTCGGCTCGACGGTCGAAGCCGTGCGGCGTGCCTTCACCGATTTCGGCGCCGCGGTGCCGGAGAATTTCCGCGCGGCCACGATCGGTGCCCGGGACGATGACGCGGGCACCGGCAGCGACCTGAAGCGGTGAACGCCGCACAGGTTCCCGGCGGACCCTGAATTTGGATCAAGGCTGCCCCGGCGGTGGCCAGCGTCGCGGCGGCGCGCGGCGGGACAAACGGATAGGGTCCCGCGCCGAACCGCCCCCCAGTCCCCGACCGTCACATTCCCCGCGCGCCTCGTCCTTACAAAAGTTCCTCCGGCGCCCTCGGCGCGGCATGCCGCGGTGGCGCCCATGAAACGCAGCCGGCAAATCGCCGTTTCCACTTAACGGAATCCACTCTAGATAGGGGCATACCTCACGACGCGTTTCGCATAAAGTGCCGCCAACATGCTAATCCCTGATCGCGCGGATGTTCAACCGCCCCGCTCCTTGCTGGCGCTTCGCGGCGTATTCTGGTCAGCGGTCAACATCATTGTCCCGACCCTTGGGAGCCTATCTGTCTTCGTCGTGACCTCACGCATGCTGACGCCGGCGGATTTCGGTATCGTGGCTGTGGGGGGTACACTTGCCGCCGCTGCCTCCGCCTTGGTGCCGGTCGGGTTCGGCGATGCCATCGTGCAGCGCATCGAAAAGAATCCGGCATTTCTCGACAGCGTGTTCTGGCTCTGTGTGCTAGCTGGCACCCTACTGTATGCAATCCTGGTGCTGTTGTCGGGAGCAGCGGCTCACTTCTACGGCATCCCGCTTCTGACCGTCATCGTTCCGGTGATGGGCCTTCGCGTGATCTCAGACGCGGCGGGCGTGGTGCCGCTGGCGTTGGTTACCAAGGCCCTGTCGTTCCACCTCATCGCATTGCGAACCGTAATCACGACACTTGTATCGGCAACCGTCTCGATTGGGCTGATCCTGCTCGGCTCCGGGCTGTGGGCGTTGGTTGCATCAATTCTCGCCAACTCAGTCGTCGCGACAGTTGCGATGTTCTGGAGCACGCGCTGGACACCGCGGTTGCGCTTCAGCCCGAGCGATATCGCCGCGCTCGCCGGCTACGGCGCCTATGCCTCCGGCACTCGGATCGTGACGTTTATCGGCACCCAGGCCGATCAGGCCGTGGTTGGTTTCGTGCTGGGAACCACCCAGCTCGGCCTATACAACTTCGCCCGCCGCACTTACTCGCTGCTGAACGACGTGACCAGTGGCGCCATGAGCACAGTCGCGCACCCCCTGTTCGCCGGCATACAGACTGACCGCAGCCGCGTTCGGCGCGGCTTTCTCTCCGCAACTTTTTTGTCCAGCGTCATTGCCTTTCCGGTCTTTGTTGGCCTTGCCTGTGTCGCTGATCGCGCCATACCCATGGTCTGCGGACCGCAGTGGACGGGAGCGCTGCACCCGATACAAATTCTGTGCGCGCTTGGAATGCTGAGTTGCATAGGCTCGTTGCAGGCAGGTCTTATCAACAGCCTGGGTCGGGCGAATTGGTGGTTTTACTATCAGGTGGTGGTGAGCCTACTGAACATTCCAATCATTGCGCTGTTCGCGCGCGACGGCACGACGGTTTTGGTGATGGCAATCGTCGCCAAGGCCTATCTGTTCTGGCCGGTGACGGTCGTGATGACCCTTCGCCTGCTCGGGATGCGTCCGGGCGCTTACCTGGCGCAATTCGTTCCGCCGCTGGTTTCCGCGGTCGCCATGGGCGCCATGATCTTCGCCGGGCGACGGTTGATGCCGGAGATGCCGGTGCCCGCGGCACTCGCGACCGACATAGCTCTCGGCGCCGCCGCCTATGCGATCGTGCTTACCGCTTCGGCGCGCCAAAGGGTGACGGACCTCGTCCGCGTGTTGCACGGGATGGGCGTCGGGCGACGCCGGCTGACCGCGGCGGTGGACACCGGCGCATTTGGATGAAACGCGATCCCTGAGTAGCCTCGGAACCTCGAACCCGCGCCGGTCGCGCCTGCGATCAAATGTTTCCGGCGATCCAGTCCTTCAGCTTGCTTTTTGGCAAAGCCCCAACCTGAGTCGCCGCCGGTTTGCCGTCCTTGAACAGGATCAGCGTGGGAATGCCGCGCACGGCAAACTGGTTGGGCGACAACGGGTTACTGTCGATATCGACCTTGGCGACCGTCAGTTTGCCGGCAAACTCAACGGCCAATTCATCAGAGCCGGCCCTATCGTCTTGCAGGGGCCGCACCACTCCGCCCAGAAATCCACCAACACGGGACCGTTCTTGCTGGCCTCCACCACGTCGGTTGCGAAGCTCTTGTCGGTCACCGGGATCGTATTCGTGCTCATCTGTCCGCCTCACGGTACTAGTTGGATGCAAGGTGGTGCCGCGTTCGTGAACGGTCAAGTTTCGCCGCTTGAATGACCGGGCGCGTGCTGGTCCAGCAATGCTTCCGGCAACAGCGTGACCCGCGCCTGTCGGGTCCAGATCAGGGCGCACGAAATCGGTCGCTCTGGAAACACCCCGCGCAGCACGGCGCGATAGGATGCCATCTGTCGAAGGTACATCACCGGGGTGTCGGCCACTTCAACCGGCGGCCGGCGATTGGTCTTGAAGTCGGCGACCAGGACCCGGTCAGGAAGCACTGCCAACCGGTCAACAAGTCCGCCGATCACCAGATCGCCGACCACCCCGGTCAGCGGTACCTCCGCCCTGCCGGCGGGACCGAACAAGGCCCGCAGTTCGGGATGCGACATGACGGCAAGGACCTCCGCTGCCAGCCGATCCGCCTCCGGATCCGTCAAGCCGGACGCCGGACGCCGCAGGAAGCGTAGCGCGGCCTCCCACCGTTCGGTATGAGGGACCGAGGGCAGATGCTGCAGCAGCGCATGGACCAATTGGCCGTACCGGAAACGGTTGCCGGCCGCCTCGCGATCAGCCAATGGCGAGACCGCGGCTGGCACTGGTCCCCAACTCCACTCCCTCCGGCCGGCTCGGCACCAGCGGCATCGGCCGCGGTGGCTCGGGCGGCGGGGGTGCCGGCGCGCCAATCCGGCGCCGACCCGATCCAGGCTGGCATTGCAGCGGGTGGCAAGGCCGCCACCCCGCCTGGCGGAGGCTCCGCCTCGGCCTGCTGTGGCGAGGTTTTTCGCAGCACTCGCCTGGCCAAGGGGCGAATGGCTCCCGCTCCGCCCGGCAGAGCCGAGAAACCACGTAGAACCATGTTGTACCAGCAGTTGTCCTTAGGCGGATTGCGCGTTTCCCAGCCGCAGATCAACAGCCGGTCCTCGGCCCGCGTCAACGCGACATAAAGCAGCCGATTGTATTCCTCGATCTGCTCGTCCCGATTGGCGCCACGCAGCCGGTCCAAGCGCATTGCAGCGGAACTCCTTGCGCGGCGACCAGAGCGGCACCTCTCGGCCGGTAGCCGGATCGGCCGCCCACACCAAACCGCCCGCGTCCTTCGGCAGCGCGGTGGTGTCCGGGATAATCACCAGCGGCGCCTGCAACCCCTTGGCACCGTGCACGGTCATGATCCGCACCAGGCCGCCCTGCGCCTCGGGCTCCCGTTTCACCTCCGCGCCCGATCGACGCAGCCAATGCAGAAAGCCCTGCAACGAAGGTGGATGCAGGGCGGCGTAGGATTGCGCCGCATTCAAGCAGTTCATCGATCGGCTCCGCCGCTTCCGGGCCCAACCGCGCCAGCAGCCGAGCGCGGCCGCCGAGGGGACCCAGCGCTTCGGCGAACAGGGCGAAGGGTGGGACGTAGTCGACCCGGCCAAGCAGGTGAGCGAAAAAATCGGTCGGCGCGACGCCACGAGGGGCGTTCGGCGGCGCGGCCACGCAGGTTGTCCCACAGCGCCGCGGGTCGGCCCACCGCGAGATCGGTCAGTTCGTCGTCGGTGAGCCCGCCCAGGGGACTGGTCAGCAAGCATGCAAACGTCAGGTCGTCGGCGGGCAGCAGCAATGCGTCCGCCAGCGCCATGAGGTCCTGCACCGCCGGCTGGTCGGTCAAGACCATCCGATCCAGCCCGGCCACCGGCACCCCCCGCGCCTTCAGTGCCCGCACCAGGGCGCGGGCGAACTCGTCGCGACGGCGAACCAGCACCAGCACGTCTCCCGCCGCGAGAGGCCTCGCCCTGCTCTCGAGCATCACCGAGCCGTCGGTCTGGGCCTCGATCCAATCGGCCAGCGTGTCGGCCAGCAACTGCCGGGCGGAGGTCTGCGACTGGTTCTGCTCGGGGATGGTCCAGGGAGAATGGGGCAGAGGGTCGGACAACGGCGCCAGCGGCCAAAGTTCCACCTGCCCGGCATGCCCCGCGCGATCGGTGTAGTGGGTCAATGTGTCTCCCACCGCGACCACGCCGGCCGCGGCCAACGGGTCGGCGAACACCGCATCCACGAGGGCCAGCACGGGGATGGTGGAACGGAACGACACGTCCAGCTCCACGTCCTTCCAACGCAAGCCGGCGTTGAGCACGCGTCGCCTGAGCAGGTCGGCGGGAATGGTCGAATTCCGCAGTATCGGCGCCCTGGAAGGAATAGATCGACTGCTTGCGGTCGCCCACCGCGAATACCGTGCGGCTGTCCCGCTCGCCCGCGCCGGCGAAAAACTCCTCGCTCAGCGCATGGGCGATGCGCCATTGCCGCGGTGAGGTGTCCTGCACCTCATCCAGCAACAGGTGGTCGAGGCCGCCATCCAGCTTGTACAGCACCCAGGCCGCACCTGGATCGACCAACAAGGCACGGGTCCGGTCGATCAGGTCGTCGTAGTCGAGCAGCCCGGCCGCGTCCTTCCGCCGCGCGTAATTGTCGGCGACGGGACCGGCGAGGGTCGTGAGCGCGCTCGACACCGTCGCGACGCGGAGGGCTCGCCTCGCGTCCTCGACCGTGATGATGCGCGCCGCCTCTTCCAGATAGCGCTCCAGCAATCCAGGCCGCAGCGCGATCAGTGCCTTGTTCACGAGTGCCGTGGCGCCACGCGCCTCGCCCGACGCCGTCAAGAAGCAGGTCGCACCAACTGGACCAGCCGTCCCGGCGTCCAGCAGGCTCTCGGCTCAGCCAATCCAGGATCGCCGTCGCTCGATCGGCGACAGTTCTGGCGGCCCCGGCACCATCCAGCACCGCGCGCGCCGCGTCGCGCCAGGGCCCCCTCCCCCATCCACTCCACGGCGTCGGCGAGCAGCGCGTGCTCTGTTGACGCCGTTACGCCAAGGGCACGACGCTGCGCCCGTTCCAGGTCCTCGCCGAGTTGCAAGGCGCGCTGCAAACGCTCCCGGTCGGTCTGCAGGGTCTTGACGTGATCGCCGAACTGAGCCGCCGATGCGAGGCCTGCCAGGGTCCGGACCGCGCGCAGCATCGCCGGCGACCCGGCATCGGCCAGCACGTCTTCCCGCGCCTCAGTCAGCGCGTCGTCGGAGTCGCGCTCGTCCACCAGTTGAAAATGCGGCGAGATCGCGGCCTCCAGCGGGAAGCGCCGCAGTAGCGACTGGCTGAACGCATGGATCGTGCCGATCCGCATGCCGCCGGGCAGGTCCAGCACGGTGGCGAACAGGGCCCGGGCGGCGGCACAGGCCTCACGGGTCGGCTCCACCTCGAGATCTCTCAAGGCGTTCGCCAGATCGGCCGGCGCCATTGTCACCCAGCGTCCAAGCGTCCTTTGCAATCGCAGCGACATCTCGGCCGCCGCGGCCTTGGTGAACGTCAGGCACTGGATCCGCTCTGGCCGAGCGCCGGCCAGCATCAGCCGCAGCAGCCGGTCGGTCAGCAGCTTGGTCTTGCCCGATCCAGCCGAGGCCGCGACGAAGGCCGATATTCCCGGGTCCGAGGCGGCAAGTTGTTCGCGGTTGGCGCGATTGCGCGCTGACTTCACTCATCGCTGTCGCCGGTCGCGGACCACTCGGCGACCCGCGCGAGCTGCTCGTAGTCCGAGAACCGCGGCGCCAGCCCGGGATGCGGGCGCGAAAGATAGGCCCGGTCGGGAGCATCGAACTCGTCGATCAGACGGCACAAATTTTCCCGCGCCGACCGCACGGCATCCCGCATGTCCAAAGGGTTCTTCTTGAACAGCTTTATCGTCTCGCCGGGTTCAAAGCCGCCGGACAGGTGCCAGTAGATCAGCTCGCCTGCGATCCCCGGTGATTTCCGCCCCGAAGCCGCCCTCCGCCGCCATCGCCGCTTCCAGCAGCAGCTGCGGCGCCAGTCCCAGATCGACGTCTTTCTGACTGGGCGGCGTGCCGGTCTTGTAGTCGAGCAGCGACAGATCACCGTCGGGATAGCGTTCGATCCGGTCGGCCCGGCCGGTCAGCCGGAAGTTGCCACCCGGACGCGGAGGTCGATCGCCCCTCTCGCCTCGGTTGCGATCGCCACTGGCCGCCGCACGCCTCGCCGCTCGGCCTCCGTTCGTGCGACCCAGTCAGCGATACGCTCCAGCCGAGGCGCCCACCATGCCTGCAGCGCGTGCCGAAGGTCGGCGGCGGCAAGCGCCATGGTCATCGCCCGGCGCAGCGCCGCCGTGGCATCTTGTGGCCAGAGCGGGCCGGCGTCGCGCAGGAACCGGTGCAGCCCGTCATGCACCAACGAGCCATAGTCCGCGGCATCCGTCGCCTCGTCGAGCGGGCGCAGCGCGGTCAGTTTCAGGATGTGCCTGGCGTGGATCGCGTAGGGGTCGCGCAGCCAGGTCTCGATCTCGGTCACGCTCAGCCGTCGCGGCCGCAGGGCAACGGGGGGGCATGGGCGTGGCGGCCTCACCGGGCGTCGGCTGACCCGCCGGCAGGTCGAGCAACCGGGCCCAGGACGCGGCGGGATGTTCCGGTATTGCCTGATCCCGGCCGGCGAGAAACATGTCCAGTCTGGTCAGCCAGCGCGCCGGCACGGTCGGGGCATTGTCGCGGCGCGCCGGGCAGGACAGCACCACCCGCGGCGCGGAGCAGCAGGCGGCGACGAAGTCGTGCGCGGCCTCGCCGACGTCAAGCTCCGGCGCAGGCAGCCCGACCCGAATGCGCATCGGGCGCGACAGCCAAGGTCCCGGGTTCGGCCAGCGGTGGCCATACGGTCTCCGCCAAACCGCCCAGCACCATCACGTCTACGGTTTGCAGGCGAGCCTCGAGCAGGCCCCAGATGAAGATGCGGGGATGCTCGGTGCCGGTGCGTCCGCGCAGCGCGCGGCGACTGCGCACCACGGTGCCTTCGAGCACAGCGTCGAGCAGACCCGGCAGCACGCGGCGGCGCAGATCCGGCAGCAATCCCAGCGCATTCTGCACCGAGGCGAGGCGTTCGGCGAGAGCGTCGCCTTCCTCGCCCGCCCAGAGCCTTGTCGGCCCGGTCTGGTCTGTCGTTGCGGCGAGACGTTCGGCGGCCTCGATCAAGCGCGGCGATCGCGATCGGCGGCGTCGATTTCCATGGCCGCGTCGATCCGCAGCGCCGGCTCCAGGCAGGCTTCGATCCGGGAAAGAAACGCGGCGCTCGGCAAATCCTGGCCGCCAGCCCTGGCCACAGCACGTCGCAGATTGGCTAGGCCAGGGGAAGGCCGCGGGCCACGCAGGCAGAGCGTTTCGAGGTCACGCGCCGCCGCTCGGCAATCCGCTGGCGACAGGCCGGCGGCGGCCAGCGGGTGCTTCGATCAACGCCAGCAGCGGCACCGGCGCCAGATCCTCAGCGATCGCGCGAACCAGCAGACGAAGGAAGACCGCCGGCGGCGTATCGGCCAGCGGCTCTCCGGCGCTGTCGTCGGCGACCACACCAAAACGGAGCAACGCGGCCGCCACTCGACCCGCAAGGGCGCGATCCGGCGTCACCAGGGCAGCCTGCAGACCGGGTGTCTCCAGCGCCTGCCGCAGAACCAGCGCGATCGCTTCGGCCTCACGCTGCTGGTCCGCGGCCGTCAGGCGCGCCAGTCCATCGAGCGGAACGGGCGCGCGATCCATCCAGTGGTGCAAGGCAGAGGCCGGCAACAACGCGCGGGACAGCAGGGCAAAGCGGGTCGCGGGGATGAGCGTGGCCGGATCAGCGGGCCACGGCCGGATATCCCCCCGGGTTGCGCCAAGGTCGATCAGCAGGCGGGCCAGGCCGGCCTGGGCATGTGACGCCTCCAGGTCCTGCCAGGCGGCTTCCGGCATATCCAGATCGACCTGCGGCAGCACGATCTGTCCCATCGGCAGCCGGGCCACCACCCGCAGGAGGCGAGCGACGGCCGGTATTCCGCCTGTGGTGCCGGCAATCAGCACCGGATGGCCGGGTGGATCCGCCTGCCACGCGGCGGCTTGGGCGTCGAGCAGAGCGACCTGGCGGGCGGCCGGGTTCATGACGCCGTTCTCGGCCAGCCAGGCAGGCCACGCTCCGGTCACGATATGCAGAAACTTCAGCATCTTGGACCAGTGCGCGGCGAAGTCCGGGTCTGCCGCGTCAGGCAACCGCCGGGCCAGATCGACGCCTGCCCGCTCCGCCTCGTCCATCAGTGCGGCCAGTTCCCGAGCCAGGAGCCAGGCGCGGTCGGCGCTCTTGGGGGTGCCGCCGTCCCCCTTCATCGCCAGGATCAGCGCGGTCAGCGCGGCCAGGCGCTGCATCGGGTCCACCGCCGGTGGCAGGTCGAGCGCCCCGGCGAGCGCCAGCGGGGCCTCATCGAGCGCACCCAGCGCGGTGATCCGCGGCAGCAGCAGGGGCTTGCCCTTGGAGACGCGCAGAAATGCCTCAGCCAGTGCTCGTGCGGAACGACGGGTCGGCAGCAGGATCAGCCCATCACTGACGACAAGTGGATCGTTCAGATCGGCTTGTGGGTCATTTCCTCTTAGACCACTTGTATTGGTGTTGCCACAGCGACCCAGCCAGAAACTTGCGAGCGCTTCAAGGAAAGGCACATGGGGCGGGATGCTGAAAAGAGGTTCAGCGCCGCGGCCATCGCGCGTCGCCGGTCAACCGCGCCTCCAGAATCTGCTCGGCCTCCTGAAGGTCGGGCGGGGTGGACAGATGAAACCAGACGCCGTCATGCACGACCGCCCGAATACGGCGGTTGTCCAGTGCGCGGTCCCAGACACGGTTCATGCTGAAGGCGCCCTCTGGCCAGTCGTCCAGCAGTTTCGGATGGATCAATTGCACCCCGGCAAAGATGTAGGGGACCACCTCTCGCTGGCCGCGCCGCCTCGGGGTGCCCCATTTGTCCAGCGCAAAATCGCCTAAGCCGACATCGGCATGGACATGCGAGGTGCGATGCACCAGCAGCACAGCGTCGACGTCGTCGGTGAATGCTAACCGCAGTCGATGCAAAGCCGAAATCGGGCCATTGAGCCAGAAAGCATCGCCATTGACGACAAAGAAGGGAGATGTCCCCAGCACGGGCAATGCGGCGCGCACCGCCCCTCCGGTGTCCAGCAGGCTGGCCTCCCGCAGCAGCACCGTCCGCGGCCTGCCGCCCCGCTGGGCGAGAAATTCCGCCACGGCGTCGGCCTGCCAGTGGGCATTGACGGCAACTGTCTCCACGCCCTCGGCGGCGAGGTGGTCTAGGGCGTGGTCCAGTAGCGGCCGCGAGCCCAGATGCAGCAGCGGCTTGGCCGTCGTGTCGGTCAAGGGCCGCATGCGAGTGCCGCGACCGGCGGCCAGCACCATCGCCGAATGAGGGGTGAACGACGGTCATGGGCCGGGTCCCAAGGGCGCGACACTAGGGTCTTTCCGCGCAGTGCCGGTCGTCATTTCGGGCGGGTTGCCGCGCTGGGCTACGGGTAGCCACCGGTCCAAGGCCACCGCCAGCGGTGCCGCTGCCGGCTGACGCAATGCATCGTTCAGCAGCCGCCATGTCCTCGGCCCATGGCTCGAGGTACTGCGGCCGCCCGTCGCGTTGTGCAAGTCTTACCCACTGGCAGGCGACGCGCAGATGGCGCTGTGCCGCGCACGCGTCGAAGGCGGCGCGGAAAGCGGCGGGGTCGAGATCGCGCCGGGCCGCAAGGTAGCGATCGGATTGCGCGGCTTTGCAGAACAGGCTGGATGTCGCGACGGGCGTCCTGCACCAGCGAGACAAGGTCATAGGCGGGGTGTCCGACTGCGGCGCTCTGGAAATCGAGAATGCCGATACGTGCCGGTCCGGACCGGTTCGGCAGCCACAGCAGGTTGCCAGCAAAGAAATCCCGATGCACGAAGCCAGACGGCCCGGCGGCGACCGGTTCCAGCATGATATCCAGCGCTTGTTGAACGTCACGCCGCACCGCGTCGGGTGCCGTGGCACCGAAACAGGCGGGCCACCACCAGTCGAACAGCGTGCCCATCGCGGTCTGCGCCATCGCGGTTGCGTCCCACAAAGGCAGGTTCGCGGGCGGGCGGGCACACTGCATCACGACCAAAGCGTCCACGGCGGCGTCGAGCAACGATCTCGGCCGCGACACGACACTGGTCCAGCAGGACGGACAGCAGTTCGTCGCCGAGGTCCTCTTCCAACACCAACCCCTCGCTCTCGTCAGCGGCGATGATTGCCGGCGCTGACAGGCCGAGTCCTCGCAGATGGGCGGCGATGCGCAGGAAGGGCCGCACGTCCTCCGGTGGCGGCGCATCCATGAGAACGGCGGGGCGGTCGGAGCGCAGGCGCAGATAGCGGCGAAAACTGGCGTCTTGAGCGAGAGGTTCGGCGTTGGCCGCCGCATAGCCGGAACTGGCAAGGAACGAGGCAATCTGGTCATGACGGGTCATGCGAGGCGATCGATCCGGTCCGGCCAGCCGGTCAACGTCGCCTCCCGCGCATCCCCGTCGCTCAGCGCGAGGGCAATCGTCAGGCCGTCGGCAGGCCGCAGCGGCCCCAGACGGTCGGGCCATTCAACCAGAACGACGGCGTCTCGCGCCTCCTCCCAGTCCAGTTCCGTCAGTGCGGCGGGACCGTCGAGCCGCCACAGGTCATAGTGGAAGATGGGGCCGATCGGAGTGTCGTAGGCCTGCACTAGGGTGAAAGACGGGCTGGGCACGTCGAGTTCCGGATCATCCGCCACGGTCCGCAGGAAGGCCCTTGCCAGCGCGGTTTTGCCGGCCCCTAAAGGTCCTTCCAGCAGCACGCTGTCGCCTGGCCGGACGAGCATGGCGAGGCGCCGAGCCAGCGCCTCGGTGGACGCGAGGTCAGGCAGCCTGAGGGCACGGGAGGAAGCCGGCGGCATGGGCGCAGTTTGCCGCCGCATTGGAGTCGGGCACAACGGAAAGTCTCGGGTTGAGCGCCGTGAAGTGATGGGACATCCTGGCGTCTGTGGTTGCCTCGCAATGTGGATTACGGTCGCGTGCCGTTGGACGTTCGAGGGCTCACCGGCCACTCCTGCCATTGAGGAGAGTCTCGTTTGTCCCTCGTCAACCCCATGCTACAGGGTTGCCCTACATCGACATCCCGGGAAGCCCATGAACACGCAGACCCAGGCCGCGAGCGCGCGGCGCTTTTTCTCCGCTCCGCTGACCGAGACCGACCCCGAGCTGGCCGCCGCCATCCGGGCCGAACTCGATCGCCAGGAAGAGGGCATCGAACTGATCGCCTCGGAAAACATCGTATCGGCCGCTGTGCTTGAAGCCCAAGGGTCGGTGCTTACCAACAAATATGCCGAGGGCTATCCCGGTCGCCGCTACTATGGCGGCTGCGTTTACGTGGACGTGGCGGAAACCCTGGCGATCGAGCGCGCAAAGACGCTGTTTGGCTGCGCCTTCGCGAATGTGCAGCCGCATTCCGGTGCCCAGGCCAACCAGGCGGTATTCCTGGCGCTGCTGCAGCCGGGCGACACGATATTGGGGATGAGCCTGGCCGCAGGCGGTCACCTGACCCACGGCGCCGCACCCAACCTGTCGGGGAAATGGTTTCGTCCGGTGCAGTACGGTGTGCGCCGCGAAGACGGCATCCTCGATTACGACGAACTGGAGCGTTTGGCGCGGACGGAAAAGCCGAAATTGATCATCGCCGGCGGATCAGCCTATCCGCGCTTCATCGACTTCCCCCGAATTCGCCGCGTGGCGGACGAAGTCGGTGCCTATTTCATGGTCGACATGGCGCATTTCGCGGGCCTGGTGGCGGCTGAGCTGTTTCCCACTCCCCTGCCCCACGCGCATGTGGTGACGACGACCACCCACAAGACGCTGCGCGGTCCTCGGGGCGGCATGATCCTGTCCAACGACCCGGAACTGGGAAAGAAGATCAACTCGGCGGTGTTTCCCGGTCTGCAGGGCGGTCCGCTGATGCATGTGATCGCGGGCAAGGCCGCCGCGTTCGGTGAGGCGCTGCGGCCGGAATTCCGCGCCTACCAGAAAGCGGTGCAGGACAACGCCCGGGTGCTGGCGGAGACGCTGAAGCAGCAGGGTCTGGATATCGTCAGTGGCGGCACCGACAGCCACCTGATGCTGGTCGATCTGCGGCCCAAGCGGGTCACCGGCAAAGCAGCCGAGGCCAGTCTGGAGCGGGCCCGCATGACGGCGAACAAGAACGCCATACCCTTCGACCCGGAAAAGCCTGCAATCACCTCGGGGGTTCGCCTGGGCTCCCCCGCCGCGACCACCCGCGGCTTCGGCACCGACGAGTTTCGCCAGGTTGGTCTGATGATCAACGAGGTTCTTGAGGGCATCGGCCGGTCCAATGATGGCACCAACGAGGCGGTGGAAGAGGCCGTCAGGAGCGCAGGTGAAACAACTCTGCGCCCGTTTCCCGCTCTATCGCGCGGTAGTCCGGGATGCGCTGCCCGTTCTGCGGGTTCGACGACACCCAGGTGAAGGACAGCCGGCCGACCGAGGACAACGGTGCGATCCGGCGACGTCGTTTCTGCGGCAATTGTGGCCAGCGTTTCACCACGATCGAGCGCGTCCAGTTGCGCGAACTGACGGTGGTCAAGACCGATGGGCGCCGAGTGCCGTTCGATCGTGACAAGCTGGCCCGGTCGATCCGGATCGCGCTGCGCAAGCGGCCGATTCAGGAGGAGCGCATCGAGCGCATCGTCAATTCCGTCGTGCGCCAGCTCGAGGCGTCGGGCGACAGCGATATCCCCAGCAAGCAGATCGGCGAACTGGTGATGGACACGCTGAAGGAACTCGACAAGGTTGCCTACGTCCGTTTTGCCAGCGTCTACCGGAATTTCCGCGAGGCGAAGGATTTCGAGGATTTTGTCGGCGGGCTGGCCGAAGGGACGCAGGAGTAGTGATGCGCGACGCTTTTCCGGTCCTGCGCGAGCAGCATCGACGGTAATTCGTCGAACAGGTTCCGGTCGGCTGAGCTTTTCCTGCTCTGCTCACACGATCGGGGCAGTCCCCTGACACCGGAGCCCGGCAGCATCGACCCGTCTCACATGCGCGCTGCGCGTCGCGATGGCCCGGCGTGGCCTCGGCACCACATGGCCCAACCCATCCGTAGGCTGCGTTATCGTGAGTGACGGGCGCGTTGTCGGGCGTGGCGTCACCGCGGCCGGCGGCCGGCCACACGCCGAACCCGTCGCGCTGGCGATGGCGGGCGAGCACGCCAGGGGAGCCACGGCCTATGTGACACTGGAACCGTGCTGTCACTGGGGCCGTTCCCCACCTTGCACCGACGCCCTGATCGAGGCCGGGATCGCCCGCGTGGTGGTCGGCACGCGCGACCCTGACCCGCGCGTCAACGGGCAGGGTATCGCCAAACTTCGGGCCGCCGGCGTCGCGGTCGACGAGGGCGTACTGGAAGACCGAATGCCGGGAAACGCTGGCCGGCTTCATTCAGCGGGTCACCACCGGGCGCCCGATGGTGACCTTGAAACTGGCCACCACGCTCGACGGCCGAATCGCCACCAGCACCGGCGGCAAAGCCAGTGGATCACCGGCACACCCGCCCGCCGCCTGGCGCATGCACTGCGCGGGCGGAACGACGCGGTGATGGTCGGCGTCGGCACCGTGCTCGCCGACAACCCGGAGCTGACCTGCCGCATTCCGGGGTTCCGCTCGACGCCCGTGGTGCAGGATCGTCGCCGACAGTCACCTGCGCACGCCGCTGACCTCGCGCCTGGCAGCGACCGCCGCCGAAATCCCGACCTGGTTCCTGATTCGCGCCGGCACCGACCCGACCCGCCACGATGCGTTCGTCAAACTGGGCGCGACCCTGATCAGCGTTCCGGGTGCGGCGGCCGGGGTCGATCTGGTGACCGGCCTGCAGGAGCTTGGCCGTGCCGGCCTGACCCGACTGCTGGTCGAGGGCGGAGGCCAGATCGCGGCCGCCCTGCTGCGCGCCGACCTGGTCGACCGAATTGCATGGTTCCACGCCCCCACTATCATGGGCGGCGATGGCTGGCCCGGGGTGCAGGCGTTTGGCGTCGACGCGCTTGACCTGATGCCGCGCTTCCGGCGCCATTGCGTAATCGCGGTCGGCGACGACATGTTCAGCGAATACACGAGGCGAGGCCCATGTTCACCGGCATCATAACGGCCCTCGGCCGGGTCAGCGCCATCAGACCGATCGGCTCCGGCCGCGATATGCGTCTGGTCATCGATACGCCCGGCAGCATTCCTGGCCGACCCGCCGGTGGCGCTCGGAGCCTCGATCGCCTGTTCCGGCTGCTGTCTCACCGCGGTCGAATTCGGCGCCGACTGGTTCGCGGTCGATGCCTCGGCCGAGACGCTGGCGCACACCAAACTGGGCACCTGGCAGGCGGGTTCGATGGTCAACCTGGAACGGTCGCTGCGCATGGGCGACGAACTGGGCGGCCATCTGGTTTCCGGCCACGCCGACGGCGTCGGGCGAGCGGTGTCCGCCTCGCCGGAAAACGGCTCGGTGCGGTGGATTTTTCGTGTGCCGCCCGACCTGGCGCGCTTCATCGCCGTCAAGGGCAGCGTCGCCGTGGATGGCATATCGTTGACTGTCAACGAGGTGCGGGGCGATACCTTCGGCGTGAACATCATTCCGCACACCGCCGCCGTCACCAGCTTCGGCGACATGCAGCCCGGCGACACGGTCAATATCGAGATCGATATGCTGGCCCGCTACGTCGCGCGGCTGTCCGAATCATCAACGGCGCAAGCCGCACCGGAGACGGCGTGATGGAGAACCTCAAGCGAGACTTCGTCACGTCGGAACTGTCGAAATATCTCTCGCTCGGCCGAGGAGCTGATCGAGGAAGCCCGCAACGGCCGCATGTTCATTCTGGTGGACGACGAAGACCGGGAGAATGAAGGCGATCTGGTGGTCCCGGCGCAGTTCGCCACGCCCGATGCGATCAACTTCATGGCCCGCCACGCGCGCGGCCTGATCTGCCTGGCGATGACCCGCCAGCGGGTCGAGACGCTGGGCCTGCCGCTGATGAGCCGGCAGAACGGCACGCGGCACCAGACCGCGTTCACCGTCTCGATCGAGGCGCGGGAGGGTGTGACGACCGGCATTTCCGCCGCCGACCGCGCCCGCACCATCGCCGTGGCGATCAATCCGGACAGCACGCGCGACGACATCACCACGCCGGGCCATGTTTTTCCGCTGGTGGCGCGTGAAGGCGGCACGCTGGTGCGCGCGGGGCATACCGAGGCGTCGGTCGATATCGCCCGCAAGGCCGGGCTGAACCCGTCCGCGGTGATCTGCGAGATCATGAACGACGACGGCACCATGGCGCGGCTGCCGGACCTCGTCGCCTTCGCCCAGAAGCACAACCTGAAGCTGGGCACCATCGCCGACCTGATCGCCAATCGGCGGCTGACCGAACGGCTGGTGCGCCGGGTCGAGGAAGGCACCTATCAGCATCCCGCCGGCGGCGACTGGCGCGCCGTGGTCTATGCCAACACCGTCGAGTACCAGGAGCATCTGGCGCTGATCAAAGGCGACGTCAGCGGCCCCGAACCGGTGATGGTGCGGATGCACGCGGTCGACCTGCTGGATGACATGACCGGCGCGCCGCACTGGATCTCCGTGCACAACTCGATGCACATGATCGCCAAGGCCGGCCGCGGCATTGTCGTGTTCATCCGCGAGCATCGCTCGACCGCGCTGGCCGAACGGGTGCGGCTGCTGGCGATCGGGCGCCGAAGGCCGACGCGGGAGCTGCGGGATTACGGCATCGGGGCGCAGATCCTGCTCGACCTTGGCGTGCGCAACATGGTGCTGCTGACCAACCACCACCGCACGGTGATCGGGCTCGAGGGCTATGGGCTGAACATCGTCGAGCAGCGGCCGATCCCAAACGTCATCGGCGTGGACTACGAAGGATGAGCACCCAGGACGCCGAACTGCCCAGCGCGCCGCGGGTCGAGGGTCCGCCGCCGCATCTGCTGATCGTGCGCGCGCCCTATTACCGCGAGGTGGTCGACGGACTGACCAGCCGGCGCGCTGCGCATCCTGCGGCGAGGCCGGTGGGACGGCGGAAGTGCTGGACGTCGCCGGCGCGTACGAACTGCCGCAGGTGATCCGCATCGCCATGCGCGGCGGCAAGCGGTTCGACGGGTTCGTCGCGCTGGGCTGCATCGTCCGCGGCGAGACGGACCATTACGAATTCATCTGCAAAGCGACGATGGACGGCCTGATGAACGTCGCGTTGCAGTTCGGCATCGCCTTGGTACCGGCCTGCTGACCTGCGACACGGTGGCGCAGGCCGAGGCCCGGTCGGGTCAGGACGGCCACAACAAAGGGGCGGAGGCCGCCGCCGCGGCGCTGCTCCAGATCAACGCCGCCCGCTACCTCGGCGCCGTCTGATGCCTCGGCCCCGAAAGCCCGGGCGCGGACCGCGTCCCGGGTCGCTGCGGTGCAGGCATTGTTCCAGACCGAGCAGGCCGGCGACAATGCGGAAACCGTGATCGACCAGTTCATCAGCCACCGTCTGGGCGAACTGCCCGGAGGCGGCGTTGGCGGCGGGTCGCGGCGGCGGATTTGTCGTCGGAGGCTTCGAGGATGGACGCATCCCGGATGCCGAGGTGCCGCTGTTCGCCCGCGTGGTTCGTGGGGTGCGTGCTGCGGCAGGACGCGATCGACGCGCATGCTGACCGAGGCCCTGCCCGCCGAATGGCCGCTGGACGCGGATCGACCCGGTGTTGCGGGCGCTGCTGCGCGCGGGCGCGGCGGAACTGCGATGCCGGACGGGCCGCCCGCGAAGGTCGTCATCAACGAGTATCTGGATGTCGCACGCGGGTTCTTCGCCGGCGCGGAGCCCGGCATGGCGAACGCGGTACTGGACCGGCTGGCTCGGCTGCTGCGGCCGGCGGAGTTCTGACGCTGCGAGACGGGTTCTCGCATGTACAATTCAACACGGACGCCATCAGTGGTATTCAGCCGCTGAAATCCGGCCTGCGTCAGGCTACCAGCCGCGGGATAGTGAGAGTCGCCATCACCTGCACCCGCCGCATATACCGGGCCTCGTCTGGCATATAATCAGCGACCGCGTTGTGCACTGTGCCGATGTTGTCCCACATCAGCACGTCGCCCACCGACCAGTGATGCGCATAGAGGAAATCCGCGCGCTCCTGATGGCGGAACAAATAATCCAGGATCGTGTCGCTCTCGAGCCGTCCATGCCGTCAATCCACATCGTGTAGCCCGGGTTGGCATACAGCACCTTCCGCCCGGTCAGCGGGTGGACGCGTATCAGAGGCTGCGACACCGGAGGCTTGCGCCGTTTCTGCTCCTCGGTCAGCGCGGGTCGGCGGGAGCCCGGGCGCAGGCGCATCACTTCCCAGAACTTCTCGAAGTCATGGGTCGCGGTGCGGCCTTCCAGCTTTTGCTTCATTCCCTCGGGCAGTTCCTCATAGGCCGCGTGCATGTTGCGGAACTGCGTTTCGCCGAGCGGACTTTCCGTTGCGCATCGGCACCGCCTGGGCGTGCAGCACATTCGCGAGCGCGATGTCGCGGCTGTAGGACATGTCGGTGTGCCAGCCTTGCCCGGCGTCGTTCAGCCCCAACGGCTTGCCGTCCGGACCCGACTGGTTGGACAGGATCATGACTTCGGGAAAGTCCGGCTCGTGGAACAGGTTGGCGACATTCACCTCCAGATCGCCGAAACGCTTGCCGAACGCCGCGAAGGCCGCGGTGTCCAACGTCTGTTTCGGGAAGCACAACACGCCGTGCCGGCCCAGTGCCCGCAGCAGCGTGCGAAAATCGCTGTCGGACAAAGGATCGGCCAGGTCGATGCCTTCGACCCGGGCGCCGAGGGTCTGGCCGCTGGGAATGATATCCATGTCGTCCTTCCGTTCGCGTCCGATTTATAGCCGCCGCACCGCCCAACTGTCTAACCGCCGCTACCACGTCGAGCGGGTTTTCCCGCGACAGGAAATGCCCGGCACGCGGGATCAGTCTGCGTTCGAAACTACCCGTGAACAGGCGGTCGCGCGGGATCGAGCCGGCTGGCGCGCCGACCCCGTCATCTTCGCCATGCAGAACGATCGTCGGCGCCGTGATCGGGGGCTGGCCGGCAAGCCGAGCCTCGAGGTCGTCGTAGGCCGGATCGCCAGGGGCGTTGCCGTAACGGTGACGGTAGGACTGGATGGTGACATCGACGAAGTCGGGATTGTCGAAACTGGTGCGGTGGCCTGGAATGTTGCGTCATCGAAATCCCAGTTCGGTGACCATAGCCGCCAGAGCAATTTGGCGATGTCGCGCGGTTCGCGGTCAGTCCGGCGACGGCCTCGCTCCGTATGAAAATACCACTGATACCAGTAACGATATTCCTGCTCTGCCGAGGCGGGTTTCCGCCGCCGCGATGTCCTGAATGCCGTAGCCGGTGATCGCCACCAAGCCCGTCACCCGCTCCGGCCACAGGGCCGCCACCACACACGCCGCGCGGCCGCCCCAGTCATAGCCGACCAGATGCGCCGCGGGATCGACAGCGCATCCATGAAGTCGCGCACGTCGGCTCCCAGCGCCGCCTGCTGCCCGCTGCGCGGCGTGTCGCCGCATTCAGGAACCGGGTTGGCCCAAAGCCGCGCAGCCAGGGCACCAGAACGCGAAAGCCAGCCTGAGCCAGCGGCGGCGCTACGCCGTCCCAGTCGTGTACATCGGAAGGCCAGCCATGGAGCAGGATCACCGGCGGGCCGTCGGCGGGGCCGGATTCGAGATAGGCGATCTCCAGGACCGAGGTCCGGACGGTCTTTTGTTCCGGCATTTTCTATCCTTCCGAGGCGCGTGTCACGCTGACCTGTTGTCCCTTGCCCGCGCAGCCGGCCCTCAGCGCACCAGATTGTTGGTGACGGCCCCGCCGGTTGCCGTGCGGCCGCCATCGACGACATACTGCGCCCCGGTGATGTTGGCCGCGAGGTCGGACGACAGGAACAGCACGAGGTTGGCGACCTCCTCGGCGGTGCCATAGCGGCCGATCGGAATGTTGGCCTGATAGCGGGTGCCGACGCTGCCGGGATCATCAGGGCTGAGCATCGATTCCAGAGAATGGATCATGCGCGTATCGATCGGGCCGGGGCAGACCGCATTGACCCGCACACCGGACCGCGCGACTTCGCCAGCGGCGGTCTTGGTCAGGCCGATCACGGCATGCTTGGAGGCGACATAGGCCGGCATGCCGGGCGAGGCGACCAGGCCGGCGACCGAAGCTGTGTTCACCACCGAGCCATGGCCCTGCTTGAGCATCACCGGCAGGACGTGGCGCAGCCCAGGAAGACACCCTTGACGTTGACCGCCATCACGCGGTCGAACATCTCCTCGTCGTATTGATGCGTCGGCGCGACAGTGCCCTCGATGCCGGCGTTGTTGAGGAAGCAGTCGATCGCGCCATATTCGTCGAGTGCCAGCTTCACGTAGTTCTGCACGTCGGCGGATCGGGTGACGTCGGCGGCGACGAAAAGCGCCTCGCCGCCTTGCTGGCGCAGGATGCCGGCGGTGGCCTCGCCGGCCGCGTGGTCGCGATCGACCACGACGACCTTCGCGCCGCGACTGGCAAAACCGAGGCCGAGGCGCGCCCGATGCCATTGCCGCCGCCGGTGATCAGGGCAACCTTGCCGTGGAAGTCCATCGTTCCCTCGCTTCGTGGTTGGCGTTGCGGGACAAGCTAGAGCATCTCGACGAGGAAGCGGAAATCCCCGGCGAAACGGACTTCCGATCTGCACACCGGCGCTGCACGACCGTTGCAGTTCGTTCCGGATTACGCGAGGAAATCACGCACGATGCTCGTGGTTCCGCGATGGAAGCTGCGGAGCAAGACCGTATATTACGGTTACGAAATGGCTCATGCCGGCGACCGCGGTCATGCGTCGTGAAATTCGAGCCGGGCCGCTTCGAGGCAGTCCCAGACTTATGGAAACAGTGAGCGGGGGGTTTCGACGCGGAATACCTCGGCGCCGATCCGCCACAACATCACCTCGGCCTTTCCCAGCAGTGTCCGGGTGCACGCTCCGGGCGGGAATCTCCGTCTGTCCAGGTCAAGCGCGCAGAAAGCGTTCAGGCACCACGTCGCGCGCTCGCCGGAGATTTCCAGCGCCTCCGCCCGTTGCGACACATCGACCACACTGGCCGGGTGGTCGCCGACCGCCTTGATCGCGAGCGCCACCAGTTCGGCCGACACCCCGGCGGGCGCAAGGATCTGCCACTCATCCGGACCGAGCCACAGCGCGGCCCGATCGCGTGCGGTCCTCGCGCGGCATGGAGCGGTCGGCAGCAACACCCCGAAAGCCAGCCCGATCGCCGTCGCGGCGGCGATGCCGGCACGAATCGCCAGCCGGGTCGCCGGTTCCAGCGCCGCCAGGTGCACGGACGCGGCCGGGTGCGCTGCCGGCGGCGAAACGCCCACAGGAGCCAATAGCGGTTCGACGGGCTGGCGAAGACCGGAGCCGAGCCGCCCGCACGCGTTCGCCGCTCCTGTCGTGGAATATCGGATCGGTGACAGTGACCTCATGCTCGGTGCGTCCGATCGGCACACGCAACCGTCCCCCAATACGAGAGCGGCCGGCCGAGACCAGGGCCAATGCGAAACCACGGGCCAAAGTAGCACTATAGTACGATGACGTTACGTGTCCAATTGAAGCGCCGCCCGACGGCGTGGCGTCTCCCGGCGGTGCCGCGCCTGCCGATGTCGCGCCCGCCGCGATGATCTGCGCACCTTCCTCAAGCACCACGGTTGGATCGACCGGCAGCAGACCGACCAGTTGTTTGCGATCCGGACGCAGCATTTCCTGTCGCGACAGGGAGCGCTTGCCAACGAAGTCAGCTTTCGACGGAGCGATCGTCCATCCCAGCCCGAGGTCATCCGGTATCACGGTGCCGTCGGTTTCCTGACCGATGACGATGTAGCCTTTCTCCGCCCGCAGCACGTGCATTGCGTCGGTGCCGTAGGGAGTGACATCACGAAGAAGCAACGTGTTCCAGACGCGCTGCGCCTGATCCGGCGGCAGGTTGATTTCGAATCCCATCTCGCCGGTGAAGCTCACTCGGAACAACCTGATTGGCACGTCACCGATATGACCGTGCCGGACGCTCATATGAGGCATGGTTGCCAGATCGATATCAGCGATAAACGGCGCCAGCACGGTGGCGGACCTGGGGCCCTGCACCGCAATGACTGCCCATTGTTCGGTGATTGATGTGAGCCAAACTCGAAGGTCGGGAAACTCGGTCTGCAGGTAGTCTTCCATGTGATGCAGCGTGGCAGCGGCGCCGCCGGTGGTGGTCGTGACGTGAAACCGGTTGGGTGCCAGCCGAGCGACGATGCCGTCGTCACGTATGGCGCCGTCCTCTCCCAGCAAAATGGCGTAGCGGCAGCGTCCGGGGGCCATCCTGATGAAGTCAGCGGTATAGATACGATTTAGGAATGTGACGGCATCCGGCCCGACCACCTCGATCTTGCCTAGTGTGCTGGCGTCGAATATGCCGGCGTCGTTGCGGACGGCGAGGCATTCGCGCGCGACGGCGTCGGCAACCGTTTCGTCCTGAGCGAGGAAAACAGCGGGCACGCCTCCATGTGCCGACATCCTCCAGCACCGCACCCGGGGTCGCAACCGGCGGCAGGCGAACGGGGGCGTATAATGTGCCGCGAGAGGCTCCAGCCAGACTGCCGAATGTCACCGGCGTGTACGGTGGACGGAAGCGGGTCGGACCGATCGCCTCCATTCCCTGGCCAGTCAGTCCGGCGATCGTGGCCAGCGCGTTCAGGTTGGAGGTCTTGCCCTGGTCAGTCGCCATGCCGGTCGTGGTGTAGCGCTTGACGTGCTCGATCGAGACGAAACCTTCGTTGGCGGCAATAGCGAGGTCACCGGTGGTAACGTCGTTCTGAAAGTCGACGAACGCCTTGCCGTGTGGCACGCCCGGCATGGGCGGCATCAGTGGCGCCAACGTCGGCAGCCCGGTGACCTTGAAGGTTCGCGACCCACCGCCGGCACTGCTGCCGTCCTGCAACAATGTGCCGAGATCGAATACGCCGGCGCATGCACCGACAGAGCGCGAGGT
Organism: uncultured Alphaproteobacteria bacterium; assembly: GCA_963759425.1. Classification (GTDB taxonomy): domain Bacteria; phylum Pseudomonadota; class Alphaproteobacteria; order Acetobacterales; family Acetobacteraceae; genus Rhodopila. Next base: position 72,368 of record CAVWZM010000044.1, read on the forward strand.
CCCCGTCCTGGTCGCTTGATCCGGCAGAAAGTTCCCTGTGAGCGGATCGAACACCAGGTTGCCGCGCGACTGGGAATGCAGGTGCACCGACGGGGTCCACCCGCCCGACAGCAGAACCGTATCGCATGGAACGACATCGGTCCCGTTGCTCAATCGAACCGAGCGCACACGCAGACGTCCGTCCGTCCCGGCGATCATCGTGCCGTGATGTATCGGAACTCCGAGGACCCGCACCGCCTCGATGGCTTCGCTGTCTGCTTGCGGACGCGGATCGACAACCGCCGCGATGGTGACGCCGGCTTCATGTAGCTCCGCCGCAGCCCGGTAGGCACTGTCGTCGACCGTAGCCACCACCGCACGCCGGCCGACGCGAACTCCGTATCGGTGCAGATACGTACGCGCCGCACCAGCGAGCATCACGCCGGGGCGATCGTTGTCCGGAAACACCAGCGGGCGCTCGATTGCGCCGGTTGCCAGCACGACCCGGGCAGCGCGGACATGCCACAGGCGCTCGCGCGGCAAGGCCGGGTGCGGCGACGCAAGATGATCAGTCACGCGCTCAACCAGACCGATGAGGTTGTCAGGGTACCAGCCGAAAGCGGTCGTGCGGGGCAGTAAGATGATCGTGCCACTCAAAGCGATGACTGCCTCGTGCAGCCAGTCCTGAGCGGCCCTGTCATCGATTGCCACCGCCGGTTCGGCCAGCAGGGAGCCACCAAGTTCCGCCTGCTCATCACACAGGATCACGCGCTGACCGGTCTCCGCCGCGCTCATCGCGGTGGCCAGCCCTGCCGGACCGCCGCCGATCACCAACAGGTCGCAATGGGCATACTGCTGCAAGATATCGATCCCCGTCAGGCTCCGACCGGTACTCGTCCTAGCCCGGCAGCGCGCCGGATCGCCGGTTCATATATACGATGCCAGAACGACGCCGGCCACATGAACGTCTTGTAGTAGAACCCTGCGGAGAGCAGCGGCGAAGCGAGACCGGCCAGCGCCCCAACATCGAACCGTAACGATGGATAGCGGTTCTGGCTGCGGGCGACGAGGCCGTCGTAAAGTTCGATCTGGGTGGCGCGGAGGTTTGGCGTCAGCCGGCCCGGGCCGCGATCGAGCGTGACCAGCGCGTTGGGTTCCTCGGCGCCGGCCGACAGGATGCCGCGCGGCCGGTGGTATTTGAACGAGCGACCGACGAGATGCACATCGTTCGCCAGCAAGGCGGAGGCCAGCGTATCGCCGGCGAAACCCTCGTAGTTGCGGCCGTCGAAGCTGAAGCGAATGACGCGGCGGCGGTCGATGCGGCCGCCGCCGGCGGTGCGAAACGCCTGGGTCATGACGGCCGCCTTTCGCCGGGCCGATAGGTGGCGGTGATGCGATCGGTGGCGGTGTCGCGCAGGCAGTTGAAGAACCGCCCGCAGCCGTGAACGTGCCGCCAGCGTTCCGCATGACCACCCTGCGGGTTTTCTCGTAGATAGAGATAGGCGGCCCATGTGGCATCATCCACCGCCGCCGGATCGACGGGCCGGATGACATGCGCCGCGCCGCAGTAACGAAATTCGTTTTCCGGCCGAGCGCCGCACCAGGGACAGGGGATCAGCAGCATGGGGTTATCGAAGGGGCATTGGCTGCGTCAGTGCGCCACGGCCGCGGCAGCCGCCTCATCGATCAGGCGGCCGGTGACGAAACGATCGAGCGAGAAAGGCGCGGCAATCGGGATGCGGTTCATCGCGCGCAATGGTGGCGGCGAAGATGTCGCCCGAGCCGGGGGTGGCCTTGAAACCGCCAGTGCCCCAGCCGCAGTTGACGAACAGACCAGGCACCGGCGTCACGCCGATGATCGGCGAACGATCCGGCGTAAGGTCAACAATTCCGCCCCAGTTTCGCAACATGCGCAGTCGCCGGAATGACGGAAACAATTCGCAGATCGCGGCCAGCGTCTCACACGTGATGTGCAGCCCGCCCGACTGGCTGTAGGAGGTGTAGGCATCGGTGCCGCCTCCGATCACCAGTTCCCCCTTGTCGGACTGGGAGACGTAGGCGTGGACGGTGTTGGACATGACAACACAGGGCAACACCGGTTTCACCGGTTCGCTGACCAGCGCCTGCAGGGGAAATGATTCCAATGGCATACGGACCCCGGCCATCGCCATCAGCACGCTGGTGTGGCCCGCAGCCACGACGCCGACACGGGATGCGGCGATCGGGCCCTTCGTGGTCTCGACGCCGCTGATCGGCGCCGGTCCGGTCGCGGTTAATGCCGGTCACCGCGCAATTCTGGATGATGTCCACGCCGCGCAAACTGGCGGCTCGCGCATAGGCCCAGGCCACCGCGTCATGCCGGGCGACGCCGCCACGCCGCTGCAGCGCCGCGCCGAGGATGGGATAACGCATTTCGTTTTGGTGCGGCGTCTGCCCGCTACCCGGCGACGGGATGTTGAGCGGCGGGCAAAACGCTTTCGCCTGAGCCGGGGTCAGCCACTCATTGTCGATGCCCTGCAAGCGGTTGGCGTGGACGTGACGACGGAACACCTTCACGTCGTGATCGCGTGTGCGCCAGCATCAGAACCCCGCGTGGCGAGAACATCACATTGTAGTTCAGCTCCTGTGCCAGACCCTCCCAAAGTCTCAGCGAGTGCTCATAAAGTGCCGCACTCTCGTCGCGCAGATAATTTGAGCGAATGATCGTGGTGTTGCGGCCGGTGTTGCCGCCACCCAGCCAGCCTTTGTCCAGCACGGCCACATCGCGAATACCGTGCGTCTCGGCCAGATAATACGCAGTGGCCAGGCCATGCCCACCGGCGCCGACGATGATCACGTCATAGGCGGCCTTCGGCTGCGCGTCTCGCCACTGCCTGTCCCAGGCCCGCCCCGTGCCATGCCGGAGCAGCGAGAGAAGAGAAAATCGTGATCCGTCGGTCATTACGTGGCCTTGTTGCCACAGGGACCTCGGGGCGGGAAGCGGTCGCGGTCGCGGCTCGCTCTCGATAGCCAAGTCGCCCGTGTGTGGCCATCAGGTAAGCCTTCCGGTTCGCGTCGGGGATGGCTATCAATCTGAGACAAACAGGGGGCGGGCATGGCGGAGTTCGACTACATCATCGTGGGCGCGGGTTCGGCGGGCTGCGTATTGGCCAACCGGTTGACCGAGGACGCTCGAGCGAAGGTTCTTTTGCTGGAAGCGGGGCCGAAGGACAGCTCGATGTGGATCAATATCCCCGCCGGCTTCACCAAGTTGCTGAACGATCCGCGATACAACTGGAATTTCGAGAGCGAGCCGGAGCCCAATCTTGGCAACCGCCGCATCCCGATCCCGCGCGGACGCACGCTGGGGGGCTCCAGCGCGATCAACGGCATGCTGTACGTGCGCGGCAATCCGCTCGACTACAACACCTGGTCGCAGTTCGGCAATCGTGGCTGGTCGTACGACGCGGTGTTGCCGTATTTCCGCAAAGCGGAACATTTTGAGCCGGGGGGCGATGCCTCTCGCGGGCGCGGCGGACCGCTGAATGTTGCTCACATGCGTGAGCGGGCCGAACTGCTGGACGCCTTTATCGACGCAGCCGTGGACGAAGGTTTTCCACGCAACAAGGACTACAACAACGGCCAGCAGGAAGGTTTCGGCTATTACCAGGTGACGCAGAAGAACGGCGAGCGCTGGTCGACCGCGCGCGGATTCCTCGACCCGGCACGGCGACGGCCCAATCTAAAGATCGAGACCGAGGCGCTGGCCGGGAAGGTTATCCTGGAAGGTCGGCGTGCCGTGGGTGTCACCTATACACAGGCCGGAGTTGCCAAGGAAGCCCGTGCCAATCGCGAGGTGATCCTTGCCGCCGGTGCGGTGAAATCACCCCATATCCTGGAGCTATCCGGGATCGGTCAGCCCGAACTGCTCGCTTCGCTCGGTATCCCGGTGCGTGCACGCAGCTGCCGGGGTCGGTGAAAACTATCGCGACCATTACGCGCCCACGGATGAACTGGCGGGTGAAATTGCCGGTGACGCTGAACGAACAAAGCCGCGGCCTGGCTTTCGCCAGGGAGGTAGTGAAATACTATACTCAGCGCCGCGGCATCCTGACTTTTACCGCCGGCCTGGCGTTCGGCTTCGTGAAGACGCGGCCCGAACTCGAGGAGCCGGACGTGCAGTTTCATTTCGCCCATGCGAGCTACGCCAACGCCCAGACGCGGGTCCTGGACCGCGAGCCGGGCATGACGCTGACGGCTTATCAATGCCGGCCGGAGTCAAAGGGGTCAATCCACGCGCGATCGAACGACCCGAGCGGCGGCGCCGTCGATCTGGCCGAATTACCTTTCGGATGAAATCGATCAGCGCGTGCTGGTGGATGGCATGAAAATGGGCCGGCGCATCATCAATAACCGGGTGCTGGACAGGTACCGCGCCTATGAGATGAACCCGGGCGACAACATTCAGACCGATGACGAATGGCTGCAATGGGCGCGGGAGAACGGTCAGACCACCTACCATGTGATCGGCACATGCAAGATGGGGCCTGATCCGATGGCGGTGGTCGATGATCGTCTGCGGGTTCACGGCATCGATGGTCTGCGTGTGGTTGATGCCTCGATCATGCCAACCGTGCCGTCTGGCAACACCAACGCCGCGGTGATCATGATCGCGGAAAAAGGTGCCGACATGATCAAGTCCGCAGACGGTGGAGCGGTGCGCGCTGCAGCCTGAAGCAACGCCGAGCGCAACGGCGGGAGCCCTGCGCGCCTGGCCTTGCCGTCATGGATTCCAGCAGGCGGCGGAGCAGTTCGACATCTTCGGCGAAGGTGCCGTCGCGTTGCATCAATTCGGTTACCCGCGACACAGCGTGCATCACGGTCGTATGGTCTCGGTTGCCGAACTTGCGTCCGATTTCCGGTAAGCTCCGGCTGGTAAGTTGTTTCGCCAGAAACATCGCAACCTGGCGCGGCCGGGCGACGGCGCGGGCACGTCGGGCCGAGGACATGTCAGTCAGGCGGATACTGTAATGTTCCGCCACCTTCTTCTGGATCTCCTCGATCGTCACGCGACGGTCATGTGCCTTCAAGATGTCGTGCGAGCACCTCATGCGTCGTCTCCAACGTGACCGGACGACCGAACAGATTGGCATGCGCCACCAGGCGGTTCAGCGCTCCCTCCAGCTCGCGCACGTTGGAGGTGATTTTATGCGCCAGGAATTCGAGCACCTTGACCGGGACGGCGACGCCGGCGCGCGCCGCTTTCGCCTCGAGGATCGAGATGCGGAGTTCGTAGGTCGTCGTGTGCAGGTCGGCGACCATGCCGCAGCCCAAGCCGCGTTCGCAACCGATGCTCGAGCCCGCTCAGGTCGGACGGCGACTTGTCGGCCGAGACGACAATCTGTTTGCCGGCCTCCACCAGGTAGTTGAAGGTGTGGAAGAATTCTTCCTGCGTATTGTCCTTGCCAATCAGGAACTGCAGGTCGTCGATCATCAGCACGTCGACATTGCGCAGATGTTCCTTGAATTCCATCGTGGACTGGCTGCGGATGGCGGCGATGAAGCGGTACATGAACTTTTCGGCCGACATGTAGGCAACTGACACGGGAGCGGCAGCGCGGTCGGTCAACTCCCAGGCGATCGCATGCATCAGATGGGTCTTGCCCAGGCCGACGCCGCCATACAGGAACAGTGGATTAAACCCAGGGCTGGACGGCAATTCGGCCACCCGGCGGGCACAGGCATAGGCAAATTCGTTTGGTTTGCCGACAACGAAACCTTCGAAGGTGAATCGCGGATCTAGGGCAGCTGCCAGTTCCGGTCGCGGATCGACACGATCGTCAGACAAGCCAAGGCCTGACTGTGCCGAACCGGTTATGGCGAGCCCTGACGGGGAGGCGGACATCGACGTGGTCGATATCCCGGGACGAACTTCCCGATCGAACGAGCCCTGTTTTTCGCTGACCATCTGTGGCGCTTCCAAAGCGGAAAAATCCCTGCGGGGGGTGCGGCCCAGCGGAACGTTCGTCGGCTCGGCATGCCCGGGTCAGCGTCGACAGCGAGCAGGCTTCCGGCGGCGGGCAGCGATCCGCGCAGCGGTGCCGACCCGGACGTCCACCCTGCGCACCGCGGGATTTTCCGCCTGCCACAATGTTCTGATTTGGTCGCCATAACGGCTTGTCACCCAATCGCGCAGAAATCGCGTCGGTAGCGTAACGGTCACCTCATCGCCATCGATCCCGGTCAATGCCAACTGTCGCAGCCAGGTGCGGTATTCGGCTTCGCCCACTTCGGACTGCAGCCGCACCCTGACGCGCGCCCACTGGGCTGTGAGGTGCGGCATTTCCACGATCTCCGGCTCCGTCGTGGTCATTCCGTTCCCCCCGCCAGCGGTATCACCACACCAAGAACAGCTTATCTCGTCCCGGGGCGAGTGCGGCACCCACCGATGACTTCGGCCTTGCTCAGCGCGACACGCAGGTTCCCGGCCCCCCGGAGAGGGGTATTTCAATTGGGACTGATCTCGTGTTCCGCTGACGAGTATTGAGTATGTCAGACTTTTGGAGCGAGGCAACTGAAAACTGGTACGTGGCACGTCCTGGCATGCAAAAGAAATAAGCTTACGCCATGGGTGCTCAAATAAACATCGGTTGAAATAATTACACATGCCACTAGCGTTCAACGCGAAACGCCGGCTATACTATGCCCAGTAAAACGTTTCGCGATCAATCGATTTGAGATTGATCTCGCCTGCGTAGCGGTCAACCATCCAGCTGACCGGTTCACCTCGCTTTAAGCGCTTTTAGGCGCTTGGCAGCGTCTTGATCCGTGCCGAAAGGCGAGACAGTTTGCGGGCGATTGTATTGGCATGGATCACGCCCTTCCCGGAGGCCCGCTGCATCTCCGGCTGCGCGATGCGAAGCGCCTCGCCGGCCGCCGATTTGTCGCCACTGGCGATAGCAGTTTCAACTTTCTTCACAAAAGTCCGCATACGCGATTTCCGCGCATTGTTTCGTGCCGTACGAGTGAGCGTCTGTCGGATGCGCTTACGCGCGGAAGCGGTATTGGCCATTGGTCCTGCAAATTCACATCTAGCGTGGGCCGCGCAGTAACAGGTGGCAGTCCTGCGACCAGAGCGACGGAAGACGGGCGTTCTACGCACGCTCGTCAGGCGTGTCAAGGCAAAGAAGGACAACCAGAGGTGCGAGAACGGGCTCCGAGCACCTACACCGCCGTCTCGAAGCATCCGCTTTCCTAGAGCACCGGGACGCCGCCTCGTTTCGCTTTCTCTTCGGGCTCGACGTGAATGGTAATCATAAGGTGTCCCATCTCCGCCTTCAGCGTGTCTTCGATACGGTCGCAAATCCTATGCGCCGCGGCGACCGACATCGATCCCGGGTACCACCAGATGAAACTCCAGAAATGTAAGCCTGCCGGCGTGCCGCGTTCGCAGATCGTGCGCCTCGATCGCGCCGGCGGCGCTGTTGGCGACCAGTTCCTTGATCCGGTTGACCACAGCCGGTTCCGGCGCGGCGTCCATCAGGCCGCTGACCGAGCTCGAGATCATGGCCATGCCCGACCAAAGCACATAGATCCCCGTCGCGGCCGCGAGACATGGGTCGAGCACCAGCAGACCGGTGCTCAGCACCAGTATCAACGCCGAATGCAATGCCCGCCGAAGTTACCACATCGGACAGCAGATGCCGGCCATCGGCCTGCAAAGCGGGTGAGCGCAATTGGCGCCCAACCCGCAGCAGGACCGCCGACCAGAGCGCGTTGATCGCCGTGGCGCCCGCGTTCAGCGCAAGGCCTCGAAACGGCAGTTCAAGCGATGCGCGGGCGGAGCCAGCTTTGCCAAGCCTCGTCGAAGATCAGCAAGGCCGCGACGACGATCAGTACGCCCTCGACCACGGCAGCGAAAAACTCCGCCTTCTCGTGACCGTAGGGATGATTGGCATCGGCCGGGCGGGCGGCGAAGCGAAGCGCGGCCCAGGCGATCAGGCTGGCGGCGACATTGACCGTGGATTCCAGCGCGTCGGAATAGAGCGCCGCGCTGCCGGTGATCCACCAGGCAGCGGACTTCAGGCCGAGCACCACGGCAGCCCGCGGCGAGACTGCCCAGCGCGAAACGTTCGCCTCGCGTCAGATGAGCTCGGGAGAACATCAGTGCGATCGGTGGCCGTGTGGCTGATGTAGATGCCTGCCAAAACAATGTTGATGACGTGGACAGACGTGATCGCCCACAGTCGGGCCAAAATCGATCCCACGCAACCTTGGTGGGGCAGGCCACGGCACTCTCCAAACAGTTGCGGCCCGATCGAAGCTAAACGGGACGGTTGTCGCCACGAAGCAAATTCCCTTGTGCTATTGGCGCTTGCGGCATTTACCTATGGCAGGGGATCAAGCTCCGAGGCTGATCACTTGGCTTGCACCATGCAAAAGGAGATTTGGATGCGTCGTCTGCTGAGCGCCGTCACCGCTATGAGCCTCTTGTCGGCCCAGCCCGTGCTGGCGCAGCCCAATGTACCTCGTTGACCGATCAGTCGGCCTTCGAGGTGCAGGCGCTGCGCAGCGAATTGATGGTGCTGGCGACCGGCTGCCACGAGGACGAACGATATAACGCCTTCATCCGCCGCTATCAGTCGGACCTGCAAGCCAATGAGCGGGCGATCGACGCATATTTCAAACAACGTTTCGGCTCGAGCGGCCAGACTGAGCACGATCGTTTTGTTACCGAGCTGGCGAACGCCATGTCGCGTCAGGGAAGCGAAATGGGCGGCGATTTCTGCCCACGCAACGGCATGATATTCAACGAGGTTCTGGCACTTCCCTCGGCCAGCGACCTGCCGAACTACGCCGCCGGCAAGGATCTGGTCCCAGCCTCGGTGACGATTTGCGCCCCGCTGCCCACCGGGCGCCAAGAGCCCGTACGACCGACGAAAGGCGGCGCCGCAAGGCCGGCCGAGCGAACCGTCACGCTCAATTAGCCGCGAGACAGATTCGGGAGCGGCCCGAGGCGCCGGCAAACTGGCCGCCTCGCGCCGAGGATAATGATGGGTCACTGGCCTGCCACGACCTGGAGGCTTAGCCCCCGGCTTCGTGACATTCACCGAGATGCGAATGACCGCATCTCCCGGGATCATCTTCACCGCGAAGCTGTCGGTGCCGGTAAAGCCCCGATCCGGCGTGTAGTCGACGCGGGTGTATCGCCGACTTCATGGATGACGACGGTGCCGTGGGCGGGGCGCTCCAGAAGCGGCCGGCATCGAATGGCTTTGCATCGGAGTGCTGCAGAGGCAGACCGCACCACGCCACCGTTGCCATCGACCTTCATCGTGGTATCGACGGTCTGTCCGTCCGCCGGGGTCACCTTCGCGACCTCGCAGGTCTTCGCCTGGCCAGTCCACATCGGCGGCATAGACCCGAGCGCCGGATCTGACCGGCTGGCTCACCGGGAGCATGCCTGCAGCAGCCCACCAAGAGCGAGGGCGGCGATACCACGCCGCGCGACGCGGCCCAGCCGATAGGTCGGTCATCTCGTCCATGCCTTTGTTCAATAGCTCACGGGCGAATACCGTCCGAGTCGAGCGTGGGCCGAGACTGCCGGCGGAAACACATACCGTTTGCGGCGGTGAGAGCAACATGGGCCTGGCGGCGGTGGCGTGAGCAATAAACATGGCGGGCACAGCGAGATCTCTGAGCCTGCAGCGATTGCCGCGACAGTCCATGAGCGGCGTCTTCGGGTCAGGACCTGGCCGCGGGCTTGCTCGCCGCAGACGGACATGTCTCGCTGGCGTGCTAGCCCGGCGACGTGATCGCCGATCGCTGGCAGTGCTGAAAGCGCCGCGACTGTATGCCGCTGTCGCTAGACTCGCCAATCGGTCGAAGGGCCTTTGGACGACCATGCGATCGCATGCCGAAGACATGTCGAACCGGGACCAATGACCAGATGCGCTCAGTTTCCAGGACCTTATCCTCCGGCTGCACAATTTCTGGGCCGAGCAAGGCTGCGTCATCCTGCAACCATACGATGTCGAGATGGGCGCCGGCACCTTTCACCCGGCGACGACCCTGCGAGCCTTGGGGCCGCGACCCTGGCGCGCCGCATATGTGCAACCGTGCCGCCGCCCGGCGGACGGGCGCTATGGGGAGAACCCGAACCGGCTGCAGCACTACTACCAATACCAGGTCATCATGAAGCCCAGTCCGCCCGATGCACAGGAGCTGCTGCTCGCCAGCTACCGCGAGATCGGGCTGGACCCGCTGCACCACGATTTCCGCTTCGTCGAAGACGACTGGGAAAGCCCGACGCTGGGGGCCTGGGGCCTGGGCTGGGAGGTCTGGTGCGACGGGATGGAAGTTGGGCAGTTCACCTATTTTCAGCAGGTAGGCGGTATTCCGGTGACCTATCCCGAGTTTTGAGATGACCTACGGTCTGGAACGACTGACGATGTATGTCCAGGACCGGGAGAATGTGTTCGATCATCGATTTCAATGGCGATCCAGGGCCGGCGCGTCAGCTATGGCGACGTGTTCCTGCGGGCCGAGCGGGAATACAGCGCGCACAACTTCGAGTTTGCCGATACCGGCATGCTGTCGCGCCACTTTGCCGACGCCGAGGGCGAATGCGCCGCACTGCTGGACCGCGAGCTGGCGCTGCCGGCGTACGACCAGTGCATCAAGGCGAGCCACCTGTTCAATCTGCTGGACGCGCGCGGCGTCATCAGCGTGACCGAACGGGCGAGTTACATTGGCCGGGTGCGCACCCTGGCCAAGGGCTGCTGCGAGGCCTGGATCGCCGGTGAAGCGGCATAGCGGGCTCCGGAGGATCGCTACGCTGGCCGGGAAGGACCCGATGACATCCGCGACCGAATTGCCTGAAATTTACCGTGCATGATATGTGTTTCTACCATGACGAGGCAAATGGGGGCGGGCCTGGGGTATATGATATGGGTGCACAGTTGAACATCAAGAGTGACGACGCCTACCGTATGGCCTCTCGGCTGTCGGAGCTGACCGGTGAGAGCCTGACCATGGCGGTGACCAAGGCGCTGCGGGACGACTGGACCGTGAGCAGCGGCTGCGCGACAAAGCGGCACTGAGAGTTCGGTTACTGGCAATCGCGGACGAGATCAGCGCCAACATGCCTGACGATGTCACCTCTGATCATGGCTGGCTGTATGACGAGCGAAACCGGCCTGCCGCGGTGATCGTTGACGCCTCGGCGGTGCTCGCGATCGTGCTGCGGGAGGCTGACCGGGAACGCTACGTGGACGCCATCCTCGCCGCCACGTCGGCCCGGATGTCCGATTGCCAACTGGTTGGAGGCCACCATGGTCGTGGACCGCAAAGGCACCCAAATGGCGATCAGCCGGTTCGAGGATTTTATCCATGATGCGCGAATCGAACTGGTGCCGGTATCGGTGTCACAGGCCGGCATGGCGCGCAGCGCGTGGCGGACATTTGGCCGAGGTGGGCACCCGGCCAAGCTGAATTTCGGCGACTGTTTTGCCTACGCGCTGGCCAAGGAGACCCGCGAACCCCTGCTGTTCAAGGGCAGCGACTTTGCCCAAACCGATGTCGAGCCGGCTTGAAGGATTGATCGATGGTGCGGCACTGATTGATGGCCGAACTTTTTGTCGAATTGTTCAGCGAGGAAATCCCCGCCCGGATGCAGCGCGGCGCGGCGGCGGAGCTTGAGCGTCTGATTGGCGAGGGCCTGCGCGCTCTCAGACCCCGCCTGATCGAGACCTACTACGGACCCCGCCGGATCGCGCTCCGTGCCGAGGTCGCCGCCGAAGTCGCCGCTGCCGCCAGCATCCGAACGCGGACCGCGCGCGAACGCCCCCGAGCAGGCGTTGGCCGGATTTCTGCGCAAACATGGCGCGAGCCGGGAAGACCTTCGCCAGGAGGGCGACTACTGGGTGCTGGAAAGGCGCGCGAACGCAATGCCCGCCGCCGACCTGATCGCCGCCGCCATGCCCGGCCTGCTGCGCCGGTTTCCCTGGCCGAAATCCATGCGCTGGGGCGGCTCGAGCAGCTTCGTCTGGGTTCGCCCGCTGCGCCGCATCATTTGTCTGCTGGATGGCGCCGTCGTGCCGTTCGACCTGCGCGAAGGCGCGGACGACGGCCACGGTCTGGCCAGCGCCGACCTGACCGAGGGCCACCGCTTCCATGCCCCTGGCGCCTTTGCGGTCACCGGTGCCGCCAACTGGCGGGACAGCCTGATCGGCGCGCCGGGTCCTGGTCGATGCGGCGGACCGAAAGCGCGTCATCGCCGATCGCATCGCCGGCCTGGCGGCGGAAAAGTCGCTCACCGGTGATCGACGATCCGGGCCTGCTGGACGAGGTCGCCGGACTGGTCGAATGGCCGGTGCCGCATCTCGGCCGCATCGCCGACGAGCACATGGATCTGCCGCCCGAGGTGATGCAGGTCTCGATGCGGGTGAACCAGCGTTACTTCGCGCTCCGCGCGCCGGATGGTGGCGCCGCCGCCGTGGTTCGCCTTTGTCGCCAATATCCAGGCCGAGGACGACGGCGCCGCGATCATCGCCGGCAATGAACGCGTGCTGCGTGCTCGTTTCGCCGACGCCAGGCATTTCTGGGACCTCGACCGCAAGGTCCGGCTCGAAAGCCGCGTCGCGGCGCTGGACAAGGTCACGTTCCAGGCCAGATTGGGCACGCAGGGCGACCGGGTGCGCCGGCTGGTCCGACCTGGCCGCCTTCGATAGCGCCGCTGGTCGGGGCCGATCCTGCCCAGGCCGCGCGGGCCGCGCACCTGGCGAAGGCCGACCTGGTAAGTGGCATGGTCGGCGAGTTCCCTGAGTTGCAGGGCGTCATGGGCCGCTATTACGCGCTGCACGACGGCGAAGGTCCCGCCGGTTGCCGATGCGATCCGCGACCATTATGCGCCGCGCGGTCCGGCCGAGACGGCGCCGTCCGCGCCTGTCTCGGTCGCCGTGGCGCTGGCCGACAAGCTGGACCAACTGGCCGGGTTCTTCGCCATCGGCGAGAAGCCGAGCGGGTCAGGCGATCCCTATGCGCTGCGGCGCGCGGCGCTGGGCGTGATCCGCATCATTCGGGAAAACGGCTTGCGGCTGCAGTTGCGGGAGTCTGCTTGGCAGGTCGCGGCGCGGCAGGCGCCCGGCAGTGGGACGGCGCTGCCGAGCTGGTCGGACGGCTTGTTTGCGTTCATTATCGAACGGCTGCGTGGTCCAGCTTCGCGCCGACGGTGCCCGCTACGATATCCTGAACGCCGTATTCGGTGCCAAGGGACCAGGGCACGAATCAGGACGGGATGACCTGGTGGCATTGCTGGCGCGCACCGAGGCGATTGCAGCGCTGCTGACCACCACAGACGGGGCCGATCTGCTCGCCGCTTACCGTCGCGCCGCCAATATTCTCCGCATCGAGGACCGCAAGGACGGCCCGTTCGAGCGGTCCGCTCTGACACCCGCTCTGTACCGCGAGCCGGCGGAGATTGGCGCTGGATCCGAGGCGCTGGGCCGCGTGCTGGGGGTGTAGGTCGACTTGCTCGGATGACGAGGATTATGCGATCAGCGATGGCGATGACCGCTCGGACTGCGCGCGCCGTTGGATGCGTTCTTCGAAAAAGTGACGGTGAATACGCCAGAGCCGGAATTACGCCACAATCGACTGCGGCTTCTCGCCCGGGTTCGGTCTATCATGGACCAGATCGCTGATTTCTCCCGTATCGAAGGCTAGATGAGGTCTGCATGACCAAGTGGGTTTACAGGTTTGGCGCCGGCCAAAATGAGGGCCGAGCGGATATGCGCAACCTGCTGGGAGGCAAAGGGGCGAATCTGGCCGAGATGGCCTCGATCGGCCTGCCGGTCCCGCCGGGTTTCACCATCACCGCCGACGTCTGCACGGCGTTCTACGACAATGACCGGAACTATCCGGCGGAACTGAAGGCGCAGGTCGACGATGCGCTTGCCGCGATGGAGAAAGCGGTGGGCCTGAAATTCGGCGACGAGGCGCATCCGCTGCTGGTTTCGGTCCGCTCCGGCGCACGGGTATCGATGCCGGGAATGATGGACACGGTCCTGAACCTGGGCCTGACCGACTGCACGGTCCAAGGCCTTGCCGCCGCGTCGAATGATCCCCGCTTCGCCTGGGATTCTTACCGGCGGTTCATACAAATGTACGGGTCGGTCGTGATGGGGGTCGATCACCATCGCTTCGAGGAGATAATCGAGCATACCAAGCTGGAGGCTGGGGTGGTCGAGGACACCGCGCTGACAGCAAACGACTGGCAACGGCGTGGTGGAGGGCTACAAGGAGCTGGTGCTGCAGGAGACCGACAAGCCATTCCCGCAAGACCCGCAGGAGCAGCTCTGGGGCGCGATCGGCGCGGTCTTCGGCTCCTGGATGAACCACCGCGCCATCACCTATCGCCGGCTGCACGACATTCCCGCCGCCTGGGGCACCGCGGTCAACGTGCAGGCCATGGTGTTCGGCAACATGGGCGATGACTGCGCCACCGGCGTCTGCTTCACCCGTGATCCCTCGACCGGGGAGAACATGTTCTACGGCGAGTATCTGGTGAACGCCCAGGGCGAGGACGTGGTCGCCGGCATCCGCACGCCGCAGCCGCTGTCGTCCTCGGTCGCCAAGGCGGGGGAAATCCCGCTGGAACAGGCGATGCCGCAGGCCTACGCGGAACTGATGCAGATCCGCTCGACGCTGGAGAAGCATTACCTGGACATGCAGGACATCGAGTTCACCGTGCAGCAGCACAAGCTGTACATGCTGCAGACCCGCAACGGCAAACGCACCGCCGCCGCGTCGCTGCGCATGGCGGTGGAAATGGCGCGCGAGGGCCTGATCGATCAGGCCGAGGCGGTGCGACGGGTCAACCCGTCGTCGCTTGATCAACTGCTGCACCCGATGCTGGACCCGAAAGCGTCTCGCACGCTGCTGGGCAAGGGTCTGCCAGCCAGCCCGGGTGCCGCGTCCGGCGCGGTGGTGTTCGGCGCGGATGAGGCGGAGAGCCGTGCCGCCAAGGGCGAAGCGGTCATTCTGGTCCGCATCGAGACCAGTCCCGAAGATATCCATGGCATGCACGCCGCGCGGGGCATCCTGACCACGCGCGGCGGCATGACCAGCCACGCCGCGGTGGTGGCCCGCGGCATGGGCCGTCCCTGCGTCGCCGGCGCCGGCGGCATCAGCGTCGACTACAACAACCAGGTCCTCGCAGCCGGTGGCAAGGAAATCCGCAGCGGGGAGATCATCACCCTGGATGGCGCGACCGGTGAGGTCTTCGTCGGTCCGGTCGCCATGATCGAGCCCGCGATGTCAGGCGATTTCGGCACCTTGATGGAATGGGCCGACAGTTGCCGGCGCATGGGCGTGCGCGCCAACGCGGAAACCCCGATGGATGCGGAAACCGCCCGCAAGTTCGGCGCCGAGGGCATCGGGCTGTGCCGCACCGAGCACATGTTCTTCGACCCCGAGCGCATCCTCGCGGTGCGTCAAATGATCATTTCCAACACCGAATCCGCCCGCCGCACCGCGCTGGACCGCTTGCTGCCGTTTCAGCGCGAGGATTTCCGCCAGCTATTCACCATCATGGCTGGGTTGCCGGTGACGATCCGGTTGCTCGATCCGCCGCTGCACGAATTCCTGCCGCATGCCGACGCCGAAATGCAGGAGGTGGCCGACTCGCTGGGCACCGACATCGACACCATCCGGCGGCGGGCAGCGGAACTGGCGGAGGCCAACCCGATGCTGGGACATCGCGGCTGCCGTCTGGGTATTTCCTTCCCGGAAATATACGAGATGCAGGCGCGCGCGATCTTCGAGGGCGCGCTGGCGGTGGCGAAGGAGACCGGCAGCGCGCCGGTTCCGGAGATCATGATCCCGCTGGTCGGCATGAAGCGGGAGCTGGAGATCACGCGTGCCCAGGTCGACAAGGTCGCCGCCCAGGTCTTCGCCGAGGCCGGCAGGACAGATCGAATACAGCGTCGGCACGATGATCGAACTGCCCCGCGCGGCGCTGCTTGCCGACAAGATCGCCGAAGTCGCCGATTTCTTCAGTTTCGGCACCAACGACCTGACGCAGACCGTGTTCGGCCTGTCTCGCGACGACGCCGGCAAGTTTCTGCCGCAATATGTCGAGGCCGGAATCCTGCCAAAGGATCCGTTCGTCTCGATCGACGTGGAGGGAGTCGGCGAGATGGTTCGCATCGCCTCGGCAAAAGGCCGGCAAACCAAAAACGCCCTGAAGCTGGGCATTTGCGGCGAGCACGGCGGCGATCCCGCGTCGATCGCGTTCTGCGAGCAGGTCGGGCTGGACTATGTGTCTTGCAGTCCGTTCCGCGTACCGGTCGCGCGTCTGGCGGCGGCACAGGCGACGCTGGGTGTCGAGGCGGACCGGACGGCGTAGCTGAAAAGCGCGGCTGGAGCGGCGTCGGCCAATTGCCGCTATGTCAGCGCATACTCCACCTCGGCGGTGTAGACCGAGGCCTCATTCCCGAGCTGGGAGCTGAACAAGGTAAAGTGCTCCACCGCCACCGGGTCGGCGCGGAACAGATTATGCGCCTGGACATACGAGGCCAGCTTCGCCTCGACCACGTTGTCCAGCCGAGCCAGGGAGACATGTGGCACGAAGCGGCGGCGCTCGGGTTCGAGGCCGATGCGCTGCAGCGCGATCTCGATCTTGTTCTGCAGGTGGTCGAGCTGCGGGTTCCGCTCCACCCCCAGCCATACCGCCGAACTGCGGCCGCCCTTGGCGAAGGTCCCGAGGCCGGCCAGTGTCAGCGAAAAGCCGCGAGCGCGCAGGCCGGCCAGCGCGAGATCGATCTCTTCCGCCCGGTAGCCCGGGGTTTCACCGATAAAGCGTAGCGTCAGGTGGTAGTTCTCGGGCGGCACCCAGCGCGCTCCTGGAATGCCCGCGCCGGCGAGTGCCGCGACCCGTTGCCGCAGCGCCCAGGGTAAATCGAGGCCAACGAACAATCTCATGCGAAGCGCGGCCTCATGCGGGCGTGGACCGGCAGCCGAGGGGCGGACTGGTTTGCGTGCGCGGTGGAAGGCCAGTCACGCGCGAGAAGACAGGATGCCAACCGCCCCGTTACGCTGACATATGGTCATCAACGTGTCATTACCGAAGTTGGTCACATTTGCTCCGGCGACTATCCACTCGCCCGCACAGCATTGCCGGTCGCGAATATGCCCGCCGCCCGCGTCCTCGCCTCAAGGGGCCGTCAGGATTTTGGATTGCCGATGTGGCCTTTGCCAGCAACTGTTCCACAAGTGGCAGGATTTGGGCAACGATCCGCCGCACCCCTTCCGGGTTGGGGTGCAAGCGATCCGCTTGATTGAGATCGGGGACCGCCGCCACACCCTCGAGGAAGAAGGGCTCATACAGAACGCCGGGCCGCTTTCCCAGGCGGTCGAACACGGCGCGGAAAGCCTGCTGGTAGTCCGGCCCGAAATTTGGCGGCGCATACATCCCCGCCAGCAAAACCGGAATATGCCTGGAGGCGAGTGCGTCCAGGATGGCGGTCAGGTTGGCCTCCATGTCCTTGGGATCGATGCCGCGCAGGCCGTCATTGGCGCCCAGTTCGACGATCGCCACGTCCGCGCCATCGGCGAGCGCCCAGTCGAGCCGTGCCCGCCCGCCCGCGCTGGTGTCCCCCGACACGGCACCGTCGAGCGATGATGACTTCGTGGCCCCGGGCTTTCAGCGCGGCCTGAAGCCGGGACTCGAACCCGTCGGTGTGCGGCAGGCCATAGCCGGCTGACAGGGAATCCCCCAGCACGAGCATCCGCGTCGGTTCCCGCGCCGCCGGGAAGTTCGTCCCCCCGCGGTGAGGCGGCGAGTGGCGGCTAACAGGATGATAAGCCAGGCCGCGGCTGCGGCGCCCTTCCGCCGGGCAGCGAAAGCCCGATATAGCGTGGCAATGGATTCCATTCCGCTCTCTTCGCTTCCAGCCAGTGCCGCGACGCCGCTCGTGCGGATCAGAAACCTTCGACTGACGGTGCCGTCAGCCGCTGGGCCGGTCAATATATTGCGCGGGGTCGATCTCGAGATCGGCCGTGGCGAGGCTGTCGGTCTGATCGGTCCGTCCGGGTCCGGCAAGACCAGTCTGCTGATGGTGCTCGCGGGACTGGAAAAAGCCTCGTCGGGAAGCGTCCTGCTCGATGACCTCGAGATCACCGGCCTGAACGAGGACGCACTCGCGAAGCTGCGACGCGAGCGGATCGGCATCGTGTTCCAGGCCTTTCACCTGATTCCCACCATGACGGCGCTGGAAAACGTCGCCATCCCGTTGGAACTGGCCGGGGTCCGCAATGCCGCCGCGCGAGCCGCCAGCACGCTCGACGCCGTTGGCCTGAGCCACCGTCTCACGCATCTGCCCGGCCAGCTTTCCGGCGGCGAGCAGCAGCGGGTGGCGCTCGCCCGCGCGTTCGCGCCGGAGCCGGCGTTGCTGCTGGCGGATGAGCCGACCGGCAACCTCGATCACGCGACCGGCGAGACGGTGATCGATCTGCTGTTCGCCCTGCGACAGCGCATCGGGACGACGCTGCTGCTGATCACGCATGATCGCGACCTGGCGACGAGGTGCGATCGTCAGGTGCATCTCTCGGATGGACAGGTGGATCACGCGGTGCCGGCCTGATGCTGGCCCTGACACTGGCGCGTCGCGAACTGCGCGGTGGCGTGCGAGGGCTGTGGATCGTCGTGCTCTGCCTGGCCCTCGGGGTCGGCGTCATTGCGGCTGTCGGCACGCTGCGTGCGGCCGTTGATGCAGGTTTGGCCGCCGATGGCCAGGCGCTACTGGGCGGCGATCTGGAGATCGACGGAGGTTCACAGCCGCTGCCCGATGCATTGCGCGACTGGCTGCACGCGCGGGGGGCCACGACGTCGGATGTGATCCAGATGCGCTCGATGCTGGTGTCCGGCAGTGGACCGTCTTCCGGGGATCGGCAGCTTATCGAGTTGAAGGCGGTCGACCGGAGCTGGCCGCTGGTCGGTGCCGCTGAGATTTCGCCGCCGCAGGCGCTCGGTCACGCGCTCGGGCCGCGGCCTGAGGCATCGCCAGTCAGGACCACCTGCAGGCCGGGATGTCATCGGACCGAAGGGATCCCGGCGGCCCGCGGCCCATCCGAGCCATCGGGGCCCGCGGCGGCCGTCGCGCAGCGGCCGACGGAGATCCAACCTTCGTATGGACTGCTGGCCGACCAGATCGTGCTGGATCGGCTCGGCCTGCACCCCGGCGACACTGTCCGCCTGGGCACGGCGAGTTTCCGCGTTGCCGGGGCGCTGACCCACGAACCTGATCGCGTGGCAACCGCCTCGATCCTCGGGCCTCGCGTGCTGATCTCGACCGATGCGGTCCCAGCGACCGGACTGATCTCCCCGGGCTCGATGGTTCGGTACTCGCTGCGCCTGACGGTCGCGAACCGAGCGTCGCTGCCGGGGCTGATCGCGGGATATTCGGCTGGCGTTTCCGAACCAAGGCTGGCGCATCCGCGATCCCAGCGAGGCGGCGCCGGGCGTCGGCCGGTTCATCGATCAGATCGCGCTTTTCCTTTCGCTGGTCGGGCTGACCTCCCTGCTGGTGGGCGGCATCGGCGTGGCCAACGGCGTGCGCGCCTGGATGGACGCACGTGCACAGGACCATCGCCACGCTGCGATGCCTCGGCGCGCCGTCCCGACTGGTCTTCGCGGTCTGCATGATCCAGGTCTTCGCGCTGGCCGCGCTCGGCGTCGCCATTGGCCTCATCGCGGGCGCGACCCTGCCACTGCTTGGCGCACGTTTCCTTGTCGGGATCCTGCCCGTGCCGCCGGTGCTCGGGGTCTATCCCACCCCGCTGCTTGCTGGCGGCCGGTTTACGGATTGCTGACCGCGTTGTGCTTCGCCCTCTGGCCGCTGGGCCGGGCAGCGCGGATTCCAGGCGGTGCGCTGTTTCGTGACGCCTTGATGCCGGAAGGCACGCGCCCGTCGCCCGGGCTGATCGCCGCGAACCTGGCGCTCGCCGCCGCGCTGGTCGGGCTGACCGTCGCCACCGCGACCGATCGCAGCTTCGCGCTGTATTTCTGTGCTGCCGCGGCGCTGACCTTGGTGCTGTTCGGTGCCGGCGCGACGCTGGTCGTGCGCCTCGCCCGCGCTGCCCCTGCGCTGCCCTGGCCGGCCGCGCGTCTGGGGGTGGGCAACCTCCACCGGCCCGGCGCCCCGACATCGCAGTTGCTGCTGTCGATCGGTCTGGGCCTTTCCACGCTGGCCGCGGTCGCACTGATCCAGGGCAACATGCAGCGCCAGATCCAGCAGCAGCTGCCAGCCAACGCACCCAGTTTCTACTTCATCGATATCCAGAACGATCAACTCGGAAGGTTCGAGGCCTTGGTGCGCGCTCAACCGGGCGTGCATGACCTGCGCCAGGTGCCCTCGATGCGGGTACGGATCGTCGCCATCAAGGGTGTGCCGGCCGAAAGCGCCGACGACAACGCCGGAAACCGCCTGGGCGCTGCGGGGAGACCGGGGCCTGACCTATGCGGCGACGGCTCCCGAGGGGACACGCCTGGTCGCCGGCTCGTGGTGGCCGCCCGACTACGATGGCCCACCGGAGGTCTCCTTCGACGCCGACCTCGCCAAGGGCTGGCATGTCGGCATCGGCGACGTCATCCGGGTCAACGTGCTTGGCCGCGACCTCGACCTGAAAATCGCCAATCTCCGCGACATCGCGTGGCAGTCGCTGGCTATCAATTTCTTCATGGTGGCAAGCCCGGGCTTGCTGGCGCATGCTCCGCACACCCATATCGCGACGGTCAGGGTCGACGACGCCCATCAGGGCACACTGCTTCGAACGGTCAATGAAGCGCTGCCGAACGTAACCGGCATCCGGGTGGAGGATGTGCTGGCGGCGGTTTCGGCGCTGCTGGAGCCAGATTGCCGCGGCGCTGACCGCAACCGGTGTTCTGACACTGATCGCCGGGACGTTCGTGCTGGTTGGTGCGCTCGCCGCCGGTCAGCGCCGGCGGGTGCGGGAGGCGGTGATCCTGAAGACACTCGGGGCGACGCGAAACCAGATACGCTCTGCCTGGCTGGTGGAATTTGGCCTGCTCGGCCTGGTGGCCGGGGTAATCGCAGCGATCGTCGGATCGGCGGCGAGCTTTGGCGTGGCGAATTACATTATGCACACGGACTGGATTTTTTTGCCCTTTACGCTTATTTCAGTGCTTGCGGGGGGCCTCGTAATCATGCTGCTGTTCGGCTACGTTGGAACCGCGTCCGCGCTGCGTGCCAGGCCGGCGCCACTCCTGAGGAACGAGTAGCGCGATCTGTTCGGATCCGTCGGGTGATTTGCATGGCCCTGTCGACGGAACTGCGTAACTGTCTAACCTCTTCCTGGCGGGTCGCCGCAAGGTGGTCTTCTCGTTGGGGGGAACGACCGGGTATAACCAACACGAGCTCATGCTCGAAAGGAATAGAGAACCATGGCTTATAGTCCGGATTTCCGGGCCTATCCAAGGGCATCCGCCGCTACGACGGCCGCCGTACTCGACGCCGGTCTTCGGGCTTATATGCTGCGGGTCTACAACTGGATGGCGTCCGGCCTGCTGCTGACCGGCGTGGTCGCTTACCTGATCGCGAACACCAGCCTGATCAACGCGTTCTACCCCGTGGTGCAGACGCCATTCGGTTTTGCCCACCAACCTACCGCGCTGGCGATGATCGCGATGTTCGCGCCACTCGCCTTCGTGCTGGTGCTGTCGCTGGGCGTCAACAAACTGTCCACCTCCGCGGCGCAGGCCCTGTTCTGGGTGTTCTGCGCGGCAATGGGTGCCAGCCTGACCAACATCTTCCTGGTTTACACCAGCGAATTGATCGTGCGGGTGTTCTTCATCACCGCGGCCACCTTCGCCGCGACCAGCATCTTTGGATACACAACAAAGGCCGACCTGAGCCGCATGGGCAGCTTCCTGATGATGGGGCTATTCGGCATCATCATCGCCAGCCTGGTGAACATGTTCTTTCAGAGCAGCGCGTTGCAGTTCGCGGTTAGCATCATCGGCGTCGTGGTGTTTACCGGGCTGACGGCCTATGACACGCAGCGGATCAAGTCGAGCTACCTGCAACTGGCCTACGCGGAAGGCGCCGATGGCGCGGTCAAGCGCAGCGTCTACGACGCACTTAGCCTCTATCTTAATTTCATCAACCTGTTTATGATGCTCCTGCAGCTGCTTGGAAACCGCAATAACAACTAGCGGATCTGGCTGCCGAGCCTTTTCGAGGGCGGGGATCGTTCCCCGCCCTTTTGATTCGCAGCGGCCCGACAAGCCAAGGCTGGGCCTGATTGATCCTTATACCGGCAACCCGCGGGGTTGAGGGCATGCGCGCGGGGTTGGCGGGGCGAGCGCGCGCGTGAGACGCGCGCGAAATCAATCGATACCAACGGGTCGACCGTAGCAAGACAGGTCGAAGTTCCGGCCCGTTGGCATTAGCCGACCCGGCAACGCTGTGCGCATTGACCACCGACTGTCGCAGCGCCCTTCCGGTTCAGGCCATGTAGCCGCCGCCATTGATGTGGTAAATTTGGCCGGTGATGTAGTCGGCATCGTCAGACGCCAGGAACACGCCGAGCTTGGCGATGTCCTCCGGCGTGCCCATGCGGCCGAGCGGAATGGCCCGCGCCATCTGATGCAACTCTTGCTCGTTATGGCCGTATCGCGGTTGAGCCGTGTCCGTGAGCCCGGGCGCGATGGCATTCACCCGAATGCCGTGCGGCGCCAGCGCTAGAGCCATAGACCGCGTCAGCCCGACCACGCCATTCTTTGTCGCCGAATAGTGCACCCCCAGGCTGTCACCGCCGACCGAGCGCGAAGAGAGGTTGATGATGGATCCGGGCAGCTTCCTAGCCACCATCGCCCGCGCCGCCGCCTGCGCACAGAAGAAGCTGCCCTTCAGGTTGACGTCGATCACGAAATCCCACTCGGCTTCAGTCATTTCAAGGAACTTCACGCGCGGGAAGACGCCTGCGTTGTTGACCAGCACGTCGAGCCGGTCGTGCCAGCCGACGCCCGCATCGACCATGGCACTGATGTCGTCGAGTTTGCCGACATCGCCTTGGATCAGCAGCGCGTCGCGACCAAGCGCACGCACCTCCGCCGCCGCCTCTTCGGCTGCCGCGCGGTCATCGAGCCAATTGATGACGATATCCGCGCCGGTTGCGGCAAAGGCGATCGCCATCGCCCTGCCAATTCCCTGTTGCGCACCCGTGACGAGCACGACCCTTCCTTCGCTTGCCATTTCGTCTCTCAACCCCCGCATCGTATAGACAAAGCGTATGCCGGAGGCGGGCCTGTCGCAAGCGAGATAGGAAAATGCCCCGGCTTGAGCGCGGTAGGACTAAGCGTGCTCCGTGCCGCAGCGTCAGGCGGGCGCGCCGTGCCTGCGGGTCGCCGGCCGCCTCCAGCTCGCGAACGCCACGCGCATTGCTAAATATGCGCGGGCCGAGTGCCCAGACTTAGGAATTGAGGTGGCGCAGCGCGGCCCGGTCCTTCAGGCAAACACGCCTTGCCGTGGGCAGTGAAATGACACCGTCGCGCTCGAGCTGCGACAGCGTCCGGGAAACCGTCTCTATGGTCAGCCCAAGGTAATCCGCGATGTCCTGGCGGGTCATCGCCAGATCGATCACATCGTTGCCGCACCGGCGGTCGACCATCTCCAACAGGAAAGTGGCGAGCTTTTGTGACGCACTGCGGCGACCTAACAGCAGCGAGTGCTCCTGTGCGCGCTCCAGGCATCGCATGGCATAGGTGAACAATTGTCCTGCTACCCGGTCATCCCGGCTGGCAAGCAACTCGAAGTTCCGACGCCTGTAAGTGATCAGCGTGCAGTCGGAAACGGCTTCGGCCGAAAGTCGATGTTCGGCTCCGGTCTCGAAGCCAAACACGTCGCCAGTCACATGGAACGCGTCGATCTGCCGCCGCCCGTCACTAAGGAACTTGCACGTCCGCACCACGCCGCTGACGACCTTGTAAAAGCAGTTGGCGTCGTCGCCCTCGGCATAGATCTCGCTGTCCGCCGTGAAATGCCGAACCGGACCCGCAACGCCGCTCTGCGGGAATGACCGGGCCGCTGACCGACCGCATGCAAAAGTGGCGTCGACCGCCGCAAAACCCTGATCGGTCGAAAGGGCGAAGGAAGCTGACATCGGGAGCTCCTGTCATAAGAAAGACCGTGCCCTCCCTGTAGTCGCGGGATGTCGAGTGGAAAATTGTGTTTAGTCCTACGGGATTATACGTAGCAGGGTCCAACTGAACCGGTTTCGACACCGGATCGGCCACATGGCGGGAAGGCCCATCGACGACCCTATCCGGCGGGCGGTTGATTTCGCTGTTTCAGGATTGCCTGGACACACGCGGCCAAGGCATTGTCGAGCAGGGGCTTTTCAAGCACCCAGCGGACGCCTGCGGCGGCGGCACGGGCCGAGAGCCGAGCGGTCAGGTGACTGGTTATCAAGATCGTGGGCAACGTGATGTGCCGCGCCCTGAGCAACCTCAACAGCTCAAACCCGTCCATTCCGGGCATTTTCTCATCGATGACGACACACGTCGCGCGCGGCAGTTGCTTTTGCCCCAGCAATTCGACGCCGCTGCTGTATGCATGCACAACGAAGCCTTCCAGCCGGAGAGCGAATCGGAGTGCGTCACGGACTGCCTCGTCGTCATCGACGATCAACACGGCATGCGGCCGATCGGGCATGAACGCGACTACAGCCTTCCTTGCGATCCACTGAACTGGCAAACGGCAAGAACATGCCCGAGCCAGGGGGCGCCGCATTGATCCAGCGCAACTCGTGTGGGGTGGCGGGCAATTTCGATGCGCAGCGGCCAAATAACGGATCGGTTCAACGGTGTAAGACGCTGACCGTCCCGGTCACGCCGCTGCAAATCCCGGGAAATTTCGCGATACGGCCGGCATGATGAGCCAACTGCCTGCGGGTGGCCTGGGCCCACTTCGGCCTCGTCTAACTCAGCCGACCTATCAAGACGCTGGTTAACGAGCTCTGTTCAACGCGATCCATCGGGCACCACGGATCTGGCAACAAAAACCATCCGGAGCAGTTCCGACAGGCTGGCGGCGCCCATCTTGATCATCAGGTTGGCGCGGTGCACCTCTACGGTCCGGGCGCTGATCTGCAGGTCATAGGCGATCGTCTTGTTGGGGTGTCCTGCCAACAACCCTTCCAGCACCTCCTGCTCTGCGCGCCGAAAGCGAGCCGAGCTTGGCCTGGATCGACGCGATCTGGTCCTCACGGCCGGCGTCCCGGTCGTGACG
Source organism: uncultured Alphaproteobacteria bacterium (assembly GCA_963759425.1). Classification (GTDB taxonomy): domain Bacteria; phylum Pseudomonadota; class Alphaproteobacteria; order Acetobacterales; family Acetobacteraceae; genus Rhodopila. Next base: position 97,636 of record CAVWZM010000044.1, read on the forward strand.
ATTGACCGCCACCCGGATCGCCGACAGCAGAACTTCGTCGCTGAATGGCTTCTCGATGAAATCGATCGCGCCCGCCTTCATGGCCTCGACCGCGAGCGGAACATCGCCGTGGCCGGTCATGATGATCACCGGCATGGGAAACCTGCCGGCTTCTGCAGCTGGCGCTGCAGCTCCAGGCCATCCATCCCGGGCATCCGGACATCGGTGACGATACAGCCGGGCTGCAAGGTCGGGATGGCGTCCAGCAGGGCGAATGCCGAGTCGTAGAGCCTCACGGGGAAGCCCGAGGCCGTCAGCATGAACGCCAGTGCCTGGCGCACGCCGTCGTCATCGTCGACCAGATGCACAACCGCATCAGACGCCATCCTGCTGATCCTCATTTCCCAGAGCCTTGAAGGTCAGGTCGAAAGATGGAACCGCCGCCCGGATTTGGTTCGACCCAGAGCCGGCCTCCGTGGGCCTCGATGATGGTTCGGGAGATCGACAATCCGACTCCCATCCCGTACGCTTTCGTCGTGATGAACGGCTGAAAAAGCTGATGGGCGATCTCTTCGGCGATACCGGGCCCAGAGTCTGAAACTGCGATTTCCACCGTTTTATCGTTGATCTCGGTGGTGGAGATCGTCAACTCCCGGCGCGGCGTCTCCTGCATCGCCTCGACCGCATTGCGCATCAGGTTCAGAATAACCTGCTGGATCTGGATCTTGTCGACCATCACGTAGGACACCCGCGGATCGAACGCAAAGCTGACCCGGACGCCGGTTTCCTTGATGCCGACAAGGGCCAGCGCGCTCGCCTCCTCGATCAGCTTGGCCAGGTCTTCCGGCTGCCGCTCGCTCTCGCCGCGCGCCACGAACTGGCGCAGGCGGCGGATGATCTGGCCCGCTCGCAAAGCCTGGTCGGCGGCCCGCTCGATCGCATCGCGCACCATGACCGATTCCGGTCGCCGCTGCTTCCGAGCACCGCCGGCAGCCGCTCAGATAGCTGGCAACCGCGGTCAGCGGCTGGTTCAGTTCATGCGCCAGAGCCGACGCCATCTCGCCCATGGCGGTGAACCGCGAGACATGTGGATCAGCTCGGACTGCAGGTCCTGCAGCCGCCGCTGCGTCTCCTGCCGCTCGGTCAGATCGCGCACGAAGCCGGTGAACGAACCGGCGGCCGCCCGACTGCATCTCGCCAACAGAAAGCTCCATGGGGAATGTCGAGCCGTCGCGCCGCAGTCCCACGACGACCCGGCCGCCGCCCGATGACCCGCCGCTCCCCGGTCGCGAAATAGCGGGCGAGATAGCCGTCATGCTGCTCCCGGTAGGGCGAGGGCATCAGCATGCTGACGTTCTTGCCGATGACCTCCGCCTCGGCTGTAGCCGAACAGCCGCTCGGCCGCGGCGCTGAACGAGCGCATCATCGCCTGATTGTCGATGACGATCATCGCGTCGGGCACGGTGTCGAGCACCGACCGCAGATGGGCCTCCCGCTCCTCCAGCGCCGTCTGCGCCCGTTTCGCCGCCGTGATGTCGCGGGCAACCGTCGACGCCCCGAACAGGCGGCCGGCGTTGTCCCACACCGGCGAGACGTCAGGGACACGTCGATAATAGCGTCGTCCTTGCGGCGCCGCTGGGTCTCGTACCGCTCGATGCGCTCGCCGCCTTGATGCGTTCCATAATGTTGAAGGGCATCGTTCGGCTGGCCATCCGGGAGCAGCAATGGACAGCGTTTTTGCCGATTACCTCGGCGGCAGTGTAGCCAAACAGCGCCTCGGCGCCGCGGTTCCAGTCGGTGACGGTGCCGTCAAGCGCTTCGCCGACGATCGCGGCGTCGGACGAGGTCACGATGGCCGCGAGACGGCTGTTCTCCTCGTCGCCTGAGGTGCGGCGGGCGGCGTCGATAAGGATGCCTGTTATATCGATCGGTTCACCGGCTCCGCCCCGGGTCCGTCCGCGGGTCCTGACCCAGGGTACGGTCGCGGCGGGCGAGGCGGTGCGAAAATCGAAATCGTAGCGGGTGAGGGCCGAAATACTGTAGTGGATGGCTGCGTCGGTCGCGGCCCGGTCATCGGGATGGATGAGGTCAAGAAAGCCCCCAAGGTCCAGCGCCTGCGCCGTGGTCGCAGCCGAGCAACGCGCGGCCTTGCGCGGACAAGGTCGAAACGGTTTGTCGCGGATTCCAGCGATAGAGCACCGATATCCGCCGCCTCCATGGCCTGCATCGACGCGGCGGTCGCTCGGACGCGCAGCATTCGATGGATCGCTATTGTCGGATTGCATCACGCTGTCAGCACCGGGCCGATTGCTTGAGGTATGAAGTATATCCCGCGATCGCACATTGCCACCCCCGGGCTGAGAGCCCCGATTGGTGGTCCCCGCGTACGGTCGGGATCCCGGCCGCGGGCGCTGCGGGCGGTGATCGAACCCCTGCGTGGAATTGCCACAGATCTGCGGCAGCGACTGTCACGGCCGCCAACTATTCATTCGTTCGCCGGGCAGAATGATCCGAGATCGCCGAATTCCCCGACTCCAATCGATCGCGGAACGCACTGTTCGGTTGCCCAGCAGAGGATCGAATGCAAGATACTGGGGTGCTCGATCACCGTTTTTGAAGACCACCGGTCCGCCGAAGACGGCCGTACGAAGGCCTGATTTCGGCCGGCTTCGACACCAAACAACTCAGCGTTCTCGGAAAGGGTTTCCGCGCCGGAGAAAATTCGGTGGGCTTTTACAATGTTGGTGACCGGATAAAGTTCTGGGGCGTCCGAGGTGAATTCTGGGGTTGCCTGTGGGGCCTGTTCTGTGGCGGCCTGTTCATGACGAGCTCCGGATGTCGGTCATGTTGTCGTGGTGGGATATCTTGCCGGTGACATCATTGCGGGCGTCGAGGGCGCTGTTTTGGTTGGCGCCCTGAGCCCGATCGGCGCGGCGCTGCATGGCGTCGGCGTGCCGGTGGAATGCGTGATCCGGTACGAAGGCGGAGGTGAAGGCCGATCGGCTACTGGTGATGGCGCACGGTCCGTGCCGAACAATTGCTGCGAGCCAAGGCGATCCAAGAAGTTAAGGGCACGTCGACACGGAACTGTACCTGGCGAGCGATTGTGCTCAACAAGGGTCGAAAGCACAAATCGTTCGGCTGAACAGCGAGCTCAACCACTTCTTGACTACGCTGCCAGGTCGATCCGGGGGCGCGGCCGGGCCTGGAACGGCCCGGGATTGTCGCCGATAGTCTGACCCTCCGATGGCTGCGCATGTGCCGTCTCGATATTGCATCTGGCCTAGCTGGCGATGCCACCAATCGCATGTCGGCATTCGACGCGTCGATTCGGCGTGCTGGTCCCGAGGGGCATCGCCATGCGAGCGGACCCGTGCTAGCTAGATGCCGCTGGCGCCGGCACGCACCTGCGGAAAGCGAAGTAGCATGCCCGAAAGCAACTCGATCAGGATCAGACCCCACTCGGGGGCGCTTCGCCTTCCCGGACCCGAAGCTCGTCTGGAACCAGGACGGACCTTACAGTCGTGGCGATCGGTGCCTCGGCCGGTGGCCTCGATGCCTGTCGGAGGCTTCTGGATTCGTTGCCTGCAAGCACTGGAATGGCCTTCATCCTGATCCAGCATCTCGACCCTACCCATGTCAGCATGCTGGTGAGCCTTCTCGCCAGCCACACCAAGATGGTCGTGCTGGAAGCAATGGAAGGATTGCCAATCGAGCCTGATCATCTGTACATCATCCCGCCAGGGGCATATCTGTCCGTTGCCAACGGCGTGCTGCACGTTTCCAAGCCCCGGGCACGTCACGGAGCACGACTGCCATTTGACTTCCTGCTGCATACGCTGGCCGCCGACAACCGTACCCGGGCCATCGGGGTGGTGCTTTCAGGAACCGGGACGGATGGCAGCCTTGGCCTGAAGGCGATCAAGGAAAACGATGGTCTGGTCGTGGCGCAGGATCCCGACGAGGCTGGCTATGACGGCATGCCGCGCAGCGCTATCATGGCGGGTGTCGTCGACCTCATACTGCCGGTCGAGCGCATCCCGGCGGCGCTTCGCGACTACAACAGTCACCTCTTGGAGACGGCGATCGTTCCCTTCGACGAGGCGCACGACTGGCTTCCCGGGGTCATCGATCTGTTGCGCACCAGGACCGCCCACGACTTCACTCACTACAAACCAGGTACGTTGCTTAGGAGGATTGAACGTCGTATGGCCTTGACCGGGCTCGCGCCCGGGGATACCGACCGTTATCGTGCGCTGCTCGTGAACGACCAAAATGAGCTCGATCGTCTCGCCAAAGACCTGCTGATCAACGTCACAAGCTTCTTCCGCGATCCCCAGGTGTTTCGTCTGCTGGCGGAGCGGATTATTCCAGACATGGTTCGCGAGCACTCGCCAGACCGGCCAATCCGCATTTGGATCGCCGGTTGCAGCACGGGAGAGGAGACTTATTCGCTGGCGATGCTGTTCCGCGAGGCGATCGCCGAGGCGAAGCTTTCGATCAAGTTACAGGTGTTCGCCTCGGACGTCGATCCCGACGCGATCGCGATCGCCCGCGAGGGTCTCTATCCGGAAGCGATCGCCGCCGATGTCACCCCGGAACGACTGGAGCGGTTTTTCTCCAAGGAAGAGCGAAGCTATCGAATATCGCCCGAACTGCGCGCGGCTGTTGTCTTTACCGTGCAGGACGTCCTCGCTGACCCGCCGTTCTCCCGGCTTGACATGGTATCGTGCCGAAACCTGCTGATCTACCTGCAATCCGACGCACAGGCTCGCGTGTTGTCGCTGTTTCATTTCGCGCTCCGAGAGGGCGGCATTCTCCTGCTCGGCACCTCGGAAACGATTGGCAGCTCTGAGGACCGGTTTGAAGTCGTCTCCAAGCCAGAGCGGCTATACCGGCATATTGGTCGTGGCCGGACGGGTGAACTAAGTTTCCTGCAGCATGGCGGCGGTATCCGGGACCGGGGACGACCGGGACAAGGCTTGCCACGCTCGCGCCAGGCGACCCTTGCGGATTTGTGCCAGCGACTGATCATCGAGACGTACGCTCCGGCGGCAGTGCTCATCAACAGCATGCATGAGTGCCTGTATTCGATGGGACCGACCGACCGGTACCTGCGCGTCGCGCCAGGTCTGCCGACACATGATCTGCTCGCCATGGCACGGCAGGGCATGCGTACCAAACTGCGTTCTGCGATCCAGCAGGCCAGCCAGCGAAGAGCACGGGTTATTGTCGCCGGGGGCCGGACAAACCACGGTGCGCCTCCGCGTTCCTTCAGCATCACAGTAGAGCCGGTGCTCAATGAAGGCGAGGAGTTGTTTCTGGTTTGCTTCGTCGATGACCCGACAGCGCAGCTGAAGCCTGGCCGGCTCACCAAACCGCGGGAGATGACCCGTGTCGCCGAACTGGAACGCGAACTCGATGCCACGCGGACTGAACTGCAGGGCGCCATCTACAACCTAGAGATCTCAAGCGAAGGACAAAAAGCGATCAACGAAGAAGCGTTGTCGGTGCAGGAGGAATATCAGTCGACGAATGAGGAACTACTGACGTCGAAGGAAGAACTGCAGTCGCTGAACGAGGAGCTGACGGCGCTCAACGGCCAGTTGCATGAAACCCTTGAGCGGCAGCGCACCACCTCCAACGACCTGCAAAATGTCCTCTACAGCACCGAGGTCGCGACACTGTTCCTCGACACCAGCTTCAACATCCGCTTTTTTACCCCCGCCTCCAGGGCGCTGTTCAATATCCTCCCGAGCGATCTCGGGCGTCCCCTGTCGGATCTCAATTCACTGGCCGCCGACGCCGATCTATTGCATGACGCGCGGGCCGTGCTACGCACCGCCGCCCCGTTGGAAAAGGAGATCGGGGCTCGCGACGGCACCTGGTACAACCGCCGGATATTGCCATATCGCACCCAGGACAACGGCGTCGAGGGGGTCGTCGTCACCTTCACCGACGTCACCGAGCGGCGGCGCTCGGCGAATGCGCTGGACGCAGCCAAACGTCAGGCGGAGCTGGCCAACGCCACGAAGTCGCGCTTTCTCGCCGCCGCGAGCCATGACCTGCGCCAGCCGCTGCAGACCCTTGCCCTGCTCCACGGGCTCTTGGCCAAGGTTGTCCAAGGGGAACGGGCGCAGAGGCTGGTCGGTCGCCTCGACGCCACGTTGAGCGGCATGACCGGCATGCTCAACACCCTGCTCGACATCAATCAGATCGATGCTGGCACGCTGCAATTCGACATGAGCAGCTTTCCGATCAACGATCTGCTGAACCGCCTGCGCGATGAGTTCAACTACCACGCGCAGGCAGCGGGAATTGCCTTGCGGGTCGTTCCGTGCGGCCTTTTGATCCAAAGCGATCCCCGCCTGCTCGAGCAGATGCTTCGCAACCTGCTTTCGAACGCACTGAAATACACCAGGCATGGCAGGGTACTGCTGGGCTGTCGCCGCCACGGCGGAACGCTAAGCATTGAAGTCTGGGACACCGGCATCGGCATTCCCGACAAGGACCTCCAGGTCATCTTCGAGGAGTACCATCAGCTCGATAATCCAGCGCGCGAACGCGGCCGAGGGCTTGGGCTCGGTCTCTCAATTGTGCGGCGACTTGGACAGCTACTGGGTCACCGTATCGACGTCCGCTCGCAACTCGGCAAGGGCTCGGTCTTCGCCGTCGAGGTCACGATCGACCCGGATGCAACGGACCACCTGGGTGACCGTCGTCCGGTCGGCTCCGAAGAGGTGGATGCAGCGCCGGCGCAGCGACCCAGCGCCATCCTGGTGCTCGAGGACGATCCCGATGTACGTGATCTGCTGCGGACGTTCCTGGTCGGCGAAGGGCATCATGTGCTGACGGTGGCCGATGGGATCGCCGCGCTGGAAATGGTCGCGAGTGGCAAACTCATTCCGGACCTCATTCTGGCTGACTACAATCTACCGAACGGCCTGAATGGGGCACGGTCCACGGAGAGATTGCGGGAGGCACTCAACCGTCCGGTCCCGGTCATCATGCTGACCGGCGATATCTCAACGGATACTTTGCGCGACCTGGAACTGCACGACTGCGTGCCGCTCAGTAAGCCGGTAAAGCTGAGGGAACTGATGCGGGCCATAGCGCGGCTGCTTCCACTATCTCCCGCCGAGCTTCAGGGGCCACCCGCGGCGTCTGCCACGTCCGCGGGCTATCCAGCGCCGCCGACCGTCTACGTCGTCGACGACGATGATGACGTACGTGCATCGATCCGCGGCACGCTGGAGGCGTACGGTCGGACGGTCGAGGATTACCCGACATGCGAGGCGTTTCTCGCGGCCTACCGGCCGGGACGTGACGGATGTCTTGTGGTGGACGCCTATCTGCCCGGGATGGACGGGCTGGAATTGCTCCGGCGTCTGCGCGACGCTGGCCATCGATTGCCGGCGATTATGATAACCGGCAACAGCGATGTCGCGATCGCGGTGCGCGCGATGCAGGCCGGAGCCACGGATTTCATCGAAAAGCCGATCGGCGGTGACAAACTGCTGGCAAGCATCGACCGTGCGATCGAACAGACCCAGAATGCCGGCAAATTGTCCGCATGGCGCGAGAGCGCGGCCCATCAGCTCACCGAGCTGACCCTGCGGCAGCGCCAGATCCTGGACCAGGTTCTCGCCGGGAAGCCGAGTAAGAACATCGCCGTCGAGCTTGGTATCAGCCAGCGCACGGTCGAGAATCATCGTGCCGCGATCATGAAGAAGACCGGTACGAGGTCCCTTCCTGAACTAGCCCGATTGGCGCTCGCCGCTACATGGAAAGACGATGAGCTTCCCGGCTAAGCTTCAGTTTCGGAAAGATACTTGGGTTGCCACGCCGCGGAATACCCCACATCCCATCTACCGCGACGTTCCGGATTGACGACGAATAGCCTCTGCCTGAAGTCGACATCTCCTCGGGAGAAACGGCGGCATCGCTCGCCGAATCTCGACAAGGGTAGGCCGTTAGCGCGGCTGCTTCCGCGAACCTATCGAAATAGCTGGTGGCTTTTCTTCTCACTGTTCATGTTCGTAATTACATTTGCCATCACTGCTCCAACGTGTACAATGTGACCTTGAGCGAGCAGGAGCCTTGTATGCTGGACGCGCCCGCCCCCGCGGAAGCAGCTGATGTCCTTTGGTTCCTGCCAACCCACGGCGACGGCCGGTATCTTGGGACCTCGATCGGCGCGCGTCATGTCACCCTGGGCTACCTTGGCCAGATCGCCCGGGCCGCCGACGATCTGGGGTATTTCGGCGTCCTCTTGCCGACCGGACGATCTTGCGAAGACTCCTGGGTGATCGCCTCGGCCATGGTGCCGCAGACCCAGCGGCTGCGCTTCCTGGTGGCCGTGCGCCCCGGACTGTCCGAACCTTCGATGACGGCACGCATGGCGGCAACCCTGGATCGGCTGTCGAACGGGCGCGTGCTGATCAACGTGGTGGCCGGGGGCGATCCGGTGGAGATGCACGGCGACGGCGTGTGGTTCGGACACGGCGAGCGCTACGTCGCGACGGCGGAGTATCTAACCGTCTGGCGTCAGCTCATGCAGGGTCGGACAGTGGATTTCCAGGGCGAGCATATTCGCGTCGAAGGCGGCCGACTACTCTTCCCACCGGTGCAACAGCCCTATCCACCACTTTATTTCGGTGGTTCGTCGGATGCGGGGCAGGATGTGGCAGCGGAGCACTGCGATGTCTACCTGACCTGGGGTGAGCCGCCAGCGGATGTCGCCGCGAAGCTGGCTCAGGCTCGGCTCCGGGCAGTTCAGCGCGGCCGGACGCTTTCGTTCGGTATCAGGCTGCATGTCATCGTTCGAGAAACCGCTGACCAGGCCTGGCAGGAGGCGGACGCACTGATCCAGCATGTCGACGACGAAGCAATCGCATTCTCGCAGCGCACTTTCTCTCGTTTCGATTCTGTCGGTCAGCAGCGGATGACCCGCCTTCACAACGGCCAGCGTGATCGGCTGGAAGTCAGCCCCAATCTGTGGGCGGGCGTCGGACTGGTCCGCGGCGGGGCGGGTACCGCGCTGGTTGGCACTCCACAGCAGGTCGCCACGCGTATGCGCGAATACATGGCTCTCGGCATCGACCGCTTCATCCTGTCGGGTTATCCACATCTGGAAGAATGTTACCGCTTCGCCGAGCTCGTTTTTCCCCTGCTGCCCCTGAAGCCAACCACCGGTACCCGCCACGGCTCTGCCCGCAACGCCGGCCCCTTCGGTGAGATCGTCGCCAATGCGGCAGCACCTTCGGGCTCGCGCCAGCACTGACGTTTCCACCTCTATAGACCGTTATTATCGATGGACAGACGCTTTTAAAACGTATAATAGAAGCTGGCCAGCCGCAACGCGGCCGGATTCGTCGTTCAATGGAGGCCGGCTTGTTCCACCGCTCCACATGCCCATCGCATATCGCGCCGACGTGCCGTTGTTGCTGATCCGACAGAACCTACTCCTGCGTTACAGCCACTTCAGCATCGAGAAACACCATCATGAGCTTTTGGCGTAATCGTGGTGATCTATCCGCGGCATCCAATACCAGACGATCCCTCGGCTTCGAAGTTTCGTTGCGGGCTAACGAGAAGCCGGTGCCGATGCGACACTCCCAGCCGATCCAGGTGGACGGCGTGTTCCTCGGTATCGCCGTCGAACACGAACTCGGTGTCCGCTTCATCGCCATCGACAAGCTTGTCACCGATATGGACCAGAGCATCTGGCCCACCTTTGACCACGCCTACCGGTCGGCTCGCCAATTGTTCAAATCTGGACGGGCTCCACGGTAACATACGGGCGGCCCAGAGGCTGACTGGTATGCGCGCGGGGTTAGCGGGGCGGCGCTTAGACGCGAAGCGTCGGCCACGAAGTGCGGTCAGCCGGCATACGCGAGTGAGCAGGCTGGCGAAATCAAAGATACAGGTCAACGTCCCAGCCCGTTGGTGCAAGTCGATTGGTGGCGGACCTCATCCCCTCCGGCCCGCGCTGAGGTCCTGGGTGGCACGCATTCGGGCCGATTGAGGCGAAGCAAAGTGCAGCATGGTGCGAGTTGCCGGATTTGGCCTACAGCCCAGCGAATAGCGGCGTGGAGAGGTAACGTTCCGCGAACGATGCCGCAATCCCGACGATCAGCTTTCCCGCGTTCTCGCGGCGTCCGGCGAGATCGATCATCGCATGCAGCACGGCGCCCGAGGAGATGCCGATGGGCAATCCCTCGACTGCGGCACAACGGCGGGCCGCGGCAAACAATTCTGTTTCCGATACCACACAGATTTCGTCCAGCAGCGAGCGGTCCAATACACTTGGGGTAAAGCCAGCGCCGATCCCCTGAATGCGGTGCGGACCAGGGCTGTCGCCGGACAGCACGGCGCTTTCCCGCGGCTCGACCCCGACGATGCGGATGTGAGGCCGTCGTGGCTTCAGTCCGCGCGCGATACCGGTGAGTGTACCGCCCGTCCCTATACCGCCGACAACGAAATCGACCATGCCGTTGGTGTCCGCCCAGATCTCCTCGGCCGTAGTGGCTTGGTGCGCCGCCGGGTTGGCAGGGTTGTCGAATTGACGTGCGATCCAGGCGCCAGGGGTGCGTGCCAGAATGCTCTCCGCGCGCGAGATCGCACCAGGCATCCCCAGTTTGGTTGGGGTCAGTTCCACTTGCGCACCCAGCAGCCGCAGCAGCTTGCGCCGCTCTACAGACGCACCTTCAGGCATTACAACGATCAGCTGGTAACCTTTTGCAGCGGCAACGAAAGCCAGGGCGATCCCGGTGTTGCCAGAGGTCGGCTCGACGATCGTTGTTTTTCCAGCCTCGATCTCTCCGGCCTGTTCCGCCGCCTCGACCATCGCCAGCCCGATGCGGTCCTTCACCGAACCCAACGGATTGAAAAATTCCAGCTTGAGAGCGAGGTCGGCCACGAGGTGGTCGGCCGCCTGCAACCTCGGCAAGCGTACCAGGGGAGTGCCGCCGACCAGGTCCAGCACACTGGCGAACATCCGGCCACGCGAGGACGAGCGGTCGATCGGGCGGTAGGATCGGAGCAAACTGCGACGCCGGCTGCCGCGTCTTGGCGCTAGCGCGTGATCTGGCCATCGCGCCGGGTCATATCACGAAATTCAACGGTTCGCTGACGGGCTTCCGCAACCCTGCCTTAGCCGCTCGCTTGAGCAGTTCTTCGACGGTCAGGGCCTCCGCCTGGGCGAGGAGCAACGCGTCAAATTCATCCCAAAGCGGCTCGATCACCGCCCGGTGGAGGCGCCCGGTCAAATCCAGACCGCCGTCTTCCAGACTGTTTAGGCCGACAGCGATCACCTCGGATGCCTTGATGAGACGGGCTGGTCGGGAAAGCCGATAGCCTCCGTGAGGGCCGCGGGTGCTGTCCAGCAGGCGCTCCCGCGACAGTGCTTGCAACAAGGGCTCCAGGGTGCGCCGAGCCATTCCGGTGCGCTCGGCCAATTCCGCGGCATTCACAACGATCTCGCCACCGCCGTGAAATGCGACATCCACGACGATCGCCAGGGCAACCATTCCACGATCACGACGCGTGAGCAGCATATGTCCTGCTTTTGATTCTGCAGAGATAGTACAATTACCCTAGATGACGAAAAGGAGGATGTCTATCCCCACTGAGGCAAATCCGGCAAATGTTGTGCTACGTTCGCCCAGGGTGTCAACGCGGCAGCACCCAGCTCGGATGATCCCTGAGCTTTATTCAGACCAGCGGACACGCACTACCGACTATTTCAGAACGGACGGTCTCCCTTGATGGTGACGCGATAACCTGAGCGAACCTGTGGAAAGTAGTCCCACATGGCGATATGCTGCACCGCTCGATTGTCCCAGAAGGCAACGGAATGCGGTTGCCAGCTGAAGCGCACCTGAAACGCCGGCCTGGTGCTGTGCGTGTATAGGAACTCCAGCACGCCGCGACTTTCCTCCGCCGACAATTCGTTGATATGCGTGGTGAAGTTTTCGTTGACGAACAACGCCTTGCGACCGGTGACCGGGTGCGTCCGCACGACCGGATGCACCGCTTGCGGAAATACCCTGTGACGATCGTCGACACCCAAAAGTCGGTTGGTTCGGCGATAGGACCGCTCGCCGGAATGCGTCGCCGTCAGGCCACCGAGAAATCGTTGATAGGCTGGCGTGAGGGCGTCATACGCGGCAGACTGACTGGCAAAGATCGTGTCGCCACCGGATGGTGGAACAGTGTGCAGGTACAGGATGCTGCCCAGAGGCGGCTCGATGTCACATGACACGTCGGAGTGCCAGTTCTCGCCATTAATTCGCTTGGAATCGCCGTCGGCGTGGATAGGCAGTATCTCCGGATGGCCCTCAGGGCCAGGAATGTTCGGGTGAATGTGCAGTTCCCCAAACTTCCGGCCGAGTGTCTTCTGCTGATCCAGATTTAGCCTCTGATCGCGGAAGAACAGTACCTGATGTTGGGCCAGGGCCGCGTGCAGATCCTCAACCAACTGATTGCTGAGCAATGCCGTGAGGTCGATATTCGACACGACTGCGCCGACGCGCGGGGTTACCGGCGTCACCTCAATAGTTGCGTAGCCCATGGGATCACGCTTTGTGGAAGACGAGGGTGCGAAGTTCGATGCTCTCGCGTGTGGGCGCGCCGACGGGTGCGTCGGGGACGATGAAAGACGTATGAGGCGCGAAACGAGCCACGTCGTCGCGGGAGTTGTAGCACTTCAGCAGCAGCACCTCATCCGGCCGCTGTTCTTTCACATAGTGCCAGCGATGGTCAGGATTGAACAATACATTGTAGGTCTCGCCAACACGATTCCGATAGACCAGATCCGAAGGCACAAGTTCCTCGGCCCGCACCGAACCGGCCTCGGCAACCGCCAGCGGGGCGTCGTAGACCGGATGATTGATCGGACGCCACAGATTGATGACCTGGACGCGACCCCGCAGCAGTTCTTCCGCATCGTCCGGCAGCAGGTCGCGGACTCGTTGTGGCCCCGATATGGCGGTATGATCCACATGCACGCGCGTTGCCGGCTGACGCGGACCGTCGCGATAGTCCTCCTGCCCGGGGATACGCCGGCGCAGGGTATGGTCAAAGATGAAGACCCGGTCAGCACCGGTGACTTCCTTCAACAACCGTTCCGCCTCGGCGTAATAGACGCCGCTAATCTCCGCCTCATCGGCGAAGTCACTGACCGCTGACTGGTGCTGGACGACAGCAAAGCCCTCGCCGTCAAGCGAAAACGAGCGATGTTCTTCGCGGATGTCGTGGATGGGGATCCGGTGCGATTCCGCTTTGATCGTGCTGCGCGGTGATCCGTCTGTCGGCTCGTAGGTGAACGTGCGCGGACGCCCCGCGGTCGGCGTCAAATAATTCAGCTCGGCCAAAACCGCCGTGGTCGGCTCGATCGTCGCACTCATGATTTTCTCCTGTCATACGTCACGCGTCGTGTCGTTGCCTGCCGCGAGCGAGTTCGCACTGCCCGCTTAGAACTCACTCGAGTATTTGGCGCGGGTCAATCGTGAGTCAAGTCTGATATACGCACTTTGCGCGTTAGAGAGACAGTGACAGGCACCGGCAAATGGACCTGGTCCAACCTCTCCAAGCGAGAATCAGCCTGGTAGTTGACGACCAACCCCTGATCGTCGGTTGCACCTTGCGTCCGGCGCAATGGTCCCGCAGGCTGACAAGGCGAAATTTTGGCGTTTTGGAAAAGCGGTTCCCCTCGCGTCTTTGCCGTCCGGGGCACCACTTGGAATTGTATAGGTGCACCGTATGACCCAGGCTGACGATCATGACCGCGCCGCCGCCACTGCGCTACGCCTGATGGGCCCGAACCCGCCGGACTGGGTTCCCGAACGACAAGGCATCGACCACAACGTCGTTCTTGTCGGCGGTGGACAGACCGGCTCCGGCCTTGCATTCGCTCTGCGCCGCGCCGGTGTCGGCAAGGTTTCGGTGATCGACGCAGCCGAGGACGAGGCACGCGCCGGCGTCTGGCTCAACGCGGCCCGAATGAACCTGCTGCGCACGCCAAAGAGCCTGCCCGGCCCGGAACTCGGCATTCCCGAGTTCAGCTTTCAGGCGTGGCACGAAGCACGGCACGGCGAGGCATCCTACGCCGCCATCGATCGTATCCCTCGGCTGCAATGGGCTGAATACCTCAGTTGGTTTCGGCGATTTTTGCAGATTCCCATCCGTTACCGCACCCGCCTGCTGCGGATCGAACCGGCGAAAGACATGTTCCGGCTGCATTTGGACATCGAGGGGCGGCCGGTGGTCGAAACCACCCGAAAGGTCGTGCTCGCCACTGGTTTCATAGGCAACGGCGGTCCCTACATGCCGCCCGCGCTGGCCGCATTGCCGCCGAACGTCGTCGCACACACGCAGGACGAAATCGACTTTGCTGCCCTGCGCGGCAAGACCGTTGCGGTGGTCGGCGCGGCGGCATCGGCCTTCGACGCCGCCGGAGTGGCTTTGGAGAATGGCGCGGCCACGGTTCACCTGTTTGCCCGCCGGCCCGAAATCGCGTCAGTGCCGATCACCCGAGTGCGCGGCTATCCGGGCGCCTACGATCACTACCGGCAATTGCCCGACGCGATTCGCTGGCACCAGGCAATACGGTTCCGCCGCTTCGGATCGACCCCAACCACCGATGCAATCGAACGCACCGTCGCCTTCCCTCACTTCCACCTGCACCTCGCAGCCCCGTGGCACGATGCCCACGTCGAAGATGGCAAAGTCGTTGCCCATGCAGCCGACGGAACGTTCGTTTGTGATTTCGTCATTGCCGGCACCGGCTACTTTGTCGATCCAGGCGCCCGGCCTGAAATCGCTGGTTTTGCCGACCACATCCTGCTCTGGCGCGACAAATACGTTCCGGCAGCGGACGAAGAGGACCCGTTTCTCGGCAGTCACCCATACCTTGGGGAGGGCCATGAATACCTGGAGAAAATCTCTGGCGAGGCCCCTTATCTGCGCGATATCCACGTGCACAATCCGGCCGGTTTCGTCAGCTTCGGTCTGCCGATCGGCGATGTTCCCAGCATGCGCCGCGATATCCCGCTGGTGACCGCACGAATCAGCCGGGATCTGTTCATGGCCGACCTCCCCAGCCACGAAAAGCGCATGACCGGGATGATTGCGGCGGATTTCCCTGATGACGCCTACGCGTCGGCGATCTGGAAACCCAGCAAGACGACCTAGGCCAAGCATTTCTCCGCGGCCACCGTCCGCCTCGCGCGACTATCGCAGCGGTCGGGCGAAACTGAGTTCGTGGCCGTCTGGGTCGGTAAGATGGAAGAATCGTTCGCCCCACGCAGCATCACGCGGCGCGGTTCCCGGTTGGTACCCGCTCGCAACGACATGGGCGTGGAGGGCATCCACGTCGGAAACGTAGAAGATGGCGCGGCCCCACCAAGCCCATCGCCGCTGCGACGGTTGCGCGATCAGATTGAGGTAGCTGGCTCCAGCGCGAAAGCTTGTGAAGCCTGCATCCGCGCCGCCATGGATGAGGTCAAATCCCAGCATCGAATAGAAGGCTACGGCCCGGGTCATGTGGTGGGTAGCCAGGGTAATGGCACTAATGCTCTCAATCACCGGCTGGCCCTTGTTTCATTACGGGATGCACATCGAATGATCGCCCCGGCCGTTCCGCGGTCAGCGTTCGCTGCGCGGATCGAACGCATGCTGCAAGCCGTCGCCCAGGAAGTTGACGGCGATTACGGTGATGAAGATAAGCAATCCCGGATAGATCGCCAGGGCCGGCGCCGTCGTGACCAGTTCCTGAGCATTGTTCAGCATGTTGCCCCAACTCGGCGTTGGCGCAACGATTCCGAAGCCCAGGAAACTCAGCACCGACTCGAACAGGATCACTCGCCCGATCGTTAGCGTGACGGCGACGATCAAGGGCGTCGCGACGTTCGGCAGGACATGAGCGGTCATGATGTAGCCCGCTCGGCCACCGCTTGCGCGT
This sequence comes from uncultured Alphaproteobacteria bacterium, assembly GCA_963759425.1. Taxonomy (GTDB): domain Bacteria; phylum Pseudomonadota; class Alphaproteobacteria; order Acetobacterales; family Acetobacteraceae; genus Rhodopila. The sequence continues at coordinate 113,579 of CAVWZM010000044.1, forward strand.
GCCGCACGCACATAGTCACGCTCCTTCAGCGCGAGCGTCGCGGCTCGGGTCAGGCGGGCGATCCCGGTCCAATCGACCAGCGCCACGATCACCACGACCCGCCAGAAGCCCGCCGCGCCGGAATGGGCGAACTCCGCCGAGAACCCCAGCTTGGTCAGATCCAGCGCGCCCAGCACAATCAGCAGCGGCAACAGGGGCAGGGCGATGACACCGTCGGTAAAGCGCATCAGCACCGCATCAACGCGCTTGCCGAAATAACCTGAGACGACCCCGAGTGTGAGCCCAATGACACTGCCGACCAGGGTGGCCAGAACGGCGACCAGCAGGGAGATTTGGCCGCCGAGCATCAGCCGGACCAGTTCGTCCCGTCCCGCATCGTCTGTTCCCAGCGGATGCGCCGGCGAGGGCGCAGAGTATTGCGACAGCAGATCCGTTTCGTATGGATCGACACCGAGGAGCCGTGCCACGGGGTTCGCCGCGGCAACGAATACCAGCAGCAGGACCAGAACAACAAGGCTGCTCATACCAGCTCTGTGCTGCAGGAAGCGTCTCCAGCGCAGCCGCCACGGGGAGATCGCACGCGGCTCGCCATGGTCCGTCGACGCAATACTCATAACGATATCCGCGGATCGAGCCAGCCATAGGCCAGATCGGCGAGCAGATTGCTGAGCAGCGTGACCAGGGTCGCGAACAGCAGGCCGGTGAGCGCCAGATTGAAATCATTGCCCAGAATGGCATCGTATATCATCTTGCCCATGCCGGGTTGCGCGAACATCGTCTCGGTAATCAGCGCGCCACTGAAAAGACCGCCAAAGCTCAGCGCGATGACCGTGACCACCGGAATCATCGCGTTGCGCAAGGCGTGAATCAGAACGACCCTCCCTTCCCCGGCGCCCTTGGCACGCGCCGTCCGGACGTGATCCATCCGCAGCGTCTCGATCATCGCGGCCCGAACGAAACGTGTGAACTGTCCCGTGCTGGCGAGCGCCAGCGTCGTCACGGGCAGGATCAGGTGACGGATCTGGTCCGCCAGTCCGCCATCGCCAACGGTGCTGATTCCGCTGGCGGGCAACGCGTGCCAGTTCACCGCGACCACGAGAATGAGCACCAGCGCCAGCCAGAACACCGGCACCGAAATTCCGGCGAAGGCAAACAGGCTGATGATGCCATCGGCAATGCCGCCGGGCTTCAGCGACGCGCAGACGCCCAGGGCGAAGGCGAGACAGATGCTGATGACGAAACTGCTGAGCATGAGCTTGCAGGTTTGCATCAGCGCTGGCAGCAGCACCGCCATCACCGGCTGTGAATGGGTACGGGAGAAACCAAAATCCCCCTGCAGGGCGGCGGCCAGCCAGTGCCCGTAGCGCAGCAGGATCGGTTGATCCAGGCCGTAGATCGCGCGCAGATGAGCAACGACCTCAGGCGTCGCACCCGGGTTCGATGCGATCATGACGTCGATCGGATCGCCCGGCATCAGACCGATCAGACTGTAGATCACGAAGCTCATCACAAGCAGCACAATCACCGCCTGGCCGCAGCGGGCAAGGATGAAACGGCTCATGCCTTGAAGTGGCACGCGGCGAGCTGTGCCGGCCTGCCCGGGGCGGGTTCCAGTCGGGGCACTTCGACACCACAGACATCCTTCGCTTTAGGGCAACGCGGGTGAAAAACACAGCCCAACGGCGGGTCGAGGGGGCTCGGCATTTCACCGTGAATCGCAACGGCTCGCCGGTGGCGGCGGCCGATGCGCGGCATCGCTTCTAGCAGTGCGGTCGTGTACGGGTGGGAGGGTGTCGCGAACAACTCCGGTCGCGGCGCCAGTTCCACCACGCGACCCAGATAAAGCACCGCGACCCGGTCGGCGAGATGATTGACCACCGCAAGGTCGTGGCTGATGAACAGATAAGCCAGCCCGTGCTCGCGCTGCAGGTTCCCCAGCAGGTTCAGGATCTGGCTCTGGATCGAGACATCCAGTGCCGACAATGGCTCGTCTGCAACGATAAGCGCCGGGTCCGGAGCAAGTGCGCGGGCGATCGCGATACGCTGGCGCTGGCCGCCGGAGAATTCGTGCGGGTAGCGGTTCAATGCGTCGCGCGGCAGCCCGACCTGCTCGACCAGGTCGGCCGCGCGGGCAACGCGATCGCGGCGGCTGCCGATGCGTTGGATCAGTAATGGTTCGGCGACGATCGCGGACACCGGCATGCGCGGGTCCAGTGCTCCGAACGGATCCTGGAAGATGATCTGGATGGCTCGCTGCGCCGATTGCCGCGTGGACTTATCAAGTCGTTGCCCGCGAAACCGCATCTCGCCGGTGGTCGGACGCCGCAAGCCCGCGACCACATTGCCGAGTGTGCTCTTGCCGCTGCCGCTCTCACCGACCAGCGCAAGGGTTTCGCCAGGCGCAACGTGCAGGCTCACGTCCTCGACGGCGGTGAGAGTCCGGCGGCCGGCCGGAAATTGCACGCCGATATGGTCGAGCGCGACCAGATGCTCCCCTGTCGTCACGAGCGCACCTTGAAACAAGCAACCCAATGGCCGGGCAGAACCTCGTCCAGCAGTGGCTCCGTCCGACGGCAGCCGGCATCTGCCCGCTCGCAGCGATCAGCGAAGCGACAACCTGACAGGCCGTTCATTTCGGCGACGGTGCCCGGAATGACCGGCAGGACCACGCTCCGCCGTGAAGGATCCGGCAGTGTCGCAATCAGCCCAAGTGTATAGGGGTGCAGCGGAGTGCCGAACAATGCATCCGCCGCCGCGCGTTCGACCACCCTTCCCGCGTACATCACAACGATCTCGTGCGCGATCTCGCTGATCACAGCGAGGTTGTGGCTGATGAACTGCATCGCCATGCCGATCTCGTCCTGCAACGACTGCATCAGATCGATGATCTGCGCCTGGATCGTCACATCCAGCGCCGTGGTAGGCTCGTCGGCGATCAGCAGTGCCGGGCGGCAGGCGAGCGCCATCGCGATCATCACCCGCTGCCGCATCCCTCCGGAAAGCTGGTGCGGATACGCCGTTGCCCGCTGCCCGGGTGAAGCGATACCGACCGCGGCCAGGGCGTCAATCGCGCGGGCGCCTGCGTCGCGCCACGACAGATCCTGGTGCAGCACCATGACTTCGGCGATCTGCCGGCCCACTGGCATCACAGGGTTCAGCGCCGTCATCGGCTCCTGGAACACCATGGCCATTCGGGCACCCCGCACGCTGCGCCAAACCGATTGCGGCTGCCCCAGCATCTCCCGCCCCTCCAGCAAGACGGAGCCGCCGACGCGACCCGGTCCGGGCACCAGGCCCATGACAGCCAGCGCCGACAAGGTCTTGCCGCAACCGCTTTCGCCGACCACCCCAAGTGTGCGCCCGGCATGAAGATCGAGGTCGATGCCCGCGACCACCTGACGCGGACCCGCCGGCGCCGGGAAGTCCACCGTCAATCCGCGTACGGCCAGTACTTGGGTCACTGATCTACCCGGGTCATTCGGAATGCCAGGTCTCGGCCCACAGGCTGCTGACCTGGTTGTGGCCGGTCGGCACGACGCCCTTCAGCCACAGCGGCCAGACATGCGCCTCCGAGCCAAAAAACAGCGGCAACACCGGCAACTGATCGGCGTAGATGCGCTGCATCTCGGCCCAGAGCGGACGTCGTTTCGCGGGGTCGAGTTCCTTCTCCATCGCGTCGATGTCGGCGTCCATGGTGGCATTGCGGAAATTGGTGTAGTCGCCGCCACCCCAGTTGTTCGCGGCGGTCGGAATCTGGCCGCTGCTGAGCACCTGCCGCGGCGAACTCTCGATGCTGCTGCTCCAGGCGAACATCGCCAGCCCCTTGAAGGTTCGGTGCTTCAACGTCTCGCCGAACAGCGTGCGCGGCGGTTCGTTCCTGATCACCGTTTCGACGCCGATACCGCGCCATTCGCTCTGCATCACCTGTTGCAGCAGTTCGCGCGACCGCACGCCGGTACTGGTACTGAATTCCAGCGTCAGGCGTTGGCCGGCGGCGTTGCGGCAGATGCCGTCCTCGCCCGGGGCCCAGCCAGCCTCGGCCAGCAACGCGCGGGAACGGCCCGGATCATAGGGGTAGACAGGCACATCGGGGTTGTAGATCTCCTCAGACGGGTTGACGAAACTGTTCGCGACCGGAACCCTGCCGCCCATCAGCTTGTCCACCATACTCTGACGATCGATCCCCAGCAGCAGGGCGCGCCGCACCCGGATGTCGGCGAGGATGGGGTTGTCGAGCTGCAGGTCGATATGGGTGTAGCTGAGGTTCGGCTTGTAAGCGTAGGTGAACCGCTCGGGATACTGTTTCTGCAGCGCGAGCACCTGGTCGAGCGTCAGGCCCACGCCCTCGCCCGGCACCATATCCACGTCGCCGCTGAGCAGGTTGGTCTGCAACGCGGCGGTATTGCCGATCGTCTTGATGACGACGCGATCGAACGAGGGCCTCGTGCCGTGCCAGTAAGGATTGCGTTGCAGCACCACCCGACTACCCACATCATAGCCGGCAATCAGGTATGGCCCGTTGAACAGCCCGGGATCGGTCGGCGTCCGGTTGTATCGGCTCTGCTGCATGTAGTCGCCCGGGCTCGCGGCACGGTCGAACACGGGTGCCTCGAGATGCGCCGGCAGCAGTCCGCCGAGCTGAGCGAACTGGTAGTTGAGCTCGGTGAAATGTATCACGGCGGTCTGCGGGTCGACCACGTCTACACGGCTGACGATCGACCAGGTGTGGGTGTTGCTGAAACCGCTTTTCGGGTCACGACCGACGCGCGCGGTGAATTCAAGGTCCGCCGCACCCAGGGGCACGCCGTCGCCCCATTGCAAGCCGGGCTGGAAGTGGAACGTCACCGCCATGCCCTGCCCGCCCCCGGGCAGATCCTCCAGCCTGGCGCCGCCGTTCGCGATCGAAGGCAGTTCGGTGCAGAGCATGCAAACCAGATGACCGGCTGGGTCGAACGCGGTGACGGGACGCGCCGCGAACGCGAGCATGTAGAACTTGATCAGGTCCGGATCGATCGCCGGGTGCAACGTCGAGGGGAATGACGAGACGCCGATGGTCAGATCGGGATGCGGGGTGGCCGCCGCTGCTGGCCAGCATCAGCAGCAATCCGGCGTATAAGGCCGCGGAGCGGATCAACCCGGGTGCCAGTTTTCCGCCCAATCACTGCTAGGGTCAGCCTGTCCGGTCGGCGCATAGCCGCGCAGCCAGATCGGAGTCACATGTGCCTCGGAGCGAAAGAACAGCGGCAGCACCGGTAACCGATCGGCGTAGATACGCTGCATGTCGGCCCAGATCACTCGTTGCTTCGCCGGGTCCAGTTCGCGCTCCGCGGCCCTGATGTCGGCATCCATTTCCGCATCGCTGAACCCCGGATAGTTCGAGCCGCCCCAATTGTTTGCGGCGGTCGGTATCTGGTTGCTGTCCAACGTGCGCAGCGGCGTCTCGGTCACATTGCTGCTCCAGGCGTACATCACCATCCCTGTATAGACGCGCCGCTTCAGCGTCTCGCCAAACAGCGTCCGGGCGGGCTCGTTTCTGATCGTCACGTCGACGCAGGCATTCTTCAGGTTGCTCTGTATCACCTGCTGCTGCAACTCGCGCAGACGATTTCCGGCGGTGGTGCTGAACTCGAGGCTAAGCCGCTGACCGGCGGCGTTTCGGCAAATGCCGTCAGGGCCTGGCGTCCACCCCGCCTCCCGCAGCAGCGCCCGCGCGCCCGCGAGGTCGAATTTCACCACCCGGATCGCTTCGTCGTAGTTCGGACTGAGCGGATTGACCCAGGTTGCGGCGACCGGCTGCGTGCCATGAAACAGCCGATCCACCATCGTCTGCCTGTCCATCGCCATCAGCAGCGCTCGGCGTACCCGCACATCCGCCAGCAGCCCGTTTTCCCGTTTCAGATCGATATGTTCGTAGGTCAGGCTGGGTTTGAATTCATAGTGGAACGAATCTGGGTGCTGTTTCTGCAAGGCGAGCACCTGATCAATGGTCAGGCCGATGCCTTCGCCGGCCACCATGTCGACATCACCGCTCAACAGGTTTGCCTGCAGCGCGGCGGTGTTCTCGAGGTGCCGTAGCACGATGCGCCGAAAGCCAGGCTTGGCGCCGGCCCAGTTGGGGTTCGGTTCGAGCACGATCCGCGAGCCGCTCTCATAACCTGTCATAATGTAGGGGCCGTCGTATAGACCGGGATTGAGCGGCGCACGGTTATAGGTCGTGGCCTGGATGTACTCGCCGGGTCCGCTCGCCTTGGCGGCGACGGCTCCTTCGATGTGCTCCGGCAGGATCTGGTCCCACTGATTGAAATCAGCCCGAACATGGTCGAGATGCAGCACCGCGGTCTGCTCGTCCACCACGTCCACGCTGGTGGCGCGGCTCCAAGGGTTCGGGTTGGAGAAGCCGCTGGCGGGGTCGCTCGCCAGCTTCCAGGTGAAGGCGATGTCGCGGGCGGTGACCTGCTGACCGTCGCCCCATGGCAGGCCTGGCTTGAGCCTGATGGTGACCGCGAGGCCAGTTTTGCCGTCCGTCCGGTCCTCCCGCCGAGCCAGCCCGTTCTCCAGCGTTGGCAGGTCGGTGCAGAGCAGGCAGGTGTTCTTCCAGGTGGCGTCGAATGCGGTAATCGGTCGGATCACGAAACCCATCGCATAGGCGCGCACGACTTCCGGATCGATGTCCGGGTGCAGGTTGGAGGGAAACTGCGCGATGCCGATGGTCAGGGCGTCGTGCTGGCCTTCCGCAGCGGCACCCGTCGTCACGGCCGCAGCGATCGAGCCCGCGGCCAGGAACGCTGCAACCTTTGTCACAAGTCTCATTCGCTCACCATCGGTCCGCGGTCCTGATCAGACCGGACGCGCCGCACCGGCGTCAACCCGCCTGTAGAACCGGAGCGCGCCGACCGGTGCGGATGGTCAGATTGCCCCGGTTGGGCCGCTTGCCGTCTTTGGTGACGCAATGAAGGTCGACGCCGTATGCCGCATACATCTGCGTGTCAGGATGAGGCGCGAACCGGGAAACAACCTGGATCCTCACGGGTCGCCAACCCGCTTTACCCGCGTGACAAGTCGGGCTCGGCCTGGCCTTCAACCTTTCCTGTCAAAGGCGGCCTGATCAAGCCGAAGCCTGCCCGGGTGCTTCGCGTTCAGACGAACGCAGAGGGTCAAAGAAATGTTGGCCTGCAATCGGGATCAAAACGATCATCGCTGACATCAGCATTAGTGAGGCAGGGCCCGCGCCGAATTGAAATCCACCTTCCGCATGCGACCTCATCAGCGCCTCGCCGAAGGTCGCGCCGAGTGGCCGGAGCAGCACGAACGCCGCCCAGAACAACAGCCTGGTGGGCAGGCGGGTCCAGACCCCGGCGGCGGCGACGCAAGTCACCCCGGCCAGAAGTGGCAGGAACCCAGCGGAATTCTGGAGCCCAAGGGTTTCCGACAGAATATCGGCTAGTGCGGTGCACAACGCCCCCACCAGCAGCAGGGTCAGCAAGTTGATCAGCGGTCCGGCCTTCCGGGCCAGGCCGGCGGTTGGAATCAACCGCGACGCCGGTCTCACCACCAGCAGCGTCAGGGCCAGGGCGATAAACGCGTTGACGTCGCCCAGGCCTACGGACGTATCCAGGAAGTCCGAGAGCGACGTCCCGGCCATGCCGATGCATAAGATCAGTCCCCATCCGGCCAGATGACCGAAGCGGGGTACCTCGATGCGGGCGACCAGCACGGAGATGCCGGCAGTGACAAGCAGAGCGCAGCTGAGGCCGTATCCGAGTGCCACGGTGCCCGACAGAAAATCCGCCGCGGTCTCGGTGAAGGTCATCGCAACGACCATGGCAAGCCAGAACACCAGCTTGCTGGAAGCTCCCGGTTCCGTTCTCGACCTTGGCGCCTCGGCCCCTGAGGAGGGCTGGAGAAACCGGCCGCTCGGAACCTCGACCAGGCGCCACAGCAGGACCGCCGCCCCGAGCACCAGGCCAGGGATTGAAGCGACCAGCGTGAGCCGGGGCAGCAGTCCCGCCTCACCGAGGCGAAGCTTCTTCGCGACCAGCGCCAGCGTAGCCAGGATCGGAGCATGGATCAGGTATGCGGAGAAGGATATTTCGCCGAGGCCGATCAGCACCTGATTGCCAAACACCCATCCTGCGCCCCGCGACGGAGTACGCAGCCGATGATGAGCGCGGCGAAGCCAAACGGCGCGATGATTTGCGCTGCCGGGAGCAACACCGCCACGGCGAGAATGACCGCGCCTGACGTGATCCACGCATCGCCGTTGGCCAAGACGTCGCCATCGTCGGCCTGCAATGTCTTCCAGATCAGAGCGCCAGCCACGAATTCGGACAGGCAGCGGACGATCCCGCCGGCGCCGACGTGATCGAGGCTGGCCGAGTGGATGCCGAGCAGGAATACCTCCAGCGAGAGTAGGGCCAGAACCGCACCGACGAAAGCGAGCCTACGGTTGCGGAGGAATCCCAGGGCGGCAGCGACCAACGGAAAAACGAGGTAGGCCAACCACTCCGCGCTGAGCGACCAGGCGGGATGGTTCCAGGCTCGTGCAGTGGACGGCATCCAGGTCTGAATGAGCAGCGCGGAGTTGACCAAGGACCGCGAGGAGAAAGGGCCCGGACCCCACCAGTGGCCAGGGGCACTTTTGACCAGGATCACAACGATTTCGAAGACACACCCAGTGGAGCGGGAAAATCCGACGGACCCTGCCGGCGAGGAACGCCATATAGGCGCCGCCTCCACCCGTCTGAACGCGGTCGGCGTGGCCGTAGCTCAGTACAAAGCCTGACAGGATAAAGAACAGATCGACAGCGAGGAAGCCGTCACGGATCACCGGGATCCGTGCGCGCTCCGGCCAGTCAAACAGCGATGCAACGAAGGGATACGCATGAAATGTTACGACCCAAAGAGCCGCGGCGCCCCGCATGCCGGTCAACGTAACGAAGCGTCTGGCGCCCATTTTGTTCGCGTCGCTCCGTCCCGTTTCCACGCACGACGGTGCAAAGAGGCTCGGCTAACCGAAGTCGTCAGCGGGATCAGCGTGGAACGGCTGACCCTGCGTCGGGTTGCATGCAACCCGATTCGCGCGGCGCCGAGTGGCTCTATCTCGCCTCTCTAGGCTAGCGCAAATTTCCCCGAGACGTCAAAGGTGCTGCCCCAGTGTCGGCGGGCACTTCCGTGCGCGGCCTGGATCAGGCGGCGAGCCAACGCAGCGACGCCCGGCTTTCGGCGGCGCCGGGAGGTCGGCCGGAATTCAAGTCGGCTGGTTGAGCAGCCAAAGTTTGGGCCGCGAAACGAGGCAAGGCGTGAACAGCGGTTCAATCAGCCGAAATGAACATTGGCTGGGTTGATGACGTTCACGAAGGTGATCTGCGTATTGTCGCGCAGCGTTATGGTCGTGCTGCCGTCGCTGGTTGAGGTGGACGTCGGATTCGGCCCATAGCCGCCAAGGGCCACGTTGTCGTCCGGCGTCAGGTCGGTGATGAAATCATGTGAACCGGCGGTGAACTGTGAGAAGAAGGCAAAGGTATCGGCACCAGGACCGCCGCTGAACGTATCCGAGCCGGCGCCTGCGATCATGGTGTCGGCGCCGCTGCCGCCAACGATCGAATTGTTGGTTCCCGCGATCGAGCTGGCAACGAAATAATTGGCTCCGGTGGCGCCGGCGGCAGTCAGTGTCTCGTTGCCCGCCCCGGCGGCGTAAAGCAGGTTACCCGCACCACTATAGGTCACGTTGCTGTCGGACGTGCCGAATAATGTCGCCCCACCGGGCGCAGCGCCCGAGACGGCGTCGTTGCCGCCGGCGCTGAACAGCAGTCCACCGGTGCCGCCGGCCACGGTATTCGAACCGGACTCGCTAAATACCGTTGCCGAGTTGTCGCCGCCGATGAAGTCCAGGCCGCCAGTGCCGCCGAAGACCAGGAGTCCGCTGCTTCCGGTGCTGGCGGTGACGGTCATCGGGCTGTTAATCCCGACGATGGTGTCGTTGGCGCCGCTATCGACAACGTTCAGCATGCCGGGCGTCGATGTGGTGCCCCCGAACACCAGCGCGTTGCCACCCGACGCGGTTACGCTCGCGCTGCTGTCGCCGGTCGACACGGTCGCCTGCGCTCCGGAGAGGGACAGGGTCAGGCTACCGCCCATTGTCGTGAAGTCGCCGAAGATCAGATCGTTGGCGCCGCCACCCGAGACGGTTGAACTGCCCGTCCCGCCGACGACGGTCTCCGCGGAGCCACCTAATGAAACGAGGTCGCTACCGCCGAGCACGATCAGGTCGGTGCCGGCACTATTTACGGTGGAAAGGCCGGAGTCGGTGGCGATCGTGCCGCTGCCGTTGGTGCTGATCAGATTGTCCCCGGGCGCAAAGGACAGCACGTATGCGCCGCTCGCCGAGACAGTGTTGTCACCACCTTGGCCTGCTACCGTGCTGTTACCGGAAACGTTGTAGACTCCGCCAAGGGTTCCACCGATGATCGCCACGTCGGTGCCCGTGAGCGTCGAGGGCAATAAGCCCGGACTGCTGTCCACCACGACATTCCAACCGCCGGGGATGGTAACGTCACCGGCGCCGCCAGGGTTGAAGATCAACTCATTGGTCTGCCCGGGGAGTCGTCGGTGGATCCGGTAGGGGACCGGCGCCAGAGACCGTCTGCACCGCCAGATTCGGCGTGTTGGCGAGGAGATTCCCGATCTGTGCCGCCAGATTCAGGACGTCGGTGGAGGTCCCTGACACCGTTACAGCTTGACCTAGGCCATCAGCACCGCCGGGGACAGTCACTACGGCCATCGTGTTCTCCGTCCAAAATGGTCGGTCAAGACCCTGGTAACAGTCCGACTAGTGGCCTCGTTCATTTGCAGATTTGCCGATGGTATCCGACCAATATCTACAACCATAAAATGAATAAGCGCCGCCATTCACCCGTGGATCATATACGACGTTCCGCGCTTGGCAAGCAAAAACTGGCTTAGACTGGCGCTCTCGGCGCCGGGCCAACCAACGTTCAACCCCTGTTAGCATCGTAGATTTTCGAAATCTCTGACCTGCCCGGCCCGTAACGAAATGGCATACGAGGCAAATGTCTACGGATTTTAATAACGAGTTACGACACAACCTTGGATAGCAATAACCACCGGAACCGGAAGGTCGGACGGGATCGAGGCATCCAACGCGGCCGCCGATGGCCGCCTAAACACCTCGAAGCGTTGCGCGCCTTCAGCCGGTCATTGTGTAGGCACCTCGCTGGCCAGTTCGCCGAGCCTGTCGCGCCTATCAGCCCAGCGACGTGCTGCCTTCTCATCCGGCGCTAGACGCCGCGGAAAACCGGGCGTCGCTTCTCCATGAAGGCGGTGCGGCCCTCGATAAAGTCCTGGCTGTCGAAACAGGCGTTCACCAGGCGTTCGCTGGCCGCCCAATCCGCCTTGTCACCACGCAGCAACTCACCCACGGTCCGCTTCGAGCGTGCAGCGTCATCGGCGCATTGTCGGCGATCGTCGCACAGTATTGCCTAGTGTAGTCTTCCAGCGTGGAGCCGGCGACAACCCGGTTGACCAGCCCCATGTCGCGCGCCTCGGCTGCCGAGAAATGCCTGGCGGTGAAGAAGATCTCCTTGGTGAAGGACGGCCCGACGAGGTCAGCCAATTTCTTGACGCCCGCTGCGCCATACCCCAGTCCGAGCCGGGCGGCCGGAATGCCGAACCTGGCATCCTCGGCGGCGATGCGAAGGTCGCAGCAGACCGCGATGGCAACCCCGCCACCGATGCACCAGCCGCGGATCATCGCAATCGTTGGCTTGGCACATGCGCTCAGGCGTTCACTCGCCGCGCCGAGGGTTTTCTCGTACTGCGCGTTGCCCTCGCGACTGGAGCGAGCCTGCTCGAACTGGGAGATATCCGCTCCAGAAACGAACGCCTGATCGCCGGCGCCCTTGAGCACGACCACCCGCACCGTCGGATCGGTTTCGAAGCGATCGAGGATGGCCGGGATGGCCTCCCACATGTCCAGCGAAACGGCATTGCGACGGGCCGGCTTGTTGAAGGTCATCCAGCCGATCGGGCCATCGATCTCGGCCATCATGTTTTCGGTGGCGAGCGGGATACTTACCGGTGCGTTCATTGCGGCTGTCCTTCGAGGCTTGGAGCCAATTCGTGGAACCGGAAGCTATCCTCGGCCATCACCTTCCATGTGTCATCCCCGACCACCGTCGAACCATGCGGCCGACGTCGCGGATGCAGACCCCTTCAGCCCTTGCCCGGCACCCTCACCGGGCACCGAAGCGACGGCGGAGTGCGGCGTCCAGGGTATTTTCCAACAGGCATGCCACGGTCATCGGACCCACGCCACCCGGAACCGGGGTGATGGCCCCCGCCACCGCATCGGCACTGTTCAAACGCGACGTCGCCGACCAGCGCCCGTCCGGCAGCCGGTTGATGCCGACGTCAATGACCGTCGCGCCCGGCCGTAGCCACTCGGCCTGAACCACCTCCGGCCTGCCGATGGCGGCGATCAGGATGTCCGCTCGCCGGCACTCGCCAGGCGAGGTCGCGGGTGCGGGAGTGCGTGATCGTCACGGTGGCATCGGCGGTGAGCAGCAGCGAAGCCATCGGGCGGCCGACGACCGCCGACCGACCCAGCACGACCGCGCGGGCGCCGGCGACCGCCACCCCGGCCGCACAGAGCAGCTTCATGACGCCGAGCGGTGTGCACGGCGCCAGGGTCGGCCGGCCGTCCGCCAGATGACCCACATTGATCGGGTGGAACCCGTCGACGTCCTTGGCCGGGTCGATTGCCTCGATCACTGCCTGCTGGTCGATCCCGCGCGGGAGCGGAAGTTGCACCAGGATGCCATCGATCGCCGGATCGGCATTGAGGCGGTCAATCGTCTTGAGCAACGTGCACTGCGTCGTGTCGCCGGGAAGACGGACGGTGCTGGCCTCGATCGCGGCCTCTCGTGCAGCGCGGTCCTTGGTACGAACGTAGACGGCACTGGCGGGATCGTCGCCGACCAGCACGACGGCCAGCCCGGGACTGAAACCTGCAGATGCGACGCGACTGCGCGACGGCGGCTCGCAAGGTGGCGGCGATGGACCTGCCGTCGATCAGTCGGGCGGTCACAGCCTCTCCAGTCTTGCGGCCAGGACGGCGAGATCGCCGGCGACCCGCAGCGTCTTGTCCCGGCTCGTCTGGCCCAGCATCACCACCACCGCCGAGGCCGGCAGGTCGAGCGCCCGCGCCAATGCAGCACAGGCGGCCCGGTTGGCGCGTCCGTCCTCCGCCGCGTCACTCACGCCGATGCGCAGGCAAGGCCCATGCGCCGACACCGAATGGCCCTGGATCCCGGGCCGGCGCGATTTCGGCTGCACCTTCACTGTCACGCTGACCCCGTCGGGAAGTGGGCGCCAGAACAGTGTCAGAGGAAGGTCTGCATCGCGCCGGTGACGATCGCGAGCTGAATCCGGCCCAGCAGATAAAGCGCCGCCTGCAGCAGCAGAATCAGAATGATCGGGCTGATGTCGATGGTGCCGAAACTCGGCAGGAAGTTGCGGATCGGCCGCAGGGCAGGCTCGGTTATGCGGTAAAGGAAATCGCCGATGGACCACACGATGCGGTTGCGGGTGTCCAGCACCCCAAAGGACGCCAGCATGCTGAAAATGGCGGCCAGGATGACCACCCAGGTATACAGCGACAGCAACTCTCCGACGAGCCAGAACAGCGTCGTGATCATGCAGGCGAGACTCCTGATTGGCGGCGGAACCTAACGATGCTCCTGCGGTTCCGCAATATATCTCCCGCCTGGACCGCCTCGGACCATCACGCCGCCTGGACCTTCAGGCGGTATCGCGCCAACATCGCCGCGACAATTCAAGGCGATACTCCGATGCACCCTACCCATCCACTCGAGGCAGCCTGACATGCCGGTCGACCCACAGATCCAGATGCTGCTGAACCTGCGCGCGGCGCTGCCACCCTTCCACACGTTGACCGTGCCGCAGGCGCGCGAGCAGTTCGCCGCCCGAGCAATTCCCGGCCTGCGCATTCCCGAGGTCGCTCACGTGACAAACCGCGACATGCAGGGTCCCGGCGGCTCGCTGGCGCTGCGTATCTACACGCCGCTCGGCCGCGGCGACCAATCGTGGGCGGGCATCCGCTGATGGTCTTCTTCCATGGCAGCGGCTTCGTGGTGTGCAGCCTGGACACTCACGACGGCATGTGCCGAAACCTGTGCGCCGGCACCGGCTGCGTGGTGGTCTCGGTGGATTACCGCCTGGCGCCGGAGCACAAATTCCCTGCCGGAGCCGATGACTGCCTGGCGGCGACTCGCTGGGCGGTGGCGAACGCCGCGGATTGGGGGCCGATCCGGGGCGCGTTTTCGTGGCCGGCGACAGCGCGGGCGGCAACCTGGCCGCCGTCACCGCCTTGCGTATCCGCGACCAGGGCGGCCCTGCGCTGCTCGGCCAGCTGCTGATCTATCCGGTCACCGACTATTACCAGCCCGGAACCCCCTCGATGGCGGAGAATGCCGAGGGCTATGGTCTTACGCGTGACGGTATGGCCTGGTTCTGGGGACACTATCTGGCGGATGCCTCGGACGCCGGCGATCCGTACGCCAGCCCGCTGCGGGCCGGCGATCTGAGCGGTTTGCCGCCGGCCCTGGTGGTGACGGCCGAATACGATCCGCTACGCGACGAGGGCGAGTATTATGCCGACCGGCTGCGGCAGGCGGGCGTGTCAACGCAGATGAAGCGGTGGGACGGGATGAACCATGGCTTCTTCGCCTTGCCGGGCGTCGTGGACAAGGCCAGTGCCGCCGTCGACGAGGCCTGCGCCTGGGTCAGGTCGTTGCTGCGACGCTAGCGCTCGTATTGGTGGCCTTCCGATCCGCGGAACTTCCGCCATGCGGCGCGCCCAAACTCGCGTCAGGAGCTGCCCGCTGTCCGCCCCATCGGGTCACCCCACGAACGCGCCGCCGTTCACGTCCAGGATCGCCCCCGACAGGTAACTCGCCGCCGGCGTGCACAGGAACGCGATCGGCCACGCCAGTTCCTCCGGCCCGGCCCATCCGCCCCATCGGCAGGTTCGGCCCGAGATTGGAGCCGCGCGTCATCGGCGTCTCCACCGGCCCGGGTGCCACCGCGTTGACCAGCACGCCGCGCCCCACGGCATTCGGGACAGCCATTTCACCAGCGCATGCACCGCGCCCTTCGACGCCGAGTAATCCGGTGGCGTGCTCAGCGAGGTGCCGCCGGTCTTGCCCGCGACCGACCCGACCAGCGCGATGTGGCCGCCGCCATGCCCCGCCATGTGCTCGATGGCGCGCGGCGGTCAGTTGCAGCGGCACCCGAACGTTGATGTCCATCACCCGATGGAAGCGCTCGTGCCAGTCCGGATCCTCGTCGCCAGTGCCGCGGCCTTCAGGATCGCGGCACAATGCGCCATGCGCGAACACCGGCTGCCGGCGAACAGGGACGCGATAAAGGCGTCGTCCGTCAGATCGCCCTCGAACGACCTCGCAGTGCCGCCCGCCGCCTCGACGTCGGCGCGCGTCTCGTCCAGCGGCGCGCGGTCGGTCAGCAGCAGTCCGGCGCCCAATTGCGCAGCGCCAGCGGCGGTGGCGCGGCCGATGCCACTGGCGGCGCCGGTGACCAACGCGCGCTTGCCCTGCATCGACAGCGCCGCTGGCAAGGGAATGGTGGTCATGCCGCTTACTCCGGCGATTGTTCCTGCCGACAGCATCCCGTGCGAATGAATTTATGTCCATTGCGGCGTTGCCGGCCGTTAGCATCACGCTTCCGATTGACCTGCGGCTGACCCGTCCATAGCTTCGGACCATGTCCGATACAGTCCGATACAACCGACCAGGTCTTCTGAACGCTGCCGTCCCCAAGGCATGGCCGTTCGAGGAGGCGCAAAAGGTGGTGCGGCGTCTGGCGGCCTCGGGCAAGCCGGACGCGTTGTTCGAGACCGGTTACGGCCCGTCCGGCCTGCCTCATATCGGCACTTTCGGCGAAGTTGCGCGCACCACCTGGGTCCGCCACGCCTTCACCGAGCTGACCGGCGTGCCATCGCGGCTGCTGGCGTTCAGCGACGACATGGACGGGCTGCGCAAGGTGCCGGACAACGTGCCGAACCGTGACATGCTGACGCAGCACCTCGGCAAGCCGCTGACGCAGATCCCCGACCCGTTCGGCACCCACGACAGCTTCGGCGCGCACAACAACGCCAGGCTGCGCGCCTTCCTGGACTCGTTCGGCTTCGCGTATGAGTTCGCGTCCTCGACCGAATATTACCTGGCCGGCCGGTTCGACGCCGCGCTGGTTCGCGTCCTGGAATGCTACGACGCGGTGATGGCGGTGATACTGCCGACCCTCGGGCCGGAGCGGCGCGCGACCTATTCGCCGATCCTGCCGATCCATCCCGATACCGGCATTGTCATGCAGGTGCCGATGGAACGATTCGACCCGCGGCCGCTACCGTCACCTGGAAAGATCCCGCGAGCGGCGAGACGTTCGAGACCTCGGTCAAGGGCGGACACTGCAAGCTGCAATGGAAAGCCGACTGGGCGATGCGCTGGTATGCACTCGGCGGTCGACTACGAGATGTCCGGCAAGGACCTGATCGATTCGGTGCGAGCTGTCGGGCCGCATCTGCCGCGTCCTGGGCGCGCAGCCGCCGGAAGGCATGACCTATGAGCTGTTTCTCGACCAGGACGGCCAGAAGATCAGCAAGTCCCGGGGCAACGGCCTGTCGGTCGAGGAGTGGCTGACCTATGCGCCGCCCGAGTCGCTGTCGCAGTTCATGTACAATCAGCCGCAGCGGGCCAAGCGGCTGTATTTCGATGTGATCCCGCGGGCGGTCGATGAGTATCTGGGCAATCTGGACAAGATCCAGGCGCAGTCCGCCGGAGGAGCAGCCGACCAATCCCGTCTGGCACATCCATGGCGGCCAGTCCGCCGGACCACGGCGGCAGCCCGGTGTCCTTCGCCATGCTGCTCAATCTCGCCAGCGTGGTGAACGCCGAGCGGCCGGAGTTGCTGTGGGGATTTATCGGACGATACGTGCCGGGCGCAACGCCGGAAACCCAGCCACTGCTGGCCCGCCTGGTCGACCACGCCATCGCCTACTACCGGGACTTCGTCCGCCCCGAAAAGCGCTACCGGCAGCCCGACGCCATCGAGCGTGCGGCGCTGGAGGATCTTGCCGCATCGCTGGCCGCCATCCCGGACGCCCACGGCGGAGGCGATCCAGAACGTCGTGTTCGAGGTCGGCAAGCGCCACGCGTTCACGGAACTGCGCGCCTGGTTCGGCTGTCTTTACCAGGTGCTGCTGGGCCAGCAGGAAGGGCCGCGCTTCGGCGGTTTCGTGGCTCTCTATGGCATTCCTGAAACCATCGCCCTGATCCGGTCTGCCCTCGCCGCCAAACACGCGCTCGCTCCCAAGGCGCCGGCGGATGCGACCTGACTGATGGACGGCAGGATCAGCGACGGCACGAAGCGCTGGCTGCGCCATCTGCCCGCGGTGCTCGGCGTGCTGTTGCTGATCGGCGCGATCTACGTCGTGCAGCGCGAGTTCCGCCATCTGCGGCTGAAGGACATCGGAGCGGCGCTGCAGGCGATCCCGCCTACGGCGTTGGTGTTTTCCTTCACCTGGACAATTTTTTCGTACTTCATCCTGACCTTTTACGACCGGCTGGGGACCATCTACGCCGGCCACAAGGTGTCCTACGGCCGGGTCGCCTTCGCCTCGTTCTGTGCCTATGCGCTGTCGCATAATCTCGGCTTCGCGGCGGTGTCGGGCGCCGCGGTGCGATACCGGCTGTATGCGCACTGGGGACTGACCCCGCTCCAGATCGGCAAGACGGTGGCGTTCTGCAGCCTGACCTTCGCACTCGGCGGGATGGTGCTGGGCGGCGCCATCCTGTTCCTCGAGCCGAAGGCGATCCCGTTCTTTGGCCAGCATTTGCCACATGCCGCGATGTACGCCGTCGGCGTGCTGCTGTGGGCGGTCGTGCTGGCCTACGTCACCTTGTCGCGCGCGATCAAGCGGATCCGGATCGGCGGGCACTCGATCGAACTGCCCGGGCTGGCGCATGGCGATCGTGCAGGTGCTGCTCGCGACCGTCGACGTCGCGGTGACGGCAACGATCTTCTACGCGCTGCTGCCGCAGGCGCCGGGGCTGACCTGGCTGATCTTCCTCGGCGTCTATGTCGCCTCCTACACCGCCGGGCTGGCCGCCAATCTGCCGGGCGGCATCGGCGTGTTCGACACCGCGATCCTGTTCGGCCTGGAGCCCTACCTCAGCCCGCCGCACATCGTCGGCGCGATCCTCGTGTTCCGGCTCTATTACTATGTGATCCCGCTGTTCCTCGCCGGCTCCCTGTTCGCCGGCAACGAGATCCTGCTGCGCGGCGACGGCCTGCTGCGTCACGTCGGCCGCCTGGCACCGGTTCAGGCGATCGGCCGGTGGAGCGAGCCGGATTTCGCGGTCACCGCCGCGACCGGCGCGGTTGGGCTGTGCGGGGTGCTGATGCTGGGCCTGGGCGTGCTGGCGCCGCAGGCTGATTTCTCCTGGATGGATCCGGATTATGTTGAGCTGGCGAGCCAGGCCGGGCAGTTCGTTCCCTCGTTGATCGGCGCCGGTCTGGTGATGATGGCGATCGGCCTGTCGCATCGGGTGAACCTGGCCTGGGGACTGACCATCTTGCTGCTGGTGGTCGGCGCCGCCTTTGCCGCGACGCAGGAAAGCCGGCTCTGGGTGGTCGGCATCCTGGTGCTGACGACGCTGCTGCTGGCGCCGTTCCGCGCCTGTTTCTATCGCCACGCCCATCTGACTCAGCGGGCCGCTGAAACCGGGCAGCGTACTGTCGCTGGTGGTGCTCGCGGTCTGCCTGCTGTCGCTGGCGGTCACCCGCCCCCAGACGCACCTGCTGCAGAACAACGCGTTCTGGGCGGTGATCATGTCGCACGAGTTGCCGAACTCGGTGCGCCTGGCCGTCGGGTGGGCGGTGCTGCTGGGGCTGACCGCGATCTGGCTGCTGTTGCGGCCTGGCCGGGTGCGGTCCCTGCCGTGGGACGACCAGAGCCAAGCGCGTCTTGCTCGACCTGGCGGCGAGCCGAACCACACCGCCTTGCTCGACGCCGATGGCCTGGTGCTGGGGGAGGCCGCGCGGGCGGCCATCCCGTTTCGCCGCTGCGGCGGCGTGCTGCTGGGCCTGGGCGATCCGTCCGGTGAGGCCGACGACCGCGTCTCCGCGATCTGGCGGCTGCGTGACCTGGCGCAGCAGGACGGTCTGGATCCTGCCGTCTGGCGGGCTGGTCCGGAATTGCTGAAGGTGTACGGCGATCTTGGGCTGACTGCCTTGCCGCTAGGCGCGGACGGCCTGCCGCTGCCGGAATCCGACGGCGATGCGCCAGTGGCGGAACAGTATCTGGTTTGCGTCGCGGAGCGCGATTTGGAGATGCTGTTGCCGGTGCTGCCACGACTTGCGCAGGGCATGTCGGCCGCCTCGGTTATGGGCAAGTCGACGGGAAATCTGACCGGCATCCCGGTGTCTGCCTGATTTCAGCGCGTAGCGGCGGACGCGTGCGCGGGCAACAGAACAGGCGCGAAATCATCGGCCGCTTCGAGTGAGCTTGGCGGCGGTCGGGTAGCCATGGGAGCGACGCCCGCGCCGGGATCGGCCACGTGTGGCTTCATTGTCTCGAAGTTTGGTCGCGCCGGCGATGCGGATCGAAACCCATGCCGATGAAATTACCCGTGCCGACCACGGGGGAGGTCAGCGATCGCGAAGACCGAATCAGAGGACTGCGCCGTGTTGTGAAGATCGGTCCTGAGGAGCGTGGCCATCTTCGCGGCATACGACCGGAATTTCATCGACCGAAGCGAATTTGCGTTGCATTTGGGTATGGGCGAAACTCGCTCGCCCACGATAT
Organism: uncultured Alphaproteobacteria bacterium; assembly: GCA_963759425.1. Lineage (GTDB taxonomy): Bacteria > Pseudomonadota > Alphaproteobacteria > Acetobacterales > Acetobacteraceae > Rhodopila. Next base: position 133,500 of record CAVWZM010000044.1, read on the forward strand.
AGTACCGTCGTCTGGCGTGACGATTGACGATCGGTATGCATACGCTGAGAGCGGCGACTATGATTTTCTCGGATCGCATATCCAGACGGGAGCGAACCGGCGACGCTGCCGATCGTGGCATCGATCGCCATGCACAACGCGTATGATGATAGGGACGACCTTCTCTTGAACATGACCAACCGCGGCCGCGGACGCCCAAGCCGGCGCCGCGGCTTCGATGACGATTTCGCCTTTGACCGTGCTCCGCCAGGCGACATGCCGCGGGCCGCACCGTCATGGCCCTCCTCGGCAGGATTCGGCCCGGAACACGACGCAACCGTCAAGTGGTTCAATCCTGAAAAGGGATTTGGCTTCGTGGCGCTGTCCGACGGCTCCGGGGACGCATTCCTGCATGCCAACACCCTCAATCAGTCCGGCCACAGCGCGGTCAGCCCCGGGGCGACGCTTCGCGTGCGGATCGGCCAGGGACAGAAAGGCCGCCAGGTGTCGGAGGTGCTGTCGGTCGACGAAAGCACTGCGACCCCATCGGCCAGCCGAGCCGGTGGCGGCGCGCCGCGTGGTCCGGCGGCGGCTTTCGGCGGGAGCCCGGTAGCGGCGGTGCGCCACGACGAGGCGCGCCGACCGGCCCATCGGTGGAAATGCAGGGCACCGTCAAGTGGTACAACGCCACCAAGGGCTTCGGCTTCGTCGCTCCCGCCGAGGGTGGGAAGGACGTGTTCGTCCATGCCTCGGCTTTGCAGCGCGCCGGCGTCATGCAACTGGCTGAAGGCCAGACCATCTGGATGGACGTCGTGCAGGGTGCCAAGGGGCCGGAAGCAGCCTCTATTCGAACGAACTGATTAGGCTCCAGGTGTCATCCCCGGCGAAGGCCGGGGACCCTACTGTACAGCCTCGAACCTCCCATGGTCCTAGGTGGCAACAGGCCAGCCGCGTAGCTGATAGGCGCCGTCCCAGAACAGCCACTCATACTGGCTGCAGCGGATGAACGCGCTCATCATGCGGGCACGCACGCCAGCGGTTGTCCGGTCGGCTGCCGCATCGGTGGCCGCGATTACGGCCCGCACGGCGTCGCCAAAACCCTCGTCCGCATAGGTATCGATCCAAGCTGCGATATGGGTTGTCCGCGGCGGCTTCGCGCGCTATGGCGCTCCCAACATCCCAGTAGATCCAGAAGCACGGCAGCAAGGCGGCCACCAGGACCTCCCACGGCTCATGGTACGCGGTGGCCAACAGGAAGCTGGTGTAGCTCAGACAGTCCGGAGACGGTTCGGCCTCGGCCGGGTCGTGGGATCGACCCCGAATTTGGCGAGATATTGCTCGTGCAGCGCCTGCTCCACGGCGACCGCTCCCAACGCGGACTCGGCGAACAGTCGCAGCGTGCGCGGCGTCTGGCCCGCGCACGCCAGCCAACGCGAGAATGCGGGTGTATTGCTCCAGATACAGCGCGTCCTGCGTGATGTAGAACTGAAACCGTTGCTGCCCGAGGGTGCCGGCCGCCAGCTCGCGGTTGAACGGCAACGCATGGATCGCCGCCCGCAAGTCGGTGGTGCGCTGCCAGGCGTGGTCGCAGAAGCTCGGCCATGCGTGTCACTTTCAGGCTGATCCTTCGAGGCGGACCTTGGGTCAGCCCAGGCTTTTGGAAGCCATTTCGAAGGTGTTCCGCGACAACTTCGGCCGGTCGAGAATGCGTTGCAATTCCGCCCGCATCAGCGCCTGCCGCGCCGCGTCGAAGCGCCGCCACTGGCCGAGCGGAGAGACCATCCGCGCCGCCACCTGCCCGTTCGACGGATCGAGCTGGATGATGGTGTCGGCATACAGCCGATAGCCCAGCCCCGAGGCGGCATGGAACCGCACCTGATTGCCAGCGAAATTGCTGATCAGCGCGCGCACCCGGTTGGGATTGCGCAGGTCGAAATCGGCGGTGGGACTTCAGTGCCTCCACCGCCTGACACGGTATTCGGCAGCGGCGAAGCGCCTGGATGCGCAAACCACTTGTCCAGCACCAGCGGATCGTCACGCCACGCGGCATAGAACGCCGCCAGCGCATCGGTCCGCTCGGCGCGTCCACCGCCGACAGCACACTCAGCGCGGCCAGCACATCGGTCATGTTCTGGCCAGCGTCGAACTGCGCCTTGGCCAGGCTGACGGCGGAACGATCGCCGCTCGCCGTCAGGTAGGCAAGGCAGGTGTTGCGCAGCGACCGCCGCCCGATCGAGGCGCCATCGATGAGATAATCGACCAGTATCCGTCAGCGCGTCGTAGGTCGCCCGCAACCGATCGAACAGCGCCCTGCCGATGGCTGCCCGGGTCGCGTCGCGCGCCGCGTGGATCGCATCGACATCGACCACGGTCATCTTGTCGGCGAGCGTCGCTTCGCCCGGCAGCACCATGTGCTTCCGCCGCGAAAGCGGGCTCCTGACCCAAAGCCGCTTCGACCGCGGCGATCAGGGCAGGATCGATCTCCGGCTCGCGACCTTGCTGGATCGTCGCCACCATATCGAGCAGCGCCGAGGCGGCGTATTGTTGCCCGGAGTCCCAGCGGACGAACGGGTCGGTGTCATGCGCGGCCAGAAAGCGCAGCCGATCCGGCGACAGACCCGACAGCTTCACCGGCGCCGAGAATCCTCGCAGCAGCGACGGCACCGGCGGGCTGGCGACATCGACGAAATCGAAACGTGTTCTCGTTGCCACGTCGCCAGCAGCACGCGCGTGCCCGGCATCGCATCCGGCTCGCCGTCAAGTCGCGTCGACAATTCCTGCCCGTTGCCGTCCAGCAGTCCCATCGCGACCGGGATGACCAGCGGCTGCTTGTCCGGCTGCCCGGGCGTCGGCGCCGTGGACTGGCGGATGGTCAGCGAATAGCGCTTGGTCGCCGGATCGTAGGCATCCTCGACCGCCACCTCCGGCGTGCCGGCCTGATGATACCACAGTTTGAACCGTTCCAGATCGATCCCGGACGCATCCTGCATCGCGCCGACGAAATCGTCGATGGTGACAGCGCTGTTGTCATGCCGAGCGAAATACAGATCCATGCCGCGTCGGAACGCCTGGCGGCCGATGATGGTCGCCATCATGCGGATGACCTCGGCGCCCTTGTTGTACACCGTCGCGGTATAGAAATTATCGATCGCCATGTAGCTGGCAGGCTGCACCGGATGCGCCAGAGGTCCGGCGTCCTCGCGGAACTGCGCCGCCCGCAATCCCCGTACGTCACCGATCCGTTTCACCGCTCGGCTGCCCTTGGTCGGCCGAGAACTCCTGATCGCGATAGACCGTAAGACCTTCCTTCAGTGACAACTGGAACCAGTCGCGGCAGGTGACCCGGTTGCCGGTCCAGTTGTGGAAATATTCGTGCGCGATGACGGTTTCGATGCCCTCATAGTCGCCGTCGGTCGCCGATTTCCGGTCGAGCCAGGACATATTTCGTATTGAAGACGTTCAGTCCCTTGTTCTCCATCGCGCCCATGTTGAAGTCCGACACGGCGGCGATGTTGAACACGTCCAGGTCGTATTCCAGGCCGAACACGTCCTCGTCCCACTTCATCGACGTCTTCAGCGCCTTCATGGCATGGTCGCAACGGTCCTCGTCACCCCGGCGGACGTAGATGCCAAGGTCGACCTGCCGGCCGGAACGGGTGATAAAACTGTCTTTTACCGAAACGAGATCACCCGCCACGAGCGCGAACAGATAGCACGGTTTCGGATGCGGATCGGTCCAGGTGATGCTGTGACGGGTGCCGCCAAGTTCCTTGCACCGGCCCCGGATTGCCGTTGGACAGCATCACCGGACACGCCGCCTTGTCGGCGACGATCGTCGTGGTGTAGCGCGACATCACGTCCGGCCGGTCAGGGAAATAGGTGATCCGGCGGAACCCCTGCGCCTCGCACTGGGTGAAATAGCTGCCGCCGGAGACATACAGGCCGCTGAGCTCGGTATTCTCCGTTGGGCGCGATGAGGGTGACGATCTCCAGCACGCAAGGTCGGGCATCTCGCGGATCACCAGGCCGCCAGGGACCTGACTGTACCGGTCAGGCGCCAGCGCCGCCCCGTCGAGGGTCAGTCCGACGAGGGTCAGGGCCTCGCCATCGAAATGCAGCGGCGCATCGGCCGGCGCAGGCCGGATTGCGGCGAACGGACAGCCGAGCGACGACCTCGGTTGCCGTCGGGTCGAGTGTGAAGGTGAGGTCGACGGTGTCGATCAGGAATGCCGGCGGGGTGTAGTCCGCGAGGCGGACGACGCTAGGTTGGGTCTCAGCATGGGTGTTGACGGAATCGGCTGGCATGATCTCTCCGGCTGACGATCGGACTGAATAGCGTCAGGCGGGATATGGTGAGCGACGCCCGGGACGCTACCGATTCCGCGCCGCGTCCGCGAGTACCTCTCGTGCCAGCGGCAGCATTGCGTAGTCGACCATGGCGCCCTGGTAGCTCACGGCGCCGAGCCCGGCTTTCTCGGCAGCCTCGAATGCCTGCCAGCAGGCCGGTGAAATAGGCGACTTCCTCCGCGGTGGGCCGATACACCGCGTTGGCGATCGGCACGTGGCTGGGATGCATCACCGTCACGCCGGCATAGCCAATGTCGCGGGCTTTGCGGATCAGGCGTTCCACCGCGGGCAGATCGTCCTGCGCGGTGCCGAAAATGCCCGCCATCGGCCACATGGCGCCCTGCCGCCCGGCTGTCCAGCACGAGCTTGGAGGCGAGATAGAGCTGCTCCGATCCGTCCGATGTCGCGCGGAAGCCGAAGGCGCGGGCGAAGTCGCCGGACACCGGTCCGCTGAACGCGCCGTGGATGCCGCGCACCCGCGTGCTGGCCTTCGCCAGATGATAGGCGTCGTACATGCCCTGCGCGGTCTCCGGCAGCGGCACGATCCCCACGCTGCCATGCGCGATGCCGGCGTGGCCCTCGGCATAGCTCAACAGGTCGTGCAGGCGGCGGATCTCGTCGGGTGTGGCGACCTTTGGCAGGACGATCGCGGTCAGGCCGTCGGTCACGGCGGCGGCAATTTCGGCCGGTGTGCCGTCGTGCAGCGGCTGGATGCGGACGAAGGCGCCGACGCCGGCATCCCGCAGTTCCTCGATCTCGCTTTTCAGGTACTCCATGGCCTGGGGCTTGAATTGCGGCGGCACCGAATCCTCGATATCGAGCACGACGGCGCCGGGGGAGACGCGGATCGCCTTGGCCACCCAGTCACGCCGGTGGGCAGGCACGAACAACGCGGATCGGATGGGCCACATGCGGCGGGTCTCCCTGTGTCTCGGTCGGCGTATATTGGGCGGCCAGTGTGGGCGGGAGAGATGGATGGTGCAATCGGGCGCGGCGTGCATCGCGGGCCCCCGGACTGGTGGCGACCGCCGAAAGCGAAGGAAGCCCCCTCCCCGCAATTCCGATCAAGCCGCGATTCCCGGCTAACGGTATGTCAGCCGCCGAGCACACCGACGCGCCCGGGTGCCATGAAAGGAGAACGACGAATGGAATATCGCACCGCCACGCAACTCGTCGCCGCATTGCACACGCGGCGGGTATCGGCGAGCGAACTGCTGGAGCAGACGATAAGCCACATCGAAGCGAACGACAGCCAGCTCAACGCCGTCGTCGTGCGCGATTTCGACCGTGCCCGTGACGCGGCGCGCGCGGCGGATGAGGCGCTGTCCCGGGGCGACGACCGCCCGTTGCTCGGCCTTCCGATCACGGTCAAGGAAGCCTTCAATGTCGCCGGGCTGGCCACGACGTGGGGTATCGCCGGCACCGAGAAAATACCTGTCACACAAGACGCCGTCGTCGTGTCCCGACTGAAGGCCGCGGGCGCCGTCATAGTCGGCAAGACCAACGTGCCGGTGATGCTGGCCGACTGGCAGAGCGCCAATCCTGTCTATGGCATGACCACAAACCCATGGGATCACGCCAGGACACCCGGCGGATCCTCCGGCGGGGGCGCGGCGGCGCTGGCGGCCGGCTATGTCTCGCTCGAATACGGCTCCGATCTCGCGGGTTCGCTGCGTGCACCGGCACATTTCTGCGGGGTGTTCGCGCACAAGCCGTCGCATGGGTGATGCCGACGCGTGGCTTCGCGCCGCCCGGCACGCCCGTCCTTTCGATTGCCCCACGGTCGACCTTGCGGTCGTGGGCCCGATGGCGCGCAGTGCCGGCGACCTCGCCCTAGCCTTGGATGTGACGGCGGGCCCAGACGAGCACGAGGCGGTCGCATATCAGCTTCGGTTGCCGCCGCCGCGCCATGCCGCGCTGAAAGACTACGCGTTCTGGTGATCGATCAGCATCCGCTCATCCCCACCCAGGCCAGCATCCGCTCGGCGTTGTCGTCCCGGGCCGAGCAATTGCAAAAGATGGGCTGCAAGGTCGGCTGGACGAGCGCCCTGCTGCCCGACCTGACGACGATCGCAACGACCTTCGTCGAGCTGCTGATGTCATTCGTATCCGCCGACATGCCTGAGGAGGCGTATTCCCATGCCCGCGCCGCGGCGGCCGCGCTGCCTTCAGACGCGAGCGATTTTCCAACCGCGTCCGCACGGGGCCTCGCCTTCAGCCACCGAGACTGGATCTGGGCGGACCGGCGGCGGGTGGCGCTGGCGCACCAATGGAGAGCGTTGTTCCAGGAGTGGGACGTGGTCCTGTGTCCCGCCATGCCGACCACGGCGTTCACTCACACGCACCGCTGGAACAAGCGCGCGGGTGCTCGAGGTTGATGGCGTGCCGATGCCCTATAACGCGCAACCGCTGTGGGCGAGTGTCGCGACGTTGACAGGCAATCCTGCGACGACGATGCCGATCGGTATCGACCAGGACGGCCTTCCTATCGGCATGCAGATCATCGGCCCATTGCTGGAGGATCGGACGACGCTTGCCTTCGCCGAGCAGGTCGAGCGCGTGTTCGGCGGGTTCGTCGCCCCTCCGGCGCAGTGATGGAGATCGCAGATTCGCGCCCGGCACGGTTCGTGGCTGCCGTGGAGCGCTGGTAGCTTCCGGCCGAACCCTCGCCTCGGTCTACGTGCGATGGCACGCCACACGGCACACCAACGCGCAGAAAAATTCACTCGGGGAATTCCAGGATCCGCCAGAGGCGTTCAGCGTGGCCATCGCCTCGAGAAAGGTTTCGCCGGGACGATGTTTCAGCATGTAGCCGGCCACATTGTGATTATGCCCGGAACCGGTCCTCCTCGGCCGAGGACGTCGTCATGACAAACACCAAAATGCGACGCAGTGACGGATCACGCCGCAACTCATCGAGAAACTCGATGCCGCCCATGCGCGGCATATTCAGATCAAGCATGATAAGACACGGCGGCGGCACCCTCTCATAGCCATTCTCGCCTCGCAGCCGATCCAACGCCTCGATGCCATCGTGCGCCTCGATCGATCGTATTGGCGATGTTCAAGGCTCGGAACGAGCGCCTGATCGCCATCATATCGACTTTGTCGTCATCGACCGCCAGGACGGTGACGTGGTGTCGCTCATTGACACTGTCCTTCCAGGTGAAAGCGAACGTCGTCCCGCGTGCCGGCGGAGCGCTCTCGACCCAGATGCGGCCGCCATGGGTCGGCACCTTCTTCCTACGATCGCGAGCCCGATGCCGCTTGCCTCGACATCGTCCCGACTGGCCAGGGTCTGAAAGATCACGAAAATACGTTCGTGGAACCGGGGATGATGCCGGGGCCGTCATCGCTGACGCGAAATTGCGTGATGCCGCCGTTCTGCAGTCGCGCTGACGGTGACGCGGCCCTCCGAAGGTCATGGTGTTTCCAGCGCGTTGCCGATCAGGTTCTCCAGCACCACCAGGATCGACGTGCGGTGGGTGCGAATAATGGCAACGTTCCCTCGCAGGCGACGACGAAGCCAGCCGGCGGCGCCAGCAAGCGGTAACATATCTCGCACGACTTCGCCAAGGTCGACTTGCTCGACCCGCACCTCGGTGCGTCCGACCCGCGAATAGGCCAGCAGTCCGTCCAGCAGCATTTGCAGCCGCGCCGTTCGTCCGCGCAGCAGCGTGAGGTTTTCGTTCGTCTCCGGACTGGCTGCCGTCGCCAGATCCTCGCCGATCCAATCGACCAGATGCGAAATCGCGCGCAGTGGGGCCTTCAGATCGTGTGAGGCGACGTAGGCGAATTCCTCGAGATCGGCGTTGGAACGTTCCAGCTCTATGGCGGTAGTGCTCTTTCTGCTGTTCCGCCTGACGCCGCTCGGTGACGTCGGTGAATGCCTGCCAGCAGCATCGTCTCGCCTCCGACATCGATGCGGCCGAGCCTGATCTCCACTGGAAATTCGCTGCCATCCTTGTGCAGTCCAAACAGATGGGGTCGATCGTCCAACAACCGGGCGACGCTTGGGACAGGAATGTTCGGAGATCGGCAAGCTCGTGCCGAAGGCGTTCCGGGAACAGGACCTCCAACTTTTCCGCCAGCCAGCTCGGCGTGACCGTAGCCGAACATCCGTTCGGCACGCCAACTGATCGCTTCGATCAGCCCGTCCGGACTTACAAGTAACACCGCGGTGGGAGTTGCCTCGAGCACTCGGGCGTACCAGTCATTGGCCCACGGTCCCGATGACGGGGCCGGGCCCGCGGTGCCGGTGAGAGCTTCGTCAGGCGGAGACTGCATTTCGACCCATTTCACAAACTAGCCCATCTCACCTCCCGGCGCTGACGATCCATCAAAGCGTTGGCGCCCGGGTGCGGTTTTATTCTTGATCTTGTAACCCCGATCCCGCAACGCGCGGGCGCGGCGCTGTGGCGGGACCTATGACCTTTTGCTTTGCCACGCAGCCCGATGCGCGCACGAGCTCAGTCGGGCAACTCCAGTATCCGCCAGTAGGCTTTGAGCGTGGCCGATCGCCTCGAGGAAGGTTTCCCCGGGACGGTGCTTCATGATGTAGCCGGCGACATTGCGATCATAGGCGCGGACCCGGTCCTCCTCGGCGGAGGACGTGGTCATCACGAACACCAGAGTGCGCCGCAGCAATGGGTCGCGGCGCAACTCATCGAGAAACTCGATCCCGCCCATCCGGGGCATGTTCAGGTCAAGCAGGACCAGACAGGGGCTCGGCACTTTCTCGAAGCCGTTCTCACCGCGCAGACATATCCAGAGCCTCGATGCCGTCGTGCGCCTCGACGATCGGGTTGGCGATCTTCAGTTCCCGGAACGAACGCTTAAGCGCCATCAGGTCGACCTTGTCGTCATCGACCGCCAGAATGGTCACGACCGGGTTTTGGTGCATCATTCAACGCTCGCCTTCCAGGTAAAGCCGAAGGTCGTGCCGCGCACCGGCGGCGCGCTCTCAACCCAGATGCGGCCACTATGGCTCAGCACCTTCTTCCTGACGATCGCCAGCCCGATGCCGCTCGCCTCGACATCGTCACGACTGGCCAGGGTCTGAAAGATCACGAAGATCCGCTCATGGAACCGTGGGTCGATTCCGGGACCGTCATCGGTGACACGAAATTCCGTGACCCCGTCGGTCTGCCGCGCGCTGACGGAGATATGACCCTCGGAGCGATCATGGTGTTTCCAGGCATTGCCGATCAGATTCTCCAGCACGATACGGATCGACGCGCGGTCGGTGTGGATCACCGGCAGCGTTCCCTCGCAGGCGATGACAAAGCCAGGCGGCGGCGCCAGCATGGTGGCGATCTCGCGCACCAATTCATCGAGATCGACCTGCTCGGGCACGATCTCCGAGCGGCCAACCCGCGAATAGGCCAGCAATCCGTCCAGCAACATCTGCAGCCGCGCGGTGCGTCCCTGCAGCAGCCTCAGGTTTTCGCGCGTATCCGGACTGGCTGCCGTCGCCAGATCTTCGGCGATCCATTGCACGAGATGCGAAATCGCTCGCAGCGGGGCCTTCAGATCGTGTGACGCGGCGTAGGCGAACTCTTCAAGATCAGCGTTGGAACGTTCCAGCTCGCGCCGGTACTGCTCATTCTGCTGTTCAATCCGATGCCGCTTGGTGACGTCAATGATGCCTGCCAGCAGCATCGTCTCGCCATCGACATCGATGCCTCCGAGTCCGATTTCCAACGGGAACTCGCTGCCGTCCTTGCGCAATCCAAACAGATTGGGCGATTCGTCCATCATCGGCGTGGCTATGTCGCTTGGGTAGGCGCGTCGTAGCTCGGCGACCTGCATCCGGACGCGTTCCGGAAACAGCCGCTCCAGTTTCTCACCATGCAGCTCCTCGCGCGTGTAGCCGAACAGGCGCTCGGCCTCGCGGCTCACCATCTCGATTAGTCCGTCGTTACTTGTAAGTATAAGAGGGGTGGGAGAAGCTTCCAGTACGCGGGCGAACCAGTCGTCGGTCGACGGGCCACGCGGCAACCTGGACAGGGGTGCTTCGTCAGGTTGATGCGGCATCAGGAACCATGCAAAAAGTGTCGGTTTTGCATGTTAGCACGCGATGGTTAACAAAAAGTTAACATCGGGGTCAATGGCTTGGCTCGATCTTAACCTTTTGTTAACACACATGGTGTAATCAGCGAGCGCGGAGCTGTATCGAGGCCGAATAGAATGCGTTGCTATCGCCTGTTGATTGTCGACGATGACTCCGTGGATCGCCGTCTCATCGGTCATCTACTGACGGAGGCTGGCCCGGAAAATACTCAGATCCTTCTCGCGGAGAACGGCAAGGCTGGCCTGGAGGCACTGGGCGGCGGCGGATTTGACTGCGTGTTGCTGGATTTCAATCTGCCCGACATGACCGGCCTGGAATTTCTGGCCGCCGCCGCCGACGCCGCGGAAGGCGAGCACCCATGTGCCGTCGTGTTGATCACCGGCCACGGCAGCGAATTGATCGCGGTCGAGGCGATGAAGCGCGGCGCCCTCGACTATTTGGTGAAGGATCAGTTGAGCTCGAGCATCCTGTGGCGCACCGTGACCCATGCGGTTAGCAGGGCGGAGCTGCAACGGCGGCTGGCGGTCTCATTGCGCGAACTCACCGAGTCGAACACGGCGCTGGAACGAGAGGTCGCCACGCGCCAGACCGCCGAAGCCGAAATGCGCGCGGCCAAGGACGCGGCGGAACTGGCCAACCAGTCAAAGACCCGCTTCGTCGCCATGGTGACGCACGAATTGCGGACACCGCTGAACGGCATTCTGGGCTACATCCAGTTGCTCCGCATCGAGAAGGGGCTTTCGGCGCGACAAGACGAACACCTCGAGGCGATGCTACATGCGGGAAAGCATTTGCTCGGCATGATCGAACGGGTGCTGGACTTTGCCAGTATCGAGAACGCGCGGCTGCAGCTTTACCCGACGCAGGTATCGCTGCGTGACGTGACGGACGACTGCATCACGCTGCTCAGTCCGATCGCCGCCGAGCGTGGGCTCAAGCTGTCATTGCTCCGCGCCCATGATGCGCCGAGGCAGATTGTTGCCGATCCGGCGCGACTGCGACAGGTGCTGATCAATCTGGTGGGCAATGCGGTGAAATACACCGAAGCCGGCGGCGTGGAGTTGCGGGTGCTGGCCGGAGCGGCGGCGGGGGCATTGCGGATTGAAGTTGCCGACACCGGCCGCGGTATCGACGCGACCAACCGCCACCGCCTGTTTCAGGACTTCGAGCGGCTGGAACTGGCGACGTCGGTGGAAGGAACCGGGCTCGGCCTGGCGATCGCCGCGGGTATCGTCAACCTGATGGGCGGCAAGATCGACTACGCTCCCAATCCGATCGGCGGCAGCGTGTTCTGGTTCGAATTGCCGGGAACGGATGCTGTCGTGCCGCCACTCGCCCCGCTGGCGGAAGGCGCGCCAACTTCAGTGCCTCGGTCGGTCCCGGCCGGTCGGCCAGTGCTCCTGGTCGATGACATGAAGATAAACCGCGATATCATCGGCGCCTTCCTGGAGACTGCCGGCTACGTGGTAGCCCTGGCGAAAGACGGCGAGGAAGCCGTGCGGCTGGCGGCCGACGGAGGACTTCGACCTGATCCTGATGGATGTGCGGATGCCCGGAATGGATGGACTGGAAGCGACGCGGCTTATCCGCGCAATTCCTGGTCCGCAGGGCCGGGTGCCTATCCTGGGGCAGACCGCCTACACCTTCCCGGACCAGGTCGCGCTTTGCCGGGAGGCCGGTATGAACGGGCACATCACCAAGCCGATCGACTATGAGGCTCTCATCCGGGTGGTTGATCAGACCATCGCCGGCGTGATGCCATACGCGGCAGAGCAAGCCCCGCTGCCGCGCGTGGCCGAAAGTTCGCCGGCGCTGTTCGATCGCGCAATCATGGACCAGGCGCTTGCGGCTGCTGTCGCCCGACGATGTCGCCGCCAGCCTGCAATCCCTGCACGATCGCGAGGAGCAGATGCTGCGGCTGCTCGACCCGCCGATCGACCTGGCGCAACAAATGGATGCGGCGCACTCACTGGCCTCCGCCGCCGGTATGCTTGGATTTGCCGCGCTGTCCTCGAGTCTCCCGCGGCTTCGAACACGCGGTGGCACAAAATGCGCCGGAGGCCGATGGCCTGTCGCAACAACTCCGGGTGGAACTTGGCGCGGCATTGGCCGAGCTCGCTACGCTGCGGGACGCGAGCCGGGTGCAATCGGGATGACCCTGGCCGGGGTCACCAACGGCGTTATAGTCGCTGAAAACGATGCGATATTTAGCCGCATCATCCGTGCGACACTGGAGCACGCAGGGCAGCAGGTCTTCCTGGCCGCGGACGGCAACGAGGCCGTCTCATTGGCCCGCCAGTTCAGCGCTCGGCTGGTGCTGCTCGACATCGGCATGCCGAACCTCAACGGCCTGATGGCATGCGAGGAGATACGCCTGTTGCCGGGCTACAGTGAGGTGCCGATCGTCATGCTCACCGGTTACAGCGATGACCGGATGCGTCAGGCGGCGATGCAGCTCGGCGCCAACGACTTCATCACCAAGCCGTTCCAGCCTGACGCGCTGGTGGCGCGGTTAGCGGTTTATCTGGGTCCCCCTGGCATGACACCGCCGGCCATCCAGCCGCCGCCAGACGGTGTGTCCTGAGCGCGGGCAGCGCTTTGCCGCGCGGCACGTTCCGTTCCCTTCCTCGGTCAGGCCTCGGACATCAGCCCGCGGCGGAGCGAACCAGCTTCCCGGGCCGAGCGCCGGTGTCCTCGCCACGCTCGAAGATCGGCGTGCCGCCGACGATTGTCGCGGTATAGCCATCCACAAGCTGGACCAGCCGCTTGCCGCCCGCCGGCAGGTCATGTCGCAGTTCGGGGTGATGCAGGCGCAAGGCATCCATATCGACCACGTTGATGTCGGCCTTCTTGCCGACCGCCAGCCGGCCGCGGTCATGGAAGCCGAAGAAGTCAGCGGTTTCGCTGGTCAGCCGCTTCACCACGAATTCCAGCGGGAACCGAGGGCCGCGGTGACGGTCCCGCACCCAGTGGGTCAGCATATAGGTGGGCAGGCTGGAATCGCAGATCAGCCCGCAATGCGCGCCGCCGTCGCCGAGGCCCAGAAGTGTGTCCGGATCCTTGATCATATCGTGCACGACACCATGGTCGCCATGCACGTAGTTGGTCACCGGGTAGAACAGCATGCGGTCGCCGTTCGCGCCGGTCAGGTAGTCGTAGCAGAATTCGTCCGGCGTCAGATTGGTCCGTGCCGCCATCGCGGCTATGCTCTTGCTGTTGTCGGGCTCGTAGTCGGGTGGATCGCCCAGGACATACTGCCGATCCCAGCGCGTCGCGATCGGGCGCTGCAACGGCGGCAGAATGGCCAGCAGATCCTCCGAGGCCTGCTGCGCCAGGATTTCCGCCCGAACCGCCGGATCGCGCAGCCTGGACAGGCGCTGCTGGACCGACAGGCTGGTCAGCGCCGCGAAGGCGGGTCTTGCCGCGAATGGATTGAGCGATGTGGTGAGGCCGAGGATGATGCCAACCGGACGGCCCGCGACCTGGGCCGTCACCGAGGCGCCGGCCGCCCGCGCTCGGCGAACGCCGTCCATCAGCCGCCCGTAGCGCTCTGGGTCGCTCGAGCGGTCGGTCAGCAAGAACCATAGTTTGCGGCCGGTTGTCCTGGACAGCCGGCTCATCCAATCGAACTCGGCGGCTTCGTCGTCGAAGTCGCTCAGCATGCCGAAAGCGCCGCTGCCGGCGCGCCCGAGCGCAGCGCCGATGCCGAACAACTCCTGGTTCTCGGCGAAGCGGCCGGGGACGAGTTCTCCCTTGGTGGTTCTGTGCTGCTCGGTACGGGAGGTCGTGAAGCCGAAGGCGCCCGCACGCAGGGCTTGCTCGGTGAGGCGGCTCATGGCCTCGATATCGGTGGCGGTGGCTATCTCCCGCTGGATTGCGCGGTCGCCCATGACGTAGACCCGCAGCGGATGGTGCGGCACCTGGGCGGCGACGTCGATCGTGCGCGGGATGCGCTCCAACGCATCGAGGTAGTCGGGGAAACTCTCCCAGTCCCACTTCAGGCCCTCGGCCAGGGCGATGCCGGGGATGTCCTCGACGCCCTCCATCAGGTCGATCAGGCTGTCGTGGTCGGCCTTGCGGACCGGGGCGAAGCCGACGCCGCAATTGCCCATCAGGACAGTCGTGACACCATGCCATGACGACGGCGCGAGCACCGGATCCCAGGTCGCCTGGCCATCATAGTGGGTGTGGATGTCGACCCAGCCGGGGGTGACCAATTGACCGTCGGCGTCGGATCTCGCGCTTGGCCGGACCGGCCTTGCCGCCGACCTGAGCGATGCGATCGCCATCGATCGCAACGTCGCCGGAGAAGCTTCTCGCGCCTGTGCCGTCAACGATCGAGCCGCCTCGGATGACGATATCATGCATCAGTCAGTGCCCTTGTCCTGCTGGCCGATAGCATCGCCCCGAGGGGTCCTGGAGTAAAGCTCCACCAGCTCTCTACCACGCTGCCGACAGGCGCAGACGGACAGGCCCGCGGCGGCGCCGCACCATGTCGCGACCCATGCCTGCCGGCAGCATCGACAAAAGCGCGCCCGGTTGACCTCCTAGAGGGAGAGACCGGTCTCGAAATGATCGGATGGCAGTCTTATGGCGCGGTCGCCGCCATGTGGTCTGCCAAGGCCTCACGCAGGGCGTTCTCCTTGGTGTGATCCAGCGACG
Organism: uncultured Alphaproteobacteria bacterium; assembly: GCA_963759425.1. Taxonomy (GTDB): domain Bacteria; phylum Pseudomonadota; class Alphaproteobacteria; order Acetobacterales; family Acetobacteraceae; genus Rhodopila. The sequence continues at coordinate 148,561 of CAVWZM010000044.1, forward strand.
TGCGCAGGACTGTGCCGCCAACGCCCTTCAGATCTTCCAGCACCTTGTCCCCGGTCATCTTGCGGATCAACAGGAACAGGGCGGCGTTGCCGGGTTGCAGCGCCTGCGATAGGTCCTTCATGAAGGCGTCGTTGATACCGACATCGGTCAACGCCCCCGCCAGTGCGCCGGACGCCGCTCCAAGCGCCACTCCAACGATCGGCACCATGAACAGCACGCCGACCAGCAATCCCCAGAAGCTGCCTGACGCTGCTCCGGCGGCTGTGGTGCTGACCATCTGATTCAGTTTGACCTTGCCGTCGGCGTGCTTGACGGCGACCACCGCGTCCTCGAGTTCGATCAAATAGGTCTTCTGCAGCTCCAGCACCTTGGTCCGGACCGCTTCCGCCTTCTCCTCCGAGGGGAAGGCAATCACCACAAGATCACTCATGCTTATGCTCCGTCTGGTTGGTCGGAAATCGACACACCACGAGGGTAGCCGAGTGGACGGGTGAGGTCACTGTCGCGTGCGTGCCGAATGCCTGGTCAACCCGGAGAGCGGAATACCATGGCGACCGGCGTAACGGAGGGCGTCACCTGCCCGGTCGGCTTGAGTTCCCCGGTCTGCGGGTTGACCAGGAACTGGACGATCTTGTCGCTTTTCTGATTGGCGACGTACAGCCACTTGCCGGTGGGATCGATCGCGAAGTTGCGTGGAAAGTTGACGTCCTTCGTCGCGTGGCCGACGACCGAAAGCTGGCTTGTCTCGGGGTCGATGCGGTAGCCGACGATGCTGTTGTAGCCTCGGTTTGACGCGTAGAGGAACTTGCCGGAGGGATGCACCGCGATCTCGGCGGTACTGTGCGGTCCGCCGAAGCCTGGCGGCTCGGTCGAGATGGTCTGCATGGCGGCACCGATCTGCCCCGAGGCCGGATCATAGGCGAACACGGTTACCGTCGCGCTCAACTCGTTCACTACGTAGAGGACTTTGCCATTGCGGTGGAAGACCAGGTGCCGCGGCCCGGCGCCCGGAGCGGTTGACACAGAGCCGACCCGCGTCAGTCCTCCGCCCATGAGGCGAAAGGTTTCCACTTTGTCGGTGCCAAGATCGGCTGCGGCGATGTGCTGGCCGGCGCGATCGAAGACGACGGCGTGCGGATGCGGTGCCTCCTGGCGGGCCTTGTTCGGCCCGCTGCCGCTGTCCTTGATTTCGCCGCTGACCGGGCCGAGCTTGCCGTCGGCCGCGATTGGCAGAACAACGTAGTTGCCACCGACATAGTTGGCGACGACCAGGTGACGGCCGCTCGGATCGACCGCCAGATGGGCGGGGATGGGGCCACCAACGGACTGGCGGTTGAGCAGCGCCACCATGCCGGTCTCCGGATCGATGGAATAGGCTTCGACCGAACCGTTCTTCTTCCCCTCATAGTTATCAATTTCGTTGATGACGTAGAGAAACCGGCGCGAGGGATCGAGCGTGAGAAAGGATGGATTGGCGCTGGGTACCTGCTGTACCTGCGCCAGGCTGCCGTCAGCGGGATCAAATTTGAAGACGGAAAATCCGACCGGGTTGTTGTTGCCGCCGCCGGGTGGGTCCTTGGTGTAGGAGCCGACGTAGACAAAGACCGGACCGGTCGCATTTGCCGCAATCGACGTCGGACACCGGCAACACGGCGCTGACAAGGCCGACAGCGCCCGTCGCCATGAGATGGCGCCGGTCGAGTCCCGACGCCGCGAAATTGCGCGTTTGGCTGCTCATGGTCCCTGCCTCCTCCCGTGGGCCGCCCGGCTGCTCGGCTGGCGAACCCGTAGCGTGGTCCGGGATAGTGGGAAGGTCAACGCTGCCATACGATGGGCTGTGCCTCACACCGTCATCGCGTTGCTTCCAACGCACCGTGGGAAGCGCCTCGGCGGTGGTGGCAGGTTCTTGCTCTCCCTGGATCCACGACCGGCAACCAGCAGCCCGGCGACCGCGGCCACAACCAGTGCCGCGCCGACGCCTGTCCAGACCGTTGGAAGCTCGCCTAAAACAAGCCATCCGAGCAGGACGGCGATGACCGGGTTGACGAAGGTGTAGGTGGCGACGAGCGTCGGAGATACCTGCCGGAGCAGCCAAATGTAGGCGGCGAAACCCACGACCGTTCCGGCAATGGCGAGATACAGCCACGCAACGAGCGATGCAGCCGAGACCTGGGCAACGTCGAAAGACGCGGGCTCACCCGAGGCGGCGCTCAGCATCAGCAGCACGACGCCGCCTGCGACGAGTTCCATCCCCGACAACGCGACACGTGACGCATTGCCGACGTAGCGCTCGGACAGAATGGTGCCGGCAGCCCAGGAGGCGGATGCACCGACCAGAAGGAGAATGTCGCCGATGAGCGCCGCCGAGGACGCCTCCATTTGATGCCATGCGATCAATCCGACGCCCGCGATGCCAGGCGCAAGCAGCCCCACTCGCCTCAGGCTTGGCCTGTCGTCGCCGGGCAGGACAGCCTTCAGCGCCACAATCCAGAATGGGATGGTGGCCAGCAGCACGGCGGCCAGACCCGATGGCACGCGCTGTTGCGCATAGGCCAGCACACCGTGGCAGCCTACGAAGAACAACAGCCCGCAGGCGGTCGCGAACGTCCAAGACCTGAGCGACCCGATGGAGCCGCCGGTGATCCTGGCGCACAGCAGCAGCAAAAGGCCGCCGGCCAGAGATCGTGAGCCCATCATGAGAAACGGCGGCATCGATCGAAGCGACACCGCTACGGCGAGGTAGGTGGAACCCCACAGCAGATAGATGGCGCAGAAGGCCGCAAGTATGCCGATTTGAGATCTTTGGACCGCTTTCATTGCTTCTAACCCTATAGGGGGTTACATCCCTCGAACGAAGCAAAGATGCGGTGGGTTCCATGAGGGCAGCGGTCGCGCACTCGCGCAGTCAGTCGAAGCAAGAGGTTGACGCCGACCACATCGCCATCCGGTTCGTGAACACCGTGGCCTGGCGGCTCCGGGAGCCAGCCGAGGAGCGGCTTGGTTCTCACGCAGCGCTGCTGGAGTGGCTGGCTTCAAACGCCTTTGGCCATCTTGGCGACTGTGCCGAAATGGCCGACGTCTTGAGGGAGCGGTTGTCCGACCAGGACGCCTTTTACCAAACCGCCATCGGTCTTCGCGAAAGCATCCATGACCTTCTTGTGGCCCGGATCGCACGAGCCGAGCCGCCGGAGGCCGCACTCGACTTTTTCAACCGCTTTCTGTCCCGCGGGCGTTCCGGACTTTGTCTGAGGTGGCATGGCGGCGAAGCGGTGTGGTGTCCGAAGGTCTCCCGGGGAGATCTGTTGGATCTGCTGGCGCCGATCGCTCTCTCGGGCGCTGAGCTTTTGACTGGCCCGAGAGCTGGAAAGCTGCGCCAGTGCCAGGATGATCGCGGCTGTGGCTGGCTGTTCATCGACGAGAGCCGAGGACAAAACCGTCGATGGTGCTCGATGGGCGACTGTGGAAATCGGGCCAAGGCGCACCGGCACCATGAGAGAACCCGCATGCGTCTGGCGGTGGTGTGACCGAAGCTCCGCCGTGGCGGAACCGGCACGTTGGTAGCACACCCAGCCGATAGCGGGCCGGGTCCGGATTGCGCGGCTACCGGATTGCCGGGCTCAGACCTATGGCGGATCCGCGCTCTCTTCCAGTGGCTCGGACGGCGGGGCGACGGGCGCGGGACGGGGCTGCACCGGCTCCAGAAGCAGATCCTCACGACGGGGCAGCTCGCGGATATCCTTCAGGCCGAAATGCGCCAGGAACGCCGGTGTCGTGCCCCACAGCGTCGGCCGTCCGGGGGTTTCGCGGCGCCCTTGTGGTGCGATCAGGTTCAGTTCGAGCAGCGAATCCAATGTCTGCTGCGACAGTGCGGTCCCCCGGATGTGCTCGATCTCTGCCCGCGTCATCGGCTGGTGGTAGGCAATGATCGCGAGCGTCTCCATCGCCACCCTGGGCAGCCGGCGAGGCGCATCGATCACCTTGCGCAGCCTCGGTGCCAGATCCAAGGCAGTGCGGAACATCACGCCGGGGCCGGCGTCCACCAGCTCTACTCCGCGGCCCGCATAGCGCGCGCGCAATGCGTCCAGCACGGCGTCAGCGTCCAGGTCGTCCGGAAGCACCCGCGCCAGGCCCCGCGCTGTCACCGGTTCGGCGCTGGCGAACAACAAAGCCTCCGCGAGACGCAAAGCATCCTCGTCAGGTGCCCGCAGCGATCCCGAATGCGGCTCCGGCGCGGGCGCCTGCGGTCCGGATTCCGCGGGTTCCGAAGCGACGCCGGGGTGGGCCATTGCACCAACTTCGGGGTCGACGGCTGGCGCCTCGGCTGTGCCGTTGTCTGGAACTCCGAATGGTTGATCGGCTGGGCGGCCCGTCATTGCGCTTGCTCGATAGCCGGATCGTGCCGCCGGATCAGGATTGGGCCGAACGCCTGTTGCTGGAGCAGCCGAACCGTGCCACCGCGCGCCATCTCGAGGCTGGCGAGCAAGGTGCTGGACAATGCCGCGCGCCGCTCGATGGGGCCCGCCAGATTTGCCGGCAGGAACCGCTCCAGACTGGTCCAATCCGGCAGGCTGCCGACCAGATCGGCCAGGCGGCGCAGCGCATCCTGCACCGTCCACAACGTCAGCGCCCGCGGCGTATACCTGGCCGCCCGGGTGCCGCGCCGAATCGCTTCCAGATACGCACGAACGAAGGGTCCGGATTCCAGCACGATGCGTGAGCGGTCGTATTCCGCGTGGCTTTCCGGCGCGGCACGCGCGAACACGTCCTGGCCAAGGATCGGCCTGGCGGAGAACCAGGCGGCGACGGCGCGGATGACGTTCATTTCGCGCAGGCGTTCGGCCAGTGCCTCCGCCGCAAGCGTGCCGTCCTCCAGGTCGTCATTGGCAGCCGCCGGCACCAGCAATCGCGATTTCAGCCAGGTCAGCCACGCCGCCATCACCAGCCAGTCGGCCGCAAGTTCCAGCCGGATGCTCCTGGCCCCTTCAATGACGGCCAGATACTGCTCGACCAGCGAAAGAATCGAGATTTTCGCCAGGTCGACCTTCTGCGAGCGGGCCAGATCGAGCAGCAGGTCCATCGGACCCTCGAAGCCCTCCAGTCGCAGCAGCAGGTTCTCACTGTCGCCCAGGATCAGGCCGTCCTGGCCGGGTTGCTCCAGGCTGTCAGATTGACGCGCCATCCAGCCCATCGACGTTATGACCGGCCAGCCAGAAAATGGTTCGGAAGGTCCATGGCAGCACGGTGTCGAGCGCCTCTCCCACCGGGTCGAAGCCGATCAGGCGAGGCAGGATGAAAACCACGAGAAGAACCAGGACGATGCCTGCTCGCTCCAGCCGCGCCCATACCTGGGCCATCCGCAGTGGCAGTAACCCGACCGCGATCCGCCCCCCGTCCAGTGGCGGGATCGGCAGCAGATTGAACAGGCCAAGGACAATGTTGAACAGCATGAAATATGTCAGGAACTGCATGAGCGCCTGTTCACCCACTCCGGGCGCGGCAGTTTCCGGCATGACCAGGGCAGCGAGCCAGGCAAGGAAGAAGTTCATCAACGGCCCGGCGACCGCAACCAGCGCCATGCCACGGCGCGGATCGCTGAACTTCCACGCCGACACCGGTACCGGTTTGGCCCAGCCGAACATGAAAACGACCTGGTGCGGCGGCAACAACTTCTGGCCGATGAAGAGGATGGCCGGAACCAGAAAGGTGCCGACGCCGGTCAATATGACGGATCGGGTTGAGTGACAGCCGTCCGGCATCGCGGGCCGTCGTATCACCGAGTGCGAGTGCCGCATAGCCATGCGCCGCCTCGTGCAGGGTAATCGCCAGCACGGCCGGGACCACGGCCAAGGCCAGATTGGACAGCAGGCTGTTCATCCGAGCAGCCTGTCGCGCTCGTTCGCGAGTGCCTGCGGGTCCAGGCTGGTAATGCTGGCCGAGGCCAGAGCGCGGGCCGCTAGCAGCCGGTGCCGCGCGGGTGCGGTCAGCTCAGGGCAGGTCTTCAGCAGCGCCTCGTTCGCCGCGAAATCTCCAGCGCAGTAGACCGCGATGTCGCAACCGGCGGCGAGCGACCGCTGAGCCAGGTCGGCCGGTGTGCCGCCCGGTACCTGACCGGAGAGAGCCTTCATCGCCAGATCGTCAGTCACCAAAACCCCTTTGTAGCCAATACGGCCGCGGATCACCTTTTCGATCACCGAAGTTGAGAGCGTCGCAGGCAAGGCCAGATCGAGCGCCTGATAGACGATGTGCGCCGTCATCATCCAGGGCAGGTCGGCATTCGAGACGAAAGGCTGGATGTCTGCCTCCAGAAGATCGTCCGTCACCACCGGCAGCGCAAGGTGGCTGTCCACGACCGCTCGGCCATGCCCCGGAATATGCTTGCCGACAGGGACAATCCCCGCGGCCAGCAGCCCCGCCGCGATCTCGCGTCCAAGCCGGGCGACATCGTCGGGATGCGGCCCCAGCGCGCGGTCGCCGATCGCATCACTGGCGCCGGCGATGGCCAGGTCCAGAACCGGCGCCGCCACCACGGTAAAGCCAGCCGCACGACACTGCTCGCCGATCAGCGCCCCGGTCAGCCACGCCGCGCGCAATCCGGCCCCCGGATCTCGCTCGAACAGCGCCCCGATTGCGGCGGCAGGCGGATGCGAGCGCCAGTGAGGTGGGCGAAGGCGGGCGACGCGGCCCCCTTCCTGGTCGACCATGATCTCCGCATCGGCAGGCAGCACTGCCCGCAGCACGGCCATCAACCGGCCGAGCTGGTCCGGGTTCAGGACGTTGCGGGCGAACAGGATGACACCGGCTGGAGGAAAGGCCAGCAGCAGGTCAGCTTCCTCGGGCAGGAGCATGGGCCCGCTGATGCCGACAATCGCAGCGCGAGGCACCACCTCCGCCGAAGCGTCAGGGACCGTCGCGGTCAACGCCGAAAGCTAGAAGTCGGCGACAGCGCAGCCGGTGCCTTTTGCCCGCACACGCTCACAAAATGCCTTGGCCTGAGCGAGGTCGGAAAACCCGGCCGTGCGCAGGCGCCAGAACGTGTGACCATCATGTTCCACGCGCGAATACGTGGGCTGACGGCCGCCCAACAGGTCGGGCATGCGCTTGGTCATGCGTTGCCATTCGTCTCGGGCCGCCTGCTCGGACGAGAGCGCTGCGAGCTGCACCATGGCGGGTCGGCCGGCAGCAGCATTCTTTGCCGGCGAGCGGCCGGTGCAGAAGCTGGTCGCGTCGGCGCGGCTGGCCCCGGGCTGGTGGAAGCCGGTGCCACCGTCGCGGCCGGCGTCTTTGCCGGCGCCGCGTCGACCGACTCGGAAGGGGCTGCGTCGGCTACGGCAGCGGACCGGGCCGAAGGCGGCGAAGCCGTGACCAGAGGCGGCGTCGCATCCGGTGTGGCCAGCCGGGGTGTCACGGCAGGGGCGTGCATGCCGTTCGGGTCCGGCATTTCCGCCGCCGGGGCCAGCTTGGAATTGCTGTTGTCCGCGCCGCTCGAAAAGACGTCGTTCTCCGCGCCATCTATCCGCATGCCTCCAGGATTGTCCGGCTTCACGCGGGTGGGTCGCATGTCGGCGGTCACCACCGGAACGGTGCCACTGTGCCGGCCGATCAGCGTCGACGCCGCGATCAGGCAGATCAACACGCCGCCGACGCCGCCCGCGAACAGCATCAGGCGGCGGGTGTCGGGGTCCATTCGCGTGGCGCCCCGGCGATACCGGCCGAGCCGGTTGCCTCGGTAGCCGGCGTTGGGAACACTCATATCGTCGGACATTGGCCCACTCTTCTCCGCTCCGGCGGACCGCCGAGGTGCCAAGAACCTTGCCCCGATGGTCAGCGCATTTCCTCGACGGGTTCGACTCCCATCACGGCGAGGCCGGAGCGGATAACGACGGCCGTCGCAGCCACCAGCGCGAGACGGGCAAGCGTCTCCTCCGGCTGGGCGGGCTGCAGGAATCGAAGCGTCGTATCCTCCCTGCCTCGGTTCCACAGCATATGAAAGTCGCCCGCCAAGTCATAGAGAAAAAATGCGATTCGGTGTGGCTCGCGCGCCGTCGCGGCGCTTTCCACAGTGCGCGGCCAGGCGGCCAGCCGGCGGATCAGAGCCAGCTCGGCGTCCCCCGTCAAACCATCGAGCGGCACCTGCGCCAGCGCGCTTGCGGAGACCGCGTCCGGCGTCAGCATCTCCGCCGCGGCCCGCAGAACCGAGCGGCAGCGGGCGTGAGCGTATTGCACGTAAAACACCGGATTGTCGCGGGTCTGCGCCAGCGCCAGGTCGAGATCAAACTCCATCTGCGCGTCGGCCTTGCGGGTCAGCATGGTGAAGCGGACCGAGTTCCGCCCGACCTCCTCGAGCAGGTCGCGCAGGGTGACATAGCTGCCGGCTCGTTTCGACATGCGAACCGCCTGGCCGGCGCGCATGATATGCACGATCTGGCACAGCACCGCCTCGAGCTTGACCGAGTCGCCCGAAATCGCACGCACCGCTGCCTTCATGCGCGGCACATAGCCACCGTGGTCGGCGCCAAGCACGTTGATCAGCACATCGAAGCCACGCGCGATCTTGTCGGCGTGGTAGCCGATATCGTTGGCGAAGTAAGTATTGCTGCCGTCCGACTTGCGCAGCGGGCGGTCGACGTCGTCGCCAAATTGCGTCGAGCGGAACAGCGTCTGCGGCCGCGGTTCCCAGTCGTCCGGGGTCTTCCCCTTGGGCGGTTCCAGCACCCCTTGGTAGATCAGCCCATCGCGTTGCAGCCGCTCGATCACCGAGTCGGTGGCGCCGGCAGTGACCAACGCACGCTCCGAGGTGAAGACGTCGGGATGGACGCCGAGCAGCCGCAGGTCTTCCCGCACCTCCTCCATCATCGCGGCGACGGTGGTGGTTTGCACCGTGTCCAGCCAGAGCTCGGGCGCCGCGATGCCGAGGTCGGCGGTCGCCAGCGCGGTACCATGCTCGGCAGCCAGCGCCGTACCGACCGGGATCAGATATTCGCCGCGGTATTGCAGTCCACCGGGCACATCGGCGGAGAAATCTTCCTCGGTCAGTGGCGAGCCGAGCGCCTGGAGGTAGCGCCAGTAGGCGGCCCAGGCGAGTGCGGCGACCTGCGCCCCGGCGTCGTTGATGTAGTATTCCTTGGTGACGGCATAGCCGGCCTTCGCCAGCAGGTTGGCCAGCGCGTCTCCCACCACGGCACCTCGGCAGTGACCGATATGCATCGGACCGGTCGGGTTGGCGGAGACATACTCGACGTTGACCCTCGATGCCCGCGCCGGTGGTGGCATCACCGTAGGCCTCCTCGGTGGTCAGGATCACCGGCAGCAGCGCGCGGAATGCGGAGGGGTCGAGGCGGAGGTTGACGAAGCCGGGTCCGGCGGCCTCGGCCGAGGCGATATCCGGCTGCATCGTTCAGGCGAGCGACGAGGGCGGCGGCGAGCTTTGCCGGCGGTTGGCGGGCGGCCTTGGCCGAAACCATTGCGGCATTTGTCGCCATGTCGCCATGCGCCGGGTCGCGGGTGGGCGTGACCTCCACCCGTGCCGCGATCTCGGGCGGCAGGTCGGGCACGACCCCGGCAAGCGCGGCGAGGACGGTTTCGCGCAGGCGCGCGAACAGGTCGGACTGGTTCATGCGCGGCGTGTTAGCGCGGCGAGGGAGGCGGGTCGATGATTTTGGCGCTGGCTTCGGCACGGAGGGCGCGGCGGTAGATGTCAAAAACCAGCGTTCACCCGTTCAGGTCCTCCCGCGTCACGCCATCGAAACCAAGGATATAGTCGGCTCCGTAGATCAGACTTGGGGTCTGAAACCCCGGCTGGAATTCGCCCGCGGCAACGCGCCTGGCAATATCGAGCGCGGTCATGGCGGTCAGCGTATAGCCTTCCGGGGTTGTCAGGCGCGTTCGAACGGTCTCGCCTTTCTCGTTCCGCGCCACGCCCACCAGCGTGCAGCGTCCGGATCGCCGCGCCTCGTCGCTCGGGCCTTCGGGCTGACGGTCGATCAAGGAGCCCGAGCAGGCTCTGCATCGGGGCAAGTCCCAGGAAGGATTTGACGAAGCCCGGCAGGCCCTCGATGACCTTGAGGGCCGGCACGAATTCGATCTGCACCTCGATATTGGGTATTCCGGTGGAATAGAAGGCGGTCGAAACGTCACCCCACGAGATCTGCACCGTAGGCCGGACGCCATCGCCGAAATCGCATGCATCCCGGGCCGCCCGGTCGAGCGCCACCAGACGGCCGCCCCGGCGAACCCGCGTGCCGGCGGCGATCCCCTGCATCGCGGTCTTCGAGGTGCCGCGTGACGCGCCGGGGTTGGTAACCCCGATATAGATCTTCAGATCGATTGCATCAGGAAGCCGGCGCTTCAACTGGGCGGCCAGGCAATCACTCGGCACCACGTCGAACCCGACGCCGGGCAACAGCATCACGCCTGCCTGCTTCGCCTCCGCATCCCGCGCCGCAAGTGCCTCGAACACATCGATCTCGCCGTGATGTCCAAGTAATGAAGTGCTCGGCGAATGCAGGCGTCGGCCATCGGCCGCGAGGTGGCGGAGAACGGGCCCGCGATGCAGAGGACGACGGTCACGTCCTTCAGCGCGGCGTCGATCCGCGCCGGGTCGGCGAGATCGAATGAGCGCGAAGCTAGGCCTAGCCGGTCCGCGACGGCTTTGAGTGTTTCCGCGTTGCGACCCGCCAGGACGGGGCCAAGTCCTTGTTCCCGGGCCACGCGCGCAATGAGTTTGCCGGTGTAGCCGGTCGCCCCGTAAATCAAGATGTCTCCGGCCATGGTCGTGTGCCCCTCAGGCATCCGCGCACAATGTGTGCCACGACCGCCGGCGCAGGTCACTCCGGATCGTCGGCGACGGCGGCTCAACTGTGCCGGGTGTTGTTACGACATGAGCCTCGGGACGGGCGGGTGGCGGACTTCGCGGTTACCTTATCCCTATTGTTCGAATTGGTGGGAGTTGGCTCGCTGCAGTAGCGATATCAGCCAAGCTAACGAATGGCCTCCCCCCTCCCTGACCATGACCAAACCTTTGACCCATTGGATGGCACCATAGGCGCGCATGTCGGATGGATCGGCACGGTATCGCGAAGAGTAAGAATCGATGTGCAGAGGTATTGGAATAATGATATAGCTTCACTAGAAATGGTGGACTGTTGCAGTTTTCGCGCGCTGTCCACGCGCTAAGGATATCCGCCATGTCCCGGAAGGTCAAAGTTACGGCTGGCAGTGTGAGCTGGATCCATCAACAGGTGACCCCGGTCAAATATCTGACCGATGCCGAGTACTACGTCCCGAACTGGATCCCAAAGACTTATATAGGCCTTTACGCAACGCGGAACCGTGCACCGCCAACAAATCTTGTTTTCCGCTCGTATCGTCAATCGAAGCAGTTCCGCGCGTTGACCTTCGCTGACCTCACGGTCGAGTTGTCCGACGACGGCAAGACAATCGTTGATGTAATCATGTCCAACTCGTGGGTCGACCCGGGATACACTCCACCTTTCGACCGAACCATCACGCTACTTACACAGGTCTACGTGCCTGACCCATCCATGAAGGATACTTCGTTTCATGAGGGAGAGCTTGGAACCTGCTCGGGGGCGCTGTTGCGCAAGCAGCATCTAAATTCCACGATCGTGCAGACCGCTCCGCCGGCAAACATCGTCGCCAGTATGATGGTCGTGTTCCGCGCGGGTAAGACAACCGACGGAATCGGCGTTGACGTGGTGGAATGTCCATTTCATGTACCCTGGGTCTGGTGCGAATGGCTGCTGACTTACGATGGCAGCAGGTTTCAGCTCCTCGGCACAGGTTCGGTTTTTCCTACTCACACGTTTTATGCCCAGGGCAACAGCTTCGGCCAGCAGGACGAACCTACCGACGCGAAATTTGTCACCTCCTGGCGTCACCCGCGGACGATCGATACGGCAGCGTTGCGTGTCTATCCGGTGCTCACGACCGGCGCACCCGCCGTATCGGGATCGGTCAACGTCCGCGATGCGACAGGGGGAAGCTCGGGCCCGTTACGTCCTTGCCGTTCGTCGTACCAGGCTCCGGATTCAATTCTTCAGTGACCTTCTGACGGTTTTTCCCCGGTAGTCGCCTGGTTCTGTGCGCGTGATTTTGCCTTCCTGCGGGGCCGGGCCGATTAATCCGGCCCCGTCGTCCGCGCCCCGCAGCCGGTCAAAAATCACCCCGCAGAACACTGGTCGAGAGCGACCGCGAAAAGCCCGGCGACCGTCAGATTATCCCGTCCTCAGCGATCGCGCCGTCCCTCACCAGGAAGCACGGAGCGACCGTGCCGTTCCATTCTTCCGCCCGCAAATGGCCTGCGAGATGCAGCGGCACGCTGTCCGCCCGGGCAAGCAGCGCATCCGCCAGAGCACCCTCGCGCGCCCGGAACAGCATAGCCTTCAGCCGCGGCCCGCCTGCCTCGCCTTCAACGAAAGTGCGGATCGCGGCGGCCTCCCGCCCGACCCGATCGGCGCGAACGACACGGGCGCGGTGGAGCACCAGGGTCGGGCTCCTCGTTGCCGGCGCCGAACGGGGCCAGGCGTTCGAGCTGCCGCGCGACCTCGGCGGTGGCGCCTGGGACGGTCAGCGAGCCCTCGACCGCCAGGTCCGCGGCACCGGGCAGGGTCTGCCGCCGCTGCCAGCCGATCGTTCAGAAAATCGCGGAAATCGTCCATCACGGCCAACCTCGCAACGAGAATCCGGCCGCCATGGCATGGCCGCCGCCGGTCTCGAGAATACCCGCCTGGCGCGCCGCGATCACCGCGGCGCCCAGATCCAGTCCCGGCACCGAGCGGCCGGAACCCTTGCCGAGACCGCCGACGATCCCCGCGACACAGGCCGGGCGGTTGAAGCGCTCCTTGATGCGGCCGGCGACGATGCCGACGACGCCTGGATGCCACGCCTCTCCCGCCACCACGATCACGGCCTGACCGGCCTCCATCTGCGCCTCGGCGGAACGCATCGCGGCGTCCATGATGCTCGGCCTCGACGTCCTGGCGCTGGCGATTGACCGCCTCCAGCCGCTCGGCGAGCTCCAGCGCCTCGACCCGGTCCTCGCGCGAGCAGCAAGCGCAGCCCCATGTCCGCCGCGCCGATGCGGCCTCCGGCATTGATGCGCGGACCCAGCGCGAAGCCGCAGGTGGATGCGTCCAGTTTGCTCGCGCGCCTGGGCGACGTCCAGCAGTGCGGCGATACCGGGTCGGTCGCGGCGAGCCATGACCTTGAGGCCCTGGCAGACCAGCGCCCGATTGATCCCGGTCAGCGGCATCACGTCGCAGACGGTCGCCAAGCGCCACCAGGTCGAGCAACGCGATCAGGTCGGGCTCCGCCCGGCCAGAAAAGAAGCCGAGCCGGCGCAGCGCGCGCACCGTGGCGACGGCGGTCATGAAGGCAACCCCGGCGGCGCACAGCATCGTCTGGCCCGAGGTGTCGTCGAGCCGGTTAGGGTTGACCGTGGCCAGGACAGCCGGGGGCGGCCCTTCCGCCTTGTGGTGGTCCAGCACGATCACGTCGGCCCGAGCCACGATGCCATCCAGCACGACGCCGGCCGCCGTGCCGCAATCGACGCAGACGATGAGACTGGCGCCCCGCGCGACCAACCCGGTCAGCGCCGGCAGGTTGGGGCCATAGCCTTCCAGGATACGGTCGGGGACATGGTGATGCACCGTGCAGCCCAGGTGTCGCAGGAAGCCTACCATCAGGGCCGCGCCGCACGCGCCGTCGACGTCGTAGTCACCGAACACGGCCACCGTCTCGGCCTGCTGCACCGCGCTGGCGAGACGATCCGCCGCCAGGTCCATATCGATCAGCATGGACGGATCCGGCAGCAGTGCCCGCAGCGTTGGCTCCAGAAAGTCGGCCGCCGCGTCGATCGCCACGCCGCGCGCCGCCAGCAGCCGAGCGACGATCTCCGGCAACTCCAGCCGCTGGGCGATGCCGAACGCGACTCGCTCCTCGGCCGACGGCGCCATCGCCAGCGACGGCCCGACAGGCTGCGTGCGACGCCCAGAAAGGCTCGGTCAAAGGCCGCGTGCTCAGGTCGGAGTCCAGGTCTTCTGCACGAAGTTGTGGTGCGCCTCGATGTAGCGGACGGTGCCGGAATGACTGCGCATCACGATCGAATGGGTGACCGCCGCCCCGGCGCGCCGCGTGACGCCCCGCAGCATCGCGCCGGAAGTGACGCCGGTGGCGGCGAACATCACGTCGCCTTTCGCCATCTCCTCACAGGAGAAGCACCGCTTCGGGTCGGCATGGCCCATCGAGCGGACCCGCTCGATCTGATCGTCGGATTCGTAGAGCAGGCGGCCCTGCATCTGGCCGCCGACACAGCGCAGCGCCGCCGCCGACAGCACCCCTTCCGGCGCGCCGCCGGAGCCGAGATAGATGTCGATCTGCGCGTCGGGCATCGCGGTGGCGATCACCCCGGCCACATCGCCGTCGCTGATGAGCACGATCCTGGCGCCGGCCTCCCGGCACTGAGCGATGAGTTCCTTGTGGCGGTCGCGGTCCAGGATGCACGCAACCAGATCGGAGATGTCGCAATGCTTCGCCCGAGCCAGGTTGCGCAGGTTGCTCTCGACCGAATCGTCCAGGTTCACGACGCCCTCCGGCAGACCTCCGCCAACCGCGATCTTGTCCATGTAGATGTCAGGCGCATGCAGGAAGTTGCCGTGCTCGGCCAGCGCGATGGTGGCGAGCGCGTTCGGACCTCCTTTCGCCGTCAGCGTGGTGCCTTCCAGCGGATCGACGGCGATATCCATCGGCGGGCCGCCGGCACCGACCTTCTCGCCGATGTAGAGCATCGGGCGCCTCGTCCATCTCGCCCTCGCCGATCACCACGGTGCCGTTGATCGCGACCGCGTCGAAGGCGCGGCGCATGGCCTCCACCGCCGCGCCGTCGGCCGCGTTCTTCTGACCCAGACCGATCCAGCGCGACGCCGCCAGGGCAGCGGCTTCGGTCACGCGCACCAGTTCCAGCGCCAGGTTGCGGTCGGTCATCAAGCTGGGTGGCGGCTCTTTCGGTGGCCATGGGGTTCCTCCTGTGCTCGCGCATCGGTGTGCAATTCGCGCCGCCGGTTTAGCACGGACCGCCGCCGGTGCGGCAGGATCATGATGCGGAACGGACGCCGGCGGCGCCTGAATGGTCCGGCTGTACGCGTAACTAAGCGGCTATCCGGCTGACGACGACAGCCAGGGGTCGGTCTGCCACATCTTGGACAAGCTGCGCCTGTTCGGCCTGCATCTCCTTCAGCCAGGCCGGACCATCGTTCCACACCAGATGATAGCCGTTCGTCTCGGCCCGTGGCGCAGAACGCTCGTCGTCGGTCGACCGCGCGCATCGCCGCCACCATGGCGTCGACCAGATTGGCCGGGGTCCCTACCGGCACGGCGACGCCACGGCCGATGAACGCCGCGAGAGGGATGCCGGCCTCGTCGAGCACGGGGATGTCGGGAAGCAGCCCGAAGCGATGGCCCGCGGCAATGCCGATCGCCGACAGCCTGCCGTCGCGCAAGCTGTCGATCACGTTGGACAGGCCCAGCGCCGCCGCGGACACGTTGGCCGCCAGCACCGCCTGTGTCGCGGCGGCGGCGGAGGGAAAGGTGACAATGTTGAGCCGCGTCTGCGCCAGTTCCTGCAGACGCAGCGCCGCTAGATGCGGTGGGCTGCCGGCTGGCGGCGTGGCCAAGCGGCACCGCGTCGGCGTCCTCCCCGGCCCGGCTGATGATGTCCTGCACGGAAATCGATCGGGTCGCTCGCGGGAGAGACGAACGCCACCGGCTCGCGCTCGACCATGCCCAGCAGCCGGATCCGTTGGATCAGGGACGGATCGTTGTGGTCGATCATCCGTGCAGGCAGGGTCGGCGTTGCGACCCAGCCGATCGTGCGCGTCGCCGGGCAATGCGGCGGCGAGGGTGGACAGCATGACGGTAGCCGGCCTCGCCCGGGGACATTGCGCACCGCGATGCTCGATGGGTGTCGAGATGGCTCTGCAGGCACGCGGCGAAGTCACGGGCGACCTTGATCGGTGCCGGAGCCCGGCGGTGCGCCGATCAGCATGCTGACGGATTGCCGGTGCTCGGCGAGCGCCGCCGAAGCGACAATGACAGCCCGCCCAGCATGCCAAGCCGGCGGGTGATTGTCACGGGCGCGCGACCGTCTTGTTCTTGCTTGGGCCGGTGGGTCGGAGCTGGGCCGGACAGGCGCTTGGCGGGATCGGTTGGCCTGGCTGGGCCGGCGGCGGTGGCAGCCACGGCGGCGGGAGCCGGTACTGGTAACCGCCGCCGTGCCGGGGCGGCGGCGTCGCGGCGCAAGCGATGCTCGCCCAGGAACAGCAGGATCGGGGCCGCGATGCCGATCGAGGACGAGGTGCCGACGACGATGCCAAACAGCATCACCCAGGCGAAGCCCGAGATCGACTCGCCGCCAAACAGCGCCAGCGGCAGGCTGGCAAGGAACACGGTCATCGAGGTGCCCATGGTCCGGTTCAATGTCTCGTTGATCGACAGGTCGATCAGTTCACGCAGCGGCATCGACTTGTATTTGCGCAGATTCTCCCGAACCCGGTCGTACACCACCACCTTGTCGTTGGTGGAATATCCGAGGATCGTCAGAATAGCCGCGACCATCACAAGATCGAAGTCGATTCGGGTCAACGCCAGGAATCCGATTGCCTTGGTGATGTCCAGGATCAGCGTCACCACGGCGCCGACCGCGAACTGCCATTCGAAGCGGAACCAGATGTAGAACAGGATCATCAGCAGACTGATCCCCAGCGCCAGCAACCCGTTGCGGAACAGCTCCGCCGACACGCTGGCGCCCACCGCGTCGGTGCGCACGATCCGCGCACCTGGCACACCTTTCTCCAGCGCCGCACGGACGCGTGCGACGGCGGCCTGGGTGTTGGCCTCGGTTGTCTGGGCGCCCAGCCGGATCAGCACCTCCGACGCGTCGCCAAATCGCTGCACCCCCTGCTCGGGGATATGCTCGCGATGCCAGCGCGGCGTGGATTTTGCTGAAGTCGGCCGGGCCGTCGGTCCGCACCTCCATCACCACCCCGCCGGAAAAGTCGATGCCCAGGTTCAGCCCCGGATAGAAGAACAGCATGACCGAGGCGGTGGACAGGATCGCGGAGAT
>CAVWZM010000045.1:0-96198 GCA_963759425.1 uncultured Alphaproteobacteria bacterium
TCCTGCTTCCGCAGGCGGGCGACACCGGTCTGCAGGAACACCGCGTAGCGGTAGACCGTCTCGTCTTCCTGGTTCCAGCAGACATAGCCGCGACAGTCGTGTGGACGCGCCTCGTACACCCCGCACATGTGCTTTTCATCGAGGAACTGGCAGGTCTTGTAGCCCTCCTTGATGCGCTTCTCGCCGTTCCTGGCGACCTCCACGATGTGGCGCTTTTCGAACTCAGCCGCGGTCAGCTTCAGGTGCTTCGCGAGGCGACGGATGTCCTCACGGCTCACCCGGACATAGCCGGCCATGCGGCAGCACAGCGCCGGACACTTCAAGCAATCGAGCCGCTCATGCGACGTCATGATATCGAACCATGACCGTGACCCCTGGCCGTCGGGCAGCCGGCGCTGGATCGGTTCAGTCGGCGGCTTCCTCGGTCTTGAAATCGGCCGGAACGATGATTTCCAGCACCTCGCAATCCGCTGAATAGTCCAGCACCGTGTGCCTGATGCCGGAAGGCTGCAGCCAGCATGTTCCGCTGGACATCATCTGCTCGCCGATCCCCTCGAACTCGTTCTTGATCCAGCCCTGCAGCACGTACACCAACTGCAGGTCAGTGGTGTGAAGGTGCCGCTTGCGCACCGCGTCGGTGCAGGGCGGGATGAAGCGGATCACGTGAGCTTGGCACAATCCCCCGGTCGCCGCGGCGATGCCCAGGTCGCGGTAGTGTGCGTAGTCGCGCAGGCCGTCGGCCTTGAAGTCGATCTGGTCCAGGTGGCTGACAGTGAAGCTCTGCGGCGGTCTGGTGCTGGCTGGGCTGGGCTGGGAATGAGCTCGCTTTGGCGATGACGCCGGGCGTGGGCGCCGTGCGGTGGGAAGGGGGATGGTTTTGGCGGGCGCGCGACGCGGCGCGGCAGACTTCGCGGCAACCGCCTTCGCGGCGGTAACCCTCGCGGTGGAACTCTTCTGGGCGCCCATTCTTCCGGCGCCCAGCTTCGCCGACACGACCTTTGCCGGTTTGGCCCTGGCGACGCTGGCTTTCTTCGCGGCGGCCGACCCTTTGCCCTGCATTGCAACCAGTCGCCTGGACGCGGCTTTGGGCGTGGCTGTCTTGCGGGATGCGGCCAAGCGTGACGGGGACTTTGCAGCCGCTTGCTTGGGCACGGCCCGACGCGCCGCCGCCCCCTTCGCCCCGGCTTTCGCGGCAGCGGCGGATTTGCTGGCTTTCGCGGCGGCGGATTTCCCGGGCGCCTTCCTGCTAGCAGGTGGCCCGGCGGCGGATTTCGCCTGCCTGGTGATTGCGGAACCGGTGCTGGCTTTGGCCATGGCGTTGTCCTCGCGATGCTTCTCGGTCGGAAACATTATCAACGGGTCAGTCCCCATCATTCAAGTGGCTACACGAAGCTGATCGCCGATGGACTTCCGACAGAGACCCGTACCGCCGTTGGCAGCAGATTTCCATTTTGCTGATCGATGTCAAATACCCTGATCTCATCACTGTCCTGGTTGGCCACGAAAGCGTGAAGGCCATCACGGCCGAGCGCGAAGAAACGTGGCGTTTTGCCGCCTGAATGTGCCGCGCCGGCGTAAGTCAGCGTGCCGGTACCGAGGCTCGATCACAAACCACGCGATGCTGTCCTCCCCGCGATTGGACACATAGACGCACCGACCGTCCCGCGACACGGCGATCTCGGCCGTCGTGTTGCGTCTGTCCCCGCCGCTCCGGATGGTCGTGCTCACCTGTCGTTCCGTTGCCTGCCCGATGACGGCATCCCAACCAAATACCGTGACCGTCGAGTCGAGTTCGTTGTTCACGTACAGCACCGGCAGGTCAGGGTGGAAGGCGGCATGGCGAGGCGCCGCGCCGGGGCGGGACACGGCGAAGCCCTGAGACGTCGGCAGCAGGGCACCGTTGTCAAACCTGAACAGAAACGTGCGGTCGAGCCCCTTGTCCGGGACAATAACGAACCTGCCGCCTGGATCAAAAATCACCCCATGCGGATGGGATGAAGTTTGCTCCTTCGGGTCCGGGCCGGGATGGCCGACAAGCGGAAGATTCTGGCTGGGCGGCAGCAACCTGCCTTCCCCATCGACCGGCAACACCACCACCGCGCCGCTGCCGTAATTCGCCACGACAAGAAAACGTTCGGACTCATCGAGCGCCGAAATCGACCGGATTGTTGCCCTGGCAGTCAACCTGGTTGAGCAGGGTCAGCGCGCCGCTGGCCCGGTCGATGGCGAAGGCACTGACCAGATTGCGTCCGCCATGCACACTGTAGAGCCGGGTGCCGGCCCGGTTCAGGGTGAACAGCGAAGGATTTTCCAGCCCGCCGATATGTTGCAGATGAGTCCAGGCGCCGCCGACCGGATCGACGCCGAACACATTGATGCCGTTGCCACGCCCGTCGCGGTCAGCGGTCGTGTATCCTCCGACATACGCGAACATGATTGTCTCCCCGTTCAGACTGCCTGAGCCTGGTCCAGAATAATCTGCACCATCGCCGGCGCGTCGGCGACCGAGCCGAAATTGTGAACTTCACGACCGCCCGGTCCACGCGCCGCTCGCTCGGCCGCGACCAGCGCCGGCAGCATCGTCCCGCATATGACCGCCTTCGCCGGCAAGAAATCCCACCACGGCAACGGCACGGGCTTGCTGGCCGCGCAACACGTCCGCCATCAGCGGAGGTTCCTCGAGGCACGCCGCGGTCACCGCCGCGAACAGCCCCATCGTGCCAGCCCCGCCACTTGACGTGCAGCGCCAGCGCTCGGCCGGGCAAGCGCGCCGAACCATGTCCCACGATCACCACGCAGGTCGCCGCCGGGTCGATGCCGCGCTCGTCGCAGCCATCCAGCACCCGGCGCGCGATGAGATCCGGCCATGCCGCATGGGTTCCAACGGCTGGACAGCAGCAGGAAGCGGCCGCGTGACCTGGCGCACTCGCGCACTGGACCGGAGCGGCTGCCCGCGGCACGGCGACGCGAGCTGAAATAGCCGTTCTCCATGAAGAAGGGCACGACGCGTATGACGGGTGCGGTCGAGCCGAGCCAGCGCCTCGGCGGCGGAGGGCGTGCCGTTCAGCAGCCCGATTTCGACTTCGCGGCAGGATCCGGCGGCATTGATCCGTCGCGCGTGCTCGCCCAGCATCCGCGCCGGCTTCGGGGTAGCGCGACGAACCATGGCCAATCAGCAGCAACGCATCGTCGCCGAGCACCGTTAGCGTCTCTGCCGGCCGGGTTCTTCCGCGCCAGTTTCGCATCCGCCTCGAACCCACGCTGTCCTGACCGATCGGCGAGCGAGCATGCTTTGCCCCAGCGCTGGTTTGCCCCGGCGGTTGATCTGGCGCAAATAGCCAGGAGCGGAAGGCGCTGGACGCAGAAACCGACAAGGAGTTGCAGATGGCGGAGGAACTGCCCCGAGCGACGCCCCAAGGGAAGCCATGGAATTCGATGTGGTGATCGTTGGCGGCGGCCCGGCGGGGCTGTCGGCGGCGATCCGGCTGAAGCAGCTTTCCCCCGAGATGGCCGTGTGCCTGGTCGAAAAGGGCGGCGAGATCGGCGCCCATATCGTGTCCGGCGCGGTGCTGGAGCCGCAGAGCGCTGAACGAACTGATCCCCGACTGGAAGGAGCAGGGCGCGCCGCTGGACACGCCGGCCACCAAGGACCGGTTCCTGTACCTGACCGAGACCCACTCGTTCCGTCTGCCGACGCCGCCGCAAATGCACAATCACGGCAACTACATCGTGTCGCTGGGCAACGTCGTGCGCTGGCTTGGCCAGCAGGCGGAGGCGGCGGGGTCGAGATCTATCCCGGTTTCGCCGCGGCGGAGTTGCTGGAGGAAGACGGGCGCATCGTCGGCATCGCCACCGGCGACATGGGCATCGGCAAGGACGGCCAGCCCACCGAGCAGTTTCCAGCGCGGCATGGAGCTGCGCGCCAAGTACACGCTGTTCGCCGAGGGCTGCCGCGGGTCGCTGTCGAAGCAGCTGATGCAGCGGTTCAATCTGCGCGACGGTCGCGATCCGCAGACCTATGGCATCGGCATCAAGGAATTGTGGGAAATCCCCGCCGCCAACCACCAGCCGGGCCTGATCGAGCACAGCCTGGGCTGGCCGCTGGACAGCGCGACCTATGGCGGATCGTTTCTTTACCATTTCGGCGACAACCTGGTTTCGTACGGGTTCGTGCGTCGGCCTGGACTATCGCAATCCCTGGCTTTCGCCGTTCGACGAGATGCAGCGGTTCAAGACGCATCCCGCCATGCGCAAGCATTTCGAGGGGGGCCGGCGCATCACCTACGGCGCGCGGGCGCTGATCGAGGGCGGCCTGCAGTCGATGCCGAAACTGACCTTTCCCGGCGGGCGCTGATCGGCGACGCGGCGGGGTTCTTGAACGTGCCGAAGATCAAGGGCACGCATACCGCGATGAAGTCCGGCATGCTGGCGGCGGAGGCGGTGGCCGACGCGCTGGCTGGCGACCGTCCGGCCGAACTGGTCGGTTACACCGAGCGGATCCGCGACAGTTGGGTGTGGGAAGAATTGTCGAAGGTGCGTAATGTCCGGCCGGCGTTCGCGAAGTTCGGCAGATGGGGTGGCTTTCTCTACAGCGCGCTCGACACCGTGCTGCTCCGCGGCAAGGCGCCGTGGACGCTGCACCACCCGCATGCCGACAACGAGACACTGACGCCGGCTGAAACCGCGCCACGCATCGTCTACCCGCGGCCGGATGGCGTGCTGACCTTCGACCGGCTGTCATCGGTGTTCATCAGCAACACCAATCACGAGGAGAACCAGCCGGCGCATCTGAAGCTGCTCGATCCGTCCCGGGCGATCGAGGTCAACTGGGACCGGTATCGCAGTCCGGAGGTGCGGTATTGTCCGGCCGGCGGTTTACGAGATCGTCGGTGCCGAGGAAGGCTCGCCGCAGCTTGCAGATCAACGCGCAGAATTGCGTGCACTGCAAAACGTGCGACATCAAGGATCCGACGCAGAACATCAACTGGGTGACGCCGGAAGGGCGGCGGCGGGCCGAACTATCCGGGCGGCATGTAGTGCGCGTCCCGAGGGCTGCTGCGCGGAAGCGAGCTGCGGGCCGGACAGCGGCCGGCTCGTAGACGGCGCGGCGCCATCGCTGGATGGCCATATGGTCTACACGAAACCAACGTAATCTGAATGACATAGACATTCACGACTGGTAGAGTGTGCAGATGCAACATGTCCGTGGCGCTTGCCGCGCGTTGCTTTTGTCAGCTGTCCCTGCTGTCGGCTTGCGCCGCGTCCGATCCGTCGCCATCCGGCGGTCCGACGGAGGCGCGCCCAGCGGCGTCACTTGGCAACTACCTGTCAGGACGGTTTGCCATGTCCGAGGGTGATCCGGCGACCGCCGCCAACGACTTGCTCGGGCGGTCGGCGCAAAATCCCGGCGACCCGGAACTGACCCTGCAGGCGTTCATGGCCTGTCTCGCCGCTGGACGACCGGAAGCGGTGAGACTCGCGCATCAGTTGCCTGACAGTCAGGTCGCCCAGCTGGTGCTGGCCGACGTGGACCTCAAGGCGGGCCGCTGGCCGTCGGCGGAGCAGCGCTTCCGCGACCATGCCGCGGCAGGGCCTGACGCAGTTGCTGCAGCCCCTGCTGGTCGCCTGGGCGCAAGCGGGCGACGGCCGCGTCGACAGCGCGCTGTCCACGCTGCAGCCCTACGTCGAAAATCCCCGCTTTCGCGGCGTCTTCGCGTTGAACGCGGCGATGATAGCGGACTTCGGCAATCGCCCGGAGGAGGCCGGCAAGCTCTACCATATCGTCGAGACCGACCTTGGGGAGCCGAATCTTCGGCTGGCGCAGATACTGGCAAGCTGGCAGGCGCGCTCCGGTCAGCCGGCTGACGCCCAGAGGGTTCTGGCCAATCTTCCCGCGGTGGCCCCTGACCTTGCGATCGCCATGCCGAGCCTGCTGGCCAACGTGACGAAGCGGTGATCGTGCGGCCCAGCGATGGCATGGCCGAGGCGTATTTCACCTTCGCGGCGCTGTTGCGGGCGCAGGACGCGAACGACTTTTCTCTGATCCTGTTGCGGCTGGCGCTCGATCTGCGGCCGGATTTCACCGCCGCCAAGTTGCTGGCGGCCGATATCCTGGTGAACGAGCAGCATCCCGCAGGTCGCGCTGCGGATGCTGAACGACGTGTCGGTGTCCGATCCGATCTATCCAGTGGTGCAGTTGCGCCGTGCCGCCATCGTGGACCGGCTGGGCCGTTCGGATGAGGCGACGCGGGATCTGGAACGACTGGCCCGCGATTACCCGGACAGCCCGCTGCCCGATCTGCAGCGCGGCGATATCCTGCGCATGAAGCAGCATTTTCCCGATGCCGTTGCCGCCTACGACAAGGCGATCGCTCGGAGCACGATCCCCGGCCCGTCGGACTGGATCATGTACTACGATCGCGGCGTGGCGGAGGAGCAGTCGCATCAATGGGCCAAGGCCGAGGCGGACTTCAACCACGCGCTGGAACTCTCGCCCGACCAGCCCTTGGTGCTGAATTATCTTGGCTATTCCTGGGCCGATATGGGCCGGCACCTGGACAAGGCGCGCCAGATGATCGAGCGGGCAGCCGAGCGGCGTCCGAATGACGGCGCGATCACCGACAGCCTGGGCTGGGTCAAGTTTCGCCAGGGTGAAATCGC
This sequence comes from uncultured Alphaproteobacteria bacterium, assembly GCA_963759425.1. Classification (GTDB taxonomy): domain Bacteria; phylum Pseudomonadota; class Alphaproteobacteria; order Acetobacterales; family Acetobacteraceae; genus Rhodopila. The sequence continues at coordinate 6,661 of CAVWZM010000045.1, forward strand.
GCGAGGCGGTGAAGACGCTGGAGCACGCGGTCGAGCTGGAGCCCGAGGACGCCGACGATCAACGGACATCTGGGCGATGCGTACTGGGCGGCGGGCCGCAAGGTCGAGGCGCAATACCAGTGGCGGCGCGCGCTGACGCTCAATCCGACGCCCGACGATGCCGCGAAACTGGAAGCCAAGCTGAACACCGGCCATCCCGGCACGGTCGCCAGCGGACAATAGCCCTGCGACCGCGCGGTGGGTTAGCAGCCGCCACTCACGTATGTCCGAGGCCTGACCGAGATCGCGCCGGCTAAAGATCAACCTGCATCTGCATGTGACCGGGCGGCGGCAGGACGGCTATCACCTGCTGGACAGCCTTGGTCGTGTTCGCCGGGATCGGTGACCGGCTGATCGCCTCCCCGGCGCCAGACCTGTCACTTGCGGTGACTGGCCCGTTTGCCGCCGGCCTTGACGGCGAGACCGACAATCTGGTGCTGCGCGCGGCCCGTGCCTTGGCGGCGGAAACCGGCGTGATACCGTCCGGCCGCCTCGTTCTGGAAAAGAATTTGCCGGTCGCTTCCGGCATTGGCGGAGGGTCGGCCGACGCCGCGGCGGCGCTGCGTCTGTGTCTGCCGACTGTGGCGCGTCCGATCCCGAGCCGGACCGGATTGGATCTCATCGCCTCCGGCGCTCGGCGCCGATGTGCCGGTATGCCTGTTCGGTCGTCCGGCGCGGATGTCCGGGATGGGTGAGCGATTGCTGCCGGCGCCGGGGCTGCCGCAGCGCGGAATCGTGCTGATCAATCCCGGTGTCGAGGTCTCGACGCCTGCGGTGTTCCGCGCTCGCGCCGGTGGGTTTTCCTCCCTGGCGGCTTTGCCGGAGGCGTGGCGGGACGCGGCGTCGCTGGCCGCCACTCTGCGAGAAACCCGCAACGACCTTGAGCCCCCCGCGCGCCTGCTTGCCCCGGCCATCAGCGATGTGCTGCAGGCCTTCTCGGCTGATCCGAACTGCCTGCTGGCACGCATGAGTGGATCCGGCGCGACCTGTTTCGGGCTGTACGAATCGCCTCGGCGGCCAGGGCGGCGGCCCGATCGTTGGCGCGTCCGGGCTGGTGGGTGTGGGGCGGGGCGATCGCCGACATGAGTATGCTCGCTTCGGCACTTCCGCAACTGTTGACGTCGTTGTGGTTCGCGCTTTACGCGCGGCTCTGCCCGACCTATCACACGGCACGCGATGGGGCGTCGCCAAGCGGTAAGGCAACGGATTTTGATTCCGTCATACGGAGGTTCGATCCCTCCCGCCCCAGCCAACTGCATTTTCGGGGATACCGCGCTTCACGGCAGCAAGCTACGGAGCGAGGAATTGCCGACCGCCACGGTAAGTGCCGCCGCCGCTGCGATCGCCGCCGTCGTTCGCACATGGTTCCAGATTGTCCATATCGTCAGGTAGCGCGACCAAACCGCGGCGGCTTCGGCCGTGTCTGGTTGGACAGCGGCAAGCGCATCATTGAGCGGAACGTTGCCTGCAATGGTGACGCCGAGACAGCCCAAGAGATAAATCAGACCAGCAAGCAAAACGAGCATCCCGCCAGACTCGCCGCGGCGAAGGATCGAAATGGCAACGAGCCCGAGACAGACCGCTCCGGTCCCGAGAAAAATCAACATGAACAGCGGATTGATCACGGTGACATTGATGGCCTGCATGGCCGCGATTCCCTGTTGTGAGGGCAGCCGCGCCAGGGCGGCCATTACGAAGGCGGAAAAAGCGAACAGGACTTCCCCGACCACCCCGCTGCCGAGCGCCGCCAGGAACGCCATGATGGTGACCGTGCGTTCACCCACAAGCTGGCTCCAAGGGTTCCGCGACCGGCCGCCCTGCGTTGCTCGGGTTCACGGCAATTTTCGAGGTTCCCATGGCGTATTGCGCTCCCGCGATCTAAACATGAGCAAAGCTCATGTTCGTAACGTGATAAATGCTCACATTCGGAGTGTCAAGCGCGATGTCGCGGCAGGTCGCCGATACGGGCCGGGTGCGAGGAATGTTGCCTGAGGGGGAGGGGCAAGGCCCGCCGCGTCGGACGCCGACGCAACACCGTTCACGGGAACGGGTCGAGCGAATCCTTGCTGTGGCCTCGAATCTGGTCGCCGAGAAGGGGAGCGATCAAGTGAGAATGAGCGAGGTAGCGATGCGGGCGGGCATACCGATCGGGTCGCTCTATCAGTATTTTCCCGACAAGAGGGCCATCATTCAAACTCTGGCCGAACGGTATTGGGCGGTCGGCCGTGGCTGCGTTGAGGAGGCGCTGACGAAGGTTTCGACCCTGGCCGACCTACGTGCCGCGTATGCCAGCCTGGTCGATCAATACTATCTGATGTTCCTAGGGGAACCGGCCATGCGGGACATCTGGTCGGGCATGCAGGCCGATCAGCGGCTCATGGCGCTCGAACTGGCGGAGAGCAAGGCTTGCGGTGCATTGCTGGCGGCCGCGATGAGACGCGTTCATCCCGACGCCGACCCCGAATTGATCGGGGCGACGGCGTTTATGCTGTGGCATCTCGGCGAGGCCACCATGCGACTGGCAATCTCGCTTCAGCGCGCTGAGGGTGACGCACTGGTCGACGCGTTCAAGCGGATGACCCTGAGACAAATCTCCGAGCCGTAGTGCTCGTGGGGCATAAGCGGGTCAGTTGGTCGAAGCGCGCGAATCGAACCCGAGGAATCCGGCACTGGGGAGCGGCGTGCCACCGTCATTCGCGAACAGTTTCGGCGTCGTCGACCGGGCCGTCGCAGCAACCGGTTTGGCTGGTACAGCCTGTTTGCCGGCAGGATGCGCGGCGGCGGTGGCCGCCTTCGAGGCCGGTGCCTCGGCGGGCGCGTCACGTCCGACCGAGCGCGATCCGCGCCCGCTGTCCTCTCCGCGCATCGAAAGCAAGAGAAACGAAATATCATTCCGCCCGAGATCGACCGACATTTCCATTGGCGTCATGCCGAGCACATTGACCGCATCGAGGTCAGCGCCACGGTTGAGCGAGTCACGGGCGGCCGCGATATCGCCTCGATTGATGGCGTCGAACAATGCATCGTTCGGCGCCATGTCGGTCACCGGTCGGCTGGCCGGAACGGTGGGCGCCCGCGCCTTCGCTCCCGGGATCGCATCAGGCACAGGTTCGGTAGGCTTTTGCTCGGCACTCCCGCCTCTCGCCCGGCCGCCGCCAATGTTTGCACCACCGCCGGGACTTATAGGCCCGCTACCCATGCCCATCTGCGCCCAAGCGCCCGAAGGGATCAGGCCGCCGAGCAGCACGCCAAAGGCCGCAATGGCGAGCCAGCGCCGGCGAGGCAACGAACCGCCAGCCGCCCCCGCAGTGTCGTCAGCAACAAAACCATTCATCGCAACAGCGCGTCGTCCCGGCATCATTTTCTCCCACCCAGGGCGCCCGGACAGCGGCTTCATCACCCAGCCGGATCAATCCGAATCGGACCGGCACCAGTCGGTCACCTTGGGCATGTCCTTACCAAATTTGACGATAAATTGCTTGTGCTCGCTCAGCTTGTCATGAAGCTCCCGCTTTGCGTCGACCGCCTTGGCACTAATAACCGAAATCCGGTCAATCACATCACCCACCAAGTGGAAGCGGTCAAACCGGCCGCACCATCATATGGAATGGAGTCGTGGTGGTGCCTCCTACATGAAGCCTCAAACGCGGAAATTGGCGTGGCTGTTGCGCGCGTACAGCAGGTCGCGGGACCAGCGGTGGAGTAGCCGACGCCCCGCGCCACCAGTCGTTCATGTGCAGCCGGCGTGGTTTGTCATTGGAGCCGGGCACCGCTGCGGGAAGGCTGCTGCGTCGCGCCCGAACGACGACCCGGGTGGATTGGTTACGACGGAGATATCGAGACATGGCGGTGGGTGGCAGCCCGTCAGATTGCCCGACAGGATGGAGGTACTTGGTTAATCATAAGTTAAATCAAGTTGGATTGAGTATCCAGAAGCCGGCATTGAGATAGGCCGCGAAAAGGCACCAGGTGAAATAGGGCAACATCATCCAACCGGCGAGGCGTCTGATCGGCAAGAAGGCCCGGATCGTAAGCACGGTCATCACCAGCAGCACGAGCATTACCCCCATGGCGAGGCTCGGACGGTGCAGACCGAAAAATGTCGGTGCCCACAGCGCATTGGCGGCGAGTTGCCACCCCCACAGGCGCAGCGGACGGGAGGCGCCCTGCCGTTTCCATACCAGCCAGCCCGCTGTCCCGATCATCACGTAAAGCAATGCCCAGATCGGAGCGAACACGGCACTCGGCGGCGTTCCAGGTGGCTTAACCAGGGTTGGATACCAATGCTGCACCGCCGGCGCCGTCATCGAGCCACCGACGGCACCAACCAGCAGGCACATGCCAACGAACCCGATCAGCGCGAGCGCTGGCGAAACCGGCGTGGACGAGCCCGGGAATGAACCCCAGTCATCGGGACCAGACTGCTGGAAGACACAGGTCCTTTCGTGTTGCGACGCGCGTGCCTGCCCTGATTTAGCCGCATTCCGCCGCCTACGAAAGCTCGGAGTTTACCAGCCATTAACGCGATGCCAGACCGCAACCAGTTCGTGACCGCCGTCCACGACAAAATACCGGTCATGCGCCGCCGTGGTCATGCAAGTGTGATTGGGGGCGATGCGAAGCTTGCCGCCGATCGGCAAGTCGATCGGATGCGCCGGATCGACCTCGATCACGCCGTGCTCCTGATACGCTCGCCGCACGATGGCTCTGCCGTAGCTTGGCTGCCCGGCAATATCCAGCGCCAGACCGAAGCCGTAGTCGTTCGGCGTCGCCTCGGTGCTGCGATCCTTCGACAGCGCCAATCCCCCGGCGTCGACCAGAACACGGCCAGGCCGGCGTCCGATGACACTGGCCAGCACCGTCACCGCGATCGCGTCCGGCGGGTGGGTCCCAATCTCGGCCTGAAACAGGTCACCGAACATGTAGACGCCGGCACGAACCTCGGTAAGGCCGGTGAGACTGCCCGCATGCAGAGCGGTCGGCGAACTGCCAGCCGAGACGATGTCGGCGCGATATCCTGCCTGCCGCAGACGCTGTGCGGCACGGGTCACCGAAGTTAATTCCATTTCGGCGATGCCAGTAATCTCGTGGACGCCCCGCGCGGCATAGGAATGTCCAGCATGGGTCATCACGCCGACCAGGCGAGGGGCCCAGGCGCACGGCCAGCTCGATCAGAAGATCGTCGTCTGGGGATATCCCGCCACGTTCCTCGCCGCTGTCGATCTCGATCAGGGCGCGGGGAGGGAAGGGGTGCCCGGCGATGGCGACAGCCGCGGCAGGGTCGTCGGTGACTACGATGATTTGTGCCCCGCTTGCATTCAGCGTGGCCACGCGATTGAGCTTCTGCGGCGCGATACCGACGGCATAGAGGATGTCAGTGATGCCGTGGCCGGTAAAATATTCCGCCTCGGCCAGCGTTGAGACGGCAATGCCGCCTGGCTGGCCCGTCAATGCAAGGCGTGCCACGTCGATCGACTTGGCGGTCTTCATATGCGGCCGCAGCGGCACACCGTGCCGGTTAAGCGCCGTCGCCATGACGCTCAAATTGTGCACCAGTATCGTGCGGTCGAGAACCAGGCACGGGGTAGGGAGATCGGCGAGTATCATACCGGCGGCATCCGGCTATCGGCAGCACCTGGCATGGCATGGGTTTCCTGGGCGACCGAGACAGGATCCACCTGGTCGGCCCGAGTGGGCCGACTTTGGTGCCCGCACGACCTCATCTCTGGAACCGGTCGCGCCCAAACTCCAAAAGGTCGCCGATCGCATCTATGGAAATGTCGGCCGGCCGGCGCTTTCTGAGCTCTTCCGGGTCGTGCGCGTAGTGCCCCTGGCGCGGAAACACCGTCGTTACCCTGTCGCCCCACTGCTGCTTCAGCGCTTCCAGAATGCGAAGCTTGTCATCGATCATGACGTAGCGACGGGCGGGATACAGACGTTCGACGTCGGCCAGCGCCTGTTCCTTGTGCACAAAGATCAGCACGTTGTCGGAGAAGGCTTGCCACAGGCCGGAACGCACCACCTTCCTCGGCTGGAATGCCGCGTCGCCGTCAGATAAAATCACGACCGGTCCCCAGGCCGCAGCATGCCGCACCACATCCAATGCCCGCGGGTAAAGCCTGTCTGCGAACGGATAGTCCGCCAGCCAGTTGGCGATGCGCAGGACCTTCGGGTTGTGCAGGTCCTCCAGCCGATATCGTTGCAGTGCACCGAGGTAATCGGCGTAACCCAGCGTGCTCCTCAGGTCCTCGAATAGCGCCCAGAAGCGGTCACGTGCCTCACTACCGTAGTTCGCGCCGAGATGGTCACCCAGATCGCGCTGAACCTGGTCGTTGTCCAACAGCGTATTGTCTACGTCGAACAGAAAGACCCGGTCATGAATTGCCGGATCGGGCGTGTCGGAGTTTGGCATGGCCACCTCGTGCTTGCCGGATTAATAATGGGTCGGATTAGCCCATAGGCCGCAGTGTAGCATCATCCATCACTTTATCGAGCAGCCCCTCGATCTGGTCGGGATCGTGCCAACGCAACCCGACGCCGATGACCGTAACCTGGGAGCGAATTTCTGCTGGGAGACGAACCGCGTCCTTCGGCGTGGTCACCGGGATTGCCCCAGGGCCAACGCCTGCCGCAGCAATTCGTCCAATTCTCGCGTCGAGTAGCGATGGTGATCGGCGAACCGGCGAGTTGCAGCCAGAATCGCGCCAGCTTGGCGCAGTGGCGCAAAAAACTTATCCGGGAATGCAATGCCGGCGAACGCCAGGATCGGACGCCCCGCCAGCAACTTGACGGCAGCATCCTGAACCAGGTCCGCCCGCAAAACTGGAAGCTCCGAAGGTAATTGGTCTAGCGCGCGAGCCTCATCCGGACCGATCAGCACCGCCATTTGCACCCGGGCAGCTGCCGTCGCAACCTTCTCCCGCAGCGGGCCGGCGGGCAATACCCGTGCGTTGCCAAAACCCGTCGGACCATCGATGACCAGAAGGGAACACGACTTCGCCAAAGTGGGGTTCTGCAGCCCGTCGTCCATCAACAGGATCTCGGCACCAGCGGCGACAGCGCATCGTGGCACTGGCCGCACGGTCGGCTCCGGTCCAGGTCGGCGCCGCCGCCGCCAGAAGCAGCGCTTCATCGCCGACCAGGGCACATGAATCGGCCAGCCCCACCCGATGAACACCCCGGCTCGATCCACCATGGCCGCGCAGCAGGATATGCACCTTGATGCCGCGTCGCGTCAGGCGGCGGGCCAGATCAAGCACCAAAGTGGTCTTACCCGCGCCGCCGAGAGTCGCGTTACCACAGCATACCACCGGCACCGGGGCGCTCCAGCCCGGACGTCCTACGCGGCGGGCCGTCACCGCCGCCCCGACTAAGGAAAGCGGTGACAAGATACGGGCAAGAATACTGTCACGCGACCAGAATGCCGGAGCACGCGCCATCGTCAGGATGATCTTCGGCCGTCCGGGGCGGCTGACCCGATCATCGCGACCGGCGCATCAGCAGCAACAACGCCTCCGCGGTCCGGTCGGGCAGGTCCTCATGCCGGCGGACCGCCGCCGCCGCATGCTCGCCGACCACGCGACGCTGGTCGGGGTTATCCAGCATGTTTACCACAAACCGTGCCAGACCCGCGGCGTCAGCGACATCAGCCAGCGCACTGGCCTCTCGCAGCAAGGCCACGTGGTCGGCGAAATTGCCGCAATATGGGCCGACGGCAACGGCGCAGCCCAGTCTCGGCGGGCTCCAGAGGATTTTGACCGCCACCCGGAGGCAGCAGGCTGCGGCCGACAAACGCGATCGGCGCCAGCCGATACCAAAGCCCGAGTTCGCCCATCGTGTCAGCGATCCACATCCCCTCCGCCGGTGCGGCCTGCACCGCCGAACGGCGCGGTGAGCCGGTTTCGGCCGCGAGAAACGGGCCGCGGTCCGGGTGACGCGGCGCAATGATCGTCAGCAGGCCGGGATGAGTCGCGGCGATCTGCCAATGCGCCGCTGCAACCACAGCCTCCTCCCCCGGATGGGTGCTGGCGGCTAGCCATACCGGCCGGCCGGCCAATTTGGTCGTCAAAGCGTCCAACTCCCGCGGGTCGACCGGCAAGGGCGGAGCCGCGAATTTCAAGTCGCCTGGACTTTCCACATGCGTGGCCCCCAACGCCCGCAAGCGCCCTGCGTCTTCCTCCCCGCGCGCCTGTATGCGCGCGAAGCCGCCGAGGATGTTTCGCGCCAGCCCGGGTATCCGCCGCCAACGGGCAAAACTTCGATCCGACATTCGCGCGTTGACCAGCATCAACGGGATGCATCGCTCCCGGCAGGCGAAAAGTTGGTTGGGCCACAATTCGCTCTCGACGAAACAGGCGGCGTCGGGCCGCCAGTGCGACAGAAAGCGGTCGACCCAGGCCGGGACATCCAGTGGCGCGAACCGATGCAACACGTCCCGACCCAGCCCAAGCTCCGCCAACTGTCGGTCGAGCAATTTCTGCGAAGTCACGGTGCCGGTCGTCAGCAGCACCTTGGCCCGCGACCGCAACGCGCTCAGCACCGGCAGGATCGAGGTCGTCTCTCCTACGCTCGCGGCGTGGACCCACAGCAGCGGACCGGCAGGCCGTTTGGTCCCATCGATACCCCTTCGCTCAGGCAGCCGTTCTGCTATTTCTCGGCCGCGGGCCACCCGCCGGCGCAGATTTACCCGCAGCGCCGGGGCCAAGAGCGTGGTCGCCACAGCCCAGCCGGTGCTTAGAATCGGGGTCGTCACGTCAGGCAAAGACGGTCCGCCCGGTCCGCCGCCCGGTTCAGCGCGTCAGCAATGACCGGGACCGCATCCTTCCAGCCGTGCCGGGTGACGCGAACGGCGGGCCCGCAGACGATGATCCCCTGCGCGAACGGCAGCGGCACCCGCATCCGATCCCAGGAGTTGAGCTCGAGCCGCCGGTTGGTACGGGCGGCACACGGCAACACGGGTGTGCCGGAGAGGGCCGCGAGCTGTGCCACCCCGGCAGCGGCCTGACGCCGTGGACCTTGCGGGCCATCCGGCGTAATACCAATCAGGTCTCCCCCGGTCAGCACGGCCAGCAAATTGCGCAGTCCGGAGGCGCCCCCGCGGGTCGACGAACCCAGGATCGGCAGAATGCCGAAGCGCCGGACAACGGCGCCGATAAAGCGGCCATCGCGATGCTGGCTCACAAGAGCATGAACCCCGGTCGGATGATACCCGGGCTGCCGGCGCGCCAACATCAAGAGCGCTGGCATCAGCGGCAGAAACTCATGCCAGAAGGCGATAATAGCCGGAGCGCCAGCCACGTGCGACGCGAGATGCTCCTGCCCATCCAGGGTCCAGCGCGTGGTGCGAAGTGCTACGGTGAGGTAGCAACTCAAAAGATGTGGCAGCACGGACTGGGCTTGGCGCGAGCGCAGCAAGGATTTCATCGGCCGGCGGTAGCACGCGTCGCCCACGTTGCGGAAGTGTGAGCGTGCTCCGTTGCTGGGCCATCGGAGCTTCCATGCGAACGGCCAGGCCGGCGACGATATTCGGCGCGGCGCTTTGCGCGGTCCGTGGAAACCTCAGGTCGGAGCCGTAGCGTTTCGGTTATTCTCGCTGGTCGTCTTGGGCGAGGCTGTCTGATCTTCGCCGCCAGGAAAGGCCGTCACTAATAACCCGCACCGGCGGGCGCCGGCGCTCCACCAGCGCTGCCGCCTCCTCCTCCGGCGCCAGGAACCAGGCCGGCAGGATTAAAGCGGCCAATGTTACCAAGTAGTTGCTGCATGAACGAAGCCTCTGTCCCCGGCGACGGCGTGGTTCGCGCCACAACGTTGACCGGCAGTGCATCGGCCATGTCTCTCGTGCCGACCGTCCGCAGTACCCCTTGGTCGTCGAATGTCATCACCACGACATTCTGGGCGACCTCGCCCAATGTTCGCCCCGGCCGCTGCTGTGTCAGTTCGCTGATGTAAAGCCACGTGTTGTCATCGAACGTTGCGCGAGCCGTGGGTGAGCCAATCAGCGCGGTCACGTCGGCCTTGGTGGACGTACCGGGCGCCAGTTCCTTCAAGTGCTCCGCCTCGACCTTGTTGCCCCGCTGAACGGGGGGTGGCAACAGCCAGCCGCATGAGGTGACGGACCCCGCGACAAGCAGCAGGCAAGGCAGCAGCAACAGCCGACGAATATCGATTGGCAAGAGCAAGCGCCGCATTCCGTGAAACTCAGGTTGACGGCCAAATTGGATGGCGCGGCCGTTAGGGGCTACCGTGCCTGTCACGGTAGCCCCTATGTGTCAATCGGCCCTGACGGCGGGCTAGGTCAGGCGCAAGTTGCCTAACTGGTGAGATGGGCTTGCCGGACACGTGGGTTCCCTGGATACCGAGGCAATGTTGGCGCGTTTTCTGACCCTTAGCCGAAAGACCCGATTCGAGCGGGCTGGCTTCCAGCTTTATGGCGCCGCAGTGGCCGCTGCCCGCAGCCCTTACCTCTACACCGGGCTCGGAGCGCCTGACACGCTGGACGGCCGATTCGACATGATCGCACTGCATGTCTTCCTGGTGATCCAGCGCCTCAAACGCGACCCGGATCCTGGCCCGGCCCTCGCGCAAGCAGTGTTCGACGCCATGTTCCTCGATATGGACGTCAACCTGAGGGAAATGGGCGTCGGCGATCTGTCCGTCGGCAAGCGCAACCGAGCGATGTGGGAGGCGTTTCACGGCCGAGCGGCGGTGTATGCTGGGAACTGGGAAGATGCGGAGGGGCTGGAGAACGCGATTGCCCGCAATGTCTGGCGCGGCGCTGGTCCGCCCGCTGGTTCCGCCAGGGCTTTGCAACGCTTGATGTGGGCGCAGGATCAAGGCCTGGCTCATCAGAGTCTCGCGGCCCTCGGACGTGGCCACCTTCACTTCCTTTCCGCCGAGGAGGCGGCACGATGACCGGAACTGATCTCGGTATCCCAGAACTCCACCGGCCGGTGACGCTGGACCGCATTGGCCCGCAGGGCCTCGCCGTGACGGTGCAGGCCAGCGCCACGGAATGCGCCGCCCTCGCTGCGCGCATGAAGCTGCCGGCGGTGCATGCCCTATCCTGCGAATTCCACCTGCTGCGCGAAAGCCGCGACGTCGTCATCGCCCGCGGCCATCTCCACGCCCGCATCTCCCAGACCTGCGTCGTCAGTCTCGAGGATTTCGAGGCTGTCGTCGAGGAGGGTTTCCAGATTCGCTTCATGCCCTCCGGCGAGGAAACTCGACGAGCTCGATCCTGAGGCTGATGATGAGATCCCGTTCGAGGGCAATCAGATCGACCTTGGTGAGGCCGCCGCGGAGCAGCTTGGTCTGGCTCTCGATCCTTACCCTCGAATGCCCGGCGCCGAATTACCGGAGCCGGAGGCCACCACCGATCTTCACCCGTTCGCGCGCCTTGCCGGGTTACGCCGCCTCAATTGACCTGCCAGACCCTCGCGAGTTGTTGCCTGCCCCGTTGTCAACAGGTTTGGCGCGAACCTGATTGGGCCGGTGATAGTCCGCATATGCTCGCGTAAACTCCGCACCAAAAAGGAAGATCTGCGCTGAATAATAGATCCACAGCAGCGCCGCCAACACCGACCCGGCCGCACCATAGCTGGAGGCAATTCCGCTGGTGCCGATATAGATGCCGATCGCCATCTTCCCGACAGTGATCAGCAGCGCGGTCACCAATGCGCCAACCACCACGTCACGCCATCGCAGATGCGTATCCGGCAGGATCTTGTATATCGCCGCGAAGATCGCCCCGAGCAGCAGCAATGACACGACGAAGTTCAATAAGTGCAGCAACACCTGTGTAAACGGCATGATGGTGTTCAACATCTGTCCTACGGCGGCGATCGCCGCCCCGATGACCAGCGACACCAGCAGCAGGAAGCCCAGCGTCACGACCAGCGTCAGGCTGGTCAGCCGGGCGCGGATCAGGCGGGTGACGGTGGTGCCCTCGGGGTTGGCTCGCCAGATCGCGTTCAGCGCCGTCTGCATCTCCCCGAAAACGCCGCTGGCGGTGACAATCAGCGACACGACACCGATCAGAGTTGCCAGCACCCCGGATTTCGGGTTGGCGGCGCTGCCGATCGCGGTCTGCAGGAACGAGGCACTTTGCGGTCCCATTGCGTCGCCCAGCTTGCTCATCAGGGCGCCGCGGGCGGCATCCTCGCCGAAGAACAGTCCGGCGACGGCGACGACGATCAGCAGCACCGGGCCGATCGAAGTGAGCGCGTAGAAGGCAATCGCCGCGCCACGACTAAGCGCGCCATCGTCGATGAAGGCCTCGGCACTGCGCCGGCTGACGGTCCATAGCATCTTCAGCATTTGCGTGTCCCCGCTGCGGCGCTGTAACGTGGCGGGTGGGAAATGGTTTGATACCGCCGGCGGTGGCAGACGGCTCACTGTCGCGGGCCTTTGGAAACCGACGACAAGTTTACCCGGTCGCCGTTGCCTTGAAACGGCTGCTCACGAAGGCAGACAACTCATCCGGAAATACGCCCTGAAGGGTCGCCGGCACAAAGGCCAGCGCGTATGCCCCCGCCAACGTCACGCCGCTGTGGCAGGTTGCGCCGAACGCGCCGGGATAGCGGGCGGATTGCTCGTAGATCGGGAAACGATCCGGCTACATCGCCCGCAGCGCCGCTCGAATTCTGGACGATCGACGCCTCCCTCGACGCCGGAAAATCCACAGTGTCGGAAATAGCTGCGAAACCTGGGTATCTGGTTGGCGCACTTGTCAAGGCGGAGGATAGTAGTGGTGGTCGGACGACCGATGCCAATCGACCGACCAAATAAGTCGCGTCGCTGCTTCACCTTTGGACCAGAACTCTATCCGCCTCGCCTACGAGGTGGTGTATTCCCGGAATAGCGGCTACGCCTGATCTGGGTGGCAATCGGTGGCTCACCGCAATACTATATGCCGTCTCATCCCTCGGGAACATCTCGGCCCCATTTGATAGCGGCACCGCGTTTGCCTGAGCGATCAAGTCGCGCCAGCGACACAATCAGCCCCAACCGCCCTCAACTTCGCTTCCGCTGGGTTCGAAGTCCATATTTTCGGATGGTCCACTGTGATGGACTGCCGATTGCGTATCGAGGGTCGCAGCCGAGAGCCGCTGTGAGCTGCCCACAACCAAACTTATCATAGTAAAAGCAGCAAGGATGATTGTCTTCATCGGAACCCTCCATCGCTGTCGGCCAAGGCGCCCGACTTTGATACACGGCCTAAATGGACAATTCCCGACTGCTTGATAATGAGGTGTTTGAGCATTGGATCCATGCGCGGAATGGTGAAGCGCGGCGGTCGCCCGGGAACCCTGAACTGACTGGCGCAACGTCAGAGCGGCGTTCATGTTGGATTGAATTCCTTGCGGAGCCTGTCCGCCCCCAACCCAGCCCCGCCACCCCTGCCTCGCCCGCCAACCGAGAGGCCACCGGACGGCGTCCGCCCAATCGTCAAATGGGCCAGCTACCGAGTTCGGGGCCATGGCCGGCCAACATGGCTCCGCGCGATGCGGCGGCATACCCGAGCCGCCGATCTCGATCCGCTTCGGCCTCCGGCTCAACCGTCACCTGGAAATCAGTGTGCCGCACCAGCCGGCTCCATTCCGGCTGATGGTGGTTCAAAGAATATTCCGCGCCAGCAATCGAAACCTGTGCCTCAGTGCTCGGCCATCACCATCCACATGACGCCGAACCGGTCGGTGAGCATGCCGAACTGGGCCGCGAAGAAGGTTTTTGCCAGCGGCATCGTCACTTGTCCGCCCGCCGCCAGCGCATCGAACGCCTTCGCCGCCTCGGCTTCGCCACCGACCGACAACGTTAGCGAGAATCCGGCGAAGGTCGCGTTTCCGCCGCACCGTCCATCCGACATCAGCACGGCTGAATCGCCGATCTTGACGGCGGCATGCATCACCTTGTCGCCCGTTCCGGGCGTCATCGCACCTTGATCTGCGGGTGGCGCGTCCTTGAACCGCATCAGCATCGAAACCTCGGCGCCCACAGCCGACCGATAGAACTCGATCGCCTCCTCGCAACGCCCTTCGAAAAACAGATATGGCTGGATTTGCATGTTTTTCTCCATTTTCGTCATCCGACATGCGACGGCTTGGCAGTCCAGGAGCAGCCTTCGCGCCATCCTTGTGCACACCGTCCACATAAGCCTATCAGCCGTTGTGGACATTGTCCACATCCTCGGATCATAATCCCGCGAAAATGATAAACACCCCGAAAATGCAGAACGCGCCCGACGCGCCTCCAGCCGCGCAGCACCTACCGTCATGGCGATCTGCGGCGTGCGCTGGTGGAGGCCGGAACCGAACTTGCCCGCGCCGGCGGACCCGATGCGGTGACATTGCGCGAGGCCACGCGCCGGGCGGGGGTCGTTCCGAACGCCGCCTACCGCCATTTCGCCAGCCGCCAGGACCTTCTGCGGGCTGTCCGCGCGGCGGCGCTGTCAGCCGTTGCCGTGGCAATGGAAACCGAATTGTCGGTCCTGGCACCGGACCAGGCCCCGGCTGACCACGCCCGCGCCAGGCTGCGCGCCGTCGGCACGGGATATCTGAGGTTTGCCCGCTCCGAGCCAGGCCTGTTCCGCACCGCCTTCGCCACCCCCGGCAATCCCCCCGCCGCCACCACGGCGGAACCGGCTGGCGACACGGGACTTAACCCGTTCCGGCTATTGGGGGGCGCCCTGGACGCGATGGCAAAGGCCGGCGTGTTGTCGCCGGAACGCCGCCCCGCCGCCGAGTTTCTTGCGTGGTCAGCGGTTCACGGGCTGGCAATGCTTCTGCTGGATGGGCCGCTCAGCGAAATGGACCCGCCATGGATCGACGCCATCATCCCTCGCCTGCTGGCAATGGTCGAGCAAGGCCTGTAGGCAGGGTCACGCCTCCGGGTGCCGGTGCTCCAGGAAGAACCGCAGCATTTCGCCGGTTGCGTCAGGCCCCTTCGGATCGGTGTAGGATCCCGTGGAACTGCCACCGAACCAGGCATGCCCGGCGCCGTGGACCAACCATTTCTCGATCACCGTCTTGCCGGTCGCGTCGACGTATCGCGTCCTGCTGTATGCATGACCACCAGTGACCTGGCCCGCCTGCGCCCACACCCTCAAACCCGACTCCCGCTCGGCCTGTGCCACCACCGCGTCACCGTTGCGAGGATGCACCGTGGTGTCCCGCTCACCGTGGAACACGATCGCAGGCATCACGCGGCGTCCAGGCCGCGACATCACCACACCGCCGCCTCGCTGCATCGCCGCGAATGCCGATTGCACATCGCTGGCCGCGCCGCACGCCAGCCCCGAGTGCACGCCGATAGCGGCGAACAGGTCGGGATAGGCATCGCCCATGATCGCCGCCGCCGCGCCGCCGGCCGACAGCCCGGCGACATAGATCCTCCCAGGATCAATCGCGTAGTCCTGCATCACCTGCCGGGTGATTCCGGCGATCAGGGACGGCTCCCCTGCATCGCGTTGCTGATCAGTGGTATTGAACCAGTTCCAGCACTTCTGCATGTTCGCGTGGCTGGTCTGGCCTGGATAGGCCACCAGGAAATTGTGCGTCTCGGCCGCAACGTTCATTTGAGTTCCGGCCGCGAAGTCATCGGGTGACTGAGTGCAGCCATGCAGCATGACGATCAACGGCAAGGGTCGCCCGGAGTATGAGCCGGGGACATACAACTTGTAGGGACGGGTGCCCGCTTGGTTGTGGAACGTCAGCGCGAGGAACCGGCCGCCGTCGGCCGCCGCCTGCTGTCGCGACACTACCTTACCCAGCGGCAGATCACGCAGGACCTCAGGCAGCATCGAGTGAATAGCGGCCCCGTCGATTGGGGTCCGCGCCGTGAGCAGGCGCCGAAGCGGGGCTGTCACCTCGCTCAGGTCCCGGGTCCGCCTCAGAGGCGTCGCGCCGAGGATCTCGCCAGGTAGAAACTTCCTTATATCGATCTTCAAGACCATTGCGCTTTCAATGCTCTAAGCCCGACGAGGATCCCCCCGCGGCCCAGGTCCGGTCGCGGCGGTATCGGCCTCTATTTGTTACTTGTTAGTTAATGCGGTCGGCCAGCGCCGCCCTCACCGCCGGGCTGGCATGCAGCGCCCCGAGCACCTTGACCGAGGCGATCGCGGCTCGCGCAAGGTCGGGCGTCACATCGGGCGCAAGGGTGGCAAGGCCGAGTACGTTGATATGCAGCAGCTCGCCGCGGTCTCGCGCCGCCTCCAGCTCCGTGCGGCTGTAGTGCCGCAGTCCAAGGTCGAGTGCTTTTCGCGCCACCGACTGCCGCACCGCCTCAACCTGGCGATCCAGCTGATTACGGATAGCGGTGCGGATGAAATCGGTCCGGTTGGCATAGAAGCCGTCCTCGACCATCAGGTCGATGTGTCCGAGGTCGACAAAACCCAGGTTGATCGTGATCTTCTCGCTATCCGGCGGCTTGGTTCGCAATGCCTGCGCTTTCCCGATCACCATCCATGCTCCATCCATTCGGATGGTATATGGATGTCGCCGGCACGCCCGCAAGCCCTGCTCCGACGCATGATCGAGCCATACCGACGGGCCGGAATGTTGACCTGTCTTTTACGGACGGCTCGTTGATATCATATTGGTTTCGCGCGCGGCCCCCCTCAGTCGCGTGCTCGCTCGCCCCGCCAACCAGCGCGCATACCAGTCAGCCTCAAGAGCTGCTGGTGTTACAGCTGGGGAACCGACACCGGCGGGAGCCGGAGAGCACCGATCGCAACCAATTGAGCGGTGCGCCGACGACCTGCCTGATGGGCTTAGGGCGACTGTTTCAGCTCTGGTGGAGCACTACCGAAGCGCCCACAAGTGCAGGCGAACCAGGCCGTGCTACCCGCTGTGAGCTGAGACGGTCGTTACGGTATCCGCTTGCCCCGCTGACGTTCAGCCTCGCGCCCGTGGGCGGAGACATGCCGCGGGGCGGCCTTGTCGGAACCGCTGCTCGCCACCGTGACGATGACAATCTTGCCTTTGGTGTTCTGTTCGAGGCGGCGCGCTTGGTGGTCCCCGGAATGGACGATTCAGGGCTCCTGGACGAGCCGCCACGCGAGCCCGACCTGGGCGGTCGTTGCGCCTTTTCGCGCCGCGATCCAGGTACTTAAAGCGGTTTCACTTTGGGTGGAAACGCTCCGGCTTTGGTTCGCGAGCAATTCCATCATCCTGATTCGCTTCGCGATTCCAGTCAGGCTGATATTGCTCTAGTTCTCGCGCAAGCTGAAAATGTAGCTGATGACGTCGTCGATCTCCTCCCGGCTGAGGTGCAAATCGGGCATCCGCTGATGCGGCGTCTGCAGAAAGACGCGAAGGGATAGCGGGGTGGTAGACTTCATGTGTGCGATTGCGACGAAAGTCGGCGCTCCGTTGCTCGTGCCGCTTCGCGAGCCCGGGTCCACGACATGGCAGTTGACGCACCACCCCTGCGCCAGGCGGTGCCCCTCGGACGGATCGCCGGCTTCCTGCGCCGCCGCATGCTGTTGGGCGGTCGTCAGCAGGATTGCTCCGAGAACCAGAATGGACCACCACGTCCGCCCGACGTTGCGCCTGCCATGGATCATTGGTCGTTCGCCTGCCTGTTCCAGGTCAATTTGATGCGGCCGCAGCGCGCTGCATTGACCTCGGTCAAGGTGGCACACGAAATCGCGCCGATTATATCCAACGGGCCGGCAGACCACCCGCCCAAACCGTCGTGCGCTCACCCGCCCCTAAGATGAGGTCAAGCTTCCGCCGCTTCTACTCGGCCCTTACCGTCAATGTGTCCGTCGCGATGCGAGTGCCTCTGATGCGGGAGAATAGACCATCTAGGTCGGCGACAACCTGATCCGGGAGCCGACCTGTCGCCGCGCCGACCAACGCGTGGGGCAGTTCCGGGGTGACATCACGATCGGCCAACCAGCAGCGGATCTGAACGGTCCCCGGGGTGGCGGCCAATCCGCCCGGGTGTCGATTGCCCGGGATCGAGAGTGGCGCCGAGCCATGCAATTGGGCGCCATCAACTGCGCCGGCGGGAAAGATTGGCGTTGCACCACCGTCGTCGCGCGCCGCCACGCAATACAGAAAGCCGTCCATGTCCGCCGTGACCGTCAGCGTGATCGGTTCGCCGCTGCGGTATGATGGCCGCCGACCATGATCGGTGTTGATCCACAATTCGGGATCGGTGGTCACGCGGCTGAACCGGCGCAACTCCATATCGAACTGATCATGACAACCCAGAAGGATGCCGGCGGCCAGCCGTGCGGGCGTTGCGGCTGGGGCGAGCGTCAGCGTTCGGAACGTCGCGGTCGCGTGAGCCGCCCCGTTGGTAACGATCTCGAACTGGCTGCCGTCATCGATAGGCACGTCGGTCGGCCATTCGGCGCGCGTGGCTCCCGTCGGCCAGCCAATCGTCCTGACGCTGCCCTTCCGGCGCACCGCGTAGTTGCCTGGCTCACCCGACGGGCGCCTGATCCAGACCGTCGTCGCTGGTTCGACGCAGTAGGTTCCCGAGTGCTGAGGATCGACCTCGACGTCTTCCACCGCTTCCCCGGAACGGGTCGGGGCGGTGGCTCGTGTGCCGCCGATGACCGCTGCATCAACCCCGCGCATGCGAAATATATCGGCGAGCATCGCGATGCTGTTTTCGCCGCTTCCGGCCCGCTGTTCGTCCAGCGTGCCTTCGAAAGGGCCACGCAGCCGCAGCATCCCGCCTGACCTGAACAGCAAGGTTGCGCTGGCGCCATCCGGAACGCTGATCCGGTCGGCGGACGCCACCACCATGCCTGGCGTGTAGCCCGGCACGGTTGAGGCAAGCAGCACGGCATCTTCGGCAAACGCGGGGCCCAGACCGAGCGCCGCCGCGGCCGTGACGGCCAGCAGCGCGAGCCGGCCCATCAAGTGCGACATATGCAACATTTCACAAATCCCCTTTCGCCGTCGCACAATCTATCTTTTGCTGGCTTCGGCGCGTGTGGATCACTTCACAGGCAAGCATTGACGAGGCGGATAATGTGATTTTCATTGACCGGGCGTGCCGAGTTACCCGGTGCCTAACGATAGGGGATGATCGCGCTCAGCGGAACGTTGAAGTGCGCGAATCATGCCATTCAGACAATGAGCTAGACCAATTTTTGACGGCTCGATCAGCCCGAAAATGATCTGCACCAAGACCGAGGGAGACGAAGATGAAACGGATAGGACTGCCCTTCGCGCTGGCGGTCGGCCTCGCGCTGCCAACCGTCGCAGTCTCGGCCGAAACTAAACCGATGCCTGAGAATGCGAGGGTGTACATCATCTGGCCGGCGGACGGACAGACCATCCCGGGCGGCAAGTTCTGGGTTCGCATGGGCCTCAGCGGCGCGGGCATCGCACCCGCGGGGATCGAGAAAGCAAATACCGGGCACCATCATCTGCTGGTCGACGTTGACCTGCCGCCACTCGACCAGGTGGTTCCGAACGACAAGAACCATCTGCACTTCGGTCTCGGACAGACCGAGGCGCATCTGGAGTTGCCGCCGGGTCGTCACACGCTCCAATTGCTTCTCGCGGACGACGGTCATATCCCACACACCCCGCCGCTTTACTCCAAGAAGATCACCATTATCGTTACCCCGTGACATAGCGCCGCGAAGGAACTTCCCATGCATCATCGACAATGCCTGGCGGGTGCCGCCGCTGCCGTTCTGATCGCGGCGTCGGCCTATGCCCAGACACCCAGCCCACCCGCGCCACCCACCCCATCCGCGTCACCCACCCCAGCCGCGCCACCGCATGAACCCGCCGCGACCCAGCCAGGCTTCAAACGCACGCCATCGCCGGCAGGCGCCTACGTGTACATCGGCTGGCCTAACGACGGCCAGGTCCTGCACACCACCCACATCAAGGTCTGGTTCGGAACACGAGGGTTCGGCGTGGCACCGGCGGGAACCACCAAGGCCAATACCGGCCACCATCATCTGCTCATCGATGTCGCGCCGCCGCCAATGGATCAACCAATTCCAAACGACAAGAATCATCTGCATTTCGGCCTCGGCCAGACCGAGACCGTGATCGATCTGCCGCCCGGTACCCACACGCTGCAATTGCTCATGGGCGACGCCGATCATATCCCGCACGATCCGCCGCTGCTGTCGAAGAAGGTCACCATCCGCGTCGTTGCGGCCGAGGGTTCCTCGGCTGAGACGCACTGACGCTGGACCGCAGAAAGACGTCTGATTCCGCGCGACCGCTTCGACACCGTGCGCCTACCAGTCAGCCCTGCCGGCGGTCGGAGTTACACCGACCGCCGGTCGCGCTGAGGTGTCATCATCGGTCTTCGCCTCCCACGATTTTATCCGCGTCGCACTGCATTTCGTGAGTTCTTTGGCCCCTCGGCCTTCGCCAAGGGCAGGCTCCGCCGGGGATGGTACGGGCAGTGAGTCAGCCCTCGGGGGCCGCAGGCTTTACTCGAGATCCCGAGCCACGCGGAAGCCATTGACCAGATAGCGCACCGGCGCGTCGTAGTTGCCCCGATAAGTCACTGTCACCTCGTCGTGTCCGGCGCGGAACGAACCGCCACGCAACACCCGCTTGTCGCATGATTTGGACTGACGTGGCGCCGCATCGGCGGGTGCGCCGCGGTAGTTCGGGATCCAGCAGTCCGCCGTCCACTCCGAAACACCACCGAGCACATCATAGAGGCCGAACGGGTTGGGCTGGAGAGCATCGACTGGAAGCGGGCCGTAGGCGTCCTGGGTGCCACCACAATCCGCGCAGTTCGCCAGGAACATTCCGACGGAGTCGCCCCACCAGTAGCGGGTGTTTGTCCCACCGCGGGCCGCATACTCCCATTCCGCCTCGCTCGGCAGCCGATACGGGTGTCCCGTGGTTTTCGAGAGCCAGGCCACGTATTGACCAATGTCTTCCCAACTGAGGTTGTGGACCGGGGTGCGATCCTCCGCGATCCGCATACGAGGCAAGAAGCTGCACGCCTTGGCCTCGAGGCAGGCTTTCCATTCGACTACGGTCACCGGCGCCTCGCCAAACGCGAAGCCACGAACATCGACATGATGCGCCGGCATCAACTCCTGTTCGCGGGCGCCTTGCCCCATCATGAAGCCACCGGGTGGAATGCGGATCATCCACGGACAGGTCGGGCAGTCTTGAAAGCGGTTTGTGTCGGCGTTGCCATTGTGGGGCCGAGCGGGTGATGGCGTGACCAGTGGAACGTTGGCCGCCGGGACCACCCGGGCGGTGGGGGAGACTGCGAGGGGGGACGCCGCCGGCGCGAGACTGGCAACCACGCTTGGCTGCGCGCCCGATGGGACGGCCGGTGGTGCGCTTTGCGGCGACGGCTTTTCGGCGACCTTTGCAGCCGGCGGTTCCTTCGCAACCGGTGCCTCGGCGCTTGTCGCTGCTGCCGGCGGCGGCGCCGGCTCGGGCTTAGCCGCAACCCGCATCTTGGCGCCTGGCGCTCCGTTCATCTCAGCGACGCGTCGCTTCGCCTCCTCGGCGTAACGGGACGCCGGGAACAGGCGCAGGAAAGCCTCGACCTCCGCGGGGTCGCTGCTGCTCCGCACATGTTCCCACAACGTCGCCTCCATGGCGGGCTCGGGCCCGCCCGATGCCGGCCCAACCTCGACGTCCAGCGATCCTTCGACGGCCCCGCCGTGCCCATTGTCGACGGTGTATTTCAGGCTGCCGGCCGGACCAGTGAAGCCGGCCTCCGGCTGGAAGGCCAGTCGGGACAGTTCCGTTGGCGTAACGTGATCGCCCGGATGCAGAATAGCGGCTCCGTTTCTCACGAGGCCGCGGGGCAGGGCGTTGATCGTCACCGTCAAGGGATCGCCGTCCGGACTGACCGGCGGCGGTATGCCAAGCATCTGCTGCGCCACCTGCACACGATTTGGTCCAGCCAGCACCGGTGGGTGATGAGACGACCGGACGGTGATCGGCAGGCTGGCGGTCACGCTGCCGCCGCGACCATCCTCCACCAGGATATCCAGTGTTCCCACCGATCCGATGGTTTTGCCATCGGGCTTGAAGGCCGCGGTTTTGAAGCGCTCGGTGGCAAAAACCGTGTTCACAGCGACCGCCTTGCCGTCGATGCGCACTTCGCCAGATCGCGGCAGGCCGATGATGCGGATCGTCAACGGGTCCTGGTCCGGATCGACCGGCTCGGGCATTCCCAGCGGTGTCGGGCCGGCGGTTTCCGTGACCTCCATTGGCGTGATCGCGGCAATCGTCGGAGGGCGGTTCGGCGGTCGCGGGTAGAAGTAAAACGGGTCGGCGCCCAGCGAGCTGAAGGAGTAGGGTTCCTGCCGGTTGCCGGTCGAGCGCAACACAGTGTCGCGCACGCTGCGGAAGAACAGGCTCAGTTCGAGTCCCGGGATTTGCAAATGCGCCAGCAAGGCGGCGGCGAACGGACTGTGCTCCGCCCCGTCCTCGGCGATCTGATCCGCCTTGGCCGCCATCGCCACCATGGTGTTGCGCGGCACGTTGTCGACCCGGGCGAGGCCGGGTGTCGTTGCCACCGCGCGACCCGCGATCGTCAGCGATCTTGCGACGCGTTCGATGAACGGGTTCGTGCGGCAGCTGTCCAGCAGCACGATCCCGATCTGGCTCGCCTGGGAAACCTCGCCCATCAGGCGGTCCAGAGGCATCGCCTCGTACAGCAGATCGCGTTCCCGTTCCAGCTTGGCGTCGGCCGGGATCAAATAGTTTTCGCGATCCACCTGAACCCCGTGGCCGGCGTAGTAGACCACGGCGACGTCCGCGCTCGCGGCACGGATGCCGAACGCACGAATGCCGCTGTTCAGCTCCCTGAAGTCCGCATCGTACAGTTCGGTGACGTCAAACTTCAGGCGGCGCAGGCTGTCTCCGATCGCCCGCGCATCGTTCACCGGCGTGGCGAGATGCGGTGCGTTCTGATAGGCGCTGATGCCGATGACCAGGGCGATCCGGCGATCCTTGTCGCCAGCAGCGCCCGCGGTCAGCGGCAGCAGCATGGACAGGACGGCGATAGCGCGGACGATATTCATTGCATGTGCGAAGGTCACGGGATCACCTCCACGGGCAGCCTCTCCTCATCGACCCGGGTGCCGGGAATCTCCTTGAACCGGGTGCCCACTTCATCCAGCCCGCTCACCGGCAGCGGCTCGAGATCCTGCGCCTTCAGCGCGGCGGGCAGACGCAGCCCCACCTCGCGGTCGGCCCCGATGCACGCAACCGCCTCCCTTCCACCCGGACGATCAAAGCGGATGGCAAATGATTGCCGTCCGGCGGGCGGAACCTCGATCCGGGTGCCGCCGCGCAGGAACGGATCCGGTTGAAAGCGGTTGGGGAAGACACGGGCCACTGTTCCCCTGGCGTCCTGATAGTAGCAGTAGACGTAGGCATCACTGCTCGGCTCTACGGCGAAAACAAGCGTTTCACCGATATGGTATTTCGGTTGCTGTCCGCGCGGGCTGCCGATCACCAGCCGCGGCGGCGCGGATTCGGGCGGGCCTGAAGCGACGGATATGGGCTGACCGGGCGGCGCCGTCGCGGGCAACGATGTTCCGGCGCCGGTGGAGCCAGGCTGACTGGCCGGGCTTGCCCCCACCGCCACCGCCTTCGGATGCCGCGCCTGATAGGCCAGCAGGCGATAGTAAAGATCGAAATCGACCTGGCCGTTCGGGACCAGGTCGTTGTCGGCCTGATAGCGGCCGATAGCATCCGACAGTTCCGCCGGGTCCGCCGCCTGAGAGCGCAGATAGCCTGTCCGTACCAGCCCCGAGGTGACGAAGCTGTCGCGTTCGCGCTCGCCCATCAGGTCGAACCAGCCGCGCGCCTCGGTGCGGTAGTTCGGATTGGTGGATTCGATGCTCAGGCACTGCCAGTAGGGCACCCTGGTGAGTTTGCCGAGGACTTCGATCGTCGACAGCTCGATCAGATTTCGAACCGCCTGATGAAAGCCCTCCGACTTGTCGAGCGACACACTCAACGACAGCCCGGCCTTGCCGATCAGGCCGCCAACGTCGGCGCCTTTCCCGGATTGCACCACCGCCATCGAGTTGCTCGCTGAAATGCCGGGCAGGATCTGCCGTGTGACCAGCTTGCCGATATTCAGGTCGATCGAAACGACCGAAACGACCTGACTGCCGTTGATGGCGAGGTCCATGTAAGGGATGGAGACACCGGCGCTGGCCTGCGACTGCAGCACATTGCTGTCGAGTTGGGTGATCGCGCCGCGCACGTAATAGTTCGGCGCGACAAAGTCATCGTGCAGGCCGACCATTTCAGACAGCACCTGGACGTCCAACTGGGTCGGGTCGTAGTCGACGAAGCGAAACGCGTCGCTCTTGGCCGACATGCGGGACACGGCGGTGATGAACATCTCCTTCGTGCCCGCCGCGATCAACCCGGTCGCATCCGGGATGCCGGCGGTCGTGATGTAGATGTCTCTCTTGCCTTGAGCGAGGAAGAGATCGTCCATGCAGCGCAGGGCTTCGTTGAAATTGCCGATGTTGCGAACCGCCGCGGTCCGCGGCGAGGCCACGTCGTAGGCGGTTTCCGGGCGCTGGCACGCCGTGAGCAAGGCAAGCATGGCCGTCATGAGCCCCGCTAGTTTTCGCCGTGCTGAACGGCGGGCCAGATAGGCCATTTCACGCCACCCTGCAAGGAAACTGGACCGAACTCGGGGTCTTTCTCTCGACGCCGGTCCGCAGCCAGGCAAGGGCACATTTATTGCCGAATGCGTCCGTCGCCACAGATATCGGGCGGGAGGCACTCACGCGGCCGAGCGACTCTACAGCGGGAGGAGCCGAAAGGTGTATCGCTGGGAACAGGTCGGTCATCGGCGTCCTCCGGGCGGCAAAATGCCCGGTGGACATAGCGGCGGCGGTGCAACGCTTCCGTTATCCATTTAACACCTTGGCGCTCAAGGACATCGCCTTCGCGATTGTTGTCTCACGTTTTCGTGCTATAGCCCAATCGGCGTCGACACCATTCATCTCTCCGGCCAGATGCACGGCAGGTCGGTGACAGCGGAGGGGCAGGCATGGCAGTTGGTCCGACCAACCGGGAGGAAATACTTGCCGGCCATTTTCTCCTGCGGCACCTCCGTCCGGAGGAATTGTCGCAACTGGCCGCGAGCGCGATCTCTGGTTCATCACCGGCCGAACGCAACAATTTTCCAAAAGGGCGATCCCGGCGCCGGCATGATGGCGGTCGTCAGTGGACGCGTGAAGATCTGCACCTATTCCGCCGACGGCAAGGAACTCGTGCTCAACATCATCGACCGGGGCGGCCTGTTCGGCGAGATCGCGCTGCTGGATGGCCATCCCCGTTCCGCTGACGCCGTGGCACTCGAGGCCACCGACCTGCTGGTGCTGGACCGCAACCGGCTGACGCCGTTCCTGACCGCCCATCCCGAGGTCGCGACCCGCTTGATCGCGGTGCTTTGCCAGCGCCTGCGCCAGACCAGCGAGGCGCTGGAGGATGCCTTGCTGCGTGACGCGCCATCACGGGTGGCACGCGGACTGCTGCGACTGGCGAAGACCTTCGGCAAGCAGGAACCGGCGGGTTTGCGCCTCGACATCAAGCTGTCGCAGCAGCAGATCGGCAACCTGATCGGGATTTCCCGTGAGAGCATCAACAAGTCCATCGTCGACTGGACCCGGACAGGCTACCTGTCGGTCAGCAGCGGCTTCATAACGATCGTCGACATGGAAGCGCTGGAGAAGTCTTTCAGAGGCGGAACTGTAGCGCTGGATTCGCCTGGCCGGTAGCCGGACCGCGGAGAGTTCGGTCTGCATCCGGGCGGGACGCCCCGGCCCGCCGGGCCGCGGCATGTCGATCCGATAGGCGGCCATCAAAGCGTGGCGGCCTCGCAGCGTGACCTCGCCGATGCGAACGCCGGGAAATGCGCCGGACAACCGCAGCCACGTCGGTCTCACCGACCACGATGGTGCAATAGCGCGGTCCGGGATCGGCGTATTCCTTGCCAAGCTGCTCGAGGCGGGCGCCCACGTTCGCCGTGTCACCAAGCAGGCAGAACTCCATCCGGGCCCCGGTGCCGAGGCTGCCGGCCACCATCGGCCCCGTATGCAGGCCGACCCGCAAGCCGCCGACCGGCAGGCCCTCGGCGCACCAGATGTCGTTCAGTCGCTCCATGGCCTGCTCCATCGCCAGGGCGCAGCGTGCGGCGTTGTTGGCATCGGTGCTGATGGCGGCCTCGTCCCGGCGCGGAACGGGCACGCCGAAAACCGCCAGGATGCCGTCGCCGATGAAGCGCAGCAGCACGCCGTCATGCTGCGCGATGATGCCGGACATCGCATCGATATAGCGGTCCAGCCAGGTGATCAGCGGCTCCGGCGCGAGGCCTTCGCAGATAGTCGTGAACCCGGCCACGTCGGCGTAGAGCACGGTCGCCGTCAGTTCCCGCGGGCGCGGCCGGCCGCCGGCCATGAACAGATCGCGGTCTTTCATGATCTCGTCAACCACCGGCTCGCTGACGAAGCGGGAGAACAATGCCCGCAGGGCACGCCGGTCGCGACGGCTGCCCCGGCCACGCCAGGCCCGCGCCGCACCGCCGCTGGTTGCAAGTGCAACGATGGGTGGCAGCAGGGGGATCAGCGTGCCTGTGTCGGCGTAGAACGCCGCTGCCGCGGCTACGTATCCAATGCCGGCCGCGGCAAGTGCGATTGCGGCGGTCAGACCGGCCCAGGCAAGCCCCAGGGTCAGGCCCACCGCCGCCAGCAGCACGGTGACCAGGATCGCCGGCCACGGAACTTCGGGCGTGGGCACCGCCCGCCGGTGCAGCAGCTGTGAGGCCACGCGGGCGTGGATCTCGACGCCGAAACTGGGCTGTCCGAAGCTGGAGACCAGCGTGCGGTGCTCGTCGCTGCCCGGGATCAGACTGCCGATGATGGCGACTTTGCCCCTCAGCCAGTCTGGCGGCAGCAGTCCGACCGCCTCCGCCGGATACGTTGGCACATCCGGCATCGCGTGGGGTCCGCCACTGCCGCGCCGCCACTCGATCGGGAACGGCCGCGCGGGAACCGGCGCCCCGAGGGCCGCGGCGATGGCAGCCGGAAAGCTTGGCAGGCCCGTTGCCGGATGCAACGGCACGTGATCGCGAATGACGTCGTCGAACCGGTCGCGCGCCAGGTTGGCATCGCCGGTGCGCACCCCCGCCAGGAAGGTATCCAGGAAGCGCCGCCGGTCCGCCGGCATCGCCGTGTCGGGTGCGACCGAAATCGCCACCACCGGGACGTCCGTTCGCAGCAGTGCCCGTCGGAGCGCGGCATCCTTCGCCGGCTCGGTCGGCTGGTCGAGCACGACGTCGAGCCCCACGGCAGCGGCGCCGTCACGCGCCAGAGCGTCGATCACGTCAGCCAGGAAACCGCGGTCGATGGGCGAGCGGTAGGGGAACGCCGCCAATGTCTGCTCGCCGATGCCGATCACGACGACGTTGTCATCGGCGGCCTGCCGAGGTCCCAGGAAGCGGAACGCGACCGCCTCCGCGAGACGTTCCGCGGCGGCGAGGGGAGAAGGGGGGCGGGTCGCCAGCAGCGCGACAGCGACCGAGACGGTCAGAATGAGCGCCACGTATGGCCCCGTGGCGAGCATCCTTGAGATCATGAACGCCGGCGGCCCATCAACATCGTGCCGAGCCGCCGACGGCTACCAATGATTTTGCACCCTCGGTCCCAAGCGAGTGCCACCGCATTCCTGCCGCTGATGTGGTGCTTCCGAAGTCCGCCATACTTTGGATCAGCCACCATAGCGGACTTCGGAACAATAAACCACACTAGAAAACAATGGCTTGCCGGTGTCCTTATCGATTCGAAAGTTCGAATCGTGCCGATAAAAAGTATGACGAACTTTCGAATCGGCACACTAGCGCAACGGCCGCACGATCGTGCGCAGTCTCACCGGTACCAACTGGCGATGCGGGAACCACGAGCCAATCCGGGCCCATGGCCAGATGGGGCAGCCGGCGATCAGGTGATTTTCGTCGGCGATCGCTCCGATGAAGCTGTACGGGATAGGTGGCGGTGGTCCCGGGGGAAGGGGATAACCGCCGACCTCGACCGCCGGATTGGCCACACCGCGTCCGCTGTCACGAATTATCGTGGCCTCGCCGCGCTCCGCCGTGGACTGGCAGAAGACCAGAACGAGCGCGGCTCCAACGCCCCGGGTGATGGGCGAGCGCACGCGTCACCCAACCCGCACGAACTGCACCCGCCGGTTGGCGGGGTCGTACCGGTTCGGCATCAATGGTTCGGTCATGCCCTTCCCGACCGGCAGCAGGCGCAATGGTTCGACGCCCTTCTCGACCAGATACTCGGCCACCGCCAAAGCCCGGCGCTGCGACAGGGACAGATTGTAGCCGGCCGCGCCGACCGCGTCGGTATGCCCCTCCACACGGATCTTCATCTCCGGCAACTCTTTCATCAGCATTGCCATCTTGTCGACCATCGTATGCGCCGACGCCGGTAGCTCAGCCGAGTTGAACGCGAAGTTGATATGAAACGCAACCGCGGCCGTCTCCGGCGGTGACGGGTCGGCCATTGCGCTGGCGCGGTGATCCGGACCGGCTCGGTGGCCGCGATTTTGGCGACCGGCTCGTCCGGTAAGGGAGTTGCGGCGACGGTTGTCTTGGGCGCGGACAGAACCTGTGTCGAGGCGCGCTGAACCGCTGGCGCCACGCTGTCCGGCCGCTGCATCACGATGGTCCGGCCAGTGCCCGGCTGTGACGGCGGGATCATGATGCTGCGAAGCTGCTCGATCGACGGCGCGTCATCAAAGACGGGTACGGACTGGGCGAAGGCGCCGCCGCACAGCAGCATGGCGCTCGAGGCGATGATGGCGATCCGGAACGGCGAACGGTGACGGAACATGGCGAACTCCTGTCGAGTGACGCACCGATCTGAATGCGTCATGCAACGGCAGGATGCCGCGGTCGGTTTGGCGTGGCAGTTGAACGCTTCACTCCTGGCGCAAAGATGCACCAATCGGCTGGAAAGAAGAGCAAGAAGGGGGGCGGTTCATAAGGTGGCACGAGCTATTGCGCTCTGTGGCAGCCTGCGGGTCGGATTCTGTAAGGCCTTGCCGCCACGCATGGGTTCCGATAGCACCGGAACCGAGCGCGCCAGGTGCTTCTCCGGCAACGACCACTCCTCCCCGGTCAAGGGCAGCATTGAAAAGCCGATCAGGCGGACGACGGGGCGGAAAGCTCGGGCAGGCGCCGTCAGAAGACCGCGTGGCGTTAAAGTCGACAGGCTGCTGGCGTCAGCCGTCAAAAATAGGAATTTTTAGTCGTTTGCTTGGGCAACGGCTTGCGGGCGGAGCGCTGCCAATGCGCCGATGGTGGACCATTTCTTTTGTGACGTCTGCGAGAGCTGATAGGCGATCCGTTCCCACGCCACGTCCCGGGACACAACCTCAGTCTTCGGCCAAAAGCTACATTACGGCCGGTGCAATCGGCCGGACGTTTTCGTGGCTGCGGGGACTGACACGGTCATCGCTCGGTGCGCCTGTCGTGTTCGAGGAGAAGATGGTCGTCGCAGAGCGCTTCGAGGCGCCGAAGGCTCTCGCATTCGTCAGCATTCCGATCGGAGAATGGGCGAACGTTGTCGACGCCGCGATCGGATTGGATGTCACCATCGTTGATGTCGATCGTGGTGACAGACGGCAGACAATCGTCGACCGAAAAAGCCTCAGCGGACAGCTCACGTTGGACTTGTCCTTCGAGCCGTTGCGAAATGATGCAGGCGCACTCTTCGCACTTCTCATTCAGACGACATCGAAAGCCGGCCTTACGCCCACGCCGGACATGTTGGCCTCGATAGGGCGCCGCGCGCCGATCAGAATAGCCACCCGAAGTGCAAACTGGTCGCGTTCAACGCCTCAGGTGGCATACGCGATCGAGCAATCCTGGAGTGACAGCTCGGGTGTCTTCTTGCAGGGATGGCTTCACGCCTTCAACGATCGAGTCACCGCGTTTCGTATCAAGACCGGCCGTTTCGAGTACACAACCGAGCACTTGGCTAGCCGCCCGGATCTTGCGAAGATCCTGCCGCAGTTTCCTTACGCTGGGCAGAGCGGATTTGCTGTGTATGTTCCCTGGGAGGCGGGGTCACCCATCGTCTTCGAGGTCACGACGGGCGAAGGCCTATGGCGTGAAGACATCCTGATGCCACGTCCGGCGACCTCGGACGCCGTGGCTTATTCCTTGACAGATGGGATGGGCTTTCGACCGCGCCGCCCCACAAGCGACCGCGAAGATCCACTGGTGACGTTTCTCGGCGCAGTGCAGGGGGCGGATCTATTCGTCGTCGAGGTCGGCTCGCGTTCAGTCAGTGAGAACTGGATGGAATTGCGGCACAAGTTCCCGCCGACGACTTGTTATATCGGCCTCGACATTCATGCCGGTCCAAATGTGGACCTAGTAGGCGATGCGCACCAACTGCACGAACTTGTCGGCGAAGCTGTGCTCGACGCGACCTTCTCGCTTTCCGTCATGGAGCATCTAACGCAGCGACGCCGCAGGTGATCCAGCCGTTCAGGACCGCCAGCAAGGCCCATAGAGGACCAGATGTTGCGCTAAATCGGTTCTAGGCCGGTCGCATAGCCTCGGCGAACAGGGTTGTGTTGTGGTGCAGCATGTCGAGATAGGTCGCGGCCGGGCCACCCGCCGGGGACAGCGCATCCGAGTAGACCGTCCCTCCCAGCACCGCGCCGGTCTCCTGCGCCAGCATCCGCGCCATGCGGGGACTGGTCATGTTCTCGATGAAGACCGCCCGCACCTTTTCTTTTCTGATCTGCGCCACCAGCGCGGCGATCGACCTGGCGGACGGCTCGAATTCGGTGCTGATCCCCTCGGGCGAAAGGAATTCCACGCCGTAGCGGGCGCCGTAATAGCCGAAGGCGTCATGCGTCGTGATGATCCGCCGTTGATCCTCAGGGATCTGCGCCAGGCGAGCCGCGATCCAGGCATCGGCTTCGGCGATGCGGGCGGCGTGGCGAGCGGCGGAACTCGCGGTAGCCAGACGCGTTGGCGGGATCAGCCGCGACCAGGCCGCTGGCGATCGCGGCGACGTAGAGGATCGCATTTGCCGGGTCCTGCCAGGCGTGCGGGTCGGTGGCGATCCGCTCCTCCCTGCTCCTGCATTGTCCTCGGGGGCACCTTCTCGGCGGCCACCACGGTGATGCCGTTAAAGCGGGTCGCGCCGGTCAACCGGGTGATCCATCCTTCCAGCCCCAATCCATTGGTGACGAGAAGTCTAGCTCGCATCAGGTTTCGCAAGTCGGCCGGAGTTGGCTCGTAGACGTGAACATCGGCGTCCGGCCCGACCAGGGCGTCAATCTGAACACTGGCGTGATCAGCGGCGGCCTGCGCCGGGGTGACTATCTGACGGGTGAGATCCGCCAGGATCGAAAAACTGGCGACAACCCGCAAGCTCTCCCCGGCGCGCGCCGCCAGCGGCGTCAGGGCGAGGCCGGCAAGCAAGGAACGTCGGCGCATCGTGGTCTCCTGCAATGTTATAATATAACATTTACCAGGAAATGCGATGCAACTCAACGACTGTGCATTGACTAAATACCTGTGCATATGTGCAATGGCCGCCATGGACGACGGGTTGCCCGAATCGCTGAAGCTGCCGGCAGGCATCGCACGCGTGGAGTGGCGCCGCAGCAGCCGAGCCCGCCGCATATCGCTGCGAATCGATGCCGCCGGCGGTGGGGTAATCGTCGTGTTGCCGCCGCGCGCCTCGCACAAGGCGGGTATGGCGCTGCTGAAGAGCAACGTCGACTGGCTGGCGGACCGCCTCGCGGCCCTGCCCGATGCAGTCCAGTTCATCGATGGCGCCGTCGTGCCGATCGGCGGTGTGCCGCATCGGATTTGCCATGCGACAGGTGGGCGGGGCGGAGTTTGGATCGCCGGCGACCAATTGCACGTGACCGGCGCCCCCGAATTCCTCAGCCGCCGTGTGCGCGACTTCCTGCGCCGGGAGGCTCGGCGTCAGCTCACCGCGCTCATTCTCGCGAAGGCGAGACTGGTCGGCGTCATGCCGCGGCGCGTGACGATGAAGGACACCTCAAGCCGCTGGGGCAGCTGCGCGCCTGATACGTCGATCGCGCTAAGCTGGCGCCTCCTCATGGCGCCTGACTTCGTACAGGACTACGTCACCGCACATGAGGTCGCGCATTTGCGGCACATGAACCACGGCCGACAGTTTTGGTCCCTGGTGGACCAACTGACTCCGCATAAACCCACCGCGATCCCCTGGCTGAGGGCGGAAGGGGCTCGGCTGTTGCGGATCGGGTGAGCGGCAATGCCCGAGCCGCTGCCCGCGGTCGTTGTTTCATTTCGCCGGACAAAGAATTGGTTCAACGAGGTATTGGTTGGGGCCGGGTCCGCTTCGTGCCGGAGCTCGCCGCCGATAATCGCGCGTGTTCAGGCCGGAGGAGTGGCCGGGGGAGCGACGGACAGGCCACTGACCTGGTATTTCGCAATGAAACCGGCGATGAGGCCAGACGCCTTCGCCTCTTCCACGAAGTCGCGCAAGAAGGCGGCGGCCTCGGTGTTGGCCTTCAAGGTGCCGACCGCCTGCTGCACGGCGGTGAACTGGCCGTCCAGGATTCTGGCACCCGGGATTTTCTTCACGTCTGACAATAGTCGCGGTCTCAGCCCAGCCAGTGCATCAAGCTTCTGCTCGATGAACTGGTCGACGGCTGCGTCAAGGCTGTCGGAGCGAACCAGCGTGGCGTGCTGAATATTGCGTGCCAGCCAGAGATCGTAAGCGCTGCGGGCGGTCACAGCGATACGCACACCCGGCTTGTCCACATCCTGAATGGAGGTGATCGGCGAGCCTGCCGGAACCAGATATGTCGCCTCGATTTCCGCATAGGCGGCGGTGAACGTTATTTTCTCGGCGCGAGCGGGTTCGGCGCCGATCAGGCCGATGTCCCAGACGTCGTTGCCGGCCTGGTCCGCGAGTTCCCCGGGTTTCGGAAACGGCACATATTTTACCGGCACCCCCAGACGGTCGGCGATCGCGCCGGCCATGCTCGGAGCCACGCCCTCCGGATCGCCCGACGGTGTACGGCCGGTAACGAGCAGAAAATTGGATAGGTTGATCCCGGCGCGAAGCACGCCATGCGGCGCGAGCTGCGAAACGACCAACGAGGCAACCTTGGGGGACATGCGGGACGGTTCCGTTCTGATTGGGCGGGAATGGTACTCGCAAGGACGGACACCGGGCAAGACGACGAGACCGGCGGGCGGCGAACCGCGGCCTAAAGCCGGACCGCGTCCACCGTCGCGATATCCAGCAGCCGTTCAATCACCTCGGGTTCCTGGGCGCCTGCGATGGCATGGTTGCCCTCGACCACGAAACACGGAACGCCGTTGATGCCCAGCCGGTGCGCCCGCAGATTATCGGCATGCACGCCCTCGGTCTCGTCGTCGGAGGCAAGGAAGCGGCGCACCGCGACCGCGTCCATCCCGTACGCCGCCGCGACCGCGGCCAGTACGTCATGGTCTCCGATATCGCGGCCATCGGTGAAATGCGCCGCGAACAGCGCCTCCACCATTTCATCGGCACGCCCATGCGGCACGGCGTATCGCACCAGCCGGTGGGCGTCGACCGATGACGGCGTTCGACGGATGCGATCGAAGCGGAACTGCACGCCCTCCAGCCGCCCAGCGTCGGCGATCGTCGCATACAGCCGTCGGGCGCGATCCTCCCCGCCAAATTTCCGCACAACGTAGTCCGGTCTGGCCATACCGATCCGCGGCATGTCGGGATTGAGCAGAAACGGCCGCCAGGTCAGTTCGAACAAAATGTCGGGACGCCGCCGCAGTGTGCGGACCAGCCGCCTCACGCCCAGGTAGCACCACGGGCACACGAGATCATGCACGATCTCAATACCGAGCCTAGCCTTCGGTGGAGCGAGTACGTTCACGCAGCCAATGTGGCGGTTCGCCGGGAGATTGTCACGTGGTTATCACGGCGTTGCAACCAGTCACTAATGACCCTGGCGTGCCCCCTGGATCAGGCTAGCCTGCCGTGGCAGTGCTTGTACTTCTTGCCGGAACCGCAGGGGCATTGCGCGTTGCGCGGGGTGGAGGCCCAGGTCGCCGAATTGTTCGGATCGACCGCGGGGGTCCGAGACGGCAGCGTCGCGACGAGATTGGGGGCGGGACGATCGTCCAGCACCGCGACATCGCCCGCCATTTCGGACATCGGCTCCGGGTGGCTCTCGATGACCCGCGGGATCGGTGGCGGCGAGAAAAGGCTCTCGACAGGTCGCTCCGGCGCCAGTTGAACGCGGGCAAGCAGGCTCGTCACGCGCTCCTTCAGCTCGTCCAGCATGGCGTTGAACAGCGCGAACGCCTCGGACTTGTATTCGTTCAGCGGGTCGCGCTGACCGTAGGCGCGCAGGCCGATGCCCTGGCGCAGATGATCCAGCGCATAGAGATGCTCTTTCCAGACCGCGTCGAGCGTCTGGATCAGCAGGCTTTTTTCGATCAGACGCATCAGGTCGGGGCCCATGTTGGCCGCTTTGGCTGCCATCATCTCGTCCGCCGCCTTCTCGATCCGCTCCCGCAGGTGGCTCTCGTCGATGCCCTCCTCACGACCCCATTCCTCGATCGGCAGGGCCAGATTGAAGATCCGGTCCACGTCGGCGGTCAGGTCGCTCAGCAGCCACTGCTCGGAAAACGCCTTCTCCGGCACGCGCAGCGCAACGGTGGATGCCAGGACGTCGGACCGCATCTCGGCCACCAGCTCGGACACGTCGGCGGCCTTCATGAACTCCTTTCGCTGGGCGTAGACTTCCTTGCGCTGCGCATTCATCACGTCGTCGTATTTCAGCACGTTCTTGCGGGTGTCGAAGTTGCGCGCCTCGACCTTTTTCTGCGCCTTTTCCAGCGCCTTGTTGATCCAGGGATGCACAATCGCCTCGCCTTCCTTCAGGCCCAGGCGCTGCAGCATGCCGCCCATCCGGTCGGAGCCGAAAATGCGCATCAGGTCGTCTTCGAGCGACAGGAAGAAGCGCGACCTGCCCGGATCACCCTGCCGGCCGGACCTGCCGCGCAACTGGTTGTCGATGCGCCGGCTCTCATGCCGCTCGGTGCCGATGACAAACAGTCCCCCGGCGTCACGGACCGCCTGATGCGCGGTGGCGATCTCGCTTCTGACGTCCGCCTCCCGCGCCGCGCGCTGGGCCTCGTCGTGGATGTCGGACAGCTCCTTGCGCAGGCGGACATCGAGATTGCCGCCCAGTTTGATGTCGGTGCCGCGACCGGCCATGTTGGTTGCGATCGTGACCGCGCCCGGAGCGCCGGCCTGTGAGACGATCTCGGCCTCCTGCTCGTGGAAGCGGGCATTCAGCACCGCATGCGGCACCTTTTTCTTCTTCAGCAGGTCGCTGATGGTTTCGCTCTTCTCGATCGAGGTGGTGCCGACCAGCACCGGCTGACCCTTCGCCCGGGCCTCCTCGATCAGGGTCGCCACCGCCTCGTATTTTTCGCCCGCCGAACGGTAGACCTCGTCGTCCTCGTCGTTGCGGGTAACCAGCACGTTGGTGGGGATTTCCACCACGTCCAGCTTGTAGATTTCGGCGAACTCGTCGGCCTCGGTCATCGCCGTGCCGGTCATGCCGGCCAGCTTCGGATAGAGTCGGAAATAGTTCTGGAAGGTGATGGACGCCAGGGTCTGGTTCTCGGCCTGGACGGTGACATGCTCCTTGGCTTCCAGCGCCTGGTGCAGCCCCTCCGAGTAGCGCCGGCCCTGCATCATGCGGCCGGTGAACTCGTCGATGATGATGACCTGGTCCTCGCGGACGATGTAGTCCACGTCACGGCTGAACAGGGTGTGGGCGCGCAGCGACTGCTGCACGTGATGCACCACCGAGACATTGAAGATATCGTAAAGGTTGCCCTCGGTCAGCACACCGGCTTCCCGCAGCATGTCCTCCACCCGCTCGCTGCCGGCCTCCGTCATCGACACGGTCTTGAATTTTTCGTCCTTGTCGTACGTGGTGGGGTCCTTGGCCAGTTCCTTCACCACGATATCGACCTGACGGTAGAGGTCGGAACTGTCCTCGGCGGGGCCGGAAATGATCAGCGGGGTGCGCGCTTCGTCGATCAGGATGCTGTCGACCTCGTCGACGATGCCGTAGAAGAACTCGCGCTGGACCATGTCTTCCAGGCGATACTTCATGTTGTCGCGCAGGTAGTCGAAACCGAACTCGTTGTTGGTGCCGTAGGTGATGTCGGCGGCGTATTGCGCGCGCTTGGTGTCCTCGTCCTGGCCGTGCACGATGACGCCGACGCTGAGGCCAAGGAACTGGTAGATCTGTCCCATCCACTCGCCGTCGCGCCGAGCCAGATAGTCGTTGACGGTCACGACGTGGACGCCGTTGCCGGCCAGCGCATTGAGGTAGACCGGAAGCGTGGCGACGAGGGTCTTGCCTTCGCCGGTCTTCATCTCCGCGATCTTGCCGTCATGCAGCACCATGCCGCCGACCATCTGCACGTCGAAGTGCCGCTGGCCGAGGGTACGCCGAGCGGCTTCGCGCACCACGGCGAAGGCTTCGGGCAGCAGTTCGTCCAGGGTGGCGCCGTCCGCCAGGCGTGCACGGAATTCCACCGTCTTGGCGGTCAATGCCTGATCCGTCAGGGCGCTGATGCCATCTTCCAGCGCGTTGATCCCAGCGACACGCCGCTGATACCCCTTCAGGGAGCGGTCGTTGGCGGAGCCAAAAATAGCACGGGCGATTGAGGCGAGCATGCGGACCTTCCAACGGCAGCCGCACCACGGAGACCGGGTCCAGCGAGGTTCAGATAAGGCCCGGACAGCCCAGGGTCAACGACGGCGACGCTTTTCGGCGCGTCATACGACGACTGGCCAGTCACGCCTTCAAAATCCGTCGATGCCGCAATTTCCGCCGGAACAAGCGACGCTACAGTAAATCCCGTGGCACTGTGACGTCCCAGGCGCGATCGCAAACTTTTTCGTCTCCATCCCATGCCTGCATCGTCGCCCATAACAAGAAGCTGTCACGCGTGCATGACATTCGCGCCCGTGTCTCGACCCGGGTCCGCCACTCGCCCCGAGATCATTGTTTGGGTCTGGTGCATTTCAGCGACCGCGGTCAACGGATCGTCCTCCTCTATCTTGCAAGAGAAGCTGCCTTCTGATCCAAGTTCGAGGCCGATCCGGTCGATACGGGTTACCCCCGGACGTATCAGCGTCGTCGGCTCGGGCGCGAGCGCTCTCTGGCTCTGGAAATGACGGGCAGCAGGGCATCCTCGGCGGTCGATGGCCGCAAAGGCAGCTCAAGGCTGCCGCCAAACACCGTCACCGTCGCCTTCTCCGGACTCGGCCATATGATCGGCCAGTAGGCGGTGGACAACGCCAGCCTGATCCTGTGCCCGGCAGGGAACATCGACCCGGCATCGTTGAGCTGGACGCGCACCCGATAGCGGTGCCCCGGCCGGAGAGGCTCCGGTGTCTCATGCCCATCTCGATGCGTCAAATTCAGTATTCCGTAGCTGACCCGCAGCGATGCCCCGTCTGGATGCACGTCGCAGAGTCGCACGGCGAGATTCGCCACCGCTCGGTCAGAAGCCACGTCGAGCACCGCAACCGC
The DNA here is from genome assembly GCA_963759425.1 of uncultured Alphaproteobacteria bacterium. Taxonomy (GTDB): domain Bacteria; phylum Pseudomonadota; class Alphaproteobacteria; order Acetobacterales; family Acetobacteraceae; genus Rhodopila. Next base: position 44,307 of record CAVWZM010000045.1, read on the forward strand.
CGCCCCCAGTATCTCGAGCGGGTCGTCAAGCGGCGCGGTCTCGAACACCAGCGAACGTTCGTCATCGGCTCGCTGGTCGCCGGCCTGATCAGATGTGCGGCCGAACGGGCACCAGCTTCCCGCATCCTTGCCAACCGTCTGCGGTGAGCAAATGGACCGTGGCACAAGTCCATGTTCGCGCGGAGCCAATCCGTTGTCGGTGAGGAACAGGCGATGTGGAACTATTCCCGCGGGCGGCCACGATGCTTCGGCGATCCAGCGACCCGGCAGCTCATGATGATGCGTCGCGGGTCTCACGCTCTCGGTCATCCACGCTCGCAGCATGGGCTCGGCCATCACACCGGTGTCGACACCCTTCAGCCAGTGGTCCCACCAGCGCAGCGTCTCCTGCAGAAATCCGATCTGGGGACCGGGGAGCGCGAAATGCGGATAGTTGTGCGCCCATGGGCCGATCAGGCCTTTGCGCGGCACGCTGAGATGCGCGAGCAGGCGGGGGATCGTATTGGTGTAGCCATCGGTCCAGCCGCCGACGGCATAGACCGGACACTGGATCGCGCTGTAGTCCTCACATATCGAACCGTGCCGCCAGTAGCCGTCGCGCCGTTGGTGCCGCATCCACGTTTCCAGGAACAGTGGAACGTTCTCCAATCGCTCCAGCCACATCGCCCGCCAGCGTTCACCGACGAGCGCGGGATCCGGCGGCCGGCACATCGAACCGAAGAAGAATGAGGCCCAGCCGAAGGTCGCCGTGAGCAGCGCGCCGCCCATGTAGTGCACGTCGTCGCGATAGCGGTCATCGGTCGAGCAGATGGTGACGACAGCCTTCAGTGCCGGCGGACGCCGCGCCGCGACCTGCAGTCCGTTGAAGCCGCCCCAGGAGATCCCGATCATGCCGACCGCGCCGCTGCACCATGGCTGCGCCGCGAGCCACGCGATCACCTCCAGCGCGTCATCCTGTTCCTGCGGCGCATATTCATCGAACAGCAGCCCGTCGGACTCGCCACTTCCGCGTAGGTCGACCCGGACGCCGGCGTAACCGTGACCAGCGAGATACGGATGGGTCAGCGCGTCGCGTTCGTAGGTGCCGTCGCGCTTGCGGTAAGGCAGGTATTCGAGAATGGCCGGCACCGGGTCTTGCTCGGCATCCTCCGGCAGCCAGATCTTCGCGGCCAGCTTTGTGCCGTCGCGAAGCGGGATCATCGTGTGCTCGATTTCGCGGACAGGTCGGGGGAAATCGGTAACGATCAAGCGTCTGTTGCCTTTGGTGCAGGGGTCCGGGTGCGGTGCGGAGGTGACAGGGCTCGAACCTGTGACCCCTATCGTATCAAGGTTAGCGCTCTCCCCCTAAGCAGGGCGCCAACTCGAGATCCGGTGCGCTAGCTTACTCCAGTAGGAAATCGTTGAGGCGGAGCGGCGGACAGGCCAGGGTTGGTCAGTCCAGATTGGGATGCCGCGTATGCCAATCGGTGACCGATTGGAAGGCATGACCGGCGCGGAGTAGCAGGTCTTCGGACAAATGCTTGCCTACAAGCTGGAAACCGACCGGCGCGCCGCGCTTGTCGAAGCCGCCGTTCAACGTGATTGTCGGTTGTCCCGTCAGGTCGAATTCCGCAGTGTACCGCAGCAGGCTTGCAATGTCGCCCTTGAGCATCTCAAGCCATTCGGCGGCGCCGGGCGTCGGGTTCTTCATCACCGGCACCAGCAGCACGTCGATGTCCTGGAACACCGCGGCGACCTCGCCCCGGAACTTGCCCCGCGTGATCTGGGCCTTCCCAAGATCGAACGCGCTCACCTTGTGCCCCGACGCGATAAAGTCGCCCAGGCCCGGACCATACTCGCCCGCCTGGCTCGGGTATGTCGCTTCATGTGCGATTGCCGTCTCGACCGAGCAGAGATTGCCCCAGGCGACCGAAGCCTCGGCGATCGATGGGAAAGTCACGGGCACAAACCGTGCGCCCAGTTCCGCCAGCGCTTCTTTGGCCGCCATCAGCACCGCCACAACCTCGGGGTTCACACCCTCGAACGCGTAGGCTTCCGCTATGCCGACCCGAAGGCCGCGAATGCTCCCGCCGAGTTCGGCGACATAGTCCGGCACCGGGGCCAGAACAGCGGTCGGATCGGACGGGATCGGACCCGGCGATCGCCGCGAGAATGGCAGCGGAGTCAGCGGCCGTGCGCGTCATCGGCCCGATATGGTCGAGCAATTCGGACAGATGACAGATGCCATGGCGGCTGACCCGGCCCCATGTCGGCTTCAAACCGGTCAGCCCGCAACCAGAGGACGGGAAGCGGATCGACCCGCCGGTGTCCGAGCCGAGCGACGCATAGCAAAGCCCAGCCGCGGTTGCCGCACCCGACCCGCTCGACGAGGCGCCCGTCCAGACGTCCTTGTTCCACGGGTTGATCGGCGTCAGCATCTTCGGGTGATGCGTCGCGTAGGCGCCCTCGGTCATGGTGAGCTTGCCGAGCAGGATCGCGCCCGCCCGCTCCAGCCGCTCGACCACGGTCGCGGTGTGCAGCGGCACGAAATCCTTGTGAATGAACATGCCGGCGGAGGTCGCCGCGAAGCTGGTGTAGCACAGATCCTTCACCGCGATCGGCACGCCATGCAGCGGCCCACGCCACAGGCCGCGCTTCAGTTCCGCATCGGCTTCCCGCGCCTTGGCAAGCGCGCGATCCGCCAGCACGGTGGTGTACGATTTGAGCGTGCCGTCGTGTCGGGCAATCCGCGCCAGCAGTGCCTCGGTCACACCGCTCGAGGTCAGCGCGCCACTCTTTATAGCGGCCGAAACGTCCATCAGGCTGAGGTAGTGCACGAAATCCGATGCCATGGCTCAAGCTCCTTTTTGTCGAAAGCAGCGCCCGACGATGCCGACGCCGCACGGCTCGATTGGGGTGGCCGTCAGAAGGTCCGCCAGTCACCGAGTGCCTCCAGGCCGGCAGCGGCACGCAATACCGTCGCCTCCTGGAAATGCCGGCCGACCAGCATCATCCCGATGGGCAGCCCGTCGCGCATTCCGCACGGCACGCTGATGGCCGGATGACCGCTGGCGTTGATCGCCGCGGTATTGCCGATCATCGGCAGCGCGACCTCGAGGTTCTCGGCGAACGTCGCCTGGGTCGGCGGCATCGGCAGCGCCGGGAACGGCACCGTCGGCATCACCAGCAGATCACAGCCGCCGAACGCGGCGGTGTAGGCGTCGCGCACCTTGCCTCGCAGCGCCTGCGCCTTGGCGTAGTAGTGCCCGTGATGGCGGTGCTGCAGATGCTCGCCCATCAGCAACGTGGTCAGCGCCGACGGGCTGAGCGCGTCCGGCCGCGATCGCCAGCCCTGCGCGAAGGCATCCAGCAGCGGCATCGACACATGCCCTTCGGCATAACCGCCGGTGCCGGCGCCGAACATCAGCGCCGCCGTGCCCTCGACGCAGATCGCATTCCAGATCGCAAACATCTCCTCGTGGGCCGGAACGGCGACCTCCTCGATTTCGGCCCCCGCCGCCTTCATCCGAGCCAGGGCCTCGCGCACCGCGGAATCGGTGGCGGGACTGCTTTCCGGGCGGCCGAAACCTTCCTTCATGACGCCGATGCGCAGGCCCCGCAGCCCGCCGCCGAGGGCGCCGAGATAGTCCACGGTCGGGATCGACGCCGGCTGGCGCGGGTCCAGTCCGTCCGGGCCGGCGATGACGGTCAGCAGCCGAGCGACATCCTCGACGGTGGCTCCCATGGGGCCGCAATGATCGATGCTGGCTTCCAGCGCGCATATGCCGGTGTACGGCACCAGCCCATGCGTAGGTTTCAGCCCCACCACGCCGCACCACGCCGCCGGAATGCGCACCGATCCGCCCTGATCGCAGCCCAGCGCCATGGGCACGTCGCCCGCTGCGATCGCCGCCGCGCTGCCGCTGGACGAGCCGCCCGCCGAGAACGCCGGTGCATGCGGATTGACCACGCGGTCCGGCCAACTGGTGTGGCTATGGCCGGAATAGCTCAGGTTCTCGCACACCGTCTTGCCGTGGATGGTGCCGCCGGCGGCCAGGATGCGGGTCACCACTGTCGCGTCGGAATCGGCAATGAACCCATCGAGCACGCGCGAGCCGTTGCGCAGCGGCAGCCCTCGCACCGAGGTGTTGTCCTTGATTCCGACCGACTTGCCCGCGAGCAGTCCCTTCCCCGAGCCGGTGATCGGCCCCAGCCACGCCCACGCCCCGAACGGATTCTCCCTGGTTCTCGGCGCTCGGCCGGGCGGACGCGGTGATGTATCCGCACCGGGAACGACCGGGTCTGGCATGGCATCCAGCGCCTGTAGCGCGCCCACCGACTTGTCGAGGGAAGCGCGCATGATGGTCGCAATGTCGGCGCTCAACGGCGGCAGTCCGAGGCGATCCGCCCCCTCCTGCAAATCCCGAATTGTCGGGCCCGAGAACCCCACCGCTCAGGCCGCCCGCTCGGCGCGGACTACCGAGGCGGATGGGACCGCTGCCAGCACCTCCTCCGTCGTCATCACGTCGGCGAACAGCGTCACCATGTTGACCAGCGTGGCGTTGTGCTCCGCGTCGGTCAGGGCGGCGTTGCCGTCGCTGACAAAGATCACCCGGAAATTGCGCTGCATGGCGTCGCGCGCGGTGGATTCGCAGCAGCAGTTGGTCAGCGTGCCGGTGATGATCAGCGTGTCGATCCCGGCCGCCGTCAGCCGCTCATGCAGGTCGCAGGCGCCGGGGACGAAGGCGCTGAACCGCGTCTTGTCGACGATCCAGTCGGACGCCTGCACGTCGAGGTCCGGCCACAGCGCGAAGTGGTGCCTGTCGGGGCCGAACGCGTCCATCATCTCATTGCGGCGGGCACTGTCGTAGAAGCAATCATAGAACGCGGACCAGTCGACCAGCGCGCCGGCATCGGTCTTGAACCGCAGATACACGATGGTGCCGCCGGCATCGCGCAGCGCCCGGGTGATGCGGTTCACGTCCGGCACGATCTCGCGCGCCGTCGGCACCTCGACTGGCGCACCTTGCTCCATGAAGCCGTTCTGCAGATCCACCACGATGTGCGCGGTGCGGCGCGGGTCGATCGTCGCGAACATGTGGCGTTGCGCGCGGCTTCGGGCGACCCGAGACAGGATTTCGGCGGGAATGTCGATCGTGTGCATCTTGGTTCCTCTCCCGTGGATAAATCGGTCAGGCAGCGCGGTGGGTCAGAGCCGCGTGCCGCACTTCCTCCACCCGAAGGCACGACGCCGTATGATTGAGGCCGACCTCGACGCTGGGCGGGAAGGCGGCGGTACAGGCGGCAATCTGGAACCTGCAACGAGGCGCGAAGCTGCATCCGCGCGGCAGATTACGCAAATCCGGCGGACTGCCAGGGATCGCCTCGATCGGGGTGTCGCGGGACTGGCCATGCACGGTCGAGGACAGCAGGCCGAGGGTGTAGGGGTGCGCCGGCCGCATAAGCACGTCGGCGACGCTGCCATACTCGACGATCCGTCCGGCATACATCACCGCCACCTTGTCGGCGATCTGCGCCGCGACGCCAAGATCGTGGGTGACGAAGATCATGCCCATGCCGAACTCACGTTGCAGGCCCCGCAGCATCACCAGCACCTGGATCTGCACCGTGGCATCCAGCGCGGTGGTCGGCTCGTCGGCCAGCAGCAGCGACGGGCGGCAGGACAGCGCCACGGCGATCATCGCCCGTTGCCGCAATCCTCCCGACAGCTCGTGCGGAAAGGCGCGCAGTCGGCGCTCGGGCGACGGGACCTTGACCAGTTGCAGCAGTTCCAGTGCACGTGCCGCGGCGACCTTGCGCGAGCATCCCTCGTGGCGGATCACCGTCTCGGTGATCTGGTCACCGATGCGATAGACCGGGTCGAGCGCGGTCATCGGCTCCTGGAAGATCATCGAAACGACGGGGCCGCGCACCTCGTTCATGGCGCGCTCACTGAGCGACAGGATGTCGTGCTCGCCGACACGGATGCCGCCGCTGATGACCGTGCGCCTCGGTGGATGCAGCCGCAGGATCGAGCGCAAGGTCACCGACTTGCCGGAGCCGGACTCGCCGATGATGCACAGCACCTCCCCCGCGTCGAGATCGAACGAAACGCCGTTGACCGCGGACGACGGTGGCCTCACGGCTGACAAATCTGACGTTCAGGTCTCGGATTTCGACCAGTGGACGTGGCGCGGCGCTGTCCATCTTCAATGCACCGTCCCGCTTGCCGCGGCCTTGCTGTGGCCGGATCCTGGATGCGCCATATGGCAGGCGACCAGGTGGCTGGTGGCGTCCTGCTCCAGCGCGCCCGGCGCCGACTCGCTCAATAGCGGCCGCCTCGCCTCGCACACCGGCTCCACGTGCGGACAGCGCGTGCGGAAGCGGCAGCCCGATGGCGGGTTGATCGGGTTCGGCGGGTCGCCGATCAGGGGCGGCGTGTCGATACGGTCGGCCGGATCGACGGTCAGCCGGCACTCCAGCAGCGCCACCGTGTAGGGGTGACGCGGCGTCGCGTAGATCGCCTCCACCGGCCCAAGCTCGACCACCTGGCCCAGATACATCACCATCACGCGGTCGGAGATGTACTGCACCACGTGCAGGTCATGCGAAATGAAAATATAGGTCAGATCGAAGTCTCGCTTGAGCTGACCCAGCAGATTGAGCACCTGCGCCGCCACCGATTTGTCGAGCGCCGACACCGCCTCGTCGAGGATCAGCATGCGCGGGCTCAGCGCCAGCGCGCGGGCGATGTTGACGCGCTGCTTCTGGCCACCGGACAGTTCGTGCGGGTAGCGGCCGCCGAAATGTTCCGGCCGCAGTCCGACCAGTTGCAGCAGCTCGCGCGCGGTGCTTCTTGCCTGCGATCGCCCCATGCCATGCACTCGCGGCGAATAGGCGATCGATTCCTCGACCGGCAGCCGCGGATTGAGCGAGGAATAGCTGTCCTGGAACACCATCTGCATATTGCGGCGAAGCTCGCGCAACGGCAGCCCCCCGGCGACGCCGACCGGGTCGCCATCGAATATCAGCTCGCCCGCGTCCCGGACCAGCAGGTGCATCAGCAGCCGCGCGAGCGTGGACTTGCCGCAGCCGGATTTGCCGACGACGCCCAGGGTTTCGCCCTTCGTTACGGTGAACGACACGCCGTCCACCGCCTTCACTTCGGCCACCTTGCGATTGAGGATGCCGCCATGGATCGGGAAATAACGTTGCAGGTCCCGGGCGATCAGCATCGGCTGCGCCTTGCCGCCACGATCGGCCGGTTGATCCAACAGACGCGGCGGCTCGGGTTGCGGTCCAGGCGGTCATGGCGCCCTCATGCCTTGACGTCCATCGCCTGTCGCAGGCCGTCGCTGACCAGATTGAACGCGACAGAGGTGATCAGGATCGCGACCCCGGGCATCGCGCACACCACCGGCTGCACGTAGATCGCCTGCCGCAGGGTCGACAGCATCAGGCCCCAGTCCGGCGTCGGCGGCGATACGCCCAGGCCGAGGAACGACAGGCCGGAGGCGAGCAGGATCGAAGCCGAAACCAAGGTGGACGCGTAGACCAGCACCGGCGAGACCGCGTTGACCAGGATGTGGTGGAACAGGATCGACACCGTCGAGGCGCCGGTGGCGCGCGCCGCGTCAACGAAATCCATGCCGCGGATCTGGCTGGTTGCGGTCTCCGCTACCCGGCACAGCGGCGGCGTAAGCACCACCGTCAGCGTAATGAGCTGATTGATCATGCCGCCGCCCAGACTGCCGGAAATCGCCACCGCCAGCAGCACCGATGGAAACGCGAAGAAAACGTCCATGCCGCGCATGATGATCATGCCGAGCCGGCCGCCTGCGTAGCCGGCGACGACGCCGAACAGTCCGCCGACAACGGTGGCCACCATCACCGGCAGAATGCCCATCAGCAGGGACGTGCGGCCGCCATACAGCAGCCGTGACAGGATGTCACGCCCCTGCTCGTCTGTGCCAAGGTAGTTGGTCCGGTAGAACAACGGCTTCAGCCGGTGCGCCATGCTGGCCTTGTTCGGATCGAACGGTGCCAGCAGCGGCGCGAACACCGCCGACAGCACGATCAGAATGATCAGCGCCAGGAAGAACAGCGTCACGTAGTCGTAGCGAAGCCGTTGCCATACGTTGCCCCAGTAGCCACGCGGCGCCGGCGAGGTCCGGAGCAACCGGCGTGTTCGTGTCGGCCGGCGTCGTGGCCGAAATGACCGACAGGCCGCTCATGCGCGCTTGATCCGCGGATCGATCGCCGTCTGCAACAGATCGACGATCAGGTTGATCGCGACGAATGCCATCGCCAGCACCAGGATGGTGCCCTGCAGCAGCGGAATGTCGCGGGTCAGGATGGCCTTGTTGAGCAGGAAGCCGGTGCCGGGCCAGGTGAACACGGTCTCCACCAGGATCGATCCGCCGATGAGATAACCGATCTGCAGGCCGAACATTGCCAGGATCTGTGGCAGCGCGTTGCGGATAGCGTGCATGACCATGGCTGTGCTGCTCAGCCCTTTGGCGCGCAGCGTCTGTATGAAGTCGAGCGCCAGCACCTCGGCGATCGACGAGCGCGTGGTGCGCATCAGGATGCCCAGCGGCGTCATCGCCAGCGCGATCGTTGGCATAATCGCGTATTTTGCCTCCGACCAGCGAAACCAGGTGAAGGTGTCGGACCCGGCGGACCCCATGCCGGTCGCCGGCAGCCATCCCAGCTCGACCGCGAAGAGGATCACCAGGATCACCCCGAGCCAGAAGCTTGGCACACTGATGCCGAGCACGGCGACGCCGGTTGAGAAGCGGTCGAGGAAGCCTCCGACACGCGTCGCGGCGAGGATGCCCAGGCCCAGCGCGATGGCAAAGGCCAGCACCACCGAAATGATCGCGATCGGGATGGTGTTGGCCAGCGCCCGCGTCACCTCGCCCAACACCGGACGGTTGGTCTGGATGGAGATGCCGAGATTGCCGGTCACCGCGTGGCCGAGCCAGATCAGGTATTGCACCGGGATCGGCTTGTCCAGACCATAAGCATGTTTCAGCTCGGCAATGTCCTTGGCGGTCGCGTCCGGGCGGCAGCAGGCTCTGCACCGGATTGCCCGGCGCCAGATAGATCAGCGCAAAGCAGATGACGGTCACACCGATGCTGATGGGTATCGTCATCAGGACCCGGCGGGCCGCGTAGAGCCACATCGCTTCGTTCCTCGTCGGCCGGATCAGGGCGCGACGGTGATCGGCGTCAGATCCTGAAACCAACTCTGTGCCTGAACGAACCCATGCACCTTCGGCGAGATCGCCCGCGGGTTGAGGTCATGGGCAATGAAGATCTCCTGTGCGTCCGCGATCGCCGTCTCATGCATCTTTGCGATGAGCTTGTCGCGCGGTCCGGGGTCGAAGGTGGACAGCGCCTGCTCGCCCAGCTTGTCCACCGCGGGATCGTTGAAGTAGCCCCAGTTCCAGCCGTTGGGCGGCTGGTAGCGCGTCATCGTGCCCTTCATCACGCCCTGCACCGGCTCGATCGACGACAGGCTGACGTTGATCGCGTCGTATTTGTCGTATTTGTGCGAGCCACCGAAGAACACGTCGATCAGCGAATTCCAGTCCATCGGCGCCAGATGTGACCTGGAAGCCGGCGGCCTCGAGTTGTTCCTTGACCAGTTCGTTCATCGGCAATGGCTGCATCTGCCCGGAACCCGAGGTCGAGATGCCGACGGTGAATTTGCACGGCGAGCAGCCGGCCGCCTTGAGCAACGCCTTCGCCTTGCCGATGTCGAACGCATACTTGACCGGCTGGCCATACCAGACCTGGGATTCGATGAACTTGCCGTAGCCGGCCGTGGCCACCCCTTGCAGCATATCCACCAGCTCGTCGCGGTTGATCGCGTAGTTGGCCGCTTGGCGCACCCGGACGTCGTTGAACGGCGGCCGGTCGACGCGTAGCTGATAGTTCCAGTTGTGTGGATATGGCACCGTTATGATCGTCATCCCGCCCTCCTTGAGGCGCGGGAATGGTGTCGGGCGAGGGCGCCTCGATGAAATCGACCTGCCCGGACAGCAGAGCGGCGGCGCGGGTGGACGCCTCCGGCATGGGCAGCAGCACCAGACGGTCGTGCTTCGGAATCCGCGCCGGGTCCCAGTAGCCGGCGTTCTTCACCAGTTCCAGGCGCTCGTGCGGCACCACCTTATCGAACTTGTAAGGCCCGGTGCCCGAGGGCTGCTTGGCGAAGGCGGCATAGTCGTTGTTGTCTTTGGCAACAGCGCAGTTGGATACCTGGAAGTAGCCGGTTATCTCATACGGCAGCAACGAGTTCTTCGATGGCCGTATGCGCGGCTATGGTATAGTCGTCGATCTTTTCGATGCTGGCGATATTGGTTACCTGCCAGCCCTGCATGGCGTGGTGACGGACATTGTACTGCGGCGAGGCGGAGTCCATCACGCGGTGGAAATTCCACACGGCGGAATCGGCGTTCCAGTCGCAGCCGTCATGAAACTTCACCCCGTGGCGCAGCTTGAAGGTCCACGTCTTGTGGTCGTTCGGATCGATGGACCAACTTTCGGCGAGCGCCGGGCGAATGTCCGCGGCGCGGTCGGAATGCGACAGGTCCCACTCGATCAGGCTGTCATAGATGGAAAATCCGACGAAGCGAAAGCCCTCGTATCCCTGATCCGGTCCACCGGTCCAATCGGGGATGTCGGCGGCGCTCATGGCGACCCGAAGCACGGTCTCCGCGCGTGCCGTGCCGCAACCGAGTGTCAGCCCAACGGCGCAGGCGATGGCCAGGTAGCGTAGATTTTTGGATATGGCGGCGGACAGCATTCCGCGACTTCTCCCGGTAAGAGAATGAGCTGACAACAACTACGCAGAGACGCCGCAAGCCGCGCTCGACGTCGCGCCGGAGCGCGCCGCTGGGCTCAATCGTGCAAGCATGATGCCACACAGCCACGAGCCGCCGCGGCTCCTGCCTTCGTGGAAGCCCGCGGCGGGACGGTGGCGATGTCCGGCTCCAACAGCGCCGACCAAGCGTGCAGCAATTAGCCGATGGGCCGATCATCTGCCCAATCACTGGGCATCAACGCCGTTGGCAGCCCGCGCCACCACGCGCGCAACGGGCTCTCGCCCTACCTTCCGAACAGCAGCGACAAGGTCAGTTGCGCGGCCCATATGGAGCCATGTTCGCCCGGCCGCACAACGTTGTAATACGTCTCGAATTTCAGCGACATCGGCTGGCCATCGATCTTGAAGGCCTTCCCGAGGCCGCCGCCCAGTGGCACGGTCCAACGCTTATCGTTGCTTGATGCCCAGTCGGACGTGATGTTGGGGGAGGTGCTCAGCGACCAGCCGTCACCGAAACGATAGGACAGGATCGGATTGAGCAACAGGCTGTTGGCCCGGTCGCCGCCACCGGGAGGTCCGCCGAAACTCCAGACATTGTTCGCGACGAAGGCGATGGTCCAAGGGACACTGCCCTCCCACACGGCCGCGACGGATGGCCCTGAGCCCCACTTGTTGACGCCGGTGGTGGTGTTGGTCGCGGTCGGCAGGAAAACGACCGGACCCACGCCCCAGAAGAACCCGTTGCCTCGGGCCGGCGACAAGAACAATGTCGTCTGAGTGTTGTCCAGGCCATTCTCCCAGTGGTCGCCTCGTTTTTTTGGCGCCTGGGAGACGAAGGCGCCTTTTGTCCTGGCGATCAAAAACCAATCATCGTCCAGCGCGATCGGCAGTACCGCGTTGCTGAGTTCGAGGGTGCTCGTCGTGGCATTGTAGAAGCCATCTTCGAACGACGCTTTGTACCGCAGCGGCAGCGTATAGAAGTGAGTGATCGGATTGTCCGATTCCCGCTCATAGTCCGAGTTGGTGTCTGGCTGTTGCGATTGCGCCATGGCGCGGGCGATCCAGGGCGAGGCTGCAAAACCGGCCCACAGCGCAATGACCGCCCAGGCAAGTTGCAGCATCGCGTGGCGCGCCTTGCCGGGTCCAGGCATCAAGGTTGCGCGTGGGGTATCACGGGTCGAACGGGAAGATCCGCTTCCAGTCGTCCTTCATGCTGATCACTGTCCACCCCCGCGAATTCGCCTCGGCCAACAACGCGTCGGAGAACGTGCCAACCTTCGTATTCGGCAAGCCCCCACCAGGACCATAGGCGTATTCCCGTTCGGCATCGTCGTGGTGAACGAGCATCTTTAGCCGCACCCCGTCGCCGGCGCCGGTCCATTCCAGCATCTCGCGATCGCCGTCGGAATTGCCAAATGCGGCATAGGGACGCTGGCCGATGAACAGGTTGATCCCTACCGCCTTGCCGTCGCCGTCATCGATGAAGAAGACCTTCGGCAGGCGCATCAATTCCGGCTTGCCGTCCTTTATTTCATAGCGGGTGACGATGCTCGACCCCACAACCTGCTCAGGCGCCACGTCATAAACGCCCTCGGCATAGGCGCGGACGAATTCCTGCCCGCCGCCGGTAACGATGTAGGTCTTAAAGCCATTGGCGCGCAGATACGCCATCACCTCGAGCATGGGTTGATAGACCAGGTCGGTGAAGGGACGGTCGAATCGCGGATGCTTAGTTGTTTTCAGCCACGCTCCGACCAGCCGCAGAAACACCTCATTGCTCATCCCGGAATGAGTGACGCCGATGAGTTCGGTCCAGTCTTTCTCGGTCAACCTGCCAATTGCGTCCGGCTTGCCGGACAGAACCGCATCGAACGGTGCAACGGTTTTCCATTCCGGATGATCCGGTGCCATGGCGCTAATGCGATCGAGCGCGAACAACGCCTGGGTGTAGATTGGATGTTCAACCCATAGCGTGCCGTCTTGGTCGAACGTGGCGATGCGGTCCTTGGCCGCGACGAAGTTCTTGCTCGACGGGTCGGTGGTGGCGCGAACGAAGTCCAGAATGGCTTGTTTCGCTGGCCCGTCGTTCCAGGACGCCAAAGGTGCTGCCTGCGCGTGTGCGGCGGCGGAGGCGAGCAGTCCCGGCAGCAGTGGCAATGTCGCGAAAGCAGTGAGCAGGCCGCGCCTGTTCGGGCGGTCGGAAGGGATGAGTGGCATGGCCGTTTCCAATCGTTTCGTTCAGCATACACACCTGTCGATAGCGTGGGTCGCTGTATCGGCGGGCGTGCATCTGACAACACGCCCGCCGAGCCGGCGGTTCGGCTATTGTCCTTCGTGCGCCTTGATCAATTCCTCGACCTGGGCTTTGACCGCCTCGAGGTTAAAGCTAGCCGGGGCCTGCATCGGTGGATAGTCGATCGCCGTCATCGCCAGTTTCGCCCACCTCCTGCTGCACGCCCACAAAGCGCCAGAACTCTCGAGCGTAGAAGTCGTTCATGTAGCCGCCACCCAGGTTGTTGAGCGATTTCGCCACGGATCGAGGGCGTCCGCTCGAACGGATCCTGCCGAAGGTTGACGATGGTCGGCATGTCGGTCGTGACCTTTTCGCCCGGCCAGCCATAGGGCTGCTGGAGGAACTGGTACTTGAAGTCATCGATCCGCAGCGCGCCGAGCTTCGGTCCGCCGAAATAGAACAGCTCATGCCGCGCCGACGGCCCCTTGCCCAGTCAGCAGAGCCATCTGGTCATAGCCGTCAAGGTGGTTCTTGTAGGTGTGGCCCTCCAGCGTCACGCCTTTCAAAAGCTGATCGGTGATGTTCGGATTGCCGGCGGCATCGGCGAGCGTCGGCAACCAGTCGAGGCCGGAGAAGATGCCGTTCTCCACCGAGCCTGGCTTGACCTTTCCCGGCCAGCGGATGATCGCCGGCACGCGGAAGCCGCCTTCGAACGACGTGCCCTTGGTCGCCTTGAACGGCGTCATGCCGCCGTCCGGCCAAGTGAAGACTTCAGCGCCGTTGTCGGTGGTGAAGATGACGATGGTGTTGTCGGCCTCGCCGATGTCCTGCAGATGCTTCAGCAGATCGCCGATGCTGTCGTCCATCTGCGCCATGCCGGCCTCTTCGAGGCCGTAATTGCTCGTTGCGTTCATCATCGCCTGGTACTTGGGCGGGATGTAGGTGAACACGTGCATGCGGGTCGTGTTGTGCCAGACGAAGAACGGCTTGCCGTCCTTCTTCGCCTTGTCCATGAAGCTCTCGCTGGCCTTGACCAGCACGTTCGTCGAAGGTCTCCATGTCGTACTTGGCCTTGCGGCCTTCCTGCCAGTTCTGCAGGCCGGTCATGTTCGGGAACGGCGCCAGCGGCCCTTCGTCCACGATCCGCTGCTTGCCGACCTTGCCCCAGCGCGGCTGCACCGTGGGGTCGTCGACGTCGGTCGCGTAGGCGTGGATCAGGTCGCGCGGGCCAGTCTTGTCGATCCAGTCCTGCGGATAGTCGAACCAGTACGGATCGGACATCGCGTCAAGGTGATAGAGATAGCCGAAGAACTCGTCGAACCCGTGCACCGTCGGCAGATATTTGTTCAGGTCACCCAGATGGTTCTTGCCGAACTGCCCGGTCTCGTAGCCTTGCGACTTCAGCACGGTGGCGAGGGTCACCGCCTGGTCCGGCAGGCCCACGTCGGCGCCGGCCTGGCCCACCGTCGTCAGCCCGGTGCGCATCGGCAGCTCGCCGGTGATGAAATTGGCCCGTCCCGCGGTGCAGCTTGCCTCGGCGTAATAGTCGGTGAACATCATGCCCTGGGCCGCCAGCTTGTCGAGGTTCGGCGTCTTGCCGGACATGATGCCCCGATGGTAGGCGCCGACATTGAACCAGCCGACGTCGTCACCCATGATGACGAGAATGTTGGGCTTACGTTCCTGTGCCTCTGCGGGCGGCGGGGCTGTGACTACCGTTGCTGCCGCCAACATCAAGCCTGCAACAAGGGATCTGCGAGCCCGAGATAATTTCGTCCGTAAGGTCCCCCTGGACCGTCGATGTCTTGATAGGTCCCGTACCGAACATCGCATTCCTCCTTCGTTCAGTGTGGGTGTCGTGGTGTTTTCCCGGGAGCCGACGGGCTTGCTGGTTGGCGCTGCTGAGATGCCTCCAATTCGGCGTTTCTCGTTATGCACTCGAATCAGGTGCAAGACAACGCCCGGTGGGTCACGGCGGCGGTACCACGCGGTAGTAGACACCATTCGCGCCATAGGCCGGGTTGAACCAGGTCCGGCACAGTTGTAATAGGCTCTGCCGTAGTACGTTGCGTAACCGCATCCACCGGGCAGCGCCGCGTAGACATCGCCAGGGGCATAAGCGGCGGCTGCGCTTGCACTGGCCGCTGCCGCGCCGACTGCGGCGCCTACTGCAACGCCGGCGACCCCCGCCGCGGCGACCGCCCCCGCGCTCCATCCGCCACAGTTGTAGCAGCCGGTGCCGTAATACTGATTGACCACCGCTGGCGGATGGTAGGCTCCACCATAGACGGCGGTGCCGCTGTAATGATTGCCGTAGGCATACCCTCCATTGCCCCCGGCCGCCGCCCAATGTCCATTATTTGTTGCGACGGCCCCGCCGTATGATCCGGTCGCATAGTGCGTGCCGTAAGCCGTGGTGCCGTAGTTTCCGGAGTTGGTGTGCCCACTGGCGCTCGTCGCCGACCAACTTCCGTTGCTGGCCGTGGCCGAACCTCCCTTTAAATCGGTCGCATAGTGCGTGCCACTGCTGGTCGTGCCGTATGTACCTGATCCGTAATGTCCGTTGGCCCCCGCTGCCCAGTGACCGCCACCCGCTGCGGCACCCCAGTGTCCGCCGCCATAGGTCTCGCTCCCGCGCATCCAGGCGCCTGCAGGCTGCATCTGAACCAGGGCTACCACACCGGTCATCATGATCAATCCGATCCGTGGCATCATGAGCCTCCTTGTTTCAAGGTTTGCCAGGTAGCTCGGCATCGGGGCGGGCAAAATCGACGCGTGGCGCTTTCAAGACCATAGTGGAGGTGAAATCCGAGTCCTTCATCGCGGGATTAAGTTTCCAGTTGGAAAAATGGATCACATAACGAGATCGAACCGGGTCTTTGGGGTATATCGCACGGACCATCCGCGGCAGCCCGTCCGCAACGCCGATCCAAATTTCAGCTTGCACGTTGGCGTTGGCGATCGCAACGATGTCGGTGACGGTATCGCCGACGACGTGCGACTGGCCGACCACGAAAGCTGATGTCAGGCCGTCGGACAGGTTCTTGTACGGATCCGCCACGATCACCTCGGCGAACGGGAAATAGATTGCCGCCTTATCGTACGCTGCCCGCATTGCCGCATCGATGGTTGGCGGCGCATCGGCCACGGCCACCAGATTGGCTCCCGGCGTGTAGGCCATCATCGTTTTCCCGTCGTAGTAAAAATCCGAGGGCGGGCCATCACCGGGCGTGATCACGCGCAACTTGTTCGGCCGTTGTACCGCGACCTGAGACAGAGTGGAATAGTAAAGCGGCTGACCGTCACGCGCGGGCGCTTCATATGTAGTCACAGCGGTAAAACTCATCGACTTTGCACCGGCAAGCCGCTGGCTCATGGCCTTCAGCATTTCAAGCGCGGTTGGTTCGATCGCAGGATGTTCCGGCGGCGCTTGCTCGGGTGGCGGCTGTTGCGCGCGCGCCTGGGTGACGGCCAACAGACTGAACACAAACAGCACTGCCAGATGGCCGGCTTTTGGGCCTGTCATGCAAGACTTCTCCGTCCCGTTCGAGTGGCCCGCGCACAGCCTTAGGCTTTCCGACTCGACGTTCGATCGTTCGTGCGCAGCGCGGCGTCAGGCAGCGCATCGGTATCCGCGACCGTACACAGCTGAGCGATGATCGATTGGCCCAGTTAAATTTAGCCGAGACTATGCCATTCCGGCAAACAAAGCCATCCACGGTCATGAGGCGGAACCGCACGCGCGGTGCGGGTGTCGCCGCCAAGGGCTGACCCAAAAACCGCCTCGTTTAACGCACCCCGACCGACGCCTTTAGGCGAAAGCATAGTCGGACCGCGCTGGCCGATATCTCGACAAGGCTACAGAGCGCAGCGTAGCAGATGGCGTTTCGCCGAAGATTTCTCGGTATCTGACGGCAAATCGCCCAAGCTCCCAAAACCCAAACTGTGTCGTAATGCCGGTTACGGTCGTGAGGGCTGGATCGGCGTCTCGCAGCGTGTGCCGGGCGAGACGCATGCGGCGGAGCATGATGTATCGAGTTGGGCTCACACCAAGCTGCTGCCGACACGCCAGGCGCAACGTTCGTTCGGAAACGCCGATCGCATCACTGATCCTCGACATATGCAACGGCGCAGGAAGATTCGCTTCCAGTAGTTCTCGGAAACGGCGGATGACAATGCGATGATGTTGCACCGCCGTAGTGTCTGTGCGAGCGTCGGTCAGATAAACGCACGCCAACATGGCCTGAATCAGCCCTTGCTCGAGCACCGCTTCGGACGTCGGGGATAACCGCGGTTGCGTGCCCTCTTGCGCCAAACCTCCTGCGGCGGCATGCAGCGCGCGCAGTGAGGCCAATCTGCCCGGCGGCGGCGTGACCACCGTGCGGTCATTTCCTCATCTAGAACCGCTATCGCCGAAATACCATGCGCGAATGGCCGCCATATCATCATCGGCAAGTGTCATTGCGGCCCAACTCGTAGGTCCCGACAACCGCGAAAGATACTCGTTTCCAAATTCGAAAAATCCGAGCTGGCCGTATCCGACTTCAGAGCCATTCAAGAATATACTTGGCCCCGGCTCGGCAAGAAAACCACCCCGGACCGCGGGGAGGTAACCTCTATCAGGCGGCTCAGGTTCTCATGCCCCTGTTGCAGGAACAGGCGGCCGATATTCGTCAATGTGCCGCGGGCTTTGAACGATCCGCATTCCGTTACGAGGATGTCGCAACCGTCTGGTTCGATCAAAGTCGCGAATTCGTCGGCGTCGTTCGACTCGACGACCCTTAACCGCATTTTTTCGCCCCCGATGTCCTATCATTGCAAATTCGCGTGCAACGAGAATACCGCCCGTCGGCCACCTGCCTACGAACACTGGATAGTGTTGGTCCGCACTGGCTGCGTTGATCTAACTCAAAACGTCGGGTTCGCCCAGACCGCTTCGCTTCGAGCCAGCGCGATTGGACCCCTTTTGCGGTTGCTTCGGGTTGCTTTTCAGCAATTGCCGCTTGTGTTTCGGTAAGAGTAGTGGGAACCACTCGATATCAGACCGTCCTTTGGCCTCGGAGAGTTGCTATGCGTGCCAAAATAACGAAGTTTGTCAGCGTCGTCATTATCACCTCTATGACCGGGTGCACGACATCCGGACCGGCGCCCGTTTCGCCGAAGCCATCGCCGCCACCGGTTTCGTTCGATGGAAATTATCAAGGCACAATCAGGCTCACCGCCTCGGGCGTCAGCGGAGCTGAAAGCAACTGGTGCGACACCCCGCCCGCAATCTCACTTTCCGTACGCAACGGCGCATTCAGCTATGTTCTGGCTCACCCCAATGTGCCCCGGGACTCAGCCAATTCGCTGTCCCCAACCTTCGCCGTTGCGATCGCTCCCGATGGCTCTTTCGATGCAACGAGTCGAAACGGTGAAGCCGAGATGATCGGCCACATTGTCGGATCGCACATGACAGCGAGCATCAACGGTACCGGTTGTAACTACGCGTTCAGCGCCGACAGACCCTGAGGGCGCTCGCCGATGGCGGAGAATCCAGTCTCAACCCGCTGTCTGGCAGACGCGTGCGAACGCGTTCGTCAACGGTTCCGCTGCTGCTCCAAATCGAGCAGCAGCATACGGACCTGTGGATTGCCGGGATCCAGCTCCGCCAATTCGCGCGCTTCCGAAAGAGCCGCCGAGATGTCTCCCGCGGCACGTGCCCCGGCGATCAAGGCGATGAGAACCTCCCTGTCGGCGGGGTGCTGCCGGTGAAGCCGACCTAGCAGAGCAAGCGACTGCTCCGGCGCACCAGTGCTGTTCAGCGCAATGGCATACACGTACCCATATCGAACCGTGTCAGGCGCCAACTCGGACGCTCGGCGCAACAGTGGGAGTGCCTCAGTGTAGTTGTGCTCGCGAACCAAAAACAAACCAAGGGCGTGCATGACGTCCGCATTCCCTGGTTCAATCGATATCGCCCGACGCAGCAACTGCGCTCCTTGGGCATCCAAGCCACGCATTCGATCCAAGTCAGAAAGGTTCATCAGCGCTGGGACGAAGTTCGGATCGAGGCGCAGAGCTGTTCGATATTCCGCTTCCGCTTCGGCCGGTTGGGCCTGTCGCGTATGCAGCAGGCCCAGGTTGAGGTGAGCCTCGGGCCGGTCCAGATCAGTTGATTCCGCGGCAGCCAGTTCCTTGAAGGCGCCGCTGAGCGCATCATGCTGTTCGGGCGGGATCGCCTGCCGCGGCGCGCCGGAGAGTGCGCGGGCGGCCTCGGTTCGAACTGCCCGGACCGGATCGCGCAGGAGCGGCAAAGCAGCTTGGAAAGCAGCCGGTGACGCAGCACCAGACAGTGCCCGCGGCGCGGCGGCTCGGATCAGCGGGTCCGGATCGGTGATAGCCGAGGCAATGGCCAGCGATGAGGCCGAAGTTGCCACGCGCGGCAGCAGCGACAAGGCGGTCGCCCGCGCAATTCCCGGCTCGTTCTGGTCCAGAATCAATGCGTCGAGCTGGCGTTCCGCGCTGGCGGCGCCGACACGACCCGCATGCAGCGCGGTGCCGTAGCTGGGGCGGGTCTGGCGACCCTTGGGATACCATTCGGCCACTGCACGGGCCGCCCAGTCCGAAGAGCGGTCATGATGACACTGGATGCACGCGTTTGGCGACCCGATCGATTCTGACAGATCGGGCCTCGGGACACGAAAGCCATGATCGCGCCGCTCGTCCACGACCATAAACGTCTTCGTGGTCATGTGGCAGTTGACGCATTGCGCCCCGGTGCTGCCTGCCTCGTGATGATGGTGCGCCGGAACATCGAACTTCGCCGGCATATGACATTGCGCGCATAGTCCGTTCCCCTCGGCACGCAGCGTTGCGCTGTGCGGCTCGTGACAGTTGGAACAAGTTACGCCGGCGCGATACATGCGGCTCTGCACGAACGAACCGTATTCGTAGACTTCTCCATCGATCTGGCCATCGGCGTGATAGAGCCCGGGTTCCAGCAGCGCCGGAAGGTACGAATCGAGAAATGAGGCGCCGGGCTTTGGGGGCTCCGCGATCTGTTTGCGACGGGCGTGACAGGAGGCACAGGTGTCGATTTCCATCGAGGCGGGTTTCTCGGTCCGCCGGGCGATCCCGGTCTGCGGGTTCATTTCCCATCGGCCATGATCGGCCGGCCTCAGCGCTACCGTCAGCCCCATGTCCCCGGCATCGTAGTTGGATGGTCTGTCAGCCTGTGCCGCCCAGGCAACGTGGCGCGAGCCGGGGCCATGACACGCCTCGCACGACACATCCAGGTCGCTCCACGTCGTGTTGTAGCTGTTGCTGTTCAGATCATAGTTTTTCCTCAGGTTTGTCGAATGGCAACCGGCGCACATGTAGTTCCAGGTCTGATCGCGCCCGGTCCAGTGCACCGGGTCGCCCGGCGACAGTTTTCGGTCCGGATAAAGATCGAACCAGCGCTGGCCGCCTTGGTCGCCTCGGGCGGCTGTCCCATGCAACGCCCAGCGCCTGATAGCGACCGCCGGGGAATGGGATCAGATATTGCTGGAGCGGATAGACGCCGAACGTATAGGCTATCTTGAAGTCTTGGGACTTTCCGTCTGCACCTTGCGTTCGCACCATGTAATCGTCGCCGGAACGACTGAAGCTGGTCGCGATGCCGTTCTGTGCCAATTCCGCGCCGTCGAACGCTCCAAGCACGGTAGCCGGCGTGGCGGGCTGCATCGCCTTGGCGTGGTGTGACGTCCGCCAGAGAGCCGCTTCGGCCCGATGGCAGCCTGAACACGCAGCGCCCCCAACAAACTGCGCGGGCGGTTCCGCCCGGGCCGAGATGAAGTGACCGGCCAGTAGCAAGACGACCGCGATCACCGCCAAGGCGCCCCCACGGCGACGATCAGGCTTGTAACGAGTTTCACCCGCGCCGATCATGCAATCAAACAACGAGCTGAACCATTTCGGCGGCACAGTGAGCTTGAAAGTGGGCTAGAATGCGAAATTCACCATCAGCATCGGCCCTTGAATCCAAAGCCGCTGCACAACGGAGTCGCTGCCTTGTTCGAAGGACAGGTAGCGGTAGGTGAGCGATATGTCGGCCAGTGAGGCGTGATAGCCCAGGCCGGATGCGATCTGCCAGGTCAGATTCGACCCGCCCGCGCCAATGTCGAAGTAATAGGGAATGAACAGTCCGGCGTTGCCAATGCGGAAGCGGCCGCGGAACCCACCTACACCGTTCCAGATATCGCGGGCGCCGGATACGGTGCCGACACCGCCGAACGTGGCGCCGTTGCCGCGCGGTCCGGCTACCGTAAATCCCAGGCTGTAGTCAACGGTTGCATGAATTGCCAAAAGCCGAAATCCGGCGATCGCATCTAAGTTCCCCCAGTCGCCCTGCATCACAGTGTAGCCGCCCGCCAGCGTCCAGATCGTGGAGGTCTGGTCGAGACCCTGGCTGGTCTGCACGTCCGTTGAGATCGGAATCGAAGGACGGTTGGGGAAGTTTACCGACCTGAACTGGCTGGCGGTGCCGCCGAGGTTCAAATACATAAAGTCGGTGAGCAGGGAGAACCGCCCATATTGTGCGTCCGCCGCAACCATCGTCGCGAAGTTCAGGTGCGACAGCAAATCGCCGAACCCGAGTGATGAATCAGCCGACACTGTTCCGCCCAGGGCCGGCGGCAGTTCGAAGCTGTATTTCGAGTGGATGCTTGCGATCCACAGATACGGGGCAATGTTGAAGGTCAGACCAGACGCGCCAGCCGGTTGCAGGCCCGGCGCTGACCGGCTGTTGCGCCCGAGCGCCCGACGTTCCGCCGCCAGCAATCACGACCGTCAGAATCGCAGCCATGACGATTCGGTTCAACATCGACAATTTCCTTACCTCGACATAGTCGGCCCAACATGCACCGACATCATCCGGAACGACAGCGGCGCCGGGACCGAAGGCTGCCCCGCAATTCGTGACATGCCGAGCGATCAAAATCCAGCGCCATCAGACAATGACGGCGATCGGCGTGCGGAGCTGCCGGTTCGAGCCAAACTCCGCACGCTCACGACCATCAAGAAGACGTCGACTCGTCATTAAGATTTGGCCGTCTATGGTCCGGGACTACGCCCGCGCGCGAAGCTGATCGGCACTCATCCGCTGTTCGGCGGCATCCCACATGATGCGCGGGTCAAATGTCTCGGCGGCAAAAATCGTGAGGATGACGACGGCACAGAACGCCACCGCGCCGAATCCGGGCTCGATGGTGACAACGCCGCCAAATTGAACCAGGGCGCCGAGCAGGGCCTCCATGAAGATATCGATCATCGACCAACGACCGATTCGGCGGATAATGTAATACAGCCGGGTTCGATCTCGCAGCCAACGGGTATGGCCGGTCTGCACCGACACCAGCATGATGCTGAGGCCCGCAAGCTTCAGGACCGGCACCGCGATACTTGCAAAAAACACCAACGCCGCCAGCGGATACATCCGCGACTCGACCAACTCACGCACGCCCCCGAGAATTGTGCTTGGCGCGCCGGCCCCAAGCTGCATCACGGTGAGGACTGGATAGAGGTTTGCCGGGATATAGAACACCGCGGCGGCAATCACCAGCGCCCAGGTCCAGGCAACGCTGTCCCGTTTGCGAGGATGCAGACTGGAACCACAACGAGGGCACGCCGCGCCTTGTTGAGCGGGTGCAACAACCAGGGTGCAGAGTTCGCATCCGATGGCCCGGGATGGCACTCGTCCGGAATTGCTGACTTCGCGCGTCACGTCCCGGGCGCCGGTGCTGTCGAGCGCGTTCCAGACCGCTTCCCGATCGAGTGCGGCATCGGCCCAGACAAGTGTGACGGTCAGTGCAAGGAGCGCGTAAACACCGGTGTTCAGCTGAATCGTAACGATATCGCCGAGCTTCACGTAAGCAACGAAAACGCCCAGGACGAAAACCTCAACCATCGACCAGGTCGAGAGCCTTTCAACCAGCGCGAACACCCGGCGCAGATGCGGCAGCGTCTTTGTCTCGCGGAGGCGCAGCAACACGTAGATCGTGCCAAGGAGTTGACATAACGGTGCAACAACGGTTACGAACACCACCACGATGGCGAGTGCCGACATCCGGCGCTCCGCCAGTTCGATCGGGCCAGAGAATATCCCGGCGTGATGCACGATGCCCGAGGTCCGCACGGTCATAAGCGTGCTCAGGCACATGACGGTCAGCAGGATCAGCGCCGCGATGGCCAATGCCAAGCTGTGCTCGAGCGGGTGCTGTCGGGTGCGACGGAGCGTTGTCCCGCAACGATCGCACTGTGCCGTGGTTCCAGGCACGAGCGCGGGTTCGACCTGGAACAGACCACAGCCCGGACATTCGCGGAGCACAGCGCCTACGCCATCCGCGGTATATTCCTCAGTGGCACTCATGATCCCCCGTGCCGCGCGCAGACTGGCGCCCACGAATGCCCGGCGTCTTGACCCGGGTTTTCGTCGGGCAACCGTCGGGTCGGATAGTCCCCGATTGAATTCATTGCGCGCCCGTGTCTGTCCGGCCTCGCACCAGCGCCTCGGGATGCCGGGTCAGCAAATCGGCGAGCGCCCGGAACGAACGCACCGCGTCGGTGAGTTGCCCCATCATCCGGTCCAGATCGCGATGAAACTGGGTATCGTTGCCGTAGCCGTTATCAAGCGATCGCATCAGCTGGTTGGACTGCTTGAGCGTGGTTTGCAGCGAAGTGGCGATCTCCGGCAGTTGCTTCAAAAACGGACCCATGTCCGTATCGAGTTTGCCCAGGACCGACTGTGCCTCGCTCATCATGCCCGCGAGCCCGGTCAACGTCTGCTGCAGTTGCGGCCCGTTGGTAAGCTCGCTCATGTTCTTCGTCAGCGCGTCGAGGCTTTGGCCAATGCTGGCAAAGGGGATCGCGTTGACGTTGCGCAGCAGGTCGCCAGCCGAGGCCTGCAAGCTCGACAACCCGCCGGAATCGGTGGTCGGGAAGACAAAGGCTCCGTCCTCGGTCGTAACAGTCGCCACGGGCGCGTTGGGAACGAATTCGAGCGAGACCAGCATCTCGCCAGTCAGCAGATTTCCGCTTTGAAGTGATGCCCGCAAGCCTTTCGACACCAGCGCCTGGACAGCCTCCTCGGTGTTCGCGAACACCTTGCGCCCGATTCCCACGACACGCTCGGGCTCGATCTCCAGTCGCACCGGTGCGACCACGGTGTCTTTCGCGGGATCGTAGTGCAATCGGACACCTGTGACCTCGCCGACCTTGAGGCCGTGCAGCACGACGTCGGATCCCGGGCCCAGGCCGCGGACCGAGGAGGAGAAGTAGACGAGCAACGGGATTTTCCGGCTGTACGACGCGGCCTTGGCCGCATCCTGATTCGCGAACAGCGGGAACTCGTGATTTTCGACACTGACCTCGCTCTTAGTTCCTACGTTCGATGTTTCGAAGGCGACGCCACCGAGCAACAGCGCGCGCAGTGATTCTACCTGCATTTCCACGCCCGTGCCGCCCAACTTCACCGAGACGCCGGACGCATTCCAGAAGCGCGTCTGGTCATGGACATAGCTATCGAATGGCGCCCGGACGAAGGCGTGGATCGTTACGCTTTCAGCCATGTCGGCGACGTCCCAGCCCAGCACCTCCCCGACTGACAGGCCGCGGTAGAACACCGGCGAGCCGAGGCTCACCGAGCCAAGCTGAGCGGTCTTGAGCAGGAACGTGTGGCCCGGCACGTCGGCGTCCAACAATGGCGGTTCCTCGCGGCCGACGAAATTTCGTTCCGGTTTGGCGGCTGCGTCGCCGGGCAGCAATCCTATGTAGGAGCCCGAAAGCAGCGTGCTGAAGCCTGAGATGTTGCCTGCGAACAGGCGTGGCTTCACCACCCAGAATTGGGTCCCGGTCGTAAGGAACGGTTCCGCCAGCGAATTCGTCGCGATCGTGACCAGGACTCTTCGGCGATCCTTGGTGAACTCGAGGCTTTTGACGGTGCCGAGGGTGATATCCTTGAACTTGAGCTGCGACTGGCCGGCCTGAAGTCCCTCGGCGTCCTCAAATAGCACGACGATCCGTGGACCCTCCTTGGAGAGCGTGTCCCACGCCAGCCACAGTCCGATCGCGATGGCTATGATCGGTATTGCCCAGATCACGGGAATTCGCCGGGACCGCCGAACCGCCGCCCGCACCAGGCTCGGGTGCTCGGTCGGTACTCATGGCGCTGAGGATTCCGACATAGGTGACATACCCGCCTTGATCCCTTTACCGCAGGTTGGCAGCGAGGAGTTGTTACAGCATTGATGCACCCCGCGCCACAGGCAATGATCTGTTGTGCGGTTCCGCTGGACAGAGTTGCCGCGATGGGAGGCCGTCCCCCGGCCTGCCGAACGTGATTGAACGACCCCGGCTGTCAGTCAGAATCTCGTGCCGGTCTCATCCGTCCGCGCGAGGCACCCACGGGATACGTGCCACCGAGATCCCGTCTTCGGCGAGGCTCTCAGCCTGCTCCTCGGTGGTCTCGCCATAGATGCCCCGAAAGTCACTCTCGCCCCGGTGCATCTTTCGAGCCTCGTCGGCGAACTGAGGGCCGACATAGTCGCAGTTCTTCTCCACCTCCGCCCGCATCCGCTGCAGCATAGCCAGCATCTGCGCCGGCAAACGCCCGCCTGCCATCCTTTCGGGTGTGGTGGCCGGCACCTCGGGCGGTCGCGGTGGAGCCTGAGGCGACGGTGGCATCACCGTCAGCGCCTGTCGCTTCGCAACGGCTGGCGCCATCAATGCCCGGTCAATTTCGGTGTCGCCGCATTCGGGACATTCGACCAAACGACGCCGGGCCTGCTGCTCGAACGTAGCACTATCCTTGAACCAGCCATCGAAAGCGTGCGCCTGGCTACATTGCAACTGGTAGTAAATCATTCCTCATCCCGATCAGGCCGTCCCATCAAGGAGCAAGCCACGACTTTGGCACTCAATCAATCCGAGTGCCAGCAAGATTCACGCCAGCCCAAGCAGGCTATCAAGCTTGCCGGCACGGTCCATTGCCATCATATCGTCGCACCCGCCGATATGCCGCTCATCGATGAAGATCTGCGGCACGGTCGTGCGTCCCGAGAGCTTCGCGGACCGCGCGCGCTCCACCGAACCGTGCGGGGCGTCGATTTCGCGGAATGCGACGCCCTTTTTGGTCAGGGTGTAGACGGCCCGCTCGCAGAATGGGCACCAAGGCTGGGTATAGATCACCACGTCCGGCATATTGTCACCTCACCGCACTTATTTTGGTGAGTTCAGCATACCGCGCAAGTCCGGCGGGCCAGCTCCGCTTCGCACGCCGCCCAATCCGCCACACATCCCCCGTCCATCCACCATTGCCGCAAGGTGCGCAGAAGGTGGCCGACGCGCGGTCCCGGGGCCACACCCAAGGCCACCACGTCGCGCCCCTCCAGCGGAAACACCGGCTGGGGCATATCGGTGAGACGTCGTCTCAGGGCAGGGGCTTCGGGACCATCGTCGAGCCAGGTGCGGTCGATCAGATCGGCGCGTCGGTAATCAGCCAGCAGGCGCCGCAGCGCCGCATCGTCGTCGGTCGGCCTCGCGGCGGGGATGGACTGCAACCGCACCAGTCGATCCCGCTCCTCGTTGGACAGTTTCAGTCGCCGCGCGAAGGTCAGCGTCCCGGCTGGCAGCATCGCGGCAAGTCGCAGGACGGCGTCAGCTGGCGCCCCGGCGTCGCGCAACACGGGCAAACGGTCCGGTCGTGACACTTCCGGTGCGATTGCCCTCAGGATGCCAAGATCCGCCATGAGGTTGACCGCTTCCACCGCGTCCGGTGCCGCCAGGATCTTGAACAGCTCCGCCCATATCCGTTCGGGGGATAACCGTGCGAGCCCGGGGATGCCGTCGCGAAGCGCTGCGAGTGTTTCTGGATCGGGTGGCACCCGGCCGTAACGCGCCTGGAAGCGGAAAAACCGAAGGATGCGCAGATAGTCCTCGCGGATTCGCTCGGCCGCCTTACCGACGAAGCGCACGCGGCCGTCACGTAGGTCCGCCAGGCCGCCGAAATAGTCGAAGACCGCTCCGTCCCGTGCCATCGACAGGGCATTGATGGTGAAATCGCGCCGCTGGGCGTCCCGCCGCCAGTCAGACGTGAACGCAACGACCGCATGCCGGCCGTCGGTTTCCAGGTCCTGGCGCAGCGTGGTGATCTCGAACCCGCGCCCATCGACGACCGCGGTGACCGTGCCGTGATCTAGTCCCGTCGGCACCGCGCGCAGCCCGGCCGAGGTCAGGGCAGCGATCACCGCCTCCGGAGCCAGCGAGGTCGCCAGATCGACATCCGCCACCGGTCGTTCGGCCACCGCATCCCGTACCGCCCCACCGACCACCCGGGCCTCCGGTAACGCGTCCCAGACCGCCGTCAATGCGGGGTCGGCGGCGAATGGCGGTGGTTCCAGCCGCAGCACTGGCGCATCGGTCATCGAGTCGCCGCATGGCCGGGCACGATATGGCCGTCCTGCAGCTGTGCCGGAACATAGGTCTGGAAGGTGTCGGAAGCGTCGCGCGCGCGCAGCCACACCAGTGAGGCGAGCATCAGCACGACGAAGCAGACGGCCCCGGTAACCAGCCAGACAGGAGGACGTTCCGATGGCGCGACCAGCCGCCAGACCGCGAAGCCAACGAACGGCGTCAGGAACAGCAGGATCTCGATCAGCCGCGGCATCGCGGGTCCCGAAGCGGCCTGGGCCCGGAACCGTGGCCGGCCGATGGACAGAGCCTATGGCCCGGTCCGCACACGAATTTATCCGAATAGTCAGAGACGGCGGGGGCCGGAGCAGGTCGGGTCATGACACGGATGTGGCACCCTGGAAGATTGCTCATCGAATGGCGCGCCGCCTTTTGCTTGGTTGCATGGCCTGCCGAGGGCGGAGGGCAACGCGTCAGCGTCTCGGATCTTGGTGCCTTGTCCAAGCCTATGAATGTAGACCAAATTCAGAATGCGGGGAACTCTACTCCAACCCTTTCGACTGCGATTGAGTGGCGAAAATCGCGTCTATCGTCGCTGCGAGACTGGGTCGCCAGGCGGGCAGGGCGACATCGAACACCTTGCGGAGCCGGGTGCAATCGAGCCGCGAGTTCGCTGGGCGCTTTGCCGGCGTCGGCCAGTCCGCGGCGGCGATCGGCACCACCTCGGGGATCGGGACGCCATGGCGGGCGGCTTCCTCGAACGTTGCGACGGCCAGGCCATACCAGGTGGTCTCCGCCGTTGCCGGCGGCGTGGAAGACGCCTTCGATACTCCGGGCGCCAGCCCGTGCGGCTCAGTCGATCGGCGACCTTGCAGGATCGCCGCGGCCAGATCGGCGGCGGAGGTCGGGCAGCCATGCTGGTCGGCAACGACGGTCACGCGGTCCGGGTCTGGCCGAGTGCCAGCATCGTGCGGACGAAGTTCTTCCCGGTGGCGGCGTAGACCCACGCGGTGCGCAAGATCACGGCCTTGGCGCCCGTCGCCAGCACGGCTTGCTCACCCGCCAGCTTGCTGGCGCCATAGACGCCCTGCGGCGCCACCGGATCGTTCTCGACATACGGTTCCGGCTTGGCGCCGTCGAAGACGAAGTCCGTCGAGACATGGATCAGCGGGATGTCGGCGGCGGCGCAAAGTCGCGCCAGGATCGCCGGACCGTCGCGGTTGGCCCGATAGGCCGACTCGGCGTCGCTCTCCGCCGCATCGACAGCGGTATAGGCGGCGGCGTTGACCACCAGCCGAGGCGCTACCAGCGTGAACGCGGTCTCGATCGTCTCCGGACGGTCAAAATCGAAGTCCGGGCGGCCGACACGCCGGATATTCGGCCCGCCGCCGTCGGCCAGGGCGGAGGCGAGCTGACCGCTGCCGCCGGTCACCATGATCGGGCCGCCCGCCTCTGTTCCGGACATAGGCAAATCAGACATGGAACCAGACCGGGCACTCGATCAGGCGCGGCAGCACCTTGTCCTTGTCCGACAGCAGGACATCGCCCGCCGCAACCGGCCAGTCGATGCCGATATCCGGGTCGTTCCAGATTACGCCGCGCTCCGCCGCCCTGTCGTAGTCGCCGGTGACCTTGTAGATCACCTCCGTCTCGGCGGTCAGCGTGCAATAGGCGTGCAGAAACCCGACCGGCACCCAGAGCTGCGCCCAGTTCGCCGCGCTCAGCGTCGGTCGCCGACATACTTCCCGAAGGTCGGCGAGCCGTGGCGGATATCGACCGCCACGTCATAGATCGCGCCCTTGACCGCAGCGCACCAGCTTGCCCTGCGCGTTACGGCCGATCTGGCAGTGCAGCCCGCGCAGCACCCCGGCCGAGGTCGACGACACGTGGTTGTCCTGGATGAACGGCCCAGGAATGCCCGCCTCGGCGAAACTACGCTGGTTCCAGGTTTCCGAGAAGAAACCGCGAGGATCCTGGAAGCGCGGCGGGGTGATCAGTTTGACGTCGGGGATCGCCAGGGCTCGAACTTCACGCCAGATCCCCCTCCGCCAGTTCCATCAGCACGCGGCCCAGTTCGGTCTTGCCCAGACGCCGTCGCGTGCTCGCGCAGCCGGTCGGCATCGATGAACCCCATGCGGAACGCGACCTCCTCCGGGCTGCCGACCAACATGCCGGTGCGCGACTGGATGGTCTGCACGAACGTCGCCGCCTGCAGCAGGCTGTCGGGGGTGCCGGCATCCAGCCAGGCACAGCCGCGCGACAGTTTCTCGACATGCAGTGTGCCCATCTCGAGATAGACGCGGTTCAGGTCGGTGATCTCCAGTTCTCCCCGGGCGGACGGGCGGATTTGCGGGGCGATGTCGCTGACATTCCTGTCGTAGAAATACAGGCCGGTGATCGCCCAGTTGCGAGGTCGGGGCGGCCGGTTTTTCCACGACCTCCATCGCCCGGCCGACGGCATCGAATACCACCACGCCGTAGCGTTCGGGATCGCGCACCTGGTAGGCGAACACGCTGGCGCCGACTGGCCGGGCGGCGGCGGCGCGCAGCAAGCGTGGATAGGTGATCGGCATGGATCAGGTTGTCGCCAAGCGCCAGGGCACAGGCCTCGCCCTCCAGCCAGTCGCGGGCGATCAGGAAGGCCTGTGCGATCCCGTCCGGGCTTCGGCTGCGCCGCGTACTCGAAGTGGACGCCGAAGCCGGAGCCGTCCCCGAGCAGGCGTCGAAACTGCGGCAGGTCCTCGGGGGTGGAGATCACCATGATGTCCCGGATGCCCGCGAGCATCAGCGTGGACAGCGGATAGTAGACCATCGGCTTGTCGTAGACCGGCAGCAGTTGCTTCGACGCCGCCAGGGTCATCGGATGCAGCCGCGTGCCGGAGCCGCCGGCGAGCAGAATGCCTTTCACGCCGCTTTCCCCTTGCCCACCTCGTCGCGTGACGCCCGTGCCAGCCCCTTTGGGTGGCTGGTTCCGAGCCGCTGGCCGGCATAGCGGGCGGCGCGAACGCCCTCCCACCAGGCGCGATGGTCGAGATACCAGCCGATGGTGCGGGCCAGGCCGGTTTCGAAGTCGTGCGGCGCCTTCCAGTCCAGCGCTGCCTCGCTGCGGGATGGATCGATCTCGTAGCGGAAATCGTGGCCGGGCCGATCGGTGACGAAGCGGATCAGTCGCTCCCTGGGTCCCGCGGGGTCGGGGACAAGCCGGTCCAGATGCGCACAGATCGCACGCACCACCTGGAGGTTGGTGCGTGGCTGCCGAGCGCCGATGGCGTAGGTGGTGCCGGGAAGGCCGTGCTCGACGACACGGACCAGCGCCTCGGCGTGATCCTCGACGAACAGCCAGTCGCGCGAGTTCGAGCCGTCGCCGTAGACCGGCAGATTCGCGGCCTTGCAGGGCGTTCAGGGTGATCAGCGGGATCAGCTTTTCGGGAAACTGCCAGGGGCCGTAGTTGTTGCAGGTGTTCGATACGATCGTCGGCAGCCCGTAGGTGTGGCTCCAGGCGCGGACCAGGTGATCGGACGCGGCCTTGCTCGCGGAATACGGGACTGCGGGGATCATAGGCGGTGGTTTCGTTGAACGGGGCATCGTCGGCTCCCAGCGCGCCGAACACCTCATCGGTGGAGATGTGATGGAAACGGAAGCGCGCCTGGCGGGCGCTGATCGAGCCCGGCGTAGTGCTGGCGCGCGGCTTCGAGCAGGGTGAAGGTGCCGACCACGTTGGTCTGGACGAAATCGGCCGGTCCGTCGATGGAGCGGTCCACGTGACTTTCAGCCGCAAGGTGCATGACCGCGTCGGGATCGTGGGTCTCGAACACCTGCCGCATCGCCGCCGCGTCGACGATATCGGCGCGGATCAGCATATGGCGATTGTGCCCATGTCCGTCCTCCAGCGCCTCCTCCGAGGCGGCGTAGGTCATCTTGTCGACGTTGATCACCACGTGGTCGGTGTGACGAAGCAGGTAGCGCACCACGGCGGAGCCAATAAAACCGCAACCGCCAGTCAGCAAAAGCTTCATAGGCCCGCGCATCCTCACCTTTCACGTCGCGGCTGCCCGTAACATCGATTCATACGGCGCGGCAACCTGAAGGACTAAAACACCGCGGATCGACAGGGCGGCAGAACTCAAAACAAGAAACCGGCGATTGGGCCGACCGCAACGGAGTCGCGGCGATGCCGATTGCGTTCTCCTCAGTCGGTCATACACTCTCGTCACGAGGCAGGCACCCGGCCAGAAACAGCTGGACCGCCGCGTTACCCCACGCAGCGACCTGATCGGCATCCAGCGCTGGTCCCTGCCCGATGGCCCGGCGCTGCGGCCCGGCCAGCACAAGGTGCAAAAACTGTTCGGCCGCGAACGCGGTATCCAGCGGCCGGAGGTGGCCGGAGGCGACCGCCGCCTCCAGCAACCCCGCGATTCGACCGATGCCCTCGCGCGTTCCGGCCTGTGCCATGATGGTTCTGAGCTCGGGAAAGCGGCCGGCCTCTGCGACCATCAGTCGATGCAGCGCGATCGCCTCGTGCGTCAGCCCCACCTTGAGGATGCCATGGGCCGCGACGCGCAGCGCCGCCTCGAGATCGTCCGCTGGGGGCCAGGCATCGGCGGACGATATCCAGGAGGATACGAGCCGCTGCAGCACACCGAGGAACAGGGCCGGCTTGCCCCGCCAGCGGGCGTAGATGGTGCGTTTCGCGACCCCGGCCTGCCGCGCGATCACCTCGATGCTGGTGGCGGCATATCCTCGGCTGAGGAAAACGGCGGTGGCGTGGTCCAGAATGACAGTTTCCAACAGGGCCGAAGCCGCCGCGGTGGGACGCCCGCCGGACCGAGCGAGAACGGCAGAGGCAGTCGCCAAGGCCCCGGTTGGGCCGACCTCCGTTGGGGAGACCTCGGTCGGGGAGACATCAGTTGGGCACGCTCCAGTCGGGGAGGGCACCGCGGTCAGTAACCCCAGTAGTGATGCGGATGGTAGTAGTACGGGCCAGCGGGCACGATAACGCAGCCGGACAGCAAGATGGCGACGCCCAGGGCGGCAATCACTGCCCCAGCTTTGGCGACGGTCTGGCGGATCAGCGGGGATTTATTGAACATCGGCAGAAACTCCAGAAACGACCTCCCTCTGGATATGGGCGAGAAAACGAAACGCAACGGATGCGATGCAATACGAAGTGTAACCCCCGACCGGATCGTCGGCGCTTGGATGATCCGTGCTGACTTGGCAAAGCCGAACTGAAGACCAGATCTGTCCCGCGGCGCGGTTGAGCCTTGCCGCCGGCAGCGCGCAACGGCGCCGTCGGCGACCGAGGGCATTCGCAGGTGTCTCACCATAGTGTACGCCTCAAGCGCCGCCGCCCGATGCGACCTGGCCTGAGATTGTGGGCCGAGTCGCGAGCGGTGCTCGTAAGTCTTGCTGAACGCTCGGAGCATTGAGAATGAACGATTTGTCCGACTACACTCCGCCGAAGGTTTGGGCTTGGAATAAGGAGAATGGCGGCCGGTTCGCGAACATCAATCGCCCGATCGCCGGGCCGACGCACGACAAGGAATTGCCGGTCGGCCGTCATCCCCTCCAGCTCTATTCGCTGGGCACGCCGAACGGCGTGAAGGTCACCGTCATGCTCGAGGAACTGCTGGCCCTCGGCCACCGCGGCGCGGAGTATGACGCGTGGCTGATCAAGATCGGCGACGGCGATCAGTTCGGCAGCGGCTTCGTGGCGGTGAACCCCAACTCCAAAATACCAGCGCTATTGGACCGCAGCGGTCCGAAGCCGGTTCGGGTGTTCGAGTCCGGCGCGATCCTGATGTATCTGGCCGAGAAGTTCGGGGCTTTCCTGCCGACCGAGGCCAGCGCTCGCGCCGAATGCCTGTCGTGGCTGTTCTGGCAGATGGGAAGCGCGCCTTATCTTGGCGGAGGCTTCGGCCACTTCTACGCCTACGCGCCGACGAAGATCGAGTATGCCATTGATCGGTTCGCCATGGAGGTGAAGCGTCAACTCGACGTGCTCGATCGCCGCCTCGCGGAGACCGAATATTTGGCGGGCGGTCACTACACCATCGCCGATATGGCGGTCTGGCCATGGTATGGCGGTCTGGTGAACGGGTGGCTGTACGGTGGAGCCGAGTTTCTTTCAGTGCAGGACTACAAGAACGTCCAGCGGTGGACCGATGCGATTGGCAAACGACCCGCCGTGCGTGCGGGGGCGAATGGTCAACCGGGTCAGTGGCGAGCCCTCAAGCCAGTTGCACGAGCGCCATGACGCCGGTGATTTTGCAACGAAGACGCAGGACAAGATCGCGACTGTGAGTTAGCCAGCGCGCCGACCGAGGCGCGACTGGCGCCCGCTGCGAACTTTGGGTCCGTGCCATCCCGTCGTCAGCGCAGCGTCCGTGTCACGCCGTCGTTCGGGTCATCCCAGCGTCCGTGTCATCCCCGTGCTTGGCGCGGGGAAGCACGACTCTGGCGATACCAGCGCAGAAGATCATCGGAGGCCGTCAACGCGGGCTGGCGCCGGAGATCATTCCCGGACAACCGAGGCGTCGATCCGGGCGGCCAGATCGGCGGGCAGCGGACCGGCCTCGGCCGCCGCGACGCAGCCGGCGAGTTCGGCCCGGTTCTTGACCCCAAGCACCAGGGTGTCGATCGGCAACCCAAGGGCGTAGCGGTGCGCGACGATCGCCGGGTCCTCGCCGATCTCGGCACATAGGACGCGGAACCCGGCGGCGAGGGCGTAGTCCCGAGTCTCCGGGTGGTCGTCGGGCAACGGCCGGTCGATGGACGCTGTCAGCGCGCCGGCCTGAACCGCGCGGATCCCCATTACCCCGATCCCCTGGGCCCTCGCCGTGGCCATCACACTTCGAGGCTTGGCTGGCCCATCGAAGAATTTCAGCCCACCCGGCGAATCCAGCAGATTGGCAATACACTGCACCGCCGCGGGCTTCGGCTCCTCTCCCAGCACCTCGATGATCGCGTCAGGGTGCCCGATGCCGGTGAGGCCCCAGGCGCCGATCAGCCCCTCGGCCACAAGTTGCTCCAACATGGGCCGGACATGCGAGCGGAACAGCGACAGCGAGGTGAAACGCCCCGGGTCTGTCCGGCTCCACATCGGATGCCCTTCAGGCACCAGGTTCGAGTGCAGGAAGAAGACATCCAGTCTGTCACGGCGTAGTCGCCCAAGGCTCCCCTCGATGGAACGGCGCAACAGGCCTTCCACCTGATCTGGCGCCGGCGTAGCCAAATTGCATTTGCTGGTGACGCGGACACCGTCCGGCAGCCGCCCGCCGAATGCCTCCCCAACCACCTGCTCGGCTTTTCCGTCACCGTAACGAGGCGCCAGGTCGAGCAGGTTGATGCCCGCCGCGACGGCCGCGTGAACGGTCGCCACGCACTCGTCGAAGGTGGTCTCGCCCCAGAGCATACCGAGGCCTCCGCCACCGAGGGTCAGGGTCGACACCGGGAACAGCGGTCCGAAGGCGTGCAGTTTAATACGGGTTCTTTCATCTTCTATGGTCGCTATCTAACCATATCGCCGTTGGCGCGGCGGGCGTCTATTCGCTCGGGCCGTCTGGTTCATCGCCGGCTCCCATGACCTCCGACCTATTCCGACAGTTGGCTCACTTGCACTCGGCGCGGGCCGTGCGCAGTCTGCGTCGTGCGCCCGCGGATGGCGGTGCACGGCCACATACCGGGAGGACGCAACACTCCGATGTCCGATCAATCGACCTGGCTGCTGTCTGTTCGGGGTGTCACCCTGCGTTTCGGCGGTGTCGTTGCCCTGGATGACGTCAGCTTCGATGTTACCGGTGGGCAGATCGCCGGTCTGATTGGACCAAACGGCGCGGGCAAGACCACGCTGTTCAACTGCCTGAGCCGCCTCTACCAGCCCAGCGCCGGTGAGATCATGTTCGAGGGTCAGTCGGTCCTCGCCGTTCCGCGCTACCGCATCTCGACCATCGGCATTGCCCGGACCTTCCAGAACGTGGCGTTGTTCGACCGGCTGTCGGTGTTGGAGAACGTCATGGTCGGGCGTCATTGCCGCACCGGCACCGGCTTCGTCGCCAACGCGCTGCGCCTGCCGTCGGTGGTGCGAGAGGACGCCGCGGCGCGCGACAAGGCGATGGAACTGATCGAGTTCATGAACCTCGGCGCATTCACTCACCGGGTCGCCATCGGCCTGCCGTTTCCCATCCGGAAGCGGGTTGAACTCGCCCGCGCGCTGGCGGCCGAACCGAAGCTGCTGCTGCTCGATGAACCGGCGGCGGGTCTGAACCACGAAGAGGTGCACGTCCTGGAGGGTCAGATACGCCGCGTCCGCGACATCCAGAAGATCACGGTGCTGCTCGTGGAACACCACATGAGCCTCGTGATGTCAGTGTCCGACAAAGTGATGGTGGTGAACTTCGGGCGGAAGATCGCCGACGGAACCCCCGAACAGGTCCAGCGCAACCCCGAGGTCATTCGTGCCTACCTCGGCACCGCCGCCTGAAGCCTCGCCTCTGGGCCAGGCGCCGGCGATCGGTTCAGACCGCCGACATGGGACGCGTCGCGCCGTTCAGACGAGGGGCAACCCAGTCCCGGCATGGCGAAACGCCGGTATACGCAGTGGCACCGCTATGCAGACCCGACTCCGGCGTAACCGTGCCAAGAAACTTACCGACCTGGATGCTGACGCGGGACCGGATCGATCCTGGACCGGAAAGGGTGCGTTACTCCCGAGTGAGCAATTACCTAATGTCCCCGCTTGATGGTGATCTCGAACCAACGGGTGGCCTGCGGGTTAGAGCGTGATCCGAGCTGATCGAATTGAGGGGGATTCCCGAATTGGTTATAATCGGATTTCAAGCTACCTGCCGGAGCGGAGGCCGGCAGGGATGTCGAGGGCACTGTCGCTTGATTTACGACAACGCGTTGTTGCGGCTGTACGCGACGAGGGATTGAGCCATCGCGCTGCTGCGGCTCGCTTCAAGGTCAGCGCTGCCAGTATCAGCCGTTGGCGTGCATTGGAACGGCAGTCGGGACATCTGCGGCCTGGGCCGCTGGGTGGGGACCGGCGCAGCGCCGCGATCGAAGCGCACGCGAAGCTGATCCTGCGAATGTTCGAGGCGCGGCGGGACATGTCCATCGAGGAATTGCGTGCCCAACTTGCCGGACGAGACCTTCACTTCGGTTACGGAACGCTGTGGCGCTTCTTTATGCGCCATAACCTGACGCGTAAAAAAAGACCGCGCACGCCTCCGAGCAGGATCGTCCAGACGTCCTGAAACAACGTCGGGATTGGTTTGAAGGCCAGATCGATCTCGATCCCGACAGGCTGGTCTTCGTGGACGAGAGTTGGGCCAGCACCAACATGGCCCGACGCTACGGCCGCTGCCGGCGTGGCGAGCGATTACGGATGAGCGTGCCGCACGGGCATTACAAGACGACGACCTTCATCGCTGGCTTGCGCAACAGCGGCATTGTCGCCCCGTTCGTCATCGATCGCCCGGTCAACCGGACGATCTTTGAAGCCTGGGTGGAGCACGTTCTCGTCCCCAATCTTGGTCAAGGCGACATCGTCGTTATGGACAACCTGTCCAGCCACAAGGGGCCGCGTGTGCGGGCGCTGATCGAGGCGGCGGGCGCGACATTGCGATATCTCCCGCCCTACAGCCCCGACTTCAACCCGATCGAGAAGGCCTTTGCCAAGCTCAAGGCTCTCCTGCGCAAAGAGGCCGCACGCACCATCGATGCGCTTTGGTCCGCCATCGGGCGCATCATCGACCTCATTACTCCCACAGAATGCGTCAACATGTTTGCCGCAACTGGCTATGATCCAGACTGATCGGACTCCGCTCTAGCGGCAACCTCGGCGCCTTGTTGAAGCAAACCAAATACCCAGTTCTTCAGCAGGTCGGCGTGGGCTTGAGTTTATCAATCGTGCCCATCTTCACCTCCTGCTGACTTCAGCCTGAAACTATTGCTCACCTCGTTCCGCAGGCCAAGGCTTCGGCTTGAAGTTTCCATACCACGCAGTTGTCGAGAACTGTCCCATTGGCATGACGACCGGGAATGGCGACAGGACCACATGTGCTTCTTGGCCAAACGCCAGAGCGGGAAAGCACAGCGCGGCTACCACGAGGTAATGTTTCATACCTCCCCGCGACGAGAAGTTTCGCAGGTAAGCTGTGATACACCGCGTTTTATTCAGGGCAACCACTCAGAACGGTTGATCGCCGCACACCGTGATGCGGTGCATCACGCGCGATTCCGCCGGGTAGTCGTTGACCGCGAAGTGCTGCGTGCAGCGGTTGTCCCAGAATGTCAGCGTTCCAGTCGCCCAGCGCACCCGGCAGGTGAACTCCGGCCGGATTGACTGCTTCATGAAAAAATCCATCAGCGGCTGGCTTTCGTCGTCGGTCATGCCGTCGAAATGCTGCACATGGCCGCCGATATAGATCGATTTCCGCCCGGTCTCCGGATGAGTGCGCACCAGCGGATGGATGCTGGTGGTCTGCACGTTCCCCGGGTCCTTGACCTTCATCTCGCTCATTTGCCGAGAGTAACGTTCCTTGCGGGACAGACCATCCGCCGACTTGAAATTGTCGCCGACGCAAACGGTGCGAAGCTGGCCGGCAAGCTGTTTCATCCCGTCCGACAGGCTTTCGTAGACCGAGGTACTGGTTGGTGAACATGGTGTCGCCCCCAGCCGAGGGGACCTCCTTGGCATACAGCATGGTGCCCATGGCGGGATTCGGGGAGAACATCTGGTCGGTGTGCCAACTACCGCCGAAATTCTTCTTGTCCGTTGGACGCTTGATGACCGCCAGTATTTCCGGGAAGTCAGGCATCCCCTCGACGAACGGATGCAGATGGATCTCGCCCCAGCGGCGGGCGAACGCCAGTTGCTGGGCCGGCGTGATGTCCTGGTCGCGAATTGCGATCACCAGGTTGTCCAGCAGGGCGGCACGAATTTCGGCCAGAACCTCATCGGACACGTCCTGCGACAGATCGACGCCATGGACGTCCGCGCCGAGCGCACCGGAGATCTTCTGTACGGTCAGATGTCGATATTGGGTGCTGCGCGGCGCGTTCATGGTTCGGGCCTCCTTCCCTTCCAGGATGATGCCCCCGAAACCGGCCGGTGGGAAGTCCGTCGCCCGGTCGACGCGATCGGAGACCCGTTTGCGCGTCCGTATGCACGTTCATCGCCGGCGAGGCGATCAGCGGTCCACGCACCCCTCACACCTCAGGCAGACGGGGCAATAGCTTGTCGAGCGTGATCGGATAGTCGCGCACGCGCACGCCGGTGGCGTTGTAGATCGCGTTGGCGACGGCCGCGGCGACGCCGCAGATGCCGAGCTCGCCGACGCCCTTGGCCTTCATCGGCGACGAGATCGGATCGGTCTCGTCGAGGAAGATCACCTCCTGGTGCGGAATGTCGGCATGGACCGGCACTTCGTAGCCGGCGAGATCATGGTTGACGAAGAAGCCGCGCGCGCTTGTCGACCGCGAGTTCCTCCATCAGCGCCGCGCCGACGCCCATGGTCATCGCGCCGATCACCTGGCTGCGCGCCGTTTTCGGGATTGAGGATGCGGCCCGCGGCGCAGACCGCGAGCATGCGCCGCACGCGGATCTCGCGCCGTGGCGGCATCGACGCCGACTTCGACGAAATGCGCGCCGAAGGTCGATTGCTGGTACTTCTTGTCGAGGTCGCCATATTCGATCGACGTCCTCGGCGACGAGGTCGCCGTCGCCCGCGGCCTCGGCCAGCGGCACGCTGCGATTGCCCGAGCGGACCTGCACCGTCGGCGAAAGCGACGTCGGCGGAGTTGAAGCCGAGCTTCTGCGCCACCGCCTCGCGCAGCTTGACGCACGCGGCATAGACGCCGGCGGTCGAATTGTTGCCGCCCCATTGCCCGCCCGAGCCGGCGGAGACCGGAAAGGTCGAGTCGCCGAGGCGCACGACCACCTTCTCGAGCGGCACGCCCATCATCTCGGCCGCGGTCTGAGCGATGATCGTGTAGCTGCCGGTGCCGATATCGGTCATGTCGGTCTCGACCGTCACGATGCCGCGATTGTCGAGCCGCACGCGCGCGCCGGACTTCGTCAGCAGGTTGTTGCGGAAGGCGGCGGCCATGCCCATGCCGACCAGCCAGCGCCCGTCGCGCGACTTGGCCCGGCCGCGGATTGCGCTTGTTCCAGCCGAAGCGCTCGGCGCCGATGCGCAGGCACTCGACAAGCTGGCGCTGCGAGAACGGGCCGCTTCGCGGCATTCTTCGGGATCGACCTGCGTGTCGTTGAGGATGCGGAACTCGACCGGATCGAGGCCGAGCTTCTCGGCCATCTCGTCCATGGCGATCTCCAGCGCCATCATGCCCGGCGCCTCGCCCGGCGCGCGCATGGCATTGCCTTCGGGCAGGTCGAGCACCGCCAGCCGCATCGCCGTCATGCGGTTGGCGCCGGCATAGAGCAGCCGCGTCTGGCTGACGGCGGTCTCGGGCTCGCCGCCCGGCAGATCGCCGGACCAGCTTTCATGGCCGATGGCGGTGATCTTGCCGTCGCGGTCGCGCCGATGCGGATGCGCTGGATCGTCGCGGGCCGATGCGTGGTGTTGTTGAACATCAGCGGCCGCTGCAGCGCCACCTTCACCGGCCGTCCGGCCGCGCGCGCGCCGAGCGCGGCCAGCAGCGCGTCGGCGCGCAGGAACAGCTTGCCGCCGAAGCCGCCGCCGATGAACGGCGAGATCAGCCGGACATTCTCCTTGGGAATGCCCAGCGTCTTGGCCAGGTCGCCGGTTCTCCAGTCGATCATCTGGTTCGAGGTCCAGAGCGTGAGCTTGTCGCCGTCCCAGGCGGCCATCGAGGCATGCGGCTCCATCATCGCATGCGCCTGGTCGGGCGTGGTGTAGGTCGCATCGAGCTGGACCGGCGCCGCGGCGAACGCGCCGGCGAAATCGCCGACCGCGGTGTCGGGCGGCCCGCCGACGCCCGGCTTTGGCGGCCGGCGTCGCGGTGTCCTCTGCCGCCGCGAGATCGAACGCGCCGTTCGTCGCGGTCGTAGTCGACCTCGGACGAGCTGCGCGGCGGCGCGCGCCTGCTCGAAGGTCTCGGCGACGACGACGGCGATGGCCTGGTGATAGTGCTCGATCTCGGGGCCGCCGAGCAGCTTGGCGGTGTTGAGATTGCCCTTGCCGAGCTTGCCGGCATTGTCCGCCGTGACGATCGCGAGCACGCCGGGGGCCGCCTTGGCCGTGGTCCAGGTCCATCGAGGCGATCCGGCCCTTGGCGATGGCCGCGCCGACCACATAGCCATAGGCCTGGTTCGCCACGACGTCGTGCCGCTCATAGGCGTAGGGCGCCGTGCCCGTGGTCTTCAGCGGGCCGTCGATGCGGTCGGTCGGCTTGCCGATCGACCTTGAGCTGGTCGATCGGATTGGTCGTGGCGGGGGTGTCGAATTTCATGTCTTAGCCCCTTCGCTTCGGCCAGCACCGCGCCGAGCGTGCGCTCGACCAGCGTCAGCTTGAATGCGTTCTCGTGCGTCGGCCTGGCGCCGGCGAGCAGCCGCGCGGCGACGGCCTTGGCGCCGCGCGGCATCTCGGCTTCGGCCGCCTCGACGCGCCACGGCTTGTGCGCGACGCCGCCCGAGCGCGACGCGGCCGGTGCCGTCGCGCTGCACGATGGCGCCGACCGAGACCAGCGCGAAGGCGTAGGAGGCGCGGTCGCGCACCTTGCGATAGATCTGCGTGCCGCCGACCGGCTTGGGCAGCGTCACCGCGGTGATCAGTTCGCCCGGCGTCCAGCGTCGGTCTCGATGTGCGGCGTGTCGCCGGGCAGCCGGTGGAATTCGGCGATCGGGATGTGTCGCGTCGTGCCGTCGGGCCGCACCGTCTCCACCGTCGCGTCGAGCGCGCGCATCGCCACCGCCATGTCGCTCGGATGGGTCGCGATGCAGGCGTCGCTCACGCCCATCACGGCATGCTGGCGGCTGAAGCCGCCGATCGCCGAGCAGCCGCTGCCGGGCTGGCGTTTGTTGCAGGGCTGGTTGGTGTCGTAGAAATAGGGGCAGCGCGTGCGCTGGAGCAGGTTGCCGGCGGTCGTCGCCTTGTTGCGCAGCTGGCCCGAGGCGCCGGCGAGCAGCGCGCGCGACAGCAGGCCATAGTCGCGCCGCACGCGCTCATCGGCGGCGAGATCGGTGTTGCGCACCAGCGCGCCGATCCGCAGTCCGCCGTCGGGCGTCGTTTCGATCTTGTCGAGCGCGAGGCCGTTGACGTCGATCAGATGCGTCGGCGTCTCGATCTCGAGCTTCATCAGGTCGAGCAGGTTGGTGCCGCCGGCGATGAACTTGGCGCCCTGGATTTCGCGCCGCGGCCGCCGCGGCCTCGGCGGGCGACTGGGCGCGCTCGTAGGTGAAGGCTTTCATGCCTTCCTCCCGGCGACTTCGGTGATCGCCTCGACGATGTTGGAATAGGCGCCGCAACGGCAGATGTTGCCGCTCATGCGCTCGCGGAGTTCGGCTGTCCGTCAGTTGCGGCCGCGCGGTCAGATCGGCGCTGACATGGCTCGGGATGCCGGCCTTGATCTCGTCGAGCACCGCCACGGCCGAGCAGATCTGCCCAGGCGTGCAATAGCCGCACTGGTAGCCGTCATGCTTACGAAGGCGGCCTGCATCGGGTGCAGGTTTCTCAGGCGTGCCCAGCCCCTCGATCGTGGTGATGCTGTCGCCTTCGTGCATCACCGCCAGCGTCAGGCAGGAATTGATCCGCCGGCCGTCGACGATCACCGTGCAGGCGCCGCACTGGCCGTGGTCGCAGCCCTTCTTGGTGCCGGTGAGATGCAGGTGCTCGCGCAGCGCGTCGAGCAGCGTGGTGCGCGTGTCGATTTCCAGGACATGCGCTCGGCCGTTCACGCTGAGGGAAATCTTTCCCATGGGCGGTGCTCCTGTCGGCCTATCCTGAGCCAAAGCGGACTCAGCCGGCACAGCGGTGGAAACGGCGGTCGTGATCAATAGTTCACGGCGCGATAAGCCGGTGTCTCCATATCTCTCCATTGTGAGCTCCTAGGTTGTTGCGGGCACGAACGCAATGAGCTCGGGCGGCAGATGCGCAATGGTCAACCGTCCCGGCCACGGACGATCGGGGGCTGTTCTGGGCGACGGTGGGGCACCCAGCACCGGCCCGAGGACGCGGGCGCGTTCCGCGACTTGACTCTCCACGCATCGTGGCCAGGGGCTGGCAGGCAGTCGTTGCCTTAGCGCGCGGACTCGTTGCGCGAACGTCTACGCAGGCCGTTTGAATGCCGGAAGCACGTGTTCCGCGTAGAAGTCGATCACCCGCGCCTGATCGGGTTGGCCGGAGTGGATGTTGATGATGCTGACGCCGCTGTCGAACAGGTCGTGCATCTTGCGGATGTAAATCGCTGGATCAGAACCGACCACCCACGACGTCAGCACCTCATCGAGTGGCGTATCCGCCGCCGCGTTGCGCTGAATTTCGACTGGGCTTGGCACGTCGTACGGCTCTTGAACGCCTTCGGACCGAAACCGCCAGAATTCCGCCGCCTCGTTGGCCGCCTGTCTGTCGCCGACAACCGCGTACTGCTCGACGAGAACCGGCATGTCGGCGGGGTTCTTGCCCGCTGCCCGAGCTGCTCCCTCCCACTCCGATTTGTGCTGCATCCACGACTTCGGATCGGTGACCAGACCATCGCCGTGCTGCCCTGCCAGCCCCATCGACTTCTTGCCGTTCGCTGCCGTCAGCAGCGGAATGGGCCGAGCCGGCGGATCATAGAGCTTCGCCTTGACGT
Source organism: uncultured Alphaproteobacteria bacterium (assembly GCA_963759425.1). Taxonomy (GTDB): domain Bacteria; phylum Pseudomonadota; class Alphaproteobacteria; order Acetobacterales; family Acetobacteraceae; genus Rhodopila. Next base: position 87,556 of record CAVWZM010000045.1, read on the forward strand.
TGTAGTATTTGCCGCTGAACGCCAAATCCTGTCCGGTCCACAGTCCTCGGATGACCGTGATCGCTTCGATCAGGCGGTCCCACCGCTCTTGCCAGTTGGGCCACTGACCGGTTGCCACCTGCTCATTCAGTGCCTCGCCGGACCCGAGACCCAGGAAAATCCGGCCGGGGTAAAGCTGTTCCAGTGTCGCGAACGCCTCCGCGACCACGGCGGGTTGTACCGCAGCGTCGGGCAGGTAACCGTCGTGCCCATCCAGCCACGGCACTGTGCGCCGAGTGCCCCATGGTCACCCAGGCTTGGCCCATGTGGCCCTGGTTGTCCTGCCACGGCTGCGAGATGGTCGCTGGTGGAGAGCACCTCGAAGCCGCCCCGCGAGGCTTGCGCGCCCAGCCGGATAACTTCCGGGGTGGTGAATTGCTCACTGGCGAGCATGAAGCTGAACATGCCCTTGCAGAGCCCGCCAACCTGCCTCGCGCCGGCGATGTCGGGCTGGCTGGACGCTGCCTCGCTTTGTCGCGGCGGTTGCGCCCGGCCGGCCGAGACGCCAATTCCGGCCGAGCCGGCCAATGCGCCAGTCCATTTGGGGAGGGTCGCCGGTATGCTGCCGGGGTGGCTTTTTGAGGTCCGTTTAGTGCCATGGCGTGATCCGATCGATGCATGCGGCACCAACGGAGACCGCTGCCTGGCGTTGCCGAACCCGCATCACGCAAGCGTCACGCTTTGTTGTGCGCCACCTGCTGGGGTTACGGCTCAACTTCGGCTTTGATCGCCAAGATTGCTGGTGCCGGAAGGCTGCATGGCAACGGACCATGCCGCTGAGCGATCGCATCAATACCGGGGATACGGCGCCGATCCGTAAACGTCATAATTCCGATCGCGCGGATACGGATATCCTGGTGGCGGCGCATTGAGTGGCCTGCCCTCGAATGCGTTGTCCATCTGCCGGATCGGCGTCATCTGATTGACGGGCGCGTAGGGGCTGGATGTGCATCCCGAAATCAAGCTCGCCAGCGGGATGCCGACTATCAAGAACGCATATTTCATGGTGTTCCTGCCCTTGGACTTCCGGTTCATTGCGCGTTGCTATCGTGCGTGAACGAGCATGAACCGGTAGCCGTCGCACCTGTCTCCAGGATGTGATCGGCCGTAAAATCAGGAGGCAGACCAACGTGTGGGCTTGGCTGGCGCGCACCGCGTGCGCACTACGCAATACGTGGGGCGGGTCACTTGATATTACGCCGCCTGCCGGTCCGGTTGTGGACCCTCAGGGTTTCTCGTCAACAGGACGGCGCCGTCAGCCGAGCGGCAGGATCGGCGTCATAGCCGGGACGATTTGTCGCCCAAGAACAAATTGGCGGGGCCGGACGCGGGGGGCTGATCGCGACGGTCGTCCGCTCGGTGCAGGTCCGAATTGGGCTGTCACGCCCGGGCGTCAGCGATGGCAGTCGTGATCCTAGGGGTGCGATCGCGCCACCGCCCCAGCTCAGTACATGTGCTGGCCGCCGTTGATCGAGAGCGTGGACCCCGTAACGAAACCGGCGTCCTCGGCGGTCAGGAACGCGACCCCCGGGCGATGTCCTCTGCCCGGCCCAGTCGTCCGATCGGGATCCTGGCTACGATCTTGCGCAGCACCTCACCGGGCACCGCGCGCACCATATCGGTATCGACATAACCGGGCGCGATGGCGTTGACGGTAATGCCGTAGCGGGCGCCTTCCTGTGCCAGCGCCTTGGTAAACCCATGGATGCCCGACTTCGCCGCGGCGTAGTTGACCTGGCCGTACTGGCCGGCTTGGCCGTTGATGCTGCCGACGTTGACGATGCGGCCGAACTTTCGCTCGCGCATGCCCTCGAACGTCAACTTGCACAGGTTGTAGCAGGAGCCGAGGTTGGTATCGATCACCGCCTCCCACATGTCGCGCCGCATGCGCGCAAGGGTGCCGTCACGGGTGATGCCGGCGTTGTTCACGACGATCTCGATCGGGCCGTATTCCGCCACGATCCGCGCCACTGCCGCCTCGCACTGCTCGAAATTGCTCACGTCGAACTTGACCACCGCGATACCGGTGTCTCGCTTGAAGACCTCGGCGGCCTGATCATTATGGGCATAGTTGGCGACGACGGTACGGCCTTGTTCCTTCAAGGCATGACTGATGGCGGCGCCGATACCCCGGGTGCCGCCGGTAACCAGTGCAACGCGTGCCATCGCATCCTCCCTGTTTTATTGTAACAGCCCTGCCAGTCTTAACACTTCCGCGGGCCGTGCATAGGCCCGGAACCGGGGCGGGCGTCCTGCTCCGGGACTTACTCATTGGAGACCCGATATGGCCGCCGACCGCCCCACGCGCCGCCTGAACGTGACCCGGGAAAATTCGCTCAGCGTTCCAGGGCCATGGCGACGCCCATGCCGCCGCCGATGCACAGCGTCGCCAGACCCTTCTTGGCGTCGCGCTTCTGCATCTCGTGCAGCAGCGTGACCAGGATGCGTGCGCCGGACGCACCGATCGGATGGCCGATGGCGATGGCGCCGCCGTTGACGTTCACTTTGTTACTGTCCCAGCCCAGGTCCTTGTTCACCGCAAGCGCCTGTGCCGCGAACGCCTCGTTCGCCTCGATCAGGTCCAGGTCATCCGGCTTCCATCCGACGCGGGCGAGCACCTTGCGGGTCGACGGGATCGGGCCGGTGCCCATCACCGCGGGATCGACCCCGGCGGTGGCGAAGCCGGCGATGCGCGCCAGCGGGGTAAGGCCGCGCTTGCTGGCTTCGCCCGCGGTCATCAGGATCAGCGCCGCGGCGCCGTCGTTGATGCCGGACGCGTTGCCGGCGGTCACGGTGCCGTCCTTGGCAAAGGCGGGACGCAGACTAGCCATGCCCTCGATAGTGGAATCGTGGCGGATGTATTCGTCGTCGGTCACCTGCAGGTCGCCCTTGCGGGTTTTCACCGTGACCGGGGTGATCTCGTCCTTGAAGCGGCCGGACTTCTGCGCCGCGGACGCCTTCTGCTGCGAAGCCAGCGCGAAAGCGTCCTGCTGCTCACGGCTGATCTGATACTTGGTCGCAACGTTCTCGGCGGTGTTGCCCATGTGGTAGCCGTGGAAGGCGTCCCACAATCCGTCCTTCAGCATGGTATCGATGAATTCCACTCCGCCCATCTTGGTGCCGTTGCGCAGGTGCGCCGCGTGGGCGGACAGGCTCATGCTCTCCATGCCGCCGGCGGCGACGATGGCGCTCTCGCCGGTGCGGATCTGCTGCGCGGCGAGGGCGACGGCGCGCAAACCGGAGCCACATACCTGGTTGATGCCGAAGGCGGTCTTGGAATCCGGCAAGCCGGCCGCGCGGCCCGCCTGTCTGGTCGGGTTCTGGCCTTCGCCGGCGGCCAGCACCTGGCCGTAGATCAACTCGTCCACGTCGGACGGGTCAACCCCGGCGCGCGACATCGCCGCCCGCAGCGCCACGGCTCCCAGTTCCTGCGCGTGGACCGAACTCAGGGCGCCGTTGAAGCTGCCGACCGGCGTCCTTGCCGCCGAGACGATGACAATGTCCTCCATATCCTGCTCTCCCTCGTGCGGTTGCGCCGCGACCGGCGGCAGACCTCCGCCCAACTCAAGTGCGTCAGCGGCTGCCAAAAGGCAAGACGGGCTCAAACCCCGAGCTTGGCTGCCATGTCCTGGATGTCCGCCGCGACGATGTCCCAGTCCTGTTCCGCCGCGTAGTCGCGCTTCTGATGCGGGCCGTACTCGTTGGGGCGAGGAAAGAAGGCGGTCAGCAGTCCGCAGGCGCGGGCGTTGCCGAGGTCGCCGTTATGCGCCGCCGCCATCATCACCTGATCCGGCGCAGGTCCAGCATCTGCGCCACACCCAGATAGGTCTCCGGGTCAGGCTTGAAGTGACGGAACAGGTCGGAGCCGAAGATCATATCCCACGGAATACCGCCGAATTTCGCCATGTTGAGCAGCAGCGAGACGTTGCCGTTGGACAGCGGCCCAATGATGAAGCGCGATTTCAGCCGCGTCAGGCCGGCTACGGCGTCGGGCCAGGGATGCAGCCGGTGCCACCCCAGATTGATGTGCACCAGATCGTCCTCGGTCAGTCCCTTGATGCCGAACTCCTCGACCAGCTTGTCCAGCGAGGCGCGGTGCAGGCCATCGAGTTTGGTCCACGGCTGCTGGCCCTTGCGCACCCGATCCATCGACGGGTGGTAGGCCGCGCGCCAGGCGTCCACCAGCGCTGGCCAATCGGCGGTGACGCCGCGTGTGGCGCCGATAGGCGGTCAGATCGGCGATCAGGCTGGATCGCCAATCGACGACGGTGCCGAATGTATCGAAAACGATTGCTACCGGTTGCTTGCTGCTCATGATGTCGCCTCCCGCAGGCGAAAGGAACCCGACCCGGCGTCCGGGTCAAGCGTGCGGAGCAGGGTGTTCCGAGAAGGTAGGGCGCGCAGCCAGGTGAGCCGACGTCGTCAGGCGCGTCGGCGTGGTGCCGGCCGAGGGGAGGCGGCCGACCGTATCCTCCGGGCTGGCTTGGCGAGGCCCAGCAACCAGTCGAGCAGCGGACGCCACAGGAACATTTCGGCGCGAGGGCCAGCCGCCATGCCGATATGTCCGGCTGCCGGTTCATGCAGGACGGCGCCCGGGATCAGCCGCGCCAGCGGACGCGCCGAAGTCCGGCGGCACGATGCGGTCGCGCTCCGGCACCACGACGAAACGGCGGTGCCACGAGCGCCCCGGGATCGACCGGCAGGCCGGCGATCCGCCACTCGCCCCGGGCCGGCGCATTCGCGCCATACCAGTCCGCAGGCAGGTACGCGCCACCTCCGCCGCCAGCGGCACGCCGTCGTTCAGCCAGTCTTCCAGCGCCACGAACAGCCTGGCCCGCTGCGCTGTCGCAGGCACCTGTGCGAAGCGCCGGTACTTTTCGGCCGACGCCCCAGGGATCGGGCAGAGCGAACAGCGATTGCAGCAGATCGACCGGCAGAGTGTGGCTGAGCGCCATCGCCGGCTCCAGCAACGGCAGCATCTGTGCCGCCTGCATCGCGTCGTCAGGGATTGTCGGCGTGGAAATCCCACGGCGCCGCCAACAGCGCCAGACCACGGATCAGGTCCGGACGCCGCTGCGCCGCGGCCACCGCCAGCGTGCCGCCCATGCAGTAGCCGGCCAGCACCACCGGTCGACCAGCGGCTGCGACGCGCCGCAAGCCGCGCTCCATCCGCCCGGCCACGTAGTCGGTCAGCGTGAACCGGCGTTCGGTCTCGGCGGGCCAGCCCCAGTCCAGCAACAGCGGCCGGATGCCCCGTGCTGGCGAGCCAGCGCAGCATCGACTGCCCTCTCGGCAGATCGAGGACATAGGCGCGGTTGATCAGGCTCGGGACAAACACCACGGGCAATCCGTCCGCGGCGCTGCCGCCATAATCCAGCAGCCGCGACCCGCCCTCGGCCCAGACGACCGGCGGGTCGGCCAGGTTGCGGAACCAGGGATGGCGGCGATAGGCGGCAATGCCTTCGATCAGCGCGGCGTCCTGGCGCAGCGTCTCGGCGATGACCTCGCCGGGAAGGCCGCGTCTCTCAGAGGCTTCCGGGTCGGACGCGCTTTGGATCGACCGCGGACCGCTGCCGCGCTCGAGTTCGGCGAGACGCCGCTCCAGTGCGTCGATGTGACGCGCGAGACGGACGATTTCAGCGTCGCGAGGGTCAGGTGCAGCAGCAGCGGGCGCGGTCCGCGGCGCCGCAGCGGGCCCGGCGCCTCGGCTCGGTCGATCATGCTCCGGCGGCTGACCGGGCGTCGGCCGCGCGGCATGGTCCGCAGCATCGTCGTCATCGCGCCGGCCCACAGCGCCGACATCGCCTGCCACGCCTCGCGCAGCTCCGGATCGCGCCGCGAGCGCCGACAGCTCGCTTTCCCAAAGCGTGATCCAATCCTGCGCCAAGGCGCGGTGCATCCAGCTGGCCCGCTCGAGCCTCGGCCGAGCGCCCGCTGGCCAGGCGCTGACCGGGCACTTCCTGGTTCACCTGACGGTCACGTCACGGTCCTCCGACCGGTCCCGGTACCCTCGAACCGGAATCCAGGCACATGCCGCATTGGCCCTCCTCGGCGCGGACCATAGGCGCGGTAGTCGATGACGAAAGTGAAACAGCGTCAAACCCGCCCGCGAGCGCTCTGTCTTGACGATCAGGCCATTGTCGCGCCATCGATCTCGTCCGTGACCTACTCAATGGGCGTGGGGTCGTATGGCCCGGCCCGCTTCGTGATCCACGCGCACTGCCGCCAACCCTGCCTTTCGGCCGCTGGCGCAAACGGCATTTTGTCGGCCTTTCGCAACTGCGATTCGATCAGGTGCGATACACGCGCTAAAGTTGAGCATAGCGTGAGGGTCGAATGGCTGAAACCGTCCAGACCTTGCCGGGAGCAAAAGATCGGCTGAAAAGCCACCTGTCGTAGTCAAGAAGTATGCCAACCGCCGATTGTACAACACCGAGAGTTCCAGCTACATCACGCTGGACAACCTGGTGACATGGTGCGCGCCGGGCGGCGACTTCGTCGTCTACGACGCCAAGTCCGGGGACGACATCACGCGCAGCGTGTTGACCCAGATCATCGTCGAGGAAGAGGGCAAGAACGGGCAGAACCTACTGCCCACGCCGTTCCTGCGGCAACTCATCGGCTTCTACGGCGGGTCCATGCAGACCCTGGTGCCGAAGTACCTCGAGCACGCCATGACATCATTCGCCGCAGCAGCAGGAGCAAATGCGAACGGCGATGCAGAAGACGATGGGCAACCTGCTTCCCGTTTGGAAATATCGAGGAAGTCGGGCGGCAGAACCTCGCGATGATGGAGCGCGCGTTCAGCCTGTTTACGCCGTTCTATCGTCACGATGAGCCGGGTTCGGCAGATGCGCCGCACGGTGAGAGATCGACGATCCCTGAAGGCCGAAATCGAGCGCCTTCAGCGCGGAACTTGCCGAGGCAAAGAAAGTCTCGCCGTCAGCCGCAAGGCACCCGAGTCAGCGCAACCGGCCGATCACACGCGGCGCTTCGGCGCGATCGGATAAAGGCGCGGATCAATGCCGGATCCTTGCGGCCCTTGGTTGAATTCGACCCCGGATGGACACGTCCACCGCCGGCGCGCCCGCTGAGCTGTATCGCCGCGGCGACGTTGTCCGGCGTCAGTCCACCCGCGAGCAGCCACGGCGCCGGCGCCGTCCATGCCGGAGAGGATCGACCAGTCGAAGCGCACGGCATTGCCGCCGGGGCTGCGTCGCCATCCGCCGGCGGCTTCGGCCTCCAGCAGCAGCGCGTCCCCGCCCAACGCCGGGCGCGGCAGGTCGGCCGGATGCGGCAACGCCAACCGGACGCCACACCGGCAGGCGAAACCGGTCCGCGATCGCGGCAGGATCGATCGCGGCGGCCGTAGACCTGCATGGATGTCCAGATGTCACCGCATCGAGCATTGCGGCGATCAGATCGTCGGTCGGGTCGACGAATCAGCCCCACACGCAGCGGGCCGCCGGACATGCGCCGCCCGGACAGCGCCGCCGCCTGCGCTGGTGTCACCACGCGCGGGGAAGGCGGGAAGAAATTGAAGCCCAACCAGTCGGCCCCGGCTTCGACGGCGGTGTCAAAGCCGATCGGATCGTTGATCGCCGCAAATCTTGACCCTGGATCACCGCAGGCTCGCCGCGATCGTCCGCCGCCGCAATGCCCCGGGTCACGCGGCCGTGGTGATCGGCCGGCCCACAACGATCCAGTCGGCGCCCGCGGCGATGGCCTGCTGTCGGGCTGAGAGTGCGCGCCTGATCGCCGGCCGCGGCGCCCGCCGGCGCGAATGCCGGGGACGACCAGATGGACCGCCGGGCCGAGAGCCTGACGCAGCATCGCCACCTCGAGCGGGCTGCAGACCAGGCCATCCGCTCCCGCCTCGACCGCGAGGCGGCCGAGCCGCAATACCTGGTCGGCGGGCGATGCGGCGACGCCGGTCGCTGTCAGGCTTGCCTGATCCAGGCTGGTCAGGACGGTCACCGCCAGCAGCATGGGCCGCTGGGCGCCCGGCGGTTTCGGCCGCCTGTCGCGCAGCGCGGACCATGTCGGCACCGCCGCTGGCATGGATCGTCAGCATGGCGCGGCTGCAGCTTCAAGACCGCCCGCACACGCACCCGCGACAGTATTGGGGATGTCGTGCAGCTTCAGGTCGAGAAAGATCGGCGCCCCGGTGATCTCGCGGAAACCCGCCGGCCCGTAGGCGACGAAGAATTCAAGGCCGAGTTTCAACAGACCGGCATGAAGGCCGGACCGCATCCGCCCAGGCCCGTGCCCGGGAGGCGTGGATGTGTCGAGCGCCACGATGAGCTTGCCGGAGGGGGCGATTTAGTGGGTCTCGGTCACGCGCCGGACTGGGCCGTCAGGCCGTCGGCGGCGAGGCGGCGGGCATTGACGACCGACGCGGCCGAGGGACGCGCCTTGAGTTCCTCGATCTTGGCTTCCAGCAATCGCACCGTCCGCTCCGCTTGGCGCGCGCGCCGGCGCTGACCCAGTTCCGAGATCCAAACGACCAGGGCGCCCAACAGGAAAGCCACCGCCATACTGCCCAACATCGCCAGGGACAGCGGCAGATCGACCGAATAGTCGGTCGGCCAAAGTCCGATTTTG
>CAVWZM010000046.1:0-19887 GCA_963759425.1 uncultured Alphaproteobacteria bacterium
AGCCGGGGTTCTATCAACCTCCCTCCCCATTGGCAAACCCCGATCAGCCCCGCCCCTCACGCCCCGGTCAAAATCGCGTCCGCCATCTTTTCCGCCGTCATCAGCACCGGGAAATTCGTGTTCGCGCACGGCACCACCGGGAACATCGAGGCATCGACCACCCGCAAGCCCGTCCACCCCGCGCACCCGCCCGGAGTTGATCGGTGACCGCCATCGGATCGTCGTCCGCCCCCATGCGGCAGGTGCAGGACGCATGCCATACCCCGACCGCCGCCTTGCGCACGAACGCCTCCAGCTTCTCGTCGTCGGTCAGCACGTCGTGGATGCGTCACGCCCTCCATGACAAATTCTTCATCAGGTATTTCCGCACCGCCTCCGGCCCGTCCAGCAGCTTCGCCAAGCCGTCGGTCATCAGCTTGTTCTTGCGGCTCAGCAGACCGACCTGGCGCACCTTGTCGCTGTAGCTCGCGGGGAACGGATCGGCGGTCACGCCCTCCATGATCGGCGTCAGGTGCATGGCGCCGAACCGGCGCACGCCGTCCATCATCCGCTCCAGGTCGCGCTGGTCCGACAGCAGGTTGAAATCGACCGACGGCTCGTCGCGCCAGTTCGCCGAGCGCAGCTTCACCTCGCCGGTTTCGGAGTAGGTCTTGTAGACCGTGACGATGAACGACCCGATCTGCTCGCCCACGGCGTGCCAGGAGGTCTTGTTGGTCACCACGGTCATCATGTCGCCGGGCGGGATGTCCGGCAGGTTCGAGGAATAGCGCAACGCGACGTAAATGTGCCGGCGGGTGTAATCGTGAATGATCCGCGCATGCGGCTTCAGGAACGCCGCCACCGCCACCGCCGGATGATCCTGCAGCCGCTGCCCGACGCCCGGCAGCGCGACGCGCACATCGATCCCCAGCTCGCGCAGATGCCCGACCGGACCGATCCCCGCGCGCATCAGATGCGCCGGCGAGTGGATCGCGCCGCACGACAAAATGATCTCGTTGCCGCGGAATTCCTGCGCCGCCCGCCGACCATCGCCTTGACGCCGACGCAACGATTGCCCTCGAAGATCAGGCTCGGACGCCTGCGTCTCGGTCGAGATCGTCAGGTTGTCGCGCAGCCTCGTTCCGGGATCGAGATAGCCGATCGCCGCCGACACCCGGCGCTCATAGGCGTTGGAGATGGTGATCGGGAAATAGCCGTCCTTCCATTCCGCGTTCTGGTCGAGGAAGGATTCCCAGCCGGCCTGCTTTGAACGCCTCGCGCCACCGCTTTCGCGTGTTCCGGCCACAAGATCCGGGAAAATGCGGCGCACCGGGATGCGGCCCTCGTTGCCGTGCCACGGGCCGTCGAAGTCCATGTCGCGCTCGACCTTCTTGAAGTAGGGCAGCACGTTGTCCCAGTTCCAGCCGGTCGCGCCCCGCGCCTGCCATTCGTCGTAGTCGGTCGGCGCGCCCCGATTGGCGAGCTGTCCGTTGATCGAGGAACCGCCGCCCAGAATGCGCGCCTGCTCATAGGTGACGCAGCGGCGGCCGTTGCTCGTCCGGATTGTTATGGGAGATGACCTCGGTGGTGACCTTCAGCTTGTTCCAGGTGTAATTCGGATTGAGGTAGGCCGTGCCCGGATAGGAATCGAGCACCGCCGCGGGCACCTTGCCATGCGGCGTGTCCTGCCCGGCCTCCAGCAGCAGCACTTTGTTGGCGCTTCTCGCCGACAGCCGATTGGCCAGCACCGAACCCGCGGAGCCGCCGCCGACGATGATGTTGTCGAACATCATGTCCGTGTCGCCTTGCCCGCGATGATATCCGTCCCCGTTTCCCCGGTGGCTGCCTGCATCGCGCTTCCCCCTGATGGCCTGCTACCTGGCCAGGATCGCGCTGCTTTGAAACAATTGGCAAGAGCTGGGAGCGCAGCAGACGGAGTGGGTCGTCAGACATAATCCTCGGCGACGGTGCTGTCGTTCGCCCGGTCGGAGGCGATCATGTTGAACACCAGTGACAACACGGACGACACCGCCAGATTGACCGCCAAAGCCGTCAGCGCGATGTAGCAGGGAACCGTGACGCCCAGGATATGCAGCGGATAGACCGGAGCGTAGTTGTTGCCGACCACCATCCAGGTGCCGAGGCCGAAGCCGCACATCCAGCCGATCAGCAGGGCCCAGCCATGGAACAGCCGTGTGTACAGCCCGAGGATCACCGACGGCAGCGTCTGGATGATCCATACCCCGCCCAGCAACTGTAGCCACAAGGCGTATTGCAGCGGCAGGAAGAAGATAAAAGCCAAGGCGCCGGCTTTGATGACCAGGGACACCACCTTGGCGACCTGGCTTTCCTGCGCGTGGGTGCAGTGCCGGATTGATGAACTCGCGATAAACGTTGCGGGTAAAAGTGTTCGCGGTGGCGATCGACATGATCGCCGCCGGCACCAGCGCGCCGATGGCGATGGCCGCGAAAGCCACGCCGACGAACCAGCTTGGAAACAGCGCCAGGAAGAGCGCCGGCACAGAAAAGTTGTTGCTGTATGCGTTTGAACCCCTCGGCGAACTCCGGCATCGTCTGCACGCCGATCGCGATCGCCATGAAGCCGACCAGCGCGAGCAGTGCCAGCAGCAGCGAGTAGGCGGGCAGGATCGCCGCGTTCCGGCGCACCACCCGCGCGCTGGACGCACTCAATATGCCGGTGATCGAGTGCGGATACAGGAACAGGGCACAGGCCGAACCCAGTGCCAGGGTGGCGTAGGCGCTGAACGACCCCAGCGAACCGGCCGGCGGCGTTGCCAGCAAGCAGTTTTGCCGCCGGGACCGCGGAGAACACCCGGCCATAGCCGCCGAGGCGCAGCGGCACGGCGATGATCGCCGCGATGACCGTGACGTAGATCAGCACGTCCTTCACCACTGCTATCATCGCCGGCGCGCGCAGGCCGGAACTGTAGGTGAATGCCGCCAGGATCACGAATGCGATAATCAGCGGCAGGTCGCCGAACAACCCCGATGTCTCCACACCCATCGCGCCGATCACCACCTGGATGCCGACAAGCTGCAGCGCGATGTAGGGCATCGTCGCGAGGATGCCGGTCAGGGCCACCGCCAGAGCCAGCCACCGATTCCCGAACCGCCCGCGAACGAAGTCGGCGGAGGTGACATAGCCGCGCTTGTGCGCCACCGACCACAGCCGCGGAAACACCAGATAGAGGATCGGGTAGATCATGATGGTATAGGGGACCGCGAAGAACCCCAGCGCACCGGCTCCGAACATCAACGCCGGCACCGCAACGAAGGTGTAGGCGGTATACAGGTCGCCGCCGATCAGGAACCAGGTGACCAATGTGCCGAAGCGGCGTCCGCCCAGGCCCCATTCGTGCAGCAGATCAAGGTCGCCCTTGCGCCACCGTGAGGCGAAAAAGCCTAGGAACGTAACCAAGGCGAAGAGCAGGACGAAGACGGTCAGAGCGGTCCAATCGATCGTCATCGATCACCGCTCCACCAGCGTAGACAAAGGCAACGATCACGGCGCTGAGCAACACCCATAGCAGTTGATACCAGTAGAAGAACGGTATGCCGCCGATATCGGGCTCCAGGGAATTATAGGAGGACAACCCAGAGCATGGCGACGAACGGTAGCAGCAGCAGCAGACGGGCCCAGATCACCCGGCGCGCCGGTTTGTGTTCGTCATCGTCGTCCGGACATCGCCTTTGCCTTTCGCCACTCCACCGCGCCGATTGTAACCGCTGTCGTCCCTCTCCGTAAGCGGCGGGCAGACGGATCGTTACGCATTTTGCCGCGAGTCGCTAAACGGGCACATATCCGCCGGAACCTGGTTACTCGACCGGGGCGCAGGAGCGCCCACGGGCAGCGCGGGGTCAGCACCGCTGGGAGCTTCGCCATGCCGTCGTCATCTCCCGATGCACCTCGGCCAGGATCTCGAACGACCGCTTACGCGCCTCATGATCGAAGATCTGAGCCGTCACCATCAACTCATCGGCGCCGGTGGAATCGATGAACGCCCGCAATCCGCGCCGCACCGTTTCCGGCCCGCCAACGACGGAACAGGACGAGCGCGTCCGCCAGCATCGCCCGCGCGAGGGGGTCGAGCCTTGCCTCCAGGTCGTCGACGGGCGGTGGAAGTTTTCCCGGCCGCGCCTGGCGCAGGTTCACGAATGCCTGTTGCAGCGAGGAGAACAGGCGCTTGGCCTCGGCGTCGGTGTCCGCTGCAAACACGTTGACCCCCAACATGACGCGAGGGGCTCGCCAGGCGCTCTGAAGGACGAAACAATTCGCGATAGGTTGCCACGGCCTCGCGCATCTGTCCGGGCGCGAAATGCGAGGCAAAGGCGTAGGGCAGGCCAAGGGCGGCGGCCAACTCGGCGCCGAATGTGCTCGACCCGAGAATCCAGACCGCCACCTCGAGCCCGGCGCCCGGCACAGCCTGTAGGATCTGGCCCTCGGCCACAGGTTGGAAATAATACAGCAGTTCCATGACTTCCCGCGGGAAGTTCTCCGAACTGCCGGCCAGGGTCCGGCGCATCGCCCGGGCGGCCACCTGATCGGAGCCGGGCGCTCGGCCGAGCCCGAGATCGATCCGCCCGGGATGAAGAGCGGCGAGTGTGCCGAATTGTTCCGCAATGAGCAGTGGTGCGTGATTTGGCAGCATCACCCCGCCGGCGCCAATGCGAATCCGGTCCGTGCCGGCGGCCACATGGGCCAGCGCCACCGCCGTCGCCGCACTCGCGATCCCCGGCATGTTGTGGTGCTCGGCCATCCAATAACGCTTGTAACCCAGCGCTTCGGCGTGGCGGGCGAGGTCGCGTGAATTGCGCAACGCCTGGCCGGCGTCGCTGCCCTCGGCAACGGGAGCGAGGTCGAGGATCGAAAGGGGGGTCATGACGACGATATAGGCACGATGCCGCCGAACGGCCAAGTTCGGACCAGCCGCGATCGGCCGTCAATTATGGAGAGCTTCAACTCAGCGTCGGCAGTCGCCATCTGGTGTGGGATCATGCCCGCCGCAATGCGGGAGAAGCCTGACGATCGAGAAAAACGCTCGCTCGGTACGGCGCGTTACCGTCAGCGAAAGAAGAAAGCGCGTAGCCAATGATCCAGCCCGACCCGAGACTTCGGGACAAGCGCGTGCTTGTCGTCGAGGATGAGATGCCGGTGGCCGTCCGGATCGAGGAAATTCTGGCCGACATCGGATGCACTGTCCTTGGGCCATACACTATCGTCGCCGCGGCGCTCAGGGCAGCGTTGATGGAGGGGTTCGATCTGGCGCTGCTGGACGTCAATGTCGGCGGCGAAAAAGTATTTCCGGTCGCGGATGCGCTGGCGGCGCGGCACATTCCGTTCCTGTTCCTGTCAGGTCGTGGCGAGACCGCGATCCCGCCAGGCCATGCCAGATGGAAGGTTTGCAGCAAGCCGTTCAAGGTCACCGAACTGACGGAAATGTTGTCGGCATCGGTAGCCAGGGACGCCGCCTGACCACAGGCCAGCACCGGCCGGTTGCGCATGAGCGAGCCCGGCCCGGGCGGAACCCGAGCGTGGCTTAGTCGGCCTGGCGCTTCACCGCACGGGCAGCGGCTTACATGAGCGCTGCTTGATACCCTCCGACCGCGTGATTTTTGTCTGCAACCCGGCGCCAACGGGTGTATCACACTGTCGGACCGATTGGCCAACGAGTAGAAAAATGACCCGATACATCGTCGTCCGCGCCAATACCCTGCTGTTCGGGGTTCTGGTTGCGACCCTGCTACTGATCGGAGGCGCCGCCTGGGATCGTTTCAACGCGGACCAATCGGCGCGAAACTGGTCGCAGCATTCATATGAGGTTCTCGGCACTATCCAGGATATGGACCTTGCCATGCGGGAGGCCGAAAGTGGCCAGCGGGGCTATCTGCTGACCGGGAAGACCGACTACCTCGCCCCATATCAGGCGGCGCTCGGCCGCGTCGACGGACTGCAGTAGTAACCTGCTTCATTTGACCGCGGACAATCCGGCGGAACAGCAACGGCTGCGCACGCTTGCTCCCGTTCTGCGGCCAAACTCGAGGAGATGGCTCGGGCGGTGCGAAGCGTGGTGAGGATCGGCTTCGAGGCTGCGCAGAAAATCGTTCAGACCGATGCCGGCATCGGGCTCATGCGGCAAATCGACACTGTCCTCGGTGAAATGACGGCAGAGGAGCAACGACTCCTGGCGCAGCGAATCGATGCGCAATGGACAACCGCGGTGCCTGGGTTCGTGGCCTCGTTACTGGGCGGCGCTGTGCTCGCCGTCGCGGCGCTGCTTTGGGCGGTGCGGTTGCTCAATCAGGCGTGGTCGCGTTCCTACCGGGCGGAAGCCGAGCAACGAACACTTGCACTGCGGCTGCGGGCTTCACTCGATAGTCTGAGCCAGGGGGTCGGGGTATTCGGAGCCAACGGGCAACTGATTCACTGGAACGAATGCTTCCAGATATTGCTCCATTTGCCGAAAGCCATGGTGCGCGCCGGCACGCCCTACTCCGCCTTCGTCGAGCATACCGCTGTGGATGGTGCCAACCTGCTGGAAAGCGAGGAACAGGTTCGGCACGGCCGTCCACAGCCGGGCGAACCGATCACCTACGAGCGCACCCATTCGAACGGGCATCAACTGGAGCTCCGGCGAACACCAATGCCGGATGACGGTTTCGTGCTGACAGTCTCGGACATGACCAAGCGAGCGCAGGCGGAGGCGGTGCTGCGGGAAGCGCAGAAGATGCAGGCGATCGGCCAGCTGACCGGAGGAATTGCGCACGACTTCAACAACCTGCTAACGGTCATCCTCGGCAATCTGGAATTGACCCGCGCCAGGCTGGACGGTGACCATTTGCTGCTGAGCCGGATCGAGCGGGCGACGTGGGCAGCACAGCGCGGCGCGGCCCTGACCGGCCAGTTGCTGGCGTTCGCGCGCAAGCAGCCGCTTGCCCCGGCGCCGATCGACCTCGCAACCACGGTTCAGGATCTGATACCGATGCTGCGCCGCACCATCGGTGAGCATATCGACCTTCGCTATGTCGAGACCGCCGGAGCCTGGCCTGCCATGGCGGACCCTGCGCAGCTTGAAAGTGCGCTGTTGAACCTGGCTTTGAATGCCCGCGACGCCATGCCCGATGGCGGCCGGTTGACCATCGAACTGGCCAACAAAGTGCTGGACGAAGCCTACGCCCGCAGCCATGCCGAGGTGACGGCCGGCGATTACGCGATGGTGGCGGTTTCGGACACCGGCCATGGCATGCCCCCAGAAGTGCTTGCCCGCGTGTTCGAACCGTTCTTCACCACCAAGCCGGACGGCAAAGGCACCGGCCTCGGCTTGCCCATGGTTTTCGGCTTCATCAAGCAATCCGGCGGCCACATAAATATCTACTCCGAGCCGGGGGAGGGCACGACGGTCCGCCTGTATCTGCCGCGCGCGATCGGAGTTCGGGCGACGATCGGCCAACGCAGCGCGACGCCGATCGAGTTGCCTCGAGGCTCCGCCACTGTGCTCGTGGTCGAGGATGAACCGGCGGTGCGGGAAATCGCGGTCGCGATTCTCGGCGATCTCGGTTACCGGGTCCTGGAGGCGGCAGACGGAGAGTCGGCCCTGCGCGTCTTCGGTGCCAATGCCAGCAGCGTCGACCTGTTGCTGACCGATGTCGTGCTGCCGGGACGGGTGCGGGGTCGCGAACTCGCCGAACGGATCAGGGCGATGCGGCCGGAGGTGAAGGTCTTGTTCATGTCCGGCTATACGGAAAACTCCATCGTCCACCACGGACGCCTCGACGATGGAGTGCAGTTGCTCGGCAAGCCGTTCAAGCGCGAGCAGTTGGCTCGTAAGGTCGCCGAAGTGCTTAGCGCCGCCGCGGCCAACACTGATACTGATGTGGCCGACGCTGGGAACGTGGTCGAGTTGAAGCCCCGCCGAGGCACCTGAAGCGCCGACCCTCCCGATCGAATTATACCAGCAGCCCAATGGGCCGACTGGTATGCGCGCAGGGTTGGCGTGGCGGCTGCGCGCGAAATCAATAACATACAGCCGCCCGCCCGCCGATCAGAGGGTCGATCTTTCGGGCGACTGATATTAGACGTAACGGCACCGTTCGCGCCGGTACGGAAGGCGGTCCAGAAAAAGCTGCTTGTCCGGTGCGTTTTGCGTTAGCGTTTTGTCAAACATTCGGCCACTGATCGTCGTGGCAAGGAAGAAACGACGCCGGGGAGAAGGGGAGGCGAAAAATGCCGTCCGAGGAGATCGGTTCTGACAAATCAGGACCCGCCCGTTCGCGCTACGGATCCCGTTGCTGAGGCCGGAACAGTCGGAAAGGACACCGCAACGCCGCCGCCACCGGCGCGGCGGTCGAGATCATGGGTCGCGGCCATCGTGTCGGGGCTCGCGGTCGGTGTTGCCGTGGCGCTGGCGTTCGTTACTTACGACCATTCTTTCAGCCCAGCGCCGCCACCCGCGGAAAATGAGGCGCCGCTGGCGTCGACGGAAGCGCGGTTCCAGGACAGTGTCGCGGACGCGTCCAGCGCCACCGACCTCGTCAATGAATGGCGGGCGGCGCGCTCCGATCACAAGATCATCGCTCACAGTGTTGCC
This sequence comes from uncultured Alphaproteobacteria bacterium, assembly GCA_963759425.1. Classification (GTDB taxonomy): domain Bacteria; phylum Pseudomonadota; class Alphaproteobacteria; order Acetobacterales; family Acetobacteraceae; genus Rhodopila. The sequence continues at coordinate 8,586 of CAVWZM010000046.1, forward strand.
AGATGCCTGAAGGCCGACGTCTTTTCGATGTCACCCGATCTTTAACAGCATGCTCATGCTAGATCTGAGGCCAAATGGCGACCACTCGTGGCGGCATTCGCCAGCATATCGTCACCTCGCGGCGGAGCCTCGGACGCAGACCCTGTTGCTCGACAAGTATCCAGCGGCGATGCTTGCGTTGAGCGACGCTGTGTGACGAGCCCGGGTTTCGGCGGCGGCCGGGGCAGGGAACTTCTTCCCCCAGATGTGGTGGTACGCTGGATCAACGTCCTCGTCAGTGCACTGGCAACGATGGTCGTGACCCTGAGAGCATCGATGGGAGCCAACAACGGCTGGCGACCAGGGTTGCCAGCATCTTCGCGATACTGCTGTCAACCGCCGCCACGGTGCTGACCGGCGCCAAGCAGTTCTGGGACCCGACGAACGCGTATATGCGCAACGAAACCGCGCTTCTGGCCCTCAAGCAACTGCACCAGGAAATAGTTCTGACATTCGTCGAAACCTGGGATACGTCAAAATGCCAACTGGATGATTCTGATGACGCCGCCGGAAAGATCAACTTTCCGCAATGGCGGAAGACGCTCGTTTCGCTCCAGATCGGCACCATGCCTGCCCCCGTCACGTGCGTATCAGACGGCGGTGGCCAGCGCGGAAACACCGACGAAGCGCCAGACTGGAAGCCGCACGGCCAGGGGACGACGACGACTGCCAGCGCCGGCGTCTCCGGCACGCAACCGTCGTCCCAGCACCCACCTCGCGCATCCGAACCGAAGTGAGTTTCGGCGCGCCTCTTGCCGAACCGGATGCGGGGTGGGTTAATGCCCTTCACCGCACGAGGTCGGGGGAAACATGACAAGGTTCACCTGGGAACATATCCATCTTCGCTCGCCCGATCCCGAGGCGACGGCAGAGTGGTACAAGGACAAACTGGGCGCCGAAGTGATCCGGTCACAACAGAGTGACGGGTCCACGCGGATCGACCTGAACCTCAGCGGCCAGAAGATCTTATTGCGTTGGCGCATCCGGCAAGGCGGCGGACGCGCCGGCGTCGCCGTATCTCGGGCTGGACCATTTCGGCCTGACCGTGGATGACATCGACACCGCTGTGAGGGACCTCAAAGCCAAAGGGGTCGCCTTTACCATGGACCCGACCACGGCTCGGCCCGGCGTCAGAATCGCCTTCCTCACCGCGCCGCAGAACGTTTCGATTGAGTTGATCCAGCGCGGATAGGCCCGCCAGAGCGGATGGCAGCCCGAGGATGGTGCCTCGGCTATGGCTCTCGATCAGCAAGCGTATCGTCTTCAGGTCGCGAACGAACCTGCGTACTCGCGCGCCTTGGCCGCCTCGTCGGGCACCCGAAGCAGGTAGGAGGGGTGAACAGTCACGAAGACCGTCTGCCCGTCCGGCATCCGGATCGGCCGGCCACGCTCTCGGCTGATGGTGACAGGGCGTCCGAGAACCGCCCGCGCCGCCGTCCCACCCAGCAATACCAGAAGGCGGGGCCGATATGCGCGCGCTCGACATCCAGCCAGAACGAGCAGGCCAATATTTCCGGCGCTTCGGGCGTCTGATGGATGCGGCGCTTGCCACGCGGCGCGAACTTGAAGTGCTTGACGGCATTGGTCACGTGGACCAGGCGGCGATCGATGCCCGCCTCCTCCATGGCCCGGTCCATCATCTGACGGCCGGCCCGACGAACGGGCGTCCGATTGTGTCCTCCTGATCGCCAGGCTGCTCACCGAGAAACATTGCCGTGGCGCCGGCGGGCCCCTCGCCGAAGACGGTTTGCGTCGCCGGCTCATACAACGGGCAGCGACGGCAACCGAGGCTTCTTTCGCCGCTTTGAGCAGGGCAGGATCGGCACCGGCGGGTATTACCACGGGTCCGAGCGCCGGTCGGTCGGGCGGGCGCGGCACCTCGTCCAGATCCTCGGCTTCCGGCACGGAAGTCCCTCCACGGCGTCGCGGAGCAGACGGTCCGGTGCGCGTCCCACCAGGCCTCGAACGTCTCGTCGTCCCGGGCGTGACGAGTCCGGCACCGAACCGCAGCGTCGCGCGATCCCAGTGGGCACTGCCGTCCGGAGTGACGATCGAAAACACCAGACCTGGAAACCGTCGTGCGATCAGTTGCGCGTTGGCCGGCAGCACGAAATGCGCGTGTTCGAACCAGCCCAGCAGCCGGGGCCGTGGTTCAGGGACACCCGTTTCCTCATCGCAACGGGCAGAAACCGCATATTGGTCCGCATCCGGTGGGCATCGGCACGCACCGCCAGCGCCAGCCGGCGGGCGAGCGACAAGTCGGGGTCGCTGGAATCCTCCAGCAGCTTCTCGCCAGCGTGGGAGCGCCACACCAGGGCGTAGAGCAGACCGAAGCGGTCCGGTTCGCGAGCCTGGATGGCGACGGAAGCGAGCGTGACCAGCGCGCGCGGCAGATGAAAGGTCCCGGTCGCCTCAGGCAGGGCGTCTCCTGTCCGCCGACCGCCCATTCCAACTCGCCGGGTTCGATGCCCGCGAGAACAAGCCGACGCGCTGCCTGCCGCCAGCCTTGCCAGTCAGTCTCGCTCTCCAGCACGATCCGTCGCATAGGATCAGCACACTCCTTCCGGAGCTTCACCAAATCAAGACTGCCGGTCCGCCAGCCCGATGCCCCGCCCCATACAAACGTCGCCACTTTCCCGGCGGTTTCGCTCGGCGCGCCCGGGTGTAATCTGACCTGATCATGCGATCATTGTGGAATTCGGCCTGGGGTCTGCTGGCGGCGGCAAACTTTTCTGGGCGGGCAACATCGTCCCGCCAGGGGGCTCGCCGGCAGGTGCCTCCGGTCACGCTTGCCTACTGGCGTTGGACCGGCGCATTCGTCATTGCCGTCGGCTTCGCCCGGCCGAGGCGCGAGCCGACCTGCCCGTGCTGCTGCGGCACTGAAGATGATGCTGTTGCTGTCCGCGACCGGGATCGCCTCCTACAACACGCTCTCCTACATCGGACTGACCAGCACCACGGCGCTGAACGTCCTGCTGCTGCAGTCGGCGACTCCGCTCATCATCATCGTCTGGGCTTATCTGCTATTCCGCGACGCGCCGTCGTTGCGCCAACGGCGGGCGTGCTGTTTTCGCTTTGCGGCGTCGCCGTCATCGCCGCCCAGGGCTCGTGGCAGCTCATGTCGGGCCTGAAACTCAACCCGGGTGATCTGTGGGTCATCGTGGCGCTGGTGATTTACGGCATTTACTGCGTCGTCCTGCGGCGGCGTCCCGCCGTTCATCCACTGAGTTTCCTGGTCGCCGCGATGGCGATCGGTTCTGCATGATGCTGCCGTTCATGCTTTGGGAGGTGGCTTCGGGTGCGGCGATCCGAGGCGGCGCGTCCTCTTATCTGGCGATTGCATACACCGCCCTGCTGCCCTCATTTGTGGCCTACCTGTTTTTCAACCGTGGGGTGGAATTGATCGGAGCCGGCCGAGCGGGGCAGTCCATGCATTTGATGCCGCTGTTTGGGACGATCCTCGCGGCGGTGTTTCTGCACGAGCAGCTACAGCCCTTTCACCTTGTCGGAATCACGATGATCGCGGCCGGCATTCTGCTGGCGTCGATCAAGGCCAGCGGCGCCAGGAAGGACGCCGCCCCGGCGCAACGGAACGTGATCACCCCGACTCGCTCTTCCGCTTAAATCGACCTGCCGTTGGGGTCGACGTCTCTGTTTGATCTGGGGGTCTCGATGCGACGACTGGCCTTTCTTGGAATTCTGACAGCGGCGGGGTCGCTGTCTGGCACTGGACGGGCCGCCGATGCCCCACCGACAAATCCGGCTCCGGCACCCCCGGCCAGCCCGGCGGCTTCGGGCTCCGTGCCAGCCGTCGCGCCGCCACAAGGGGGGCCGGGCTCCGCCGCCACCGCCGCCGGCGAGCTCGGTGCAGAGCGTGCCTCCCGAGATGGCGGAGGCGATCCTAGGCCGTGAGGTCACCGATCTGCAGGGCAAGGACCTCGGACGCCTGATTGACGTTCTGGTCGATGAGACAGGGCTGCCCAGGCCGCGGTGATCGATTTCGGTGGCTTCCTGGGGGTTGGCAGCCGCAAGCTGGCGGTGCACTGGAGCGCGCTCCGCTTCAACCCGGCGGAGGGCAAGCACATCATCACACTCGACATGACCCCGATCAGATCAAGGCGGCGCCGGAATACACCAACACGGACAAGCCGGCGCCCGTGTGATTCCCGCTGATACCAAGTCGGCCGCCCACTGAAACGATGCTGCAACGTTTCGTCCCGCGCTGGCCAGGCAGCGGCCGTGCCCTCGACCTGGTTAATTTTTTCGTCGCGGCGCTCAGACCGGGTTCGGTCCGTTCGTCGCGGTCTATCTGACGACACATAAATGGACCCAGGTTGAGATCGGCTTCGCCCTGACGCTGGGGACGCTGACTTCCCTGGTCGATCAGCTTCCAGCCGGAGCGTTCGTCGATTCGATCGCAACAAGCGGGTCGCTGCCTCGGTCGCCTTGTTCGGCATTTCAGCGCGGCCATGCTGCTCGCCCTGCGCCCCGAGCAAATTCCCGTGCTGGTCGCGCAAATGCTGCATGGCTTTTCCAGTTGCTGATCACGCCGGCGATCGCGGCGATCAGCCTGCACCTTGCCGGCCATGCCGGGCTGGGCGAGCGCCTTGGCCGCAACGCGCGCTACGCATCGATCGGCAATGGCATGGCCGCGGCATTCATGGGGGCGACGGGCGCTTATTTTCCAGCCGGTTCGTGTTCTTTCTGACCGCGGGCCTGTGCGTCCCGGCGCTGGTCGCGTTGTGGTCGATCGAGCGGGCAGCTTCGCCCGCACTCGACCACCAGCGAGATGCGGGACTTCGCGGGCTTACGGAAGCTGCTCGCCGATCGCCGGCTGCTGATTTTCGGCGTTTGCGTCGTGCCCTTCCATTTGTCCAAGCCGCCATGCTGCCCCTCGCGGCCTCGGCCGTGACCTCGGGCGGGTCACCTGGCCAACGTGATCATCGCGGCTTGCATCGTGGTGCCGCAGATCATCTGGCGCTGCTCTCGCCCTGGGTCGGCCGGACCGCGCAGCGCATCGGACGCCGGAATCTGTTGCTGCTGGGATGGGCAGCGCTGCCGCTGCGCGGCCTTCTGCTCGCCGTGCTGCCCGGGCCTTGGCTCTGGTAGCCGGCCAGTCGATCAGCGGCGTCAGCGCGGCGGTGTTCGGGGCCATGATCCGCTGCTGGCCGGGACTCACCCTGGGCTCCTCCCACTTCAACCTGTGACTGGGCTTCCTCGGCTTGGCTGTGTATCTTGGTCGGCACTGAGCACGACGTTGTCCGGCGAGATCGCCGATGAGGCGGGCATGCAGGTCGCCTTCCTGGTCTTGGGGGGGATCCGTCTGATCGGCGTGACCGCGGTCTGGCTCGCGATGCCGGAGACGAGACCCCAGCGAGGTGCCCGTCGCATGATCGCCGCCGCGCCCCGCGCAACCCTTCCTGACCACTGACCACTGACAGGAGCTGCTGAATGGAACACAGGAATGCCACCGCGGCCGTGATCGGCGCCGGCGATTACATCGGCGCGGCGATCGCCCGGCGATTCGCCGCCGAAGGTTACCGTGTTCGCCGGGCGCCGCAACGGCGAGAAACTCGCGCCGCTGGTCGCGGAGATCGAGGCGGCGGGCGGACGGATCGTCGGGAGGACGCTGGACGCGCGCAAGGAGAGCGACGTCGCCGCCTTCATGCAGGACGCCGACGCGGCGGCGCCGCTGGAAGTCTGCGTCTTCAACATCGGCGCCAACGTCAATTTCCCGCTGCTGGAGACCACCGAGCGGGTATTCCGCAAGGTCTGGGAACTGGCCTGCTACGCCGGCTTCCTGTCCGGCCGCGAGGCGGCGCGCGCTGATGCTGCCGCGCGGCCGGGGCTCGATCTTCTTCACCGGCGCCACCGCCAGCATGCGCGGCGGCAACGGCTACGCCGCCTTCGCCAGCGCCAAATTCGGCCTGCGCGCGGTCGCGCAGAGCATGGCGCGCGAGCTTGGGCCGCAGGGCATCCACGTCGCCCATCTGGTGATCGACGCCGGCGTGGATACCGCCTGGGTGCGCGAGCGGATCAAGGCGCGCGAGGGCGAAGCCGCGCTGGCCAACTCGACCGGACCGCTGATGGACCCGGCCTCGATCGCCGAGGCCTATTGGCAGACTGCATCAACAGCCGCGCGATGCCTGGACGCTCGAACTCGACATCCGGCCGTTCGGCGAAACATGGTGAGGCGCATGACCAAGGTGGAATTTCATTTCGATTTCGGCAGCCCGAACGCCTATCTGGCGCATCGGGTCATTCCGGAGATCGAACAGCGGACCGGCGCGACATTCGACTATGTGCCGGTGCTGTTGGGCGGCGTGTTCAAGGCGACCAACAACCGCTCGCCGGCGGAGAGCGTTCGCCGGCATCCGGAACAAGCTGGAATACGAGCGGCTGGAAACGGAGCGCTTCTCTGCGCGCCACGGGATCACGGCGTTCAGCCGGAACCCGTTCTTTCCGGTCAACACGTTGACGGATCATGCGCGGCGCGATGGCGGCGCAGAGGTCGGCGTGTTCGAGCGCTACGTCGACGCGGTGTTCCGGCACATGTGGGAGCAGCCGAAGAAGATGGACGAGCCGGCGGTGATCCGTGCCGCGTTGGACGAGTCGGGCCTCGACGGCGCGGCGATTCTGGCGAGCTGCTCCAGGATGCCGAGGTCAAGGCGCAGCTGATCGAGAATACCGAGGCCTCGGTCGCGCGCGGCACGTTCGGGTCGCCGACGTTCTTCGTCGGCGACGAAATCTGGTTCGGCAAGGACCGGCTGCGGGACGTCGAGGACGCGATCGCCGCGGCCGGAAATTCCGCTTGAGCGACCAGTGTCCGGGATCCACCTCGGACAGCGACTCCACCGCTACTCCGGTTCACCCTGTAGCAAACTCGCGGCCCCGGCGCAGGGCCGGGTGAACCGCCCTTTGAACAGTCCTTGGATCCGCGCCGATCACATGCGCGCTGGCGCCGACGATCAGCGGGTCCGGGCCGGTCACGATGCTCCGGTCCTTGCCGTCATACGGCAACTGCGCCAGCAAATGCTGCATCGCGTTCAGCCGCGCCCGCTTCTTGTCGTCCGACTTGACGATCGTCCACGGCGCGTCGGCGGTGTCGGTGTAGAAGAACATCGCCTCCTTGGCCTCGGCATAGGTCGTCCCATTTATCGAGCGAGGCACGATCGATGGCTACAGCTTCCATTGCTTTAACGGATCGACCTCACGCGTCGGAGAAGCGCCCACGCTGCACGTCGCGGCTGACCGAGAACCAGAATTTTATCAGTTTGACACCGGAACGGACGAACATCCGCTCGACTTCCGGGCACTGGCGCATGAACTCCAGATATTCACTGGGCCGGCAGAATCCCATGACCCGTTCCACGCGGCCGGCCGCACGACGAGCGATCGAACAGCACGATTTCTCCGGCGGACGGCAGATGGGCGATATAGCGCTGAAAATACCATTGCGTTCGCTCGCGCTCGGTCAGTTTTTGCAGCGCCACGACGCGGGCGGTGCGCGGGTTCATGTGCTCGGTAAACCGCTTGATCGTGCCGCCCTTGCCGGCGGCGTCGCGGCCCTCGAACAGCACGACGATGCGCTGGCCGGTTTCCTCGATCAAGCGTTGCGCCTTCAGCAGTTCGCGCTGGAGTTCCAGCATGTGCGCCTCGTACGGCGCGTCTACGCATCGTGCTCTTGTAGGGATATTCGCCGGACTCGAACAAATCGGGCGGATCGCGGCGGGATCATGCCGCATCGCCGATCGTGCTCGTCGCCGGGGGTTCTTGCTCCGGCTTATCGACCAACACCGGATCGGCGATCGCCGTCGCAGGAGCGTCGGCGTCCAGCGTGCCGCTGCCGTCAGTTCTCGACTCCACCCGTTTAGCCATGGCCGACAATCCTGTCACTCAACTTCCCCGCATGATATAATACTATTCATTACTTTATCGTTAAAGTTACTCAGATCGAACTGGACGACCGCGGCGGAACTTGGCCTTGGCCCGACTTTCCGGCAGGATACCGCCAAGGACCAGGAGGAACCTCAACATGGGCGTTACCGCCACTCTGTCCGCCTTCACCGCCGGCATTCGCCTCGCGGCGTTGCCCCCGAGGTGGTGGCGCGCGCGCGGTACCTGGTGCTCGATCTGGTCGGCGACATCGTGCAGGCGCGGCACGATGCGGGAGTCCCCCGTCGTTCGTGTCGCGAGCTCGCGCGATCGGAATGGCGACCAGCAATGCCGGGGTGTTCGGCGATGCGGCGCGGTACAGGCCCGGCGGGGCGGCCTTCCTGAACGGGCGTGGCCCATCCGCTCGACTTCGATGACACGCACGCGGCGGGATCGTGCACCCGGCGCGCCCGCGATACCCGCGGCCCTCGCCGCCGGCGAAATGGGGGGGGCGCCGGCGCCGAGGTGCTCGTCGGCATCGTCGCGGGCTATGAGGCCGCCTGCCGCGTCGCGCTCGCGCTGCCCGCGGGCGAGCCCTCCGACCGCAGCTTCCATCCCACCGCCACCTGCGGCGCATTCGGCGCGGCGGCGGCGGCCGCTCGCGTGTTCGGCCTGTCCGCCGACGACGTGGCCGCGCGATGGGCACGGGCCGTCGCAGTGCGCCGGCAGCATGCAATTCCTCGCCAACGGCGCATGGACCAAACGCTCCCAGGTCGGTGGGCCGCCGCTCAACGGCCTGATGGCCGCGACCCTGGTGCGCGAGGGCTTCAAGGGGCCGGCCGAAGCGCTCGAAGGCAAGCACGGTTTCATCCGGGCCTACGCCCCGAACCGAAGCCCGAACGCGCGGTGCAGGACCTCGGCAAGGAGTTCGAACTGATGAACACCGCGGTGAATCCTCCCGTCGTGCCGCTAGGCCACGCCGGCATCGACGCGGCGCTGGCGATGCGCGCGGCGAACGATCTGAACCCGTCAGACATCACGATCGATCCGTCTCGGAATTGCCAAAGGCGGGCATGCTGCTGATCGGCGGCCGGCGGACAAGAAAGCCAATCCGCTGAACGTCGTCGATGGTCAGTTCAGCGGCCCGTTCGTGATCTCCGCCGCGCTGGCGACCGGCGCGATGGGCTGGGACAGCTACAAGGCTGAACGACGCCGCGATCCGCTCGCGTTGCCGAAGGTGACCTGCGAGTTCGACGCCGAAATCGAGGCCGAGTTCCCCGCCAATATGTCCGGCAAGATGACCATCCGGGCGCGGCAACAGACATTCGAGAAAGTGTGGTGCCGAAGGGCGAGCCATCCAACTTCCTCACCGAAGCCGAGTTGAGCGCCAAGTTCGTCGGCCTCACCAATGAGATCTCGGCACCGACGCCGAGCCGCTGTCGTGCTGCGGTATGGCGATCGACCGCACGAACGATTTTCCTCAGTGTTATCCGCCTCGCCGCCCCGCTCATGCCGGCGCGCCTGGCGGGCGAATAAATTTTCGGTGAGGATCGACAAAACGTTAGAAACGGAACGAGACGGAGGCTGACCCCGAACTGGTGCAAGCCTCCGGTCTGACCTTGGAACTCCTGTGTCTGGACGACATACGCCACCGTCAGGCGCATTCCGTAGGCCATGACAGCGAAGCCGGTCTGCAACTCGCCCACGTCCCAGATTGCGGATACATGCGGGCCGGAGCGGAACGGGTTCGACTCCAGCAGCAGGTCGTAAGCCACCGCCTGACCGTCCGCGCCGCCGAAGAAATACCAGGCGAACGGTCGGGTCGGCGTGTAGGCGTCGCCTCCGCTTAGGCCGGGGCGCACGCGTGGCACGCCGAAGTCGGAATCGAGGCCTTGCCCGATGCGAAAGGTTATGCCGGTCTGAACGTAGTCACGCACGTCACCCAGCCCGACCGTCAGGGATGGCAGAGCGTCGGTTTCCAGGCCCGCCACGGTTCCGATTGGCAGGCGCCAGGTGCGCTCGTGCAACAGCTCGATCGCCGGAGTGTTCGGGATCTGGTAGCTCCAGCCATTGACCTGTGGCTGGCCGATGAGGTTATGGAATCCGTTCTGCAGGTTTTCGCCGCCGGCGCCGGGACCAACCAGACCCAGGCTGAGGGTCAGCACGCTTCTGGAATTGGCGGTGTCGCTCAGCAGCGAGAAATTTCCCAGCAGCAGGCCCGCATACGGGCGATCATACGGACTGGGAATGGCCGCTTGCGTATCGGCGGGTGTGTATATCTGCTGTGACAGATCGAACGCGATTTGCTGCTGGCCGGCACCCCACAGGGTATGGCCGAGGTCGACCAGGAAGTTCGGGACAGTGCCGGTTGGCGAGGTCCAGCCCAGCCGCAGACCATTGGTGTAAAAGCGATCGGTCGGTGTTCCAGCCGAGATCGAGGCGTTCTCGTCCTGCAATGTCCAGATACTGGCGGTGTCAGGCGCTGGTTGGGCCTTGGCGGTCAAGGCAGGCAACAGGAGGGCGGCCGCGATCGCGGTGGTCTTCTTCAAATCCATAGGGCGGTAGCTCTCCCGGTCGATCGTATGTCGCTTTCACCAAAACGATTACGGGAGGTTTCGTCAATGCTTGAGGCAATCGCGTGGACCGCCTAGTTTCGGCTCACCGGATGGGTGGCCGAGCGGTTGAAGGCAGCGGTCTTGAAAACCGCCGTGCGTGCAAGCGTACCGTGGGTTCGAATCCCACCCCATCCGCCGCAACTGCTTGCGCTGCATCGATGTTCCGAAAATAGCAGAATTCGGCCGGTTTTGTCACTAGAGACACTTGTATGTGCATGCGCATGCATGCATCGCGATTTGGTTTGTGGGAAGGGACGTTGGTTTTTATTCAGGCCAGTCTCGACCTCTAAGCATATAGGTGCGCGCAGAGAGATGGCCCGAGAAATGAATAAGCTGTCCTCCAGTGCGGGTTGCCGCACTGATCAAAGCGCGAAAGCCAGGGCTTTACGGAGACGGCGCCGGCCTCGGGCTGCGGGTTGGTCACAATGGGATCGTCCTCCTGGGTCCTGCGATACATGATGCAGGGCAAAGCCCACGAGATGGGCCTCGGCCCGACGCACTCGTTTAGCTTGGCGGAGGCACGCGAACGAGCCCGGCGTTTCCGGCAAGGGCGAGATGAATTGTTTAGAAGTCGGGGCCATCCGCCATGTGATCTCGGCCCCGAGACATTGTTTGTCGCGTATTTGCGAGCTCCGAGCTTGGATGCTTCCTAGCCCTCTAGACTGGCGTGTTCCCGTCGTTGATCTGACGCATGGTTTACGGCTGATTGCCGGAGCCGGCTTGGTTGGTGCCTGCCAGTATCATGGCATCCTCATGATGCTCGGTGACGAAAA